>NZ_JBQAHM010000001.1:0-1166743 GCF_051916885.1 Bacillus cereus group sp. MYBK14-1 | reverse complement strand
GTAGCGCCCGTGTTACCTCGAGGTCCAGTGGCACCTGTAGCGCCAGTAGCACCCGTGTTACCTTGAGGTCCAGTAGCGCCGGTAGCGCCCGTGTTACCTCGAGGTCCAGTGGCACCAGTAGCGCCAGTAGCACCCGTGTTACCTTGAGGTCCAGTGGCACCTGTAGCGCCCGTGTTACCTCGAGGTCCAGTGGCACCAGTAGCGCCAGTAGCGCCCGTGTTACCTCGAGGTCCGGTAGCACCAGTAGCGCCTGCTGGTCCAGTAGGTCCGGTAGGTCCTTGAATGAACGAAGCAGAATTAACTAGAGCAGTTTGTAATGCTGCTATTAATTTAAGGAGCTCTTGAAGTGTGCAAGGGTCAATTCGGAATAATTTTGTAATGTATAGTAAATAGTTAATGAGATCTTGAAGCTCAATAAATACAGCGCTTGCTACAAAGGTTGGATTTCTTAATATAGTTATTAAGTTTTTAATAATAGCTAACCCTTGTGCTTTCAGGGAGGAAGTAGCGTCTAGTGAACAAATAAATTTACTCAGTAGGTTCAATGTATCGATTAGATCTTCAATATTTTGGGGAGATGGATTTGCGAAAAGTTTTGGGATTATTTTTGTTAAATCAATAATAATCGCACGAAATGTTCTAAGTTGAGCTTTAGTAATTGGGATTGATGGAGTATTTGGGATTCGTCCGGCGCTACTTGGAAAGCATGGTTTGGAGAATTTGTTTTGATTGTCGTTATAACGAGACATTAAATCTCTCCTTTCTCACGAAAATGTGAACGAAACTCATCATAGTAGATGCAGAAATTAGTTAAATGGTCATAGTAAAATCGTTTGTTTAAAGAAAAAATAGAAAAAACGCCTTACAATAAGGCGTTTTTTCTATTTTCTGCGTATTGATAATATCGCTTTAATGAAATTTTTGATTTGAATCCAGCGAGTTTTATAATTTCTGATTCAGGAGTTTCTTTTTTTATTAAGTTTAAAATATAGGTGTTACGAAAATGTTGTCCTGAAATTCCTTTACGTAAATTGGCTCTAGCCACTTCGAGGCGAATCATTTTTTGTATAGCAATTTCCGTTAATGCCTTTGGTGCATCATTTTCATATACCCATCTGTATGTTCCACGGTTAAAATCGAATGCGACAAATAATGGATCATCACTATGGTATTTGGGGCGAACTGGTTCCGGGATGCTTTTGTAATAATTATATAGTTGTTTTTTGTCTTCTTTTGCTAATGTAATTGTTCTTTCTACACCTGCGGTTGCTGGGATTGATAATGTGTTAGTTTCAAAGTGAACGTGATGCATTGTTAATGCTGTAAGTTCCTGTAAGGATAAACCGTAGTCAATCAATAGATTTAAAATAGCAATATTGCGATCCATTAATAAGGGGCGCACAGGAAGTTGTTTTTCTGAAAGTCCTTCTAATGAAGTGACTATATACTTTAACCTTTTTTCTTCATCAGGTGAAATGAAATCTTCGTTACGAAGTGTACGGTCTGGTTGAATAGATATCTCCATATTTTTCAATGGATTAGGAATGTTTAGAAAATGATGCATTCTATTTAGTACAATAAATACACGATGCATCGTTTTTTCTGAGTAATGTCGATTCGTTTTTAAATCGGAAAAGTAATCTTCGTAGTCTTTTGTACAAAGTGTAGCCCATATATTACTGGAAGGGAGCTTTTTGTTTTTTTCTAACCAATGTCCGAAGTCTTCAACGTCATAAACATAACGTTTAATAGTTGAGGGTTTTCGGCCTTTATTCAATAAAAAAATAGAAAAGGCTTGTATTGTATCATGGAATTCCGTTGTCTCCATAGTCCCACCACCTTAATTATTTCTTATATTATAGCAAACTTTTCTGAAAATAGGCATTTACAAGGGGGACAGGAATAATAATATTTGGTAAGTGGATAAAATGAGGTGATTGTATGGAACAATCGATGCGAAAGAAAAACAATAATCAAATTAATATTGTGTTAAACCATCGAAAGAAAATTTCTTTGCCAGCCGCAGAAAATAAAACGGTAATTTCAAATGAAACTACAATTAAACATGAAATGCTGCAGAGAATTGAAGAAGAGATGGGGAAGCTTGTTGGGATGGATGATATAAAAAAGATAATAAAAGAAATATATGCTTGGATTTATGTGAATAAAAAAAGACAAGAGAAGGGATTGAAGTCAGAGAAGCAAGTACTTCATATGCTGTTTAAAGGGAATCCAGGTACAGGGAAGACAACAGTTGCTAGAATGATAGGAAAATTGCTGTTTGAGATGAATATTCTATCGAAAGGCCACTTGGTTGAAGCTGAACGTGCTGATCTTGTAGGAGAGTACATCGGCCATACAGCCCAAAAAACAAGAGACTTAATAAAAAAAGCAATGGGAGGTATTTTGTTTATTGATGAGGCGTATTCTTTAGCTCGAGGAGGAGAGAAGGACTTTGGAAAAGAAGCAATTGATACGCTTGTAAAACATATGGAAGATAAACAACATGGTTTTGTATTGATTTTAGCTGGATATTCAAGAGAGATGAATCACTTTCTTTCATTAAATCCAGGGCTGCAATCTCGTTTTCCATTTATTATTGAATTTGCGGATTACTCGGTAAATCAGTTGTTGGAAATTGGGAAAAGAATGTATGAAGAGCGTGAATATCAGTTATCGAAAGAGGCTGAATGGAAATTTAGGGATCATTTACATGCTGTAAAGTATTCGTCGCAAATTACATCGTTTAGTAATGGGCGGTATGTACGGAATATTGTTGAAAAATCAATTCGTACACAGGCGATGCGGTTGTTGCAAGAAGATGCCTATGATAAAAATGATTTAATTGGAATATCGAGTATGGATTTGATGCTCGAAGAGGAGACGCACAGTACATAAACTGTGCGTCGATTTTTGTGTATAAGTTCGTTTACTCTTTTTTTGCTTTTTCTTGGTGTGCTTTATGGAAGTGTTCCATTTTAGCGCTCTTTTCGTGTGCTGAATTAGGATCGTGCCCGAATTGATTTACTGAGCTTTTTTGAGCTCCTTTATTAACGTGGTTTGTCATTTGTATTCACCTCACTTTAAAAATTAGTATAAACATTATATAAAGAAAAAATCGTTAGAAAAGAAAAACCTCTTTACGATATGTAAAGAGGTTAGATTGCTATTTATGCATTGAACGTTCTTTCGTTTCGATACGTCTGTGCGGTAAATGCCATTTGTAATGAATAGAAACCATGCGGAAGCAAACAATTAAAATGAATAAAATGTAAAGAGCCCAATCGCTAACAATAATTTGAGCGCCAATTAAGAAACCTGCTAAAATTGTCCAAAAGGCATATACTTCAGCTCGAAGAACGAGAGGTTTTCTGCGGGCTAAAAGATCGCGAATGATACCGCCGCCGATACCAGTTAAAACAGCTGCTACAATTGTGGCGCTAATTGGTAAATTTAATTTTTGGGCATATAATGCTCCTTGTACAGCAAATGCTGATAAGCCGATAGCGTCAGTGATATTTTCCCACTTTTTCCAATGTCTAATTAACTTATTTGGAAAAAGAAAAATAATAGTCATTGATAAAAGTGCGATTTGGAATAACATGTCTTGTTGCCAAAACGCGACAATCGGATAACCGATTAATAAATTACGAAGGGCACCTCCCCCAAATGCGGTTGCCATTCCTAAAATATACACCCCGAAAATATCATAATCCTCTTCCATTGCAACAATGGCTCCGCTTAGTGCGAAAGCGATTGTGCCTATGATGCTAAAAATCTCCCATGCCATGAATTTTCTCCCCCGCTAACTAGATGAAATGTGCTTCCTCTGCTATTATATTAGAAGGTTTAAATTTCGAAAAGGATGAGTGAACATATTTGATGGAAGAAAAAGAAAAAGTCATATTAGTAGGCTGTCAATTGCCACAAGATAATGATGAAAAATTTATGCATTCCATGAAAGAGCTTGCATCACTAGCGAAGACTGCACGAGCAGAATTGTTAGTGTCAACAACGCAAAAACGACCAAAGTTTCATCCGGCAACTTACATAGGTAAAGGGAAATTAGAAGAGCTTACAATGTTAACTGAAGAATTAGAGCCGGATGTTATTGTATTTAATAATGAATTAACGCCGAGTCAAATTCGGAATTTATCCTCAGTATTAAATGCGAGAGTAATTGATCGAACGCAACTAATACTGGATATTTTTGCGCAACGTGCGAAGTCGAGGGAAGGTAAGCTTCAAGTAGAATTAGCTCAGTTGCAATATACAATGCCGCGTCTTATGGGGCAGGGATTGTCCTTATCGCGTCTTGGTGGTGGTATTGGAACGAGAGGACCGGGTGAGACGAAATTAGAGACGGATCGTCGTCATATTCGATCCCGTATTGATGAAATAAAGAAACAACTTGCAGTTGTTGTGGAACATCGAAAAAGATATCGTGAGAGAAGAAAAGATAATAAAGTATTTCAAGTTTCGTTAATAGGGTATACAAATGCAGGGAAATCGACACTGTTTAATAGATTAACGGAAGCTGATACATTTGAAGAAAACCTTCTGTTTGCAACATTAGACCCAACGACGAGGAAGATGCCGTTACCTTCTGGTTATACAGTATTACTAACTGATACTGTTGGTTTTATACAAGATTTACCCACTTCATTAATCGCTGCTTTTCGTTCGACACTGGAAGAAGCGGGGGAAGCAGATGTCATTTTACATGTAGTTGATTCCGCGGATTCTAACTACATAGGGCATGAAAAAACAGTAAAACGATTATTATCAGAACTTGAAATTAACCATATTCCTATTATTACGTTATATAATAAAAAAGATGAATTACATCAAAACTTTATTCCGTTTCCGAAAAGTGATTTCTTAATGACTAGTGCTTTTGAAGAAAGTGATTTATTGCGTATAAAAGAAGCGATAGAAACGAAGATGAAGAAAGAAATGGATTGTTATCGAGTGGAAATCCCTCCGAGTGAAGGTAAGTTGTTAACGCTTTTAAAGACGGAAACTCTATTAGCAAAGATGGAGTTTCTAGAAGATAAATTTGTATATGATTGTGCAGGGTATATTTTTACTCATTCATCGCTTAATGTGCAATTAAAGAGATTTTTAGTGGAAGAAGGAGAAAATAAAAATGTTTGATCGTTTGAAAAATGGAGAAAAAATTGCTCCAATTGTAAAAGAAGTAGAGAGTCAGATTACAGAAGTACATAAACGTGCGGATGAAGTGATTGAAAGCAATCAGTTTCGTGTATTAGAAAGTTTTCGGAAACATAAAATTAGTGACTCGCATTTTATCCCGACAACAGGTTATGGTTATGATGATATTGGCCGTGATACGTTAGAAAAAGTGTATGCTGATGTATTTGGGGCGGAAGCTGGACTTGTTCGTCCGCAAATTATTTCAGGTACTCACGCTATCTCTACAGCGTTATTTGGTATTTTACGCCCGGGAGATGAGTTATTGTATATCACTGGGAAACCGTATGATACGTTAGAGGAAATTGTTGGTGTACGTGGGAAAGGTGTAGGTTCATTTAAAGAATATAATATCGGTTACAATGCAGTTCCGCTAACTAGTGCTGGGCTTGTTGATTTTGAGGCTGTTGCAGCGGCGATTCATAATAATACGAAAATGATCGGTATTCAGCGTTCGAAAGGTTATGCTACTCGTCCATCGTTTACTATTTCTCAAATTAAAGAGATGATCGCGTTTGTTAAAGAAATTAAACCTGATGTTGTTGTGTTTGTAGATAACTGTTATGGCGAGTTTATTGAAGAGCAAGAGCCGTGTCATGTTGGTGCAGATTTAATGGCGGGTTCGCTTATTAAAAACCCGGGCGGCGGAATTGTTAAAACTGGTGGTTATATTGTCGGGAAAGAACAGTATGTTGAAGCGTGTGCATATCGTTTAACGTCTCCGGGAATTGGTGCGGAAGCTGGAGCGTCTTTATACAGTCTGCAAGAAATGTATCAAGGGTTCTTCTTAGCGCCACATGTTGCAGGACAAGCGCTGAAAGGTGCAATTTTTACAGCTGCGTTTTTAGAAAAGTTAGGAATGAACACGTCACCAGCGTGGAATGCGCCAAGAACAGACTTAATTCAATCGGTTCAATTTGATGATAAAGACCGTATGATTGCCTTCTGCCAAGCGATTCAATATGCATCTCCAATTAATTCGCATTTTACTCCGTATGCAAACTATATGCCAGGTTATGAAGATGATGTAATCATGGCGGCGGGAACGTTTATTCAAGGTGCAAGTATTGAATTGTCTGCTGATGGTCCAATTAGACCACCGTATGTTGCGTATGTGCAAGGTGGCTTAACGTATTCGCATGTTAAAATTGCGATTTGTTCTGCGATTGACGAATTGATTGAAAAGAATTTATTAATAATTTCTTAATGGGAAGCTGTCGATTTTGGCAGCTTTTTTCGTATAAAAGTAATGATTTATGCGATTAGAAAAAAGAATGAAAAAATTCGTAAAAAAATTATAAAAAATCATGTAAGAAAAGCTAACATCTATTGACACTAAACATAACATGGTATAAAATGAGAAGCAGTTAAGGCGAAGGAGGAACTGAAAAATGAAAGAAGATAGACGTTCTGCCCCGCTGTTTCCTATTGGTATTGTTATGGATTTAACACAATTGTCTGCACGTCAAATTCGCTACTATGAAGAGCATAATCTTGTTTCTCCAACCCGTACAAAGGGGAATCGTAGATTATTTTCATTTAACGATGTAGATAAGTTGTTAGAAATTAAAGATTTGTTAGATCAAGGCCTGAATATGGCTGGTATTAAACAAGTGTTACTAATGAAAGAAAATCAAACAGAAGCAGTGAAAGTAAAAGAAGAAACGAAAGAAATTTCAAAAACTGAGCTTCGCAAAATACTTCGAGATGAACTACAACATACAGGTAGATTCAATCGAACTTCATTGCGACAAGGTGACATTTCAAGATTTTTTCACTAAAGATAACTGATTCTGAAGGCGATTAGAGGGACTAAGGAGGAATTTATAATGTCTAGATACACAAAAGAAGATATTTTCCGTTTGGCGAAAGAAGAGAATGTAAAGTATATCCGTTTACAATTTACGGACCTTTTAGGGGTAATTAAAAACGTAGAGATTCCAGTGAGACAATTAACGAAAGCTCTTGATAACAAAATGATGTTTGATGGATCTTCGATTGAAGGTTTCGTACGTATTGAAGAGTCTGATATGTATTTATATCCTGATTTAGACACTTGGGTAATTTTCCCTTGGACAGCTGAAAAAGGTAAAGTAGCTCGACTAATCTGTGATATTTACAATGCAGATGGCACTCCATTTGATGGAGACCCACGTAACAACTTAAAACGTGTGTTAAAAGAAATGGAAGCTTTAGGATTTTCAGACTTCAATCTTGGACCAGAGCCAGAATTTTTCCTATTTAAGGTTGATGAAAAAGGAAATCCAACATTAGAACTAAACGATAACGGTGGATACTTCGACCTTGCGCCGATGGATCTAGGGGAAAACTGTCGTCGTGATATCGTTCTTGAACTTGAAGAAATGGGATTTGAAATTGAAGCATCTCACCATGAGGTTGCTCCAGGGCAGCACGAAATTGACTTTAAATATGCAAATGCAATTCGCTCATGTGATGACATTCAAACATTCAAACTTGTTGTAAAAACAATTGCTCGTAAACATGGTTTACACGCAACGTTTATGCCAAAACCACTATACGGTGTGAACGGTTCAGGTATGCACTGTAACTTATCATTATTTAAAAATGGTGAGAACGTATTCTTTGATGCAAACGGTGACTTACAATTAAGTGATGATGCTCGTCACTTCATCGCAGGTATTTTAAAACATGCACCAGCATTTACAGCGATAGCAAACCCAACTGTAAATTCATACAAACGTCTAGTACCTGGATATGAAGCACCTTGTTACGTAGCATGGTCTGCACAAAACCGTAGCCCGTTAGTACGTATCCCTGCATCTCGTGGTATTAGTACACGCGTAGAAGTACGTAGTGTTGACCCAGCTGCAAACCCATATTTAGTAATGGCTACATTATTAGCTGCAGGTCTTGATGGAATTAAAAACAAATTAACTCCACCAGCAGCAGTAGATCGTAACATCTATGTAATGACAAAAGAAGAGCGCGAAGAAGCAGGTATCGTTGACTTAC
Source organism: Bacillus cereus group sp. MYBK14-1 (assembly GCF_051916885.1). Classification (NCBI taxonomy): domain Bacteria; kingdom Bacillati; phylum Bacillota; class Bacilli; order Caryophanales; family Bacillaceae; genus Bacillus; species Bacillus cereus group sp. MYBK14-1. The sequence goes on along the minus strand of NZ_JBQAHM010000001.1, from coordinate 1,158,535 downwards.
CAGCAACATTAGCGCAAGCATTAGTTACATTACAATCTAATGAAGTAGTATGCGGTGCACTAGGAGAACACTTACTTGAGCACTTCATCGAAGCGAAAGAGATTGAGTGGGATATCTTTAGAACACAAGTTCACCAATGGGAACGCGATCAATATATGTCTCTTTACTAAGAGGCTTGAACCCTTGATACAACTCGTATCAAGGGTTTTTTTATTCCCTATTATTACAATTTTATGTGGTTGCAAAATGAAAAACAGCCACATAAAAGCCAATAATTAATAACAAGTAGTGATATCATAGAAAAACATTATCAGATAAACGTAAGTTTTATATAATTTATGAACTAAAAAAGCCTTGATACTACGGTATCAGGGCTTTTTTAGTGAAGTTATTGGATATATTAACTACTAGATAATGGATTGTTTTTGGTTATTTTGAATCATGTTACTAAGAAAATCTTTTCAAAAGAATTGATTTTATCTTTTTTTAAATCACTTGTGCTATAACTTAATAATTCTTTACTGCCTGTACAACGCGAGCGATGATTTTTATGTCCTCATCTGCAAGGCTATAAGTTTGTGGCTTGTGAATCAGATTATCACTCAATGATATTAACGTAATGATGCTTAGTTATAACGCAGTCTTATTCAGGATTTCGTTAGTTCATTTTCTAAATTTAGGGAATAAATATAGTTTAGTACCTTGCAATAAACAATACTAAGTGGTATATTATGGATAAAACAGGTACCGTGTATTGAACAGTACTAAGATAGGAAAGGAGGATGGCACTTGAACGTTCAGTTTAAAAAAGGTGTGCTTGAACTTTGTGTATTAGCACTTGTAAAACGTAAAGATAGTTACGGTTATGAACTTGTTCAGCAAATTTCTAATAAATTTTTAATATCGGAAGGGTCAGTATACCCTTTATTACGTCGCTTGACGAAAGAAGGGTATTTTCAAACGTATTTAAAGGAATCTACGGAAGGGCCACCTCGTAAATATTATCAATTAACAGAGCAAGGGGAGACGCAATTTCATTTGTTAGTAACAGAATGGCGTGATTTTGCGAAAGGGGTACAAGAAATTATTGAAGGGGTGGAATGGGATGAGTAAAGAAGGGTTTCTTAAAGAATTATCAAGTTATCTTAGAAAGTTACCAGAGGAAGAGAGGCAAGATATTTTATTGGATTATGAAGAGCACTTTCAGTTTGGACTAGAAGAGGGGAAAACTGAATCGGAAATAATACAGGGCCTTGGTTCTCCGAAAGTAATCGCGAAAGAATTACTTGCGATGTATCGCTTCGATGAAATGAAAAAAAATCCATCGACTTCAAATGTGACAAGAGCTGTTATGGCAGCGATTGGACTTAGTTTGTTTAATTTTATTATTGTGTTAGGCCCGTTAGTCGCAATTATTGCTTTTATATTTTCTTTTTGGATCGGTGGTATTGCTAGTGTAGTAACACCATTTTTCGTTATTGGAAAAGTATTTATGGGTACTTTTATATGGTTGGATCTTTTCGTTAGTATAACGTTTGTTGGGGTAGGTTTATTGTTATGTATTATCGCTTTTTATAGTACAAAGTGGTTTAAGAGATTGTGTGTACGATATGTAATATGGAACTTCAAAATGATAAAAGGAGAGTAAATGATGAAAAAACTATTTTTAATCGCTATCGCTTGTATCATTATTGGAGTAATAGGAATTTCCCAAACATATGAAAAAGCAGTACAAACTGCTGAAAAAGGCGATAAAGAAAATGTAATAAAAAACGAAACATTAAAAAATATAGAAGTTAAGTTAGATGCCGGGGATATTATTGTCCAAAAATCTCCTGACTCTTCTTTTTATGTAAAGCAATCGGGAGATGTACGTAAACAAGAGATTCGTATCGCAGAAGATGGTGACACATTAAAAATTATTGGGGAAAGAGAAAAAGGTGCTTCATTTGATTTTTCTTTTTACGATTTTAGGTTTCAAACGTCTAAATTGACTCTCCTTGTGCCCGAACGCTCTTACCAAGATGTAAAAGTAAATTCATCTGCTGGACAAATCGAAATGAGTGATGTGAAAAGTGATAGCGTAAGTGTTAGAACACTTGCTGGAGAAGTAGAGTTGAAACAAGTAACGGCTAAGAATGTGGAGGGATCGACAAAAGCTGGTGAGGTGAACTTTAAGAAGGTATTGGGGAAAGTGACCGCAAAAACAACAAGTGGGGAAATAAATATTCAAGATCATGATTCTAAGTATAATCTAGAAGCAAGTTCAACTGCGGGAGATATAGATATTACTTTATCGGAAAAACCACAAGATGCGGTAATTACTGGGCAAAGTGCTGCTGGAGATGTAACAATTTTTAATGAAGAAAATAAAAATGTAACAATTGGAAATGGTAGTAAAAAGATTAGCGGTAAAACGGCTGCGGGAGATGTGACGATTGAAACTCGTTAATAAGAAATAGAATGCATGGAAATCTATCAAAATACAAAAAGAAGATAATTACCGTATATAAATAAGGTAATTATCTTCTTTTTGTTATTTTTAATGTAAATCACGATATACGCCAATTACTTTCCCGATAACTGACACTTGTTTTAAAATGATAGGTTCTAATGAAGAGTTTTCTGGTTGTAGACGGAAATGGTCTTTTTCTTTATAGAAACGTTTAACTGTTGCTTCGTTATCCTCTGTTAAAGCGACTACAATTTCACCATTATATGCAGACTGCTGTTGGCGAACAACAACTAAATCTCCATCGAAAATACCAGCTTCAATCATACTATCTCCAGAAATACGTAACATGAACACTTGGTCTGCTCCAGCAACAATACTAGCTGGAAGTGGGAAATGTTCTTCTACGCTTTCGACCGCTGTAATTGGTAAACCAGCAGTGACTTTTCCGACAATTGGAACTTGAATAACAGATTGTGTTTCCGTATCCATTCGGTCTTCACCTAAAATTTCAATTGCACGTGGTTTTGTTGGATCGCGTCGAATGTATCCTTTTTCTTCTAATCGTGATAAATGTCCGTGCACTGTAGAACTAGAAGCGAGGCCGACTGCTTGACCAATTTCACGTACGGAAGGTGGATATCCTTTTTCTTGTACTTTTAGCTTAATAAAGTCGAGAATGTCTTGCTGGCGTTTCGTTAACTTTTCCATGTTTTCTAACACCTCGTTTTCTTTCATTTTTCTTATTAATAAGTATAACATGTGAAAAAACATTCTACAAACATAAGTTCGAACAAATGGCGGATTTATGTTACACTATAGGGAAATAATAGGGAGAAAGAGGGGTTCAAAATGAATGCAATTATTTATGCACGTGTGAGTACAACGAAAGAAGCGCAAGAAACATCATTATTACGTCAAAAAGATGAATTATTGCATTTAGCTGAGCGCTATCAAATGAATGTTACTAAGGTGATTGAAGAGCAGGCTAGTGGATATACAATTGAACGTGACGGTATATTAGAGGTGTTGGATACAATTCGAGACGAACAAATTGATGTGTTACTTATACAAGATGAAACGCGTCTTGGTAGAGGAAATGCGAAGATCGCGTTAATGCATTGTTTACATAAAGAAGGCATAAAAGTATATACGCATACACATAATGGTGAATTACAATTGTCGGATTCTGATTCAATGGTATTAGATATTATTGGTATTGTTGAAGAATATCAAAGAAAGATTCATAATTTGAAAATTAAACGAGGTATGCAACGTGCAGTAGAAAAAGGTTATCGTCCAGAAAAAAATTTAAAAAATCGTCATTTAAGTGTAGGAAGAGAGAAAAAAGAAGTGCCAATTGAGGAAATTGTACGTTTGCGAAAAAGTGAACTCACGTTTGAAGAAATTGCAGCAACATTACGTGGATTTGGTCATAATGTTTCAAAGGCGACTGTACATCGTAGATATGTAGAGTATACGAAGCAATTGCTTGATAAAGAAGAGTAACTATTGTATGATAATAATCAGTTTTGATTAGAAGGGGGATTCGAGATGATTAATCACGAACTCGTTGAACGCATTAACTTCTTAGCGAAAAAAGCAAAAGCTGAAGGTTTAACTGAAGAAGAGCAACGTGAGCGTCAATCGCTACGTGAACAATATTTAAAAGGATTTCGTCAAAATATGTTAAACGAACTTAAAGGTATTAAAGTTGTTAACGAAGAAGGTACAGATGTTACACCGACGAAATTAAAAGCTTTAAAAAAGCAAGATAATGCAAAATTAAATTAAAAGATGGGCGAAGCCCATCTTTTTTATATGTAAAAATCGTTATTTAATAACTTTCCAGTTGTTATTAACTGTTGCTTCTATCGTTTTATGTTCCAATATATAATTAGCGATAAGTTCAGACATATCTGTGGGTATATCTTTTACTACCGGTTTGTTTTGAAACATAAAGAAATTTCCCCCGCCACTTGCACGATAATTATTCATTACAACGTCATATTCTTCATTCATATTAAGAGGAGCACTGTTATGCTGTAAAGATTCTACTCTTTCACCAATTGGTTTTGAAATGTTTAATACGTATGAAATCCCTTCCCACATATCATAATTATAATGTTGTGGCTTTGGTTCTATGTAGGTAGGACTTACGGTGATGGATCCATCTGTTTTTAATGTGAAATAAGAAGCAGAGAGTTCAAGAGCATTTTTTATATCCGCTCCAGTTATTCTAATTACTTTTAATGTGTTTGGATAAATATAATTAGAAACGATGTCACGCATTGTTACATGTTCCGGGAAACCTGGAGATGTATTATGGAACAAACTTGTACAAGAAATTGATACATTAGCTATATCCATCTGTATTTTATTTATGAATTCGATAAAAGGATGATCATGCAAACGAGTTTGCATAGCATCTGAAATTTGCATATCCCCCTGAATGATTCCAATAGGTTGATCAAGCCACTTTTGTGTTTTCTCTTCGTAATCGGCTACCAATGAAAGTACATCTTGGTCAGCCTCAACTCCTTGTACAGATAATAATTCAGAAGAACTCTCTTTTTTAACCCATTTATGTTTTGTTTTTTCGAATGTTATTTTTACTTTTCCAACTGAGTTTCCATTACATCCGGTCTGTAAAATTGTTACACCGTTAGCCATTTTGTGAGCAATTTCCCGGTGTTGGTGACCTGTTAATAAAATATCTATGTCTTCAATTTCATGGCACATTGCATATCCTTGGTTTTCTCCTGTTAAAACTTCAGTCGGTACCCCGGTTTGTAAATCTCGTTCAACTCCCCCGTGATACGCTACGACTAGTAAATCTGGTTTCTCATGTTTGCGAATGTAAGAAACCCACTTTTTCGTTGTTTCTAATGCATCTTCAAATTGTAAGTCTTTAATGTGATGGGGTTGTTCCCAATTGGTAATGTAGTGCGTTGTCACCCCTAAAATAGCGATTTTTATATTGGATTCAATCTGTTTGATTATATAAGGTTTTCCGAAATAAGGTTTCTTTATGTTTTTATCTAAAATGTTTGCTGATAGGTACGGGAAGTTCGCAGTAGTCACAGCGTTATTTAATATACCCATCCCGTAATTAAACTCATGATTGCCGATAATTGCAGCGTCATACTGTAAGTAATTCGCTAATAAGGACATTGGGTTTTTTTTGTTTTTTTCGTATGTAACATAATGATAAGTAAATGGTGTTCCTTGAATAAAGTCGCCATTATCAATTAAAAGAACGTTTGTATTTTGGGAACGTTCTTTTTTTATAAGAGTAGAAATTTTAGCTAAACCAAGTTCTGCTGGGGAGTTATCTTGGTAGTGAATAGGATAAACAGTGCCATGTATATCGCTTGTTAATAAGATGTTTAAAGTTACAGTTTGATTTTGTTCCAATATGACTCACCTTTTCTATTGTTATCTTCCAATTCATCATATCAAATATGTGAAGAGAATTTTAATGTGAGTGTATAGAATGTGTAAAGATTCTGTAAATAATCAATTATTTGTAAAAATATGTGATATATTTCTTCATGTTTATGAAAGGTTATTTTATAACAATGAAAAATGGAGGCATTAATATGTTGAAAAAAGTTTTTGCAATGAGCACAACAGTTGTACTAGCAGCGGGATTATTAAGTGGCTGTGGAACGAAGGAATCAAGTGCAAGTAAAAATGAAGATACGAAAAAAGGGTATGTACCGAAGACTTTAAATGTTCAATTTGTTCCTTCTCAAAATGCAGATACGTTAGAGGCGAAGGCAAAACCGCTTGAGAAGCTATTAAGTGATAAGTTAAATATTCCAGTAAAAGTTAGTATTTCAACGAACTACAATACAATTGTAGAAGCGATGGCATCTAAACAAGTAGATGTAGGATTTTTACCGCCAACAGCGTACGTATTAGCACATGAAAAGAAGGCTGCAAATGTAATTTTACAAGCACAACGTTTTGGAGTAGAGGATGAAACAGGAGCTCCTACAAAAGATTTAGTAGATTATTATAAATCTGAGTTTGTTGTTAAAAAAGACTCTAATATAAATAGTGTAAAAGATTTAAAAGGTAAAAAGATTGGTTATCAAGATGTAACATCATCAGCAGGGTATGTATGGCCTGCAGCTGTTCTATTAAAAGAGGGAATTGATCCGTTAAAAGATGTGAAACCTGTTACATTAAAAGGTCACGATCAGTCGCTTATTGCTCTTTTAAATGGTGACGTAGATGCAGCTGTTGTATTCCAAGATGCTCGTAATATTGTAAAAAAAGATTATCCGAATATATTCGAGCAAACGAAAATAGTGAAATTTACGGAGAAAATTCCAAACGATACGATTTCGGTACGTTCTGATTTAGATGAAGAGTGGAGCAAGAAATTACAGGATGCTTTCATTGAAATTGGAAAAAATGAGGAAGGTCACAAAATCATTAAAGAAGTATATTCACATGAAGGATATGTTAAATCTGATGATAGTAAATTTGACATCGTTCGTGAATATGGGAAGAAAGTAAAAACGCAATAATACATATGGAAATGGCAGCTAGCTGAAAGGGAATGTTTTCAGTTAGTTTGTCGTTTTGAATACATAGAAGGTAGGTAAGATGTGTGATAGAATTTCGAAATGTCTCCAAAGTGTATCCAAATGGTACAAAAGGATTGAATAATATAAACTTGAAAATTCAAAAAGGTGAGTTTGTTGTAATGGTAGGGCTGTCCGGAGCTGGAAAGTCTACACTTCTAAAATCGGTAAATCGTCTTCATGAGATTACAGAAGGCGAAATCATGATTGAATGTGAGTCTATTACTGCTGCAAAAGGAAAAGATTTACGACGTATGCGCCGGGATATTGGTATGATCTTTCAAAGTTTTAACCTTGTAAAGCGATCAACAGTATTGAAGAATGTATTAGCTGGCCGTGTTGGATATCATTCGACATTGCGTACAACGTTAGGTTTGTTTCCGAAAGAGGATGTGGAGCTCGCATTTCAAGCGTTAAAAAGAGTGAATATTTTAGAAAAAGCATATGCACGTGCTGATGAATTATCAGGAGGACAACAACAACGTGTATCGATAGCTAGAGCATTGGCGCAAGAAGCAAAAATCATATTGGCAGATGAACCTGTTGCGTCGTTAGATCCGCTAACAACAAAGCAAGTATTAGATGATTTAAAGAAAATTAATGAAGATTTTGGAATTACAACAATTGTAAACTTACATTCTATTGCTTTAGCTAGGCAATATGCGACGCGTATTATTGGATTACATGCAGGCGAAATTGTTTTTGATGGTTTAGTAGAAGCAGCGACGGATGAAAAGTTTGCTGAAATTTATGGTGACGTAGCACAGAAAAGTGAATTGTTAGAGGTGGCAGCTAAATGAATGATGTGACGATATATTCGAAGTCGATACCGAAGCCGCCGAGTAAGTTAAAACATATGTTAACGTTTATTCTATTCATTTTACTGTTGTGGGCAAGTAGTATACAGGTCGACGCATCATTTTCAAAGCTAGTAGTTGGTTTTCCTAATATAATGGATTTGTTAAAAGAAATGGTGCCGCCAGATTGGAGTTATTTTCAAGTTATTACAACAGCAATGTTAGATACAATACGTATGGCGATTATTGGGACGACTTTAGGAGCGATTTTAGCTATTCCACTTGCACTGTTTGCGGCAAGTAATGTGTTTACTAGTACATTTTTATACAGTCCAGCTCGATTGATTTTAAATTTTATTCGAACGATACCAGATTTATTATTAGCGGCAATTTTCGTAGCTATTTTTGGAATAGGACCACTTCCGGGTATTTTAGCTCTTACTTTTTTCTCAATTGGGCTCGTGGCGAAATTGTTGTATGAATCAATTGAATCAATTGACCCTGGCCCACTAGAAGCGATGACAGCTGTAGGGGCTAATAAGGTGCAATGGATTGTTTATGGAGTCATTCCACAAGTAAAAGCACACTTTGTTTCCTATGTACTATATACATTTGAGGTGAATGTACGGGCAGCGGCTGTCCTAGGTTTAGTAGGAGCAGGTGGTATTGGACTATATTATGATCGTACACTTGGATTTTTACAATATCAACAAACTGCATCTATTATCATCTATACTCTTGTTGTTGTATTGGTAATTGATTATGTAAGTACATTGTTGCGGGAGAAATTATAATGAGTAAAACGACGATAATCGTACCAAAACCGAAAAAACCGAGTGTGTATCGCTTGTTTATTTTTATAGCACTTACATTTGTTTATATATGGGCTTTTTCAGGAGTACCGCTAGAGGGAATAAAGGAAACGGCGGGAGAAATTACAAAAGCAATTATGACAGGGATATTGACTCCAGACTGGTCGTATGTATCTTTGCCAGATGGTGAAGATTTATTACATGGATTAATTGATACGTTGGCAATTGCGATATTAGGTACATTTATTTCTGCATTTTTATCTGTTCCGTTTGCTTTTTGGGCGGCAACGAATATGAGTAGTGGAAAATTAACTTCAGGATTTGGGAAATTTGTACTTAGTTTTGTTCGTACGTTTCCTGAATTAGTTATGGCTCTTTTATTTATAAAAGCTGTTGGTCCAGGCTCTTTTGCAGGAGTATTAGCCTTAGGATTGCATTCTATTGGAATGTTAGGAAAACTATATTCAGAAGGAATTGAAAACATAGATAAAGGACCGACGGAAGCGTTACTAGCAACAGGAGCAAATCGTTTTCAAATACTTTGGTATGCGGTGTTACCGCAAGTGTTACCAGATTTTCTATCGTATACGTTATACAGATTTGAAATTAATGTACGATCCGCTGCGATTTTAGGAGTTATCGGAGCAGGAGGGATTGGTACACCTTTAATTTTTGCGCTGAGTTCACGGAATTGGTCTCGTGTTGGTATTATTTTATTAGGTATTATTTTAATGGTAATTATAATTGATTTGATTTCAAGCTCGATTCGGAAACGGATTGTTTAACTTATTTGAAAAGCATCGAAGTTAGATGCTTTTTTATGTTTTTAAAAACTTATTTAAAAAAGTAAGTATAGAAGAAATTTGTATAAATATACAGATAATTCCCTTTCTTTTTAAAATAAAAATAATGAAAAAGTATGTCATATTGAATGCCCATACATTCCCGGAAACATTGATTTTTTTATAAAAAATCAAAAAAATATCAACATATTTGTCGATACATGTTGTATAATCTTGCGTGGGAAGCTATCATATAAATGTATAAAACGTTTACTAATATAAGCGAAGGGAAGAATAGCATGTCACATTCAATCGAACAACTTTCTATCAACACGATTCGCACATTATCCATCGATGCGATTGAAAAAGCAAACTCTGGTCACCCAGGAATGCCAATGGGTGCAGCACCAATGGCTTATACATTATGGACTCAATTTATGAAACACAATCCAAATAACCCAACGTGGTTTAACCGTGATCGTTTCGTATTATCTGCAGGTCATGGTTCAATGTTATTATACAGCCTACTTCACCTATCTGGTTATGATGTAACAATGGATGACTTAAAGAACTTCCGTCAATGGGGAAGCAAAACTCCAGGACATCCTGAGTACGGTCATACAGCTGGTGTAGATGCAACGACTGGTCCACTTGGACAAGGTATTGCAACTGCTGTAGGTATGGCAATGGCTGAAAGACATTTAGCTGCTAAATATAACCGTGATGCGTATAATGTAGTAGATCATTATACATACGCTATTTGTGGTGATGGAGATTTAATGGAGGGCGTTTCTGCTGAAGCATCTTCATTAGCTGCTCATTTACAATTAGGTCGTCTTGTTGTGCTTTACGATTCAAACGATATTTCATTAGATGGCGATTTAAATCGTTCATTCTCTGAAAGTGTAGAAGATCGTTACAAAGCATACGGATGGCAAGTAATCCGTGTTGAGGATGGAAACGATATTGAAGCAATCGCGAAAGCAATTGAAGAAGCGAAAGCTGACGAAAAACGCCCAACGCTAATTGAAGTAAGAACGACAATTGGTTTCGGTTCTCCAAACAAATCAGGAAAATCAGCTTCACATGGTTCTCCACTTGGTGTAGAAGAAACAAAATTAACGAAAGAAGCATATGCTTGGACTGCTGAGCAAGACTTCCACGTAGCAGAAGAAGTATATGACAACTTCCGTAAAACAGTACAAGATGTTGGTGAAACTGCGCAAGCTGAGTGGAACACGATGCTAGGTGAATATGCACAAGCATACCCAGAATTAGCAAACGAATTCCAAGCAGCAATGAACGGTCAACTTCCAGAAGGTTGGGAGCAAAACTTACCGACTTATGAATTAGGATCAAAAGCAGCAACTCGTAATTCTTCTGGTGCTGTAATTAATGCAATTGCAGAGTCTGTACCATCATTCTTCGGTGGATCTGCTGACCTTGCTGGTTCTAACAAAACATACATGAATAACGAAAAAGACTTTACAAGAGATGATTACAGCGGTAAAAACATTTGGTACGGTGTACGTGAGTTCGCAATGGGTGCAGCAATGAACGGTATTGCACTACATGGTGGTTTAAAAACTTACGGTGGTACGTTCTTCGTATTCTCTGATTACTTACGTCCAGCAATTCGCCTTGCAGCATTAATGCAATTGCCAGTAACGTATGTATTCACACATGACAGTATCGCTGTTGGTGAAGATGGTCCAACACATGAACCAATCGAGCAATTAGCAGCGCTTCGTGCAATGCCAAACGTTTCTGTTATCCGTCCTGCTGATGGTAACGAATCTGTTGCAGCTTGGAGACTAGCTTTAGAATCTACAAACAAACCAACTGCTTTAGTATTAACTCGTCAAGACCTTCCAACATTAGAAGGTGCAAAAGATGATACGTATGAAAAAGTAGCAAAAGGTGCATATGTAGTTTCTGCAAGCAAGAAAGAAACGGCTGACGTAATCTTACTTGCAACTGGATCTGAAGTAAGCCTAGCTGTTGAAGCTCAAAAAGCATTAGCAGTAGACGGCGTTGACGCAGCTGTTGTCAGCATGCCATCTATGGATCGCTTCGAAGCTCAAACTGCAGAGTACAAAGAATCTGTATTACCAAAAGCAGTAACAAAACGTTTCGCAATCGAAATGGGTGCTACATTCGGATGGCACCGTTACGTAGGTCTTGAAGGAGATGTGTTAGGTATCGATACATTCGGTGCTTCTGCTCCTGGTGAGAAGATTATGGAAGAGTATGGATTTACTGTAGAGAACGTTGTTCGTAAAGTAAAAGAAATGCTTTAATGATTTCAGAAAAATCTCTCCGGCATGGAGAGGTTTTTCTATGTAAATGAGTTTTTTCGACAGAAAAAGTTTTTTATCTCTCCGCAGTCAGACAATCATTGCAAATTTTCTTATATATAATGAAGAGAAAAGGTTGTCCAGATTGGGAGTGGAAAAATGAAAACGTATGAATTGTATTTAATTCAAGAGGATATTGCGAAAGCTTATTTTGGTCGTGAATATTTGTTTTTTGATTTATTTGCTCGATTTTCAGAATCTGGGTCCCTTTCGGAGAAAAAAGTGTTATATAAGCAAATGATGTATATAACGATGCCATTGCAAGTAATGAAAATTCATCATAAATTAGAACAAGCTTTGCGCGTTCTTGGTAAATATGATAGAACACATCATACACATACAATTTATACGGGAGCGGAGTACGGCGAAATAATGGTGAAACCGCACTATATTCGTATGAATACCTCTGGAAATGTCTCTATGGAAACGACGTTCTTTGAGGTGTTAAGAAAGTGTGAATTAACATTTTTAGCTATGGATTATGAAAATACAAAGTACGGATGGCTGAATCCTCTAAAACAAGTACGAACATATGTGTAAAAAATGTCGAATTGTATCTTGTCTTATTGAAAAGGTTTTAGTACACTGTAAGGTAGACAACATGAAGGAGGAAAATATATGCCAATTTGGTTAGGTATTCTAGTGGGCGTAGTAGCACTAGTAGCAGGCGTGGCGTTAGGATTTTTCATTGCCCGCAAATACATGATGAATTACTTACAAAAAAATCCACCAATTAACGAACAAATGTTAAAAATGATGATGATGCAAATGGGACAAAAACCTTCCCAAAAGAAAATCAATCAAATGATGAGCGCAATGAACAAGCAACAAATGAAATAAGCGCTAAAAGACACTCGCTAAGAGTGTCTTTCTTTTTGTTAGTTATAGTTTTTAAAACTTTTAAAAATTCTGTATTTTTGGTAAACTGAAAACATCGCTCATTTTAAGGGAGGAGGAAAAAAATGAAAGTGTTTATGAATTTAGCGTGGTTTTTTAAACAAGAAAAACGAGCGTACATAACTGGAATTATTTTATTGTTTGGCGTTGCACTTTTAGAACTTGTAGCACCAAAAGTAATTGGAATCGTTGTAGATGAAATTAATGATGGAACATTGACGACCGATAAGTTACTAAAATGGGTTGTACTATTAGTAATTGTAGGTATTACGATGTACATATTACGTTACATATGGCGTATTATGATTTTCGGGTCTTCATTAAAATTAGCTCGCCAATTACGAAAAAATTTGTATGAACATTTTACAAAGATGAGTCCATCTTTCTATCAGTCAAATCGGACAGGTGATTTAATGGCACATGCGACCAATGATATTCAAGCGATCCAGCAAACTGCTGGAGCAGGTGTTTTGACGCTTGTTGACTCATTAGCTGTCGGAGGATGTGTACTCGTAGCGATGGGTTTTACAATTAGTTGGAAGTTAACATTATTAAGTTTAATTCCAATGCCGATTGTAGCTATTTCGACAAATTATTATGGAACTTTATTACATAAAAGGTTTCATAAAGCACAGCAATCGTTTTCGGAAATCAATGATAAAGTGCAAGAGAGTATGAGTGGAATGAAAGTGATTCGCTCGCTTGGACAAGAGAAAGAAGATTTACAGGCGTTTCGAAGAAAATCAGAAGATGTTGTACATAAAAATGTGTTAGTTGCACGTATTGATTCGTTATTTGATCCGACAATCTCTCTTATCGTTGGATTTTCTTTTTTAATCGCAGTATGTTACGGATCGGTATTAGTTGTAAGAGGTGAATTAACAGTAGGTGATCTCGTTACATTTACGACATATTTAGGTACCCTCGTTTGGCCAATGTTAGCGTTTGGATGGTTATTCAATATTATGGAGCGTGGGCGTGCTTCATATGACCGTGTAGAAAAAATTCTTTCACAAAAATCAGATGTAGTAAATAGCGAAAATGCTGTACATACAATAGCGAGCGGTAATGTTTCGTTTGCCGTTGATTCATTTTCGTATAAGAAAAATGAATTGTTACATTTAAACGATATTCACTTTGATTTGAAGAAGGGCGAAACGCTAGGAGTTGTAGGACGTACAGGCGCAGGGAAAACGACTTTATTAAAATGTTTAATCCGTGAGTATGATCATTTTAATGGTGAATTAAAAATTGGGGAGCGAGATATTCGAGATATAACACTTCATGGTGTCCGTTCTGCCATTTCATACGTGCCGCAAGATCATTTTTTATTTTCAGCAAGTATTGGCGAGAATATTGCCTTTGGAAAGGCGGATGCTACATATAATGAAATTACCCAAGCAGCAGAGATTGCTTGTATTCATAATGACATCCTCCAATTTCCAGAAGGATATGAAACAGTAGTAGGGGAAAGAGGTGTTTCGTTATCTGGTGGTCAAAAACAGCGAATCTCTATTGCTCGTGCTTTATTAACAAATGCTGAAATTTTAATTTTGGATGATTGTTTATCAGCGGTAGATGCAAAAACAGAAGAGACGATTTTAAGTGCCTTAAAGAGGGAGAGAGCAGGGAAAACGACGATTATTACTGCACACCGATTAAGTGCAATTCAGCATGCCAATCTTATTCTTGTTGTTGATGAAGGTAGAATTGTACAAAGAGGTACACATGAGGAATTAATGAAGGAAAACGGCTGGTATAAGGAAATGTATGAAAGCCAGCAATTAGAAGCTTTAGTCGAGAAAGGAGGCGTATGATGGTAGAGAAGAAGCGAAGTGATTTAAGTAGATTGCTTTCCTATATGAAGCCATATAAAGGGTTACTATCTTTAGCATTTATCTTTTTAGTTGGTGCGACAGTAACGGAAATGATGGGTCCTTTTTTAATTAAACAATTCCTCGATGAACACCTAGTACCGCGGGATTTTGAACGATCAGCGCTCGTTACTTTATTTGTAATTTACATAGTTGCTCATTTATTAAAAGTACTATTTACGTATTTAAATCTATTGTACTTTCAGAACATTGCTTTTAAGATTGTTCAAGATATGCGAGTTGAAGTATATGAACATGTTCAAAAGCTGTCATTAAGTTTCTTTGATCGTACGCCGATTGGTACACTTGTATCGCGTATAACAAATGATACGGAAGCGATTAAAGATTTTTATGTCAGTGTATTATCAACATTTGTAAAAAATGTAGTCTTTTTAGTAGGTATTTTAGTAGCGATGTTTTTATTAGATGTAAAATTAGCGCTATTTTCTCTCGTATTAATTCCGATAATGTTTGCGATTATGGTATTATATCGCCGGAAAAGTGCAGCTTTTTATTTAGAAGTACGTAATCAACTAAGCGTGTTAAATGCAAAGTTGAACGAGTCCATACAAGGAATGAATATTGTTCAAGTGTTCAGACAAGAAAAACGTATGAGAAAAGAGTTTGAAGAAGTGAATAATAAACATTATAGTGCAGGGCGACGTACTTTGAAGTTAGACGCATTACTTTTACGACCAGCTACGGATTTAGTACATATTGTAGCTATTGCGTTAGTACTAGGTTTATTTGGGATTGATGCTTTAAAGAGCCCTGTTGAAGTAGGAGTTTTATATGCTTTTGTTAACTATATACATCGTTTCTTCCAACCTGTAAATGAGATGATGATGAAATTGTCCTTCTTCCAACAGGCACTTGTTTCGTCATCACGTGTATTTCATTTAATGGACGAGAAAGATTTAGCACCGGTTCAAAAAGGCAATGAGAATCCTCAAATCGTGGATGGAGATATTGAATTTAAAAATGTTACTTTTTCATATGATGGAAAGCGTGACGTTTTAAAAAATGTATCATTTCACGTGAAACAAGGGCAAACGGTTGCTTTTGTTGGGCATACTGGTAGCGGAAAAAGTACGATTATGAATTTGTTAATGCGATTTTATAATATTAAGTCAGGAAATATTGTAATAGACGGTGTAGATTTAGAAAAATTTGAAGAACGAGAAATTAGAAAGAAAATAGGACTCGTATTGCAAGATGCATTTTTATTTGCTGGAAATGTAAAGCAAAATATTCGTATGTATAATGAAGAAATTACGGATGAAGAAGTAAAAGAAGCTGCTCGATTTGTGCAAGCGAATACGTTTATTGAAAAGTTACCAAAACAGTATGAAACAGAAGTAGTAGAAAGAGGTGCAGCATTTTCAAGCGGTCAACGACAATTAATTGCTTTTGCTAGAACGATAGCAACGAATCCGAAAGTATTAGTATTAGATGAAGCAACAGCTAATATCGATACAGAAACAGAAGAGGCTATTCAAACAGCGTTGCAACAAATGCGAAAAGGTAGAACGACGATAGCCATTGCGCATAGGTTATCTACAATTCAAGATGCGGATCAAATTTTTGTGATGCATGATGGAGAGATAGTAGAGAGAGGGACACATCAAGAATTATTAAGTGAGCAAGGTTTGTATTATAATATGTATTTGCTACAAAATAAAGTGAGTTTGCAAAAGGCCTTGTAATACAAGGTCTTTTTTATTTTGTATACAAAATATGTTTACTCTTTGTTTCTATAGCATAAATGTCGTGTCCTCTTATGAAACTTGTACATATTGTATGTATACGAAGTAAAAAAATGATAGGAGATTTTATATGCAAAACAGATCAAGTTCAAATGTTACGTTTATTGATGTGTCTCATTGGGAAGGGAATATTGATTGGAATGCAGTGAAGGCATCTGGAATTCCAGCAGCGTATGCAAAAGCGACAGAAGGTGTAAACTACATTGATCCTACTTTTACTAAGAATGTACAAGCAGCACGAAATGCGAATGTATTAATTGGTGCATACCATTTTGCACGCCCAGAACAAAATGATGCAATTTCAGAGGCAAAATATTTTGTGAGTATATTACAAAATAACCAGACAGACTTAATGCCAGTTCTGGATTTAGAATCACCAATAGATCCGAGTAACAGTAATTTAACTGGTAACGCTATATCGAATTGGGCAAGAAGCTTCATAAATTATGTGAAACAGGCTACTGGAAAAGATGTAATGTTATATACAGGAGTTTGGTATATTAATGAGTTCGGAATTAGCGGATTAAGTGATATACCGCTTTGGATTGCTAAATACTCGAGTACACCGCCTGCTGATGCTGGTGGATGGACAACGTGGACAGCGTGGCAGTACACAGATTCTGGACAAATTTCAGGCGTAGGAAATTGTGATGTATCAGCTGCAGTTTCATTAGAAGCTTTAAAAGGGAATGGAGCAAGTGGTGGAGGTAATGTTTCCCCGCCTAATAATGCAACTCCAGTGTACGGGGTTGCTATAATTAATGGAGATAATGTGAATTTGAGAAGTGGACCATCTTTGCAGTCTAGTGTAATTCGCCAATTGAATCGTGGCGAAACATATGAAGTTTGGGGAGAACAAGATGGATGGCTTTGTTTAGGGACAAATCAGTGGGTATATAATGATCCGAGTTATATTCAGTATAAACATTATGTGGCGACTATTACTGGTGATAATGTAAATTTGCGTGATGCTCCATCATTAAATGGAAATGTTATAAGACAGTTACATCATGGTGAATCGTATCGAGTATGGAGTAAGCAAGATGGATGGCTTTGCTTAGGGACAAATCAATGGATATACTATGATCCAAGTTATATTCAGTATGGTGTACAATAGAGTGAAAATAAAAGGTGCCCCGTCAGAGGTGCCTTTTATTAAAAATATACAACTTTTACAAAGTCTATATCGAAACCATAGTATACTATAATAGATATATTTATAAAAAAGAATCGAAAATGAAATAAAGGGGTAAAAATATGAATTATGTGCTAATAGGTGCGGTTTTAATATTATTAGCTGTAGTATTTGTGCTGTTTTATAAAAATAAACAGTTAGAATCAGAGAGTCAGCAAGTAGAATTTGAAAAGAAACAAGCGATTGAAACGTATAAAAATGAAATTGCAGCTACGGTGATAGAGCATAAAGAACAACAAAATAATTTAAAAAATATGGAACAGAAAAAATACAATGATTTACAAGTAAGTGCAAATAGAGAAATTGAAAATATGCGTATGATGAAAAATCAATTAGCTGTGCAGCATAGTAAAGAACGTAGTGAAATGCAAAATAAACATAATAACGAAATACATATGTTTCAAAAACTAATTGCAAATCTACGAGAATATACTAAAAACGGCGCTGAAATGAATACGTACGAAACATTACATTATATGAAACGAGGATTCATAGAGCAAGGCACCATATTAGATGCTGAAATTCAAATCATGCCGAATGTTTTTATTAAAAATAATAGTGAAATAAACGATAATCGAATCCATCATCTCATCTTGTGCAAAACTGGTATTTATCTACTTGAGACGAAAGAATGGGAAGAGAAATTAATTCATGGTTTAACGAAAGAAAATGCTGGTATATATTCATTTATGATTGATGAAATGGGTAAGTATCAACAAGAAGTTGAAAAAGAAGAGACATTTGAATATATAGTAGGTAAAGATTCGTCAACTATACAAGTGAAAAATGAAGGGAATCCAGTATATAGGGCGAAGAAACTATCTCAAATTTTATACAGTGCTTTGAAAGAAATGCAGGCTAATAGTATAAAAGAAAAAGTAAAACCAGTTGTATATTTTTATAATAAAAATGGAAAAGAAATAGTAGACCTTTCTAGTGAGGAAACACCTAGATTAAAAGATCGGGAGCAAATTGTAACGTTCTTTAGAAATGAAATATTAGCAGGGGAAGTAGTATATACAGTGCAAGAATTAGAACAGATTCAAGAAATGATTAGCCGGATGAATTATATAGTGAGTTAAAAGGGGAGATCTTTCTGAACGCTATGCTACGTGGCATTTTGTATGTCTCTTTTTGTTTATATATAGTAATGTACATTGTATTTATATTCGTCATTGATATGGTCCATATACCCTTAAGTGTAAGCAGCATTTTTGTAGTATTCATACCATTTGTTTTATTAGTCATGATTCAAAGGGCTATTTTATATGTTTCTAAAAATCGTAATGAAGAAAAGAAGCAAATGTTGGGGGGGTTAATAGTAGCACTCATACCATTAATAGTGTGCACTGTACAACTAAGTGTAAATGAATATACATCAAAGTTTAATCAAAATAGATGGTTAAATCATGCAGATAAGCGGGTACATATGGTAGATGATCTATTACAAAAATATAAATTAATAGGGAAATCAAATGAAGAAATTACACAATTGTTAGGAGCCCCAACGGAAACGAGAAGTGGGGGAGAAGGAGTTATCACTTTGTATTATCTTGGGACTGAACGTGGCTTTATCCCAATAGATAGCGAACAGCTTATTTTACAATTTGATAGAGATGGTAAAGTCATGGAATATACGGTGCATAAAGATTAAAGAAACGTGGAGGGAAGCTATATGTTATAGCTTCTTTTTTATTTTTCAATATGTCAAGGAAGGGGGAGAAGGTTTTTGAGTGGAATAAGGAATGAAAGCGGAGGTGATGCATATATATAGATGCATTGGGCGATTATTCGCCCGATTGGTGAGGGTTAATAATCAATAAGTACGGACCAAAACCCCACTGATGAAAGTTTCACTTTATCATATTGTATAAATGAAAAGGAGGTAAGACGGTGAAAGCAATCCCGACTGATGTCCTGAGTAAAGAATTGATGGAAAGAGAAGGAGTTATATCTATTACAGTAAAGGAATTTGAAAAAATAGAAGTAGCTGGAGTAGTAGTAGCTGGTCCAGCGGTTATTTTGATTAATCAAGATTAAGTACATATCATTGAAATAAAAAGCATCCATCTAGGATGCTTTTTATTTGTATGTAAGGATAAATATGATGGATAATTGTGTTACTGGAGGGAAAGTCTGTGGCAATTATTATAACAATGTTAGTAATGGGTATTTTATTAGGATTTGTTGGAGCTGGAGGAGCTGGGTTTATTATCGCGATACTCACTTTAGTATTTCATATTCCTATTCATGTTGCTCTTGCAACATCTTTAACTGCAATGGCGTTTACGACATTATCAGGTGTTGTCAGTCATTACCGTGAAGGTAATGTAGCACTTATTATAGGCGGGATTGTTGGGGGATTTGGCGCAATTGGCTCTTATATTGGTTCTAAATTTGGTTCACTTATACCAGCACATCTTCTTCATTGGTTTACAGCTGGGATGTTATTTTTATCGGCAATTTTTATGTTTATTAAATTAATTATGTTCCAAAACAAAGAACAGTCATCTTTATATAAGCATAAAGAGTTTTCCATGAACTACTTGTTGAAATGTATATGCCTTGGATTAGTTACTGGAATGATGGCTGGTTCATTTGGGATTGGTTCTGCACCGTTTATTCAGCTTGGATTAATGGTTCTATTGGGATTAACGATTCAGAAATCTGTAGGGACAACAATGCTTGTTATATTACCGATTGCAATTGGAGGCGGTCTAGGATATAGTTCGGAAGGATATTTAGATTATATATTGTTATTGCAAGTATTAATTGGGACCATGTTAGGGGCATATATTGGCGCGAAGTTTACAAATTATGCACCGCGAATGCTTTTGAGGTTTTCGATGATTATGACACCGGTTTTAGCTGGATGTATGCTATTGATGGAATAAAGTGAAATTATAATCAGTAGGGGGTTACTGCTTACAAATAGCGGGATAAAATTAATATAGCAAACTATTAATATATTTTACGAATGAATTATGTAGGTAATTCATATTTCCCATATAAAAGGATTTGTTTTAATATTATGAGTGTAAAGTTCGAGTATTCGAAGTACTACTTGAATTATATCCCTATCCCTTTTCTAAAAATGCGAACAAGTTTTGCCCTATTCTATTCAATAGTTAATTGCATAGAAATATATTGTTCGATGACCATTATGGAACGTACATAATGGGAAAATCCCGATCCTTAAAGAGGATGCCCCTAATCTTCATGTGAAAATATGATCGGATAAGAAAGCTGACCAATTTATGGTCGGCTTTCTTTTTGTTCAAAAACAATTTTTTCTTTAATTTCTGTTTGTAATAATACAGTTTTTCCGAAGCGACGTTTGCATTCCGCACGCACTTTTTCAATGGCTAGTAGCTGAGTAGTCGCGGGAACTGTGACAATAGCTTGGCGAGCCTTTCGATTTTCTTCACAAAAGACACATTCCACAACATAATTAGAAATCATATTTTCATCCTTCCAGTTTTAATTTCTAAAAAAGGATTGTCTATGAAGTTGATGTAATTTTTCGTCATTGTTTTATTATTTTCCTCTTTTTTCAAGGGGAAAATAAAAAAGAGGGCGAATTTTAGTAGGGGAGGGATGTTTATGGAGAGATGGATAGGTAGTGCAGCGGTATGTGTAAATGAAAGAAATGAAGTTTTAATGGTACTGCAAGGCAAAGAGGGAGAAGAAAAAAGATGGTCTGTCCCAAGTGGAGGACTTGAAAAGGGAGAGACACTAGAAGAATGTTGTATCAGGGAAGTTTGGGAAGAAACAGGTTACAATGTGGAAGTGGTAAATAAAATATATGAAAAAGAGGGTATTACATACGGTGTTCCAGTGTATGTCCATTATTATTTTGTTAAACAAATAGGCGGTAATATGAAAATCCAAGATCCTGATGAGTTAATACATGAAATTGCTTGGAAAGGGATACATGAAGTTGAACAATTGTGTTTAGCTTTTCCAGAGGATTATGAATTGCTGTGCCAATATATAGATAAAGAAGCAAGTATGTAAATACTTGCTTCTTTAATGTATCCAAGACAAGAAAAGCGGAACGATAACTAAACTAGCGCCTGCTGTTAAAAGCATGGATAAACTTGCGATTGTTCCTTCCACAGGACCGATTTCGAATGCTTTTGATGTACCGGTTCCATTTGCGCTCGTTCCTAACATAATACCTTTTGCGATTGCTGTTTTAATGCGGCAAATGCGTATGAGAGAAGGACCGAGCAATGCTCCTGTTAAGGCAGTTAAAACGACAAATACAGCAGTTAATTGTGACATACCACCAATCATTTCTGAAATAGCCATTGCGATTGGTGTTGTTACGATATGTGGCGCTAAACTATGTTCTAGTGATGAATCAATTTGAAAATAATTTGCTAGTAGTGCTGAAGTAATGACTGATAAAAACGAACCGACAATGACATTAAGTAAGATAGCCATTCCATGTTTCTTTAATAAATCAAAATATTTATATATTGGCCATGCAAAAGCAACTGTTGCGGGCTTTAATAATTCAGTTAACCAGTGACCACCAGATTCATATGTTTCATAAGGTGTATCTAATCCGAGCAATAAAGCAATTAAAATAATGGGACAGACGAGAAGAGGAGAAAGTAGACTCCAATTCCAACGTTGATACATTTTTTTTGATATCCAATATGTGAATAGTGTTAATAGTAAACAAAGAAATCCGATCATTGCGTTGATCCTTTCCGCTTTAGTAGCAATTCTGTTAAAAGTCCTGTAACTAAGGTAACGCAAAGAGTGCTAATCATAATAATTAAAATGAGATCGATTCCATATTGTGTTAGTGTATCTCTGTAACGTATGACAGCGACTGCAGAAGGGATGAAAAATAAAATAAGTTCTTTTAATAAAAAATCTGCTCCGTCCTGTATCCATTCTTTTTTAACTAGGTTAAATTTTAACGAAATTAATAATAAAAAAATACCGATTATACTTCCTGGAACTGGGAGGTGTGCCTGTTTTGCAATCCATTCACCTGTCCAAGCGAAACAAAATAGTAATAAAATTTGTCCGCTTAACTTCCACCATTTCATACAGTAACCACCTCTTTCTTTTTTTACATAAAAATTGTAAAAAAGAATTAACAATTTCTACTATACGTTCATTCAAAATATTTGTCTAATATATAAATTATATGTTATTAATATATTAGACATATTAATCGAAAGTGAAAAGGGTGTCCAAAAATGGAATTACGGCATTTGCAATATTTTGTTGTTGTGGCAGAAGAGTTACACTTTGGACGGGCAGCTGCTCGTTTACAAATGACACAACCACCACTTAGTCAACAAATACAGCAATTAGAAAAAGAAATGGGAGTTACATTATTTTCAAGAACGAAAAGAAAGGTTGAACTAACAGAAGCAGGAGAAATGTTTTTAAAAGAAGTAAAAAAAGCGTTTGAACAAATTGAAAAAGCAGTAGAAGTTGCACAAAGTGCGCAAAGGGGAGAAGTAGGATCACTTTCAATTGGTTTTGTAGGTGCGGCGATATATGATATTTTACCATCAATTGTTAGGGAATATAGAAAGAAATTTCCGAGAGTGTCTGTTGCATTACATGAATTGTCAACACCAGATCAAGTTCATGCACTTCATGATAACCGTATTGATATTGGCTTTTTACGTCCACCAATTCCAACACAATTATTAGAATTAGAGCCAATTCAAAGGTTATCTTGTACCTTATGTTTACCAAAGGCACATCCACTTGCAGAGAAAGATGAAATACATATAGAAGATTTACGAGATGAGCCGTTTGTATTTATTACGAGACCAGTATGGCCAGCTTTGTATGATACAATTTTATCTCTTTGCAGAGAAGTTGGATTTAGTCCACGTATTGTACAAGAAGCAACAGAGTATCAAACAGTTATGGGGCTTGTAGCGGCAGGGATTGGAATTACAGTAATACCCGTATCGGCAAATAAGTTATATAAAACAGAAGTTGTATATAAAGAATTATATGATTCTAATTTTGTGGCAGAAATGTCAGTGGCTTACAAAAAAATGAATAGTAATCCAGAGCTGCTAGAGTTTTTAAAAATTGCAAGAGAGAAGAAAAGAATAGAAGTAGAGGATGAGCAATAGTAGTAACAGAATATGGATTTAATTCAAATCCATAAAAGTACACCTTATTAAACAATAAAGCGGAAATGCAACTTAAGTTGCATTTCCGCTTTATTGTTCTTTTTTTAGCTCGATACTGAATAGATAAACGTGTTCATTTTCTTTTAAGAGTAGATCAATACCTGTTTCTTCATCAATGGTAGGAACGCTTACAGTTTCTTTACTTGTTTGGATTACAGCAGCTAAAATTGTTTTTTGATTGTATTTTAAATTTTTTATAGATTGGATTGTAGTAGTTGCGGAGCTATTTACGCTTGGTGGTGCTTCTTCATGAACAAGCGTTGAAGCACCTTCAATATTCATATACCACTGCCTTTTTTCTTGTATATCTTTATCGAATTGGAAATGTGGTGGTAAAAAAGAAAGCTTTACTTTCTTTTTTGAAAAATGTGAGGTAGCTATATTAGCAATTTCTTTTGTTTTTTTACCATTGTTATAATAATCAATTGTAGCATTTATTTCATCTTTATCATTTTTAAGCGTAACGTTATAAAACATGCTATTTCCTTCTTGAAAAGGAGTCATTTGTAAAATAGAAGCTTGCTCTTTTGTTAATTTGTATGGCTCAACAATGGCAACTTCATTGTTTTTTATTTGGCTACAACTTGTGAGTAATAATAAAAACAAGATTGATAGTAATTTTATACGCATGCAATCTCCTCCTTTTTACAATTATATTCTAAATGTGATTTTTTATCATTTCGTTTTCTAGGACTAAAGACTTAGAAGAAATTCCGATTGTAGTGCGATGTTTAAAATGTCATATTTTTATACACTAGTAGTATAGAATGCGTATGTAATAAGGTAGGGGAAGAATTTTATGTCTTTATGTCGGTTAGCGAGAAAAAATATAAGAACATTTGCTACCAAAAGGATGAAGCAATTTATGTGGATTGCTATGAGTATTATGATTTTGTTTTTTATGATATCGTTACAATTTAATGAAGGAGCTATTTTGAAAGTAGGGGATGCATTTGTATTTCAAATGTATTTTTACACACTGTTTATTGTACTAATTTTCATATGTATTTTTACTACATATAAAATGATGTACTCCCTTTTGCTAGTGAGGAGAGAGGAGTTTACATCTTATGTAGCAGAAAATATAAAAAGAAAAGAAGTACTATGTTTATTATGTCAGGAGCAATTATTCATTTATGGAGCAGCGTTTGTTTTTGGATTAGTTAATGGGATGTTATTTTTAAAATTATTTACGATTATTTTTATAAGAATAGCAGGAATACAAGGGATAAATAGTGCACCGATTACAATATATGCAATAGTAGTAGTGAGTATAATTATGATTGTTATCCTTCTATTATCGATGGTGCAATGTTTTCGATTTGTTCAAAGTTTACAAGATAAAAATTCGTTGCATTTCAAGAAAAAGGCATGAGAAATCATGCCTTTTTCCATTTTACACATAAAAATAATCATGTTACAGTGAAAAGACCTGACAAAGAATGGGAAGGAAAGGTTGTATAGAATGACAAATGAACAATCAATTGTAAAAGTCGATCGGTTAACGAAGCGAATCGGATCAAAGACACTTGTACAAAATATTAGTTTTGAAGTGAAAAAAGGCGAGGTTGTCGGTTTACTCGGACCAAACGGTGCTGGAAAAACGACTTTAATGAGAATGATGGTTGGTATGATCCGTATGACAGAAGGTGAAGTATGGATTGATGGTCAATCTGTGAAACAGCAATTCGAAAAAACAGCTGCGAAAATTGGAGCGGTAATTGAGACACCTGAATTTTATCCTTTTTTGAGCGGCTATGAAAATTTAACATATTTCGGACGAATGAATGGTAATGTGACCGAAGAACGTATCGATGAAGTAGTGAAATTGTTAGGGATGGGACAAGTAATTGATCGCAAAGTAAAAGCGTATTCACTCGGCATGAGACAACGTTTAGGAATCGCTCAGGCACTTATTCACGATCCAGACGTGTTGATACTAGATGAACCGACAAATGGATTAGACCCTAGTGGAATACATGAAATGAGAATGTACATAAAAAAAATTGCACATGAACAAGGAAAAGCTGTACTTGTATCAAGTCACTTACTTTCAGAAGTTGAATTAATGTGTGACAGAGTTATCATTATTCAGCACGGGGAATATGTGGCTACGCAAAATATTCAGCATAGCCAAAGCGAAGAGATGGAGACGATCCGTATACGTGTAGATGATGCGAATAAAGCAGCAGAAATATTAGGGCATGATGTTTTAGTAAAAGATAATGAATTACTTATTAATGTAAAAGATGAAGAAATCCCAAATGTTATTCGTACATTGCTTGAGAAAAATATTCAAGTGTATCGTGTATATGAAGAAAGAAAAACGTTAGAAGAGCAATTTTTAGAATTAACAGGGGGAAAAGATATTGTTTAATTTAGTATATAACGAACTGTATAAAATATTTAAGCGGAAGCGAACGATTATTCCATTTGCAGTTATTGCAGTATTAATAATCGGATTAGGATGGGTTACGGTAAAGTATTTTGAACCGGAAACAAAAGGATGGAAAGTAGATTATACAGAACGAACTGTAGAAATTGAGAAAAAGCTTGGCATGAAAAAAGAAGCTATTTTAGCAGAAAAATCAGGGGATGAGCTTGTAAAAGAATACCAGCTTAAGATGAAGCATTTAGATACGGATACAGCACCGGCAAGCAGTTCTCCACTTTCTTTCATGAGAGATACAGGTTTTATCGTATTTCCAATTTTGCTCCCATTTATCCTCGTGTATGCAAGTACAATTTTTGCGAATGAATATAGCTGGGGAACATATAAATTTTTAACGATACGACCAGCGAGTCGCTTTAAAATTTTAACAGCAAAATTTTTAGCAATCGTTATATTTGCAGCTTTATTATTTATATTTAATATGATCTTCTCCGCTTTATGTGGACTTGTTATTTATAAATTCCAACAGCCTGCATGGAGTGAGTTTATTTTCCAAGATGGAAATATAATAAAACAAAACATTTTTGTAGAAGCAAGTAAATATTATGTTTTATCGTGGTTACCAACGGTTGTGTACGCATCGTTTGCATTTATGATTTCTGTGTTAACGAGATCTAGTGGAGGTGCAATTGGTATTTCACTATTCCTTGCTTTATCAGGCAATATTGCGTTATTAGCAGCCACTAGATATAACTGGGCGAAATATTTATTGCCAGCAAACACAGATTTATATAGTATTTCAAAGAACGGAAGTTTTATTGATGGAGTAACATTCCCGTTTGCATCATGTATGTTGCTACTTTATTTGTTCGTATTTTTATGTATTTCATATACTGTGTTTTTAAAACATGATTTAACTTAATAAGAAAAGCCGTTCAGGGTGCTGAGATGCACTTTGAACGGCTTTTTTTTATGAGAATTGTTTAAGTGCTCTTTCGGCTAGTAAAGCAAAGTATTCTGCACTTATAGGCAGTGCCTCTTCATTAATTGTAAAAGCAGGATGATGCCATTCATGTGTACCGCTCGTTCCCATAAAGACGAATGAACCTGGTATTTCCTGTTGGTAAAATGAGAAATCTTCTCCAGCCATTGATAGACTAGGCGAGATGATATTAAGATTCATCTTTGTGGCAACTTGAGTAGATAAGTCTGTAAGAGCTTTATCGTTGTGAACAGCAGGAGGACCTGAATAAAAACGGAATTTCGTTTTTACACCTAATGCATCAGATACACCTTTAATAATACGCTCCATGAGTGCTGGAATCTTTTCACGTGTTTCAGCTTGGAACGTGCGAATCGTTCCTTCTAACGTAGCTTTTTCAGGAATCACGTTCCACGTATTTCCTGCGTGAATATTTGTAACACTAACAACTGCATTATGAGATGAACTTATATTTCGGCTTACAATTGTTTGCAGTGCCATCACAATTTGAGAGGATGCGACAATAGGATCTACGCCAGCATCTGGTACAGCCGCGTGTGTACCAACTCCGTGAATTTCAATTTCAAATCGATCAACTCCAGCCATCAGTGGACCATCTTTAATGCCAATTGTACCTACTGGTAAATCAGGTTTATTATGCATGCCGAAAATCGCTTGCACATTACGTAAATGTCCAGCATCAATAACTTTGCAAGCGCCATTACTACTTTCTTCAGCTGGTTGGAATATGAAGCGAACCGTTCCATTTAGGGAAGATTCTCTTTCTTTTAATAAGAAAGCAGTACCTAAAATGGCAGCTGTATGAAAATCGTGTCCACAAGCATGCATTTTCCCTCGTACTTTAGATGCATAGGACAAATGTGTTTCTTCTTGAATAGGAAGGGCATCAATATCAGCACGAACTGCTACAATTGGCCCGTTTTTATTACCAGACACTTCAGCGATAATTCCTGTTTCTAAATTGGAGTCAATGATAGTAATGTTTTTTTCTTCTAACCAATTTTTTATTGCTTTTGTTGTTTCGAACTCTTCATATGATAGTTCTGGATACTCATGTAAATGTCGACGGATGGAAATAAGTTTTTCTTTTAGTTGATTTGAAATAGATACCATGTAGTATGCCTTCTTTCTTCAGCAAAATATTTATCATAAGTATACAACAATAAAAGAGAGGATTCTCAAATGAAAATCCTCTCTCGTTTATCCCGTATTAATGGGCAGTCCGATTGGTTCAACTAATTAAAGTTTCACTTTATGCTGCGACTTTTTTATGCGTATGATGTTTACGATAACGTCCACGCATTGCGTATGCAATTTGCGGGATTGCAATCCCGATTAAAATAAGTGATACACCGAACCATTGTGAAGATAGTACAGCCTCTTTTAAAACGAATACGGACATAATTGTTGTAACTGGTAGTTCCGCTGCACCAAGAATAGTTGCTAAGCCAGAACCGATTTTTGGAATACCGATTGTAAAGGCAATAGATGGAATTACGATACTAAATGTTCCTAATCCTAAACCGTATTTCCAAAGACCTTGAGAAATGGCACCATTAAAAATAAATGTTGGTGGGAATACAATCATGACTAAAGTTAAAGCACCAGTCATTAAGAGAACACCGCGCGGTAATGAAGGTACTTCAACAGCAACTTTTCCGCTCACGAAAATGTATGTTGCGAATGTAACAGCAGATAATAAACCTAAAATGATCCCAGTCGTATCGAAAGCACCTGCTGATTGTTCAAGTAAACCACTTGATAAAAATGTCCCTACAAGTAAGAAAATAACAGAAATAACTTTTTCTCTTGAAGGTAATGTTTTTGTTGCGACTGCTTCAATGATAATTCCGACCCAAACAAATTGGAATAAAAGAATAATTGCAATAGAAGCTGGTACAGTTTTTAATGAAGCATAATAAAAAATTCCGGTAAAACTTGCAGATGTTCCTGCAACGAATAAAAGTAATGCTTGCTTTAAAGGAACGCGATGTCTAGAAAATAGAAGTGTAATAGCAAGCAAAATAATCCAACCGAACAAATATTGGCTGCCAATTACCTCTCCAAGTGAAAATCCTTCTGCATATGCAAGCTTAACAAAAATAGCTAAAATTCCATAACTACACGCTCCTAATAAAACTAAAAGAGAATAACGAAGCATGAAAAATTCCTCCCATCTATATGAAGTTGTTCCGTATCGAAAATATATAACTAGAGGGAAGTATACAAAATTAGAAATAAAGGGTCAAATGAAAGAAAAGTATGACATTTTATAGAATAATAATAAAAGTATGATATTTATGCATAATCTTGAAATTATTAATAGTAGAAGTATTATAAAATCAACTTTGCATTGTATAGAGCCAGCATTTGAAAAAAATATTTTTTAAACCAATATGTATATAGACGTACTAGTAACGTGCTAATTATTTGAGAAACTATGTTACCTTTGTTATGGTAATGACAATTAAAGGAGTTTCATAATCCATTTGAGTTTTTTCTATATAATAGAAGGAAATGAAAACGTTTTATTAGAAACTGTGAGGAAGTACTTTTTTCTTATTGCCACGTTGTAAAAGTGATTTCACGAATTGTTCATAGTATTTTTATGTGTTTTTGTTACAATATTTAGGGAGAGGAGTGGAATGATGCAAGATATTAGTATTTTTTTAGCGTTTGGCGCCGGGTTCTTATCATTTATTTCCCCATGTTGCTTACCGCTTTATCCGGCATTTTTATCGTACATAACAGGTATGTCGGTTTCTGAATTGAAAGAAGAAAATGCAATGCTTCGCAAAAGAAGTATGATACATACAGCGTTTTTCTTACTTGGATTTTCAATTATATTTATTGCAATTGGATTTGGTACAAGTTTTATTGGAGGAATCTTTACTGACTATAAAGATTTAATCAGACAGTTAGGTGGTATATTTATCATCGTGTTCGGCTTAATTATTGTCGGGGTGTTTAAGCCGAAATTTTTAATGCAAGACCGTAAATTTACATTTAAAAATCGTCCAAGTGGCTATTTTGGATCAGTACTAATTGGATTAGCCTTTGCAGCAGGGTGGACGCCATGTACCGGACCAATTCTAGTGTCGGTAATTGGATTAGCAGCAACAAACCCAGAATCAGCAATGATTTACATGATTGCTTACATACTTGGATTTGCTATCCCGTTTTTCGTACTGTCATTCTTTATTACGAAAATGTCTTGGATTAAAAGAAATAGTATGGCCTTCATGAAAGTCGGAGGATATATTATGATTGTTATGGGGGTCTTCCTATACTTTAACTGGATGACGAAAATTATCGTATATTTCTCAAGTTTATTTGGTGGTTTTACCGGTTTTTAGTATTATTCTGCGAAAATGTTGGAAATACTAACGGAAAAGCATATAATGAAAGTATATTTTGCATATAGCCACAAAAAAGGATGAGAAAATATGAACATAGTTCTTTTATCAAGTATCGTTGCTGTTTGTATGGCTGTCGGTGCGATGTTTATTCGTTTAAAAGCAGCTAAGAAACCTGCAACATTGAAAAAAATTATACTTCCGCCATTTTTTATGAGCACGGGAGCATTGATGTATGTTTTTCCTGAATTTCGATTAACTCCAGCGGAAATGTTAGAAGCAATTGGCGTCGGTTTGTTTTTCTCTATTTTTCTTATTAAAACATCTAAATTTGAAATTAGAGGACAAGAGATTTATTTGAAGCGTTCAAAAGCCTTTGTTTTTATATTAATTGGATTACTTGTCGTGCGGATTGTATTTAAAACATACTTAAGCCAATCTCTTGATTTAGGACAACTTAGTGGCATGTTCTTCTTACTGGCGTTCGCGATGATTGTGTCATGGAGAATTGCCATGTACCGTTCCTTTACGAAATTACAAAAGGAAATGGAAAAAGAAGATGGTTTTTATAATGAAAAAGATATGAAGCTAACTTAAAAACTGTATATGTACCAAATAAAAAGACAGCGTCAAAGGCGCTGTCTTTTTTATCGAAAATAATATGAAGTTACTTTGCGAGTAAAGATCGATAGTTAGAATAATCAATCTTTTTTTCTTGTAGTTTTTTAATTAAAAATTTATGATCACGCTTTGGTGTGGCAATGATATATCCTTTAATAATTAAGTCTTGTGTAATTTGAGAGGCATTTTCTTGTAATGCAAGTTCCCCGATTTTTCCAGCAATCTTTGATTTTGCAACATCGCGAAATAGTTCTGGAACAGGACTTACAAGCTCTTCTAACAATTGTTTTTGTTCGTCAGCCCATAAATGTCTCGTTTTATTTATGTAGTGTTCTTCCCAATCCAAAATGGACATGCCATCTTCTTTTGGTAAACGTTTTAAAAATTTTCTGAACATAAAGTATCCACCGATAGACATAAGCCCTAATAAAATAACCGTCCATAATACAATGAACCAACTGAACCATCCTTCGAGCAAGCATATCCCCCCTTAATGATAGCGGTTTTCTTTTATTCATATTATATACAGTGAGATTCATAGAAAGCAAGAACGCTTGGTCATTTTGACCAAGCGTTATCATTTAAACAAAGTATAGTTGTTCCACATGTAAATTATTATTATCATCTTCTACATATTCAATGATTAATGTGCCAATTTTACGATCTTTATCTTCAGTTGTGAAAATAGAGTAAGAAGTAAAACGTGTTTTTGATAGGCCGCTTATGTGTGTAGGTAAAGAAATGTAGTCGTTATCGCGGAAGAATTCCATCAGTTCAATATCCTCAAATTCTTTTCGGTCAACTTGTTTGTTTGTATAGCGGCGTTGAAGTTGTTTTAAAGATTCATTCCAAGAAATTGCTTTTGTGTCGTATACCATTGTTCTATCTCCTTACTGTATGTAATTATTAAGAACATACGTTCTAATCTAGTATACTCTTTTTATTAGAAAAGGGAAAGCAAAAAATAATGTAAGCTTGGATTTCCAAGCTTACATTATTGATGCGTCCGTCATAATCTCTATTTTTCATTATAAGTTAGATAAGAATAAGAAACAAGATGATATATATAATGTTGAGAGTTTTCAAGATTCTGTATATTATAGGTGTACTAAAGTGTAAGGGAATGAGAGGTGTGACATACGTAATTTCACTGCAAGGGCCGATGGCTAGCGGAAAAACAACATTAGCAAAAAGGTTAGAAAAGAGAGGGTTTCGAGTTATATATGAAAATCCATATCCAATTGTAGAGAAGCGAAAAAAATTGAATTTAGATATGAATTCAAAAGTAGGGTTTATTATGAATCAAAAAATGTTTATGGAAGCAAAAATAAAGGAGTTTCAAAATGTGAAAGATTCAGTCGTAATTTTTGATCGCGGACCAGAAGACATTGAGTTTTTTACACTCTTTTATCCAACGATTATAGGAGAAGAGTGGGATATAGAAACTGAATTGAAAGATGAATTATATAAATTAAGAGAATGCCGTTCGGATGTGATTTTTTACTTAGATGTTACGAAAAAGAATGTATATGATAGAAAAAATAATGATAGAACAAGAAACAGAAGTACATTTGAGGAGCAATTTAAATTAGCAGAAACTGAAAAAGACTGGTATAAACAATTTCCTGTAACTTATGTGGACACAAATAGATTAACAGTTGACGATTTAGAGGTATATTTTATGGACTGGTTAAAGGAGAGAGGGCTATGAAAAAAATACTTTTATTTGTATACCCAACATTTGCGGAGTTTGAAATAACAGTAGCGACGGCATTGCTGAAAAATAAATTTGAAATCATTACAGCGGGCTTAACAAAAGAATTGATTATAAGTGAAACAGGTTTGCAAGTGCAACCACATATAGAAGTAAGTGAAGTACGTGTAGATGAGTATGAGGGGGTACTTATTCCAGGTGGAGAAGAAGTACAGTTGAAAGATGCGAAATCTCTTTTTTCAGTCATTCGTCAATTTCACGAACAAGAAAAATTAGTGGCGGCAATTTGTGCTGGACCGTATGCGCTAGCAAAAGCAGGGTTATTTAAAGGGATTTCTTATACTGCGACTATAGATTATCAAAAATTCGATTGTTTTCCAGTAGAAAATTTCGTGTATGAAGAAGTTGTGCAACACTCAAATATCATTACAGCACAAGGGCATGCATTTGTACCATTTGGAATAGCGATTGCCTCTTATTTTGGAGTGGCAGACGAACATAATACAGATTTTTATTGTGGTAAAGGCAATGTAGTAATGGAGAAACTTTTACGAGAAAACGTGTAAAAGCTAGCAAATGCTAGCTTTTTTACACCGATAAATTACTAACGTTTTTGGATCGCGCCATATACCGTTATGGAGCGATAATTCCTTGTTGATTTCTTCTGTTAGCCATTCTTTCATCTCGGCTTGAAGATACATATTATCGGGTATATTTAACGATGGAAACATGCTGGAAATATAGTTTACTATTGGGGTAGCATGATGAAAAACGAGCGCATTATGAATAACTGTTTCTTCAACCGTTGGAAAAGCAGATGCTACTATCTCTTTACCATTTTCTAAACAAAATGGAGAGACTGCTGGTGATGTTTTCGGTAGATCAAATGCGTCAAGCATGTTGTTACACATTTCAACTATACGAGGTAATGAAACTTTAGAATTTGTTGTAGCTAAAAGTGTTCCGCCAGAACGAATGACTTTATAAAAGCCTTGAATTGTTTTTTCAACATCTTTCACATGGTATAACATATGTCTTGCAATTATTAGGTCATAACAATTTGTTTCGAAAGGAAGTTTACTAGCGTCCCCTCGTTTCCATTCTATTAAGTTATTTATTTTAGCAGCTTCAGCAAGCATAGCTTCGGATTGATCAAACCCGGTTAATGGGCCTTTATGACCATTTGTTTGTAAAAGGGAAAGGAATTTTCCACTAGCGCACCCAACCTCTAATATGTTTTCATCCCCTTGAAGGTGTAAATGTTCAATGACGATCTTATCTAAATCTACGTGTTTTTCTTCGTAATGTGTATGTGTGTCGATGCGTGTTTGTAAATGGTTGCTAACGTTATATTGTCGTTTTACATCATTCATTTTGTCACATTCCACCTTTGTGCAAAATTGTTGGATTGTATGTGTTAATACATCTGTTTTCTTTAAACCTTCGTAATGGAGTGCTGATTCAAACCTTTCAAGTAATTTCTCTTCAATTCGAAAATGAATATCTTTTCGTTTTGTCACTGAAATTTCGCCCCTTTGCATCTGTTAGTGAGACTATAGCACGTCTGGAAATTTTGTGTAAATCATTTGTGTACACAAAATTAGGGGGATGAAAAAAATGTTTGAATATGATTTTAAACTATTGACGATTTAACCGTTTTCATATATTCTTAAATTAAGTAATATTCAAATAATTCAAAAGAAATGAGAGAGTCACATGCTTCTTCAAGGAACACATCGAATTGGTCGTATGGCCATGCTGTTGGCACTTGCGGATGAGAATGAAAGTCCTGTATTATCCATTCCAAAAGGTTGGAAGTATTGTACGGGGAAAGTGGGTTCGATGAATTCGCAAAAGGTTGTCGCAGCAATGGAAACAGCGGCTAAAAGCAACCAAGTTATTGAAACAGACGTTTACAGAGAAACACATGCACTTTATCATGCAATTATGGAAGCTTTGTACGGAGTGACGAGAGGTCAAATTCAGTTAGCAGACGTTCTTCGTACAGTAGGACTTCGTTTTGCGATTGTGCGCGGTACACCATACGACGGGAAAAAAGAAGGCGAATGGGTTGCTGTTGCATTATATGGAACGATTGGTGCACCTGTAAAAGGATCAGAGCATGAGGCGATTGGTTTAGGAATTAATCACATATGATTTGCCCATAGTCTATTAGTTAGAAGGGGGCCTTACTTTTTTAGGACAGAAGTCTGTCTTAAAAAGATAAGGTCCCCTTTTGCCTTTTTAAGGAGGAAAAATGATGATTACGTTAACAGGACATACATTGACAGTTGAAGAAATGAAGAGGTTATTACTGGAAGGAGAAGGTGTAACAGCTTGTCCAACTAGTATGCAAAAGGTAGCGGAGTGCCGCGAAGTAGTTGAGAAAATTGTAGAGGACGGAAAAGTCGTTTACGGTATTACAACTGGATTTGGAAAGTTTAGTGATGTGCTTATCCAAAAAGATGATGTAAAGGCACTTCAACATAATTTAATTCAGTCACATGCATGTGGGATAGGTGATCCATTCCCGGAAGAAGTATCGCGCGGAATGTTAATTTTACGAGCGAACACGATGCTTAAAGGAGTATCAGGCGTAAGGCCGCTTGTTGTAAATATGCTTCTTGAGTTTGTAAATCGTAAAATTCATCCAGTCGTTCCGCAACAAGGCTCACTTGGTGCAAGTGGAGATTTAGCACCTTTATCTCATCTTGCGCTCGTATTATTAGGCGAAGGTGAAGTGTTCTATAAAGGGAAACGCGTTCATGCAATGGTTGCTCTTACAGAAGAAGGGCTTGAGCCAATTGAACTTGAAGCGAAAGAAGGTCTTGCGTTAATTAATGGTACGCAGGCGATGACAGCACAAGGAGTTCTTTCTTATATAGAAGCAGAAGCAACGGCGTATCAAGCTGAACTAATTGCTTCGATGACAATTGAAGGGTTACAAGGCATTATTGATGCATTTGATGAAAATGTTCATAAAGCACGTGGCTATAAAGAGCAAGTGGATGTAGCAAGCAGAATTCGTGACATTCTTCATGATAGTAAGTTAACAACAAAACAAGGAGAACTACGTGTACAGGATGCCTATTCACTTCGTTGTATCCCGCAAGTACACGGTGCTTCTTGGCAAGTTTTGAATTATGTGAAAGAAAAATTAGAAATTGAAATGAATGCCGCAACAGATAATCCGCTAATCTTTGATGGCGGGGAAAAAGTAATTTCAGGTGGTAATTTCCATGGTCAACCGATTGCATTTGCGATGGACTTCTTAAAAGTAGGAATGGCGGAACTTGCAAACATTTCAGAGCGTCGTATTGAGCGTTTAGTAAATCCGCAGTTAAACGATTTACCGCCATTTTTAAGTCCAGAACCAGGACTTCAGTCTGGTGCAATGATTATGCAATATGCTGCAGCGTCACTAGTTTCTGAAAATAAAACGTTAGCACATCCAGCGAGTGTTGATTCAATCCCGTCATCAGCTAACCAAGAAGATCACGTAAGTATGGGAACAATCGCTTCACGTCATGCACATCAAATTATTCAAAATGTAAGACGTGTTCTTTCAATTGAAATGATTTGTGCGATGCAAGCGGCAGAATATCGTGGAATTGAAAACATGAGTACAGTGACGAAGAGCTTCTACCATCAAGGGCGTCAGCAAGTACCATCTATTACAAATGATCGCATCTTCTCAACGGATATTGAAAATATTGCACATTGGTTAAAAACGAATTATTCGATAAAAGAAAGATTGGATGTAAACGCAGCACTATAAAATGAGAAAAGGGAGAGATTGAAATGGAAAAAGTACAACAAACAATTCGCGCGCCAAGAGGTACAGAGTTACAAACGAAAGGGTGGGTGCAAGAAGCTGCACTTCGTATGCTAATGAACAATTTAGATCCGGAAGTTGCTGAAAAACCAGAAGAATTAGTTGTGTATGGCGGAATTGGCCGTGCAGCTCGTAACTGGGAAAGCTATCAGGCGATTGTAGATTCATTAAAAACGTTAGAAAGCGATGAAACGTTACTTGTTCAATCAGGAAAACCAGTTGCCATTTTTAAATCACATGAAGATGCACCTCGCGTTCTGTTAGCGAACTCAAACTTAGTACCAAAATGGGCAAACTGGGATCACTTCCGAGAACTAGAGAAAAAAGGTCTTATGATGTACGGACAAATGACAGCTGGTAGCTGGATTTACATTGGAACACAAGGGATTCTACAAGGAACATATGAAACATTTGGTGAAGCAGCTCGTCAACATTTCGACGGTTCATTAAAAGGTACATTAACACTTACTGCTGGTTTAGGTGGTATGGGTGGTGCACAACCTCTTGCTGTAACGATGAACGGCGGTGTTGTCATTGCTATTGATGTTGATAAGCGTAGCATCGATCGTCGTATTGAAAAGAGATATTGTGACATGTATACAGAATCATTAGAAGAAGCATTAACTGTTGCGAACGAGTATAAAGAGAAGAAAGAACCAATTTCAATTGGCTTGCTAGGAAATGCGGCAGAGATTTTACCAGAACTAGTGAAGCGTGATATTACGCCAGATTTAGTTACAGATCAAACATCTGCTCATGATCCATTAAACGGTTATATTCCAGTAGGTTACACATTAGAAGAAGCAGCGAAACTTCGTGAAAAAGATCCAGAACGTTACGTACAATTATCAAAAGAAAGTATGACAAAACATGTGGAAGCGATGCTTGCGATGCAAGAAAAAGGTGCAATTACATTTGATTATGGAAATAACATTCGCCAAGTTGCTTTCGATGAAGGTTTGAAAAATGCTTTCGATTTCCCAGGATTCGTTCCAGCATTTATTCGTCCATTATTCTGTGAAGGAAAAGGGCCATTCCGCTGGGTAGCACTTTCTGGTGATCCAGAAGATATTTATAAAACAGACGAAGTAATTTTACGTGAGTTCGCTGATAATGAACATTTATGTAACTGGATTCGTATGGCACGTCAACAAGTTGAGTTCCAAGGACTTCCATCACGTATTTGTTGGTTAGGTTACGGTGAGCGTGCGAAATTTGGTCGCATCATTAATGAAATGGTTGCAAATGGTGAATTATCAGCACCGATTGTTATTGGTCGTGACCATTTAGATTGCGGATCAGTAGCATCTCCAAACCGTGAAACAGAAGCGATGAAAGACGGTAGTGATGCAGTAGCTGACTGGCCAATTTTAAATGCATTAATTAATAGTGTAAACGGTGCGAGCTGGGTATCTGTTCACCACGGTGGTGGCGTTGGTATGGGTTATTCACTTCACGCTGGAATGGTTATCGTTGCAGATGGAACAGAAGCAGCAGCAAAACGTATTGAGCGCGTATTAACTTCTGACCCTGGTATGGGTGTTGTTCGTCACGTGGATGCTGGATATGACTTAGCTGTGGAAACTGCGAAAGAAAAAGGCGTTAACATTCCAATGATGAAATAAGGAGGAGAAAACATGCTGGACACTTTACTAATAAATATCGGTCAATTACTAACAATGGATCAAGAAGATGGCTTGTTAAGACGAGAAGCGATGAACACGCTTCCTGTTATCGAAAACGGTGCGGTTGGAATTGAAAATGGTGTAATCACTTTCGTTGGAACAGCGGAAGAAGCGAAAGGATTACAAGCGAAAGAAGTTATTGATTGCGGGGGGAAAATGGTTTCTCCTGGTCTTGTTGATCCGCATACCCATCTTGTATTTGGTGGATCTCGTGAAAATGAAATTGCGCTAAAATTACAAGGAGTTCCGTACTTAGAAATTTTAGAACAAGGCGGAGGTATTCTTTCAACTGTAAATGCAACGAAACAGGCGTCGAAAGAAGAACTTGTTCAAAAAGCGAAATTCCATTTAGACCGTATGCTATCTTTCGGCGTTACAACTGTAGAAGCGAAGAGTGGTTACGGATTAGATGATGAGACGGAATGGAAACAATTAGAGGCAACTGCACAATTACAAAAAGAGCATTCAATCGATTTAGTTTCCACATTTTTAGGTGCTCATGCAGTTCCGAAAGAATATAAAGGTAGATCGAAAGAATTTTTACAATGGATGTTAGACCTATTACCAGAAATGAAAGAGAAACAATTGGCGGAATTCGTTGATATTTTCTGTGAAACAGGTGTGTTCTCAGTAGAAGAATCAAAAGAATTTTTATTAAAAGCGAAAGAGCTTGGCTTTGATGTGAAAATTCATGCAGATGAAATCGACCCTCTTGGTGGTGCGGAAGCAGCGGCAGAAATCGGTGCAGCATCAGCAGACCATCTAGTTGGCGCTTCTGATAAAGGGATTGAAATGCTTGCAAACTCGAATACAGTAGCAACATTATTACCAGGAACAACTTTCTATTTAAATAAAGAAAGCTTTGCTCGTGGTCGTAAAATGATTGATGAAGGTGTTGCAGTTGCGTTAGCTACAGACTTTAACCCAGGTAGCTGTCCAACTGAAAATATTCAGCTTATTATGAGCATTGCGATGCTAAAACTGAAAATGACACCAGAAGAAGTTTGGAATGCCGTAACGGTTAACTCATCATATGCCATTAACCGTGGTGATGTAGCTGGGAAAATTAGAGTTGGTCGTAAGGCAGATTTAGTTTTATGGGATGCTTACAATTATGCTTACGTACCGTATCATTACGGCGTAAGTCATGTGAATACAGTATGGAAGAATGGTAATATTGCATATACAAGAGGTGAACAATCGTGGAGCACGGCCACTATTTAAAGAAAAACGCAAAGTTTATTGATCGTGAAGTGACAAAATGGAGTGAGATGATTAAAGATTGGGAGGAAGGTGTAGAAATATTCGGTGCTGCCTTAATTGGAGCACCCCTTTCTAAACCATCTATTAGTCATTCAGGAGCGAGTTTTGCTCCAAAGACAATTCGTGCGATGTTAGATGCATATAGTACATATGCAATTACAGAAAAACACGATATGAAAGAAAGTGTCTTATATGATTGCGGCGATATTACGATGCATGTGACGGATATAAAAGAAAGTCATAAACGAATTGCGAAAACAGTTGGTCATGTAACGAAAGTAAACCCGAACATGATACCAATCGTTCTTGGTGGTGACCACTCGATTAGTTTTCCGAGTATAACAGGTTTTGCAAACAGTAAAGGAAAGGTCGGGATTATTCAATTTGATGCTCATCATGATTTACGTAATTTAGATGATGGAGGCCCGTCAAATGGTACACCATTCCGTAGTTTACTAGAAAATGATGTCATTACAGGGAAACAACTTGTTCAAATTGGAATTCGTAATTTTTCTAATGCACGTGCGTACCATGAATATGCAATAGAGCATGGTGTAACAGTGTATACAATGAAAGACGTACGAGAGCGAGAAATAAAAGATATTATCACGGAAAGTATTGAATTATTAAGAAATCAAGGTGTGACTTCTATTTATATTTCTCTTGATATGGATGTGCTAGACCAAGCGTTTGCACCAGGTTGTCCAGCAATTGGGCCTGGTGGAATGGATAGTACGACTTTACTAGATGCGATTGAATTCCTTGGTAAAGAACCGCTCGTTCAAGGGATGGATATAGTAGAGATTGATCCAACTCTTGATTTCAGAGATATGACGAGTAGAGTAGCAGCGCAAGTGATTATGAGTTTTCTTTTAGCGAGGGAAACGGTTAGTAAGCAGGTTAGCATATAGACGGAAAAGTAGATCTTTATTTATGTCTTATCAAAAACACATCACTACTTAAATGTAGTGATGTGTTTTTGTATTAAAAGAGAATGAATGTGTGTGTGGAACCGTTAATGGAATTGCGATTTTTATAGTGTATTGTGTAAATTTAATTTTTTGCTTCTGAAGTGTTGACGTGTAAAATAATTTTATGATAAAATAAAAATTTTGCTAAAAAACTAAAAGTGTGTTAAGCTTGAGAAGGTTACCATATATGGAGGTGGATTATTTGTTTCAAATTGGCGATAACATTGTTTATCCAATGCAGGGAGCAGGTATAATTAAAGCCATAGAAGAGAAGGAAATCTCAGGAGAAAAACAACAGTATTATGTTATAAAAATGTCGGCTAGTAATATGGAACTAATGATTCCAGCAGGGAGAATATTGAATTCGAATATACGTCCAGTTACGGATATAACCGCATTAGCACACATAATGGATATTTTTCAACATGGGGAATCAGATAGATTACTTACATGGAAACAAAGGTATAAATTGAACACTGATAAAATAAAGACGGGTAAAATGCAAGAAGGTGCTGAAGTTGTGCGTGATTTAATGCGTATACAGAAAGAAAAAGCACTTAATGCAAGCGAAAAGAAGATGTTAGATAACGCATATGAATTTTTGATTAGTGAACTGGGATTAATTGAAGGTATCACAGAAAATCAGATAAAAAGCTTTTGTTAAGGTTCATTACAAATAATGTATTATATCCCAAAAAAGATCTTGAATTTTTTGGGAACATAATTATAGAAAATTTATCATTTCAAAGACATTCAACTCTTTCAAACCACTTTTAGAGCATTACCTCTATTGTTATTACTACAATCAAATCCATTTTTATTTTTTAATTTCATTTATGAATGTTCGAAGTTTAATTGAATACTTCGATAAAATAGTTACTTGATTTTTGCAATCCTGATTCACACTGGCACGGACGAGGAGCCGTAAG
The DNA here is from genome assembly GCF_051916885.1 of Bacillus cereus group sp. MYBK14-1. NCBI lineage: Bacteria > Bacillati > Bacillota > Bacilli > Caryophanales > Bacillaceae > Bacillus > Bacillus cereus group sp. MYBK14-1. Next base: position 1,117,051 of record NZ_JBQAHM010000001.1, on the reverse strand, counting down.
GATGAAAGAGAGGTAGGGCTTTCATTGTTTTAGGTATATAAGTTATTATTTTTAGAAGAATACTGAACCATTTTCACTTCTATTGATAAGGTGTTTTTTTATTAAAGAGATAAACGAATTGACAGCCATATATGGTCAACAAAAAAGGTTTCCTCCTAAGGAAACCTTTTTAATATTATTTAAAGCATTTTATTTTTTGGATATTCGAATTTTTTATTGTAAAGTCGTAAAAATTGACGTTACTATCTAAAAGTAAGTATGATGCGATTATAGTAAGATTTTTTAGGGGGAAGAAAAATGACAAGTTCAAGTAATAAAGCAGCGAGTATTTATGAAGGAACAAATGTAAATGCTGGGGGATTTTTTGGAAACGTTGAAGAAACAAAGTTGTTTGATCCAATTCAAGTTGGAGCTTGGTCTCTTCGTAATCGTATAGCGATGGCACCGATGACAAGATGCTTTGCAGATAATGAGACTGGAGTAGTTGGTGCGGATGTAGTGGAGTACTACAGAAAACGTGCTGCAGATGGAATTGGACTAATTATTACAGAAGGAATTGTCATTAGTCCGAGAGCAAAAGGAAACCCAGGAGTACCAGGTATTTATACACAAGAACAAATCGATTCTTGGAAACCTGTTACAGAGGCAGTACATAAAGAAGGCGGGACGATTATTGCTCAAATATGGCATGTTGGGCGTATGAGTCATCATGAAATAATTGGTGGTCAAATGCCACAAGCACCGTCGGCTATCGCTGCAGAGGGAAATGTTCCACGCTTTCGTAAACCGTTTGATACGCCAGAAGCAATGACGTTAGAAGAAATACAAGAAGTGATCGGTCAATACGCACAAGCTGCGAAAAATGCAATCGAAGCTGGATTTGATGGAGTAGAAATTCACGGTGCACACGGATATTTAATCGATCAATTTACGTATGAGTTTGCGAATAAGCGAACAGATAAATATGGCGGTGATTTAAAACAAAGGTTAACGTTTATGAAAGAAGTAACGGCGGCTGTAATAGAAGCTGTTGGAGCTAATAAAACACTTCTTCGTTTCTCTGCTTTCAAAGGTGATAATCCTACTTATATGTGGGAAAACCCTGAGTTTGCAATTGAAACGTTCATAAATATGTTTAAAGAGGTTGGGTTAACGATGATCCATCCTTCAACGATGAATTATACCCAAGAGATTGCTGACGGAAAGAATTTTCATCAACTAGTAAGAAAATATTGGGATGGTACGATTGTTGGGGTTGGTAATTTAAATCCGAAAGAGGCCGAAGAAGCGTTGCAAGAAGGAACGATTGATGTAGCGGCATTCGGAAGACCGTTAATTGCTAATCCAGACTTTGTTCATCGAATTAAACACGCTGAAAGTTTAGTTGAATATGACGCGAAAGAGCATCTTGCTACGTTAGTATGAATAAAGATAAAAGGAGAACACATCTAGTGTTCTCCTTTTATTATGGAATTTCATAGGGGGAAGCGGGATGAGTGAAACGCTACTCGTTATTATTAGTATATTACTATTTTTAATGTTGCTTTTAATCGTCTTTTTTATCATTACATTTTTTATAAAAAAACGAACACATCATTCTATTTTAAAATTACATCCGTACTTAGGAAGAATGCGCTACTTACTGGAAAAGATAGGGCCTGAATTTCGACAATATTGGTTTGATCATGATACGGATGGAAAGCCTTTCTCACGTTATGATTTTCAAAGTGTTATGTTTTTAGCAAAATATCGCTCTGAAATACTTGGTTTTGGATCAAAACGAGATTTTGAAGCTTCTGGATATTATATTGCTAATACATTATTTCCGATATTAACGGAGGAATTAAGTGTGAATCTCACGCAAGAGCGAGAAGGTAAAAAGTACGTGATTCATAAAGAAGGGTTATTTTCAAGAAGAGAAAAATTGACAGCGGATACAACGAATCTTTGGCTGTACGAAGAAGATGATGCAATTATAGTCGGTGAGAACCGTAAATATCCGTGGAAGCTACATGGCATGTTTGGTGCATCTGCGACTTCTTATGGTGCGATTGGAGAAAATTATATTTTAGCGAGTGGTCTTGGAGCAAAAATGGCAGGCGGATCGTGGATTAATACGGGTGAAGGTGGCGTTATTCCAGAACATTTACATACAGGAGCGAATATCGTTGCGCAAATTGGTCCAGGGTTATTTGGATACCGTGATGAAGACGGTAATTTTTCAATGGGAAAATTCATGGAGAAAGTGAAAGAAAGTAATATTAGAGCATTCGAATTGAAATTTGGGCAAGGTGCTAAAATACGTGGTGGTCATTTAGAGGGGCAAAAAGTAAATGAGAAAATTGCGTTTGTTCGCAACGTCCGAAAGGGAGAGACGATTAATTCACCGAATCGATTTTCATTTTTAAAGAATGCAGCGGATACACTTTATTTTATTCAACAGTTGCAAGAAAGCGGCGGTAAACCAGTTGGAATGAAAATTGTAATTGGTCAGCAGAAGCCTTTGGAAGATTTAATAAAAACAATGAAAGAACTAAACATTTATCCAGATTTTATTACAATAGACGGTTCAGAAGGCGGGTCAGGGGCAACGTATAAATCGATGGCAGATTGTATGGGACTGCCGCTTATTCCAGCATTACTTACATTTATTGATACAGCAAACCATTATGGTGTTCGTAACAAGTTTAAAGTATTTGCATCGGGTAAATTAATCACACCAGATAAAGTAGCGATTGCTTTAGCGATTGGGGCGGATGCTGTAAGTTCAGCCCGCGGATTTATGATGGCAAGCGGCTGTATTATGGCCCTTCAATGTAATTCTGGCCAATGTCCATCTGGTGTAGCCACGACGAATCCGCATTATCAAAAAGCGTTAGATCCGTATGAGAAGAAGTGGCGAGTCATGAATTATATTATTAGTATGAGATATAGTTTATTTTCATTAGCGGCAGCGGTGGGAGTGAAGAGCCCGCGTCATTTAAAGAGAGAGCATATTGTATTTAAAGACGAGATGGGGCGGGTAGTTCCTCTCTCAGAATTGTTTCCTACTAGTAAATAGTAAGCTATGTTTAATAGATTAAAAGTCATACATTTGTATGGCTTATTTTTATTAAAAAATAAGGTGTTTAATTATCTGAATATTTTTATTTTAATTCCTTTTGAAAACAGGGTAATCCACTGGGATAAAGGCGTTTATAAAGGTTTTCACATGTAATGAAAAGTGCTCGTTCACTTGAAAGAACAAAAAATGTTTGTTAAGGTAGGGAACCATAAGCGAAAACAAGAAAATAGAAAAAGTCATTTTTCGAAATTTTGAATGGCTTATGGACTAAGGGAGAGATTTGGTGAAGATTGAAATTATGGTTTCGCTTGCTATTTATATGGCAGGTATGTTGTATATCGGATATTGGTCTTATAAGAAGACATCCGATTTATCAGATTATATGTTAGGTGGAAGGGGACTTGGTCCAGCAGTTACAGCTTTATCAGCTGGTGCTTCTGACATGAGTGGCTGGATGCTAATGGGATTACCTGGTGCGATGTATGCAACAGGATTATCAAGTGTATGGATTGCGATAGGTTTATTAATAGGTGCGTATGCAAACTATTTAATCATTGCCCCGCGTTTACGAACGTATACAGAAGTGGCAAATGATTCAATTACGATTCCAGACTTTTTAGAGAATCGGTTTAAAGATCGTACGAAAATACTTCGTTTTGTCTCCGCTATCGTCATTTTAGTATTTTTCACATTTTATGCGTCGGCTGGTTTAGTTTCAGGTGGACGTTTGTTTGAAAATTCTTTTAACCTTGATTATAAAATTGGTTTATTTGTAACAGTAGGTGTCGTTGTTGCGTATACACTATTTGGTGGCTTTCTAGCCGTAAGTTGGACGGACTTTGTGCAAGGTTGTATTATGTTTATTGCGCTTGTACTAGTGCCAATTGTTGCTTTTACGGATGTCGGTGGTGTAACAGAAACATTTAATACGATTAAGCAAGTCGATGCATCGCATTTAGATATGTTTAAAGGGACCACAATACTTGGTATTATTTCATTTTTAGCATGGGGCCTTGGATATTTTGGTCAACCACATATTATTGTCCGCTTTATGGCAATTACCTCTATTAAAGATTTAAAAACTTCTCGTAGAATCGGTATCGGTTGGATGACGATTTCAATTATAGGTGCAATGCTTACTGGTCTAATTGGTATCGCCTATTATGCTAAAAATAATGCGACACTACAAGACCCAGAAATGGTCTTTGTAACATTCTCAAATATTTTATTCCATCCGTATATTACAGGATTTTTATTATCAGCTATTTTGGCTTCGATTATGAGTAGTATTTCCTCACAATTACTTGTTATTTCAAGTGCAGTAACGGAAGATTTCTATAAAACATTTTTCCGTCGTAATGCAAGTGATAAAGAACTTGTATTTATCGGTAGGCTGTCAGTATTAGTTGTAGCGATGATTGCAGTTGTTTTAGCGTATCATCCGAGTGATACAATTTTAACGCTTGTTGGATATGCTTGGGCAGGATTTGGATCAGCATTTGGACCAGCAATTTTATTAAGTTTATATTGGAAGAGAACGAACAAATGGGGCGTTCTTGCTGGGATGATTGTCGGTGCATTAGTTGTTATCACTTGGGTACAAATTCCAAGTTTAAAAGCGACTATGTATGAAATGGTACCTGGATTCTTCTGTAGTTTATTAACTGTTATCGTTGTAAGTTTATTAACGAAAGAACCCGTTAAGGCAGTTCATCGTGAATTTAATGAGATGGAAGCAGTACTGGAAGAAGAAAAGAAATGATTTGCAAAAAGAGTAAACGATGAATAGCGTTTACTCTTTTTACATGTAAAATGAAAGTAAGGACTTATTGACAATAAAAAATAAGTAACTTATAATAAATCTCGAGTTCGAGATAAATAACATGCATAATGAAGAAATATTATGGTTATAAATCGAACGAATATTTTTTGTAAATTATCTTGAGTTCAAGATAATTTGATAGGTTAGACACCAATAGGTATTTTTGTAATTAATATCTCAAATTCGAGATAAAATTATTATAACGGATTTTACTTTGCAGCATGGACAAAATGAATAATGAATTTAAATGTAAAAGAATTTTTATAATGAAATAAAAAAGGAGTGGAAGAAATGGAAAAGAAAACAATGGGAATCCATCACATTACAGCGATTGTAGGGCATCCACAAGAAAATGTAGACTTTTATGCTGGTGTATTAGGGTTACGTTTAGTGAAACAAACAGTGAATTTTGATGATCCAGGTACGTACCATCTTTATTTTGGAAATGAAGGAGGAAAGCCTGGAACAATTATTACGTTTTTCCCATGGGCAGGTGCTCGTCAAGGTATTATTGGGGACGGTCAAGTAGGAATTACGTCTTACGTTGTACCAAAAGGTACAATGGAGTTTTGGGAAAATAGATTAGAAAAATTCGATGTTTCGTATACAAAAATGACTCGTTTTGGAGAGCAGTATTTAGAATTTGATGATCCGCATGGTTTGCATATAGAATTAGTTGAAAGAGAAGCAGGCGAATTAAACAATTGGAGTTTTGGAGAAGTTACACCAGAAGTAGCAATTAAAGGGTTTGGAGGTGCTGTTCTTTTATCTGCACAGCCTCAAAAAACAGCTGAATTGTTAGAACATATTATGGGTCTTGAAAAAATTGGAGAAGAGGGCGAATTTGTTCGATTCCGTTCTTCTGCTGACATTGGAAATATTATTGATTTGAAATTATCAACAATCGGTCGTGGCCAAATGGGCGTTGGTACAGTTCATCATATAGCCTGGAGAGCGAGTGATGATGCTGATCAGCTAGACTGGAAAGAGTATGTGTCGCGTTTTGGATATCACGTAACTCCTGTACAAGATCGAAATTATTTTAACGCGATTTATTTTAGAGAACATGGTGAAATCTTATTTGAAATTGCAACAGATCCTCCTGGTTTCGCTCATGATGAATCGTTAGAGACGATGGGGGAGGAATTAAAGTTACCGGAACAATATGAACAACATAGAAAACAGATTGAACAAACGCTTTTACCATTTGAAGTGAGAAATTTAGATTAAAGTGATTGAAGGGGGAAAAGGATTATGATGAAACATGTTTTTCAAAAAGGAAAAGATACGTCAAAACCAGTGCTGTTATTACTTCATGGCACAGGTGGTAATGAATTAGATTTACTACCACTTGCAGAAATAGTTGATTCGGAAGCGTCGGTATTAAGCGTTAGGGGAAATGTGTTAGAGAATGGGATGCCGCGTTTTTTCCGCCGATTAGCAGAGGGCATTTTTGATGAAGAGGATTTAATTTTCCGTACGAAGGAATTAAATGAATTTTTAGATGAAGCGGCTAAAGAATATAAATTCGATAGAAATAACATTGTAGCTATCGGTTATTCGAATGGGGCAAATATCGCAGCAAGCTTATTATTCCATTACGAAAATGCATTGAAAGGTGCTGTGCTTCATCACCCAATGGTACCTAGAAGAGGAATGCAATTAGCAAATTTAGCAGGGAAATCTGTGTTTATTGCTGCTGGGACAAATGACCCAATTTGTTCATCAGCAGAGTCAGAGGAATTGAAGGTACTATTAGAAAATGCAAATGCGAATGTAACAATGCATTGGGAAAATCGAGGGCATCAATTAACGATGGGTGAAGTAGAAAAAGCAAAAGAGTGGTATGACAAAGCATTTTAAAAAAAGAAGCATCTGCTAACGATTAGCAGATGCTTCTTTTTTATTTAAGACTGGATTGCAAGATGAGATGAAGAAAGTGGTAGCTCAATATCAACAATCGTACCTTTATTTAATTCGCTTGAAATGTGTAATTTACCATGATGTTCTTCAATTATTTTGTAACACATCATTAATCCTAGTCCTGTGCCTTTTTCTTTTAAACTATAAAAAGGTTCGCCTAGACGGGAGATACGATCTTCTGGAATGCCACAACCTTCATCGATAATTCGTATTAAGATGAAATTATCCTCTAATGGTTTTGTTTGGATGAAAATATTTCCGCCATTTGGCATCGCTTCTATCGCATTTTTTAATATGTTTATAAAAACTTGTTTTAATTGGTTACCGTCACATTGAATATCATATACGTAATCAAAATGATCCATGATGATATGAACGCTATGCATAATTGCAGTCGGTAAAATAAATGTAACTACCTCTTCAATTAAAGTTTGTATGTTACAAGTTTGGATAGATAATACTTGTGGCTTAGACATCGCCATAAATTGACTCGTGATGGATTCCATTTGTGAAATCTCACTTAACATAACATCGATATACCATTTTTGCTCCTCATTTATTTCAGGGAGGAGCAACGTTAGAAAACCTTTTAGAGAAGTGAGTGGATTTCGAATTTCATGGGCAATTCCAGCTGTCAGTTGTCCGACTACTGCGAGCTTCTCAGATTTTCGTAATAACTTTTCAGTTTCTTTTAGCTCAGTAACATCTCTCCCCATCACGATAAGACCTTTGCGAGAACCGTCAGGATGATAAAGCGGAACTTTTGATATACTTAAGATTAGATCGAAATCATCTCTATGTATAATAAATTCCTCGCCATGAAGAATTTGTCTTTGTTGCCATGCTAGTTCATCAATTTCTTCACAATGTAAAAAAGCTTCTCGGTATGCTTCATTATATTGAATGAGTTCGCTATCTTTTTTCCCGTGGTAAGGTACATGATGGAAATTGAAGCAAGAAAGTGCGTAGTCATTTGCCTCAAGCCAGCGCCCTTCATGATCTTTAAAAATAACAAACGCAGGCATGGAGTTTACTAATGTACGCAATCTCTTCTCACTTTCTTTTAGTATATTCTCAATTCTTTCTGATTTTTCAAGCGGCTTCATAATAGCATATACGCCAGTAAGACGATTTTGAACAAAAATAGGAACTAGTTTTGTCACAACATCTAATAAGAATCCATTTTTATGATAAATAGATAAGATATACTCTTGTTGATTATCCGCTTCAGTATTCTTTATATTTTGTAATACTTGCTCAGAAATATGGGCTTCTAAAATAGAGGTAATATTTTTCTGTTCTAATTCTAAAGAAGTGTAACCTAATATTCTTTCGGCAGAAGGATTTATATGTAGAATAACTCCTTCTAAATTTAATGAAATAATACTATCAGGATTGTGTTCGAACAGAGATGCGTACATTTCTGTTAATGAACGATCTTGTATATGGTTTCGCAAACGTCTAGAAATGTTCGGATGACGTTTTTTTTGAGTTGGTGAATATTTTTTACGACTCATAATAGTTCCTCCGTACAAATAGCATCTAAAAAGATTTGTCTATTCATAACTATAATATAGATGTAATGTGTATTTCTATAAAAAATGGAAGTTATAGAATAAATTTTGTTTTTTTTATTTTTTGCAAGGTGAATGCAGGATGGTAATAAGGGGAGCTTATATTGTTTTATAAACCTTTTGTAAGTTACAGACGGTTGTTTTCCGTATAACATTAGGGTAGAGGAGGGGGAGAGAAAATGAAAAATTATATTCAAGGGATTGATCACGTGCAAGTAGCTGCACCTGTAGGGTGTGAAGAAGAGGCGCGTGATTTTTATGGGAATACGATTGGTATGGAAGAAATTCCAAAGCCAGAAGAGTTGAAAAAACGAGGTGGATGTTGGTTTAAATGCGGAAATCAAGAAATCCATATTGGTGTCGAGCGGAACTTTACACCAGCTAAAAAGGCTCATCCAGCTTTTTATGTGAATGAAATTAATGAATTTAAGCAAACACTTATAGAGCAAGGTGTTAAAGTGATTGATGATTATGCAAGGCCAGATGTAATTCGATTTTACGTGTCAGATCCATTTGGAAACCGAATTGAATTTATGCAAAATAAAGACTAGGTGGATTCCCACCTAGTCTTTAACTTCTTCTGAAAAGTCCTAACACTTCTACAGTTTCTGTAATATTAACGAATGCATTCGGGTCGATTTCAGAAATTGTTAGTTTCATACTTGCTAATTCTTCACGAGAAACGACGGTCATAAGTACACGCTTTTTCTCGCTTGAATAAGCACCTTCGCCATCAAGTAACGTTATTCCACGTACAACAGTTGAAAGAAGTTGTTTTTTCATTTTTTCTGCTTCATTTGTTACAATCATAAGTGTAACTTTACGATGTTTTGTATGAACAGCATCAATTACTTTACCAGTTACATAAATTGAAAGTAAGCTTGTAAGTGCAACATCCCAGGTGAAGAAGAATCCTGCGATTATTACAACGACTGCATTTAAAATAATAAGGAATCCGCCAAGTTTAATGTCTCGCTTGCGGGATAAAAGCATACCGATAATATCAAATCCACCAGTGGATCCATTACAGTTAAAAACAAGACCAATACCAGCTCCGGCGATTACACCTCCGAAGATAGAAGATAACAATGGATCTGTTGCTACGACTTTTACTGGAACGTAGTATAATGCAACAGATAATACAACTACAGAGACAACTGTGTTAAAAATTACTTTTTTTCCAAGACCTATGTACCCTAAAATAAGGATAGGTAAGTTTAATACAAAGTTAATAATGCCTGTGTTTACAGGGGTTACAATCCCTAAAATAATAGCAATTCCGCCAATTCCACTACTTAAAATTTTGTGGGGGATAAGGAAAAGATTAAAGGCAACCGCAATAATAATAGAACCGATAATAACACCAAGGAATCTGACCATTTCTTTCCCGTCCTTCACTGAAAAATTCATATTATTTCAAGATTATATATGATATTGAAAGTTTTGGGTAAAAACAGTTTATTTAGGTAAATTAGATTAATCAAAAGAATTTGAGTATTTTATCATTTGAAAGGGGATACAGTTGTGAAGATAAAAACATATCAACAGAAAAGCCCGTTGAAGCAAGAATGTGAGGATTCTTATTTTTGTAATAAAGAAAAAAAGATTTATGGTGTATGTGACGGTGCAACACCACTTGTCCCGTTTCGTGATGAAAAGGGACATAATGGAGCATACATCGCTTCGCATTTATTTGCAAGTTATTTTACTGCATTACGAGAGAATCATAGTTTACAATTTGCAGTTGCCAAAGCAAATGAAGTATTGCAAAGCAAAATGTTAGAATATGAAGTAGACACGAGAAAAAAAGAGCATTTGTGGTGCACATGTATCGCGGCAGTCCAAATAGTTGGTGAGAAAATTGAATATGCGCAGCTTGGGGACTGTATGATTGTCGCAACTTTTCAAAATGGAACGATGCAAGTATTAACGAAAGACACAGTTGAAGGAATTAGTAAAAGAGCAAAAAAGAAGAGGGAAGAAGATCGTAAAAAAGGGTTATCTGTACCAGAAGAATATGTTTTTCAAGATGTTCGAGAACAGTTAAAATACAATCGTTATCTTGCAAATATGCCAAATGGTTATTCAGTTGCAAATGGAATGAAAGAAGCGATACATTATTTACAACATGGTGAATTACATACAGATGAAGTGAGTGGGATTTTTATTTGTTCAGACGGGTTATTTCACCCAGATTGGTCATTAGAACAAACTGTTGCATATATAAGAAAGAATAGTATAAACGAATATATAGCAATTATTGAAGAGCTAGAAGCGGAAAAGAGAATAAGGCCAGATGATAAAACGATTATTATGATTGATTTTTAAGAGGAGGCAGTTCAAATGGAAATTAAACGTGTCAATCTAACATTTCAAGATGAATTAGTTCCTTTAGAAAAAGTAAACAAACTGATTATTCACCATACAGCTGAAGATGGATGGGACGTGTATAAAACGCATGAATTTCATCAAACTGTAAGGGGGTGGAGCGGAATTGGTTACAACTATTTTATCGAAAAGGATGGAACTGTAGTGGAAGGGCGAGGTTTACATATTGGAGCGCACGCGAAAGACCATAACCGTCATACAATTGGAATATGTATGACGGGAAATTTCGATAAATACGATCCCACTCCCCCGCAAGTGAATGCATTATATTCTTTATGCAAAATGTTTATGAAGCAATTTGCTATAAAGAAAGAAAATATACTAGGTCATAGGGAGTTAGAAGGAGTTACAAAAAGCTGTCCTGGTAATCGTTTTTCTATGGTAGAGTTAAGGAAGATATTATCTTAAATATAGAGGAGTAACAACGATGATGAATATAAAAATACCAAATGATAAAAAAGAAGAGCTTGTAGCGCAAATTCAGCAATTTTTCATGGAAGAAGATCTAGATGAAATTGGGCGTTTCCAAGCAGAGCGTTTAATAGAAGAAATGATTAAATTAGTTGGACCATTTGCATACAATCAAGCAATTGGAGATGCAAGAAAGCTTGTAAGTGAGAAATTAACGAATATGGAAGAAGATTTATACGTGTTAGAGAAAAATGAAGGGAAATAAAAAAAGAGCCGATGGGCTCTTTTTTATTTTTCTTTCTTATGTTCCTTATATTCATGTACTTTTTCTTTCACATTACCAACTGTATCTTTAGCAGTGCCTTTCACCTTATCCCATTTTCCTTCAGCTTGTAATTTCTTATTGTCAGTTACTTTCCCAACAACTTCTTTTACTTCACCTTTTACCTTATCAATGGCACCTTCTACTTTTTCTTTTAAACCATGATCATGTTTAGTCATACATTTCTCCTCCTTGTAGTTTGATTAGAATTCTCTTTTCATATTGCAAGTTGAATGATGTATCTAGTAATAGCGTAACAAATCTAGTTTGAATATTCAAATGATTAATAGGGTAGAAAAGGAATTGTCATAAAATGTTTAAAAATGTAACGGAAGGAGAAATAAAGTAAATTATAATATGTCTTTTGCGGTCCATATTGATTTTGTATAAGCGATTTTCATGTGAGCACGTTCCATGTTATTTTGACTGCCGCTACCGAACCTTGCTTGTCCAACTATTAAAGTACAATTGGATTCAATAGCTTTCTTAATTCGTTTTTGAATTAATGCAGTATGACAGCCTTTACGCTGAAATTCTGGCAAAGTAGCAGAAGCAGCTAATGATGCGACACCCTTATTTATATACAGGACACCAATACCAGCAGGGATATTTTGAACTTCAGCTATGAAAAAATGCCACCCTGGTTCATTGTAAAGAATTTCATTATTTTGGCGCACGCTATCTTTTGTAAAGGATGGCATATTAAATCCACGTACATAAATGTCTGCAAAAATATCAAACTCATTTTCTTTTAGTTTTCGTATTGTAATATTAGAAGGAAGAAGTGATGAACCCTCTCTCGGTATACTATACAAAGCAGTATGGAAGCTAGATTGATAAAACCCTTTTTGAGATAAGTATTGAAATAATTCAGTTGTACCTTGTGCTGGGGTAATTTCAAAACGACAAGGGATTTGTAGTGATTCATAATAAGAAATGATTGCATCAATCGCATCTGCATTTGTAATACCTTTTACCGTATTAAAAGCTGGACCAGCAATTATTTTTGATGAAAAGGCAGTGGCGCTACCGAATTTTTTCATTTGCACTTGCATTGGGTTTCCGCTTATTGTTTGTAGTCTCTCTAATCTAGAAGAGAGCATATCAATTTCTGCATTTTCAATTTCTGTTGCTATATCGAGTGTCATAACAGTAGTCATAAAATTCCTCCGTTAATAAATATATTTCATAGTACATATACGATTTTTGTTTTGAGATTCCTGTTGAAATGTGAGAGAATAAGAGGTTTTTTGGAAGGGAAATGGAAGTGAGCTGTCGAAGGGAGTGGAAACAGATTAAAGGTGGTGCTCTCATGAAACAAAAAACCGTGCAGACATGCTCTAATTGTGGTTCTCAAAACATAGGAGAAGGTGAGTTTGTCGGATATGCACAAATACGGAAAAAGGAAACGATGTTCACATCTTCACCGGTGGATGCTTATATTTGTACAGATTGCGGGAATATCCTTCTATTAAAAGTACGACATTATGAAAAGTTTAAGCAGAAGCCGTTATGATTATTGAAAAGTGTTTTTATTAAAGAAGCTAATAGGAGTAATATTTTACATATATATGAATATGCCTTATATAAAGAGATGACAACATATACTGTGTGGGATGCTTATTAATCGTTGCACAACATACAAAAATATATAGAAGAAATTGTGAATTAATATGAGAAAGAAAATTAGCCCTTCTTGGAATATTTCATATCGAAAACTCCTTTAAATGAATAAGGGAGTTTTTATTTTTTGTAACAATAATTACCTTTAATTGTTATAATTTGTTATTGGAATGAAATGTTTGATTAATGTCATAATCGTAGAAGAAAACTAGCTAAATCGTATGAAAAACCGCTATATAACACAATCGCAACCGTAAGTTGACAAAGTGCAACTGCAGGAAGATAGAGATAAGGGCAATGTTTACATACAATTTAGGTAAGAAAACAAAGGGGGACACACATATGGGATTTGGTGAAAAGCTTTTTAAATTAAGAAAGGAAAAGGGCCTTTCTCAAGAAGCATTAGCTGAAAAATTAAACACAACAAGGCAAGCGGTTAGTAAATGGGAAAACGGTCAAGGTTTTCCTGAAACTGAAAAGTTAATAATGATTGGAAATGTATTTGAAGTATCACTCGACTATTTATTAAAAGAAACTGCAGAGCAAAGTAATGAAAATGTGGATGGCTATTACGTAAGTCAGGAAATGGCAGAAGGGTATATAGTGTATGGGCAAAAGATTTCAAAATATATAGCGTTAGGGTTTAGCTTGCTCATTTTATCTACAATACCGTATTTACTATTTAAAGAAAATGCAACAATGTCGACATTCCTTGTCATTATCATTGCTGTTCTTGGAATTGGAGCAATGATGGTGCCTGCAACGATAGAAGAGAGTCGATACAATGTATTGAAAAAAGAAGAACTACTATTTGATCAAAACTTTCTAAAAGAATTGACAAAAAGATATGCGATTATTAAGAAGAAGTATGCCGCAGTGATGATTGTTGGATTTTGTTTTATTGCCGCAGGCGCAATACCGTTTTTGTTTGAGGAAAAGCATATCACTTCAGGAGAATTAGTGCAGTATTATCCGTACTGTGTTGTACTTATTGCTATTGGAGTTTATCTTTTTGTTCGTGTTATAGGAGTGTGGGAGATGTATCGAATTTTAGTAGAAAATAAAGAATATAGCAATCGTATTATTTTCAAACTAAAAAAGAAAGTGAGAGAAAAAGTGGATAATTTTTAATAGGAGCAAACATACTTTTATGAAAAGTTAAGATAGGAGTGAAATGATGTCAAACATTCTAGAAATTAAAAATTTAAGTAAATCATTTGGAAACAAAATTGTTTTAAAAGATGTTACATTCAATGTGCCATCAGGGTCAATAGTGGGATTCATTGGTGACAATGGGGCAGGTAAATCAACAACATTTAAAACAGTACTAGAATTAATTTCTAAAGATAGTGGTACAGTGAAAATATTTGGTGAAGAAAATATAAATAAAGATGCCAAGAATAAGGAGAAGATTGGATTCGTATTTGATGCTATGAATCTCCCGGCTCATCTTACAATAAAACAACTAAATAAGGTTTTTGAAAAGATGTTTGAATCTTGGGACAGAGAAAATTTTTACCGATTAGTTCATTCTTTCTCTTTACCTACTAATCAAAAAGTAGGTAGGTTTTCCCGTGGAATGTCGATGAAACTATCTATAGCTGTTGCATTGTCGCATAATGCCAAATTGTTAATCCTAGATGAAGCGACGGGAGGTCTTGATCCTTCATCTAGGGAGGAGGTATTAGAGGAATTAAAAAGTTTTGTGAATAAAAGTAACGGTGGTATATTACTTTCTTCACATATTATGAGTGATGTAGAAAAAATAGCTAGTCACCTTATTGTGATAAAAGATGGAGAAATTTTATTGAATGAAGAAAAGGATAAAGTTTTGGACAATTATGCCATTGTAGATGTTGATGAGGAACAACTAACTTTAATCAACAAAGATATAGTTGTGGTGAAAAGGAATAATGGTTCTTATTTCAATGTACTTGTATCAGATGTGCATAAACTACCAAATGGGATTGCTCATAGAACCATTTCACTAGAAGAAATAAGTGTTTTATTAACAAGGAGTGAAAAATAAATGAAAGGTTTATTATTGACAAACTACTATCTAGTGTATCGAACTTTCTTTATGTTCATGGGAATGGCGATATTAGGATCGGGATTTGTTTTTTATTTTGGTAATGCTTCAATGTACCGTTTAATTGCTACATTCATTATCTTATTTGCTGCGATTCCTGCACTTGAAGTTATTAAGTATGAGAGTAAGTCGGGTTATGAAAAATATGTACTTACTTTACCGGTTACTAGAAATAACATTGTACAAAGTCACTACCTTTTCTATTTTTTAGTTGTAATTATTGGTACTTTATTATCGTATGGCATATTTTATGTACATGGTTTAGTATCAGATATACCAATTGATGATGATATATTTAAGAGTGTTTCTTTAGGGACGTTCATCATTCTTAATGCCGGAGCAATAGCCTATCCACTTCTCTATGTTTTTGGAGCAGAAAAATCTGATGCTATTACAATTGGAGGCGCATGCGGGGGGCTTGTTACTTATTTTGGATTACAAAGTGTTATTGGTTATCTAATAGAACAATTTCCAATATCAAATTTAAATTCATCTGTATACGTTTCAATGCTATATACAATATTTGGTGTTATCATATATATCTTTTCTTTTGTTATTTCGGTATTTATATATTGTAAGAAAGAATTTTAATATGTTTTCACTTGGTATTTTCTGAATTATTTCCAAAGAAATAATTCAGAAAATACAGAAAAATGTCGTAATCATTTGCGGAAGTCTGTTATAATAAACGAAAAAATGAAAACGTTTTAAAGGGGGATATAACCAATATGATGATGAATGTACCGCTAACAATTAGTTCTATGATGGAAAGAGCAGAAAAGTTATTTTCAAAGAAAGAAATTGTTTCTCGCACACATGATACCATTACGACATTAACGTATAAGCAGCTAGGAGAAAGGACGAGAAGACTTTCTAGTGCGTTAAAAAAGCTTGGGATTAAGGAAGGCGAACGTGTAGGAACGTTAGCGTGGAATCATCATCGACATGTGGAGGCGTATTTTGCTATTCCTGGTATTGCTTCCGTTTTACACACAATTAATATTCGTTTATCTCCTCAACATATTTCATACATTATTCAGCACGCAGAAGACCGAATTCTACTTATAGATGAAGATCTCGTACCGCTTGTTGAAAATATTCAATCACAATTATCAACTGTACAAGCTTACATTATTATGACTGATAAAGATGAACTCCCAAACACTACGCTGAAGCCTGTATATCATTATGAAAAGCTATTAGAAGAAGGCGATCCCAATTTCCAATTTGTAAAAGATATTGATGAAAATACACCAGCTGGTATGTGTTATACGTCAGCGACTACAGGAAATCCGAAAGGTGTTGTATATACGCATCGTAGTACTGTACTGCATTGCATGGCACTCGGTTTAGCGGATACAGCTGCTTTATCGGAAAGTGACGCGGCGATGGCAATTGTACCGATGTTCCATGTGAATGCTTGGGGACTTCCTTTCGCTGCTACTTGGTTTGGATCAAAACAAGTTCTTCCAGGACCGATGTTTACGCCGAAAATTTTATTAGAAATGATCCAATCTGAAAAAGTGACGTTAGCTGCCGGTGTGCCGACAATTTGGCTCGGTGTATTACAAGAGTTAGAAAATAATAGTTACGATTTATCTAGTATGACGAGAATACTATGCGGAGGTGCAGCGGCGCCGAAAAGTGTTATTAAAGCATTTGAACAGAAACATAATGTTCCGTTCATACATGCATATGGTATGACTGAAACGAGTCCACTCGTAACACTTGCACGTTTAAAAAGTTATGAAACGGAATTATCGTATGAAGAGCAACTAGAAATTCGCTCCAAACAAGGGTATCTTGTCCCTGGTGTAGAGATGAAAGTAGTCGGTACAAATGGTGAAGTGAAGTGGGACGGTACGGAGATGGGAGAACTATGTTTACGAGCACCTTGGATCGCTGAAAGCTATTATAACGATGATCGTACTGTCGAAGGTTTTCGCGATGGATGGTTATATACTGGTGATGTTGTCACAGTGGATGAGGAAGGTTGCGTGAAAATTGTTGACCGTACGAAGGATGTTATTAAAAGCGGGGGAGAATGGATTTCTTCGGTCGATCTTGAAAATGCTTTAATGGCACATGATGCTATATTTGAAGCGGCTGTCGTTGCAGTTCCTCACCCTCAGTGGCAAGAGCGACCAATTGCCTGCGTTGTTCAAAAGAAGAATAGTACGGTTACAAAAGAAGAAATATATGAGTTTTTAAAACCACAGTTTGCGAAGTGGTGGTTGCCAGACGATATTGTCTTTATGGAAGAAATACCGAAAACATCTGTTGGGAAGTTTTTAAAACAGGCGCTTCGGAAAGAACTGGAGCATTTGCATAGAGAGAAATAAGTGAACTTCTATTTGTAAACTCTAATACATTAATGGTTGACAAAAGAGGAGTGGAAAGATAATATAATTTTTGTAATATGTTACCTAAAATAAATTTTAAGTTTACAAATAGGAGAAGCAAATATGAATACAAAAAACTTAGTTTTTGTCGCTTTATTTAGTTCTATTATGGGAGTGTTAGGGTTAATACCTCCGATTGCTCTTTCTATTACACCAGTTCCAATTACATTGCAATCACTCGGTGTTATGCTTGCGGGTGGGTTGTTAGGATCACGTCTAGGTGCGTTAAGTCAGCTTATTTTCTTACTTATTGTAGGAGTTGGAGCACCATTGCTTGCTGGTGGACGCGGTGGCCTTGGTGTATTTGTTGGACCAAGTGCAGGATATTTACTTGGTTACATCATTGGGGCGTTTGTTATTGGTTATTTAATTGAGCGTTTACGTGAAGTTTCTATTATAAAAGTATTATGTATTAATATAATTGGTGGTATTTTCGTAGTTTATGTATTTGGTATTACTGTACAAGCGTTCTTAATGGATGTTTCTGTATGGGAGACAATGAAAGTGAGTGCTGTGTTTTTACCAGGGGATTGTATAAAAGCAATTATTGCGGCAGTTCTCGTAACAAAATTACATCGTTCATTGAAACATATTATTACGCCCGCTTTAAAGAATGGAAAATATACAAATGCGGGATGATAAAGGGAAGAAACACGTTAATTGCGTGTTTCTTTTTATTATTATTGTAAAGAAAGGACGTCTCATATGGGGATTACAAAAGAATATAAAAAGCATGCCTCTTTACAACCAAATAAAATAGCGATAAAGGAAAATGATAGAGTTTTAACATATAAAGAGTGGTTTGAATCAGTTTGTAAAGTAGCAAGCTGGTTAAATGAAAAAAAATCGAAGAATAAAACGATAGCAATCCTATTAGAAGATCGTATAGAGTTTTTACAACTATTTTCTGGTGCCGCTATGGCCGGGTGGGTTTGTGTTCCGTTAGATATAAAGTGGAAACAAGATGAGCTCAGAGAAAGAATTGAAATTAGTAATCCGGATATGATTGTGACAGAACGATATAAGGTGAATGATCTATTGGATGAAGAAGGAAGAGTAATTGAAATTGATGAGTGGAAAAGAATGATAGAGAAATATCTTCCTACATATTCCACTGTAGAAAGTGTACAACATGCTCCTTTTTATATGGGATTTACATCAGGATCAACAGGAACAGCAAAAGCATTTTTACGTGCACAGCAATCGTGGGTTCATAGTTTTGATTGTAATGTACATGACTTTCATATGAAAAGGGAGGATTCAATTTTAATAGCTGGGACGCTCGTTCATTCTCTTTTCTTATACGGGGCAATAAGTGCATTATATGTAGGACACACAGTGCACATTATGAGAAAGTTCATTCCGAATCAAGTATTAGATAAGTTAGAAACTGAAAATATATCGGTTATGTATACAGTTCCGACAATGCTTGAATCTTTATATAAAGAAAATAGATTAATAGAAAATAAAATGAAAATTATTTCATCAGGAGCGAAATGGGAAGCTGAAGCGAAAGAAAAAATAAAGAATATATTTCCTTATGCGAAAAGATATGAATTTTATGGTGCATCAGAGTTAAGTTTTGTAACAGCACTAGTCGATGCAGAAAGCGAAAGAAGGCCAAATTCAGTAGGAAAACCTTGTCATAATGTGCAAGTTCGAATATGTAATGAAGCAGGCGAAGAAGTACAAAAAGGTGAAATAGGAACTGTTTATGTGAAAAGTGATCAGTTTTTTATGGGATACATAATAGATGGGGTTTTAACACGGGAGTTGAATGCAGAAGGTTGGATGACAGTGCGAGATGTAGGCTATGAAGATGAAGAAGGCTTTATATATATTGTTGGTAGAGAGAAGAATATGATTTTATTTGGAGGAATCAATATTTATCCAGAAGAAATAGAAAGTGTATTACATGAACACCCAGCTGTTGATGAAATAGTTGTAATTGGTGTGAAAGATAGTTACTGGGGTGAAAAGCCCGTCGCGATCGTAAAAGGAAGTGCTACGAAACAACAATTAAAGAGTTTTTGCTTACAGAGATTATCCTCTTTTAAAATACCGAAAGAATGGCATTTTGTAGATGGAATACCTTATACAAATAGTGGGAAAATCGCTCGTATGGAAGCAAAAAGTATGATTGAAAACCGGGAGAAAATATATGAATAGAGCAGTCATTGTAGAGGCGAAAAGAACACCTATTGGTAAGAAGAATGGGATGTTAAAAGAGTATGAAGTTCAGCAATTAACAACGCCGCTTCTTACGTTTTTAAGTAAAGGGATTGAGAGGGAAATAGATGATGTCATATTAGGTAATGTTGTTGGGCCAGGAGGGAATGTTGCGAGACTATCTGCTTTAGAGGCGGGACTTGGCTATCATATTCCTGGTGTAACGATTGATCGGCAATGTGGTGCTGGTTTAGAAGCAATTCGAACTGCGTGTCATCTCATTCAAGGCGGGGCAGGTAAGTGTTATATCGCCGGGGGAGTAGAGAGTACAAGTACGTCACCTTTTCAAAAAAGAGCACGATTTTCACCTGAAACAATTGGTGATCCTGACATGGGAGTAGCGGCTGAATATGTTGCGGAGCGTTATAATATAACGAGAGAAATGCAAGACGAGTATGCTTGTCTTAGTTATAAGCGGACACTGCAAGCGTTAGAAAAAGGATATATACATGATGAAATATTTTCTTTTAATGGATTATTAGATGAATCTATAAAGCCAGAAATGAATTATGAACGAATCATTAAAAGAACAAAGCCCGCATTTTTACAAAATGGAACAGTGACGGCAGGTAATTCATGTGGTGTAAATGATGGGGCATGTGCTGTTCTTGTAATGGAAGAGGGACAAGCTCGAAAGTTAGGTTATAAACCTGTCCTTCGTTTCGTTCGTAGTGCTGTAGTGGGAGTGGATCCCAAGCTTCCAGGGACTGGTCCGATATTTGCGGTGAACAAATTATTAAACGAAATGAATGTAAAAGTAGAGGACATCGATTATTTTGAAATAAATGAAGCATTCGCCTCAAAAGTTGTTGCTTGCGCAAAAGAGTTACAAATTCCGTACGAAAAAGTAAATGTAAATGGTGGAGCAATTGCGCTCGGTCATCCGTACGGTGCATCTGGTGCTATGCTTGTAACACGTTTGTTTTATCAGGCTCAAAGAGAGTCTATGAAATATGGAATTGCTACATTAGGAATTGGAGGCGGGATAGGGATGGCGCTATTATTTGAGAAAATAGAAGACTAGCGAGGTAACTAGTTTTCTACTTTTTGAGGAACATAAACATTACTACCAGGCTTCGCTTTCATTTCGTTCCAAGCAGCAATCGCATCAGCTTTTGCTTTCCCTTTATTATTTGGATCTTCGAAAAAGTCACGAGTAAAGCGATTGTATTCAAATTGTGCACCGATAGTTGTTTTGTATGTAGGGTCTTTTTTCGTTCGTTTTCTTCATGCCAAAAAGCTATCGCGTCTTCATATGTTTTTCCAACATTCTCTTTGAAAAATTTTTGAAGAGCTACTGTAAAGCTGAAGTTTGTTCCGATTTTTTCTTTGAAAAAAGCACGAACATCTTCGCTACAGCGGTGATTGTTAGTAATAATCGTTTGAAGAGAAAGGTCTTTATAGGATAGGGAAGCTTTACTCACCTTTTGAACAGAGCTGTTTTTTAATATTTTACCAGTAGTTAAATAATGTGAGATACAATCGGTTATTTCGATCTTAGAGCCACTAGCTGGCAACCCATTCTCACGACAAAATGTTTGGAGTTCTGCTTTTAGCCAATAATAGTTTTGGAAATCTTCAATTGATATAGACTTTGTTAAAGGTGGACGCATGAATGTAACAACTACTTTCTTCCATAATTTTCTTCAATTATAAAACATATGTTCTTTTTATGGAAGGGTTAATTTGTAAATATAATGGGAAGAGGAGATTGCATATGGAAAATGTAATGCAAGTTCGTGTTACAGGAATTTTAATTGAAGATGAAAAGGTATTGCTAGTAAAGCAAAAAGTGGCTAATCGAAATTGGTCTTTACCTGGAGGAAGAGCAGAGAATGGCGAAACGTTAGAGGAAGCAATGATTCGAGAAATGAGAGAAGAGACAGGGTTAGAAGTTAACATTCAGAAGCTACTCTATGTTTGTGATAAACCAGATGCTCGCCCGTCTTTATTACATATAACATTTTTGCTTAAAAGGATTGAAGGTGAAATTATGCTACCTTCTAACGAGTTTGATCATAATCCAATTCATGATGTGCAAATGGTGCCGATTAAAGATTTAGGTCATTATGGTTTTTCGGAAACTTTTATCAATCTTATAAGTGAAGGTTTTGTAAATGCAGGGAGTTATCAAGGTTTGAAACAAAATATAGGTCTGTAAATATAGGGGAAGGATAGCCGTTCGCTATCCTTCATAACATGTTTTAAACTGCTGACTGTAAAGAAGAAACAAGCTGATTTAAAAATTCATCTCCGCTCATAATTGCTTTCCCGCCACCGCGAGCACTCTTCTTATTTCCGCCACCTTTTCCTTCGATTGTAGGAAGAGCGTCTTTTAAAAGAGCATTCATATCGAGTGATACTGATTTTCCGCAAGCGAGAATACATTGTAGTTTGTCATCATTTTCGATGACGAAATACGTAATTGCTTGCTCTTGTTGTTCTGTAATAATAGCGGAAAGCTTTGCAATTTCTTGCATAGAACGATTTGTAAATACTTTAGAAATAAGTATGCCGGCATGTATTTCCGTAGGGTGTTGAAGTAGTTCATTTGCCTCTGCAAATAATAATTTTTCATTCATTGTTTGTATTGCTTTTTCGTTTTCTTTTTGAGAAGTAAGCAGTTGCGCCACTTTTGTTGGAATATCAGTTTCGCTACTGCTTAATTGTTTGGAAACATTCTTCATAATTTGTTGTTGCTGCCCTATTAATTTAAGTGTGCGCCAGCCAGCGATAAACGTTAAGCGTATACCACCTTTATTGCGCTCCCATCCTAGTACTTGAATAGGACCAACTTCACCAGTTCGTTTCGGATGCGTTCCACCACAGCCGTTGTAGTCAAAGTTTTCGATCATAACAACGCGTATATTTTCTGTCATAGTCGGTTCTTTACGAAGGGGCAACCTTTTCGCTTCTTCTAAGTTCATCCACTGGATGCGGATTGGATGGTTTTCAAAAACAATTTTGTTTGCAATTTGTATTGCTTTTTCAACCGTTTCTGCATGAAGATTTTCTGTTTCTAAATCAATTGTTACTGTTTCTTTACCAAGATGGAATCCAATTGTAGGCATGTTAAAATGGTCCCAAAAGGCAGCAGATAAAATGTGCTGAGCCGCATGTTGCTGCATATGATCAAAACGGCGCTCCCAATTGATTTTACCTTCTATGTCTTCTGTATGTAATTGTTCTGCAATGTAATGACGAATTTCTCCGTTTATCTCTTCTACATTGATTACATTGATATCATTTAATGTACCAGTATCATATGGTTGTCCGCCACCTGTCGGATAAAATGCTGTTTCATTCAAAACAACGTATAAGTTACCGTCTTTATCATAATCTTGCTTTATAATTTTAGTAGTAAAGTCTTGCTTATAAGCGTCAGTGTAATATAATTTGTGCTCCAATTTTCTTTCTCCTCTCGCATTAACTAGTTTCATTGTAAAGCAATTGAAATTAGTTTCCTAATATTTCAGAAGAAAGAAACTATTTTTAGAATTTTCTTGCTATAATAAGAAAAAGAAAATGCGGGGGTGGAATGAATATGTTATATGAAAACGGCGTAGATAAACTGCTTAGTTTAAGCAGAAATATTTCTGAATTATATCGAGAATTAAATGAAATGACCCGGATTTTAACGGATTGTAATCGAGAAAGTGTGAAGTTTGATCGGTTATATGTAAAAGAGTTACTTTGGAAGAAAGAAGATGTAATAGAGAAATATGACCAGCTACTTGTACAACTTTGTATTAACGAATGCTTTGATCTAAAAAGTGTCATTACAGGGGAATATAAGTATACATATGAAGAAGTAGAAAACATAGTTTTACAATTTAATGAAAAGTATAATGTCGCAATCTTAATTAAAGATGTGTGTAAAGAATTACAGTTCACATATGGAATTGATATGGACATAACGAGAACAACTCGGGTATCAACAGCTCAAGTATAGAAAAAGGAAAAGAAAGCAGATCCTTTGCTTTCTTTTTTTGTGAAAATAGAGAGAGTAGGTTTAACGATGAAGGGGAAGCTACAGCATATTCATCCGCTTGGAATGAGTATTATTTTAGGGACATTGTTTGCTAGGTTTGCAACTTCAATGAGTATCCCTTTTTTAGCGATTTATTTAACGACTGTTAAAGGTGTATCAGCTGGAATGACTGGTGCTATTATCGGAACGAGTGCACTTGTTGGTGTTTTTGCTAGTTTTATCGGAGGGAATTTATCAGATCGATTTGGCCGGAAAACGATTATGCTCTGGTCCATGATCGTTTGGATTTTTGTGTTTATAGGTTTTTCACTTGCGGATCATGTTTTAAGTTTCTTTTTATTAAACGCTTTAAATGGATTATGTAGGTCGTTTTTTGAGCCAACATCAAGAGCATTATTATCAGATTTAACAAAGCCTGAGTATCTGTTACTCGTCTATAACTTACGATACGGTGCAATAAATGTTGGAGTTGCTATTGGACCAATTGTTGGATTACAGATTGGAAGTGCAAAATCAACAATTCCTTTTTTAGTAGCAGCTGGGGTATATATTCTATATACAGCTATATTAGCGTTCCAATTTAAGAAGTATCCAATGGAAAAAAAGAAAGTGAGTACAGAAAAACCTGTTACAATGTTAAATGCAATGCGTATATTGCGAAAAGATATAGTATTTTTAGTTGCTTTAGTCGGTATTATTTTGAGTAATTGCGGTTTTTCACATTTAACGACGACAGTATCTCAATATTTTGCAAATGCACATATATTTGAGGATGGAGTGAAGCTATTCTCATATATGCTCGCTTTAAATGCAATTGTTGTAGTGATTATCCAATACCCTGTTATTCAAATGTGCAAAAAATACACACCATTAGCATCCATTATGGTTGGAACTTTATTTGTGAGCGGAGGATTGTTTGGATTTGGAGTAGTAGAATCTATGCTAGGTGCTGCCGTCTGTACAATTATTTTTACAATTGGAGAAGTCTTAATGTTTTCAATGACGGATATATTTATTGATGATATTGCTGTTGCGCATCTAAAAGGAACATACTTCGGTGCGATGGGTTTCTCGGGAATTGGAGCAGTAATAGGTCCGTGGTTTGGAGGAGTACTTCTCGATTACTACGGGTACCAAAATGGGTTTGCAATATTTTCAGCACTAGCTATATTTTCAACTGTGGCATTTCCTGTGCTTTTAGTTACAAAAGGTTTATCGAAAAAAAGATATGATAGAAATTCTAATATAGAAATGCATGCGAAATAACATAAGCCCCAGTAACCAACTGGGGCTTAGTGTGTATTATATTAACTCTTAATTTAAAAAAAGAACTTTCTTTTCATGCTTATCAGCAACTTCATTTTTGGAAATATGAATGGCTAAATATCCATTTTCTAAGCAGGCTAGCATCTTCTTATAAATAATATTATCGGGTAAAGGAATGATCCGCTGTAAAGAAATATTATTATGAAGTATGCAAATGGTTAGGCCTGTCTTCATCTTTTTAATGACTACATTTTGTTCAGTTACATTTGGTACATCTGTTTCCAAAATGTATTCTTGTTCCGTTTCGCAAAGGTCAATATGAATTTGATTTGGGAAACTAAAGTTACTACAAGAGTCAGAACAAAATTGATCCATCCATTCTTCGAAACCATCAACATGAAAAAGACAATCCTTCTTTTTCTTGCCCATGTAAGACACCCTCCGTAAAATCTCAATTCATACTATGTTATGCATGAATGAAGTAGGGGTGAAGAATAAATGGAAAAATATAAACATTGTATGTGGAAAAGATAGCTAGTGTGCACTTTTTGTTTTACATATCATGATGCGCATGATGTTTTTGGCGTGAATGGTTACGGTTTTTTACTTTATGAGATCCGCTTAATGGTTCAGGTTGTCCTTTTTTTTCTTTCGCTTCACGATTGTTTTTTCCCATTGTATGTGACACCTCCTCTTCCTCTTTAGAATGAGAGAAGTTTGCAAATTTATACGAGAATGTTTTTAGAAAAAAAGGTAAAGATAAATGGGACTAACTATTATGGAAAGGGGATTATATAATGCCATATCATAAAGATAAACAACAAGCGTTCCAAGCAGCTCAGCAAGGTGTTACACAAGCAGAAAATGCATTTAACAACATTGTAAAAAATGATCCAAACTACGGTCATGATTTAAAAGAATTACGCCAAGAGGTTCAGGAAGCGTATGAACAAATTCAAAATGCACTAGAAGTAGCTTCAGAAACACAACGCCCACAACTTGAGCAATACGAAAATAACCTTCAAAATATTATGCAGCATGTAGATCAATTAGAAAAGTAAATGAGGTTGTTGTGTATTCGACAACCTCATTACTTTAACGAATATTATGCTAAAACAGAAAATTTTTCTACTCGTTTTTTCTTTATTATGCGCAGTACATATATTTCAAGTTGAAAAAGTGGAAGCGAAAATGTTGCTCAGAAAAGAGCTAGAACCAACTGGCTATGTAACATGGGAAGTACCTAATAATGAAAAGATTATTGCTATTACATTTGATGATGGACCGGATCCAACTTATACACCACAAATTTTAAATTTATTACGTCAATATAAAGCAGAAGCGACATTTTTTATGATTGGATTTCGGGTTCAGCGTAATCCATATTTAGTGAAACAAGTGTTAAAAGAGGGACATGAAATTGGAAATCATACGATGAATCATTTGTATGCGAGTAATTCATCAGATGAAAAATTAGAAAATGATATTTTAGATGGAAAGAAATTTTTCGAAAAATGGGTGAAAGAACCTTTGCTATTCCGTCCACCGGGTGGATATATTAACGATGCTGTATTTAAAACAGCGAAAGAAGCTGGTTATCAAACTGTTCTATGGTCGTGGCATCAAGATCCACGTGATTGGGCAAATCCAGGGGTTGAATCCATTGTAAATCATGTAGTGAAAAATGCAAAAAGTGGTGATATTGTATTGTTACATGATGGGGGAAATAATCGTAGTCAAACAGTAGCAGCGCTAGCAAAAATTTTACCTGAACTGAAAAAGCAGGGCTATCGATTTGTAACGGTTTCGGAATTGTTACGTTATAAACATTAGAAAAAATCCCAAAAGGTGAATGCTCCTTTTGGGATTTTTCGTTACTGGTTCTTTTTG
This sequence comes from Bacillus cereus group sp. MYBK14-1, assembly GCF_051916885.1. Taxonomy (NCBI): domain Bacteria; kingdom Bacillati; phylum Bacillota; class Bacilli; order Caryophanales; family Bacillaceae; genus Bacillus; species Bacillus cereus group sp. MYBK14-1. The sequence goes on along the minus strand of NZ_JBQAHM010000001.1, from coordinate 1,090,057 downwards.
CGTTTCTTATTATTTTGTCGTTCTGCAGCAGTTAAGTTTTCATTTGCAAACTCTTCGTTATAACCAGCACCTTGTCCTTGTGCAGATGCCGCATTCATTCCTGAAATAGTATGATTTGCTTTTCTTTTACCCATTTTATTTCACCTCTATAACTTTTTTTGTAAGTTGCATGATGAGCAGTTCATAGTATGTATGAACTGTAAAGAAAGCGCTAATAGAGCACTTTACTTTATGGTAATAGTATTCATAAGGAACATGAACACTATTCAAATTTAGAAACATAAAGAAAACTTATGATAATCTATAAGTTTCTTATTATTTACTTATTTAGAAAGTTGTAATAAGATATTATCGTAAGGTATTGAAAAGTTTGTCTACATTTTATATTCAGACAACTTAGTCACGTTTAACAGGGGGGAAACATAATGGTCAAACATAATCCATTTCAATCACGCGCAACTTTTGAAGTAGATGGAAAAACGTATCATTATTATGATTTGAAAGCGCTTGAAAACGCAGGGGTTGGCAACGTATCTCAATTACCATATTCCGTGAAAGTTTTACTTGAATCAGTACTTCGTCAAGTAGACGGACGTGTAATCACAGAAGAGCATGTTACAAATTTAGCGAAATGGGGAACGAAAGATGTGCAAGATATCGATGTTCCATTTAAACCATCTCGTGTAATTTTACAAGATTTCACTGGTGTTCCAGCTGTTGTTGATTTGGCTTCGCTTCGTAAAGCAATGGCAGACATGGGTGGGGATCCTGATAAAATTAATCCGGAAATTACTGTAGACCTTGTAATCGATCACTCTGTACAGGTTGATAGAGCGGGTACGGCAGACGCGCTTGCATTCAACATGGACTTAGAGTTTAAACGTAATGAAGAACGTTATAAATTTTTAAGCTGGGCACAAAAATCATTTGATAACTACCGCGCAGTTCCACCAGCTACAGGTATTGTACACCAAGTAAACCTTGAATATTTAGCACCAGTTGTTCACGCGGTGAAAAATGCTGAAGGTGACTTAGTTGCATACCCAGATTCATTAGTTGGAACAGACTCACATACAACAATGATTAACGGTATCGGCGTTCTTGGTTGGGGCGTTGGTGGTATTGAAGCAGAAGCAGGAATGCTTGGACAGCCTTCATACTTCCCAGTACCTGAAGTAATCGGTGTAAAATTAACTGGTACACTTCCAAGTGGTACTACAGCAACTGACGTTGCATTAAAAGTAACACAAGTATTACGTCAAAAAGGTGTAGTTGGTAAATTCGTTGAGTTCTTCGGTAATGGACTAAAGAGCATGCCTTTAGCTGACCGTGCAACAATTTCAAACATGGCACCAGAATATGGCGCAACTTGTGGATTCTTCCCAATCGATGATATTTCATTAGAATACTTACGTTTAACAGGTAGAGATGAAGAACAAATTCGCGTTGTTGAAGAATACTGTAAAGCGAACGGCTTATTCTATACAGCAGACAGCAAAGATCCAATTTACACTGATCTTGTTGAAATTGATTTAAATACAATTGAATCTAACCTTTCTGGACCGAAACGCCCACAAGATTTAATTCCACTTTCAGATATGAAAGATGCGTTCCACAAAGCTGTTGTAGCACCAGTTGGAACACAAGGACTTGGATTTAATGAGCAAGAGTTCGATAAAGAAGTGAAGGTTACATTAGAAGATAAAGAAGTAACGATGAAAACAGGTGCAATTGCAATCGCAGCAATTACAAGCTGTACAAATACATCAAACCCATACGTATTAATTGGAGCAGGTCTAGTTGCGAAGAAAGCAATTGAAAAAGGACTTGTAGTACCTGAGTACGTAAAAACATCATTAGCACCAGGATCTAAAGTTGTTACTGAGTACTTAGATAAATCAGGTTTAACAACATATTTAGACCAATTAGGTTTCCAAACAGTTGGTTACGGCTGTACGACTTGTATCGGTAACTCTGGTCCATTAGCGCCAGAATTAGAAGAAGCAATCGCAGCAAACGACTTATTAGTAACATCTGTTTTATCTGGTAACCGTAACTTTGAAGGTCGTATTCATCCACTTGTAAAAGCGAACTACTTAGCATCACCACCACTTGTTGTGGCATATGCACTTGCAGGTACTGTTGATATTGACCTGAAAAATGATGAAATCGGTAAAGATGCAAATGGTAATGCTGTTTACTTCAACGATATTTGGCCATCAGCTAAAGAAATTGAAGATGTAGTTCAAAGCGTTGTTACATCTGAGCTGTTCAAGAAAGAATATGCACAAGTATTTAATAGCAATGAGCGTTGGAATGAAATCCAAACTTCAAACGAAGCTTTATATACTTGGGATAATGATTCAACATACATTCAAAACCCACCATTCTTTGAAGGTTTATCTAAAGAGCCAGGTGAAGTTGAAACGTTATCAGGCTTACGCGTAGTTGGTAAATTTGGTGACTCTGTAACGACAGACCACATTTCACCAGCAGGTTCAATCGGTAAGCACACACCAGCTGGACGCTACTTATTAGAAAACGGCGTACAACCAGTTGACTTTAACTCTTACGGTTCTCGTCGTGGTAACCATGAAGTTATGATGCGTGGTACATTCGCGAACATCCGTATTAAAAACCAAATTGCACCAGGAACAGAAGGCGGATATACAACATACTGGCCGACTGGTGAAGTAACATCAATCTATGATGCTGCTATGAAATATAAAGAAGATGGCACAGGTCTTCTAGTTGTTGCTGGTAAAGATTATGGTATGGGAAGTTCTCGTGACTGGGCTGCGAAAGGTACTAACTTATTAGGTATTAAAGCAGTAATCGCAGAAAGCTTCGAACGTATTCACCGCAGTAACTTAGTGTTAATGGGTGTATTACCACTTCAATTTAAAGATGGCGAAAGTGCTGAAACGTTAGGTCTTGTTGGTAACGAGTCATTTGAAATTCAAATCGACAAATCAGTTAGACCACGTGATCTTGTAAAAGTAGTTGCAACTGATTTAGATGGCAACGAAAAACAATTTGAAGTAGTAGCTCGTTTCGATAGTGAAGTTGAAATTGATTACTACCGTCACGGTGGTATTCTGCAAATGGTTCTTCGTGAGAAAATTGAAGAGTCAAAAGTGTCAAACTAAATAATTGAAATGAACGAGAAGGAAGCTAACAACTGTTAGCTTCCTTATTTTATGGAAAGGGATGAAACCATTTGGTTTCATCCCTTTCTTTTTACTGTGAAAAAATGGAGGAAACGTCATGAAAGAATATAAAAGAATTTTGTTACCGTTACAGAAAGAAAAAATATTAGTAATAGCAGCTGTATGTAGTGGGATAATTGCTGCCATTTTAAATTTATCACGCCCAATTTTCATGGGATTAATTGTAGACAATCTTATTCAAAGAGAGCTAAAAGGTGCGTATTTATATATAGCTTTGTTTGCGGGTAGTCGCTTTTTAATGTGGGCGAACAATCTTTTATTTGATTATATAAGTTCAAAAGCGAGTCAACGTATATTACAAACGAAACGTATAGAATTATTGCGTCACTATTTCTCATTACCGTTTGAAGAGAGTGAGAAGATTAAGCAAGGAGAGTTAGAAACTTTGGTCGTGTCTGATATTCCGAACTGGGTCAGGTTATATGGCTCTATATTAATAGAATATATACATGCCATTGCGCAATTTATAGGTGCGTTCATAGCACTACAACATATAGATATACAGTTCATATTGTGGATAACTCCGTTTTTATTTTTAAGTGCAACGGTTCCGATGTTGTTTGGGGAAAAGGTAAGAAATATCGCAAGCGTTGCTCAAAAAAATCACTCAAGTGTTGTAGAGATGGTGTCACAGTTTGTAAAGGGAATACAAGATTTGCGGAGTTTACAAAAAGAAAAATGGGCAATTCGCTTATTTAAAAGAGTAACGGCACAATCGTATAAATCGGAAGTAAAGAAGACGATGATGCAACATTGTATTGGAGTAGTTGGAACGGTGATTGAAACAGGAGCATATATCCTTGTTCTCATTATAGGTGCACAAAAAATAATGAGGGGAGAAATAGAAGTTGGTTCACTCATTGCAGTGTTAGCGACAATTGAGATGCTCTTTTTCCCTGTCCGTTATGTAGGCGATTTATTAATAATGACACAAGTTGCAGTCGCTTCGGCAAATAGAACTTTTTGCTTTTTAAATAAACGAGCAGCAGATAACAATGTAGAAAGAGCGATGGGTATCAGGATAACAAATGTTTCATTTCAGGAGAATGACGAAGAGAAATGCAGAATTCATAATATTGATTTGCAAATTCGTCCTGGTGAACTCGTTATTATTGTGGGAGAAAGCGGTGCAGGAAAAACAACGCTTTTAAAGTTAATAACGGGCTTGTATAAACCATCTAACGGTAGCATTGCTTATTATGGTAATGAAGCTCGTATGACTACAGTTTGGCAAGAACCACGTTTTTTCCGAACGACGATAACAGAGAATTTGTATTTCGGGGAAGAGTGTTTAGAAAATCAGTTAGAAAAAAATAGTGAACTTATAAATGTAACGCCGATTATTAGAGGGTTACCTGAAGGGAGTCAAACTGTGCTACATAAAAGCGGTGAAGAGCTTTCAGGAGGCGAAAGAAAACGTCTCGCATTATTGCGAGCGATTGTATCAAATCCAACTCTTATTATTTTAGATGAACCGACGGCTGGGTTAGATCCAGGCAATCAAGAACTGGTTTGGAATATGATTGAAGGGATAGGAAGAGATGTAACGAGAATTGTGGCAACACATGATGTAGAGAGAGCGATGATAGCAGATTGTGTTGTTGTCATAAAGAATGGGACTATTGTGGAATGTGGGAATCCTAGAGAATTATTAAATTGCAACTCATTGTACAAAGAGTTGCAAACAAAAAGATAAGAGATATGTAATGCCCTTATCTTTATTCAGCTATTTGCCGGGCAGCCCGATTGGTGAGGGCTGATTAAAGTTTCACTTTATTCGTTCTCATTAAGTTGATAAGTATAAGAATTCGGATCACTAGAATTAACTTCTTTGACGAGAGTAAGTTGATTTGTATATGGATTATATTTGAAAATCTTAATTGTATGTTCGCTACTTAGTAATGGATTATATTCTTGAATAGCGAATGTATTTTCCGCAATTTGTGTCATATTACTGGTGGGAACATTTTCTATGGAATCATGATTTGTAGAAATTTCAACGACTTTTTCACTGTTGAAAAATAAAAGAACGATTACTAAAATAACTAAGCATATTCGTATATAGCGTAGCTCTTTGGTGATAGGGTGTTCTCCCAAAATAATCATCCTTTCTATAACTATTCTATAGTAGTAATGGTAGTCATCGTGAAAAAAGTAATAATGCCGAGGCCTGCCCAAAGGATAAATGAGATTAATGCGATATAGAGACAAATACGTCCAACTTGTTTTTTTTCAGGGTCTTTACTAAATAGTGAGATAATCCATGTGATAATTCCGATTGGGGAAAATATAAAACTAAGAATATATAGAAGTATTTTTTCAAATAAATTCATGAGAGCTCCTTTCATTGTAAAATATTCTATTTATTTCTAATTATATGATGGAAAGGTAAATATTTCATCACAGTTATAAAAATTCTGATTATTTAGAATGTGAATATTTCCAAGCTTGTCTGTATAAGCTAAAATAAGATATATAGTATTTTGATGAATGTGTTAAAAGAAGATAATACGTTAGGGTGATATAAAATGTGGCGGAAGCTTACGATTATTGTAGTGTTACTTTGTTTAGCGGGATATGCAGCTTATGAACAGTTTGGTAATAAAGAGCAGGCGGTAAAAGTGAAGCAAGAAAAAAGTGAAGCTGTGATGAAAGAGATTATCGCAAGGAATGGTATTGAGATAGGGAAGAGCGCACCAGACTTTGAATTAACTAAGTTAGATGGGACAAATGTAAAGTTATCGGATTTAAAAGGAAAGAAAGTAATTTTAAACTTTTGGGCTACGTGGTGTGGACCATGTCAGCAAGAAATGCCTGATATGGAGGCTTTCTATAAAGAACATAAAGAAAACGTAGAAATTTTAGCAATCAATTATACGCCTTCAGAAAAAGGTGGGGGGGAAGAAAAGGTAAGCAATTTTATTAAAGAAAAAGGAATTACTTTTCCTGTTTTATTGGACAAGAACATTGATGTGACAACAGCGTATAAAGTAATTACGATTCCAACTTCGTATTTTATAGATACAAAAGGTGTCATTCAAGATAAGTTTATTGGGCCGATGACGCAAAAAGAGATGGAGAAAAGGGTTGCTAAATTAAAATAATGGTGAAAAGGTAGAGGTGGAGAGTTCCCATTTCTGCCTTTTCTTTTTCAAGTAGTAATAACTTCATGATATGATGTAAGAAATATAAACGTTTAGAGATAAAGGAGTGTATGGAGTGGGGAATGTATCCTTACCGTTAGATTATGTTGTAATTGATTTTGAAACAACAGGATTTAACCCTTATAATGATAAAATTATTCAAGTTGCAGCGGTGAAATATCGTAATCATGAACTGGTAGATCAATTTGTTTCATACGTGAATCCAGAGCGGCCAATTCCGGACCGAATAACGAGTTTAACAGGTATTACCAATTATCGCGTTTCAGATGCACCGACGATTGAAGAAGTGTTACCTTTATTTTTAGCATTTTTACATACAAATGTTATTGTGGCTCATAATGCTTCTTTTGATATGCGCTTTTTGAAAAGTAATGTAAATATGCTTGGGTTGCCTGAACCTAAAAATAAAGTAATTGATACTGTATTTTTAGCGAAGAAATACATGAAGCATGCGCCTAATCATAAACTTGAAACGTTAAAACGAATGCTTGGAATTCGTTTAAGCTCTCATAATGCATTTGACGATTGCATTACGTGTGCTGCTGTTTATCAAAAGTGTGCAGCTATTGAAGAAGAAGGGAAACGAAAAGTAAATAAGGCTATGCTTGATGAAACTGCGGTATATGAAGCGGTGAAAGAAATACTTGCATGTAATAAACGTAATGTAGAATGGCTACGTTGTATGAACGTAGGAAGTTATTTAGATATAAAAGCTTTTTATCCAGTTATGAGATTAAAGGTAAAAGGACGAAAGAAATATGTATTAACAGAGATATTAGAAGAAGATGTGAAAGAAATATGTACAAGTTTAAAATGTGAACCGGCGTTAAAAAGTGAAGTTGGTAATACGAGAATTATGCTTAATAGCTTAGAGGATGTTATGAAATTAGAAAGTTATATTTTAGAGCAGTATGATTTTGTATTACAGGCGCTTCATGATTATAAAGAAAATGAAATGAATGCAGATGAAAAGTTGAAAGAGTATTTAAATATTATGGTATAAAAAACTCCGTGTGCAATATATTGTACACGGAGTTTTTTTAGGAGTACTAAAACATAAAATTTTCTTGCAAATCTGATTAAAGAGTTTTTTGTTTGCTCATACTATGTAATAAGAAAGCGAAGGAGAGAGGGTGAACAACATGAGAAGAAGTCGCCGTAAATCGTTTGAAGAACTTGTAAATGAAAATAAACAACAATTATTAAGCGATCGTGATGCAATTGATCGCATTGAAGAGCGCATTGAAAAACGTTATGAAATGAAACTTTTTAAGCAAGCTGAATAATTCTTAACACTAGTACGATACTAGTGTTAAGGAGGCGATAGTAATGGGTAATCCGAAAAAAAATTCAAAAGACTTTGCACCAAATCATATTGGAACACAATCGAAAAAAGCTGGTGGAAATAAAGGAAAGCAAATGCAAGATCAAACAGGTAAACAACCGATTGTTGATAATGGTTAAAGAAAAGGAGAATATTACATTCTCCTTTTTTATGTATAAATTTGAGGAAAGATAGGTAATTTAAGATGGTGTGTATATACAATATTAGGAGGGAAGTACATGCCAAATCCAGATAATCGAAGTGACAACGCTGAAAAGTTACAAGAAATGGTGCAAAATACAGTTGATAACTTTAATGAAGCAAAAGAAACAGCGGAACTTTCTAATGAAAAAGATCGTGCTGCTATTGAAGCAAAAAATCAAAGACGTTTAGAAAGTATTGACTCATTAAAAAGTGAAATCAAAGATGAATCTTAACAAAATGTACAAAAAGGGCTGACTTTTGTCAGCCCTTTTTCGTAATCGTAAAATTTTCAACGAGTAAACGCCAATTTTGTGGGAATGGTAAACCGATTTTCCAGTAACTAATACCACCTATACCTTGTTCTTTCATTAAATTGAATTTACTTTGAACAGACCGTGAATCTTCAAACCAAACTTCGTGTTGCACGCCGTTTTCATCAAAATAATTAAAATGAGGAGCTTGGGCTGTGAAATCATAACGAATAGGGACATTATATTTACGAGCTAGTGCAACAGCTGCGACAGAGCTAATTGCTTTTGCGGGTGGGTTTCCTTGTTTAAATGGAAGCTTCCAATCAAACCCGTATAAATTTTGCCCCATCATAATTTTTTGGGGAGGCATTTGAGATTTTGCATATTGAAGTACTTCTTTCACCGGACCGATAGGAGAAATTGCCATCGGTGGCCCGCCCTGCCATCCCCAGTCATATGTCATAATGACGACGAAATCAACAATTTGCCCTTGCGCTTTATAATCGTGAGCTTCGAAAAATTTTCCCTTTTGATTTGAACTTGTTTTCGGTACGAGAGTTGTGCTCAATGTGTACCCGCTAGGTAAGCGTGTTTTTACATTTCGTAAAAAACGATTATACGCTTCGCGGTCTTCAGGTGCTACACTCTCGAAATCGAAATGAATGTCTCGCATGCCATATTTCTCAGCTGTTTGCAAAATGTTTGTAATAAATTTGTTTTGAATCGTTGCGTCGCGTAAAAAAACTGATGTTAGATCGGCACTGAAATTACCATTTTCAATATTTGTAATAACGAGCATAGGGATTGTTTTACCCTGCGTTGCAATATTAGCGATTTTAGCTGTTTCAGTAGGTTCTTTTAATGTGCCATCTCTTTTTGCCTCAAAACTAAAATAAGCTAAGTATGTTAAAAATGGATTGATGGCACGTGTAGCATTAACTAAACTCTCTTTAATCGGTATAGTGGAAGGTTGTAAATAAGCGATGGATTCTACAGCTCGTTTTGTACCTTTTGGTACGTATAATTGTTGTCCGACATGGAGAATAGATTTTAAAGATAAATTATTAACTTTAGCTAAACTAGCGAGGGGGACATTATATGTTTGAGAAATTCGATATAGGCTGTCACCAGGCTGTACATAATAATTATTCCCTTTCGTATTAACGATAAGTGCCTGACCAACCACGAGCGTTTCAGCTGGATTTAATCCATTGTCTTTTACTATTTCGTCAGGTGTTGATCCATATTTTGATGCCAAGCTATATACGCTATCACCACTACGAACAGTTACAATTTGAATCATATGCTGGCTCCTTTCAGTAAAAGATTCACTGTTTTTATTTTATTTTTGATGTTACTGTATTATGATTAAATGTATGCAAGGTAGCAGAAGTGAAAGAAGGCGAATATACATATGTTTGTAGCAGAACATGAAGTTGAAATCCGTTATGCGGAAACAGATCAAATGGGTGTTGTTTACCATTCAAACTACTTAGTGTGGCTTGAGTTAGGTCGCACGAAACTTATACAAGATTTAGGTTTTTCATATGTTGAAATGGAGAAAGAAGGAATTATTTCTCCTGTGTTAGATTTACAAATTTCATACCGTAAAGCGATGCGTTACGGAGAAAAAGCAATCGTAAAAACATGGGTAGATACTGTGAGCCCACTTCGCGTTGTATATGGATATGAAATATATAATGGTGATGGTGAACTTTGTATTACTGCAAGTACGACGAATATTTGTGCGAAAAAAGAAGGGTTCCGCCCTGTATCATTTAAAAAGTTATATCCTGAGTGGTATGCGAAATATGAGGAAATTAAGAAAAAATAAAAAAGCGTGGCAGAAGCCACGTTTTTTTATTTTTCATAATTAAATTGTGGGAAGTCGTCACCTTCGTTAAGTGTAACAGATAAATTATGTCCATCGAAGAACCATTCATCATCGCCTTCAATAAAGAAGTTAATACCTTCTTCTTGAATTTGAACAGCAGGATGTGCAGGGTCATCTTTACGAATACCTAAAGAAAGTCCTTTTTGCACAGTACTGCAACCACCGTATTGTACGAAAAAGCGTAGTGTTTCATTTGATTGTAAGTTTAATTCATTTTTATACCATTGTGCTGCTTCTTTTGTTACGGAAAGATTCATGTATAGTTCCTCCAAATTATGTTGCTTTTTCTTTAGTATAAAAAATAACGCAAAAAGACGCTATTAATATGCTTCACGTTTTCTTTTTGCGTTATGTGGGTTACGATCTTATTTTTGCTTTTTTGAAAAGTTTGCTTTTGGTTCAGTTTTATTTATAATTCGTCCGATATTTGCACGGTGTTTATAAATAACCATACCTGCTAATAAACACATCGCAATAATGAAGATTTTATCCCCGCTAACAATGGATGCAATAACAGCAACAACTGCTGTTACCATAGAAGAAAGTGATACGTATCTTGTTGTAAATAAAAGGGTGAAAAATACAACAGCCAATATTGCAAAAACAACTGGTGAATAGCATAATAGCACCCCAGCAGAAGTTGCAACTGCTTTACCACCGCGGAATTTCGCGAAGATTGGATAGACATGTCCAAGAACAGCCGCTAACCCGAACCATAGTGGATGAATATCTAATCCGAAAATCATTGGTAGACTTGTTGCTAATGTCCCTTTTAAAATGTCAGCAATTGTAACGGTAAAACCTGCTTTTTTCCCTAATGTGCGGAATGTGTTTGTTCCGCCTAGATTACCGCTCCCGTGCTCACGAATATCGATTCCGTAGCCGATTTTTCCAACAACTAGTGCAAATGGAATCGAGCCAAGTAAGTAGGCAACGATAAATAAAAGATATGTAGTAACCATAAGTTCAGTCTCCTTTATTCAAATGTGTTGATAAAGGGTAAAAAGAGTTTTTCCCGTATATTGTACCATACATTTGTAAAGAGCACATTTCTTTTTTGTAAATGAAAAATTCATTATTTCGTGAAAAAAATTTCACAGTAATGTTACATTTCTCACAGAAACAGTAAGACTATATGTAGTAACATTTTAATCAAAAGATAACAACATATTGGTGGAGGGTTATAAATGTTACAAAATAATACACGTGGAGAAGAAGAATTAATGAAAGTGTTTGAGACAATAGTCCACGGCAATGAACAAGATTTGATGCAAGAAAATGCAAATGTAGACGGCCGCTCTCCAATGGGCGTAATGGGAACGTTCGCATCTGAGAGTGCAAAATATTATGCTGTTGAGAATTTATTGTCAGATCAAGTGAAAAAAGCGATAAATGAAAATATATTATATCCACATGATTTAGATTTTTATGCAACAGGAACGACGACTTGTTCACAAATTCCGTTAGCGCAAATGCTTGCTAACGGTTTTCATACTGGACATGGACATATGAGACAACCGCAAGACATTAAAAGTGCATTGGCTCTTTCGTCTATTATTTTTCAAGCGAATCAAAATATGCAGCATGGTGGTCAATCGTTTGCACTCTTTGATATTGATTTAGCACCTTATGTACGAAAAACAATTGAGAGACATAAAAAACGATTACAATCATATCCGCTTACGAAAGAACAAATAGAAGAATTTGCATGGAAAGAAACGGAAAATGATACGTATCAAGCGTGTGAGGCTTTCGTTCATAATTCGAATAGTATGCATAGTAGGGGCGGAGGACAAGTACCGTTTATTTCTATTAATTACGGAACAGATACATCAAAAGAAGGAAGAATGTTAATTAAACAACTTTTAAAAGCGACACAAGCTGGACTTGGTAAAGGAGAGACACCGATTTTTCCGATTCAAATTTTCAAGATGAAAAAAGGTGTGAATTTTGAAGAAAGTGATCCGAACTACGATTTATTTGAATTAGCATTAGAGACAACCGCAGAGCGATTATTCCCTAACTTTTCATTTTTAGATGCTCCGTTTAATGCAGTGCATTATGATGGAAGACCAGAAAGTGAAGTATGTTACATGGGATGTCGTACCCGTGTTATGTCTAATATACATGGAGAAGAAACAGCGATTGGTAGAGGGAATTTATCATTTACGTCTATTAATTTAGTGAAATTAGCGTTAATTAGTGGTTCAAAAGAAGCGTTTTTTGAAGCGCTAAACTATTATTTAGATTTAGGAATTAAGCAGCTATTAGAAAGATATGCGTATCAATGTACGAAGCGAGCAAGAGATTTTCAGTTTTTATATTCACAAGGTGTATGGCGTGGTGGAGAAACGTTGCAGCCTGAAGACTCCGTAGCCTCGATTTTAAAACAAGGGACGTTAAGTATTGGTTTTATCGGTCTTGCGGAATGTTTAGTAGCTTTAACAGGAAAGCATCATGGGGAAGATGAAGAATCATGGAAACTTGGGTATGAAATTATTTCCTTTATGAGAGATAGAATGGATAAAGCGACAGAAGAACATCAACTGAATTTCTCAGTAATTGCAACTCCAGCAGAAGGATTATCAGGGAAGTTTGTGAAAAAAGATAGAGAAGAATTTGGCGTGATTGGCGGCATAACGAACCATAATTACTATACGAATTCATTCCATATTCCAGTTTATTATAACATTCAAGCGATAAATAAAATCCGTTTAGAAGGCCCGTTCCATGCTCTCTGTAATGGAGGACACATTACTTATATTGAACTAGACGGAGCAGCAATGCATAACAAAAAGGCATTAAAACAAATTGTACAAGCCATGGCAGAACATGGCGTTGGATACGGTTCAATTAATCATCCTGTTGACCGTTGTAAGTGCTGTAGTTATCACGGGGTTATTGGGAATGAATGTCCAAGTTGCGGGAATGAAGATGAGGCTAATATAGAAAGAATTCGCCGTATAACAGGCTATCTTGTAGGAGATATGTCAAAGTGGAATAGTGCGAAACGTAGTGAAGAGATAGATCGGGTGAAACATAAATGAAAGTGATGAATATTATTCATGATAGTGTAGTAGATGGAGAAGGATTGCGGACAGTCGTGTTTTTTGCGGGCTGTCCGCATCGTTGCGTTGGTTGCCATAATCCGAAATCGTGGAATATTTGCAACGGAACGGAAATGACAGTAGAAGAAATTGTGAAAGAGATTGCAAGTAATCCATTAACTGATGTAACATTTTCAGGTGGAGATCCATTTTTTCAAGCTGCTGAAGTGAAAAAGGTAGCAAAAATCGTGAAAGATTTGAAAAAAAACCTATGGATGTATACAGGTTATACGTTAGAAGAGATACAGAGTTCTCAAAATAATGATATGATAGAGTTGTTACATTATGGGGATGTTTTAGTCGATGGAAGGTTTGAAATTGAGGAAAAAGATTTAACACTTCCATTTCGCGGAAGCTCCAATCAACGTATTATTCGATTGAAAGAGTAAAAAGGCGGGATAGATTATATGAACAAAACGGTATTGCTTGTTGAAGATGAAAGAAGATTACGTGAAATTGTTAGTGATTATTTTCGTAATGAAGGCTTTGAAGTAATCGAAGCAGAAGATGGAAAAAAAGCGCTAGAGTTATTTGCAGAGCATGAAATTGATTTAATTATGTTAGATATTATGTTACCGGAAATAGATGGATGGTCTGTTTGTAGAAGAATTAGAAAAGAATCAGCAGTACCAATTATTATGTTGACAGCACGTTCGGATGAGGATGATACATTGCTAGGTTTCGAATTAGGTGCAGACGAGTATGTAACGAAACCATTTAGCCCGAAAGTATTAGTAGCTCGTGCAAAGACGTTATTGAAACGTGCGGATGGTGCGGTAGGAGTAGCGGAAGAAAATGCTATGTCTTTAGCTGGAATAGAAGTGAATCGTCTATCTAGAACTGTTTTAGTAGATGGAGAAGAAATTATATTGACACATAAAGAATTTGAACTTCTTGTGTATTTAATGGAGAACAAAGGAATTGTGTTATCACGTCAACATTTATTAGACCAGTTATGGGGATATGACTATTACGGTGATGACCGAACGGTTGATACCCATATTAAAAAACTTCGAAATAAGCTAGGAGATAAAGCGAAGCATATCGGTACTGTTATTCGAGTTGGTTATAAATTTGAAGAATAATCTAGAACGATTTGTGTAATTTAGCCTAGGGAAATGGTAATTTTATACTCTCTTTTGAAGGTAAAATGTACAAAAAATACTTTTTTTGTCTACAATGTTAGATAAGTGTATTTTTTTAATTGGATTTCACGATGAGTTCACAAGAAGGACACAAAACGTGACTATACTGAAAATACGAATTCACCAGAGAGGGGAAATAAAACATGGGATATTACGACGGACCAAATTTAAATGAAGAGCATAGTGAAACGAGAGAAGTGAGAAAATCAGGTAGTAAAAAAGGCTATTTCTTCACAGGTTTAGTGGGAGCTGTAGTCGGAGCGGTTTCGATTAGTTTTGCAGCACCATATATGCCATGGGCTCAAAATAATGGAGCGCCAGTATCATCATTTAGTTCGGATTCAAAAGTAGAAGGTACTGTAGTTCCTGTTGTAAATAAAGCGAAAAATGAAACTGATTTACCTGGTATGATTGAAGGGGCGAAAGATGTTGTTGTAGGTGTTATTAATATGCAACAAAGTGTTGATCCATTTGCAATGCAACCGACAGGTCAAGAACAACAAGCCGGTTCAGGATCAGGTGTTATTTATAAAAAAGCAGGAAATAAAGCATATATTGTAACAAACAACCACGTAGTAGATGGAGCAAATAAACTTGCTGTGAAGCTGAGCGACGGAAAGCAAGTTGATGCGAAATTAGTTGGTAAGGACCCTTGGTTAGACTTAGCGGTTGTTGAAATTGATGGATCTAATGTAAATAAAGTTGCCACTTTAGGTGATTCAAGTAAACTTCGTGCGGGTGAAAAAGCCATTGCAATCGGTAATCCACTTGGATTTGATGGAAGTGTAACGGAAGGTATAATCAGTAGTAAAGAACGCGAAATTCCGGTTGATATTGATGGGGATAAACGACCAGATTGGCAAGCACAAGTTATTCAAACGGATGCAGCGATTAATCCAGGTAATAGTGGTGGTGCATTATTTAACCAAAATGGTGAAATAATTGGGATTAATTCAAGTAAAATTGCACAACAAGAAGTTGAAGGAATTGGATTTGCTATTCCAATTAACATCGCAAAACCAGTTATTGAATCTCTTGAAAAAGATGGAGTAGTAAAACGTCCAGCTCTTGGAGTAGGTGTTGTTTCACTAGAAGATGTGCAAGCTTATGCAGTCAATCAATTGAAAGTACCGAAAGAAGTAACAAACGGCGTTGTATTAGGTAAAATTTACCCAATATCACCAGCTGAAAAAGCTGGTTTAGAGCAATATGATATTGTAGTAGCATTAGATAATCAAAAAGTAGAGAATGCTCTTCAATTCCGTAAATATTTATATGAAAAGAAAAAAGTAGGCGAGAAAGTAGAAGTTACATTCTACCGTAACGGTCAAAAAATGACGAAATCGGCTACTTTAGCAGATAATTCAGCTACAAAGAATCAATAATCGAAATAAAAGAAAGTCTCTTTCATATTGAAAGAGACTTTCTTTATCGGCTATACTAAAGGAATAGGAGGGATTAATTATGACAATTGAAAACCCAACTCGTACGGAAATTGGTGAAGTGTTAAAGAAAAGCAAAACAATTGCGGTTGTTGGATTATCAGATAAGCCAGAACGTACATCGTATATGGTTTCAAAAGCAATGCAAGATGCTGGATACCGCATTATTCCAGTTAATCCAACAGTAGATGAGGTGCTCGGAGAAAAGGCAGTTTCTTCACTAAAGGATATTAAGGAACACGTTGACATTGTAAATGTATTTCGTCGCTCAGAGTTTTTAATGGATGTTGCAAAAGAATTTGTAGAGATTGATGCAGATGTTTTTTGGGCACAATTAGGAGTACAAGATGAGGATACATATAAACTTTTAAAAGAAAAAGACTATACTGTAATAATGGATCGTTGTATTAAAGTAGAACATGCGATGACAAAATAGTATAGATTTAAAGGTAGAAAGATTGATTCAGCCCTCATTATAGATAAGTAGGGCCGATGAACGAGGTGTTCATCATGAGATTTTTTAAAGGCTGTTTTGGGGGATTGTTATTTGTAATCCCATTTTGGATCTTGATCATTTGGATCATAATAAAGGTTTGGAATGTGTAATCTTGGAATACATATCCATTTCTCGTTGACAAACGATTATTTTTCTGAAATAGTAGCCTAGAGGAATCCTTGTGAGAAAACAAGGATTTTTCTATTGAAAATGGTATATAAAAGAGATAAGATAACTTGCCAAAACGATAGTCGAGGCGTTATTCTATAATAGAAACATATGTTCTGATTTTGGATTAGGAAAGGGGCAAGGAGTTTGGCGAAGCATCAGTTCCAATATAATGAAGATGCGATTCAAGTGTTAGAAGGACTTGAAGCCGTTCGAAAACGCCCGGGTATGTATATCGGGAGCACGGACAGCCGTGGATTGCATCATTTAGTATATGAAATAGTAGATAACTCCGTTGACGAAGCGTTAGCGGGATTTGGCGACGAAATTTCAGTCGTAATACATAAAGATAATAGTATTAGCGTTATAGATAAAGGGCGAGGAATGCCTACGGGAATGCATAAACTTGGGAAACCTACACCTGAAGTTATTTTAACTGTACTTCATGCCGGTGGTAAGTTTGGTCAAGGTGGTTACAAAACGAGTGGTGGTTTACACGGTGTTGGGGCATCGGTTGTAAACGCCTTATCAGAATGGTTAGTCGTAACGATTAAGCGTGACGGAAATATTTACGAACAACGCTTTGAAAATGGCGGTGTTCCTGTAACGACGCTTGAGAAAATCGGGAAGACGAAAGAGTCTGGTACTACGATGCATTTCAAACCAGATACAACGATTTTCAGCACAACAAATTATAATTATGAAACATTATGTGAGAGATTACGTGAATCTGCATTCTTATTAAAAGGAATGAAAATCTCGATAAAAGATGAACGAAATGATTTAGAGGATGTATTTCATTATGAAACGGGAATTGAAGCTTTTGTTTCCTATTTAAACGAAGAAAAAGATTCCATTCATCCAGTTGTATATTTCACTGGTGAACAAAATGGAATTGAAGCAGAACTAGCATTTCAATTTAACGATGGCTACTCAGAAAACATTTTATCGTTTGTAAATAACGTACGTACAAAAGATGGTGGAACACACGAAGCTGGATTTAAAACAGCGATGACGCGTGTGTTTAACGAGTATGCTCGTAAAGTAGCACTATTAAAAGAAAAAGATAAAAACTTAGAAGGCACAGATATTCGTGAAGGTGTAGCGGCTATCGTTTCGGTACGTGTACCAGAAGAAGTGCTTCAGTTTGAAGGGCAAACGAAGGGGAAACTAGGTACAAGTGAAGCGCGTTCTTCAATTGATGCCATTGTATCTGAGCATTTAGCATACTTTTTAGAAGAAAATCCTGATGTAGCTACACTTCTTGTGAGAAAAGCAATTAAAGCAGCTCAAGCACGTGAAGCAGCCCGTAAAGCAAGAGAAGAAGCGCGTAGTGGTAAGAAGAAGAAAAAATCAGAAGGTACGTTAAGCGGGAAATTAACACCTGCACAATCACGTAACCCGCAAAAAAATGAACTATACCTAGTAGAGGGTGACTCTGCCGGTGGTTCTGCAAAACAAGGACGAGACCGACGTTTCCAGGCCGTATTACCGTTACGTGGTAAAGTAATTAATACAGAAAAAGCAAAGCTTGCTGATATCTTTAAGAATGAAGAGATTAATACAATCATTTATGCGATTGGCGGCGGTGTAGGAAATGAATTTGATGTTGAAGATATTAACTACGATAAAGTTGTAATTATGACCGATGCCGATACGGATGGGGCTCATATTCAAGTATTGTTATTAACGTTCTTCTACAGATATATGAAGCCACTTATCGAAGCTGGTAAAGTATTTATCGCACTTCCTCCTTTATACAAAGTAAGTAAAGGAAAAGGTAAGAGTGAGGTAATTGAATACGCTTGGTCAGATGAGGAATTAGACGGTGTAACTAAAAAAGTTGGAAAAGGCTATATGTTACAACGTTATAAAGGACTTGGTGAAATGAATGCGGATCAATTATGGGAAACAACAATGAATCCTGAAACGCGTACATTAATTCGCGTGAAAATTGATGATGCAGCTAGGGCAGAGCGCCGCGTTACAACGTTAATGGGCGATAAAGTAGAACCGCGCCGTAAATGGATTGAACGTAATGTACAGTTTGGTATGCAAGAAGAAGGAAATATTTTAGAAAATGAAATGATTATGGAGACGGAGGTGGAATAACATGCAAGCAGAGAAGTTTCATGACCTCCCGCTTGAAGACGTGTTAGGTGATCGCTTTGCACGTTATAGTAAATATATTATTCAAGATCGTGCACTTCCAGATGCGCGTGACGGCTTAAAGCCAGTACAAAGACGTATTTTATATTCTATGTATGTAGAAGGTAATGTACATGATAAAGCGTTCCGTAAGTCAGCTAAAACAGTCGGTAACGTTATTGGTAATTATCATCCACATGGTGATTCCTCTGTATATGAGGCGATGGTACGTTTAAGCCAAACTTGGAAAGTACGTAATGTTTTAGTTGAAATGCATGGTAATAACGGTAGTGTTGACGGGGATCCAGCAGCAGCAATGCGTTATACGGAAGCTCGTTTATCACCAATTGCATCTGAGTTATTACGTGATCTTGATAAAGAAACAGTAGAATTCGTATCAAACTTTGATGATACGAGTGAAGAACCAGTTGTATTACCAGCAGCGTTCCCGAATTTATTAGTGAACGGATCTACAGGGATTTCCGCTGGTTATGCAACAGAAATTCCTCCGCATCATCTTGGAGAAGTTATTGATGCTACAATGATGCGTATTGATAAGCCAAATAGTACTGTTGATGATTTATTAACAGTTATGAAAGGACCAGATTTCCCAACAGGCGGTATTATTCAGGGGATTGATGGTATTAAAAAGGCGTATGAAACAGGTAAAGGTAAAATTATTATTCGCGGAAAAGCAGAAGTTGAAACAGTGCGTGGTGGGAAACAACAAATTGTAATCACTGAAATTCCTTACGAAGTGAATAAGGCAAACCTTGTAAAGAAAATGGATGAATTACGTCTAGATAAAAAGTTA
Source organism: Bacillus cereus group sp. MYBK14-1 (assembly GCF_051916885.1). Classification (NCBI taxonomy): domain Bacteria; kingdom Bacillati; phylum Bacillota; class Bacilli; order Caryophanales; family Bacillaceae; genus Bacillus; species Bacillus cereus group sp. MYBK14-1. The sequence continues at coordinate 1,070,670 of NZ_JBQAHM010000001.1, read as the reverse complement.
GATGGTATTGCTGAAGTGCGTGATGAGACAGATCGTACTGGTTTACGAATTGTTGTTGAATTAAAGAAAGAAGCAAACGCCGAAGGTATTTTAAATTATTTATATAAAAATACAGATTTGCAAATTCCATATAACTTTAATATGGTAGCGATCAATAATCGTCGTCCAACACTTATGACATTACCGAAAATTTTAGATGCTTATATTGGACATCAAAAAGAGGTTATTACGAGACGTTCGCAATATGAATTAAGAAAAGCAGAAAATCGTCAACATATTGTAGAAGGTTTAAAGAAAGCATTATCGATTTTAGACCAAGTAATTGAGACAATTCGAGCTTCAAAAGATAAACGTAACGCGAAAGATAATTTAAGTGCAAAATTTGGCTTTACAGAAGCACAGGCAGAAGCAATTGTTTCCTTGCAATTATATCGCTTAACGAATACAGACATTACGGCGTTACAAGAAGAAGCAGATGAGCTTAATAAGAAAATTATTGAGCTACAGGCAATTTTACAAAGTGAAAAAAGATTGCTTCAAGTAATTAAAACTGATTTAAAGAGAGTTAAGAAAACGTATAGTGATGATCGACGCGCTATTATTGAAGATCAAATCGAGGAAATTAAAATCGATGTAGAAGTGATGATCCCACAAGAAGATGTCATCGTTACTGTAACGAAAGAAGGATATGTGAAACGTACTGGATGGCGCTCACATAATGCCTCAAACGGCAAAGACTTCGGTATGAAAGAGGGTGACATCTTACTTGAACGATTCGATACGAATACGACAGAGACAGTCCTCTTATTTACGAATAAAGGAAACTATATATATCTGCCAGTATACGAAATGCCAGATATTCGTTGGAAAGATTTAGGTCAGCACGTTGCTAATATCGTTTCACTCGACCGGGATGAAACAATCATTTGGGCAACGGTTGTACCGAACTTTGAGGAAGAAAAACGATTTATCGTATTTGTAACAAGAAATGGTATGATAAAGAAAACAGAATTAAATCAATATAAAGTTCAGCGTTATTCAAGAGCATTCGTTGCTGTAAACTTGAAAAAAGATGATGAAGTTGTCGATATATTTGCGACAGATGGAACGAGTGATATCGTTCTTGCTACACACGGTGCATATGCACTTATTTTCCATGAAGAGGAAGTAAGTCCAGTCGGTGTAAGAGCTGCTGGAGTGAAAGCAATTAATTTAAAAGAAGATGACTATGTCGCTTCTGGTAAACCGTTAAATGGTGACAAAGATCAACTTATTCTCGTAACACAGCGCGGTGCTGTAAAACGCCTAAAAGCATCAGAAATTGAGAAATCAACGAGGGCGAAGCGAGGTCTTGTTATTTTCAAAGAATTAAAACGTAATCCGTACCGCATTGTCGGTATTGAAATCGTTCGGGACGATGAATTAGTTTACATGAAGACAGAGAAAAACATTGTAGAAGAAATTGATCCGAAAGCGTATCGAAATAAAGACCGGTATAGTAATGGTAGCCTTGTGCTAGATGTTAATGATACTGGTGAAGTAGTAGAAACGTGGACGAAGAAAAGACCAGAATAAAGAGGGCATCTTGCTATGAATAGTAGCAAGATGCTTTTTTCTAGGCAATTTATTATGTAAATAATAATAATCTTGTTATAATAACTGAATGAAATCGTTCTCATAAAGTTCAACTAATCGGGCTTTAACAAGCAGTTGATTCCTCACCTAATTCCTTAGCTTTCACTGAATTTTGGGTTAGGAATCTTACTGCTCGTTAAAGCGGCACAAATGGAGGGGCAACATGAAAAAAATAGGTGTAGGGATTGTAGGATTTGGTTTTTCTAGTACGACATTTCATATCCCACTATTACAAACAATAGAAGAATATGATATTCGTGCTGTATTATCCTCAAAAGAAGAGGTAGTAAAAGACACATTACCAAACGCTAATGTTGTTAGTAAAATTGATGAATTGGTGAAGCGAGCTGATGTTGACTTAGTTGTTATTACATCACCTAATACAACTCATTTTCCATATGTAAAAGAAGCAATTTTAAAAGGTAAGCATGTTGTTGTAGAAAAACCATTTGTTGTCTCAATTGAAGAAGGGGAAGAGCTTATTTCATTAGCAGAGCAGCATAATGTAATGTTAAGCGTATATCATAATCGTCGTTTTGATAATGATTTCTTAACAATTAAGAAATTGTTAGGAGAAAACAGAGTAGGGAATGTATACGCATATGAATCGAATTTTGATCGTTTCCGTCCACATGTACGTGATCGATGGAGAGAAAAAAATCTACCAGGCTCCGGTATATTATACGATTTAGGATCGCATTTAATTGACCAAGCGTTATCAATATTCGGGAAACCAGATGCGATAAGTGCAGATGTAATAAAACAACGACCAGGTGCAGAGGTGGATGATTATTTCCACATAGTACTTCATTACGGAGTTAAACGTGTCATTTTACGTAGTAGCAGTTATGTGAAAAAAGCTGGACCACATTTTATAGTGCATGGAGAGAAAGGTTCTATCGTGAAGTACGGTATGGATTCGCAGGAAGAGCAATTAAAAAATGGAATGAAGCCAGGTGATAACGGTTATGGAGTAGACGATGAAGAGAATTTTGCTACTTTAGAAACAGAAGAAAGCTTAGAGCGTATTCCAACAGAAGTCGGTTGTTATGACAATTATTATAAAGGTGTACGAGATAGTATATTAAATGGTGAGGAACTACCTGTAACAGCAAAAGAAGGTTTAGATGTTATTAAAATGATTCAATTAGCGATTGAAAGTAGTGAAAAGGGTAGAGTCATTTCTATAAAATAAAAAGACACGAAATTCGTGTCTTTTTTATTAGGAATATGTGAATATGATTAATTAATTAGTTTAGTCGTTTATCATACATTAATTGGATTTGTATGCCATAAGGATCTTCAATAATACCATATGCTTCACTAAATATATTTTTTTCTAGCGGAGAGATTATTTTCACATGCTTATCGGAAATTAAATTATTATAAAACCGTTGTATTTCTTCTAAATTAGCGCTTTGAATGCAAAGTGACATGTTATTTCCAACGTTATAACGTTCATTATGCTTCATTGTATCTTCTGCTATCATTAGCTTTGTATTCCCAATTTGTAAAACAGAGTGAGCAATATGATCTTTATTTTCACTTGTAATTTTAAAAGAACTATCTCTTTTCGCCAGTTCTTCATACGTAACAATCATTAATTTTTTGGCTTCTAAATTACGTGTATAAAAGTTAATTGCCTCCTTTGCTTGCCCGTTCATTGAAAGAAAAATAGCTATCTCTAATGTCATAAATATATAACTCCTTTATTAGTTGATAATTATAATATAGATTAAAAAGGTTTCAATACATGATACCTTTTTGGGAGGGAAATATGAAAAAAACTGAACGAATAAATGACATGCTTATTTTCTTAAATAATAAAAGATATTTTAATTTAAAAGATTTAATGGCTAGATATGATATTTCTAAAAGTACTGCGTTGCGAGATATTCAATCATTGGAAGAAATAGGTGTACCCATATATTCTGAATTAGGTAGAAATGGAAGTTATAAAATTATAGAAAATAGTGTGTTATCGCCAATTTATTTTAGTGTGGATGAAATGTATGCGTTATACTTTTCAATTCTTACGCTAAATGGATACAAGACAAAACCATTTAATGTAGAAAGTATTGCGCTTGAAAATAAATTTAAACATGTATTACCTGATAATGTGAGTAAAAATATTTCAATTATGGAACGAACGCTTTCCTTTGAAGTAACAAATCATAGTAATTTTAGTCCGTTCTTAAAAGAAATTTTACAGGGAATTTTTGCTGAGCAAGTTTATCATTTAACATATTTAAAAAAAGGTGAGGAGAAAGCATTGGTTGCCCAATTTATTCGAATAGAATCTAAATTTGGCCAGTGGTATGCTAAAATCTTTAATTTTGAGACAAATCATGTTCAAATAATTAGATGTGATAAAATTCTTTCTATTGTGGAAACAAGCAATGTTCATCCAAAAAATCTTGAAGAATTATTAAGTTATCTTACTACCTTTCACAGAAAGTCTGATGCAATTGATTTTAGCGTCATTGTTAATCAAAAAGGAAAAGACATTTTTGATAAAGAGAATTACCCTTCCATGAGGTTGCAAAAGGAAAATGAAAATTACATTATAACAGGCTATTTTAACAAGCAAGAATCTGATTTTATTTCAAATTATTTTCTGAATTTCGGTGAAACGATTATTTCAATTCAGCCTGTTATGCTAAAAGAGTTAATCTATAATAAGGTGTTATCTATAAAGCAGCATTTAACTTCTTTAAGATAAAGTTAGTTTTAGCTATTTATTTGATATGAAAAAGCCCTTGAGATTTAAATATCCAAAGGGCTTTTTGGTGATTGTATTTGTTTTTTAGAAACAATTATTTTTCTGGGACGGACAGTCCATAAAAGAACATCGTAACGATATCTTTTATATGTTTTTCCCGATCTCCTTCAAGAAGTTGTGCTCCAAATTCATCACCTAATTTTGTAAACATTTGAATGTAAAGTAACATCATTTCTTTAGTAAGGTGTGGATTAATTTCGTTTTTGCGCTGAGCTTGTTCTAATATTTCTAAATACCAGGGTAGGATTTTTTCATTTTGATAACTATAAATAAACTTACGGAGTTCTTCGTCCCTTTGCATCATTTGTAGTAACATATCAGGTTGAAATAATCCGCCAGTATTCATTTTTCTTACAATCATTTTTTGCATCATATCATGAAAAGGTAATTTTTCTTCTGCAAGCTCTTTATAATATTGAAATTCAGATATGATAAATTCTTGTATAAGCTCCCTAAATAACGCATCTTTACTTCCGAAATGATTATAAATTGTAACTTGAGAAACGTTTGCTTCTTTTGCGATATGTTCTATTTTCACTTCATTAAATCCACGTTCTGAAAATAATACGAATGCTGCTTCTTTAATGGCACGCTTTTTCTTTTCTTTTACTCTTTCAAAGCCGTTCAATGCAATCACCTCACTTAAAATATACAAGAAAAAATAATGGAAAACAATAATTTTGAAATATGGACTAATAAATATTTCAAAAAGTTGTTGCGAATATGGAAGATGAGGAGTACAATAATTTTGAAATATCAAACATTAAATATTTCAAAAAATGAGGTGGAATTATGATTTCAGTTCAAGATGTCACAAAACAGTTTTCGAATGGAAAAGGTTTGTTTCATATTACATTTGATGTAAAAGAGGGAGAAGTATTTGGTTATTTAGGACCGAATGGTGCCGGAAAATCAACGACGATTCGTAATTTAATGGGATTTATAAAACCGACAGCTGGTAAAGCGACAATTTTTGGATTAGATTGTTGGAATGAAGCAGCGAAAATTCAAAGGGAAGTTGGTTACTTGCCAGGTGAAATTTCTTTTATTGAAGGAATGAATGGATTAGAGTTTTTAAAATTAATGCAGGGAATGCGTGGATTAAAGGATACGAAAAGACGAGATGAACTGATAGAGCGTCTGCAATTTGATGTGAAAACACCGATTCGCAAAATGTCTAAAGGAATGAAGCAAAAAGTAGGGATAGTCGCTGCATTTATGCACGATCCAGAGGTGTTAATTTTAGATGAACCAACATCTGGACTTGATCCACTTATGCAACAAGTGTTTATAGATTTAATATTAGAGGAAAAGCAAAGAGGAAAAACAATCCTAATGTCATCACATATTTTTACTGAAATTGAGAGAACTTGTGACAGAGTAGCTATTATTAAAGATGGTCGACTCGTAACGGTTGAAAATATTCACGATTTACAAAGTATGAGAAGACAGGTGATAGATGTAACAGTATCATCACAAGAAGAGATTGAGTCCCTTACAAAGTGTAATTTGCAATTTGAAGCGGTAAAAGGTAGAGAGGCATCTATCATTGTACAAGGAAACTATCAAACTGTTTTACAAACACTTTCAAACTATAATGTAACGGCACTTCAAACGAGAGCGATGGATTTAGAACATTTATTTATGCATTATTACGATAAGAAAGAAGGGGTAACGCATGAATAAGCAATTATTTTTAGCTAGTTTGAAAGAAACACAAAAAAGTATTTTGAGTTATGCGTCTGGTGCAGCTTTATATCTGTGGTTATTAATTTGGATATTCCCGTCAATGGTATCAGCGAAAGGGCTAAATGAATTAATAGCTGCCATGCCTGATAGTGTGAAAAAAATCGTTGGTATGGAAAGTCCGATTCAAAACGTAATGGATTTTCTAGCGGGCGAATACTATAGTCTATTGTTTATTATCATTTTAACAATTTTTTGCGTAACAGTTGCGACACATTTAATTGCTCGTCATGTAGATAAAGGAGCAATGGCATACTTGCTAGCAACACCTGTATCTAGAGTGCAAATTGCGATTACACAAGCTGCTGTTCTCATATTGGGACTTCTAATTATTGTATCTGTTACGTATGTAGCTGGGTTAGTAGGTGCAGAATGGTTTTTACAAGATAACAACTTAAATAAAGAATTATTTTTGAAGATAAATGTAGTCGGAGGGCTCATATTTTTAGTCGTTAGTGCGTATTCATTTTTCTTTTCTTGTATATGTAATGACGAAAGAAAAGCACTAAGTTATTCAGCGAGTTTAACTATCTTATTTTTCGTATTGGATATGGTGGGGAAGTTAAGTGATAAGTTAGAATGGATGAAAAACCTATCATTATTTACGCTGTTTCGTCCGAAAGAAATTGCTGAAGGATCATATAATATATGGCCGATAAGTATAGGTTTAACTACTGTAGCGCTTTGTATTTTTATCGTAGCGATTGTAGTATTTAGGAAGAGGGATTTACCGTTATAGAGTAGAAAGTCCACTGAGAAAGTGGGCTTTTTTTATTTGTAAATTTAAACTAGTATGTTTATCACATAACACTTATAAAGGATATTTATCTTTTTAATTACAGGAATATTCAAAAAAGTGAACCTTTTTCTAGGTTCATACGTCTAATACATGTAAAGTTAAATTGGAAGTGATGAAGTGAGGATGAAACAGGAGGAGCAATTGTGAAAGTAATCCCTTTATATAAAATGATTGTAAAAGAAGAAACGGATGTTTCTTTAGCGAAAAAAGGTGATCATGAAGCCTTTATAGCGCTTATACATACAGAAAAAGCGAAGATGTATCGAATAGCAAAGGCGATGTTACGTGATGAGACAAATATAGAGGATGCGATACAGACAACAATTTTAAAAGCCTATGAAAATATAAAAAAATTAAAAAAAGAAGAATTTTTTCAAACTTGGTTAATTCGAATACTAATAAATGAGTGTAACAATATTATTAGAGCGTATAAAAATGTAATTGTGACAGAAGAGAATGATTACAATATGAGTGTTTGTGATCAGTATGAAGATATAGATTTGTGTAATGCGATTCAATCGTTACATGAAGAATTAAGAGCTGTTACGGTGCTTTATTACTATGAAGACATGCATCAAGAGAGTATAGCAAAGCTGTTAGAAATACCGAAAGGAACAGTGAAATCAAGATTATCACGTGCGAGGGAACAACTACAAAAACGATTAAAGATGGAATAGGGGGTGTAAAGGATGGATAATGAAAAATTATTTGATGAGAAATTAAAAAAGAGAATAAAAGATGAAAATGTTATAGTACCTCCAGAGTTAAATGAAAAGATTAATAGCACGCTACATAATCTTAAGGTAAAAAAGAAGAGTTACAAAATTCATATGATGATAATTAGTGCAGCGGTTTGTATACTTTCAGTGGTATCTATGTCTGAGTTTTCTATACAAAGTTTTGCGCAAAATGGTGGAGTATTTGAATATGTAAAGAAAAAAGCGTTTTCTGATTATGAAAATGAAGAAGAAATAAAATCGAATGTACATTATCCAGATAAAGAAAAGATTCATCAAAAAATGCTAGATTCTATTGATTATTTTAAAAATATTTCAGGACAATTTGAGGAATATTCTAGCTCATCAAGAATTGCTACAACATATAAGTATGCGATTGATACGGAGAAACAAAGAGGTATCTCTTCGAAAGAAGATAAACTAGCCAAAAAACGAACAATTATATATAACGAGGGGAAGAAAAAAGAATTTGATGATGAGAAGTATACCTATAAAGAGAAAAAATGGAACCCGAAAGAAAGAAACAATGAACTATTAAAATTAAATCCTACGGAAAGGTTAGTGAGAAAATCAGATGAGAAAAAGAGATATGATGATGAATATGTAGGGCTAGCTAAATATAGTATTCAATCAGAATTCGCAGATTTATTAATTCGATATAAAGATTGGAATTATAAAGAAACGAAATATCTTGGATTAGATTGTTACAAAATTGAAGGAGTTATAAACATAGAGATGCCTGTTAGCACCTCTGAAGATTTAAGAGGGAAATTCGAAATGGTTGTGGAGAAAAATACAGGGATTATGTTGAAATTTCTTAGTTTTCAAGAAGGCTTGATTCAATATTCAGTTACGACTGAATGGATACAAATAGATAAGGGATTGAAAGAAAGTATGTTTCAAAAGGATAGTGCTAAATATGAAAAAATGAAAAACATATTGGATGAATAGAAACAGGAGGAGAGTAAATGGGTAATCATTCATCTTTAAGAGAAGAGAAAAATAAGCAAAAATATAAAAAGAAAACGATAATAAGTTTACTACTGGCGGTATTACTATTTGGTGGAATTGGCTATGGAGCCTATGTATATATGAAAACTTCTAGTCTTGTACAAAAATCTAATTTGAATTTAGCACGAGGTGAAAAATCCAATTTACGTGAGAAATCTGTAAAGCCAATTGCAAATCATGTTTCACTTTTAATTATGGGAATTGATGAAAATCAAGAACGACAAAAGGAATATAATGGTGCATTTCATACAGATGCATTATTGTTAGCGACTTTTAATAAAGACGATAAAACAGTGAAATTAACGAGCATACCGCGTGATACATATACATATGTTCCAGTTGAAAAGAAAAAAGATAAAATAACCCATGCATATGGAAGTGGTTTCGTTAAAAATGGTAAAGATGGAGGACCGCAAGCTTCTGTGGAAGCAGTAGAAAAATTGTTACAGGTGCCTGTTGATTATTTTGTGAAATTTAATTTTGGTTCCTTTACTAAAATTGTTGATGGGTTAGATGGTATTGAAGTGGATGTCCCAGTTGAATTTACGGAGCAAAATAGTAAAGATGAACCTGATGCGATTCATTTGAAAAAAGGATTACAAAAATTAAATGGGGAAGAAGCACTTGCACTAGCAAGAACGCGCCATATTGATAGTGATGCAATGAGAGGACAGCGCCAACAACTTGTTATTGAAGCGATTTTAAGTAAATTAAAAAGTGTAGGATCGATTACGAAGCTAGAAAAAATAGTTGAGGCGGTTGATGGTGATTTTAAAACAAATTTAGTAATGGATGATATTTTATCTTTTTATAAATACGGTTTAAACGGTTCAGTTGAAAAAATACAATTAGCTGGTGATGATTTATACTTAACTAATGGCCCAAACGGGCAACGTGTATATTATTATAATCCTAATAAAAAAGATCTACAGAGTTTGAGTAATACTCTTAGAACACATCTAGGATTAAGTGAAAAACAGATTGAGGAGAATTAAAGCAGATGTAATGTCTGCTTTTTTATTATGTTAAATAGTATGTCTTTTATTTATAAATATTATATACTATTTTCAAGTTTAAGATAATAGTGTAACATAAATTTATAGTTTAAGTTAAATAACAGGGGGGCTATTACATAGAATATATCATTAGCAATTATTGAAATAGTATGGGAGAAATGAAAATACAGGGGAGTATCAAAAATGAGAATTGTAAAGAATTTAACATTCCAAGTTATTGTGGCTATTATTTGTGGTATTGCAGTAGGGGCAATTTGGCCGAGTGTTGGACAACAAATGAAGCCAATTGGTGAAACATTCATCAATATGATTAAAATGGTTATTGCACCGATTATCTTTTTAACAATTGTGCTCGGTATTGCAAGTATGGGAAGTATGAAAAAGGTAGGCCGCGTTGGTGGGAAGGCACTATTATATTTTGAAATTGTTACAACAGCGGCTTTAATTATTGGTATCATCGTAGCGAATGTTGTACGTCCAGGAGATGGATTAGATCCCTCAAAACTAAAAGGCGGAGATGTTTCACAATATGTACAAAGTGGGCAAGAAATGAAATGGATGGATTTCTTTTTACATATCGTGCCGTCTAACATGTTTGAAGCATTTGCCAAAGGTGATATTTTACAAGTTCTGTTCTTCTCCATTTTATTCGGAGCAGGGTTAACGATGTTAGGAAAAAATGGACAACCGGTTATTGACTTTTTTGAAAGATTATCGAAAGTATTTTTTAACATTTTATCAATTGTAATGAAATTAGCACCAGTTGGAGCATTCGGTGGGATGGCATTTACAATTGGGAAGTATGGTTTAAGCACACTCATACCACTTGGTAAATTAATGATTTGTGTATATGCGACAATGGCATTATTTGTTTTTATTGTTTTAAATTTTATTTGTAAATTGTATAAATTTAGTTTGTGGAAATATTTAGCGTATATTAAAGAAGAATTACTTATTGTTCTCGGGACATCATCTTCAGAATCAGTACTGCCGCGGATGATGACAAAGATGGAAGACTTCGGGTGTTCGAAGCCGGTAGTAGGTTTAGTCATTCCAACAGGTTACTCTTTTAACTTAGATGGAACAACGATTTATTTATCAATGGCAACTATATTTTTAGCGCAAGTTTTTCACGTCGATCTTTCACTAGGTCAACAATTAACTATAATAGCTATTTTGTTAGTTACATCTAAAGGAGCAGCAGCAGTAACCGGCGGGGGATTCATTGTACTAGCATCTACCCTATCTGCAATGAATGTTATCCCATTAGAAGGTTTAGCGTTATTACTTGGTGTAGATCGTTTCATGTCAGAAGCACGTGCTATCGTTAATTTAATTGGTAACGGTATTGCAACTGTAGTTGTTGCGAAAAGTGAAAATGAATTTGATGATGAGAAGTATACGAGAGTAGTAGAGGAAATGAAAAGAGAGAAAATGGTCGGGTAAAAAGTCAGCTTTGCTGACTTTTTTATTTTTGTAGAAAAGATGTTTTTAGATATATGCATTATTTATTAGCAATAATTAACAAGTATTCAAGTGGTAAATGAGATGAAAGTGATTAAAACAACGAATGTGTATGAATGCGAAATAAGGTTTGAACAAAATATGGAATTTTTATGAATATTACTGTAAAAAAATAATTTTTTAAAAATTTTCAATAATAATACTTTACAAAAATTAAAAAATTAGTAGAATAAGAATTAGTAAGAATCGTCTGATAAATATATAGAGAAAAACAGAATTATCAGAAAATTCTTTAATAGCTATCGTTAAGAATTAGGGAGGGTACAAAATGAAAAAGAAACAAATGAAAAAACTAACAGCAGTTGTAGCACCGGTTTTAGCAATGAGCATGGCGTTAACAGCATGTTCTACATCAGGTGGAGATAAGAAGACAAGCACAAACTCAAGTGGAGATAGCAAGTCAGAGGGAAAATTAGCGGCAAAACAAGTGTTGAATCGAACAGTAAACCAAGAGATTCCAACGATGGATTCTTCTAAATCAACAGATACAGTATCTTCACAAATGCTAGGGAATACGATGGAAGGATTATATCGTCTTGATAAAGATAATAAGCCTATTCCAGCTGCAGCAGAATCTAGCACGAAAAGTGAAGATGGTAAAAAATATACATTTAAACTACGTAAAGATGCAAAATGGTCAAATGGAGATCCAGTAACGGCGAAAGATTTCGTATATGCTTGGCAACGTCTATTAGATCCAAAAACAGCTGCTGAGTATGCATTTATCGCATTCCCAATTAAAAATGCAGAAGTGGTTAATAAAGGTGAAAAACCTGTAGCTGAATTAGGAGTGAAAGCGGTAGATGATCTTACGCTTGAAGTTGAATTAGAGCAAGCGGTACCGTACTTCTTAAACTTAGTAGCATTCCCATCGTACTACCCATTAAATGAAAAATTCGTAAAAGAAAAAGGGGAGAAGTTCGGTATAGAGTCTGATACAACAGTTTATAATGGACCGTTCGTTCTTAAAGATTGGAAGCATGAACAAGGATGGCAATTAAAGAAAAATGATCAATATTGGGATAAAAAGACTGTAAAACTTGAAGAAGTTAACTTCAGTGTTGTTAAAGAACCAGCAACTCTTATCAATTTATATGATAGCGGTCAAGTTGACTTTGCTTTATTAACTGGAGAGTTCGTAGATAAATATAGAAGCAAGAAAGATGAATTTGGCACATATTCACAAGTGAGTACGTATTTCATTCGTATGAACCAAAAACGTGATGGACAAGACACGCCATTAAAGAGCAAAAAATTACGTGAAGCAATTGCGCTATCAATTGATAAAAAGAATTTAGCAAATGTAATTTTAAATGATGGATCAAAAGAAGCTGACTTCTTAGTACCAAAAGGATTAGCAACTGGACCGGACGGTAAAGATTTCCAAGAAACATTTAAAAACGGTTTGAAACCAAATCCTAAAAAAGCTGCTGCAGCTTGGGAAGAAGCGAAAAAAGAACTTGGAAAAGATCAAGTTACGATTGAATTCTTAAACTACGATACTGGTAATGCGAAAAAAGTTGGCGAATATATTAAAGATCAGATTGAGAAAAACTTAAAAGGTGTAACAGTTAATATTAAACTTCAACCATTTAAGCAAAAACTAAAATTAGAGACTGAACAACAATATGATATTTCGTATGGCGGATGGAATCCGGATTATGCAGATCCAATGACGTTCTTAGATATGTTTGAGACTGGACATTCTCATAACCAAATGAGCTTCTCTGACCCTAAATATGACGGCATGGTGAAAAAAGCTGGAACGGAATTAATGAGCGATGCGAAAAAACGTTGGGAAGAGTTAGGGAAAGCTGAAAAAACATTACTTGAAGAAGATGTAGCGATTGTACCTTTATATCAACGTGGAGATTCTTATGTTTTACAACCAAATGTAAAGGGAGTAGTAAAACATAATATCAGTCCAGAATTTAGCTTTAAATGGGCATATGTAACTGAAAAATAATAGAGTTAAAAAAGCATTTCAAAGTAGCTTGGCTACTTTGAAATGCTTTTTTTGTGAGCTTAAAATACTAATTTTTAGTATGGTTAAATAGAGGAGAATAAGGTGTATAGTATGTACATATAGTAGATGGGGGATAAATCCTACTAAAATAAAAAAGTCAGAATATTTAAAATTAAACTATTTACAAATGCGAAAAAAAGAGTAGAATAACATTAGTTGTAAATTTCAGAAAAATGAATCTTTAGTAAGGGGTCTCTCAAGGGTTGGTAATGTACATATAATTAGGGAGGGTACAAAAATGAAGAGAAAAAAGATGAAAAAGTTAACAGCAGTTGTAGTACCAGTTTTAGCGATGAGTGTTGCATTGACAGCATGTTCTGGGTCAGGTGGAGAAAAGAAAACGACTACTACATCAAATAGTGGGGAAGAAAAAAAATCTGATATTAAATATGCAGCGAAACAAGTATTAAATCGTACGGAAAACCAAGAAATTCCGACGATGGATACTTCTAAATCTACTGATACATTAGGTGCGCAAATTTTAGGGAACACGATGGAAGGCCTATATCGCCTTGATAAAGATAATAAGCCAATTCCTGCTGCGGCAGAGTCTAGTACGAAAAGTGAAGATGGTAAAAAGTATACGTTTAAACTGCGAAAAGATGCAAAATGGTCAAATGGTGATCCTGTAACAGCGAAAGATTTCGTTTTCGCATGGCAGCGCTTACTTGATAAGAATACTGCGGCAGAATATGCATTTATTGCTTACTATATTAAAAATGCGGAAGCGATTAATAAAGGAGAAAAACCTGTAACTGTATTAGGAGCGAAGGCGGTAGATGATTACACGCTGGAAGTAGAATTAGAAAAACCGGTACCGTATTTCTTAAATTTATTAGCATTCCCATCATACTATCCATTAAATGAAAAATTCGTAAAAGAAAAAGGTGATAAGTACGGTTTAGAAGCAGATACAACTGTGTATAACGGTCCATTCGTTATGTCTTCATGGAAACATGAACAAGGTTGGCAGCTGAAGAAAAATGATAAGTACTGGGATAAAAAGACTGTGAAATTAGAAGAAATTAACTATAGTGTAGTAAAAGAGGTTGCAACGAAAGTAAACTTATATGATACAGGATCAATTGATTTTACATTACTATCAGGAGAGTTTGTAGATAAATATAAATCGAACAAAGAAGAATATGGTGAGTATGCGGAATCAAGTACATTCTTCTTACGTTTAAATCAAAAACGTAACGGACAAGATACGCCTTTAAAGAGCAAAAAACTACGTGAAGCAATTGCATTATCAGTTGATAAAAAAGGATTGGCAAATGTAATTTTAAATAATGGATCAAAAGCAACAGATCAATTGGTTCCAAAAGGGCTTGCGACAGGGCCAGATGGTAAAGATTATCAAGATACATTTAAAAATGGTCTGAAATATAATCCGAAAAAAGGAGCAGCAGCGTGGGAAGAAGCGAAAAAAGAACTTGGAAAAGATCAAGTTACAATTGAATTGCTAAGCTATGATGATGGAACTGCGAAAAAGATTGCTGACTATGTAAAAGATCAAATTGAGAAAAATTTAAAAGGTGTAACGATTAATACAAAAATTCAGCCGTTCAAACAAAAATTAAAATTAGAAACTGCGCAAGATTATGAAATTTCTTATGCAGGTTGGAGTCCAGACTATGCGGATCCAATGACATTTATTGATATGTTTGAATCGAAGAGCCCGTACAACCAAATGAGTTATTCAAATCCAAAATACGATGAAATGGTAGGAAAAGCAGGTAATGAATTAATGAGTGATGCGAAAAAACGTTGGGAAACGTTAGGGAAAGCTGAAAAGTTATTCCTTGAAGAAGATGCAGGGTTAGTTCCTTTATATCAAACAGGAAGATCGTACGTAATGAAACCGAATGTAAAAGGAATTGTGAAACATAACATCAGTCCAGAATATAGCTTTAAGTGGGCGTATGTAACTGAGGATGGCGGAAAAAAATAAAGTGAAAGCATTTCAAAAGTGGCTGAGCTGCTTTTGAAATGCTTTTTAGTATGCATAAGGGAATAAGTCTCGTTAGCCTATTGAGAATCGGGTAGGTAATTAGGAAGGTTCTATCGGAGGAAAATAGAGAGGTCAGTAAGTAGTAAGACAGATGAATGATAGTAAGAGACCTCATGCTAATAAGAAAAATATAGAACGTAGTAATAGATTGGAATAAGGGGAGGGATGTTTACATATAGTAGACGGGGGATAATTCATATAGTAGTTAAAACAACAAGTTACTATAATAAAAAAATAAATATTTAGAAAATTTACAAAAATACTTTACAAAATCTAAAAAAATAGTAGAATATTAATTAATAAGAATTTTCTGATAACGAAAGTTAGTAGAGAATTTCTAAATGTTAATATCGTACATATAATTGGGGAGGGTACAAAAAAATGAAGAGAAAAAAGATGAAAAAATTGACAGCGGTCGTAGCACCAGTTTTAGTAATGAGTATGGCATTAACAGCTTGCTCTGGATCAGGAGATAAAGAGAAGGCAAGCACAACACCGAAAAGTGGTGAAAAAGAAGGTGGAAAATTAGCAGCTAAGCAAGTATTGAATTTAACAGAAGCCCAAGAAATTCCATCTATGGATTCTTCGAAAGCGACAGACCAAGTATCGTTTCTTGCTTTAAATAACGTAATGGAAGGTTTATATCGACTTGATAAAGATAATAAGGCAGCTCCAGGGGTTGCTGAATCATATAAAAAGAGTGATGATGGTAAAAAGTATACATTTACATTAAATAAAAATGCAAAATGGTCAAATGGAGACCCTGTAACAGCGAAGGATTTCGTGTTTGCTTGGAAACGTGCGGTAGATAAAAATACAGCAGCGGAATATGCATACATTATGTTTGATTTAAAGAACGCAAAAGCAATTAATGATGGGAAAGCACCACTTGATACGTTAGGTGTAAAAGCTGTAGATGACTACACATTAGAGGTAGAATTAGAAAATCCAGTTCCTTACTTTGTAGAATTAACTTCATTCGGAACATTCTATCCGTTAAATGAAAAATTCGTAAAAGAAAAAGGTGAAAAATTTGGTTTAGAAGCAGATACAACGTTATACAACGGACCATTTACATTAACAGACTGGAAACATGAAGAAGGATGGAAATTAAAGAAAAATGCACAATATTGGGATAATAAAACAGTTAAGTTAGATGAAATCAACTTTAACGTAGTAAAAGATAGCGGTACACGTGTAAACTTATATGAAAGTGGACAAATCGATCGTGCGGGACTTACATCTGAAATGGTTGACAAATATAAATCAAATCCAGACTTCTATACACAAAAAACACCATCAACGTTCTTCTTACGTTTAAACCAAAAACGTGGTGGGCAAGATACAGTATTAAAAAACAAAGATTTACGTTTAGCGATTGCAAAGGCATATGATAAAAAAGGCTTAACGAACGTTATTTTAAATGACGGATCTACACCGGCAGATTACTTAGTACCAAAAGAATTTGCGAAGAGTCCAGATGGAAAAGACTTCCGTAAAGATAACGGAGATATTTTAAAAACAGATGTGAAAAAAGCAAAAGAGCATTGGGAAAAAGCGAAAAAAGAACTTGGAAAAGAGCAAGTAACGATTGAGCTATTAAACTACGATAGCGATAATGCGAAAAAAGTAGGGGAGTTCTTAAAAGGAGAACTTGAGAAAAACTTACCAGGGTTAACAGTGAACTTGAAAAATCAACCGTTTAAACAAAAGTTAAAATTAGAATCAGATTTAGATTATGATTTATCTTACGCTGGTTGGGGCCCTGATTACTTAGATCCAATGACATTCATTGATATGTTCGTTACAAATGGTCCTCATAACCAAACTGGATATTCAAATCCAAAATATGATGAAATTGTAGAAAAAGGTAAAGGCGAGCTATTAACGAAAACGAAAGAACGTTGGGATAGCTTACTAAAAGCTGAGAAAATGTTACTTGATGATGCTGTAATTGCACCATTATATCAACGTGGTGATGCTATCGTTCAAAGACAGAAAGTAAAAGGTATTGTTCACCATCCAGTTGGTGGAGACTACAGCTATAAATGGGCATATATTACAGAGGATAAGTAAGATGAGGGGCGTACAATACGCCCTTTTTTCTATGCACTTTTCTTCCTTGCTCGAATATATAAAATAAAAAAGGGAGAATCCCATGAAGCGAAACACATACATCGATTTCCTAGCTTATTACGGAATAGGAAGCGCTCATCCTGGTGGCTTTACGTTAACAAAACAATTGTTAGCACAACTGCCTTTTAAATATGGAGCGAATGTCCTTGAGATAGGTTGCGGTACGGGGAAAACAGCGGCATATATGACAAGGGAATTTGGTTATAAAGTAACAACGGTTGAAAAGAATGAAATTATGATTCAAAAGGCAAAAGATAGATGGTTGTTTGAAGGGTTAGATATACAATTAATTGAAGGAAATGTGGAGCATTTACCGTGTTTGAATAACTCATTTGAGTTCGTACTTGGAGAATCAATCATCGCTTTTACAGACAAAGAAAGGGTTATCTCGGAATGTTATCGTGTATTACAGCAGGACGGTAAGCTTGTTGTCATTGAAATGATTATTGATAGGCACATTGATAAGGGTGAGGAAGAAAAAATCGCCCAATTATATGGTATGAAAGAATTATTAACTGAGAATGAGTGGGTACAATTATTTCAGAAAGCAAATTTTAAAAGAATTACAATTGCTGGCGGTGGCACGATTGCAGAAACGATCTCTGGCTATGTAGAAGAGCCAGAATGGAATGTATCCTCACATATTCCGAATGAGTTATATGAGGCGTGGGTACAGCATGAAAATATACGGCTTATGTACCAACACATTTTAGGGCATCGTATTTTTATATGTGAAAAATAAAGAAAAAGAGTTGGCTAAAGGTAGCCAACTCTTTACTATGTTAAATGAAAAATAATGCAGCTAATGTAATTCCGAAGATGAAACCAAATCCGAGTTCAACACCCCAGCCACAACCGCCGCCTCCCCAGCCACCGCAACCACAACTACTACAACCACGACCACCACATCCGCAGCTGCTGAATCCACCACCGCATCCGAATCCACAACTATCACACCTGCTAAGGCCTCCACAAAGGTCACAACCACCGTTTGCATAAGCGTCATAGTAGCCGAATCCTGAATCAAAAGATGAGCGCTGTTGCACCGGTTCAATCCATACAGAGCTTTGTGTCACATCGATTATTTTCCCTAAATGTATACGGCCATCACGGTCTTCAATCCGAACAACTTTTCCGAAGTAACGTCGGCATGTATCATAACATTTTTGTCTATGCATGTTCTTTCCTCCTTCCGCATTACAGTAATACGATATGTAAGGGGGACAAGTGCGGCTTGTACGAATGCCCTATCTATCATAATTGTTATAGGAAAGGGGAAATATAAGAAGAGGATATATAAGGAGGAAAAGGCATGAAATCTACAGATCAGTTTCAGACATACGAAGTACCGTGGGAAGAATTTATTGAAGCGTTGCGAGAGGAAATGAAGAAGCAAGTAGGGGCAGATATTATTGATACAGTAGTTTGCAATTTAGAAGATGGTTTTGAAGTGTATACATATGTGCAGGGGGATTTAGATTTTGAATATAAGGAAGCGCTTGAGAGAAAATACGGAAGTGATGCGAAGACACCTAATGTGTTAACGATAATGTTATTAGCTAGTATTTATAATACAAGTGAAGAGAATATACGCTTGCATGCGGATCATAAAGAGAATCCGATTGTTGAAGTGTATGTAAAGCAAGGAAACACGCTGTGAAAGGCGTGTTTTTTAATTGTATGATAAAATGTTAGAAAATTAAGAAAGAAGGTGATGAATTGGGAATTAAACATCTTAATTTAACAGTTGCAGATGTAGTAGCTGCAAGAGAGTTTTTAGAAAAGTATTTTGGCTTAACTTGTAGTGGAACAAGGGGGAATGCCTTTGCAGTTATGCGTGATAATGATGGATTTATACTAACGTTAATGAAAGGAAAAGAAGTTCAGTATCCAAAAACATTTCATGTAGGATTTCCACAAGAAAGTGAAGAACAAGTAGATAAGATAAATCAAAGATTGAAGGAAGATGGATTTTTGGTCGAGCCTCCTAAGCATGCCCATGCGTATACGTTTTACGTTGAAGCACCTGGTGGATTTACAATAGAAGTGATGTGTTAAGTTAAAAATCAAACTTTTTGTCATGTGTTTTTAAAATAAAAAGTAGGAAAAGTCTGTTTTAAGCGTGGAGCTTAAACAGGCTTTTTTACTTATATAATTGGATAGAGAATGCTAGAAGGAATATTACCAAGTGTATGATCTGTTTACATAATAAAGTTATGGTGGGTTAGTTGTCCTAAAATACAAGTCATATATCTTGTTTCCTCTCATAAATTTAAACATAGGAATTTGTCTACAAAGGTGGCGAAGCCTCATCATGAAAATTCGAATTTGTGCCACATTCATGTTGTTTCTATTTATATGGTTACATCCTTTTTGGACTTTTGCAAAAGGAGAGGAGGCAAAGGAAAGGGTCGTTTCACTTGTATATGATGATTCGGGCAGCATGAGAAATAACGATCGCTGGAAATATGCCAATTATGCTTTGCAAAGTTTAGTTGCGCTATTAGATGAAAAAGATAAATTTTCTTACGTTCCAATGAGTAAGCCGAATGATCCATTAAACATTTCGTTAGCGAAGGATAAGAGACAAATGGAAATTGAGGGAATTGGAGCGTGGAAAACGTATTTAAATACTCCGTTTAGCGCAGTAGAAACGGCGATGCAATCTATAAAAAAGGAAGCAGATATAGATGGGAAGCGTGAATTTTGGCTTATTGTCTTAACTGACGGGGCATTTAATGATTTAGAGAAAGATAAGGTTGGCGGAAAAGAACAAATTACACAAAAGTTAGCACAGTTTAAGAAGGATATGGATGCAAAAAAGATATCGCTACATCCAATTTTAATTACGATGGAAGAGGATTTAGGGCAACAAGAAAAAGCACAACTAAATACGTTTAAAGAAATATGGAAGAAAGAGCTCAACGGGGTTACGATGCCATCTAGTGGAGAGGATGGGATTGTAAAAAGCGTCAATCAAGTGGCAGCATTAGTTGCAAATCGTGATCCGTTCTCTTCCGTTGAATCGATTGTAAAAACGAAAGTAGTAGGGAAGAAAGTAGAGATTACAACACCATTTCCGTTAAAACGTATGACACTTGTACGACAATCGCCTTCTTTGCCCGATTATCAGGTCACACAAATTTCTAAACCATTACAATTACAATCTTCTTTTTCCATACATGCACCAGGTGAAGCGAAATTGTTCGGAAATATAGTTCATATCAGTACGGAAAATGAAGAAGTTATTAAACCAGGAACGTATACGATAGAAGTGGACCGAGATATTGAGAAAGAAGGATTACAAGTACTAGTCGAACCGGCACTTAATTATACTGTTTCTACTTATGACAAAGAGGATAAGGATAGAAAAAATGTTGAGGAAATGTATGAAGATGTGACAGCTGTTATTGAAGCAAAACCTACTGAGTTGCCAGTTCAGTCTTCTTACTTTCAGGCAGAAGTAGAAATAGACGGGAAGCAATATGCGATGAAGTGGGACGATAAAAGAAATGTATTTTATTACGAAACGAAGCTTACTAAAGGATTAGTACGCGGGAAAGTTCATATGAACATAAAGGGGTTTTACAGACAGACGAAAGAATTTAAAATCGAAACAACGAAAAAGCCTAAATTATCACTTCAAACTGTCACGAAAGATTATGAAGAAAAAGTAACAAATTTAGAGAATAGTAAACCATTTATTATACAACCACAGTTAGATGATAAGCCGATGACAGAAGAGGCTGTAAAAAAACTATTAAAATCTACTGGTGTCACATCTAAACAATCAATCAACTATGAAATAAAACAGCATGGTAATCAAATTTACATTTATCCTCGACCGCATTACTCCGACACATTCAATTTTACAGATACCGGCACCGTAGAAGCTACCATCGTAGTGCAGGATTCAAAATTACCAAAAGTAAAGAAAGATATAACACTCCATATTCAAAATGCGCCGTTTTATGAAAAGTATGCGCTTATTTTTAAGTTTGTTATTCCTATCACTTTATTACTGTTAATAGTAGGAATAATCGTTTTAGGATGGATTGTCCGTCCAAGATTTCACCGGAAAGCATTATTGTATTACGAATGGGATCAAGAGGTAGCGAAAGATTGGTTATATCAATCTGAGCCAGAGTTACTCAAAAATAAATGGTGGAAACATTATTTTGGTATTCCGTATAGAGCAGAAAGAAAGACTGTGCAATCCGTTACGTTTATAGCAAAGAAAGGATCGAAATCGATATTTGTAGCGAAAGAGTCACAAGTAGTAGGAATGATTATTGATGGGATGTTTATAACAGAGGATGAGGTTGGAATGGAACATAAGACACTATATCCAAATGAACTTTTAGTAATTGATAGAGGATATGGTAAGGAGATTTACAAATACGAGTGTGAATAGTAGGTAGGGATAAGAAGGGGATGGAGTATTGATCCTCTTTCCTTTTTTCCAACAAGCAAGAATAGGAAGGTGGTTCACATGACATTACAAGTTCCAACAATATTAATTGGTTTAGGTGGAATCGGTAGTACTGTGACGCATCAAATATATGAAAAACTGCCTGAAGAGCGCCGGAAAAAGGTAGCAATGCACGTATTTGATACAGATGTGAATACATTAAGTAAATTCGATCATATTCGAAAGTTTAAGACACAAACAAGTTCTAGTAAAACGCCTAGGGAGTATATTGCGGGAGATCCAACGATCCCAGAGTGGTTTCCGATGGATCCGACTATACTTGATAAACCATTAACAGAAGGAGCAGGACAGTTACGCGTCATTTCACGTTTAGCGTTACGTGCTGCGATGAAAGAAGATAAATTGACGTCTTTTTGGCAAGAAATCGAGAAAATCTTTCCGGTTACAAGTGATCAAACGGAATATGGTGTGCGTGTCATTATAGTAACATCACTAGCAGGCGGAACAGGTTCAGGGATGTTTCTGCAAATTGCTTTATATTTACGTGAAATGCTTCGGAAGAAATTGCAGCATCATAACATTTTAATACGCGGTGCGTTTTTAATGCCGGATGTTTTAGTAAAGACGAGAACGGTTAGCGCGAAAGAATTTGAAACGGTGCAAGCAAATGGCTATGCATCGTTAAAAGAATTACATGCTATTACGCTCGGGTCTACTGGAGAATTATCAAAACGCGGCGGTGTAACAATTGAATTAGAGTATCGCCCTGATCAAGTAGATGAAGACGGAAGAACGAATCATACAATTAAACAACATCATTTACCGTACAATTATTGTTTCTTATACGATTACGAAAACCTACATGGACACCATTTACACAATTTATCAGACTATATGGAACAGATGGCAAATACAATTTATTTACAGTTATTTAGCCCGATGTCCACAAGTCATTTTGCACAGGAAGACAATCAAATTCAGCAATTAGCAGAATCAAGCGGAAAAGGACGATATTGCGGGGCAGGAACGGCAAAACTCATTTATCCATATGAACATGTGTTAAAATATTGTGCTTTAAAATGGGCCGTGCAAGGTTTAGATGAATCGTGGCTTCATTTAGATCAACTGTTTCAAGAGAAGAAGCAAAGATACGATCAAGATGTAAAACGTGGGATGCAACGTGAAAAGCCGGAGAGAGGTAAAAGTTATTTAGAGGACTTGGAGCATCTTGCTACCCGTCCAGAGCAAGCTCATATTTTCTATAGACAAATGTACAATGAAACACGTGAAGGAGCAGAGGGTGGTAAGCTCGGAGTTGCGAAATCAAAACTGTTTTTAGAAGCTGTAGAAAGTTATGTACAACGAACGGTGCAAAAAGATGAGGAATTAAATCGTCTGCAACATGAGTGTAAAATTTCAGCTACGAAACTGAAAATGATGGAACAGATGAAGGGTGAAGTGGCAAGAGTGGATCATGCGGTGCGTTTATATGCGTATGCGATTCCGAGCCGGGTACATGAACATGTAACGACACTTTTATATGACATGATTGAATCAGACCGCTTTTCACCAAGTGGTTCTGAAGGGCAGTCCTATCAATTAAATACATGGTTTTTAAAGAAAACAGATCCCGTTCACCCAGTAGCAGCGCGTTTTATGTTATATGAAATTCGAAAGCAGTTAGTAGAAAAAATGAATCGACTACATGAAAATAATGAACAAAAGCGTAATGTAATTCAAAATTACGATAAAAAATTTAATGTGGGTAATATTGATGGAACGGTAACGGCTGTACGCCGAGTAGAAATTGCTCAACAACAAGGCTGGTTCGGAAAAATGATTAATAATCAGCAACGTTTATTCAAAAGAGAATTTGAAGACATCGTAACGCAATATGTACACAAATTAAATGAATATCGAAAAGAAATGCTATTAGAACTTGTATATCAATCGCTATATCAAGCAGTTAATAAAATGATTCAATATTGGGAAAGATTTTTTGATAATTTACATGAAACACGTGAAAATTTACTGTTTGAAATCCAAAAGCGCAGTAAGGAATTTGAAGGGAAAACAAACCCGACGAATGTATATGTATTAGCTGAGGAACAGCTGCAAGAAAAGATATGGCAAGATATGCAGCAACATTTAAATTTAGGTGTACTACCGAAAGATATATCAGCGGAAATTTACATGAGTTTGTACGGGGAATATTGTCGTGATGCGAAAACAGAAGAGATTCAGTCGAAAAAGGTAGAGGATTTCTACCGAGAACATATACTGAGCTATTGTTATGACGAACTGCAAGTACGCTATCGTGATAAATTAGAACTGAATATTATTGAAGCGTTGCGAAAAGAAGCAGATTATAAGAAACGTGATCGCGATGAATACGTTCGTGAAAAAATTGAAGACCTGTTCCATTTAGCGAGTCCATTCGTTCCGAAAGTTGCTCATCATAGGGAATTACAATATTGGGGTATACATCCTTCTTTAAAGAAAGAGTTGCAAGAGGAATTAATTCAAGAAATGTTTAAAGAAAAAGATACAGTACATGAAGCCTTTTCGCCATTTGAAGTGATCTGTTATCGAGCGCATTACGGCTTATCGCTGCAAGACTTTCCTAAATTATCATCAGGACATATTTCAAATGGATTTATGAATGATAAAGGTGACTATTTCCAATCGTATTATCGCCGTGTAAACAAATTAAATAGTAAAAAATCTAGTTTAACGCCGCATTTAGATAAGTATTGGCACTTACCAGCCTTTATGCCAGATTTAAATGCGACTCAAACAAAATTAGATTATGATAAATGTAATCGTGCATTACTATACGCATATATGTATCGCTGGATTAGTTTAGTTGCTGTTGATGGACAGTTTGTGTATCAATATAACGGTGTAGGACGTAGCTTTTTAATTCAGTCAATGGGGAAAAATATTTCAAGCGAAAGTTATAAATTACACAGAGCGTTGCTTCATAATCCGTTTATTTATGAAAACATCTTGTCACGATTTGAAGAAGAGCAAGAAAAGGCGATGATACAAGGTGGACATTTATATACACATCCGTTCGTATTAGGAGCCCAAGATGTAAGATGGCTTAGAAAAGAACATGTCCACAATCTTTTAGATATGATTTTAATGTATGATCGTGAAGCGAAGTATGATCCGACGTTAGAAGAAACATCAGATGAATTATTAAGACTATTCCTTGATGAAATCGAGTTGTATTTCCAGAACTATTACGGTACAGGTGCCGATATGGTGGCAAAGAAAGAGAAAGAAATGTTTATTAAACAATTGTGGGATCGCTCGCATGCGAAAGGATATGTAGATCCAAATAGCGCTCCGTATAAAAAATGGCAAAATTTATTAGGTGTTCAAGATGAAGAAGAAACGTCAAAAACGAATGTATAATGAATGAAAAGGGAATCCTTAAAAGTGGCAATACAACTTTAGAAAAGAGGGATTCTGATGCCGTTTTTAGGAAGTGTATATCAAATATTTGGGTTATATCCGGAACTTTATTATGGGATGATTTCAGCGGAGCTGCAAGAGGAAGCTCAGAAGGAGCATCTTGGAAATAGTAGTGCAGAAGCTGAAGCGGAAGAATAAAAAAAGTGCAGATGAAAATCTGCACTTTTTTGTTAGTATTAAAATGGTAAAATAACCTCAAATGAATTATTATTTTTAAATAATAATTCATTTGAGGTTATTATAATTTTTATTGCATTGTATGTAATGAAAATTGTATGAAAATCAATGTAATAAAATGTGTATGAATATTAAGGTGGAAAACAACAATGTTTTTGAGAAAATAATTATGTATAAAAATAACATTTGATACATAATCAACCGATTGTTTTTGATTGATTTATTATTGACAATATAATTAATTGTATGATAAATTCAATCAGCATTCTTAATGGTTTTTTGGTACGATTAATATTTCGAAAATTCAATACGGCATAAAGAGATTGATTTTTCTGTTTTTTTGAGGTGGGTTACTAAGTCTATAGGGGAAGTGAACTATGTATATTTTTATTTTTAAAATAGAACAGTAATAAAGAATGTAACAAGTAAGAGATAAACTTGAAAAAGAGGTTTCAAAGAATGAGTCTTTTCATAAAGAAAGCAATGGATGAAGAAAAGAAAAAAGTATTGAATCAAACTTTAGGAGCGATTGATCTAACTCTTTTAGGGATTGGAGCAATTATTGGTACAGGTATTTTCGTATTAACTGGTATTGTAGCAGCGAAACATGCTGGTCCGGCGATTGTATTATCTTTTGTATTAGCGGCAATTATATGTGCATGTGTAGCTTTCTGTTATGCTGAATTTGCATCTACAGTTCCAGTTTCGGGAAGTGTATATTCATATACATATATGACACTAGGTGAGATTTTTGCATTTATAGTTGGCTGGTGTGTTATGCTGGAGTATTTATTAGCGACTTCTGCGGTTGCAGCAGGCTGGTCAGCATATTTTCAGTCATTGCTACTAGGTTTTAATATTCACATTCCTACGATTTTTGCTTCGGCACCAGGAATGGGGAAGGGTGGAATCATTGATTTACCAGCAGTTCTTATTATTTTAGTTGTTACATTTTTATTAAGCCGTGGTGCAAAAGAAAGTGCACGAATAAATAATATAATGGTTATTATTAAACTGGCTGTTATTGTAGGGTTTATTGTTGTAGGGACACAATATGTAAGACCAGAGAATTGGCAACCATTTCTACCGTTTGGTTTTCACGGTGTGGTAGGAGGCGCTGCTACTGTATTTTTTGCTTTTTTAGGATTTGATGCAGTTGCAACAGCCGCAGAAGAAGTGAAGCGTCCACAACGTAACGTGCCAATTGGGCTACTTGTTTCCTTGTTCATTTGTACGGTTCTATATGTAGGTGTTTCATTCGTGTTAACTGGAATGGTTCCGTTTACGGAATTAAATGTTGCTGATCCTGTTGCATATGCGTTGCGCACTGTAGGAGAAGATAGAATTGCTGGGTTGTTATCGGTGGGAGCGATAGCAGGGCTAACAACAGTTCTGTTAGTAGCTATGTTTGCATTTGTTCGTGTATCTTACTCGATGAGTCGAGATGGATTGTTACCAAAAAGACTTTCAAGTGTCCATAAACGTTTACAAACTCCATTTTTTAATACATGGGTTACAGGTATACTAGCAGCTTTATTAGCGGGATTAGTGGATTTGAATTTATTAGCTAATTTAGTGAATATGGGAACGATAACAGCATTTGTGTTTGTATCTATAGCTGTCATTGTATTAAGAAAGACACATCCTAATATGAAGAGGCCATTCCGTGCTCCTCTAGTACCTTTTTTACCTATCGTTTCGATAGTAAGTTGTATATATTTAGCTTTGAACCTTTCTAAGCTTACTTTAATTAGTTTTGTGGCATGGATTATAATAGGTGTTTTCATATATTTTGTATATGCTAAAAAACATAGTAATGTTAGAAATAGAAATAGAAATAGAAATAAAGTATAGTCCATTGAAATAATACTTGTAATGGAAATGAAAACACGCTACTTATTCATATAAGAACAAGTAGCGTGTTTTTTCTATTTAATAATCCCATTTTCTAAAATTTTAATAGTTGGTGCCACTTTCACATTAGCTTTTGAAAAGGCACTCGGCCAATCATCTTCGACTTGTTTCCATTCTTTATATTGAAACGCTCTCGCATAATCACCAAATCCGAATGGATCAAGTTGCTGTTTTTGAATGTTGTGGATTAAATCGTTCAAATCTTTGTTTAGTTGTTTTGTAATAAGAGAAGTTAATTTCTTTCTATCTTTGTCTATATCCATATTGAATGTAAGTTCAGAGACAGCAATTTTCAAATCCATTTTAACATGAAATTTGAAGTGGTTATCGCTATAATCTGTATGGATATCACGATTCATGCTAAGAACATTTATTGTTACGAAATCGCCGCCATCGGTATCTTTTAAATCACTATTACTTTCAACTGAAGTAGAAGGGATTTTCAATGTAAGCGAAACCGGTGTATTCGCTTTCTTTTGTAACAAAAGAAGAAGGGCGCTTTCATAACGATTTAATGACATTTTATAAATTCCGCGAGAAGTTAATAGCGCGGAACCAGTAACGATAACATCCTTTTTACCTTTTTTTATTTCTGAAATAGCAGGTGTTATACCTTTATTAAACGTTTGCCTGTGAAATTCATGGAATGTCGTAAAAACGGTCCGATTGTACAGTTTGTTCGTATTAATTAAATCTGTTAAATACTCGGGAAGGGCAGGCTTATCTTTAAAGTTATTATATATAACTGAAGAAATTGGACCGTCTACTGCAACCATGCGCATGTTTCCAGTGTTTTTAGGATCACGATACCAAACATCAAGGTAAGGCATAGCCCCTTCTTGTTTTAAAAAATTTGTGCTAAATAAAATGAGCTGTAACTTTTCTGTAGATACTAAACCGCCACTTGAGCTATTAAACGTTGCTTTTGCTTCTCGAGGTGTACGTACTTTCGCTTCATGTGTTTCGTACTTTTTTTCTACGTCTTCATTAAAAATAGGATTCACGTGGTACACAATTAATTTTCCTTTTGCTTTTGCGTCAAAGCCGTAAATTAATGAAATCGATTGTTTTTCTAAGTCGAGTCGATCTCCACAGCCTGTTAAAAAGGTTATGAGAAAGTAAAGTATAGTGAAATGAATAAAGCGCCTCATTTAAACTCTTCTCCTTTTCCAATGCTGATAAAGTGTCATGTATAAGAGAAATACGACTGGGAATAGAAAAACGATAAAATAACTAGCAGTTCCCCAAAATTCCCGCAACGCACTTATCTGATAAGAAGAAGGGATATAAAAGAATAAGATGAAAATACACCCGAATAATAAAACATAAATAGGTAATGAACTGCCTTTTTTGTTAAGAAATTGATTAATTCCATCTGAAGCAGTGAAAATATAAGGAATACAGGAATCAAAAATAATAAAGAGATAAAATGACAAAAAGATAATTTCAAATCGCTCAAGAAATGAGAAGTGAAACGGTGTAACAAGAGAAAGAGTCGGCCATAAAAACTTTGTTATACCATCTGGACTAAAATAAACAAAAGAGACAAAGGTGACTTGAAGATAAATAAATAGCGTAATCAAATTCGCAAGAACAATTCCTTTTTTTGCAGATGATTTATTACTGAGATAAGGATAAAGGACAAATGCAAACTCAAATCCGAGAAACGCAATGATAGTTGATTTTACTGTGTTTAAAACTGGTATCCAGCCTTCTTTAAGAAGAGGAAGAAGATAAATCCAATGCCCATCTTTAAGCGGAATAAACAATAGAAAAGGCATCCATAGTGTGAAAAATACAGTGAAAACAGCATAGCGACTTATAATAAGAACGCCTTTACATGCTAGCATTAACATTGGAATAGATAGTAAAATCATAATTAAAAACATTGGAGTTCTAGGTAAAATCCAAATGTGAATAACGTATAAGAGGGAAAAAATTAAGGAAATAGCTGCAAGGACAGCATATAAAATCCAAAAAATCATTCCTACTCTTCCTAGCCACTTCCCAAGATAACGAGTTAGCACATCGAGTAAAGTATATCCAGGATGCTTTTCCATAATTTTCACAATACATAAACTGACTAAAGTAGTGAGAGCACATCCAATAATAATAGACATCCAGCCATCTGTATTTGCCCCTTGTGCAACTTCACGCGGAAGTGTAAGGACACCGAATCCTACTTGAACACCACTAATCGTTAAAATGTATTGAAATAAACTAATCTCCCTCTTTGCACGTTTTGTCACTTATTATCCTCCTTTTCCTCAACATCTCTTTGCCGGTTATCTTGTTTTAATTGTAGAGATAGTGGCCGTTTCTTCATAATTTTCCATGGGAAACGTACAAGGGTATCTTTTAAATCCGAAGCAAATAACGGAGAAAAAGGACTACCATAAGGAACACCGAGAGATTCCATAGAAAGTATATGAATAATAATGATCGCCATCCCAACCATAATTCCAATGACGCCAAATAAAGAGGCGGCTATCATCATTGGGAATCGAAGAAGCCGAATTCCTGCTGACATTTCTAAGTTAGGAATAATGAAGGAGGCAACCGCAGTAATTGATACGACGATAACCATAACGTTACTAACAATCCCAGCTTGAACGGCAGCTTGTCCAATTACAATTCCTCCTACGACGCCGATTGTTTGCCCAACAGGTCCAGGAAGCCGAATCGCTGCTTCTCGGAGCATTTCGAGAACTAATTCCATTAATAAAGCTTCTAATATGGGAGGAAAAGGAATTTTGGCTCGAGATTCTCCAATCGTTAACAACAATTTGAGCGGAATCACTTCATAATGGAAGGAAATCATAGCAATATAAAGAGCAGGAGCAAATATTGCAATAAATAGCCCAGTGAAACGAAGGAGTCGTATAAAAGATGGAATCATAGGTCTGAAGCTGTAATCATCTATCGTCTGAAAAAAGGATGAAAAGGTCATAGGTCCTATTAATACGCCTGGTGAGCGATCTACAACAACGGCAATTCGCCCATCAAGAATATGATGTGCTGTTGTGTCGGGGCGTTCAGTTATTGATAATTGCGGAAAGAGAGTAAATGAATTATCTTCAACAAACCCCTCTAATTCACCAGTAGTAAGAATCGCATCAACTTTTACTGACTCGATACGGGATGCCATTTCTTTTACGACATTTTCGTTCGCAACATCTGCTAGATAAAGCAAAAAAACCTTTGAAGTAGCTCGTTCACCAACAGTGAATTCCTTCACTTTCAGTTCGCGATTTGGAATATATCGACGAATAAGTGCAAGGCTGTCGCTCGCTACTTCATTAAATCCTTCGTGTGAGCTTTTTATGGAGCTCTCTGTTGTAGGTTCTTCAATACTCCTTTTTGGTGCCGCTTGCGTATCGAGCTCTAAAGCGGATAGTTGTCCGTTTATAAATAAAATACTTTTGCCGTGTAAAAGAGATTGTTCAATGTCTGCCCACTGTTGAACTTTTTTAATATTTCCGATAGAAACAGAGGCTTTCCAAAAATCGTCTTCATTCCACTCTTTAAATAAGAGAGGACGAAGAATGTTTACGTTAATAACAGTTTTGTCTACAAGTCCTTCCATATATATGAGTGCAGCTTCCTGTCCGTTTTTTAATGGAAAAGTGCGTGTTATTAATTCTGGAATACCGCTAAACAGTTTGGACAAGTGCTTTAAATTAAGGGAAAGGGAAGAAGAGATAGATTTATTTAATGCGTAATCAGCTTGCTCTTGGGTAGAAAGAGATTTTTCACCACGAATCCATTTATTAAAAGACCCCATTTGTTCGCTTACTCCTTGTTATGTTTTATCCCGATTGGTGAGGGCTGATAATCAGTGGGGGATGAAGAAAACCCCCCACTGATTAAAGTTTCACTTTATATGGGTTATTATGGATAGTTACAAGCTGACATATGCGTAGTTTAAATTTTATATTGTATATTTTTAACTTTAACGCTATAATTATAGTGTTAAAGATGGAATCGTGATATGACCTGTTATGACTCTATCGTTTTATTTATGAATAAATGGATTGGTATTTTAGCAAGATGTGCTAATAAACTACTCCACCATGATAATAACGTGCCGAAATGTGGTGCGTATATTTTCGTGGTGGAGTTTTTTTATTCTCAAAAAGGGGGAAAGACCATGAATAACAACATGGTTCATATTACAATTGACGGAAAAAAGTATACAGCGGAGCCCGGTTCAACGATATTGGGTGTTATTAATGAGAACGGGATTGAACATCCGCAAATTTGTTACGTGCCAGAAGTAGATCCTATTCAAACATGTGACACTTGTATTGTAGAAGTTGACGGAAAGTTAATGCGTTCTTGTTCGACGATAGCAACGGAAGGTATGAACATTGAACGTGCTTCTGTTCGCGCAAAAGAAGCACAAACAGAGGCGATGGATCGGTTACTAGAAAATCATTTATTATACTGTACAGTATGTGACAACAACAATGGGAACTGTAAACTGCATAATACAGCAGAATTAATGGAAATTGAACATCAAAAATATCCGTATGAACCGAAAGTAGATGTAAGTGAAGTTGATATGACGCATCCGTTTTATCGCTATGATCCTAATCAATGTATTGCATGCGGTCAATGCGTTGAGGTGTGTCAAAACTTACAAGTAAATGAAACGTTATCGATAGACTGGGAAGCGGAACGCCCACGAGTTATTTGGGATGAAGGAGTAAATATTAATGATTCTTCATGCGTTAGCTGTGGTCAATGTGTAACGATTTGTCCTTGTAACGCTTTAATGGAGAAAACGATGCTCGGTGAAGCTGGATTTATGACGGGATTAAAACCAGATATTCTTGAACCGATGGTAGATTTAATTAAAGAAGTTGAGCCTGGATATAGCGGTATTTTTGCGGTATCAGAAGTGGAAGCGGCCATGCGTGATACTCGTACGAAGAAAACGAAAACAGTATGTACATTTTGTGGTGTAGGTTGTTCGTTTGAAGTGTGGACGAAGGGGCGTAAAATTCTTAAAGTACAGCCATCTTCAGATGCACCAGTTAACGCAATTTCCACTTGTGTAAAAGGGAAATTTGGTTGGGATTTCGTAAATTCTAAAGAACGAATAACAAAACCTTTAATTCGTAAAAATGGAACGTTTGTTGAATCTACATGGGAAGAAGCACTGAATGTAGTTGCAAATAAATTAGGCGCTATTAAAGAAGAGTACGGTAAAGGTTCTATCGGATTTATTTCTTCCTCTAAAATTACAAATGAAGACAATTATGTAATTCAAAAATTAGCTCGACAAGTATTTGGAACGAATAATATTGATAACTGCTCACGTTATTGCCAATCACCAGCAACGGATGGTTTGTTCCGTACAATTGGTATGGGCGGTGATGCCGGAACGATTAAAGATATTGCGCAATCTGGTCTTGTTATTATTGTAGGATGTAATCCGACAGAAGGTCATCCTGTTCTAGCTACACGTATTAAACGTGCACATAAATTACACGGACAAAAGTTAATTGTAGCTGATCTTCGTAAAACCGAAATGGCAGAGCGATCAGATGTCTTTATTAGTCCAAAACAAGGAACAGATCAAGTTTGGTTAATGGCTGTTACGAAATATATGATTGATCAAGGTTGGCATGATCAGGAATTCATTAATGAGAATGTAAACTTCTTTGAAGATTTCAAAGAAAGCCTAGAGGAATATACACTTGAATATGCAGAAGAAGTAACAGGCATTTCAAAAGAAACGCTTATTCAAATGGCTGAAATGATTCGTGATGCAGATGGTACATGTATCCTTTGGGGTATGGGGGTAACGCAAAATACAGGTGGTTCTGATACTTCCGCTGCAATTTCAAACTTACTTCTTGCAACAGGGAACTACCGTCGTCCAGGAGCAGGCGCATACCCACTTCGAGGCCACAATAACGTACAAGGTGCTTGTGATATGGGTACTTTACCAGGATGGCTTCCAGGATATCAGCACGTTACTAACGAAATGGAACGTGCGAAATTTGAAACTGCTTACGGAGTGAAAATTGATAGTGAACCAGGTCTTAATAATATCGAAATGCTTCACGCAATTGACGAAGGAAAAATGAAAGCAATGTATCTTGTCGGAGAAGATATGGCTCTTGTAGATTCTAATGCAAATCATGTACATGAAGTGTTATCGAGCCTTGATTTCTTCGTTGTGCAAGATGTTTTCCTTTCTAAAACTGCTCAATATGCAGATGTTGTATTACCAGCAGCGCCATCTCTTGAGAAAGAAGGTACTTTCACAAATACAGAGCGCCGTGTCCAAAGATTATATCAAGTTCTTCCTACGCTAGGAGATGCGAAACCAGACTGGTGGATCGTCCAGGAAGTTGCGAATAAACTAGGTGCAAACTGGAATTATAGCCACCCAAGTGAAATCTTTGCTGAGATGGCAAGTTTATCACCATTGTTCTCGCAAGCGAACTATGAAGTGCTTGAAGGATGGAACAGTTTCCATTGGGGAAGTTTTGATGGAACGAATACACCACTTCTGTTCCAAGACGGATTTAACTTCCCAGATAAAAAGGCTCGTTTTGCGATTGCTGACTGGGTACGTCCAGCTGAATTTCCAGCTGAGTTTGACCTTCACATTAACAACGGTCGTATGCTTGAGCATTTCCATGAAGGGAATATGACAAATAAATCAACAGGTATTCAAACGAAAGTACCTGGTGTTTTCGTTGAAATCTCTCCAGACCTTGCAAAAGAACGTGGCGTAAAAACAGGTTCGTTAGTTCGTCTTGTCTCTCCTTTTGGAGCATTAAAATTACGTGCACTCGTTACAAATCGTGTAAAAGCGAATGAGTTATATTTACCGATGAACTCTACAGATAACGAAACGGCAATTAATTTCTTAACAGGTCCTGCTGTGGATGTACGTACGAATACACCTGCGTATAAACAAACAAAAGTACGTATGGAAGTATTAGAAGTTGATGGCGAAAATCCGATGCCAAAAGCGAACCCACGCAATAAAAAACGTCACCCTCAAGCTGGAATTGAGGTACATCGTAAGTGGGCACGTCCAGGGTATGTGCATTTAACGGATAAGTAGGAGGAGAAAACTATGGCTGCACCTATAAAAATGATTCAAAAACAAGAATTAACTGAGGAAGAAATAAAACAGCAAAAGTTAGATGATTTAAAAGAGCTTCTAACTAATAATGAAGAAGCTCTAAATCAGATGTTTAATATAGTAGGGGAATTAAATGACATTGGAATGCTAGAAGCTGCAAATTCAATGCTAAAAGCGAAAGAACCAATTGCGAAAATTGTTCTAGGTCAAGTAACTCGTGAGCCTGTTACAAATTTAATTAATAATATGATGGGCGCTGCAGGTGCGTTAACTGAACTTGACCCAGAACTTACGAAAAAGCTTATAGGTAGTTTATTAGTCGGGCTAGAAGAAGGTAATGAACATCTAGAAAGTAATAAAAAAGTAGGGGTATTCGATCTTATGAAAGTATTGAAAGACCCAGATATTAACCGTGCTATCGGGTTTGGGCTTCATTTCTTAAAAGGTATGGGGAAAGGGTTAAAAGACGAATAAACTTCATGAAGTGAACCTTTCCGCCCAAATATTTGTAGGAAATAGTTTGGGCGGAAGGCTCATTTTGGTA
The DNA here is from genome assembly GCF_051916885.1 of Bacillus cereus group sp. MYBK14-1. Lineage (NCBI taxonomy): Bacteria > Bacillati > Bacillota > Bacilli > Caryophanales > Bacillaceae > Bacillus > Bacillus cereus group sp. MYBK14-1. Next base: position 1,035,583 of record NZ_JBQAHM010000001.1, on the reverse strand, counting down.
AAATATATAATAGAGTAAAATGAGGCTTTTGGGAGGTATAATTGTATGTCAAAAAAAGTACATGAATTTAATGATATGATACGAAAACTTCGAAAGGAACTTTTCGGAAAAGGACCAGAACGAATTCATACTGTTTTTGCGGAAAATATGGCTATAGCGACTCTTTATGGAAACTTAACACCTACTGAAAAATTTATTTCAAGTACGATGGACGGTGCGGAAATGGTTCATATGGCTAGAACGAAAATGATTCAAGAAGTGTATGCTGCGAATTCCCGTGAACATTTGGAGGAACTTGTTGGAGCGAAATTAGTGAATTTGTTTTCAGATATGAAAGTAGAAGAAGATATTGCAGTTTCTGTATTTGTTTTTGATAAAAATATAACGTGAGAGAAGGATACTGATCGTGAAACCGATACAGGTAGAAAGAGAAATCTTTCGTTATGAACAAGGAGCATTTAAACATATAGAGGACAGCATTGTAACAGAGTTTCCTGTCACCATTAAAATGAACGGACAGGAGTTTGTTACAATGGTTAATACTCCAGAATATATAGAAGATATGGTAATAGGCTTCTTAGCGTCTGAAGGAATCATTCGGAAGTATGAAGACATTGATAGTGTATGGGTGCAGGAGAAAGAAGGATTTGTGCATGTAACAACGACAAAAGTAAATCCGTATTATGAACAAATGCAAAATAAACGCTATATTACGTCTTGTTGTGGTATGAGTAGGCAAGGGTTTGTTTTTGCAAATGATGCACTAAGTGCAAAAAAAATGAAGGGTGTCCATGTACAGGTTGCTGCCGATGATTGTTTTCGGTTAATGAAAGAAATGCAGCAATCTGCGGATACGTTTCATCGTACTGGTGGGGTTCATAATGCAGCTTTATGTGATGTTAATGGTATTATTTTAAGCCGAATGGATATTGGTAGGCATAATGCACTAGACAAAATTTACGGTTATTGTTTAAGAAACGATATTTCTATAAAAGATAAAATCATTGTTTTTAGTGGTCGTATTTCTTCGGAAATATTATTGAAAGTTGCAAAAATCGGTTGTGAAATTATACTATCAAAATCAGCTCCAACTGAGTTAGCTTTGCAACTAGCGGAAGATTTAGGTATTACGACAATAGGATTTATTCGTAATCACTCCTTAAATGTATATACCCATCCAGAACGTGTTTTAAATATAAAATAAAAGTGAGGCAATGAAGATGAAATCAGTTACATTAGACAAGTTGCAACGTCCGTTAAAGGATTTACGTATTTCAGTTACTGATCGCTGTAATTTTCGCTGCCGATATTGTATGCCAGAAGAAATATTTGGTCCTGATTACTCGTTTTTGTCTAATGATAAAATTTTATCTTTTGATGAAATTGAAAGGATAACACGTATTTTCGTTTCTTTAGGTGTGAGAAAATTACGGATTACAGGCGGAGAACCGTTACTTCGAAGAGGGCTTCCAAAGCTTATTGAGTGCCTTAATAAAATTGATGGTGTAGAAGATATCGGTTTAACAACCAATGGATCGTTACTTAAAAAGTTTGCTCCTGATTTATATAAGGCGGGACTATCACGTGTAACAGTTAGCTTAGATTCCTTAGAAGAAGAGCGGTTTTTCTATTTAAATGGTAATAGGAGCAAAGTGCAAAGGGTTCTGGAAGGAATACAGGCTGCAGCTGAAGTTGGAATGAAAATTAAAATAAACATGGTCGTTCAAAAGGGAAAAAACGAACAGGACATTTTGCAGATGGCGCAATATTTTAAGGGAAATAAGCATATTCTTCGTTTTATTGAGTATATGGATGTTGGAAATTATAATGGTTGGGATTTAAAAGAGGTCGTCTCTAAACAAGAAATAGTAGATACGATTCATCAAGTTATGCCGTTAGAACGGATAGAAGCAAATTATTCTGGTGAAGTGGCTACTAGGTATCGTTATATAGGAAGCGATGAGGAAATAGGTATTATTTCATCAGTAACAGATTCTTTTTGCTCATCATGTACGAGAGCTCGTATTTCTGCAGAAGGAAAATTATATACTTGCTTATTTGCTTCTAAAGGAAATGATTTAAGAGAATTGCTTCGTTCTGAACATACAGATGAGGACATTACAGATGTAGTACGCGATATATGGAATAATAGGGAAGATCGTTATTCAGATGAACGCTTAAATCATACAAATAAGAAAACAATACCTAAAATTGAAATGTCACATATCGGTGGTTAATATATAAAGCTAGCGTCATAGTGAAAAATGGAAAATTTACAAGAGTTGTGGATTTTCTATTTTATAGTAAAAGTGATGATTGATATCTCTGTAAAAGATGTGCAGAGAAATTAAGCAGCATTCAAAAACCTTTATTTTGAGGAGGTTTTTTGAAGCTGCTTTTTTATTTGGAGAAAATGGAGGAATGGGTAATGGCATTTCATAAGCCGGAACAAATTGCTGAGCTTGTCATTGAGGCCGGTGTTCAAAAAGTAAGACAGACATTGCCAGCGATGCTTATTCTCGGTTTTTTAGGAGGAGCGTTTATTGCGATAGGTTTTTTACTTAACATTCGAGTTTTAGGGAATTTACCTGAGCGCTGGGGAAGTCTAGTGAATGTTTTAGGAGGAGCAGTATTTCCTGTTGGACTCATGCTCGTAGTATTAGCAGGAGGAGAATTAATTACGGGAAATATGATGTCACTGTCTATGGCGCTTTATGCAAAGAAAATTACATTGATAAGTGTACTGAATAACTGGGTTTGGATTACTCTCATGAACTTTATTGGGGCAATTTTCGTTGCGTATTGCTTTGGACATCTTGGCGGATTAACAGAGGGAGAGTATTTAAATAAAACGGTAGCGATAGCGGAAGGGAAGTTACATGAATCATTTGGGAGAACTTTAATTTTAGCAATTGGTTGTAATTGGCTCGTTTGTCTTGCTCTTTGGCTCGCTTACGGGACGAGTGATTTTGTCGGGAAAATCATCGGAATTTGGATTCCAATTATGGCATTTGTAGTGATTGGATTTCAGCAAGTAGTAGCAAATATGTTTGTCATTTCCGCTGTTATTTTTGCTGGTCATCTAACGTGGATGGATCTGGCTAAAAATTTTGTTCCTGTTTTTATCGGAAATGTAATTGGAGGAGCTGGGTTTGTTGGTTTTGCTTACTTTGCTTGTTATCAGAAACAACATTCTAATATGAAATAGAGTTCTTGAGAGGAAGGGTATGTAATGGCTGATCGGTATTCACGACAACAGTTGTTCAAACCAATTGGGAGTAAAGGACAAGAAAAAATTCGAAATAAACATGTGTTAATTGTAGGGGCAGGCGCATTAGGAAGTGCAAGTGCCGAAAGTTTCGTACGTGCAGGTGTTGGCAAGTTGACGATTATCGATCGTGACTACGTTGAATGGAGTAATTTACAAAGGCAACAATTGTACTCTGAACAAGATGCGAGAGAGAAAATGCCGAAAGCAATTGCTGCAAAAAATCGGCTAGAACAAATTAATTCGGAAGTACAAATACATGCTTTCGTAATGGATGCAACTTCAGAAAATATGGAAGGTCTATTAAAAAATGTAGATGTAATCATCGATGCAACAGATAATTTTGATATTCGATTTGTAATAAATGATTTATCACAAAAACATAATATTCCGTGGGTATATGGTTCTTGCGTTGGATCATATGGTATGAGTTATATAATTATTCCGCAAGAGACACCGTGTTTACATTGTATGCTGAAAAATATCCCTGTTACAGGTGTGACGTGTGATACTGCTGGGATTATTAGCCCGACTGTTCAAATCGTCGCAGCATATCAAGTGGCAGAAGCGCTCAAAATTTTAGTAGAAGATTTCTCAGCAATTAGAAAAACATTTTTCATGTTTGATATATGGAGTAATCAAAATCATTTTATAAAATTAGGGAAAATAAAAACAGACGCTTGTCTCTCATGCGGTTTGAATCGAACTTATCCTTATTTATCATACGAAAATCAAACGAAAGCAGCTGTTTTATGCGGAAGAAATACAGTTCAAATTAGAATAGTAGACAATAGGAAATACAATTTTGATGATATAGAAAAAGTATTAAAAAAACTGGGAAAAGTAGATCGGAATCCGTATTTACTATCTTGCCAATTCGATGATTACCGCATCGTTTTTTTTCGGGATGGTCGTGTTTTTATTCATGGTACAAATGATATTTCGAAAGCGAAACAACTATATTATCGCGTATTCGGTTAATAGAGAGGGTGTCAACAATGGAAAGAAGAGTGCCAATTACGGTTGAAGAAGCTGTTCGTAAAGTGATGGGATTTGCTGATAAGGGCTTAAAGGAGCTATTACCAATTGAATTAGCTTATGGACGTATATTAGCAGAGAATTTAGTAGCTGACCATGATGTACCGTCATTTAATCGTTCGCCGTATGACGGATTTGCTATTCGAGCAGAAGATACTAATTTAGCAAGTTATGAAACGCCAATTGTATTTGAAGTAGTGGGTGAAATTGGTGCAGGATCGCTATTCCATGAGAAAGTAGGTCCATTTCAAGCAGTTCGAATTATGACAGGAGCACAAATTCCGAATGGGTGTGATGCGGTTGTTATGTTAGAGCTGACTCGTCAATATGAGAAGAATGGCAACAATTATATGGAAGTGAAGCGATCATTCAAAACGGGCGACAATATTTCTTTTCAAGGTGAAGATGCTCGTAAAGGAACAGTTCTTGCAAAGAAGGGATCGTACATTAATCCAGGTATTTCAGCTCTTCTTGCTACATTCGGTTATAGTGAAGTACCAGTTGCGAGAAAGCCTGTAATTGGACTGTTAGCGACTGGGAGTGAATTACTGGATGTCAATGATTCATTACAGCCAGGGAAAATCCGAAACAGTAATACGTACATGATATTGTCTCAAATTCGAAGAGCGGGCGGAAGAGTAAAATATTTTGGGAAGTTTAGTGATGATTTTAATACGTGTTTTACAGCTGTGAAAGAAGCGCTTGGCCAAGTAGATATGTTAATTACAACGGGCGGTGTATCAGTAGGAGATTATGATTATTTACCAGCTATTTACGAAAAGTTAGGTGCATCTGTTCTTTTTAATAAAGTTGCAATGCGACCAGGAAGTGTTACGACTGTAGCACAATTAAATGGCAAGTTATTATTTGGTTTATCAGGGAATCCATCAGCTTGTTACGTAGGGTTTGAATTATTCGTAAGACCGTGTATTCGGACGTATATGTTTAGTGAAAAAGTACATTTAAAAAGAGAAAAAGCGTTATTAGGAGAAGATTTTCTAAACCCGAATCCATTTACAAGATTTGTACGAGCAAAATTGCAATATGATGAGGGGAAATTAATCGCTTATCCATCAGGGTTTGATAAATCTAGCTCAGTTTCTTCATTGGCAGAATCCAACGCGTTTATCGTATTGCCGGGCGGGACAAGAGGATATAAAAAAGATATGTTTGTCGATGTTCTTTTATTAGAAGATAACGAAGGTAGTGAATGGCCTTGGACATTTCATAAAGTGAGAGGTGGTTTTAATGGGACAAGTGCTATTTGAGATTGTAGATAAACCGATTTTAGTTGAAGAAGTAACGAATAAAGTCGCAAGAAGGGAAGCAGGTGCGATTACAACATTTATTGGTACGGTGAGAGAATTAACAAAAGGAAAACGAACGCTACATTTAGAGTATGAAGCATATAAACCGATGGCAGTAAAACAACTTATGAGAATTGGTGAAGAAATTAGTGAAAGATGGCTGGATGCAAAAGTAGCAATTACGCACCGTGTAGGGCGGCTAGAAATAATGGATATTGCGGTAGTCATTGCAGTTTCATCACCGCATCGTAAAGTAGCTTATGAAGCGAATGAGTACGCGATTGAACGTATAAAACGAATCGTTCCAATTTGGAAAAAAGAATTTTGGGAAGATGGAACGATGTGGGTTGGAGATCAACTTGAAAACACACCTTATCCAGAAGGAAAACCAAAGAAGGAAGAATGAGAAAATGATTACAATTTTACTGTTTGCAAATTTGCGTGAGGAAGTTGGATCGGATCGATTAGTAATTTCAGAAAAGCAAGAAATGACAGTGCAGCAATTAAAAGAATGGCTCAAAGCCAGCTATTGTTTACAATCGCTGGATAAAGTGATGGTGGCTGTTAATGAAGAGTTTGTAATGAATGAAGAGATGATAAAAGCCGGAGATATAGTCGCATTAATCCCACCCGTTAGCGGGGGATAATAAGCTTTTTCACCAGATGAAGTGCCAAGAAAATGTTGTATATAAATTAGAATAAGAGAAGGGATGAGTTCTATGCTTACTCAAGAACAAATAATGAATGCATTAAAACATGTAGAGGATCCAGAGTTACACAAAAGTGTTGTAGAATTAAATATGGTTAGAAATATACAAATGAACGGAACAGAGGTTAAACTTGAAGTAGTACTAACAATCCAAGGTTGTCCGTTAAAAGCAAAAATTCAACAAGATATTGAAGAATCGCTTCACGCAATTGGTGCCTCTAAAGTGGAGGTAACATTTGGTTCTATGACACAAGAAGAACGTGCAGCTTTAACAGAGAAGTTAAAGCGAAATACTAGAACAGAAACTGGTATGCCGAGCATGCTTCGCCCGGATTCAGGAGTACGTTTTATTACGGTAACGAGCGGAAAAGGCGGAGTTGGAAAATCAACGGTGACAATTAATCTTGCAACTGCACTAGCTCGTATGGGCAAAAAAGTGGGGATATTAGATGCAGATATATATGGTTTTAGTATTCCAGCTATGATGGAAACGAATAAGAAACCAACGATGATTGATCAAACGGCAATTCCAGTCATTAGTCACGGTGTTAAAATCATGTCGATGGGATTCTTTACAGAAGGAAATAACCCAGTGATGTGGCGCGGACCGATGCTAAATAAATGGATTCAAAATTTCCTTGCGAATACGCACTGGGGAGAATTAGATTATTTATTACTTGATTTACCACCAGGTACAGGAGATGTTGCGATTGATGTTGCAGCGATGATTCCGCAAGCGAAAGAAATAATTGTTACAACTCCGCACAATATAGCTTCATTCGTTGCTTCAAGAGTTGGTGTAATGGCAAAACATACGAAGCATGAGATTTTAGGTATTGTGGAAAATATGGCTTATTATGAAGAACAAGATGGATCGAAAAATTATCTCTTCGGAAAAGGTGGCGGCGAAATGCTTGCAGAACAATTGCAAACAGAAGTAATTGCCAAAATACCTTTTGCGAAACGTGAAGAAAATAATGGTTCATCTGTATATGATGAAGATTCTCTTGTTGGAGAAGTGTTTACATCGTTAGCTGAGGATATTATTTATAGAGGATAGAGGGGGAAGTTTAGTATGGCATGTAACATTGATCATTCTATTGAAGATGTGATGAATAAGCTTGAAAGTCAAAAGAATTTTTTACCTGAAGGGATCTTTAAAGAGTTAAAGAGTTTTTTGCAAGGTATTCATTCACAGAAATTATTAAATGATGTTTTTCACCTCCTAAAAAAGTATGATTTAGTCAGTGAGGAAGAACGAGAGACGAGAAACGCACAATTGTTGTACATTTTGAATTAAGTACTCTTTGGCTTTAGAATTTTTTCAGAAGGGGTGAATGTGATGGATATGAAAAAGATGATTGAAACGATAGAAGTAACTAGAGTGACTGACGAGGAATTATCGATTTCGAATTTACATCCAAAGCTTGTGAAGTTGTATAGTCAAAAAGATAGTGCAGAGTATACGAAGCTATTAAAATATATTTTATCATTATCCGTACAGCTGAAGCTGAATCTTGTATTGAAATATTTTAGTGTACATCCCATTGTTGCTGCAGACGAGCGGGTGCAATTTTAAGAGATATTTAAATGCTTAGCTAAGAAAGATGAGAATGGGGAATGGTTTCTAAATTTTGTTTCTGTATATGTAGGGCTAATTGTAGTTCTTCGTTTTGATGAGAAAGTGATTGAGAGCAATTTTTTTGATGATATGGTAGTGGATGAATGTAATGAAATATAAGATTCTACTCATAACATTTTTCTATATTAAATGCTTTAACTGCGATTTTAGTTGGTTATGTAAATATGAAGGTAACTAATTAAGAAAAAGGAATGAAACTAGTTGGATAAAAAGAGTTCTTCAGTTGTTTCCGTCGTTTTTTCGTGTTACTATTAATCGAATTTTTCATAAGGAGAGAAAGCGATGAAATGGATTTATTTTCTTATTATTAACGTTATAGCTTTTAGCCTTATGGGGCTTGATAAACGAAAAGCAAAGAAGAAACAGTGGAGAACGCCAGAAAGTACGTTGTTTTTATCGGCGGCAGCTGGAGGAGCAGTTGGAGCTTGGATCGGCATGTATATGTTTCATCATAAAACTCATAAAAAGAAATTTGTTTTCGGCATACCGTTACTTGTTGTAATAACGGTATGTTTATTATTCGTTGTATGAGAAATGTCGAAAGAAATGCAGATTGATTATTGGTAAAGTGAGCATGTGAGACCGTATAATGGAGAAAAAATGAGAAGAGGAGAAAAAGGAAGATGGGGAGTCAATCAGCAGAGCAAAAAAAAGGGATACTATACGCGGCTGGTGCTTACACGATGTGGGGAATCCTACCGATTTATTGGAAATGGGTTGAGGAAGTTCCAGCAGATGAAATATTAGCACACCGCATCGTTTGGGCATTTGTTTTTATGTTACTCGTATTAGGTGTTACGAAGAGGTTTCGTCAGTTTATTGGGGAATTTGTGAATCTTTTTAAACGACCTAAATTATTAATGTCATTAACAATAGCTTCAGTCTTGATTAGCGGAAACTGGTTTGTTTACATATGGGCCGTTAATCATAATCATGTTATTGAAGCGAGTCTTGGCTATTATATTAATCCGCTTATTAGTATTTTACTTGGTACAGTCGTTTTAAAGGAAAAGTTAAACTTCTGGCAATATGTTGCAGTTGGTTTAGCTGGAGTGGGGGTTATCATTTTAACAGTGCGTTTCGGATCTATTCCGTGGGTTTCTCTTTCACTTGCCTTTTCATTTGGATTATACGGATTAACGAAAAAACTGTTAAACTATGATGCTACAATTGGACTTACGATGGAAACGATGTTAGTGACACCGCTTGCAATCATTTACCTTGTTATGACAGGCGCCCATGGTTTCGGCTCATTTGGATCTATTTCAATGTTATCGACATTACTATTAATAGGAGCAGGTATTGTTACAGCTCTACCACTTTTTTATTTTGCAAAAGGAGCCCAACTTATTCCGCTTTATATGGTAGGTTTTTTACAATATATTGCACCAACAATTAGCTTAATTTTAGGTGTATTCGTATTTGGTGAACATTTCACATCTACTCATATGATTGCATTTTTCTGTATATGGGTTGCATTATTTGTATTCTCGGTAGCGAAGACTAAGTTTTTAGTGCAGAAACAACCGAAATTTATAAAAAATAAATCAGCAAAAGTATCATAATGCGTAGTATTTTCTACGCATTTTTCTTTATACTTATATTATATAGAATTTCCATTATAGTCAGTAAGGAGCTGAGAACATGGAAACAATTTTACATAATGATCCGCTTATGGCAGCTGTAATTTCATGGTTTTTAGCACAATTAACGAAAGTAGTCTTCAAATTAGTTAAAACAGGTGAATTTGATTTTGCAAAGTTTTTTGCTTCAGGTGGGATGCCAAGTTCTCATGCTTCAACAGTTACAGCGCTTGCTACAGGAGTTGGAGTAGTGGAAGGTGTGGAAAGCTCGATGTTTGCGGTTGCTACAATTTTTGCCATTATTGTTATGTATGATGCTTCAGGAGTGAGGCTTGCAGTAAGTAAACAAGCAAAAATATTGAATGACTTTTTTCACGGTAGAGAAACAGAATATAAGAAGTTAAATGAACTTGTTGGGCATACACCGTATGAAGTAGTAGTCGGTGCTTTATTAGGGATTATTGTCGGAGTAGGGTATTGTTTATGAGCAGAACATTTTATATGTTCTGCTTTTCTTTGTTTTTATACATATTCAGCTACCTTTTTGAATATCGTTATACGGATTTCGAAAGGGTGGGTGAGCAACTTGTTATTATATGAAAAAGTGCATGAAGAAATAGCGAGAAGAACAACTGCACTTCAAACAATGCAACGGCAAGATGGTACGTGGCGGTTTTGTTTTGAAGGAGCGCCACTAACAGATTGTCATATGATTTTTTTATTAAAATTATTAGGTAAAGATAAAGAGATAGAACCGTTTGTAAAAAGATTAGCATCACTCCAAACAAATGAAGGAACATGGAAATTGTATGAAGATGAAGTGGGTGGTAATTTATCTGCTACAATTCAATCTTATGCTGCCTTACTTGCATCGGAAAAATATACAAAAGAAGATGTGAATATGAAGCGAGCGGAAATGTTTATAAATGAGCGCGGTGGGGTAGCGCGTGCTCATTTTATGACGAAGTTTTTATTAGCGATTCATGGAGAATATGAATATCCTTCTCTCTTTCATTTGCCAACACCAATTATGTTTCTGCAGAATGATTCCCCTCTCAGTATTTTTGAACTGAGTAGCTCAGCACGTATTCATTTAATTCCGATGATGTTGTGTTTAAATAAAAGATTTCGAGTAGGGAAAAAGTTATTGCCAAATTTAAATCACATTGCAGGCGGGGGCGGAGAATGGTTTCGGGAGGATCGGTCTCCAGTTTTTCAAACGTTAGTAAGTGACGTGAAGAAAATTATAACGTATCCACTTTCTTTGCATCATAAAGGATATGAGGAAGTAGAACGTTTTATGAAAGAGCGTATTGATGAAAATGGAACATTATATAGCTACGCAACTGCCTCGTTTTATATGATTTATGCTTTACTTGCATTAGGACATTCTATTCAATCACCAATTATTCAAAAAGCTATAACGGGAATCACATCTTATATATGGAAGATGGAGAGAGGGAGCCATTTGCAAAACTCTCCATCAACTGTATGGGATACAGCTTTACTCAGTTATGCTTTGCAAGAAGCTCAAGTTCCGAAAGCAAGTAAAGTGATTCACAATGCATCAGCATATTTACTAAGAAAACAGCAAACGAAGAAAGTAGATTGGAGTGTACATGCACCGGATCTCTTCCCAGGTGGTTGGGGCTTTTCGAATGTGAATACGACGATTCCAGATATTGATGATACAACTGCTGCGTTAAGAGCATTGGCGCGAAGTAGAGGGAACGAAAATGTAGACACTGCTTGGAAGCGAGCGGTTAATTGGGTTAAAGGATTGCAAAATAATGATGGTGGTTGGGGGGCTTTTGAAAAAGGGGTAACGAGCCGTATATTAGCAAATTTACCAATCGAAAATGCAAGTGATATGATTACAGATCCTTCTACACCAGATATTACAGGAAGAGTATTAGAATTTTTCGGAACGTATACGCAAAATGAATTGCCCGAGAAACAAAAACAAAGTGCGATAAATTGGTTAATGAATGTACAAGAGGAAAATGGATCGTGGTATGGGAAATGGGGAATTTGTTATATATATGGTACGTGGGCAGTGTTGACTGGTTTACGGTCACTAGGAATACCATCTAGCGATCCATCAGTGAAACGAGCAGCTTTATGGCTTGAACATATACAGCATGAAGATGGTGGCTGGGGAGAATCTTGCCAAAGTAGTGTGGAAAAAAGATTTGTTACTTTGCCATTTAGTACACCATCCCAAACAGCATGGGCGTTAGATGCCCTCATTTCTTACTATGATAAAGAAACGCCAGTCATTCGAAAAGGTATTTCATATTTGCTCTCCAACTCTTATATAAATGAAAAATATCCTACTGGAACAGGTTTACCAGGTGGGTTTTATATTCGTTATCATAGTTATGCTCATATATATCCATTGCTTACTTTGGCTCATTATGCAAAAAAATATAGAAAATAAACCGAGAGATGTCTCTCGGTTTATTTTGTTGGGTAGTAGGTCCCTTTTGAAAAGAATAAGGTTGTGATGTACCTTATTTTTCGGTTGATTGGCGCTTTTGACGTGCATCAGCGGCATTTGCACGTGCGTTTGCTTCTAAGTCATTGTGGTCAGCGAGTTCGCGAGAGAACTCAACATCAATGCCATCAGTTGCTTTGCTTTGTTTGAAATTCTTTTTGTTCATTCGACACAATCTCCTTGCGTTTATGCGACGTTGCAAAGTTAGTTTGACACAAATAGACTTTTTTATACAAAGAGGAATTGGAAAGCAAGGAGCCGAAATATACAGTATAAGTAATAGAAATGGGGGATAGGAATGGAGTTTTTAAATGGGAAAACAGCTGTTGTAACAGGAGCTGCACAGGGAATTGGAAAAGAGATTGCAAGGGTTTATGCAAAACTAGGGGCGAAAGTATTAATTAGCGATGTAAATGAAGAGAATCTACAAAAAACGACACGTGAGTTATCAGATGAAGGATATGAAGTGTGCTCATATCGATGTGATGTGAGTAATCAAAATGAAGCAAAGTCGTTAATTGAATATGCGGTTCAAAAATTTGGTACATTACATATTTTGGTGAATAATGCTGGAATTACAAGAGACGCAATGTTACATAAAATGGAGAAATCTGCTTGGGAACAAGTATTACAAGTGAATTTAACTGGAGTTTTTTATTGTATGCAACCCGCGCTTCTTTACATGAGACAACAAGGGTATGGACGCATTATTAATATATCTTCAATTAGTAGAGAAGGAAACATAGGTCAAGCAAATTATGCGGCTACAAAGGCAGGAGTTGTAGGATTAACGAAAACAGCAGCGAAAGAAGTTGGAAGTTTCGGTATTACTTGTAATGCGATTTGTCCGGGGTTTATGGATACAGATATGACCAAAACGATACCAGATAAAGTGAAAGAAAAGATGGTTGGCGCTATTCCAGTTGGTAGAATTGGAACGCCAGAAGATATTGCGAACGCAGCAGCCTTTTTAGCATCAGAATACGCATCTTATATTACAGGTGAAGTATTAAATGTGAGCGGAGGACTGCAAGTTTAAAGGAATACATAATGAAAAGAACCTGACCAGGTAGGTCAGGTTCTTTCTCATTAATTTAAGTTAAGCCAAACGCTCTTTACTTCTGTATAGTTATTTAATGCGTAAGATCCCATTTCACGGCCAAGACCAGATTGTTTAAATCCTCCAAATGGAGATGCTGCATCAAAGACGTTATAGCAGTTTACCCATACTGTACCTGCACGTACTTTACTTGCAACATAGTGTGCTGTTTTAACATTTTCTGTCCACACACCAGCGGCTAAGCCGAATTGTGATTTATTTGCACGTTCAATTACTTCGTCAATATCGTTAAACGGTATTGCAGAAATAACTGGACCGAAAATTTCTTCTTTTGCGATCGTCATTTCATCATTTACGTCAGCGAATACTGTAGGAGAAACGAAGTAGCCTTGATCGAATGGATTACTTCCTCCGCAAAGTACTTCAGCGCCTTCTTCAATCCCTTTTTCAATGTAGCCCATTACCCGTTTTTGTTGTTCTTCGGAAACGAGAGGGCCAATTGTTGTTTCAGGGTTAAGACCGACACCTTGATTTAGTTTTTTAGAATAGAGGACGAGATCAGCCATGACATTATCATACATTTTCTTCGGAACAAATAAGCGTGATCCAGCAGAGCATACTTGTCCTTGGTTAAACATAACACCAGAAAGTGCACCAGGAATCGCGCGAGATAAATCAGCATCTGGCAATATGATATTTGGTGATTTACCGCCTAATTCAAGTGTAACGCGTTTTAATGTTTCGGATGCTTGTCGCATAATTTGTTTACCGACAGGAGTAGAACCGGTAAATGCAATTTTATCAACGAGTGGATGATTAACGAGAGCTTGTCCAGCTGATTCACCGAATCCAGGTACGATATTAATAACACCTTTCGGGAATCCAGCTTCTTCAATTAATTCAGCTAAGTATAGAGCAGATAGTGGAGTTTGTTCTGCAGGTTTTAAAACGATTGTACATCCTGTAGCAAGCGCTGCTCCCATTTTCCACATTGCCATAAGAAGCGGGAAGTTCCAAGGGATAATTTGACCAACGACACCAACAGCTTCATGGCGTGTATAGTTAAAGTAATCACCGGAAACAGGAATTGTTTGACCAACGATTTTCGTAGCCCATCCAGCGTAATAGCGCATATGCTCAATTGCAAGTGGTATGTCTGCTGCCATTGTTTCACGGATTGGCTTTCCGTTATCTAATGTTTCGAGCTGTGCAAGCTCTTCTTTATGTTCTTCCATTAAATCAGCTAACTTGTACATGAGACGGCTTCGCTCAGCGGTGCTCATACGAGACCAAGGACCTTCGTCAAAAGCCATACGAGCTGCGACTACAGCTTTATGAATATCTTCGCGACCAGCTTCAGAAACGACGGCAAGTGTTTCACCAGTTGCTGGGTTAGGTGTTTTAAATGTTTTACCGGAAGCGCTTTCAATGAAAGATCCATTCACATATAACTTTTTTGTACCTTGAAGAAATTTCTCTACCTTTTCATGAAGATTTACAGCTAGTTGACTCATTGTATAACCCCCTTGAAAATATAATGTAAACGCAGTACGAGACGGCGCTTATTCCGAAATCAAGGATGTGGAAACTAGATGGAAAGCCTCTAATTAAAATCATAATTAAGAAATACTGAAAATTCAAATTTCATTTGTGTTACAATTGTAAAAAATATGTAATGTAAGAGAATCTTCTATATGATTATAAAAAATCCTGCTTGTTTTTGCTTTCTAGTAGGAAAAACTAGAAGAACAATGGTACAATAATACATCGTGAGAGGAGGGGTAAAAATGAAAGATTATCATGATGATCCACGCTTTCGAATAGCCCATAGAGAAGCGTTAATTGGTCTTGGACTTGCTATTATTAATTTTATAATATGGTACGGATTTGCTTATGGGCTTGGTAGTAAAAATCCGAATGAATATACATATGTATTAGGTTTTCCCGCATGGTTTTTTTATAGCTGTATCGTTGGATTTATCGTTATGGTTATTTTACTTAGTTTAGTTGTTCGTTTTGTATTTCAAGATATTTCACTCGATGAGGAAGAAAAAAGTGAGGAATAATAGATGAATTGGTATGTAATCATTCCAATGATAATTTCGTTTATCGTTGTATTTTTAATTGGTGTATATGCTTCAAGACGTGTACAAGCAACTGCTCATAATAAATTTTTACAAGAATATTTTCTTGGTGGGCGTGAGCTAGGCGGTTTATTATTAGCGATGACAATGATTGCTACGTACGGTAGTGCAAGTAGCTTTATTGGTGGCCCTGGTATTGCTTACAATATGGGTCTTGGATGGGTACTGTTATCTGCGATTCAAGTTGTAACAGGCTATATCGTTTTAACGGTTATCGGTAAAAAGTTTGCAATTATCGCTAGGAAGATGGAAGCAATTACTCTTATCGATTATTTAAAAGGGAGATACAATAATAAAGCAGTTGTTATACTTTCTGCGTTATGTATTATTATCTTTTTATTTTCAGCGACAGTAGCCCAGTGGGTCGGTGGTGGACGATTAATCGAGTCACTAACTGGTCTATCGTATACAACAGCACTATTTTTATTTACTTTTTCTGTACTTGTGTACGTATTAATTGGTGGATTTCGTGCAGTTGCTCTATCAGATACATTATTAGGAATCATTATGTTAGTTGGAACGACAATCATTTTAATTGCTACTGTCATTGCTGGTGGTGGAATTGAAAAGATTATGCAGGAACTTGTTCAAATTAATCCAAAGTTAATTACACCATTCGGAGCAGATGGCAGTTTAACGAAATCATATGTTACATCATTTTGGATTTTAATTGGAATTGGCGTTGTCGGCTTACCGCAAATTAGCGTGCGTGCCATGTCTTATAAAAATTCAAAAGCGATGCATCAAGCTTTAATAATTGGAACCGTTGTCGTTGGCACAATTATGATCGGTATGCATTTAACTGGTGTATTTGCAAGAGTAGTACTTCCAGGTATAACGGTACCAGATAAAGTAATGCCGCTACTTGCGATGGAAGTGTTACCTCCTTGGTTAGCTGGAGTTTTCTTAGCTGCACCGATGGCAGCGATTATGTCTACAGTAAACTCTTTATTATTACTTGTAAGCTCGTCAATTATTAAAGATATATATGTAAATTACATAAATAAAGATGCAGCAGACAGTACGATAAAAAAAGGAAGTTTGTGGATTACTGGTATTGTAGGACTACTCGTTTATGCAGCGGCGATTAAACCACCAGATTTTTTAATATGGCTAAATTTATTTTCTTTCGGTGGATTAGAAGCAGCATTCATTTGGCCAATCGTATTAGGGTTATATTGGAGGAAAGGAAATGCTACAGGAGCGCTTGCGTCTATTTTAGTTGGGGTAGGCTCATATATGTGTATTCATCTTTTCTATCCAAATCCGTTCGGTATACATACAGTTGTCTTCCCGATTTGTTTTGCGTTTATCGCTTATGTTATTGGAAGTATGAGTGCTGTAAAAAAAACAGTATAGGTTAGCTGAAGAACGTAGTCCTTATAAGACTGCGTTTTTTCGTATGAATTTGTTCTTTTTTTATTCTGTATATCCACGGTTATTCATAAATTAATAACAACTGAGGGGATGGAGTTGAGGTCGATGAAAAAAGTGTTATTTTTAGGAGACCCAGGAATTGATGACTCTTTAGCAATTATGTATGGATTGTTGCATCCTGATATTGATATTGTTGGTGTAGTAACGGGATATGGAAATGTAACACAAGAAAAGGCGACAAGTAATGCCGCATATTTATTGCAAATGGCAGGACGGGAAGATATACCTGTTATTAATGGTGCGAAAATTCCTTTATCCGGAGATATTACGACGTATTATCCAGAAATTCATGGGACAGACGGTTTAGGGCCAATTAAACCTCCAAAAACTTTTTCACCAAATATAAAGCCTTTTTGTACATTTTTTGATCTTCTTGAAAAATATAAAGGAGAATTAATAATAGTCGATGCTGGTAGATCAACAACATTAGCGACAGCATTTATTTTAGAAAAGCCGATGATGAAGTATGTGAAAGAATATTATATAATGGGCGGTGCTTTCTTAATGCCTGGCAATGTAACACCAGTCGCAGAGGCGAATTTTCATGGTGATCCCATTGCGTCACAATTAGTTATGCAAAATGCCAAAAATGTGACATTAGTGCCACTTAACGTTACATCTGAAGCAATTATTACACCGGAAATGGTAAAATATATTACGAAACACTCTAAAACGAGTTTTAATAAGTTAATCGAGCCGATATTTACGTACTATTATAAAGCTTATAGAAAGTTAAATCCGAAAATAAAAGGAAGTCCAGTACATGACGTCGTTACAATGATGGTTGCGGCAAATCCATCCCTTTTAGATTATGTATATCGTCGTGTCGATGTAGATACAGCTGGAATTGCAAAAGGAGAGAGTATTGCTGATTTTCGGCCTCAACCTGATGCAAAAGCATTAAAAAATTGGGTGCGAATTGGTTGGTCGTTACATTATAAAAAGTTTCTTGAGGATTTTGTGAAATTTATGACGTAGACATAATAGGAGCATACAAGTTAAAATAATGGAGATGGTTATGTAAATGACCATCTCCATTATTTTGTTTTTAAATGATAAATAGAGAAGAGTTACACAATAGGAGAGGAATTTTACTTGAAAAAAACTATAGTATGCGCAGTAATTGTGGGTATTTTTGTTTTGCTAATATCGGGTAACTTTTTAGTGAAAAAAGTGTGGAGTTCAAATAATGATGATGCACAGTATATTGCATCTTTTATTGAAGAACATAAAGATGAAAAAAATAGTGCGCTTCTAGTAAAGAGAAATGATAAAGTTGTTTATTCTGTAAACCCAAATGTTGTATTGCCAGTTGCTAGTACGATGAAATTAATTGTGGCGCTTGAATATACGAAACAAGTTACTGAAGGGAAAATTGATTCTTCTAGTTTCGTGTCGATTAATGATGTGAATCGCTATTATGTGCCGAATACAGATGGTGGTGCACAAGATAGATGGCAAAAGTATTTGGAGAAAACGGGCAAGATAACTGAAGGAGCGGTTTCTTTAGAAGAAGTGGCAAAAGGAATGGTTAAGTTTAGTTCGAATGCAAATGCTGAATACTTAATGGAATTGTTAGGATTAGATAACATCAATCGAAATTTACAAAGTTTATCACTTCCTGCACATCAACCACTATTTCCAATCGTTTCATCTTTGTATATCCCGGGATATTTGCATAAAGAATTACATGTTCCAAAATATAAAATAGAGAAAAAGTTAAAAGAAATGTCTCAAGAGCAATATCGTGAATATGCGATGATTATTCATGAACGCTTAAAGAAGAAGGGACCATTATTACAGAAGGAAATTCCGCTTTATTTAGAGGAACGTTACGACAAAATTTGGTCAGATAGATTACCAGCAGCTTCTGCAAATGATTATATGGTATTACTTCAAAAGGCAAACCATAAAGGTGGCTTGACAGAAGCTGAAGAAAAAGTGTGGGCAAATATCGTTGAAACAGACATGAGTGCCAAGAAATACCGTAAAACATTTAGACATGCTGGGCAAAAGAATGGTTATACACCATGGACGGTTACAAAAGCAGTTTACGCTATGGATAAACGTGGAAACTGTACGGAGATTGTGTTTTTGGCGAATAATTTAAATGAAGACGATAGTGCAGAAATACGGAAACATTTAGCAAACTTACATTTCCAAGTGTTGCAAAGTGATAAGTATGATGCGACTTTTATTAAATAAACTCGGTGCAGAGAGCACCGAGTTTATTTTGATGTACAGGCACTTTTTTTCTATCAATGGGTATGATGGGTAGTAATACTTAGGTGAGAGGGGAAAAGGTGATGAAACAGAGTAAGGAAGAGTTTATAAAGAGTGAAGGCGCTGATTTCCCTGGAAAAACATATGTGGATTGTGTATTACAACATGTATTTGATTTTCAACGAAATTACTTATTGAAAGATATGTTTCAAGTGCATAAAGCACATATTACGATGCTGACTGAAGAAAGTTTAATAAAAATAGAAGAAGCTAAAGTTATATTAAACGCACTTAGAAAAGTAGAGCGAATACCAAAAGATAAATTGGTATATACAGAGCAGCATGAAGACCTCTTTTTTTTAATCGAACATTTAATTTCTCAAGAAGCGAAATGCGATTTTGTAAGTAATATGCATATTGGTAGAAGTAGAAATGATATGGGTGTAACGATGTATCGCATGAGTTTAAGGCGGTATATATTACGATTAATGGAACATTATTTGCTATTGCAAGAAAGTGTACTGCAACTTGCTGATGATCATAAGGAAACGATCATGCCAGCTTATACACATACACAACCGGCACAGCCAACAACATTTGGTCATTATACGTTAGCAATTTATGATACGATGCAAAGAGATTTAGAACGAATGAAAAAAACGTACCAGCTTTTAAATCAGTCTCCAATGGGGGCGGCTGCACTCTCTACAACAAGTTTCCCGATTAAACGAGAACGAGTTGCTCATCTACTTGGATTTACAACTGTAATTGAGAACTCATATGATGCTGTTGCCGGAGCGGATTATTTATTAGAAGTTAGCTCGCTACTTATGGTAATGATGACGAATACGAGTAGATGGATTCATGACTTTTTGTTGTTAGCAACGAAAGAATATGACGGTATTACTGTTGCAAAGCCATATGTACAAATTAGTAGTATTATGCCGCAAAAACGAAATCCGGTTTCAATTGAACACGCTCGTGCAATTACGAGTAGTGCTTTAGGAGAAGCATTTACAGTATTTCAAATGATTCATAATACACCATTTGGTGATATTGTCGATACGGAAGATGACTTGCAGCCATATTTATATAAAGGGATTGAAAAGGCGATTCGTGTTTTTTGTATGATGAATGCAGTGATCCTAACGATGAAAGTAGAAGAAGAAACGTTAAAAAGTCGTTCCTATAAACATGCAATAACGATAACGGATTTCGCTGATGTTTTAACGAAAAATTATGAAATTCCATTTCGGCATGCTCATCATGCAGCAAGTGCTATTGCAAATATGTCATTGGAGCAGAAAAAAGAACTACATGAATTACACTTCAAAGATGTAAATATGTATTTGCAAGAACATTTTAAAATAAATTTATTAGAAAAAGAGTGGAAAGAAATTATATCGCCAGAAGCTTTTATTCAAAAAAGAAATGTATACGGTGGACCGAGTAAAAAAGAAATGAAGCGTATGATTAAAAATCGAAAAGAGTCCTTTCGAAAAGAAGAAGATGTATTTGAAAAGGAAAAACAGAGAATTTTACAAGCTGAAAATGCCTTGAATACATTAGCTTTGAATATTATTGAATCGTAAAAGAGGGATTTAATGAATTAATCGCCAATACTTAATTAAAATATAAATAGAGAGAAGAGATTGTCGATGATTCAATTACATGTATATGAAGAGATTTTTCATTTTAAAGAAGATGTTACACCATTTCTAGAAAAGAATGAGCAGGAAAACAATCTCATATTAGGTGTATTACAAATGGTTCAAGAACCGATATTTATGGGGATAGCGAAACAAGGAGAAGACATTGCGGTTGTATTTCTGCAAACAGAAGAGAAGAAACAAATCATTGTTGCAACTTCTGAAATTTCGGGAGTAGCTATTGAGGAACTTGCAAAAGAGTTAACGAAAGTATATCCGGATATTCCTGGATTGATCGGTAATAAGAAAATTGTACAGAAATTAGCGGAAGAGATTGCGGTATTAGAAAATAAGAAAATGAATGTTGCAATGGAGCAAGGTGTGTATGAGTTGAACAGAGTAAAGAAGAAGTGTAATGCGAATGGACTTTTTCGAGCGGTAAATAATGATGAATTACCATTAATAGAACAGTGGATATATCAATTTTGTGAAGATGTAAAGCTTCCTACTACGAAAGAAGAAGCAAAACAAACTGCATATACATTAATAACTACAAATCGACTGTTTGGTTTGGAAGTGGATGGGAAACTCGTTTCTGTAGCTGCAAAAACGAGACCAACTAAAAATAATATAACAGTTAATTTTGTATATACGCCGAAAGAAGCAAGGAAAAAGGGATACGCATCTAAGTGTGTAGCGGCACTTAGTCAACGTATGTTAGATGAAGGGTACAAGACGACTACGTTATATACTGATTTAGCGAATCCGACATCGAATAAAATTTATCAAGAAATTGGTTATGAGCAAATTGCGGAGTCTGTGCATATATTTTTAGAGAAGTAGAACAAAAAGGCGTGCTATTTTAGCACGCCTTTTTGTTATTCATCGATTCTAATAACCTCGCCTTGAGGGAAGTCCTCAGTTTCTAGTAAGTTACGAATAGCTTTCGCAACATATTCAGGTGATAATAGTTTTCCTTCTTCTTTTAATGCAATGAAGCGGTCCAAATTTATGAAATCTTCTTTATTTGTTTCGCGAATTTGTGATTGCATATTTGTATCAACAACGCCAGGTGCAAAAGCGACGATTTTTACTGGATATTCTTTTTCCACTTCTTCAGTTGCTACGCACTGTGTAAACATATTTACACCAGCTTTCGTTGTACAATAAGCGCCCCAGCCAAAGTAAGGGTTTTTTCCTGCACCAGATGAAATGTTAATAACGCGTTTATCTACTTTCCAGTCTTTCGTATGTTTCATAAATGTAGATGTAAGAATCATAGGTGCAAGTAAATTAATGTGAACGTTCGTAATGAATTGTTCACTTTCAGCTTTTTCAATTGGCTTCATAGGTGCAACTGTACCCGCATTATTAATTAAATGAATAGAGGATACATTGTCTTTTTTAATAGATGAAATGATCTCTTTAAAGTTAGTTTCTAAGTTATGTACATCTTGAAGATCTAGGGAATGAAAAATGCAATTGCTGTTATATTGCTCTGCAAGTTTTGTAAGCTCTTGATTTTCTCTTCTAGAAATAGAGATGACAGTTGTATTTTTTTCTAATAATTGCGTAGCGATTGCCTCACCTAAACCTTGTGAAGTTCCTGTTATGATAACGTAGCGCATAGTTTTATAAACCCCTCTCATATGTGCGGAATTTTGTTGGACAACGTACATTGTATAGTTTGTCTACATTTTATAGTATAGAGCACTTTTTACTATAATTGAAATGAGATGATTGTGTGCCTTTTATAAATAGGTTTACGACAACAGTACCTGGTGCCGTCACGTTTACTGGGAATACGCTGGGACTTAGCCCTACATCACCTGCACCAGGTAATATTTTTGGTACACTTGCTGTGTTTACGACAGTAAATACAGCATTGCAAGTACCAGGGTTCCCAGCAGGGACAACAGATGAATGGCAATTGAATTCTTCAAGTGCAATTTTAAATCTTCCAGCGGGAAGCAGTGTATTATATGCAGAATTAGTTTGGGCTGGTACTTTCCGGACTGATACGGAAGATGTGTTACCATTTTTAAATGATAACATTACATTTACAACGCCAGCAGGGACGTTTTCTGTTACGCCAGATCCTGCTACCGCGCAGCAAGGTTCAGTAGGAAATCAGTTTTATTATGCTCGCTCTGCCAATGTAACAAATCTTGTTAGTGCAGGTGGAGCAGGCACATATACAACGGGTGCTGTGCCAGCTGCAAGAACTTCAGCCGACCCGACAATCAGTCGTTCAGCTGGATGGACGCTTGAGGTTGTGTATCAAAATGCAAGTTTACCACTTCGAAATTTGTCAGTATATGCAGGTCAAGAAATTATCGATGCTTCATCCCCGCCAGTTGATGCTACAATTTCAGGTTTTGCTACGCCGGCAACAGGAGCTGTTACAGGAAGAGTGCTCGTAACTGCTCAAGAAGGTGATTCTAACATTGTTGGAGATCAACTTCGCTTTGGGCCGAATGCAAATGCTACAGTTGCATTATTCGGACCGAGAAATCCTGCGAATAATTTCTTTCAGTCACAAATTTGTAATGATAGTGGAAATTTAGATACGAGCGGCACGTTTGGAGATTTGAATCAGCCGTTAGGGGTAGCTTTGGCCGTCCGAAGACAAGGGTGGGATATTACGAATGTAGATGCCTCCTCATCTTTAGTAAACAGTCAAACATCAGCAACGGTTCGATTTGTTACAAATGGAGATGGATACGCAGCAGCTGGTTTTGGTGTTCAAATTGATGCAACAGGTCCAATTATTAATCCTGTTAAATCAGTTAATAGAACAGTCGCAGGGGTAGGGGATACCCTCACTTATACGATTACGGTCCCAAATACAGGAACAGGAAGTGCAGAAAACGTTGTATTACGTGATAGTATTCCGAACGGAACGACGTTTGTTGCAGGTAGTGTTACGGTAGGGGGAGTAACACAGCCGAATGCAAACCCTTCTAATGGAATTAATTTAGGTACAATCCCAAATAACACGCAAAGAATTGTTACATTTCAAGTTCGAATAATATCATTCCCGAATCCCAATCCTATTTTAAATCGTGCAATGGTGTCATATCAATTTCGTCCTTTCGTTGGTAGTCCTCCTATTACAAGTACGTCTTCTTCAAACACAGTACAAACGACAGTGAATCAAGCAACTATAAGTATGCAGAAATCTGTAGATTTACAGACGGCAACGCTTAATGATGTATTAACGTACACAGTTAATATCACAAATAATGGAAATGTCACTGCGAGCAATGTTATTTTTGTTGATAGTATCCCTGCTGGAACAACATTTGTCGCAAATAGCGTTACGGTAAATGGAGTAGCGCGTCCAGGAGCGAATCCAGCAAGTAGTATTAATCTAGGAAGTATTAATGCTTCGCAAACGACTGTAGTGCGCTTTCAAGTTCGAGTAACATCGAACCCTCTTGTCAATCCAATTCCAAACCGTGCAAGTGCAACATTTACCTTTACTCCAGTGCCTGGTCAACAACCAGTTTCAGGGCAAGCGACAAGTAATACTGTAGTTACGACAATTAATATAGCTGATATAACAACGAGAAAAACAGTGGATAGAGCTTTTGCAACGGTTAACGATGTTCTTACGTACACGGTAACAATTCAAAATACAGGAAATGTACTTGCAACGAACGTTATTTTTCAAGATCCAATACCAATTGGAACGACATTTATAGCAAATAGTGTGACTGTGGATGGGGTTTCACAACCTGGGGTAAATCCAGCGACTGGGTTTACAGTAGCAAATATATCTCCCGGCGGAAGTAGGACAGTGACTTTTCAAGTACGAGTGACATCAACGCCATCAGGAGGCACAATTGCGAATCGCGGAAATGTAACTGCTAATTTCGTCGTTATTCCAAATCAGCCACCAATAACGATTAATAGACAAACGAATACAGTTGTGACACAAGTTAATACAGGCGGTTTAAATGTAATAAAAGAAGTGAATACAACGCAAGCGGCAGTAGGAGACACTTTAACATACACAATTGCCGTTCAAAATACAGGAAACGTTCCGTTAACAAATGTATTTTTCCAAGACGCTATTTCTTCCGCTGTTTCATTTGTTGCAAATTCTGTAACAATTAATGGAGTACAGCAAAGTGGACTAAATCCGAATACAGGATTCTCTCTTCCGAATATTCCTGCGGCTCAAACGGTTGTAGTCACATTTGACGTAGTAATTGTACAGAATCCAGAAAATGAAGATATTTTAAATCAAGCAAATGTAACAGCAAGCTTTCAAGTGAATCCGAATGAACCACCAGTAACAATCAATGTACCGAGTAATGTTGTGAATACGACAGTACAATCAGGAAACTTTGAAGTTGTGAAAGCAGTCAATACGGATGTTGCAACAGTAGGGGATATTTTAGTATATACAATAGAAGTCATAAATGCAGGTAGTGTACCAGCTACGAATGTATTTTTCCAAGATTCAATTCCCCAAGGGACATTATTTATTGAAAATAGTGTAGTTGTGAATGGTGTTTTACAAGAAGGGGCAGATCCAGAACTTGGATTCCCATTAAATAATTTGCCTACTGGCGCCAGTGTTATTGTTACATTTGAAGTATTAATTGATGAAATTCCCCAAGGAAATAATGTTGTAAATAATGCGAATGTAACTGGAGATTTCCTTGTAAATCCAACAGAGCCGCCGATTACTGTAACAGTACCAAGTAATACTGTTATGACGATCGTGAATTCTTCAGGGTTAAATGTAATGAAAAGTGTAAGTGCTACTGAAGCCGGTGTAGGAGATACGTTAACGTATACAGTTCGTATACAAAATAGTGGAACGGTGACAGCGACAAATGTATCATTCCTTGATCCGATTCCAGTTGGAACCACTTTTGTAGCGAATAGTGTAACAATAAACGGGACACCTCAACCAGGTTTAAACCCGACAACTGGATTTCCACTTGCTAATATTCCAGTAGGAGGAATGGTGACGGTCACTTTTCAAGTGACAATCACGAGTGTACCACCAAATAGAGTTCTTCCGAATAATGCGAATGTCACTGCTGATTTCCAAGTAAGTCCTCTCCAGCCACCAATTACAATTGTAACGATTAGTAATATTGTTGTGACGCGAGTGAATGTAGGATCACTTAATGTAATGAAGAGTGTAAATACACTACAAGCCGGTGTAGGAGATACGTTAACGTATACGATTCTTATTCAAAATACAGGAACTGTTCCTGCAACGAATATTGTTTTTCAAGATCCAATTCCGTCTGGTACTGCCTTTGTAGCAAATAGTGTGACGATAAATGGAGTCGTACAGCAAGGCGCGGATCCTATGCTAGGTTTCCCGGTACCAAATATTCCGGTCGGGCAAACGGCTACGATTACGTTTCAAGTTACAGTGACGAGTGTTCCGAGCGGTGGAAATATAAGAAACCAATCGAACGTTACTGCAAGTTTTCTTATAAATCCAGCAAACCCTCCAATAACGACTGTTACAAATAGTAATTTTGTAGTGACGCAAGTAAACACAGCACAGTTAAATATACAAAAATCTTCATCTGTACAACAAGCAGCACTTGGAGAAACTTACACGTATTCTGTTGTCATTCGAAATAACGGTACAGTAACAGCAACGAATGTCTCTTTCCTTGATCCAATTGCTTTAGAAACAACTTTTGTAGCAAATAGTGTAACGATAAATGGAACGCCACAACCTGGATTTGACCCAAATGTTGGTTTCCCGCTTCCTAATATTGCAGCTGGAACATCATTGACAGTAACGTTCCAAGTTACGGTAGTTGCACCGTCTACACGTGGAGCGGTATTAAATACAGCATCTGCTACAGCCACTTTCTTATTAAATCCTTTACAGCCACCTGTAACAACAACGAATTCAAGTAATACAACGGTAGTTACAATACCGTTACCTCCTCCTGGTGAAGTAACTGCAACAAAAACAGTTGATGTTGCAACTGGGGCCGTTGGGGATGTATTAACGTATACTGTGCTCATTTCAAACGTAGGAATTATCCCTGTTACAGATGTGTTCTTCCAAGATGTCATACCAGAAGGAACGACGTTTGTTGACAATAGTGTAACGATAGGTGGAGTGCAGCAACTTGGTTTAAATCCAGAAATAGGATTTACAGTTACTCCATTATTAATCGCTGGTGGAAGTATTGAGGCCACATTCCAAGTGACGATTACAGAAATTCCAGATAATGAAGTCATATTAAATGATGCAGATGTTACATTTACTTCACAACCAAATCCGCAGGAACCACCGATTACGGAAACGATATTAACAAATTTAGTCGTTACGACAATTAATATAGCCTTTATTTTTCCATTGAAACTAGTAGATAAAGAAGTAGCGACGGTAGGAGAAATATTAACGTATGATGTATTGATTTTTAATTTCGGAACAGTGCCAGCGACGAATGTTCAATTTATCGATACTACTTCCGCGGGTGTAGCATTTGTACCAGGAAGTGTGAGCATAAACGGGGTACCAGCACCAGGATTAGATCCTTTCATTGGTTTTACAGTTCCAGATATACCTGTCGATGATTTTGTACTTGTCACATATCAGGAAGTGGTTACAAGCATACCAGAAGGTGGAACGATTGTTAATTTTGTAGACGTTACAGCTACATTTGCTGTAAGTGAAACAGAACCGCCTATTACGGAAACAACGACAAGTAATACGACATTAACAGAAATCAATAAGCCTGGTTTGAATGTTTTAAAATCAGTGAGTCAGCCGGTTGTTGCAGTAGGCGATACAATCACATATACAACAGTAGTTCAAAATACAGGAACAGTGCCAGCAACGAATGTTCAATATAGTGATGTATTACCTTCCTCTATAGCATTCGTGCCGAACACTGTAACGATAGACGGTGTGTTACAACCTGGATTCAATCCGAATAATGGATTCCCGCTTCCAGATATAAACCCAGGTGAAAGTGTAGAAGTCATCTTCCAAGTAACCGTTGTTAGTGCGCCATCAAACGGAACAATTGCCAATACGGCAAATGTAACTGGAAGTTTTGTATTAGTACCAGGAGAACCACCAGTTATAGTAACAGAGCCGAGCAATACAACACTTACAACTGTAAATAGAGGGCAATTTAATGTTATTAAACAAGTAAATAGGGTTGCTACTCTCGTTGGAGATATATTAACGTATACGGTTCAAATAACAAATACTGGAACAGTAACAGCTAATGCTGTTCAGTTTGTTGATACCATTTCAGCAGGGGCGTCATTTGTACCAAATAGTGTAACGATAAATGGAGCCTCGCAACCAAACTTAAATCCGATTACTGGATTTGGAGTTGGAGATATCCCAGTTGGTGAAACAGTTATAGTGACGTTTCAAGCGACAGTTACAAACATCCCGTCATCAGGAACAATTACGAACGTTGCAAATATAACAGGAAGCTTTACTTTAGTGCCAGGAGAACCACCAGTTGTAGTAACAGAGCCGAGTAATACGACGATAACTAGAGTGAATAGAGGACGATTCAGCGTTATAAAATCTGTAAATAAAGAAGCGACACGATTAGGAGATACGTTAACGTATAGTGTGCAAGTTACAAATACGGGAACGGTAACAGCAACGAATGTTCAGTTTATCGATGTTCCATCACCTAGTTTAGAATTCGTTCCTGGAAGTGTACAAATAAATGGGATTCCGCAAGTAGGTTTAGATCCATTTGTAGGCTTTGCATTGCCTGATCTTGCAGTAGGGGATAGTGTATTAATTACATTTGAAGTAAATGTAATCGCAGTTCCGCCTTCTAGTAGCATTATGAATACAGCAAGAGTAACGGGTGATTTCGAATTGATTCCAGGAGAACCTCCGTCTACAATTACAAATTCAAGTAATACGACGGTTACGCCGGTAAATAGAGGTAGCTTAGATATGCTAAAAGAAGTAGACCATTCAGTTGTTGGTGTAGGAGAAACGGTAACGTATACTGTTCGTATATTAAATACTGGTACTGCTGATGCAATGAATGTTCAATTTATCGATGTGCTATCTCAGGAAGCTGATTTCGTTCCAAATAGTGTAACGATAAATGGGGTTCCGCAACCGGGGGTAAATCCGCAGATTGGATTTACGATACCTGATATACCAGTTGGTGAGACGGCACTTGTAACATATGAAGCTACGATTACAAGTTTTCCGGATGGTGGTACAGTAGTGAACGTTGCTGGGGCGTTAGCAGAATATATTTTAGTACCAGGGGAGCCGCCAGTTACAGTGATGGATACAAGCAATACAGTTATAGTGACGGTAAATACTGCAATCTTATTTGTTGCAAAAGGAGCAAACTTTGAAGTAGCAATGATAGGGGATGTTGTCACTTACGGAATCGCTGTTATAAATGATAGTACAGTTCCTGTGACCAATATTGTGTTAACAGATATCATTGATCCGAATACGCTATTTATAAATGGTACGGTAACGGTAAATGATGTACCTCTTCCATTTGCTAATCCGAATACTGGTATTCCGTTAGGTGATTTTCAGCCAAATGATGCAGCAATTATTAATTTCCAAGTTGTAATAATAGGAGGGCAAGTAAATAATTTAGTTACAAATACTGCTACAGCGAATGGGCTTGCAACTGTAAATCCGAATGAGCCGCCAGTAGTAGTTGAAGGTGATAGTAATACAGTTGTTATCCCGTTTATTCCTCAAAATGTCTCAACGACAGTCGTAAAAACGGCAGATTTACAGGTAGCAACAATTGGAGATGTCATTACGTTTACGACAGTCATCACAAATACGGGTGATACTGTAATGCAAAATATTCGTTTTCAAGATATGTTAGATAGTAGTGTTCGATTTGTTCCTGGAAGTGTAACGGTTGATAATACGCCAGTGCCGAATGTAAGCCCGGCAGTAGGGTTTCTTATCGGAAGTTTAAATCCTGGTGAAGCAAGGACAGTTTCGTTCCAAGTAGCAGTACAGAGCGCGCCAAATGGTTCAGGAAATTATATAAATCAAGCGAGTATTCGTTTTGAACATCAAGTAGGCACAGTATTGCCACCTGTTACACAAATAGTAGAAAGTAACATAGTTGTCATTCCATTTGTTCCAACGATTGAACAAATTTGCGAAACGAATCTTAATTGCTTAGGGAAAATTCCTTTTCAATGTTCTCCGTGTGATCATTTGCAAATAAAGAAAAAATAAATGAAGAAAGAGCATCCTGTAAGAGAAGGATGCTCTTTCTTCATTAATCATGTAGATTCTTTTTCGGGCGAGGTGAAAAATTCGTCGATTTTGTCGGAAAGTAGTAATGGAATAGCTCCTTTTATAACAGAAATGTCCCAGTCCCACCATGCAAGATTCTCTAGTTTGTCAATTGTTTCTTGCGGGAAACGATATCGAATAAATTTTGCTGGATTACCAGCCACAATTGCATATGGAGGGACGTCTTTTGTAACAACACTTTTTGCACCAATAATGGCACCGTTACCAATTGTAACACCAGATAAAATGCAGGATTGATAACCAATCCATACATCATTGCCAACTACGATATCACCTTTTGAAGAAGGGTGACCAGTAATATGTGCTCCTTCATCAAAAAGTGCATTAAATGGATAAGTCGTTATCCAGTCTGCGCGATGTTCACCGCCAAGTATGAAAACGACTTCTTCTGCTAATGAACAAAACTTACCTATTTTCAATTTTGTTTCATCGTTCCAAGAAAAAATGGTTGGCCCTACTTTACTATAAGTATAATCACCAATATCATATTTATTATATTCAGGTTTTTGATTTAAATATAACATGCTTCTTCAGCCTCCTTTCTCAATTAAGTGATACGTATGGAATATTATATGCAAGATGTAGTAATGTGAACTGTATTAATAGGTGAAATGAACAAAAGGGAGTGGGATGTATGCGATACGAAATGGGTTTATATAATAAACCGTTTCAGTCAATTCAATCAGGGGAAAAAGTATATGAAGTACGCCTATACGATAAAAAACGTCAACTAATAAACAAAGACGATGAAATCGTATTTACGAATCTTAAGACAACAGAAATGATGACGGTAAAAGTAACGGAAATAAAGCGATACGAGAGCTTTAAAGCTATATATGAACAAATCGATAAAAAATTATTGGATTGTGAAAATGATAGTTTAGAGGAAATGTTAGAAAGTACATACAAAATATATACGAAAGAACAAGAAAAAGAGTGGGGAACAGTTGCGATTCGTATTGAGGTAATAAAATGATAAGAAATCGCGGAGCCGCTATCATTGTACAGGAAGGAAAAATCGCTCTTATAAAACGTATTCGAGAAGAGGAAAGATATTATGTTTTTCCTGGCGGAGGGATTGAGGAAGGTGAAACGCCTGAAGAGGCAACGAAAAGAGAGGTATACGAAGAATTAGGGGTACATATACAAGTGGAGCACCTTATTGCAAAGGTAAAATATAAAGGAAATGAATATTATTATGCTGCCTATATTACAGGCGGAGTGTTCGGAAGCGGAACAGCTGAGGAATTTCAGCTGGAAGGTAGGGGAAATTATATTCCGTTATGGCTACCGATAAACGAGTTGGAAAAAGTGAATATAAAACCTTATGAAGTGGTCAGAAATATATTTAATCATTATAAAATATAACGTCTGACAACATACAAAAAAAACCATTGACATAGTCTTCTGATTTAAGTATTGTATTCGAGTATGTTTATAATCAGGAGGTTTATATGAGCAATCAAACTACTACACATCATGTGAAAATGACAACAGCGGATCCATCTGGAATTGGTCTATTTGGATTAGCGATGGTAACACTTGTAGCATCATCTCAAAAGTTAGGCTTAACAGATGGCGTTTCACTTGTATTACCGTGGGCAATCTTTTTAGGAGGATTTGCACAAATCTTTGCTTGCATTCATGATGCAAAGCATAACAATACATTCGGTACAACAGCATTCGGTGCGTACGGTCTATTTTGGCTAGGTGTTGGAATGACTTGGTTAATTCAACTTGGAGTATTTGGCGAAAAATTAGCACAAGCTGCAGATTCAAAACAGCTTGGTGTAGCCTTTATCGGATATTTGATTTTCACAATCTTTATGACAATTGGTGCAATGGAAACACATAAAGTATTATTTATGATTTTCGTCCTTATTGATTTCTTATTTATCGGTCTTTCATTAAGTACTTTAGGTGTTATGCCGCATGCAATGCATAATTTAGCAGCATATTCTGAACTTCTTATTTCATTATTATCTTTCTACGGTTCAGCAGCAGCAGTGTTAAATACACACTTCGGAAAAGTTGTTTTACCAGTAGGAAACCCTTTTGGTATTTTTAAAAAATAATAAAAAAGCACAGATGATTGTATAGTCATCTGTGCTTTTTTATTTATTCCGCTCTTTGTGGGTTGTCTGAAAAAGCCTGATTGGTGAGGACTCATTAAACTTTCACTTTATCCCGCTATTTGCCGGGCAGTAAGCCCCCCCCGCCTCAAAATTCAGCGGAAACAAAGAAGTTAGGTGGGGGATGAATACCCTCACTGATTAAAGTTTCACCTTATTTGAAATAAGTAATGTGAAATGTAAATAAAAGTAGAAAAAATCAATTGAAATTGATTCTCATTATTAATATAATGAGAATGAGAATCAATTATTGTTAGAGGGGGATGCCAAAGTGGCAAAAATTTTAATAGCTTATGCAAGTATGTCAGGAAATACAGAGAGTATTGCTGATTTAATTAAAGTTAGTTTAGATGCTTTTGATCATGAAGTAGTATTGCAAGAAATGGAAGGCATGGACGCTGAAGAATTATTAGCTTATGATGGAATCATTTTAGGATCTTATACGTGGGGCGATGGTGAATTACCATTTGAAGCGGAAGATTTTCATGATGACTTAGAAAATATAGATTTAGCTGGGAAAAAGGTAGCGGTATTCGGATCGGGTGATACGGCGTATGAACTGTTTTGTGAAGCGGTAACGATATTTGAAGAACGTCTTGTGGAACGCGGTGCAGAGCTTGTACAAGAAGGGCTGAAAATTGAATTAGCTCCAGAAGATGAAGAGGATGTTGAAAAATGCAGTAATTTTGCAATTGCATTTGCTGAGAAGTTCTAAGAATGGGAGTGTCAACGTGGAGACAATGTTAAGTGCAACTGCTATTACAAAGTTAAGAGATGGAAAACTGTTGTTAGCTACTACATATAATGGCTTATTTGTTGAACAAGACGGAGAATGGAAACGAATTTTAAATGGTTTTCAAAAACGAATTAGGGATTTACATAGCGAAGATAATGTAGTTTATGGTGTAGGTGACGAAGGGATTTTTATTCGCAGTATGAATGGTGGAGAGAACTGGACAATTCAGCGTTTTCCAACAAAAGCAACGAGTTGGAATGTATGTAGCAATGTACAAGGAACTGTTGTTGCTCATGGAGAAAAAACGCTGTATCTTTCTAATAATTTCGGTTTGACATGGGAAACTATTCATCCGTTTCTTGAGTATGGCAGTGCGGCACCGTCTATTCGATCATTATTTTTATATAAACATTACTTATTTATTGGTACGAAAATACATGCTAAATATGGTGGTGTTTGGCTCTTTGATTTGAAGACACGTAAATTAAAGAGGATTAAAATTGCGATGAATCAAATGATCTCCGCGTTGACTTTACACAATTCTTATTTAGTAGCGGCAAGTGGATCGTGCAAGGGAGTTAGCGGAAATATTTCTTATTGTAAAATAGATGAAAGTATTGCAAGTGAAAAAATATATTGGCATACATGTCAAAGTGAGCAGAAAGCAAGTAGTTATTTAGACTTAAGTGTAGATCAACATGTTTTATATACAACTTCAACGCAAAATAAGGCGGGGATTAGTAGTGTGTGCCGTGTGCTTCTTGAAGAAGGTATTGTTACAGTATGTGATTCAGTTAAAGGGCACGGATGGCGCATTGTTAATCAAAAAGATGGTTATGTAGTAGCCGGATCAGGTGAATTAAAAGCAATGCAGTGGGAACAAAAAATAATTTAAGAAAAAAACTTTACTTTTATTATATTGATATGATATAGTATATTTAAACCATTTTACTTTTAATAATATAGAGATTTAAATGAGCTGTAACTTCCGAGGAGGATAGCAATGTTAAATCTCCTCAGGGGTTGCAGTTTTTTAATATCTGGCTTATTATTGTAAGGTGGTTGAAAATGAATATGTACATATAGGTACATTGTAGGAGGATTTTTTTCATGCAAAACGGTAAAGTAAAATGGTTTAACTCAGAAAAAGGTTTCGGTTTCATCGAAGTTGAAGGCGGAGAAGACGTATTCGTTCATTTCTCAGCTATCCAAGGCGAAGGCTTCAAAACTTTAGAAGAAGGTCAAGAAGTTACTTTCGAAGTAGAACAAGGTAACCGTGGACCTCAAGCTACTAACGTAAACAAGAAGTAATTTTTGAAAAAAGAAGGGCTCGCCCTTCTTTTTTTTGCATTTTTATAGATGTCCTCCTACTTACATATCATAACAAGACTGAATTTTCATTTATTTATTCGGAGTATTTTTGTATAAAGTACATGAATAAATAAATACTGAAAATAAAGTGTTTGTGTGAAAAGGAATTTAGAAAGAGGTAAATAAATTGAAAAACGCTACACATTTCATTGTGTTTGATATTGAAAGGAATTTCAGACCGTATAAATCAGAAGATCCATCAGAAATAGTTGATATCGGAGCTGTAAAAATAGAAATAGGTACAATGAAGATAATTGAAGAATTTTCGGAGTTAGTAAAACCAAGTGCACGATTAACTCGTCATACAACAAAATTAACCGGTATTACGAAAAAAGATTTAATGGGTGTAGAAAAATTCCCTCAAATTATAGAGAAATTTATTCAGTTCATCGGCGAAGGTTCTATATTTGTTTCATGGGGAAAAGAAGATTATCGCTTTCTATCTCATGATTGTACATTATATGGTGTTGAATGCCCAAGTATAGAAAAAGAAAATAGAATTGATTTGCAAAAATTTGTTTTCCAAGCATATGAGGAATTGTTTGAACATACGCCAAGTTTACACTTTGCGGTAGAACAGCTCGCTTTAACGTGGGAAGGAAAACAGCACCGTGCTTTAGCAGATGCTGAAAATACAGCAAATATACTTCTTAAAGTATATAGCGAGAGAGATATTAATAAGCGATACAAAAGACATGGTGAACTTGAACTTGTAAAAAACGGAAAACTAACAGAAAAAGCGAAAAAAAAGATGCGAAAATGGGTATTTAAAGAACTAAAGAAAAATACAGAACGCCCTTTTGAATGGAGTACATTTGAAAGTAGTGACACGTGGGAAAGTATAACGGAAAGATATTATATAAGTGAAAATACAGTAGAACTCCTGAAAAAACATTTTCGTACAGCAGTGAGAAAAGCGGAACGGCAGATTAGGTATTTGGCTGAGATGGAGGAGAATACAGAGGTTAAATGAATTTCTCCTCCACCTCTAACTACATACATGTAATAACAGCGTATTGATATTAAATAGGCATCAACTTGTTGTTGTGATTGTGCATTATAATTGCTTTGGGAGTGTTAAGACGTAATAAGAGCTTTAAACCGTATTAATAATATATATATATATAAAGAAAAGAGTGTAGTTTAATGGAAACAATCTTTAACATTTTAACTGTTTTAGTTTTTGGGATAATATTTACCACACAATTAGCATTAACTACACTTTCTTTCATAGTAAAGAAGAATTGGAAAAAACTTAATATCTCTTTAAGTTGTGGTGTATTAAAGTTTAAAATAGAAGAGTAAGATTGAGCTTTGTACAAGGGAGGTGTGATAGTGGTAGACTTGGATATTAAAGATGTCACAGTAAAGATGGAATTAAACGGTGTCTTTTGGAATGAGGATCGGATTGCTGAAATGAAGGTGACTACAAAAGAAGAGCATTCTGTTATTCTTCGTCTAGTAGTTGATTTAGAAAGTAAAACTATTAGGGCGACGAGTGCGGAAATAGTGAATGGATTCTGCCCTCTGTGCAAACAGAAAAGGGACGAATGTAGTGAACTTAATGACTTGCAAAACAAAATGGAAATTTTAGAAGGAGCCTACGATTGGGTGAGAGAACATCCGGAATATCGTTTTCAATTATCTTTTTACGAGTACAATAAATTTGAGGTAGTAAAGTGAAATTTGCATCTTAACAACTTATAGAAGGACTTGGTCAAATAGAAATATTGAAGTAGATATTTCTAATGGAAATAAGCTTGTATAACAAGGAAGGGATGTATTTGATTCTGCAACAAATGTCATCTTGCATCAAAAAAATTTGAAAATAAACATGTTTTATTATAAAGCAGAAAAATCGATTCTTAGTAGAATCGGTTTTTAATATAAACAAAAGAGCGCTTATTATAAGCGCCCAGTAACAACAGTTATATGGAAGTATTTATCCCGTAAAAGCCCGATTGGTGAGGGTTAATAATTAGTGGGGATGAACAAAACCCCACTGATTAAAGTTTCACTTTATTCAATACCGCTCGGATCAAACGAATACTGCTGCTTATTCTCAATCCGCTCAATCACATCTTGCAGCTCATCTGGCTTCAGAAACTCAATAGGAGAGAAGCCTTTTTCAAATGTAAGTGTGTCTGCTTCAATCATAAGTACATATCGATCATTTACCTTCGCAATATGTATTTGATCCCCGAAATCAGCAAGCAGGGCCTTCACAGAGATATGATCTGCTTTTAGTTTTAATTCGACTTCAGGAGCATGCTCGACGATTTGAGCGGTTGCTTCCATTACTTCTTCGGTTGAAAATTGTTCCATAATTTCGCGTTTCGGACTGGCAGCCCATACTTCCATCGCTTGGTCGAATTGTTCGCGTTCTTCCGTACCTTCTTCAAATACATCTTCAATTTGGTCGTATACCATGTCCATTACTTGTGTTTTCATAATTTCAGGCATAGAGCGTTCGTATTCGACGAATTTTAAGAAGTCTTCAAAGTAGCGGGCATGTGATGCTTGGTGTATTTTTAGTTCGCCTACTTCAACCATACCTTCTTCAGGCATGTACGGATATTGGATAGATTTCATATTCTTTGTTGTGATGGCCATTTCAACGTTACGAATCAGTGTTGATTCATCAGAAATAGAAGCAACCTTTGGTTCAAAGTCGCATTTCATTACGAATACGAATGGATCATCAAAGTATTTGCGTAGTTTTGCCTGAGCAATTAAAAATACACCACCACGTACAGCGCTTGTGTCAAGATATGTATAAACGAGAGGTTCGCTCATATCTTTAAAGTTTTCTTTTGTTTCTGCAAAGCGAATACGATTAAAAAGGTTGTAATGAGGGTTTGAATCAAGTTCGTGCCCTTCTTCTACAATAAAGCGACCAATTTTTGTTGGGGCTTGTTCTGTTTTTGCATGACGTTCTACTTTTCGCTTCGATATTTTTAATAACTCACCATTCAAAAATTCTTTTAAGGAACTATCTTCATATTCTTCAGCGTCTAAAGTTTGAAAATGTTTGTAGCGTTTATCAACTGCTTCACCTTTTCCTTCTACTTGTACAACATAAAAGGAAAGATAATTTATTTCAAAATCCATATTTATCACCTTGCTTCATTTCATTAACTCTTATCAGTATAGAGATGGAAAAAACTTTCGTCAATTTATATAAGGAAGGGGAAGCCCCTTCCTTTATATAATCTTTATTTTCTCGATTAAAATCCGTCTTCTAATGCTGCGAATGGAATGTTTAGTCTGTTTTCTACTGTGCGTAAACGTTGGTTTAAGCGGTTTAGTCTACGTGTATGGCGCTCAACTGTATTTTCTAGTTGACGAACTCTTTGTTCAAGCTCATTTACGCGTCTTTCTAATTGACGATTTCCAGTGCCAGGAAAAGAGATTGGAAGTTGGAATTGTCTATTTTGGTCATATGGATTCGTGTGCTCTGCTTGATCTATATAAGATTGATATTGTGTTTGTAAGTCATACTGTGGTTGTTGGTACGCATATTGATTATATGGATCATATGGATTGTAGGGATACATAATAACATCCTCCATTTCTTTAAAATAGGTTGAATTCACCATAATGTATGTGCAAAAGCGGAGTGGTGGCACGGCAAATACCTATTTATGTTGACGGGATTTCTCTTTATCCCGCTATTTGCTGGGCAATAAGACCCCCATGTCAAAATTCAGCAGAAACAAAGAAGGTCGGGATGCCCGTAAAACCCCCACTGATTACAGTTTCACTTTATAAAAAATAGCTTGAGGGTTTTTGATTTGTATTTCTTTTGCTTAATGGTATATACTGGATAAAAGAGAGAGTTTACATAAAAGTTACAATTCTATCAAACTCAAACTTTTATGTAAATATGTATAGACATTTATAAAAGAAAAGAGTAATTTATATAGAGTGAAAAATAACTTGTAACATTTTATAAACATATTGTAAAATGATTGTAACAAAACATACATGAAAATGAAATAAATACATAATAGTGATGTTGGGGAAAGGGAGAGAGTATATTGTTCCGTAAAGTAAAGGGTATATTGGTTGGGGTGTTATGTGTAGCTATAATGAGTGGCTGTGGTGCAAAAGTAAGTGATGTTGCATTGGTAAGTGATATTGGTGGGCATACTGTAGAGGCTAAAGCAGAAGTGCAGGATACTATTAGTTTAGTTGATGGTCGAACTGGTACTGAAGTGAAAAAATTAGATTTATCTAGTTTAGGCTATTTTGAAGATGAAGCGAAATTTAAAAAGTCTGTAACAAAGGTTGTTGGTGAGGTTGGAAAAAGCGTCGACAAAAAAATGGTTCCTTCACGTATAGCACCTGATGGAAGTTGGCAAGAAGGAAAACCTTCTTATGAATTAATGGAAAAAGAATTAGTAGATAAATTGTTAAATGTTGGTATGTGGGATGCTACGTATCAGTTGCCGATCGTGGAGAAAAAACCAGTCGCAACATTAAGTGATGCGCAAGGAAATGGTACGGTAATTGGTAGATATGAAACGAACTTAGGTGGTTCAACAGGTGGCCGTATTGAGAATATTCGTTTGTCAGCAGCGAGCATAAATGGAGTTGTGTTAGCAAAAGGAGACCGTTTCTCTTTTAATTCATTAATCGGTGATACAACACCAGATAAAGGATATCAATTAGGGAAAGAAATAGTTGATGGTAAATTAGTAGATGGATATGGCGGTGGTGTTTGTCAAACATCTTCAACTTTATACAATGCAGCAGATCAAGCTGGTCTGAAAATGGTGGAGAGAACTACACATTCTAAAACGGTAGGTTATGTTCCACAAGGAAGAGATGCTACAATTGCATATCCATACTTAGATTTAGTATTTGAAAATACGAATGATGCACCTGTGAAGCTTTATATGGGCATTCAGGGTGGAAAGCTAGTTGCTGAAGTACATAAAATGAGATAAGAGTTAAAAAGCCACCTTTTCTAAAAGTTAGAAAAGGTGGCTTTTTATTATGAAAATAAAAATGTATGTAAATTCTGACTTTTCTTATTTACATAGGATGATTTTAGTTGTATCCTTCATAGTAACGGTTATATGTAATGGGAAAATATAGGGATAAGGAGATGAAGTTATTCATGGTAAAAATTCATCCGAAAACACGTATTGGTCATGTTGAATTTAAAGTGAAAGATTTAGAGCGTCAAATTGCTTTTTATGAGAATGTTGTAGGATTAGAGGTAATTAAGCAAGAGGGGAATAAAGCATATTTATCTGGAAAAGGTGGAAAGAATGCGTTACTTGTTCTTGAAAAGTTAGAGGACGGGGTACTGCAAGAACCGCGTACGACTGGTATATATCATGTAGCCTTTTTAGTTCCGACTCGTGAAGCTTTTGCTTCTGCGCTATTTGGGGTTCTTCGTAATAAGAATGTAATTGACAGCCCGGCTGAGCAAGAAGGGCGTTATACATATTCAAATGAAATTTTACCAATTTCAAGGTTTAATAGTGCAAGTGATCATACATATAGCGAAGCTTTTTATTTGCAAGATTTAGAGGGGAATGGTATTGAAATTTATGCAGACCGTCCGCGCGATTGATGGGGAGAAGGGCCAGGAGGAAGTACACCACTTGATTTAAAAGAATTGGCAACATTCGTTGATTATGAGTTTGATGGTTTGCCTGCTAATACTGTCGTTGGGCACGTACATTTACGAATAGCTGATGTAGAGAAATCACATGAATTTTATGTGGAAACAGTAGGTTTTGAAGTACAACAGCGTGAAGAGGATTGCTTATTTATTTCAGCAGGGGGATATCATCACCATATTGGTGCAAATACGTGGAACGGAGTAAACAATCCACACCCACCAGTACATGCAACTGGGCTAAAGGTGTATACGATTGTACTACCGTATAAAGAAGCGTTAGATGAAGTGAAAGAAAGATTAATAGAAAAACAACATGAAATAAATGAAACTACAAATGGGTTTGTGGTGGTAGATCCAAGTGGTATTACAGTGCAGTTTGAAATAGAAGCAGTGTAAAATAAGCGAGAAAGTGTATAATCACTTTCTCGCTTATTTGTGATCATTCATAGCTCAATCCAATATCTTCTTACTACATTCCCATCTTCCTCAGTGAAATCATCATCACGAAGCCCGCCGTTATGTAAAATCGTTTTTTCAGAAGCGGTATTCACTGCGTCGCAAACGACAAGTACTTTCGTGATGTCTAATTCCTTCGTTTTTTCTAATGATAATGCTAGTAACTTCGTAGCATAACCTTTTCTTCTTTCAGAAGGGCGAATGCCATAACCAATATGACCGCCAGCGTTAAATAAATGTTCGGTTAAACTATGACGTATATTAACAGCTCCCACAATTTTATTTTCATCTGTAACAAGCCAATATGTAGAGTCTGGTACCCAAGTTTCAGGGATATTTATTCCGTTATGCGCATCGAGAAGTTCTTGAACCATAGCTGGGAAGTTGGCAGGATTTTTTGAGATAACCCACGGGATCATTGTTTCACCGCTATCTTTCCATTCGTTATAGAAATCTAAGTATTCTTCTTGTAAATCAGTAGTAGGTGTAAGTAACGAGACGTTCATTGTTAGTAAGCTCCTTTATTTATGTATTTTTTATAAAAAATTATGAAACAAAATGAAAGCGTTTTCTAAAATTTCTCAACCTAATTTCATGCAATCCACCTTTGGTTTTTTAGAAAATTAGTGAAGGTTTAAAATCAGGAGTTATTTATTTTATGTTAATATTTTAAATATTAACATAAAATAGTCGGAGTATTAAGTGTATTTTAGTGGTATTCTTTCATGGTGATAAATGGATGTTTGTGATAATTTTTGTTTTATCTATCTATAATGAATGAAAGGGGGAAGTGCCCGTGAGTGTAGATTTTGATTTTATTATACGAATCGGTGTTGCTGGCTTGTTAGGAGCAATGATTGGTATTGAAAGAGAAATTCGATCGAAAGAAGCTGGATTAAAGACTCATTTCCTCGTAGCGGTAGGAAGTGCGTTAATAATGGTTGTTTCGAAATATGCCTTTTCAGATATTGTGTATGAAGAGCATACGTCTCTAGACCCAAGTCGGATTGCAGCACAAGTCGTTAGTGGAGTTGGTTTTTTAGGTGCAGGCACAATTATTATTCAAAAGCAGGCGGTGAAAGGATTAACGACCGCGGCTGGTTTATGGGCTACTGCCGGTATAGGATTAGCAATTGGAGCGGGAATGTATGTAGTAGGCATTGGAGCGACGATTCTCGTTTTAATTGGTTTAGAAATTGTAAGTCGTATTTTTAAGGTGCAATTTCTATTTCCACAAAATATAACAGTGCAAATGTTTGTAAATAAACATGAAGCGATACAACAAATATTAGAAACACTACAAGTGAAAGGCATCCCAATACTCTCATATGAGGTGGAAGCTTCACAGCAAGGTACAGAAACTGTTTATAAGGTAGGAATGCAGCTGAAAAATATATCGTCAGAAGAAAAGAATGAGTTTATTCAGCATATGCAAACATTACCGGAAGTTACGTTTATAAAGTTAAAATCATAGTGTTGAAAACGAGGATAGATGTAGCAGAAATTTTGCTATTATCTATCTTTTTTTGATCTAAAATGCACGGAAAGTCAAGCGTTAATTTTACATGAAATGAATATATGTGTGAACGTTACCTTATTTTTTCTCAATACAGGACAAAAAGTAAAAATAGTAAAATAATGGAGCGGGACACTAAAAATGTAAGGTAGGGGAGAGCATGAAAAGCTATTCAAAGAAAATGTTAGTAGGGGTAAGTTTTGCTAGTTTAATGTTAGGGAGTTTTCAAGGGGTCAGTTTGGCAGAAGATACTAAGGGAGAGCAAGTTTCTTATCGAAATGTGCTCAAAATGGAGCCAGTCGGTGTACAACTACCAGTACAAGAATTAGCTCATTCATCGAAAGTGCTCGAAAGCAAGTCTTTTGAGAAAAGGCTACAATTTGCCGATTTATCACAAAGACCACCTGAGGTGAAAAAAGAAAGTAAGCAATTAGCTGTAGCGAAAACTTATACAATTGCTGAATTAAATCAATTAAGCAATCAGCAGTTAGTAGATTTACTTGTAACAATTGATTGGGAGCAAATTACGGGGCTATTTCAGTTTAATACAGACAGTCTAGCATTCTATCAAAATGATAGTAGGATGCAGGCGATTATTGATAAATTGAAGCAGCAAGGACAAGCCTATACGAAGGATGATTCAAAAGGGATTGAGACATTAGTGGAGGTATTGCGTTCAGGATTTTATTTAGGATTTTATAATTCGGAACTTAGTAAATTAAATGAACGGAGTTATCATGATAAATGCTTACCTGCATTAAAAGCGATAGCTAACAATTCAAATTTCAAGCTGGGTACATTAGAGCAAAATAGAGTGGTATCATCATACGGAAAGTTAATAGGAAACGCTTCGAGTGATGTGGAAACGATAACATCAGCTGCAAAGATTTTTAAACAATATAATGATAATTTTTCTACATTAGTAGATAATCTTTCAGCTGGAAATGCTATTTACGATATTATGCAAGGTGTTGATTACGACATTCAATCGTATTTGTACGATACGAGGAAAGCACCGAAAGATACAGTATGGTATCAGAAAATAGATAGTTATATTAATGAACTAAGTTGTTTTGCATTAATGGGAACGATTACAGCAAAAAACGGTTGGCTTATTAATAATGGCATTTATTATACAGGTAGACTCGGTACATTCCATAGTACAGGAACGAAAGGGTTACAAGTTGTAACAGATGCGATGAAAATTTATCCGTATTTAGGGGAGCAATATTTCGTAGCTGCTGAGCAAATCGCAACGAATTATGGCGGAAAAGATGCAAATGGTAAAGTGGTGAATTTAGATCAAATAAGAGAAGATGGAAAGAAAAAATATTTGCCAAAAACGTATACGTTTGATGATGGGGCAATTGTTTTAAAAGCTGGAGATAAAGTGACAGAAGAAAAAGTAAAACGTTTATATTGGGCGGCAAAAGAAGTGAAGGCACAATTCCATCGTACGGTTGAAAGTGATCAACCTTTAGAAAAAGGAAATCCTGATGATGTACTAACGATGGTTATTTATAATAGCCCAGCAGAATATCAATTTAATCGTCAATTGTACGGTTATGAAACGAATAACGGTGGTCTTTATATAGAAGGAACAGGTACGTTCTTTACTTATGAGCGTACGCCAGAAGAAAGTATTTATAGTTTAGAAGAATTATTCAGACACGAGTTCACGCATTATTTACAAGGTAGATATGAAGTACCAGGGTTATGGGGACAAGGGAAAATATATGAAAATGAAAGATTATCTTGGTTTGAAGAAGGGAATGCTGAATTTTTTGCAGGGGCAACGAGAACGGATAATGTTGTACCGAGAAAGAGTATTATAGGAGGATTATCTTCAAATCCAGCAGAGCGTTATACGGCAGAGCGAACGTTAAATGCAAAGTATGGAACGTGGGATTTCTATAATTATTCCTTTGCTTTACAATCGTATATGTACAATAAGAGATATGATATGTTCGATAAAATACATGATCTTATTAGGAAAAATGATGTAACAGCATATGATGCATATCGCTCTACATTAAGTAAAGATGCGAATTTAAATAAAGAATATCAAGACTATATGCAAATGCTAGTTGATAATCGTGAGAAGTATAATGTGCCATTAGTATCAGACGATTATTTAGCGAATCATGCATCGAAGCCAGTTTCAGATATTGCAGCAGAAATAACAGCGGAAGCAAAATTGAAAAATGTATCAGTGAAGAAAAATAAATCACAGTTCTTTAATACATTCACACTACAAGGAACATATACAGGAACTGCAGCAAAAGGAGAATATGAAGATTGGAAAACAATTACACAAAACGTTAATGATACGTTAAAACATTTAAGTGTAAAGGAATGGACAGGCTATAAAACAGTAACAGCATACTTCGTAAATTATCGCGTGAATGCATCAGGACAATTTGAATATGATGTTGTGTTCCATGGTATTGATACGGAAGAAGGGGCAGAGAATAAAGCACCAGTTGCGGTTATAAACGGTCCGTATAGTGGAAATGTAAATGAAGCAATTTCATTTA
This sequence comes from Bacillus cereus group sp. MYBK14-1, assembly GCF_051916885.1. Taxonomy (NCBI): domain Bacteria; kingdom Bacillati; phylum Bacillota; class Bacilli; order Caryophanales; family Bacillaceae; genus Bacillus; species Bacillus cereus group sp. MYBK14-1. The sequence goes on along the minus strand of NZ_JBQAHM010000001.1, from coordinate 991,342 downwards.
CAAGCAACGGATCAAAAGATGAAGATGGGAAAATTATTTCATATAAATGGGAGTTTGGTGATGGAGCAGTAAGTAATGAGCAAAATCCAACTCACGTATATACAAAAGAAGGAGCGTATACGGCTAAATTAACAGTAACAGACGATAAAGGAGCAACTAATACTGCTACAGCGACTGTAACTGTTCAAAAGAAAGAAGATAACAGTGTAGAAAAAGAACCGAATAACTCATTCCAAACAGCAAACAAACTGCAGTTAAATCAAGTTTTACGTGCTAGTTTAGGAAATGGCGATACAAGTGACTTCTTTGAAATTAATGTGGAGAATGCTAAAAACCTTCAAATTAACGTAACGAATGAAAATAATATCGGAATGAACTGGGTACTTTATTCTGAAGCAGATTTAAATAATTATGTTACGTATGCTCAGCAACAAGGGAATAAACTAGTAGGTAGTTACTACACGTATCCAGGGAAGTATTATTTACATGTGTATCAGTATGGTGGTGGAACAGGTAATTATACGGTGGAAGTGAAGTAGTAAAAAGGGAGTTGTCTTTTTCAATGAATGGCACAAGGTCTGTACTTTAATGAAAAAACAACTGCAGGAAATGTCCCTAATGATAATAACAAATTAAGTATCGCGAGATATTATATTTACATTAAACAAATCTAATCAGTAAATGAGATAAAATCGATGAACTAGTATTTCATCACGATGTAAGAAAAGTTATAAATATTAAGTGTTTTTAATTGAATTAAACTAAAGGATCAGAATATATCTGTAACAATAGATATACTCTGATCCTTTTATGTAATTAACTAAATAGAAAATTGTTATCACGTTAGCAAGGGATACTAATAGAAAAACGTGTCCCTTTACCTAATTCACTCTCTATCTCTATATCTCCGTTTAATTCTCTAATAATACTATAAGCAATCATAGTACCAAGCCCAGTTCCTTTTTCTGTTGTTGAATAGAATGGCAAAGCAATTCGTTTTATTTGTTGAGATGACATCCCAATTCCTGAATCAATAATATCAATTATGATATTTTCTTTTACTTTTTGTATATTTATTTGTAATAATCCACCATTTTTCATAGCCTCAATTCCGTTTTGGATGATGTTGTTTAGACAGAGTTTGAATTTTTCGGGGTCCCCATTTATATAAAAGGAATCTGTACTATTTTGTTTGATTTCAACTTTGTATGACAGAGCGAGTGGTGAAATAGTATCTTTCACCTGATTTAAAATGTGATTAATATCTATTTTCTCTTTTAGGGTGTTCTGTGGTTTGGTTAAAGATAAATAGTTATTAATAGTAGATTGTATTTGCTGCATTTCAATTAACATGATTTCTAAGTATTGCTCCTGAGATAGCTTAGAGGCATGTTTTTCATTTAATAATTGAGTGAATCCATGTACCGTGGTTAGTGGGTTGTGGATTTCGTGTGCAATTGACGCTGCTAGTTCGCTAGCTATATAAAATTTTTCAGCCCGTTGCAGTTTTTCTTTCATTTTATATTTCTCAATCATTTCCTCTATAAAATAAACTGATAATAATACTGTGAAAATATTAATGACTATATAATTTAATAAAAATTCTATGAGAGTAGAGTCTATTTTACCTCCTGTATTTATTTGAGTTACAATACCGCAAATAGAAAGTGAAGCTGTACATACTAAAATAAGAAGTAAGCTTAATAATATCTTTTTTTCTTTAAAATACATAGGTAATAAGTAACGAAAGAGCATTGTTATACCCAAAATAATAGTGAAGATAATAAATGATGGAAGAACGCCATTTCCTCCTAAGTAAAACCGGTAAGAAAGATATAAAATTCCTATAAAAACAATGTTTTTTGTATTTCCATATAGAAAAACTAATATAATAGGAATAAAACGTAAATCATAAATAAATCCCACATGTAAATGAAAAGGAAAAGTCATACAAAAAATAATAGCAATGGAGGAAAGGATAGAAAATAACATATTATTACATGTTATTTTTTCTTTAAACTCTAGCCAGAGTACGTGATAGCTAAGGATACAAATTATTATAATAAAGGTATTTAATAAAAGAGTAGAAATTCCCATAGTTTTGCATCTCCGATAGTTTGTAAGTAGAATTATGTATGAGTTGGACAAAGATGTTTAGTATTAGTAGACTTTTTATTTAAAAAGGAAGGGTACTTGAAAAGTGCTGTTATATTACTCGTATTAAAATCGATAAGGAAAATAGAAAAAATAATAGATAAAAAATCTATTTAAATTCATGTGCATATGAAATTATAAACTAACTTTTGTATAGGTAAAATTGGGATTGAGTTACTGATAAAATAAGGTTCTTTAAGTATGAATATTCTGTGAAAATGATATGTGTGGTGACTCTTGTTTTGTAGCCTTCGTTATATTAACATGGAATATATCAAATTACAAAGTGAAATTTTAGAAAAATTTTATTAGTACATTTTATCTGAAATAGAAATGCTATTTATTTGAGTATTTTGGTACTTCCTCGTATAAAACTTTGTTAGAAAAAGATTTTAAAATTTATAAGTTTTTTATGAAGTGTAATATTGTAGCTTTATCTATGTGGCTTTCTCAATAACTATTAAGGCGGAAAGTTAAAATATATAGGTTTATAGATATGAATTATTACATAAAAACGCACTTAAAAAAGGATGTATGATGGTAATAGAATACAAACATCAAGGGGGAACTTAAAATGAAGTTAAATAAACTAGTGCTTAGTTGTGGAGTAGTTTCAGCATTAACACTTGGTGTGTTAGGGAATAATACTTATGCTGAAGAAGTACACAAAACGAATGATCCAATTCATGTAGTTGAACATGTTTCTGCAGACTTATTATTAACCCAAACAATGGATTATAGTGGCGAGGCTGTAACTTCTTTCGTATATGATGGGAGTACTGACTTAAGCTTTTCTATGAAAAATAATGGTCAAAATACAATGGGATATAGTGTAAAAGGTCCAAATACAGAGCTAATTGTTGGTGGTTATATAAAACCTGGAGAACAACAAATTAATGTTACAAATGTACGGAATGCTTTATCTCCATTGCCGAATGGAACATATAAAATTTACGTTTCAAATGATGATGGTTCTAAGGGGCAATTCCAAGTTTCAGTAAGATCTATGAATTAAATGTAAAACGCTTTGTTTTTAAGTTAATTTAATCTTTACTTATTGGAAAGAAGCTAAAGTGAATTGAGAATTACCGATAAAAATGAAAACGAGCACCTTATCTAATTGTGAGAGGGTGTTCGTTTTTTGCTATTAAACAGAAAATAATTATAAATATATTTTGATATTCCCATTGCTAACCTACTAGATTGTGTCAACTAGAGAATGTCTACTATAAAACATATTAAAATAAAGATGATGTAACATTCCGCTAAATTATATGGGGAAATAGAAAAACCACCCTTATATGAGTGGTTTTAGTAATTATTTTTAGGTTATACATTTAAAATTAGGCTAAGTTATAGAAATAATAAACATTTAATCCGTTGTTATTATTTTGGTTCTGGATAATGATTGTAGTATGAGATTCTAATAAATTCTTGGTAGACATTTGTTAATTTTGCATCTCTAAGAGCATCGTTGAATTTTTGCATACGTACACTCCCTTGAGCGTAGCCTCCACCTGGAGTATAAGGGTTTCTTGCTTCAAAGTCATCCAAAAATACTTTTAATTTTTTATAGTCTTGAGATTGATAGAAAGCCACGGCCTCTTCAGGAGTGACATCAAAGTAAGAGGATGACGTTGAGTTATAAGAAGCTGCTTGAGCAGTAGGTGCCTCTAGCATAGTTGCAGCTCCACCGAACATAGTAAGCGCCATAGAAGATACAATAATTTTTTTAAACATAATAAAACCTCCATGTAGAATATTGGATTAATAGTAATCCTGTAATCATTATAGTTACATTGAAAAAGATTATCAAATGCAATATTGCATAATGTATCCCGCTATTTTGGGGCAGTAAGACTCCCGCCCAAAAATTCAATGAAAGCAAAGAAGTTAGATGGGAATCGGGAGGATTAAAGTTTCACTTTATTCTTTGAACGAGAAGTCACCTTTATATTTAAATGGAGGAGTGTAATAGATTAGAAGAGGTGTATAAGTTACTCAGGTTAACAAGAAAATGAAGAGGATATTTTTAATAGGGAAAAGCTTAATAACTGGAGTAAAGGAATTGCTATTTATATATTTAACATACATATTTGTCTTTTAAATTGTAGGCGTGTTTTAGAATTTGTATATAGTAAATTCGTTAAAAAACTTGATAAATAATAAAATGTGTAAATTTTTTGACTATTTTATTAAAATTATTTAATATTTGTAATTTATTGTTTTATAATGATAAATGGGTCGATCGTGAATGTTTTAGATATTGCGATATATACTCGGATTAATTTATTCTAGGGAGGTTACAAAATTGGGTAAGAGAGTCATTATAAGAGTTTTTACATTATTATCAGTACTGGCATTATTCCTTAATGTATTTTTACCTAGGGCTAGTGCAGAGGTTATGACGCATGAGAAATATTCAATGGACTGGAGTTATAGTAATAGTCTAGGTAAGTACATTCGCACTGAAATGATTAAAAATTCAAGTGGTCAAATTGCTTATTGCTTAACCCTTGGATTAAAATCACCAAATGGTGAAGATCTTCCTGAAATGGGGAAAACAGATAATGTAGTATATAGAGTCTTATTAAATGGTTTCCCGCAAAAAAGTGCTGAACAGCTGGGAGTAGCTAATAAAAATGAAGCGCATTATGCAACGCAACTTGCGGTTTGGAATGCATTAGGTCAACTCGATGTAAATGAATTAAAACATGAGAATAAAAATGTTGAAAAAGCAGCTAAGGCTATTATTAGTAATGCTAATAATAGTGAAGAGACTCAAGATGTTTTTATGAATGTGATTCCTGCTGAAAAGCAAAAAGCAGAATTAAAGGGTGAATTCTTCGAAACAAATCTATATTCAGTACAAACAAATGCTAAGAGTGGTTCTTATAAGGTAGTAGCGAAAAATGCACCTAATGGAGTTAGAATTGTTAGTGAAAATGGAGAAGTGAAAGATCAGCTTTCAGTTGGAGAAAAATTTCGTATCCAAATTCCTAAGAATACAAAAACGGGTGAATTTAATTTAAGTGTAGCTGCTAATTTAACTAAAGTTCAAGCAATTGCTTACCGTGGTACGGATACTGTTCAGAATGCTACAGTACTATTAGAGAGAAATGAAGAAAAGCTTAGTAGTGATCTTGCAGTAAATTGGGAAGCAGCTGGTTCTTTAAAAATTAAAAAGGTTGGAGAAAATGGAGAAGTTTTAGCTGGTGCAGTATTTGAGGTCTTTAATGTAAATAATGAATCAGTCGGAAAAATCACGACTGGTGCTGATGGTATGGCAGAATTAAACAACTTACCAATTGGTACTTACACATTAAAAGAAATTAAAGCACCAACAGGCTATGTTTCAGATGATAAACCACAAACTATTGAAGTTAAGACAGGAGAAACAGGAGCTGTCCAAATAGTAAATAACAAAGTAAAAGGTAGCATCGAAATTAAAAAGCTTAGTGATTCAGGAAAGATTTTACCAAATGTTGAATTCACAGTCTTCACTGAAGATGGAAAAGAAGTGAAAAAAGTAGTAACAAAAGAAAATGGAATTGCAAACGTTGAAGGTCTTACGTATGGTAAATATTATTTCTTAGAGACAAAAACACCTAATGGATATATTGGAAATAAAACAAAGTATCCTTTTGAAATTAAAGAGCACAATAAAACACTTACTTTTACAGTGGAAAATACCGAAGTGAAAGGTAGTGTAAAATTACTAAAAGTAGATAATGAAGATATTAGCAAAAAATTAGAAGGTGCAGTATTTGAATTGAAAGATGAAAGTGGAAAAGTAGTTGGGGAATATAAGACAGATAAAAATGGCGAGATTAACGTCAAAGATTTAGCGTATGGTAAATATTCATTTGTAGAAAAGGCTTCTCCACATGGTTACGTTCTTGTTAAAGAACCAATTATGTTCGAAATAAAGGAACATGGGAAGATTATTGAGTTATTGGCAGTTAATCATCTTATCAAAGGTGATCTAGAAATTACAAAGGTAGATGTAGCTGATGGAAATAACAAGCTTCCAAATGCAGAATTTACGATTTATAACGAAGCAGGAAAAGAAGTAGTAAAAGGAAAAACAGACGATAAAGGAATCGCTAAATTTGAAAAGTTACCATTTGGAAAATACACATATAAAGAAACTGTTGCACCAAAAGGTTATGTATTAAATGAAGAAACGTTCTCTTTTGAAATTAAAGAGAATGGTCAAATCATTAAACACATTGTCAAAGATGAAAAGATTCCTTCAATAGAAACAAAAGCTACTGATAAAACAGATGGTACAAAAGAAATGCACACGTCTAAGTCTGTAACAATCCAAGATAAAGTGGAATACAAAGACCTACAAGTAGGCAAAGAGTATACTTTAAAAGGTAAATTAATGAATAAAGAGACTAATAAACCATTAGTTGTAAATGGTAAAGAAGTAACTGCTGAAACGAAGTTTACACCAAAAGAAGCAAATGGTTCTATTACACTAGATTTCACTTTTGATGCAACTGGTTTAGAAGAAAAAGAAGTAGTAGTATTCGAAGAGTTATTGAAAGACGGAAAAGTTGTTACGACACATGCTGATATCAATGATAAAGGTCAAACAGTTAAGTTCGTTAAGCCATCAGTAAAAACGACAGCAACAAACAAAGCTGATGGTTCTAAAGAGTTAGATATTTCTAAATCTGTAACAATCCAAGATAAAGTGGAATACAAAGACTTAATCGCGGGCAAAGAGTATGTTGTAAAAGGTAAACTAATGGATAAAGCAACAAACAAGCCATTATTAGTTGATGGTAAAGAAGTAACAGTAGAATCAAAGTTTACTGCTAAAGAGAAGAATGGTTCTATCACACTAGATTTCACATTTAATGCTTCTGCATTACAAGGTAAAGAAGTAGTCGTGTTTGAAGAACTGTATCAAGATAATATATTAGTAGCTATTCACGCTGAAATTGAAGATAAGGGACAAACAGTGAAATTTAAAGAGGTAAAGCCGGAACAACCTAAACCAGAACAGCAAAATTCAGATAAAAATACTCCAACACCAGAGCAGCCTAACGAGCAAGTAAAAGAACAACCACAACCTAAGCAAGAAATTCAATCTAAAATTGGATGGTTACCGCAAACAGGTACTAATCTTACAAGTTGGATCTCTATGGTTACAGGCGCATTACTGTTAATTGTTGGTGGAGTTATTTTCTTGAAACGTAAAAATGCATAGAAATTAAAAAATAAGCACATCTGTTTTTTAACAGGATGTGCTTATTTTCTTACATATCTTTGATTTAAAATAAAATTTTTGCAGGATCAATTAAATTCATTTCTTGTTATGCAAACACATTTTCAGCGAAAATAACGTCTTCACTATTTTGCGCAGGACAGACTTTATAAAAAATGGCTACGTTTCCTGATTTTGAAATAATCTTCTCAAATTGCAATCCTGCTCTTCTAAAAGCTTTACTGCATCAACAATAGAAGTAATTGCTAAAAAGGTTATTCAAATGAAATTTATAAAAGCTTGATAGGCGATACCAAGTGAAAATACCGTAGCTACTATATGTGCAGTCCATTTGGGCATATTTAATTTCAATACGGTATTGTACAAGATTCCATATACGATACAAATAATTAATATAAATGCAATGAATTGAAGAACTAATAAAAATAGCGGTTGTCCCATTTATTTTCACTTCCTTTGTTTAATATATTAATATAATTTATTTAGAAGTGAAAGTTTTATTTCTATTAATTTCCAAAAATGTGATATGAAAGGAATAGTGGTAATCACAAGAATTACTGCAAAACTATAATGTAACTAAAAGTATTATTACGAGATCAGTAAAGTAGTAAAAAAGGTCGCCATTCAAGGCGACCTTCTTTACTATGCGTTATACCCAAATAATTTTAAATCTTCTCCTGAATCTGAAATGATTTTCTCAAATCGTAATCCTACTTTTTCTAAAAGCTTTCCTGAGGCAATGTTATCTATAGAAGTAATTGCTACAATTCGTTTCATGCCGAGCTTTTGTACACCGTATTCGATTATCGCAGAAGCTGACTCGTAGCCATATCCTTTTGAACGGAATGTTTCTAAAAAGGCAAATCCGATATCAACGTCTTCTAATGAATCTCTTTTAATAAGGCCACACATACCAAGTGGAGTGAGATCTTCTTTTCGTTCTACTAAGTAAAGGCCAAATCCGAGTTTGTTATACATATCGATGGGACCGTTTACAATATAATTTTTTGCATCTTCTAAGTTTCTAACCCCTTTGTCACCGATAAACTGAATCCATGCAGGATCGTTTACTAACTCAAGAATAAAAGAAGCGTCTTTTATATCAAACCAACGAAGATTTAGACGTTCGGTTTCAAGAACTATCAATTATTACACCACCTTTAAAAAGTTATAACAATTAGTATGGATTGTGTAAAACAAAAGTGCAACATATTTTAATGGGGGTGTTTGTTCACATAAAGTTCGTTTGTTTTGTATAGAGAGATATTTTATAATTAGGATTGATTGTAAAGAGTGAGATACTTATACAATGACTCCTAGGTGACTAGGAGTTTTTACTATATAACTATCATTATTACTAAATATGACACACTACACATTCTACTCAAGGAGGTACATAATGAAGAAATTATATAATGCATCGTTTACGTATTTGATTATCGGTTTATTATCAGGGATTTTCGCTAGGGAGTATGGTAAGTATAAAGGGATTTTAGGATCTACTTTGTTAAATCTTTTGCATACACATACACTTGTACTTGGCTTTTTCTTCTTTTTAATTGCTTTAGGATTAGCAAAAGTATTCGCGTTTCATGAAGTGAAAGGGTTTAATAAGTGGTTTGTTTTACATAACATTGCATTAACATTAATGTTAGGTTCGCTAGCAGCGAGAGGGCTTCTTCAGTTAAATGGAGCTGACTTTAAAGGGTTAACTTATATTGTAGGGTTTTCTCATTCGTTGATGGCAGTTACTTTAATTTGGTTTATGTTGTTAGTAAAGAAATCGTTTAAAATGTAGTGAAAAAGAACTTGTAGCGTGTGCTGCAGGTTCTTTTTTGTATGTTTAGGTTTAAAAAACTCATTTTTCTAATTATTTTGTATAAAGATGGTATACTTGTTTTAAATTTAAAAAGGAGAGTTGATTATGGAAATAACAATTGAACATGTAGTAAATGAATTAAAAGGCATACTTCCTGAAGATCGAGTAGTAATAAATATGACAGTACGAGAGTTACATAGTAAAGATGAATCTTACCATGTTAGTAGTTTACCTGATGTAGTTGTTTTTCCAAAAACGACCGAAGAAGTTAGCGCGATAATGAAAATAGCGAGTCAGCACGGAACAGCTGTCGTTCCATTTGGAGTAGGGTCCAGTTTAGAGGGACATGTAATTCCTTACGAAAAAGGAATTACAATGGACTTTTCTCTTATGAACAAAATACTTGAAATAAGAGAAAAGGATTTTCTTGTGAGAGTACAGCCAGGGGTGACGCGCTCTCAACTTAATAAAGAATTGAAAAAGTATGGATTATTTTTTAGTGTAGACCCAGGAGCTGATGCAACGTTAGGAGGAATGGCTGCTACAAATGCGAGCGGAACGACAGCGGTAAAGTATGGGGTAATGCGTGATCAAGTCCGAGATTTAGAAGTCGTTCTTGCTGATGGAGTAGTAATACATACCGGGAATTTAGCGGCAAAGTCATCATCAGGTTATCATTTAAATGGTATTTTCGTAGGCTCAGAAGGAACACTTGGATGTTTCACGGAGTTAACTTTAAAAGTATACGGTATACCAGAACATGTTATGGCTGCGAGGGCATCGTTTCCAACTATAAATGATGCAGTAGAAGCTGTAATTAACATATTACAGGCAGGTATTCCAATCGCGAGAATTGAACTCGTTGATGAATTATCTATGAAACAAGTAAATCATTACAATGAAACAAGTTACAGAGAAGAACCGACACTGTTTTTAGAGTTTCACGGCAATGAAGCAGGGTTAAAGCAAGATATTGAATTTACGAAAGAAATCGTTCTTGATCATAAATGTATAGAAATTGCGTTTGAGATGGAAACAGCAGCGAGAAATAAACTGTGGGATGCAAGACATAACTTAGCGTACTCTTACGTGCATAGTTATCCTGGTAAAAAGCTAATGAGTACAGACGTATGTGTGCCAATTTCGGAATTAGCTGGAGCGATTCAACATGCGAAAGAGGTATTAGATAAAGTAGGGCTTATTGGCGGTATTCTCGGTCATGTTGGGGATGGGAATTTCCATGTACTTTTAATGATTGATACAAATGATAAAGAGGAAGTGAAGAAGGCAGACGAAATAAATGAAAGTATCGTTCAGTATGCTCTTAAACGAGGAGGAACGTGTACAGGAGAACATGGCGTTGGAATCGGAAAACGAAAGTATCAAGAAGAAGAGCATGGGGCAGCATTATTTGTAATGGAGAAAATAAAGAAAGCTCTTGATCCGCAAAATATTTTGAATCCGAATAAGGTGTTTCAATTAAAAGATAGGGGCTGAGTGGATGAAAGTACTAGAAGCGATAAGTAATGTAGCTGGAAAGTATTTTGCATTTTGGACCGGTTGCTGCACTCCCAAGTGTATTAGCGGCAGTATGGCATAACATTGCAGGGCCAATATTAGCAACCATCTGGTCAAAAAATGCAAAGAACACTTTCAGCGATGAAAATGTATCAATAAATATAGAAAAATAGGAATGATAAATAATGCAAAAACGCATTGTACATTTTGAAGGAATGGTTGTATTTTTAGCCACGATTTATATGTATTCGATATATGAGTTTAGTTGGATTATATTTTTTGTATTCCTTTTAGCGCCGGATCTATCAATGTTAGCATATGGGATTAATAATCACGTTGGTGCGAAAATATATAATGTATGTCACACATATATCATATCCATATTAATTGTTCTAATAGGTGTCTATTTTAAGATAGATACCGTTATAATGATTGGCTTAATATGGACAGCACATATTGGAATGGATCGAATGTTTGGATATGGATTGAAATATGAGACGGATTTTAAGGATACTCATATTCAGAGGTTATAAGAAAAAGTATTCATATTTACAGCGGATTTATTAAAATATTGAACGAAATTCAGTGAATGAATTTCGTTCAATTGTTGAGAAATATATATATAGATAGATATAAATAATCGAATTATGTTATTTTTATGATAGTTAAAAGAAGGAGAGTGGATTTGATGAATATACAAATCACTGGCAATGAATTAATTACTAAGATGCTGAATGATTGGTATCGAGATATTAGAGCTCAACGTATAAGTGAAGCAAAAAAATTAAAAGGGGAGATCGATAAAAAGCTTTATATTATCGAATCAGATGTAAAGGTTTTATTTCACTATTATCTGTTAGAATTTCGATATAAAGTGTTAATAGATGGTTTAGGTAATTTGAAAAAAGCTTTTGATAAAATAGATGCATTGCCTAAACCAAATGATGAATATTCTAATTATTATTATTATTTATTCAAAGCCATTCATTATACAATTCTTACTAATTATAGTGAAGCTAGCAACTATTTTGAAAAAGCTGAAGGGTTATTAGAGCATATTTCAGATGAAATTGAATATGCAGAGTTTAATTATAGAGTTGCTATATTAAAATACCACTTGCATTACGCATATTCAGCTATTGAATACGCTTCAAAAGCAAGAGATATCTTTGTTAAACAAGCAGGGTATGAAGTGAACATAGCGCTGTGCGAAAATATATTAGGATTATCTTTTTCGGAATTAAAGCAGCATGATAAAGGTGAGGAATATATTGCGTCAGCAATAAACATTTTACAAAAAAATGATGCTGAAATGTTAGTATTAAGAATCAGACATAATTTAGGTTTATTGTATGCGAGTCAAAATCTTTCAGTTTTAGCAATTAGACACTTATCTGAGGTTTCTAAAAAAATGCCTACTCATTATAAGGCAATCTTTTTAGAGGCAAGAGAATATTATAAATTAGGTGAAATAGAAAAAGCGAAGGAATTAATTGAAAGTGGATTGAAGGTTTGTGAGGAATTAAAAAATGATGAATATAGATATCACTTTTTAATTCTAAAGGGATTTTGTCAGCATTTAGAGGTAGAAAAAATAGAAAAAATTATTCTCGAAGGTTTTTCTTACTTTGAAAGAAAGAATTTATCGGAGTATATTCACGAATATACTGAAAGTCTGGCATTAGAGTTTCATAAAGTAGGTAATATAGAAAAAGCAGAAAAGTATTTTTTTATGAGTTATGAAATAAAAAAGAGAATATTTGAAAAAGAAGCATTGAAATAAAGAAAAAACTTGGATTATCTATAATGGGAATAGCAGCTGGAGTTATGGGGTTTTATGGTAGAAGGTCTTTGTAATAAATTAGCTCAAAGTGGATATGGTGGAACGTTTATAATTATAAAACCTAATGAAAATCCATATGCTGTCTCTGAAGATACAACGATGCCTGCAAAACAAATCTTCTATTGAACGTGGGTAATTAAACAAGTCACAAATTATAATTTGTGACTTGTTTAAGGTTGGATACTAAATGTGTTGCTTTCAATATTGAAAGCAACTTTTAAGTTTGTGATTAATAGTTAACTTAATAAATTTTTGGGTTAAAATAAAAACAAATTTTTAATCAAGTGCCACAAAAAGTACGATAAGGGCGATTCGTCGGTGCAGGTGGAATGCAGTATTCTTCTTGATCTGTAGAATACGCATAAGGGTTTGATAAAGCTTCAAGAAGTTTCTCCATTACGCTATAGTCGTCATTTGTAACAGCTGCTTCTAATGCTTCTTCTACACGGTGGTTCCTCGGGATGATTGATGGGTTATTATTTTTCATCATCTCGTAGGCGTTTTCTTTCGATTGTTCTTGTCTGTCTAATCGAGATTGCCACAGTTTGTACCATTCTTTAAATTCAGGACTTTCAAATAGAGCTGTATTTTCGATAGCATCAAGAGTTAATGAACGGAATGTATTTGTGTAATCCGCTTTATATTTCTCCATCATTTTTAAAAGTTGCTCAATAAGTGAGTGATCTTGTTCTTCGTTGCTAAATAGTCCTAATTTCTTTTTCATTCCAAGGAACCACTGTTTTTCATACTGTACGCTAAATTTCGAAATTTCGTCTTGAGCGATTTTTAATGCTTCTTCTTCATCTTCGTGCAGAATTGGTATTAAAGATTCAGCTAGTCGTGCGAGATCCCATGCGGCCATATATGGTTGATTTCCATATGCATAACGACCTTGTGTGTCAATAGAGCTAAATACAGTTCCTTGGTCGTAATTGTCCATAAATGCACAAGGACCGTAATCAATTGTTTCGCCACTGATCGTTATATTGTCAGTGTTCATTACGCCGTGAATAAATCCAACAAGTTGCCATTTTGCGATAAGACTGGCTTGTCTTTTAATGACTTCTTGTAGTAATGCAGTATATTGGTTTTCATGAGATTCAATTTCTGGGTAATGCCTTTTTATCGTATAGTCAGCTAGTGATTTCAGGTCCTCTATTGAACCACGAGCTGCAGCATATTGAAATGTACCGACGCGAATATGGCTACTAGCTACTCTAGTTAAAATTGCTCCAGGTAACTTTGTTTCACGATAGGTTGGTTCACCGGTTGTGACAACTGCTAAACTGCGGGTAGTTGGAATATCGAGTGCATACATTGCTTCGCTAATAATATATTCACGTAGCATCGGACCGAGTGCAGCACGGCCATCTCCTCGGCGTGAATAGGGAGTAGGGCCAGAACCTTTCAGTTGAATATCGAAACGCTCACCTGAAGGAGTAATTTGTTCGCCAATTAAAAGAGCACGACCGTCGCCTAACATATTAAAATGTCCGAATTGATGGCCAGCATATGCTTGAGCTAATGGATGAGCTCCTTCTGGGAGTGCATTACCAGCGAAAATAGCAATTTCAGCTTCCTTTTTCAGTTCTTCAGGGGTCAAGCCAAGAGATATCGCTAATGAATGGTTTAGTTTAACTAACTCCGGTGAGCTTACGGGAGTAGGGGGGATTTCTGTATAAAATGATTGTGGTAAAGTCGTATAACTATTATCTAAATTCCAACCTGTTTCATTATTTTTAGTCATTGTATCTCCTCCTTTTTGTATTTTAAGTTATGTATTTGTACGTATGTATTCTTTGTAAAGTTAACTAAAAGTATAATATAATATTTCCCCTTGCAATCTATTGTAAGGACTTCATTGCACTATGTCTATTTAACAGCAAATTTAAAACCTCCATTTTAAGAAAATGGAGGTTTTATTATTATTTAATTTTTACAATTATTTTTCCTTTTGCTCTTCCAGACTCTGAATATTCCATTGCTTTTTGCGCATCTTCAAAAGGGAAAACTCGATCGATTACCGGTTTAATTTTTCCGGCTTCAATATAGTTTGCAATAGTACGTAATTGATCCCCGCTTGGCTTCATAAATAAAAATGAATATTGAGCATTATGCTTTTTTTCAAGTGCAGTAAGTTTTTTACTGGCTAATGAAAATAAGAGAGTTTTAAAGAATCCTGAACCAAATTCTTTACCGAAGCGAGCATTCGGCATACCTGAAACGGAAACAATGTTTCCTCCGCTTTTTATAATATTGAATGATTTTTCAAGTGTTGCACCGCCGATTGTATCAAATACCGCATCATAATTTTTTAGTATATCTTCAAATTTTTCTGTTTTGTAATTAATAATTTCATCTGCGCCAAGAGACGTTACTAAATTTGCACCAGCTTCACTAGCAGTCGTTGTAACAGTAGCACCCATTATTTTTGCTAGCTGAATAGCGAAAGTACCAACACCACCGGATCCAGCGTGAATTAAAATCTTTTGTCCTTTTTGTAATTGCATGATGTCATGTAAAGCTTGATAGGAAGTTAAGCCAACGAGTGGAATCGAAGCCGCTTCCTCAAAACTTAGATTTTTTGGTTTTAAAGCAATATCATCTTCATGAATGGCTATATACTCCGCGAAAGTACCAATCTTATTTTTTCTTGGACGAGCATATATTTCATCACCGACTTTAAAACGAGTCACTTTTGATCCAACCTTCGTGATGACACCGGAAAAGTCATTCCCAAGGATTAGAGGCATTTCATATTTCAGTAACATTTTTACTTTTCCGTCGCGTATTTTAAAATCAATTGGGTTAATACTAGCTGCATGAATTTCTGCGAGCACTTCATACTCATTAATTTCAGGAGTAGGTACCTCTGCCATACGCATTGGGACTTTTCCATATCTATCAATTATCATTGCTTTCATTTCTTATACCTCCAAGTTTTAATAAAAGTTTTGCAATAGCTTCTCAATATCTAATACAAGATTTTTTAATAAACCTAATTTTGTACGTATATCAATATAATAAAAATTCTTTGTACCTTCTTTTCTCATTAAAATAATGCCAGCTTCTCGTAAAATCTTAAGGTGATGTGATACTGCTGGACGGGAAAGGTGTGTTTGCTTCGTGATTTCTCCTACACGTAATCCTGTTTGACATTCCGTTTCCATTAGCACTAATAAAATAGCTTGACGCGTTTCATCACCAATTGCCAATAATACTTTTTGAGAATCAATAAAATCTTTCTTTATAATATTTAATTGTTCTTGTTTATTCATTTCAATCACTTTGCCTCCAGGTAATTAGTCGAAAGGTTTAAGATGATGAACCATTACTTCGATACGGTAATGCTACATGATTGTTGTATGAGGTGCAATATTGAGAAAGAAAATCGAGACGAATGAATTTTTTATTGTTGAAAATTATAGGGAGATAGAAAAGGGATTGGAAGGACTACATAACACAATAGATGAGGTTTTAAAAACAAAAAATGATGTAACAATAAAATAAGCGGTCGTAACCTTGTATAATCCATAAGGTTACGACCGCTTATAATGTTTGTATTATTTTTGAATTTTACGATAGAACATGGTTCAACGTAAAGTACGTTCTTTTGTTTTACACTTTCATACAGACACAATTCAGGTGGATTATAGATGTATGAAAAGGTAAAAGGAATTTTGGGGCGTAATCTATCTACATGATAATTCAAAATGAAATATAAGTCTATATTTTAATGTTTTTTTTGATTATATTTATGTCACTGAGCTCAGAACAATGATTTGGAGGGGAAATATATGAAATCGAATTATGTACCAGTTTTAATTGTTGGAGGGGGATTATCTGGGTTAGCGTCTGCGTTATTTCTTGCAAAACATAACATTGAGTACTTACTTATTGAAAGGCATCCGTCTACTGCCATTCATCCGAAAGCAGGCGGTCTTACTTTACGTACAATGGAGTTATTTCGAGAATTAGGCTTGGAAAAAAGAATTAAATTGGCAGGTAAAGCATTAGAGAACTGCCGAGGAAGAATAGCGGTTCATACAATAGCTGAGGCGAATAAAGAAGAATTGGAACAAATGAGAGCGACGCAATACAGAAACGATGAAGAGTTACTTCAAAAAATAGAAAAGATTAGTCCATCAAAACAAACTGCATGTTATCAAATTATTTTAGAAGAGATGATGTTACAAGAAGCGAAAACATTAGGCGGGCAACTATCTTTTTATCATGAATTAGTTTCATTTGAACAAAATGAAAACGGGGTAAAAGCAAAGATTCGAAATCGTGAAACAGAAAAAGAAAGTGTCATACATTGTGACTATGTAATTGCAGCAGATGGAGCGAAAAGTAAAATACGTGAGCAGTTAGGGATTAAAACTGAGGGGCGTGGAACCATTGGTGGCTATTATATGAATATTTATTTTGAAGCAGACTTAAGTGAGTTTATACAAGGAGACGCATTCGGTTTTTCTATGGTACTTCATCCAGAGGTTCTTGGTGCACTGATCCCAGTAGATAACGTAAAAAAATGGATTTACCATGTAGCCTACGATCCATTAAAAGGAGAGGGACCAGAGGATTTCACGATGGAACGTTGTAAACAAATTATTGAAATAGCAATTGGAAGTACAAATGTTGAGTCAGAAATATTAAGTGTTTTACCGTGGGAAGCGGCCGAAAGTACAGCAATGAAATTTCAAGGAAATCGAGTCTTTCTAGTTGGAGATTCAGCACATATTATGCCGCCAACAGGCGGATTTGGTTCAAATACAGGAATACAAGATGCGCATAACTTAGCTTGGAAATTAGCGGCTGTTATAAAAGGGAAGGCAAAACCAAAATTGTTAGAAACATATCATGAAGAGAGACACTCTGTTGCAAAATTAACGACAGCTTATGCAAGTAGTTTACTGTTTCGTGCTGCGAATAGAGAGGAAGGCAGTTTGAATAATATGGATGGTTTAGCTGTTACAGTTGGATATCAGTATTGTTCAGAGGCAATTATAGATGATTCAGTCACTCCGCATAGAATGGATAGCATAGAGTTGAACGGAAGACCTGGAACGCGCGCGCCACATTTATGGGGAACGTATGAAGGGAAGAAAGTTTCTACATTAGACTTATTCGGTAACAGTTTTGTATTACTTACAGGAGTAGAAAATAGTTCTTGGGCTGAGGCAGCACATGCTGTTTCAGCTAAATTAGGAATAAATATAAAAGGGTATCGTGTTGGCTTAAGTGGAGACTTTGTTGTTCCAGAAGATATTTTTAGCAAATTATATGGTATAGAGAATGGAGGTGCTGTATTAATTAGACCAGATGGCTTTATCGGATGGCGTTCGGAAAAAACGGTAGTAAATCCAGATATAGTATTGGAAGAGGTAATGAGAAATTTATTATGTGATTTTTAAGTAACTACAGAAATATTGTTTTATGTGCTTCACTCTACTGAAAAAAATATTCACAAATTTCAATAGGTTTGATATGATTAAATTCGACAAGTTAATAGAGGCCGGAGATATTTGAGAAAAGCCATAAATTTATTTAGGGACACAGGAGTGTAGCCTAAATAATTTATGGCTTTTTTTATTGAATGAACCGTACAAAATAGGGAGTTACATGTGAAAAGGAGGGCTATAGGAATTAAATAGGATAATACTAGTTTTCTATATTAATAATATAGAGAAAGTATATTTGTAAGATTGGAATTTTAATATAGGTTTATAAAAATATTGAAAGTGTGTCTTCTATTTCGTGTAAATCTCATTAGCTTGTTGAAATTTGCAACGTAGGAAGGGTTAGAAGGATGAGAAAGATTATTAGCGTTTTAGTTATTTTCTTTATGACGGGGAGCATCTTTGCTGGGGGAGCTGTTCATGCGAAAGCAGAAGGAAAGCATGAATGGAATACGAATAAGTTTTTAAATATTGCACATCGCGGAGCAAGTGGACATGCACCTGAGCATACTTTTGCTTCTTATGATTTAGTGAAAAAAATGAAAGCGGATTATTTAGAGTTAGACATTCAATTAACAAAGGATGGCCAATTAATTGCAATGCATGATACAGCAGTTGATCGCACTACAAATGGAACAGGCGAAGTACGCGATAAAACGTTAAGTGAAATAAAGAGTTTAGATGCTGGATCATGGTTTAATAAAGCGTATCCAGAAAAGGCTAAGCAAGAGTATGTTGGGCAAAAGGTTCCAACTCTTGAAGAAATCTTCCAAAAGTATGGAAGAAGTATGAAGTATTATATTGAAACAAAATCACCAGATGTGTATCCAGGAATGGAAGAGAAATTGTTGGCGTTGTTACAAAAATATAATTTAGTAGGTCAAAACATGTCTTCTAGCCGTGTTATGATTCAATCATTTAGTAAAGATAGTTTGAAAAAGATTCATAGTATGAATGAAAATATTCCATTAGTTCAATTGCTTTGGTATTATCCAAATGAAAACAATGAAATTGTTGAATGGTCTGGCATTACACAGGAACCGAAAAGTGTAACAAATGATGATTTTCAAGAAATTAAAAAGTATGCAGCTGGTATTGGACCAAACTTACGTAATGATAACGGGGAACTAATTATTGATGAGTCCTATATGAAAATGGCTAGGAAAAATGGACTGTTAATTCACCCTTATACAATTAATGAGAAACCAGATATGAGACTGTTAATCAAATGGGGTGCTACAGGAATGTTTACAAATTATCCGGATCGATTACATAGTGTATTGAAGGGAAAATAAGTGAAAAAGGGTATACCAGTGTTTTAGGTATACCCTTTTTAATCTAACTCCCCGATAAACGTAATCTCTTTTTCATAGCATTCATCTGCATCATAAATAATTTCTTGAAAGTGAAGCGTTTTGAAGGAATGACAAACTGACATTTCCCATGTCTCCCAAAAATCAATTTCATTTGAAAGAAGAATCCATTTTTGAAATTCACTATCTCTATTAAAGAAATTATGAAAGTAGTCCTCATTTTTAAATATAATGATTTGCGAATCCCACAAATTATTTATAGAAATCAAAACAACAACTCGATATGTATGTGTATCGCTCGGTTTCATATTTATTAAATGATTTGCTTGATTTAATAAGGTTTGAATACATAACCGTTTTACTTTTCTAGGTGTTTTACGAGAGTCAATAAAAGCTTGCGAAACTGGCAATAGCATATTCCAATATTCATTGTTATAGAAAGTAGAAGGGAACGTTTTTGTATGTTCCTCAATTCGCTTTATCATAGTGTTTGTTTTTCGGTTCATACCACGTATTTTCTTTTCACGCATTGTGAGTCATCTCCATAAATTTTTGTAATGCAGCAGAGTGATATATATCTTTTCTAGTAATAAAAGTAGTAGGAACTTTTTTGAAGCTATTTGGTAAAGGATTGAATGATATGTCATGTTTATGACCACTTAAAATAGACTTCATCATAATTGCTATGCCCATACCTGATTTTACACATGCGAGAATCGCTTCAATTGTTCCAAACTCTAATACTCGCTTAGGTGAAATTCCTTCTTCTTGAAGCCAATCTTGTAATAAATTTCTATAATAGCACCCATGACTAAATGCAAGTAAATTCATGTCTCCTATGTCTTTAAAGGAAGATAAAGGGTTTTTGCTAATGAGAACTAATTCTTCTTCACGAAATATATTTGTATGAAGTTCAGCATGCTGAGTAGAGCCAGCTATAAACGCTCCGTCCAGTTTTCGTTCTAGTACAAGCCTAATCAATTGTTCCGTCGTATTTGATTCTAAAATCAATTCGACTTTTGAGTATTTCTCATAATAGGCCGTTAATATAGATGGAAGTCTTACAGCGGTTGTAGATTCTGTACATCCAATTTTTAAAGTGCCTCTTGGTTCGATCCCATTACTTTGAACTGCTTTAACAGATTGATCCATTAAGTAGATAATTTGTTTGGCGTATGTTAATAAAATCTCACCGTTAGAAGTTAAAGTTACACCTTTTCCGTTTCGGTAAAATAAAGGCACACCTAATTCGTTTTCTAGTTGTTTCATACGCATTGTTACGCCAGACTGTACATAGTTTAAATTTTTAGCTGCGTGAGATATGTTTTTTTCTTTCGCAACTTCGTAAAATACAGTTAAATCTTTTATATCCAAGTATCATCCCTCCAGAAAAGGTATCATTTTTTTTGATGAATTACATGATAAATCTTTATTTTATATGATATCAGAACTTTCATACAATGGAAGGGGATGGAGGGATTATTGTGTTAATGGAAGAAAGGGTGAATAGTACTTATAAGTGGGTTATGTTAATTTTTGCGACGGTTGCTCAAACAACAGCGACACTTATAACGTATGGTGTTGGAGCGTTTGCTTTATTTTGGAAAGAAGAATATGCACTTACGAATACGGAGATTGGATTGTTAGTAAGTGTTGTAAATATAGGACCGCTATTTTGTATGCTTTTTGTCGGGCGGCTACTTGATCAATACAATGAAAAGTTGTTAATTTCGATAAGTTCATTTTTACTAGGAGGTTCGTTTTTACTGACTAATATGGTCAATGGATTTAATGGGTTACTCTTTGTACTTTTATTAGTAGGAACGTTTTATAGTGTTTCGCAGCCAGGAGGAAGTAAGGTGATAATGAAGTGGTTCTCAAAAGAAAATCGCGGGTTAGCGATGGGGATTAGACAAGCCGGTATACCGATTGGTGGTACATTAGCGGGAGTATTGATCCCGTTTCTTACAATAAAATATAATATGGCCTATGCGGTAAATAGCATTGCATGCATTTGTATAATTGGAGGGTTTTTATTTTTTATATTTTATAAGGAACCATATATTCAAGAGAAAGTTAAACAAGAACGTAGTAAACTTTCTTTTTGGATGCAGTTAAAAGAAGTGATGTGTAAAAAAGAGTTGTATGCAATTTATATAACTGGCATTTGTATGATTTCATTGCAAATGGTGTTAGTTGCACACTTTATAAAATTTTTAGTATTGGAACAATCAATCACGCCAATTTTAGCTGGAAAAGTATTTTCCGTTATGTTCTTTTCTGGAATGGTTGGTAGGGTTATATTAGCAGCTACTAGTGATTTATTTTATAAGGGGAATAGGCGTACCCCCTTATTTATAACTGTTTGTATTTCTATTTTCTTCATTCTAATATTAGTAATGAGCATACATACAATAACGAATGTATTGTATGGCGTAAGTGCATTGTTAGGGTTCTTTTCAATTGGATGGTTTAGTCTTTTTATAACTGAAGTTGCGGAATCAGCAAGTGAAGAATCGGTAGGGATGACAGTGAGTTTTGCACTTACATTAAATCAAATTGCTATTATTGTTGCGCCTGCTTTATTTGGTTATATTGTAGATAAGAAGGGATATACGTACGCGTGGTTATGCATAGTTGTATTACTAACTATTTCAGCGGTTAGCTTATATAGGAAGTATAGAAAATGAAGGAATGTTAGCAATGTAAATTTTTTATGAAGAAAGTCTAAAGAAATGTTGAATGAGCGACATTTCTTTTTTATTTGTTGTATAATCAAAATGTAAATGAGATTCGTTTTCAATTTCGTTCATTACCTCTTTTGAAATTACCTGTAATTTTAGCCATAATTAGCTGTTTTTCTTTATCGTTATTTGCATGATTTATTTTATTTAAAAATTTTTCAGCATCATTTCCTTTTAATACCATAATCTGTTTTCCGTAATATTCAATTAATACCATGTTGTTTTTTATTATCCGATAATGAAACATTTTATCATCTAAACGATTGCGTTTATCGGTATTTTTCATATTACATCTCCATTCTTTTTAGTATGTAACAAATGTTACAAAAGAATTTGAAATTATAGTTTAATGCATCCGATTGTATGTTGGAAATTTTGCAAGAAAGAAATACAATAGAGAGTAGTCAAAATTGAAAATGAGAAAAAGGAATCTAGTTTTAACAGAGTGAATATTAAATAATATTATAATATACTTGATAATTAAAAGATATAAAATAGAATGGATGTACGTTAAGTGAAACTAGATAAAAGAGGGTTCCTAGTATGTTAAAGAAATGGTTAATCGTTTTCTTTATTTTTGCTGTTTTTTGTGGAAGTGTTGTTACACTAATACATGCAAATAAAGGAAAAAAATATGATACAAAGGCATTTTCTAATGTAAATAGTAAGCAAAAAGATGTTAAGCAGGAAGTTGATGCGAATGAGAAAAAGCGTTATGAAATTGCAGCTGGAAAACTAGATCAGTACTTAAAAGATAAAGGATTTAATGGGAGTGTTCTTGTAGCAAGTAAAGATCATGTCATTTTACGAAAAGGCTACGGTTATGCGAATGTGAAAGATCAAGTATTAACAACGCCAAGAACGAAATATCGCATTGGGTCTATTACGAAAACAGTTGTTGCAATATCTATTATGCAACTAAAAGAAAAAGGGAAGTTGAACATTGAAGACAATGTAAATAAATATATCCCATCGTTTCCAGCAGATAAAAATATTACGTTACGAAACTTGTTAACACATACGTCTGGATTACCAGAACAGGGACAAGGTAGTGTTGACGCAGCATCACGGTTAAAATTAGTAACGTGGATTGGGGCACAAACGTTACAATTTCCAGCAGGGACAGGATGGAAATATACAGATTATAATTATATGGTGCTTGCATATATTGTAGAAAAAATATCGAATAAACCACTTGCTGAATATGTGAAAGAAAATATTTTGACTCCCGTTGAAATGAATGAATCTGGAATGGGCGCAACACTTCCAGAAGATATTTTCTTAGCAGAAGGGTATACGAAAAAAGATAATAAGTTAATAGCCACGCCGCGCTTAAAAATGAACTGGCTGTATGGTTGTGGTGAAATGTATACGACTGTTGAAGATATGAAAAAATTAGATGAAGCTATTATGGATGGTAAACTACTTTCTAAACAAAGTGTATCAGATATGTTTTCTGCATCACCTGCAAGAAAATATGGATTTAGTTTCTATATTTACCCAGATTATTATCATAACCACGGTGTATTAGCTGGCTGGAACACTTTTAATAATTTTAACTGGGATAAACGAACGTTTGTCATATTATTTTCTAACGTCCAAAATGGTATGAATGACGCATTTAATCAAGAATTTAGGAAAATGGCGAATGATTTAATAGAAGGAAAGTAATTATAAAAAAATCGGTATTGATATGTAATTATCAATACCGATTTTTTTATTTTGTAAAGTTTTACTTACTGAATAAAGTGAAACTTTAATCAGCAGGGCCCCACCTAACTTCTTTGCTTTCGCTGAATTTTGAGGTGGGGGTCTTACTGCCCACAAATGGCGGGATAAATAGATAAAAAAGGTGATTGGCATTTGAATAAATCTAAATAGGTAGTTAAATGATAAGTAATGCAAAGAACAATTGGTAATTTTTACATTGATAAAAAAGCTTGAGCTTCACACTATGTGAAGCTTTACAGTATTGGAGACAAGAACAGGAGGTTGGAAAAATGAAAAAAGCAATAAAGTTTTGTTTAATAGCTACATTATCTACAACGATTATTAGTGGATGCTCTTTTGAGGGTAACAATGAAAATGTTAAAGGGAAAGAAGGAGAAAAAGTAGAGGTACAGAAAAATGCTGGGAAATATACGATGCCAGATGAAAAAGATAAACATGAAGGTACATGGCTGCAATGGCCACATGAATACACATATGGTGAAGAGTATAAGCAGGAAGTTGAACCTATTTGGGTTAAGATGGCAAGTGCTTTAACTGAGGGTGAGAAAGTTCACATTGTTGCATATGACCAGGAAGAAAAGGAGAGAATCAATAAGCTTTTAACAGATGAAGGGTTAAATATGGAGAAGATTGATTTCTTTATCGCGCCTACTGATGATGTATGGGCAAGGGATAGTGGACCAATTTTTGTTTATGACAGCAACAAAAATCTCAAAATATTAGATCCAGCATTTAATGGTTGGGGGAAGAAGACACCTTATAAAAATGATGCTCAAATACGTAAGAATGTTAGTAAACAATCAGGAATTGAAAGAATTGATTGGGGGAAATTTGTCCTTGAAGGCGGCGCAATTGAATTAGACAGCAATGGGACTGCTTTATTAACTCGAAGTGCGGTAACGAATAAAAATAGAAATCCTGATTTATCAGAAAAGGAAATTGAAAAATATATAAGTGACCTTGGGGTATCAAACTTTATTTGGTTAGACGGAGTACCTAATTTAGATATTACGGACTTTCATATTGATGGATTTGCTAAATTCCATAATAAATCTACCATTGTAACGATGAAAGAAGATGACCTAGCTGAATGGGGTTTATCTAATAAAGATATGGATACATTGTTAGATGCCAAAAATGCTTCAGGACAGAAATATAAGTATGAATACTTGCCGCTTAGTAAAGAAAAGGTTGCTTTAGAGAATGGAAAAACTCTCGATTATAAGGGATCGTATATCAATTATTATATTGGGAATACAGTTGTATTAGTGCCTAATTATAATGATCCGAATGATAAAATCGCAAACGATACGATTCAGAAGTTATACCCAGATCGTAAAGTAGTCGGTATTGATGTGAGGGAGTTGTATAAAAACGGCGGTATGATACATTGTGTGACACAACAACAACCAATTGCATTGAAGTAATTAATTGTAATTTCGTTGTGCTGCTATATAGACAAAATAGGTGGAATCTTATTACCTATTTTGTCATTCCTTATTATTTATAAAAATAAATTTAAATATAATGATGAATGAATTGTAGTGTATATTCGCTTTTCGTTTTATATGGTAAAGGAGAAAAATGTTTGTGTTAAAGAATTTTAAAATAGTGTTTTCGTATTTCCCTATCGTTTTACAGTACATTTTAAATGTAGCTTTAATTTGCTTAGGGGTTGTTCTAAGTGTGTTTCTTATGAAAGAAGTCATTCAGTTTATACAAGAACTGAAATTGGATGGTAATGAATCTAGTTATCATTTAATTGATAGTATCGTCGTATTCTTTTTGTACTTTGAATTCATCGTAATGATTATAAAGTATTTTCAAATGAATTTTCATTTTCCATTACGATATTTTATATATATAGGTATAACAGCTATTGTGCGTCTCATCATTATAGATCACGATAGTCCGTTAGATTTATTGTTATATGCCTGTGCAATCTTTGTATTAATTAGTGCATTGTTCATTGCGAATTCTAAAATGATGCGTCGGGATTTAGAATAGTAAACATTTGTTGTTGAATTAAATAAGATATTTTATCTTTTTGCAAAAAAGGAGTAACGGTATTGAAAGAAATAATCTTAACCAGCCTCATAATGATAGGGTTTATGATTCTATTATTTAATTGTATACTTTCATGATTTAAAAGAATAAAAGGTTAATAGAGAAAGAGGTTTTTGTAAATATGGTTCATTACAATAATCAAAATAGTTTACATCAAATATTTACATTAAAAGGGACAATTATAAGAGATATTTTCCCACAAATCGTATTATATACGTGTATTTCAACGATAGTAGCTGTGATTAATTATTACTATACAGAAATAAATATAAATCAGACTCCTTGGGTAATCGTCGGAGGAGCTTTAGGATTACTATTAGTGTTTCGTACGAATACTGCCTATGATCGGTACTGGGAAGGTAGAAAGCTGTTTGGCGCGATTGGTGCTTGTACTAGAAATTTAGCAATTAGTTTTTTGTGTCATTGGGATTCTAAAGGGAAGAGTATGGAGCAGGAAAAAATAAAATTTTTACATCTATTAATTGCATTTCCAAAGTTAGCGAAAGGACACTTGAGAGAGGAAAAAGATTTATCTGAAGTGAAATCATTGCTCGCTGTCTGTTCTGAGAAGGAAAAAGCACTTTTGGTTGAGTCCAATCATTTACCGATTAGTATAGTTTTTATGTTGAAAACTATACTATCAAAAGGTTTGAAAACGGGGCAAATTCATCCAAATGCGATAATTAGTATGGAAATAGATTTGAATACGTTACTTACATCTGTGGGTGGATGTGATCGTATCAAAACAACACCTATTCCTTTTGCATATTTTGCTCATATAAAAATTTTATTGATTATATTTTGTGCGACTTTACCGATTGGTCTTGTTGATAGTCTCGGATGGTTTACAGTACTTGCGACTACGTTTATAAGTTTTGCATTCATAGGTATTGAAGCAATAGGGGTTGAAATTGAAGATCCCTTTGGTCAGGATCCAAATGATCTTCCGCTAGAAGGAATTTGTATAGGAGTAGAAGCGCATTTAGTGAATTTATATAATCAAAACGATCTATTAGAAGTAATGGGTTTGAATCTTGATACAAAAATCATTTAATCATTTATTGTTGTTTTAAAATAGGTTATTTAAAAAACTTGTCAAGAGTCAATTTAAGGCTTAACGTCAGCTTTATATTTTTTATATAAATATATAATATTTCTCCATACTATAATCCATTCATGAAATATACGCGGTTCATGAGTTGTAATGAAAAGAGAAATGAATTGAGGAATAGTTGGCTTTGTGAAATCAGTTATGTAACTACTATTAAAAAGCGAGGTAAATAATATGGAACAAAAACATAATGGGATTATTTTTACTGCAATACCAGACGAATCGAATGAATATTATCAACCATTTTATGAAGACTTGATTTACTTTAATGAATGTTTAAATGAAAAGAAATCAATTGCGGATCAACTTATATCTTTATCTGTTGAAGAACAAGACTTTCATACGAGCTGTTTTGAGTATGATGATATTTGGCTAAGAGATGTTGCACCGGTTGTCACAAATCATCTAGTTAAATTTAAATATCGACCAAATTATTTGCCAGATGATCAAGGGCGATATTTAGATCAACAGTTTAATAAATGGTTGAAAAAGAATGACTTTGAATATGTGAAATCCCCATTAATATTAGATGGTGGTAATCTTATTTGGAATAAAAAAGATACCGTAATATTAACAGAACGTATATTTGATGATAACGATGATTGGACAGAAGAGGAAATTATTGAGCAGTTAGAATGGGATTTAGATGTGAGTCGAGTTATTATTATTCCTGCTGAAGAAGGGGATGTACTAGCACACGCAGACGGAATGGTTAAATTTATTGATGAACATACAATGTTTATTAGTGATTTTTTAGGAGATCATGAATTTAGATATAGTGTTCAAGAGATTATTCAAGAACAAATGCCAGAAGCTGAATTTATAGTTGTTCCTTCATCATATACAGAGAAAGGACAATATGATCAAGAGATAGCATCAGCAAAAGGGTTGTATATAAATATGTTAGAATCATGTGATGCTCTTTATGTTCCTAAGTTTGGACTAGCCAAAGATGAGGAAGTTTTACGATATATTCAACAGTATACGGAGAAGCAAGTTATTCAAATTCATGTAGGAGAAATATCAACAATGGGAGGTGCAATGAATTGTTTAACGTGGTATTGTCCAAGCCATTTGTTACCTTCGAAAATGAGAAGATTGAAAAATCAGAATGAAGATTTTTCAATGAAGAAGATTTTTGATTGGTTTTAATAAATAAGTAATGAAAAGAAAATATATTCAAGGAGTATTGATATGTATACCATCGCTGAGTTTTCTCGGATTTGTAAAATGAGTACGCGGATGTTAAGACATTATGACAAAGAGGAGATATTAAAACCGGCATATGTGAATCCGGTTAATGGGTATAGGTATTATGAACAAGAGCAGCTGGAAGTAGCATTGAAAATAAAAAAGTTAAGGGAGTATAAATTTCCTCTTCCAAAAATTAAAATTGTTTTGCAGTCATCGGATCAAGATTCGTTTGTTCAACATATACAATCACAAATTATCGAGTTGTCTCATGAAGTGAAGCAAAATTTACAGGTTATTTCAGAAATGAATGAAATGGTAATGGTGAATAGTAGTCTAAATATTGCTCGCCATAGAAGTTACGATATATTAATGGGAATGAGGAACGAAGTAACGATAATTACTCAAAGAGTAAAAATAGATATAGATGATATAGATGATTATTTTTATGACTTATATGAAGAGGTACAAAAAAATAACTTTCAAATAGTCGGTTCGCCATCTGCAGTCTTTTATGATGAAGAATATATTCCAAGTAACAGTGATATTGAATTAAGAATCCCGGTTATGCAGGGGAATGATGAAGATGTAGTACAAGAATATGAAATGAAAAAACTAAGTCCACATCAAATCGTTACTACTATGCATTATGGAAGTTACGACTATATAGGTTACGCTTATATAGCGTTAGAAGAATGGGTTGAAAAAAATGGGTATGTAATAGTTAATTCGCCATATGAGGTTTATATAAAGGGACCTGAATGTGATTGTTTAGCAGAAGAGTATGTGACACAAATTTGTTTTTTAGTTACGAAAATAGAATGAGAATAAGGATTGACATTAACATTATGTCAATCCTTATTCTACGTACGAAAGCAATTTATCATAATAAAAAGGCGAAATAAAGAGTCACCTTATAAAGTTGCTACAAGTAAATGAAGATATTCCTGTTGACCTTAACACGATGTCAAAGTATAGACTGTACGTACATTCATATAAGGGGTGAACACGTATGAGAAATATAGAAAATAGTTTGTTTTATATGCCTGCGGAATGGGAGAAACATGAAGGTACATGGCTCCAATGGCCACATGATAAAGCACATAGAGGTGAAGGTTATAGAGCTAAGTTAGATGATATTTGGATATCGATGGCAAAGGAGCTTCACTATGGAGAAAATGTCCATATTGTTGTATGTGATGAAGAAGAGAAAATACATGTCCAATCGAAGTTAATGGAAGCTAATGTAAATATGGATAAAATTGATTTCTTAATTCAAGAAACTGATGATATTTGGATAAGAGATAACGGACCAATCTTTGTAACGGATAAGGAAGGGAATCGCTGCCTAACGCACTGGATATTTAATGGTTGGGGAAATAAATATCCGTACGAAAAAGACGCTAATATTCCGAATAAAATAAGTGAAATGTATCGCATTCCAAAAGTTGAATCTAGTGTCTGTCTAGAGGGCGGGGGAATTGAGATAAACGGAAACGCGACCTTAATGGCGGCGAAAACGTCTATTATAAATGAAAATCGAAATCCCACACTAAGTCAGAAAGAAATTGAAATGGAATTAACGAAATATTTAGGAGTAACGAATTTTATATGGATAACTGGTATACGCGGAGAAGATAATTATGATGAAGATACGGATTATCATATTGATGGCGCGGCACGGTTTGTAAATGAAAATACGATACTGTATGAATATGATCCTTTCGGTGAAGGAGAGCCATACCGTTTGGAGGCGTACGAAAAGCATTATCAAGAATTGCGACAAGCGAAAAATATAGATGGAAAGCCATTTCAGCTCATTCCAGTACCAGTAACAAGAAAAGTGGTAAAAGAAGCAGACTGTAAGGGTTCA
Organism: Bacillus cereus group sp. MYBK14-1; assembly: GCF_051916885.1. Taxonomy (NCBI): domain Bacteria; kingdom Bacillati; phylum Bacillota; class Bacilli; order Caryophanales; family Bacillaceae; genus Bacillus; species Bacillus cereus group sp. MYBK14-1. The sequence continues at coordinate 961,274 of NZ_JBQAHM010000001.1, read as the reverse complement.
TATTTGAATTTTTATATTGGTAATGAAGTTGTATTGGTACCTATATACGGTGATGAACATGATAAATTAGGGCTTCAAATCATTGAAGGTCAATTTCCAGGGAGAAGAATTGTCGGTATATATGTTAACGAATTGTATGCATACGGTGGTATGATTCATTGTGTGACGCAGCAGCATATAGAATAGAGTAATTCAAATAAAAAGCATGCAGAGCATATACTCTGCATGCTTTTTATAATGTTGAAAACTCCTCAACAAGTTGAGTGAATTGTTTCAATGCACTTTCAATCGGTTCTGGCGTTGTTAAATCGACGCCAGCTTTTTTCAATAAGTTTAATGGGTAGTCTGAACTTCCACCTTTAAGGAATTCAATATAATTTTTCTGAGCATTCGGATCACCGCTTAATAGTTTATCAGCGATTTGAATGGCAGATGCGAATCCAGTTGCATATTTGTATACGTAAAACGGGCGATAGAAATGAGGGATTCTAGCCCATCCGTATTTTACTTCTTCATCAAATACAAGTGAATCACCGTTATATTCTTTAAATAGCTTTTCATAAATTTCACTGAATACTTGTGCATTTAATGGTTTACCTTGTTCAGCCATTTCATGTGTGATTTTTTCAAATTCTGCAAACATAATTTGTGTAAAGAAAGTACCTTTAAATTTCTCAATAAAATGGTTAACTAAATGGTTACGTACGTTCGTTTCTTTTGCTTCTTTTAATAAATAGTGAATTAATAACACTTCATTTACTGTTGAAGCGACTTCTGCGACAAAGATAGAATAATGTGCAGAAATTCTTGGTTGGTATCCATGTGAATAGTGCGTATGCATACCGTGTCCGCATTCATGAGTAAGAGTGAACAGGCTGTTTAAATCATCGTGATGATTTAAAAGAATGAAAGGGTGAACACCATATACACCAAAGTTATAAGCACCAGAACGTTTTCCTGGTGTTTCTCTTACGTCTATATATCGTTTATCTTTAAAACTTTTTAATGTCTCAATATATTCTTCTCCTAAAGGAGCTAGTGATGCAATCATAATGTCAAATGCTTCACTATATGGGATGTCTTGTTTTGCACCTTCTACTAAATCGACGCCTAAGTCGTATTGTCTTAGTTCATCTACGTTTAATTTTTCTTTTCGAATTTCATTGTATGTATGTAATGTTTGAATGTTTTTTTTCGTTGTATCAATTAGGTTTTCATATACTTCTTTCGGAACCATATCGCCAAATAATGATTTCTCTAGCGCTGATGGATAGTTTCTTAGCTTCGAAACAGTAACATTATTTTTAATAGCAGCGGATAAAGTAGATGCGATGGAATTCTTTAACTGAACATATGGTTTGTAATATGCTTTATAAGCTTCTTTACGCTTTTCACGATTCGTATCTTCTATTAATTTTGCATACATTCCGCGTGTTAAGTTCACTTTTTCTCCATCGTCATTCGTCACTTCACCAAATAATATATCTGCATTGTTTAACATACCAAATGTGTGCTGTGGAGAAGAAAGAGCTTCACCCATCTGTGATAAAATTTCTTCTTGATCCTTATTCAATACGTGTTTTTTATAACGGTATAATTCAAACAAGTCTTCTTTATAATATTGTAAGCCTTCTGTTTCTTCTATGTAAGAATGTAATGTGCTTTCGTCTATGCTAAGTAAGAAGGGGGAAAAGAAAGATTTCGCCGCACTTACTTTTACGTGTAATTGTGATACTTTATCGACAAGAGATTGCGCGTCAGTATCGCGTGTATCAAGGTCAGATTGTAATCGTGCATAAGCGAACATTAAAGATATTATGCTAGAAATTTCTTCACTCTTCGTTAAATAAGCTAATAAACTATTGCCATCGTGAATATTGCCATTAAACTCGTGTAATTCCTTCGTTAATACTTCAATTTTATGAAAATCACTTTCCCAATCTTCAATTGTATGGTAAATGTCTGTTAAATCCCATTTTTCTATATCAGCTACTTGTAATCGATCTTTAAGTTCTGTCATAATCATTTCCTTTCTAAACATGTAGTTATATTTCTATATAACTATGAAATACAACAAATTGCAAAAAATCCCTGCTGAAAATTGAAAAGCCTTGCTAAAATAACAAGGCTTACATACTTATAGTGTAATTCCGAATTTTGAATGTAAAAGGTTTGTATATTGCATGTCTGTAACGGTTTCTTTCGTTTTTTTACCATTTTTCGCTACTGTAAGGCTATCTTTCGTTAAAGAGGCATGCCCATCTTCAGTTAGTTTTACAATAAGAGGTACTTTATTAAAGGGTGATCCTTCATGTTCAACGATAATTTTTTGTGCTGTATTTGCTTTTTCTTCATCCACTTCTTCTATATAAAATGCATAGCCTAACGTCCAATCATCAGCAGCAGATTGATCCAAGAACTCATTGTTTTTCCGCATCTCTAAAATGTAGTTTCCCTTTTCGGTCATTTCTTTACGAATACGATAATCTCCTGTAGCAGAGTGAATGACTTCACCTGAGAAAGGGACAGGGGCAAGAGGTAAGTATGATCCGAATCCTACTTCAATTAAATAAAGTTCATTATGATGTGTTAAAACGGTTGCGATATGGCCAGAATCAACAGCCCATATGGAGTTTGCAGCGTTATAAACTGTTCCTGAAACGAGATGAACATCGAATCCAGAATCTTTCAGGAAGTAATACATAGTAGGATTGAGTTCATAACAAAGACCGCCACGGTTATTTACTAAAATTTTCTCTTTCAAATTTTCTTTTGATATTTCTTTAAAATTCTTTTCGAGAATATTTAAGTTTTCAAAAGGAACAGTTTGTGCCATTGCGTACATAATGTTAGATAAATCTTCAAATGAAACTGTGTCTTTTTCTTCTATATGTAATCGTGCGAAAAATTGTTTTTGAAAGTCTGTCATCGAAATCCCTCCGTTATGCTTTTATAGGTAAATTGTAAACAACCTTGAATAGGATGTGAAATTAAAACTACGTTGAATATTTGAAATTAGATTAAAAATAATATGGGAGAGTGAGAGATTGCTACTTTACTAACGGTGGGACGAATATTATAATAATTCTGATAAACTATGCAAACGCTTTCTTGGAAGGGGATGGTGTACAGATGTTTAAAAGAATAACAATAGTCGGATTGTCAGTTGTTATGTTTTTACCTAGTATATATGAGGGGAGTAAGGCATATGCAGACACAGTTAACAATGGAACGTTAATGCAGTATTTTGAGTGGTATGCTCCGAATGATGGGAATCATTGGAATCGTTTGCGTACTGATGTTGAAAATTTAGCGGAAAAAGGAATTACATCTGTTTGGATACCACCTGCATATAAAGGAACTACGCAAAATGACGTAGGATATGGAGCATATGATTTATATGATCTGGGGGAATTCAATCAAAAGGGCACAGTGCGGACGAAATATGGGACGAAAGCACAATTGAAATCTGCAATTGACGCTTTACATAAGAAAAACATCGATGTATACGGTGATGTAGTTATGAATCATAAAGGTGGGGCTGATTATACAGAAACTGTAACAGCAGTTGAGGTAGACCCGAGCAATCGAAATGTTGAAGTATCAGGTGATTATGAAATTAGTGCGTGGACGGGATTTAACTTTCCAGGACGTGGAGATTCTTATTCTAATTTCAAATGGAAATGGTATCATTTTGACGGAACGGATTGGGATGAAGGAAGGAAATTAAACCGAATTTATAAATTTAGGGGCATAGGTAAAGCATGGGACTGGGAAGTGTCTAGCGAGAATGGGAATTATGATTATTTGATGTATGCGGATCTTGATTTTGATCATCCAGATGTTGCGAATGAAATGAAAAAATGGGGAACGTGGTATGCGAATGAATTAAATTTAGATGGTTTTCGTTTAGATGCTGTTAAACATATTGATCATGAATATTTGCGCGATTGGGTAAATCATGTTAGACAGCAAACAGGGAAAGAAATGTTTACAGTAGCTGAATATTGGCAAAATGATATCCAGACTTTAAATAATTATTTAGCGAAGGTTAATTATAATCAATCTGTGTTCGATGCACCACTTCATTATAATTTTCATTATGCTTCAACAGGAAATGGAAATTATGATATGAGAAATATTTTAAAAGGAACGGTAGTTGCGAATCATCCTACACTTGCGGTTACTCTAGTTGAAAATCATGATTCACAGCCTGGTCAGTCATTGGAATCTGTAGTGAGCCCTTGGTTCAAACCGCTGGCATATGCATTTATTTTAACGCGTGCAGAGGGGTATCCTTCTGTTTTCTATGGTGATTACTATGGTACAAAAGGAAATAGTAACTATGAAATTCCAGCGTTAAAGGACAAAATTGATCCGATTTTGACGGCACGAAAAAACTTTGCATATGGTACGCAGCGTGATTATTTTGATCATCCGGATGTGATTGGCTGGACAAGAGAAGGTGATAGTGTACATGCTAATTCTGGTTTAGCAACATTAATCTCTGATGGACCAGGAGGGGCGAAGTGGATGGATGTTGGAAAGAATAACGCAGGGGAAGTATGGTACGATATTACGGGTAATCAAACAAATACTGTAACAATTAATAAGGATGGTTGGGGGCAGTTCCAAGTAAGTGGAGGATCAGTTTCCATATATGTTCAACAATAATTTGGTGATGAAAAAGAAGAGGTAGACTGAAATATAAGTTTTCCTCTTCTTTTTATATTGTGCATATTTATCCCGCTATTTGTGGGAAGCCCGATTGGTGAGGGCTTATTAAAGTTTCACTTTATTTTTCATAAATCTTTATTGTAATAAAAGAGCTAGTCGACCTTTATAACAACAAGAGAGGCATTGGAATATATAATGTCACCCGTGGCTTCTCTTATTCGTACTCGAAGAACATCCCCTTGATTTAAAGGTAGTAAATCAGTTCTGGCGGATGTAGCTCTCACCCCAGAAGCACCACCAACTCGCGTTTCAATTGCGAATTGAATGGAATCGTTTATTGTAAGATTTAATATACTAGACGATATAGCTTGTATTACAAATACAATTGAAAAGGATACAGAGTACACGCCAGTGGTATCAATTGTAATAGAATTATTTAATGGATTTAGGGTAGTTCCACTAGCAGGTCCTGGAATGGTAAAATTAATATTTGTATTAACTACTGCTGAAAAACCGATTCCTACTTCAGAAGTTATTGTTCCAAATATGGGAAGAATCCCTAAACCGGTTGCGCCAGTAGGACCAGTTATTCCGATTCCGGTAGGACCAGTTATTCCAATTCCGGTAAAACCTGTCGCGCCGGTAGGTCCTGTGATTCCAGTAGGTCCGGTGGGGAATGTAAATGGTGGAATTGATGGTAGTGTGGGACCGATTAAATTTGGTTCCAGAGCAGGTCCGTGTAAAATACTATACTCTTCATTCATATAGTAAACCTCCTATCATTGCTTGTCATAATTATTAAATGTATTTGGGGAAGTAAATGACATTCGCAATAGCGGAGGCGCTTCTTATAATTTCTCTTCAGCGAATATAGACCTAATTTAAGCAATATTGAAATTTATAGTTACGTACTACTAAAGTATGACACCTTTACTTCTCACGTAACATATAGTATGATGATTTCAATAAATTAGATTTCAATGACTATAATATAAATTAATGAGAGGTGCTTTTTGTGAGTGCGGTAGGTATTAAATAGGAAAAATTTAATGAAATAAATCGGATAAGACCAGGGGATTTTTATGTACATCATACCCCTAATTTTGTCATGCATTTATTTCAAAACCTATGAAGATACCTACAATACTTTATAAAGCGTGTAATAAGGGACTGCCATCTATTTTTTATGGCTTATTTCCTCATACGTTATTACACATGCCTTGTAAATGTAAAAGCTGCGGTATCCCCGCAGCTTTTTTGTATATGTTTTTATTGTATAATTATGGAATTTTATATATGACTCATTGGAATCTAATGAGTAGGTATCTTCATTTATGATAAAAATCAATCATAGTGAGGAGAAACAAAATGAATACGATGACTTTTGAAAAGTTACAATATAACGAATTAAAGGATATAGTGAAATCTTATTGTGTAAGTGGATTAGGTAAGGAATTATTAAACAAATTAGAGCCGAGTACGAGTATAAAAGTAGTGAGAAATCGGCTGAATGAAACGACAGAAGCACGAGCTATATTAGATGCAGAAGGGCATGTTCCTTTCTTCGGCATTTCTAATATTGCTAGTACAATTCAAAAATTAGAAAAAGGTATGATTTTAGATCCAGAAGAATTAGTGAGTGTTTCAGACTTTTTACGTGGATGTAGAAAGATTAAAAAGTTTATGTTAGATAAAGAATTTTTTGCACCAGTATTAGCTTCTTATGCAAATTCAATGACTGAATATAAAAGTATTGAAGAGGAAATTAACTTTTCAATTAAAGGAAATAGTATTGATGCAGCTGCAAGTAAAGAGTTAAAACGAATTCGAAATAATATCGATTCTGTAGATGGGAAAATAAAAGAACGTTTAACGAAGTTTTTAAATAGTAGTGCAAATAAGAAATTCATTCAGGAATTCTTTATTAGTAAAAAGGATGACCGTTATACGATTCCAATTAAATCTTCCTATAAAAACCAAGTTGCCGGAAGTATTATTGAAGCCTCGGCAAAAGGTTCTACTGTATTTATAGAACCGCATACGGTTACGAAATTGAATGCAGAACTAGCAGGTTTGAAAGCAGAAGAAGCGGTTGAAGAATATCAAATTTTAGCGACTTTATCAGGGATGGTATTAGAAAATATTTATAGTATAAAGATTAACATGGAGCTAATTAGTCAGTATGATATGGTATTTGCGAAAGCGAAGTTTAGTAAATCGATTGATGGAATAGAACCGAAGTTAAATGATCATGGCTACATTCATTTAGTGAATTGTAAGCATCCGCTTTTAACAGGGCAAGTTGTACCCTTGAATTTTAAAATTGGTCAAGAGTATCGTAGTTTAATTATTACAGGGCCGAATGCGGGCGGAAAGACAATTGTGTTAAAAACGATTGGATTGTTAACATTAGCTACAATGTCAGGTCTTCATATTGCAGGAGATAAAGGGACAGAAATCGCTATTTTTGAAAATGTATTTGTAGATATTGGTGATAATCAAAGTATCGAAAACGCACTAAGTACATTTTCATCTCATATGAAAAATCTTTCTGAGATTATGAGGATGTCAAATAATAATACGTTACTTTTATTTGATGAAATAGGGAGCGGTACAGAGCCAAATGAAGGTGCAGCACTTGCAATTTCTATTTTAGAAGAGTTGTACTTTGCGGGATGTATTACCGTTGCGAGTACGCATTACGGAGAAATTAAACGATTCTCAGAAATGCATGATGACTTTATGAATGCAGCGATGCAGTTTAATAGTGAAACGTTAGAGCCGCTTTATAAATTAGTTATCGGAAAATCAGGAGAAAGTAATGCACTTTGGATTGCGAATAAAATGAACGTAAAAGAACATGTACTGAAAAGGGCGAAAGAGTACATGGGAAATAAAGAGTACGCTTTAGAAAAAGTGAATGAAAGTAAAATTAGAAAACCGAAATTCGTACAAGAAAAAAGAGAATCTCATTATGAGTACAAAATCGGCGATCGTGTTAATTTATTGGATCATGATGATTTTGGTATCATCTATAAGGAAAAAGATAATTTTTATAACGTTGTTGTATATTATAACGGTGAATTCGTTGAAGTAAATGTAAAACGTATTACTTTAGAAGTAGCAGCGAAGGAGTTATATCCAGAAGGATACGATTTAAATACACTATTTGTTGATTATAAAGAAAGAAAAATGCAACACGATATTGAGCGCGGATCGAAAAAAGCACTGCGTAAAATTCAAAAAGAAATAAGAAAGAATAGAGGATAAGTTAAAATGGTAACGATTAGACAAGAACAAAAAAATGATTATAGAAAAACAGAAGAAGTCGTAAAAGAAGCATTTTTAAAGGAAGAATTTAGTGATAAAACAGAACATGAACTTGTAAAACGTATTAGAGAATGTGACGCGTTTGTTCCAGAGTTATCAATTGTTGCGGTAGATGAAGATATAGTTGGTCACATTATGTTATCGAAAATTACAATAGAACAAGATGGAACTTCTGTAGAATCATTAGCGCTTGCACCAGTTTCAGTTGCTAGGGGTCATCAGAAAAAAGGAATTGGTGGAAAACTGATTGTAGCTGCATTAGAAAAAGCGAAAGAACTTGGATACGGATCAGTTGTAGTATTGGGACATCCAGAGTACTATCCGAAATTTGGTTTTAAGAAAGCAAGTGAGTGGAATATAAAAGCACCGTTTGAAGTGCCTGAAGAGGTATTTATGATAATGGAATTAACAGAAAATGCTCTTCGAGGTGTAAAAGGAATTGTACAATATTCGAGTGCTTTTGCTGAGTAGGAGTAACGGTTAAGAAATGTAATCATAAAAGATGCTATCTTTTTGTATGGATATACAGAAAGATAGCTTTTTTTATTAAGCGGATCTACTGACGTATATTTTGCTCAATGAATAATTGAGGTGGTAAAATTGATATAGAAACGTAAAGGGAGAGAATGAAATGAATAAGCGAGAAACAGATAGCAATGAGAATGCAGTTACGTTATATGTTACAAGACACGGTAAAACAATATTAAATACGAATCATCGCGCGCAAGGTTGGGCTGATTCTCCATTAGTAGAAAAAGGTGTTGAAGTTGCCACAAATTTAGGGACAGGATTAAAAGATATTCATTTTATGAATGCATATAGTAGTGATAGCGGCCGCGCAATTGAAACTGCTAATTTAGTATTAAAATATAGTGAGCAATCAAAATTAAAACTTGAGCAAAGAAAAAATTTGCGAGAATTAAATTTCGGTATTTTTGAAGGTGAAAAACTTGAGAATATGTGGGATGTGGTTGGAAAAGCTGCAGGCGTTGCATCACCAGAAGAACTTATGAAGTTTTCTATTCAAGAAGTGATTAATCTTATTAGCGTAGCAGATCCTACAAAACAGGCGGAAGATTGGGACTTATTTTCTACTCGTATAAAAACAGAGATAGATAAAATTAGTGAAGAAGCTGCTGGAAATGGTGGCGGTAACGTTTTAGTTGTCGTTCATGGGCTTTTGATTACTACCTTAATAGAAATGTTAGACAGTAGCAAAACAAAACTTGGAGTGGAAAATGCTAGTGTGACGAAAATTGTATATCAAGATGGAACATACACAGTCGAGTCTGTTGGAGATATGAGTTATGTTGCAAAAGGGAAAGAAAGTGTGGAAATATAATTAAATCTCAAATAGAAATAAGAAAAGGAAGGTAGAGAAATCTAGCTTCCTTTTCATTTTGTGAATTATGGGATTAATAAAATCTTCCCTGTGCTTTTACGGCTCTCTAATAATTCATGAGCAAGAGCACCGTCTTGTAAAGAGAATGTAGTAGGATTTGAAATGTTTAATTTTCCAGTTGCGATCCAATCGAATAATTGAGTAGATCGTTTTTTACGTTCTTCAAAAGTAGTAAGCACGTTCCAAAGGTCTCCACCAGTTAAAGTTTTTGAAGTATCCATAAGCATACGCGGATCAACTGGCGCAGGATTACCACCAGCCATTCCGTAAAATACGACAGTACCGCCAATTTTAGTAGCGTTAAAACTTTCCCCTAATGTAGAACCTACTGATTCATACACAACATTTACTCCAGTTCCATTAGTCATTTCAAGTACTTTCATATGCCATGCTTCGGTATATAAAAATACGTGATCGGCACCAGCTAATGTAGCTATCTTTGCTTTTTCTTTTGATGATGTAAGACCAATTACTGTTCCGCCCTGTAGTTTAATCATTTGAATAAGAAGTTGACCGACGCCACCAGCTGCAGCGTGTACTAAAGCTATATCACCTTGTTTTAGTTGATAGCTATCGTGCGTTAAATAATGTGCAGTTAATCCTTGTAATAAGACAGAAGCGGCTGTTTCAAAAGAAATAGAATCTGGTAGTGGGATTACTTTTTCAGATGGAACGGCAACTAGTTCTGCATTTGCAAATGGGACGTCCGCAAATGCAATACGGTCTCCTAGGTTGATAGTAGTAACGTCAGCTCCTACTTTTTCAACAATTCCAGCTCCTTCATAACCTAATACATAAGGCGGATTGCCAGCAAGATGATAATCGCCGCGGCGTCTATAAATATCAGCGAAGTTTAATCCGATTGCTTTCGTGCGGACAAGAATTTCATTTGGACTTATGATTGGATCGTGTATTTCTTTATAGTGTAGAACATTAGCGTCTCCGAATGTTTCGAAACAAAGTGCTTTCATATGGAATACCTCCATTTATATTGTTTATAGATGTTCTTTATCATACAATACAACTATCAATAGACAAAGAGGATTATTTCGATGGAATCAATCGGAAATATCGATTGAAAAGAGGGATGATAAATGGAAATAAAACAGTTAATTACATTTAAAGTAGCGGCACATACTTTGAACTTTACACAAACTGCGAAGAAATTAAACTTTGCTCAATCGAGCGTGACAGCGCAAATTAAAACGTTAGAAGCTGAGCTTGGTACACCTTTATTTGAAAGATTAGGAAAACGTCTTTTCTTAACTGAAGCAGGTAGGAAGTTTCAACTATATGCCGACAAGATGATTGCACTCAGTAACGAAGCGAAAATGGCTGTGAAAGATGATGAAGAAATAGCAGGTACGTTAATAATTGGTGCACAAGAAAGTCAATGTACATACAGACTGCCTTCTATATTAAAGAGGTTTAAAATACAATTCCCAAAAATAAAACTTATATTTAAACCAGCACATTCCAATAAAGATGCGAAGGAACAATTGATGGAGGGAAAAGTAGATCTTGCATTTATTTTGGATGAGTGTAAAACAGAAGATGTTTTACATGTGGAACCGCTTATGAAAGAAGAATTAAAAGTAGTAGCTGCTCCTACACATCGTTTACTTGAACAGACTACTGCTTCTATAAAAGATTTAGAGAGTGAAACACTGTTACTAACAGAATTAGGCTGCTCGTATCGGACTTTATTTGAAGAGCTATTTCGCTGGGAAGATGTATATCCAGCAAATAAAATTGAGTTTGTTAGTGTTGAAGCAATTAAACAATGTGTTATTGCAGATTTAGGCATAGCCGTTTTACCAGCAATAGTAGTAGAAAAAGATATACGAGAGGGGACGATAAAAGAGTTACATTTAGAAAATACAATCTCTCCGATTTATACGCAAATCGCTTGGCATAAAGACAAATGGATGACAGTGCCACTGCAGCAATTTATTGATGTAACGAGGGAGTTCTTTACAACGGATTAAGTGGAGAAATATTTATTTTATAAAAAGAAAAAATGGCAATTTTTTATAAAGAACTGATGCTTGCATGTAACAAGTATCAGTTCTTTTATGTTTGAAATAAAGGATTTCTTCAAATGTGTATTTCTCAACTTTTTTTCTTAAAAGGATAAGTAAATTTCTTTGTATATTCCAATAATCGTAAGGGAATTTACAACTTTTATTCGTTTCTGTAAGATGCCTCTAGGCAGCATGAAAGGAGGGGCGTACATAGGGGATAGATAAACGTACTTATTTTGAGGGAGGAGATTTACAATGTTTAAAAAGCTAATGAAAGTATGTGTGTTAAGTGCAGCGAGTGTAGGGGTATTATTTAGTTTCCAAGGAAGTACATTTGCAGCTACTGATTTAAGTAGTTATTATGACGGGAAGAATCCAGCAACAACGAAAGTATACGGGGGAAGTACGACGTGTGATGCAGATGGATTTAATGCAAAATCTACAGCTGTATATGAAGGTAGTAAAAAAGTAGGGACAGTGTATTTACGTTACAGTAATAAATGTCATGCAGCATGGGCTAAGTTTGTTTTAGATCAACCAGCACCAGCTGTTTCGGGAGGAGTGTACGCGTACGCTGTTGTGAATAAATACAAAAATGGTGTATTCCAAAAATCAGTTACTTCTAATCAGGGGAACGGCACAATAAAAACAGGTCAAACGAGCACTTATACAGGAATGGTATTTGATTTAACTGCTGATTTCGGATACACAGCAGATGCTGAAGCAGTTACGTTTAATAACGGTTACGGAAAAACAGCACGTTATTAAGAAAGGAGTGAAATGATATGAAACTTTTAAAAAAGACGAGTGCATGTTTATTGCTATCTTTACTCATTGTAACTAGTATGTTTAGCACGACTAATAGCGATAAAGTATACGCAGAAGATCATTCATATGATGGGAAAAGTCCTTACTATAACAGCTGTGATCAATCCGCAGTAACGAAAGAAAAGAAGTGGATTGATTCAAATTCTTATGTAGAATTAAAATTTAGCACGACGTGTAAAACAGCGTGGGCAAAAGTTACTGTAACTCGCCTGGCAGTTTATAATAATGAAGCTGATGCAAGGATTGTTAGAAAAACAGATGGAAAGGCATACACTTGCGGAAGTGCTGGAGGAAATGGTGTTGTAAATAAAGGGCAAACATCATGCTATACACCAATGGTATATGATTTAGATCCAAGAAAGGCACAAGCACAAGGGAAACATGCAATTCCGAATAGTGATGCATATAATTATGCGGAGACTATTTGGTATTAATACGATTATACATGTTTTAAGAGCTGTTATTTGATATGAAAATGAAAGAGCCTTACTGCATTTTATTGTGGTAAGGTTCTTTAAATTTGTTTAATAGATTAACTGCATCCATTTACAAAGGTCTCTCTATATAATCGCTTTTAAGTATGGCCATAATAATTTCATCTGAGTATGTATCGTTATAAAATAAAGATTGACGTAAGGTTCCTTCTTTTACAAAACCAACTTTTTCATAAGCTTTAATTCCGCGTAAATTATGGCTAAATACTTCTAACTGTAAACGATTTAATGATAGTTGTTCAAAAACAAATCTTAAAACTATTTTAATAGCTTCCGTTCCATAGCCTTGTCCTGTTAATGCTATTGAAAGCATTGATATTCTGAATCCTGCTCTTTTGTTCTCCTCATCGATATCTAAAATCGACAACTCTCCAATCATCTTGTCAGTACTTTGTAAACAAATAGCGAAATCATAGCGACTTGAATCATTATTTATATGATCTATATGTTTCGTAATTTGCTCCAATGAAAAAGTGGACTTAGTTCCAGTCATATATCTTATTTCATCATCCATTGTACTTTGTAATATAATAGGAGCATCTAGCTGACAAAGAGGCCTTAAATAAATTCTCTCGCTCTCTAATCTCATTATAATTTTCTCCTTTAGTTAGTAATTGAATGTATAAATACTTAACTTTCTTCAATGAGTTACATAAAAAATATGAATCTTAATTCGATGTTACATGAATTTTATAATGGCATGGTATACCTAAAACAAATAATAAATGTTTTATACACAACAAAATGTATCAACGAGTTTTTTGATCATACTATTATTCTTGCTGCTCATTCCGCTTTTAAATGAACACGAATGTATTAACTAAGGTCTGTATCAGGAGGAGTATATCCAAGGTGACGAGCCATAGATACAATTTGTCCTTTATGGTGAAATTCATGCGTCTCCGTATGAGTTAAAAGCCATAGCGGAGTTGTGCTCCAAGGTTCTTTTTGCCATTTCACTTCATTTGCTATATTTTCGAGCCAACGGTCATTGTATTCATCTAAAAAACGTTGTACAGTCTCATCTACTAACTTAAATCTAGCGCGAACTTTTTCCACATCTGCATGCTCAATTTCGTAATCGCTAGCAAATGAAAAATCTGCTCTTTTTTGCTTGAATGCGAATGATCCAAGCCAGTATCGATAGCAATCGGCTACATGAATATGAGTCTTTATAATGCTACCGCTTCCGAAATTAGGAACTGTGCTATGTAATTTTTCTACTGGGATTTCTTCCAAAAACGAAAATAGAGTTTCTCTTGTAGAGCTAATAAGATTATATTGTTGTTTTAAAATATGTAACATGCAAGTACACTCCTCTTTTATTAACATAGTAAGTAATTCTATATTTACGAGGAGTGAACCTTTTTATTATTTTTAATAAGCATATTAGATGTATTTCTTATTTGTTTCTGATAGATTAAACAAGGTGAAACTTTAATAAGTTGAACATTCTTAGTTCATAATAAATTGTACATCAAGAAGGGGAACGATAAAATGAATAGACTAGTGGGTTTAAAACAATTTGAAATAACGCGCGGGGCGTTACTTAAATTTATGGAAACGTTAGATGATAAAACTGTGGATACGCAGCCAGAGGGTTTTAACAATACAATTCGTTGGCATATCGGTCACGTGTTAACAGCAGCAGAGACTTTCATGTTCGGAAGAGAATTTAAACAATTGCCAACTGAATATCCAGGTATGTTTGGATATGGATCAAGACCATCTAAATGGACGACAGAAGGACCATCGTTAGAAGTGTTAACGGCTCAATTAAAAGAACAAGCAAAACGTATTAACGAAATTCCAGCAGAAGCATTTGAAAATAAACTGCCAGAGCCATTCCTAGGATTGGAAACAGTAGGGGAGCTTTACGGTATGATGCTTTATCATGAAGCTGATCATATTGGGCAAATGAAGGCGATGGAACGTATTATTAAAGCTCTTTAGTCTTAATTGCATATAACAAGCAATACAGTTGTAATGTTAAATAATATATACAAAAAAGGTAGATAAATTATTATCTACCTTTTTTGTATAACTTCTTGAAGGATTAGAGAATTTTATAATTTTTTATGTTGTGATTATTAATTATAGTATTCCTAAATATGGAATATACGTATAATAATAGAGAAGAACTAGAAATAGGGGTGAATACTATGATTACATTAGAGCAAAAGTTGGAGCAATATAAACATACATATGTACAGTTAAAGGGAGAACTAAAATGGAAAACGAGTGATTCTCGAACAGGAATGATGATTGCTGCTATGTATGCAGGTAGTGATAAATTGTTTGATCTCGGACGTTTTTTAGAAATTAGTAGTTATATTAAGAATCAGGTAGGGATGTTTTCATACTTAAAGTCTTATCATCGTTTTGTAGTGGCCGCAACATTAGATATTCACTTTACAGATTACAAGGAAGCTTTTCGGAAGTTTTTAGATTTATATGAACAATTGGTCATTGGTGGCTTTAGCCGGAGTATATTTACTTATCTCGCAGCAGCTGTGCTTTTAACAGAAGAAAATGAACAGCATGGCGCGCACATTCAGCGTTCGATGCAAGTATATAAACGCATGAAAAAGGATCACCTCTTTCTTACAAGTACAAATGATTATCCGCTCGCAGTTTTATTAGCAGGACAATCAGAGCATGTAGAAACACTTATGGACCGAGTGGAACGTCTTTATCAGAAACTAGCGACAGCTGGTTTGCGTAAAGGGAATGATCTTCAATTTTTGAGTCATATTCTTTCACTAAAGAAGGATGTCAGGGAAGAACTATTAGTTGCAAAATGTACAAATATATGGAATTTGTTAAAGCAAGAAAAGGTAAAAGTAAAACAGATGCATTACCCAGCTATCGGGCTACTAGCGTTACTCGAGGACGGAGAAAAAGAGATTCATTCTATTCGAGCATTTATTGAAAAATTGCAGGGGGATAAATTGTTCCGTTGGCATACAGATACAACTATTCTTATTGCTATTCAACTGTTCGTAAGTCAGAAAGGTGAGGAAAGTAAAGCTACTAACACAGGTTTACAAACAATGATAGAAGTCCTCATACAAGCACAACAGGCAGCTATGATGGCAACGATTGCCGCTTCATCTGTAGCAACATCTTCTGCTAGTAGCAGTTCATAATGTGTAATTGCTTATACTCTTGTAAATTATAACTCCCTTGATAAGGACGGTTTAAAAAATATTACTAAAAACAGTTAGCTCATCACTCTCTAATGAGTGATGGGCTAACTGTTTTTACATAATCAGCATTATCTTTTTGATTCCTTCAAATGTTTGAGCTGCGTGACAATCATAATGCTAATAACAACGAGTAAAAACCATGAACTAATTTTGCTTAAGTGAACGAGATTCCATGCTTCCCGTTGATTTGGATATTGCCATGCTCCGAAAAATGTTGCGATGTTCTCTGCAATCCAAATGAAGAAACCGATAAGGAAAAAGGAGAGAACGAGTGGTATTTTATATGTAACGCCTCGTAATGAAAATTCCACAAATGTCCGAAAGAAAACGATGAATAGAAGTAAAGTTAAGAACCATCTAAAATCGTATAGAAAATGATGCGTGAAAAAATTGAAGTAAATCATTGCTCCTAATGGCACGGTAAAAATAGCTTTCGGCCAATAATGCATTTGTAAATGCAACCTTCTCCACGCTTGGCATATGTAACTTGCGACACTTGCGTACATAAAGCCGCTGTAAAGCGGAACTCCAAAAATCTTTGAATACGCCTCTTCAGGATAACTCCATGAACCGAAATGAACTTTATATATTTCTAGTAAAAGGCCGATGAGGTGAAAGACAGTAATTACTTTTAATTCGTCTTTCGTCTCAAGTCCAGTCTTGTACATAATCCACTGCATAAGAAGACATGCGATGAGTATGAAATCATAGCGATATAACCCTGGAATAGAAACGATTTTTGAAAGGGCTAGTGTTAAGAAAATAATGACTGGGAATAAGCAAGATAATGCTTGCTCGTAAGTGAAGTGTAGTAGTTGTTTTATATAGAACATTGTGTCACCTTCGGGATTTTTATTAGAAAAATCAAAATAATTAATAAGTATACTACAATTTAAAAAATAATCCAGTAGTCTATTTTGCATGTATTTGTAAGTTTTAGAAGGGAATTGTAATGAGTATTTTAATATTTAGCGAAGTGAAAAAATAGTTTGCTATTTAAAAAAAGTGGGGATATAATATCTAAATGAAAATGATAATTATTATCAATAATAATTATAAATAAGAAATAATTATAAAAAACAACTGAATATAAAGGATGAAATGAAACATGTTACATAAGTCTACTGTACATGCTGGTAATAACCGCTGGATACATATTAAGTTCATATGTTTCATGAGCTTAACAATTTTATGTTTAATTGGATCTATATTTTTAGCCATTTCATTTGGTGCAAAAGATATTCATTTACAAACGGTGTGGGCAGCGATTTTGAATTACAATCCGAAATTAACGCAGCACCAAATTATTTATGAATTAAGGCTCCCGAGAGTAATTGGTGCAGCAGTTGTAGGGGCAGCTTTTGCGGTTGCTGGTGCTGTTATGCAAGGTATAACACGAAATCCTTTAGCTGATGCAGGTGTACTCGGAATAAATGCAGGTGCGATGTTTGTAGTGGCACTTAGTTTTGCTTTTTTTCCGCATATGCCGTATTCCTATTTAATGATTGTTTCCTTTATTGGAGCAGTCTTAAGCACAGTACTTATTTTTGTTATTGGATCAGCAACATCAGGCGGGTTAACACCAATGAGGTTAACGATTGCTGGAGCGGTTATGGCAGCGCTTTTACATTCATTAAGTTCAGGTGTTGCGATTTATTATGATTTAAGCCAAGATTTAGCGTTTTGGTATGCTGGTGGTGTTGCAGGGGTTAAGTGGGAACACTTGAAATTTTTAGTTCCTATTATTCTTATAACGATTATTTTCGCGACAATGCTAGGGAAATCTATTTTACTCATATCAATGGGGGATGATGTTGCTACAAATTTAGGAGTGAAAACGAACCGAACGAGAATACTAGGGATGATTATAGTAGTTATTCTGGCAGGTGTTTCTGTTTCAGCTGTTGGTTCTATTGGATTTGTGGGACTAGTTATCCCGCACATTGCTAGAAAATTAGTTGGTGTGAATTATAGACTCATTATTCCTATGTCAGCATTATTAGGAGCTATGTTATTAGTTGTAGCTGATTTAGGGGCAAGAACAGTAAATCCTCCTAAGGAACTTGCGATAGGGATTATGGTAGCTCTTGTTGGAGTTCCGTTCTTCCTCTATATAGCACGTAAAGTTGGGAGGGAGTTATAAGTGAAAGATCTTTTTAACACGGATAAAAAGAGAGCTATTACTGTAACTACAATCTTCGGATGTATAAGTATCGCTGTAATTTTAATTAGTTTAAATACAGGGACACTGAGTATAGCGCCACTTAGAGTAATTGAAACACTTTTGGGTTATGGTAATTTTGAGAGTGCAACCGTGCTATATGATTATCGTATGCCAAGAATAATAATCACGATGTTAGCCGGTATCGGTCTTGGTATTTCCGGTGCGATTTTGCAAGGGTTATCACGTAATGCACTTGCAGATCCTGGTATTTTAGGGTTGCATTCAGGTGCATCTTTCGGTCTTATCGTATTTGTTACTCTCTTTCATTCTATTAATGAGAGTGCATCCATTTTAATACCGTTATTTACATTTGGCGGAGGAGTATTAGCTGCATTTCTTATTATTTTACTTGCGAGTGATCGGTCAAAAGGTTTACTTCCCATTAGACTTATTCTCGTCGGTATTGCAGTTTCAGCTGGCTTTAGTGCAATTTCGCTATTTTTCTCTCTCAAGTTAAATGATGAGACGTATACATTCGCTTCTAGATGGCTAGTTGGTAACGTGTGGGGAAGGGATTGGATTCATGTCCTTTCATTATTACCTTGGATTTTCATACTAACCCCTTATGCGTGGCTAAAATCTAAAACGTTAAATGCATTGTCACTAGGTGATAGTGTAGCAGCAGGACTTGGTGTTTCTGTTCAAAAAGAACGGTTATTACTTTTAGCTACAGCGGTTGGATTATCTTGCACAAGTGTATCGATGGCAGGAGGAATTGGTTTTATCGGTTTAGTTGCTCCGCATATCGCAAGGAAGTTAGTAGGTACTACATATCAACACTTTCTTCCTTTAGCTGGCATTATCGGAATGATTATTTTAGTGCTAGCAGATACGATAGGTCGTTCTATATTTGAGCCAAATTCTATTCCAGCTGGTGTAGTAGTGGCAGCTTTAGGAGCACCGTATTTTCTTTATTTACTTACAAAAACAAAATAAATACTTCAAAGAGGAGAACATATGAAAAAGAAACTTACTATTTTATTTAGCGTGATGTGTATTTTAGTATTAGCAGCATGTGGTCAAACGAAAGCTAATGAAGAGGCAACGAAAAAAACGGAAAAAAGTAATAATCCAAAAATTGCTTCAATGTCTATTCATTTAACAAATGATTTACTTGCATTAGGAATTACACCAGTAGGTTCTGTTATTGGTGGAGATTTAAAAGATTTCTTACCGCACGCTAAAGAGAAGTTGAAAGATACGAAGAAGCTTGGTGTTGTAACAGATCCGAATATGGAAGCGTTACTTCAATTAAAGCCAACTGACATTTATGTTGATGAAAAATATGCTGGTAAAGATGTAGCGAAATACGAAAAAATTGCAAAAACACATTCTTTCAATTTAGATGAAGGTACGTGGAGAGAGCATTTAAAACAAGTTGGTAAACTTGTAAACCGTGAGAAAGAAGCAGATAAATATATTCAAGATTACGAAGAGCAATCAAAACGAGTAAAAGGTTTAATAGATAAAGAGCTAGGTAATAACGAAAAAGTAATGGCAATTCGCGTTACTGCAAAAGAATTGCGTGTATTTAGTACGAAAAGACCGATGGGACCAATTTTATTCCAAGACCTAGGGTTACAACCTGCAAATGGTGTAGAGAAAATCGATGGAAACCGTCCTTTCGAAGTCATTTCACAAGAAGTATTACCTGACTTTGATGCAGATGCTATTTTCGTTGTTGTAAACAGAGACGATAAAGCAAAAGCTGCATTTAAACAACTTCAAGAAACACCAATCTGGAAAGACTTAAAAGCAGTTAAAGGCAAGCACGTATACATTATCAATGACCAACCATGGCTTGACTATTCTGCTTTAGGAAACAAAATGGCAATGGATGAAGCGGAGAAAATGTTTACGAAATAATATCGATTCGTCGTTAGGAAGATCCTCTAAATTTAGAGGGTCTTTTTTTATTGTTAGAATAAATGAAAAATTATACAATGAATTTAATTTAACGTAGAGGAGATGTGCCAATGTCAGCGCTTATTGTAAGTATCCCGTTTATAAAGCAGTTTATGGAACAAGGGGATAAATAGGCTAAAATAAGTATCCCCGTTATTAAAAAAGGGGGAGTTTGAAATGACAATGAATCTTTTTCGAAATAAAACGATTAAATTATCAGCTATGAGAGAAACAGATGCTGAAGTAATGGCTATGTGGCAAGAAGATAGTGAGTATTTAAGAAATGTTGATACAGATGTAGCATTCCCGCAATCTTTAAATGAAATAGCAAGTGATGGGTTATTAAAAGGACGAAGATCGAATAGTGTTTCTTTCATGGTAAGGGCAGTTCAAGAAGATCGCTTAATTGGTTTTGTGGCGATTCATGGTATAGAGTGGAATAACAGAACAGGTTTATTAGCCATTGGTATAGGAGATGCGAATGATAGAGGAAAAGGATATGGGAAAGAAGCAATACATCTTATTCTAAAGTATGCTTTCTATGAATTGAATTTACACCGCATCGGTCTCGATGTTATTTCGTATAATAAACCTGCCATTGCATTGTATAAAAAGATGGGTTTTGAAATGGAAGGCTGTATGAGAGAAGCGGTTCAAAGAGATGGGAAGTGTTTTGACCGTATGATTATGGGGATATTGCGGGATGAATGGATAGAGCGGCAAGGTTAGAAAATACATTCGAAATTATATATGTAGTATGCAGGAGATATAATGGTAATTGGCGAAAATTCACAGTGTGTTGATTGAATTTATAAGGAGTCATGCAAAATGAATTTAGAAAAGGCAAAACCAGTAAATGAAGAGGTCGCCGAATTAAAAGAACTTATTAAAGAGTTACACGGAAGTGTGCACCAACTTCAAAGTGAAGTGCAGCAACTAAGGCACGAAAGACCAGTTGTTGAAGTGAGAAAAGGTGTTCAATTATCACCAACAATTGTCGGACAAATTGGTGGTATGATTTTAGGCGGTTTAGCAATTATCGGTATATTTTGGTGATGAAAAAAGGTTTGCAGCACGGATGCTGCAAACCTTTTGTATTTGACGATATAATTTCATGCAATACAACTTTTACATTAAATAACGTAAATATATATAAGCATGTGATAACAAGAGTGCAACAATAGTTAATGGTAAACCGATTTTTAAGAAGTCCATATAAGAGAAGCCATGTCCTTCACGTTTTGCAATACCAGCAACGACTACGTTTGCAGATGCTCCGATTAGCGTTCCGTTTCCTCCTAAGCAAGCTCCAAGAGATAACGCCCACCATAGTACTTCGATTTGCGGAGAATCGACAGATAGTCCGAGTCCTGTAGCTAAGTCTTGAATAAGAGGGATCATCGTTGCGACAAATGGGATGTTGTCGATTGTTGCAGATGCGATGCCAGATACCCATAAAATAAGTATAGCTGCAAATCCGATGTCACCGTTTGTTACGTCGATTACTTCTTTTGCAAGTGAAGAGATAAGTCCGATATCAATTAACCCGCCAACGAGAACGAATAGTCCGGCGAAGAAGAAAATGGTTACCCATTCAACGTGGGCAAATACATCTTCAATATCATGTTCTTTCACGCCGATTAACATAAGAAGTGTAGCGCCTGTCATCGCTATAACGGCAGCGTCTACATGAATAATCGAATGAAGTACGAAGCCTAAAATAGTTAGTCCTAAAATCGAAATAGATTTTAAAAGGAGGCTTTGATCCTTAATATAATCTTTTTCATTTAATGCCATTAGTTTTTCGATTTGTTCAGGTGTTGTTTTTAGTTTGTTACGGTACATGAAGTAAATAATGCCAAGTGTCACAATAGAAATAATAATTACGATTGGAGCTAAGTTAAGTAAAAAGGCGTTAAAGTCTAAATGCTTGTTTGCTGATCCAATCATAATATTAGGTGGATCACCGATTAATGTTGCTGTTCCGCCTATATTTGAAAACAGCACTTCTGAAATCAAATAAGGCACAGGATTTACTTTTAAAATACGTGTAATGGATAATGTAACAGGAACGATTAATAAAACAGTCGTTACATTGTCCAAAAATGCTGATCCGACAGCAGTTAATAGGGATAGTAATAATAAAATGCGAATCGGTTTTCCGCCAGCTCCTTTTGCCGCTTTAATGGCCACAAATTCAAAGACGCCTGATTGACTCGTAATATGTACGAGAATCATCATCCCAATTAAAAGGGTAATCGTTTCCCATTGAATATGTGATGTGAAAGCAGTATGTAAATCTACAACTCCAAAAATAATCATAATAGCAGCACCGAATAGTGCGATTACAGCACGATTCAATTTCTCAGAAATAATAAATCCGTACGTGATTAAAAATACGGCAATTGCAAAATAATATTGCCAATTTGCTACTTCATGTGCTGACTGTTCCAATCATGTCACCTTCTTTAAATTATGTATTCAATTGTCGAAATGTATCTCGCTGCAATAATACGGGATAAAATATATTGTAGCAAATTCAAAAAAGAAAGAAAACTATTTAACAAAGTGAAGGAAAAAATGTATTTTTTACATATCATATAAAAAATATAAAAAACACAGTGCAAATTATTAGGAAAAGTGAGCGTTGTCCTCTAATATAGAGATAGCAATTTACATTATTTTTGCGTAAAATGGTTTAAAGAGGTGAATTCCGATGGAAATAGTAAAAGATAGTTCTCTTATTCAAAATGAAATTGAACGTTTTGTAAATAAAGATGTATATATTCATTTAGAAACGACAAACGGAGCGTATGCATCACACATAAATGAAAAGATGATGACAGTTGGTGCTTTCATTCGAAATGCGATTATCCGTTTTGAACGCGGGAAGATAACTGGAACAAATCCATACCGAGTTGGTCTGAAAATGGATCACGGTTGGGTATATGCTGAAGGTATTACGCACTGGGAAGTAGACGATCAAGAGCGTTTATTATTAGCTGGACATGATAATTTAGGTCGTCTAGCAGTTGCACTTGAGTTAAGCTTAACACCATTTAAGTAAGAAGGAGGGAAACTTATGGAGAGACATGTACTTGTTGTATTTCCGCATCCAGATGATGAAGCATATGCTGCGGGAGGGACAATTCGCTTATTAACAGATCAAGGAGTACCTGTAACATATGCATGTGGTACTCTAGGACAAATGGGACGTAACATGGGTAAGAACGTATTCGCTAACCGTGAAACGATTCCACATATCCGTAAGAAAGAATTGAAAGATGCTTGTGAAGCGATGGGTATTAAAGATTTAAGAATGCTTGGCTTCCATGATAAAACGTTAGAATTTGAAGATGTTGATTTCGTTGCTGACAAAATTCAAGCAATCATTCAAGAAGTAAATCCATCTCGAATTATTACATTTTATCCAGAGCACGGTGTACATCCAGATCATAATGCATTTGGCCGCGCTGTCGTTCGCGCTGTATCACGTATGCCAAAAGAAGAGCGCCCAGTTATTCATGCTGTTGCGATTACGAAAAATCGTGAAGCAGTATTAGGAGAACCGGATGTTGTAAATAACATTAGTGAAGTATTTGATCATAAATTAACTGCATTAGGTGCGCACCGTTCACAAACAGAAGCAATGCTTGAAGACACGCATGCAAAAATAAAAAACAAAGATGCAGCAACATTAAAATGGCTGCAACTTGAACAGTTTTGGACTTATAAATGGGAGTAGGCTAGAAGGATATCTTCTAGTTGCTCTTACATAGAAAAAGCGCCGTCACTTGTGATGGCGCTTTTTCTTGTTGAAGACTATATATTTTTTAGGGTGCTTCAAAATTTTTAAATTAACGTGCAGTGTAGCCTCCATCAACAAGAAGTGTTGTGCCGTTAACAAAACTAGCATCATCACTTGCTAAAAATAAGACAGCTTTAGCGACTTCTTCTGGTGTTCCAAGTCTGCCTTGTGGATGAAGTGAAGCTAAATATTCTTTCTGTTGAGGATTAACACTACCTAGTAAAGGGGTGTCAATATAACCAGGGCACACCGCGTTAATACGTATTCCATATTTAGCGTAGGCAGTACATAAATTTTGAGTTAATAGTTTCACACCACCTTTTGCAGAGGAGTATGCTGTTGGTGTAGGTAATGAAACAAAACTATGAATCGAACCAGCGTTAACGATGACACCACCTGTACCTTGTTTAAGAAATTGTTCAATCGAATATTTATCAGAAAGGAATACCCCAGACAAATTAATATCAATAGTTCTTTTCCACTTTTCATAGGATAATTCGTTTGCCGGTGCATCATCAGCAACGCCGGCATTGGCATACATAATATCTAATTTACCGTATGTACTTACTGTCTCATGAATTAGCTGTTTAATATCTGCCTCTTTTGTTACATCGGTTTTAATAAATAACGTATTATATCCATGTGCATTCAATTCATCTGATAGTTCTTTTCCACGTTCAGAAAAGTCAGCAATAACTACTTTTGCACCTTCTTCGATAAAAAGACGAACAGTAGATTCGCCAATTCCACTTGCACCACCAGTTATGATTGCTACTTTGTCTTTTAATTTCATATAAACCTCTCCATTCATTAATGAATTTAAGTCGAATTTTTAAATCTTGTTACTAAACTATTAACCTTAAATAGTAAGTAGATAGAAGAAAAAAGCTCGCGTTTACTTAATCGTGAGAGTGCTATTTTTTCTTTAGTGTACTTTTTGATACAGTTATGGACGAAAATATTAATTTGGTCAATTTTATCATTAGATTGAATATTTGGTAAAGAGCTCTCGAACAGAGCGAGTAAGGATGTTGAAAAAGTAAAATAAACATTCAGTATTATTTGTAGGGTAAGGAACAAAGGGGAGAGATGCATAACGAAAACTACTACTCTAGTTAAATAGGAAAAAGCCTTGCAGGGGGGCAAGGCTTTAAACAGGGTATTAAAAATGATTGATTTATTAAGAATAACTTCTTCTTGTGAATAAACTAATTTTAGCATAATAACTCATATATATGTGTTACGAATTTGTGAATAAAAACTCAATGATAAAAGTATGAGTGAAAGGAAATAATGTATATGAGAAGCGTATATTTTGAATTATTTAATAGAATAATATATATTTATATTGATTTAATGATTTTAGTTTGTTAAAAATGGGGAAATCGATATGAAGGTTAAATTTGCCGTAATAAAAGATGAGAATTTTGATTGTAGTTTATTGGAAACAAAATTATTGAAAACTTTTAAAGAAGTAGATTGTGAAGCAGATATTGTAAAGGTTGAGGATGAAATTTTTGAAAACAATGATATACAAACGTATTTATCAGAAATAACCATTCATGTTACTGGAAAAAATATTGGATATAGATCGGTTTCAGCCAGTATATTTATTGTTCTAGAGAGTTTATCAATACAGCTATTTCGTATTCATATTAGTATACTTTAAGCAGTTCAAAAAGTGGCTTCTTCAGAAAATCATACTGATTATATGGAGTTGTAAATATGAAAACAATAGAAATTATCGTAGGTGCTCCCGAATGTTGGATTGCACCTTGTTTGTTGTTAAATAAACAAGGGATTCCTTTTTTAATTTATCTTAACGCTGATTTATATAGAAGATAGGAAACATATGAATAATTCAATTAGATTGTACAAATAATTTGGTACGCGGATGTACGCAATGTATTCACAGGTAAGAGGGTTGTCTCATAATATATATAGATTTTTCTATTAAGATGAACAGAGGGTGTGAATATATGGAAGATGTTTACGCTAAAATTGACAGTCTCAAGGCGGAGCAAAAAGAAATTATGAGAGACATTCGTGCTTTAGAAACGCGTACTACTATTAATGAGAAAGATATAGCAACAATCAATAAGCAATTAGAAAAAATAAGTACAAACACAACTTGGATTTTGCGAATTATTATTAGTGCGATAATAATGTCAGTTTTAGGATTAATATTAAAAGGAATGATTTAAAAGAAAGAGGGGAGCTCCCTCTTTCTTTTATGTAAATGAGAAGCTATAAATTTTCCGTTTCCTTTTCATCTGCATACTTATCCTCTAAGGAAATTAATAGAGGAATGGATACAGTTACTAGAATGATTAAAGTGGTGATAAAAGATTTAGAAAGAGAAAAAGAACCTTCAATTAAAGGTGATAAAAACTTGAATGAAAGTATACTTGTTATGAAGGAAATTACTAAAAAGCTCAAAAGAGATATATTTTTATTCTTTATAGATATCTCTATAAAGTCTTTAACACAGGTTATTACGACAAATATAGTTAATATGATAAGAGAAACAAAATAATGTGTTAAATTCGTCATACTAATAGTAGGATCGTCTATTATGTAAGCAAGTAACTTAGATACTAATATTCCTCCAAACAATAAAATAATAAAAGCAAGTAATCCTTCCGATATATAAGTGCTGAAATTGCCTTTCTTGTTAAAGAGTTTATAGTTTAGAGTAGATTGGGTTATTTGAATTAGGAATAGGGTAATAATCCATACATAATATACAAATGGTAATTCTCCTGAGAATAGAGAAATTAGAAAGTTTACTACTGTCCTTAAAATTTCAATCATTACGAAAGGCCTCCAGTTTGTAAGCTTGTGACATTAAAATATGCTAGTCTATCGTTTAATAATTAAACTTACGAATTCAAACTATTTCTAATTATTCCATAAAAAGGCGACTGCATCAAGTTATCTTTTTAACAATCCTCCAAGGCCGAGCACTAGTAAAAGAAACGTAGTATGTAATATAATTGAAAAAGTATATTTAAAAATCGATGTTAATATTACCCTCCTATAAGTATTAACATACGTAATTGAGGTGTTTTCTTTGTTGTTTTATGAACGGATTTCTATAATGGCCCCTCCTGTTCCGTAGCTAAGGAAAGTCTTTTTATTTCTGAGATTTTCAAAGTTATAGGAGGGTATGAAAAATGAAAAAAGTCTCAGTACCATCACTTTTGTTAATGATTGTTCTTGTCGCATTTCCGCAAATTAGTGAAACGATTTACACACCGTCGTTACCTGATATTTCAAAGGCGTTACATGTAAGTAATAATGAGGTGCAGTTAACACTTAGTGTGTATTTTGCTGGTTTTGCGTTAGGTGTATTTTTTATTGGGTGGTTATCAGATATAATTGGTCGTCGCCGGGCGATGTTACTTGGAATTGTCGTATATGGCGCTGGGAGTTTCTTATGCTATATTGCAAATTCCATTGAAGTTTTATTGGTAAGTCGTTTTATTCAAGCGTTTGGAGCAAGTGCAGGATCAGTTGTGACGCAAACGATTCTTCGTGAAAGTGTAGAAGGGCATAAGAGGCATGTTATGTTTGCTCAAATCTCGGCAGTCATTGCTTTTACACCAGCGATAGGACCGTTAATTGGTGGCTTTCTTGATCAAATGTTTGGATTTAAAATAGTATTTTTAAGTTTAGTAGTTATGAGTATCGGTATTTTTCTGTATACGTTTTTTTCTCTTCCTGAAACAAAGACGGACTCAGTAACGAATAAAATAAATGTGTTTTCAGTCTCGAAGAGGTTAATTACAAATCCGAAAGTGGTAACATATGGGCTGTTAATTGGAGGAGCAAATGGTGTTTTATTTAGCTATTATGCAGAAGCGCCGTTTATCTTTATTGAATATTTTCAATTATCGCCTAGTATGTATGGATTTCTAGGAATTGTTGTTGCATCTGCTTCTATTGTTGGAGCGAAAATTTCAAAACGTTTACTTGCTACTTATAAACCAGAGAAAATTATATATATCGGTTGTCTCGTAATGACAGGGGGAGCTATCCTTTTATCTGTTATTACGTTTATTGGATTAAATCCGAATGTAATATATATGGTTGTATTTTTAATAGCAATGTTTATATTGTTATTAGGGATTGGAGTAGCGTTACCTAACTGTTTAAGTTTAGCGTTAGTAGATTTTCAAGATGTCATTGGTACAGCAGGTGCATTGTTTAGTTTAGGGTACTATGTAATTGTAACGATGACAATTTTGGGAATGAGTCAGCTGCATACAGGCTCGTTACTAGTGATGCCACTTTATTTTCTGGTTATTGTAGTTATAATGGTAGTGTTTACTAGGGTATTTATCTTTGGTAAGCAAACTTCGAAATCGATTTAAATATGAAATTGTAAAAGAGTCTCATTTTTTAATGAGACTCTTTTATATTTTGGCTGGGGTAAAGAAGTTAGTAGTTTATTAATATATTAAATTTCTCATTGGTATATAAATCGAATGTGTGGGGAATTACGTTATTAACTATAAAGGTTGAAGTATTTGACATATGAAACCGAGGAAGAAATACTCTCCTCGGTTATTTATATTGTAATAATATACATGCCGGAATCATATTGAATAGATGTATTTTATTGTTAATTTAGTTAAAAATTAATCAGACTTATGTATAATAATTTATTGAAAAAATAATTGAATTTTTCAGATTAATGAATTAATATAAGGTAAGTAATTTTAATATTTATAGAATATTGGAAGATGAAAGGTTTTGAGAATTTTATTAGGAGCGCAAAACGATTTTAGGATAGCTTTAAAGCTAGTGTAAAATGACGTTTGCTTCATCATTTTCAGGGCCGAAAGGAATTAGGGGAAAGCATCTTGTGTTAAAATGCGGCTATGAATCATCTAAGAGGGGGAAGTGAAGTGGCAAACAAAGAATTGAAAAGAGGTTTAGAAGCACGTCATATTCAAATGATTGCTTTAGGCGGAACGATTGGTGTTGGTTTGTTTATGGGGTCAGCCAGTACAATTAAATGGACAGGTCCGTCAGTAATGCTTGCTTATGCAATTGCAGGTATTTTCATCTTCTTCATCATGCGTGCCATGGGAGAAATGTTGTATATGGAGCCAAGTACAGGCTCATTTGCGACATTCGGTCATAAGTATATTCATCCACTAGCTGGTTATATGACAGCGTGGAGTAACTGGTTCCAGTGGGTTATCGTTGGGATGTCAGAAATTATCGCGGTTGGAGCGTATATGCAATATTGGTTCCCAGATTTACCAGCTTGGATACCAGGTATAATTGCAATGGTTATTCTTGGTGCAGCTAATTTAATTTCTGTTAAGTCATTTGGTGAATTTGAATTTTGGTTTGCAATGATTAAAATCGTTACGATTCTATTAATGATTATTGCAGGATTTGGCCTTATTTTCTTTGGAATTGGTAACGGCGGAGAAGCGATTGGCATATCTAATCTTTGGTCAAATGGCGGTTTCTTTACAGGTGGTTTCTCAGGATTCTTCTTTGCATTATCACTTGTAGTTGGTGCATACCAAGGTGTGGAATTAATCGGTATTACTGCTGGTGAAGCGAAGGATCCAAAGAAGACACTTACAAGAGCGATTCAAAGTACAATTTGGCGTATTTTAATTTTCTACATCGGTGCTATTTTCGTTATTGTAACTGTGTATCCGTGGGATCAATTAAGTACAATTGGTAGCCCGTTCGTAGCAACTTTTGCGAAGGTTGGTATTACGGCAGCAGCTGGACTTATTAACTTTGTTGTTATTACAGCAGCAATGTCTGGTTGTAATAGTGGTATTTATAGTGCTGGTCGTATGCTTTATACGTTAGGTGTAAATGGACAAGCACCGAAATATTTTACGAAACTTTCTGGAAATGGTGTACCTTTATTTGGTACAGTTGGCGTAATTATCGGTCTGGCGGTTGGTGTTGTTTTAAGTTACATCGCACCGAAAAACTTATTCGTATATGTATATAGTGCGAGTGTACTTCCTGGTATGGTACCATGGTTTGTCATTTTAATTAGTCAAATTAATTTTAGAAAAGAAAAGGGAGCAGAGATGAAAGATCATCCATTCAAAATGCCATTTGCTCCTGTAACAAACTATTTAACGATTGCCTTTTTAATTATGGTATTAATCGGAATGTGGTTTAACGATGATACTCGTATTTCATTAGTTGTAGGTATTATTTTCTTAGCTATCGTTACAATTAGTTTCTATGCTTTCGGAATAGGAAAGCGAGCTCCGTTAGACGTTCAAAATAATAAAGAGATTTCAAGTAAATAAAGAAAAGGCTGTTCATCTGGAACAGCCTTTTCTTATTGTTGCTATTTGTCGATAAGTCGATATAGCTTGACGAATCGTTGATATAATTTGATTTATGATAGATATATTTGAAAAATCGTTGATATATTGTACGTTATGATAGATATATTCGAAAAATCGTTAATATAGTTTCACATATTATCTGTCACTATCATGATTAAAATCTCTCTAATACGATTTTCCCAATGGTGTGCCCGCTTTCAAGTAGTGCATGTGCTTTCTTTAAGTTTTCAGCGTTAATCGGTGTTAATGTTTCATTTTTATGTAAGCTGTACTGATAGTCTAGAAGGAGTTTATTTCTAAAAAGAAGAATTTTTTATTGTATTACTTTATCCCAAACTAAATGTAAAGGTGGATACATAATGACAGTAAAGAAGCTTTATTTCATCCCAGCAGGTCGTTGTATGTTAGATCATTCTTCTGTTAATGGTACACTCGCGCCGGGGAATTTATTGAACTTACCTGTATGGTGTTATCTTTTGGAGACAGAAGAGGGGCCTATTTTAGTAGATACAGGTATGCCAGAAAGTGCAGTTAATAATGAAGGGCTTTTTAACGGTACATTTGTTGAAGGACAGATTTTACCGAAAATGACTGAAGAAGATAGAATCGTGAATATATTAAAGCGTGTAGGGTATGAGCCGGACGACCTTTTATATATTATTAGTTCTCACTTACATTTTGATCATGCAGGAGGAAACGGTGCTTTTACAAATACACCGATTATTGTGCAGCGAACGGAATATGAGGCAGCACTTCATAGAGAAGAATATATGAAAGAATGTATATTACCGCATTTGAACTACAAAATTATTGAAGGGGATTATGAAGTGGTACCAGGTGTTCAATTATTGTATACGCCAGGTCATTCTCCAGGCCATCAGTCGTTATTCATTGAGACGGAGCAATCCGGTTCAGTTTTATTAACAATTGATGCATCGTACACGAAAGAGAATTTTGAAGATGAAGTGCCGTTCGCAGGATTTGATCCAGAATTAGCTTTATCTTCAATTAAACGTTTAAAAGGAGTTGTGGCGAAAGAGAAACCAATTGTTTTCTTTGGTCATGATATAGAGCAGGAAAAGGGTTGTAGAGTGTTCCCTGAGTATATATAGTGCAAAAAGTCATGAGTTCGCGTGCTCATGACTTTTTCGTTTAAATAATTTTTTTAAATAAATTATAAACTTTTTTTGAACTATCTTCGTTTAACTGATAGTACGTAAGGTTTACATCATCAGGAGTATCTTGCTGAGCAATCATCACTTCGCTGCTGTGATGATCAACTACCCATATGAAATATTTTTTATAAGTTCCATCCTCGAAAGTAATCCACATATCACAATCTATTAAGTCTGATCCTTCTTCATCTAATGTTAATTTACCTTTTTTTGCGGTATTCATACTGTTAATAAACGTTTTTAATTCATCTGTTTTTGTGAGAAAGATATCCTGTTTTGTTTTAATTGATTCGACATGTATATCTTTTATTTCCTGTTTACCTAAAAAAACAGGGGGCTCATTTGGATCTCGCGAGCTTGAAATAATAGTAGCTTTCTTTTTCGGCTTATTTGCAGTATAGAGATCTTGAATAGATTTTCCCGAGTTTATAAACCATGCAATTCCAGAAATAATTAATACGCTACCTAGCAATAAAATAATTTTTTTAATAGGATTTTCTCCTCTCTATTACTTCGTGTGAAGAGCTTTTCTATTAATATATGATAGGTAAGCGTAAAGTATTATAGTTGAACTTGGTTATGCTTCACAGTTTTTATCGGGCGATCTATGAGTAAATTGTAAGTGAGCCCAATTAATACGAAAATGCCACCGATAACTTTACCAATTGAGAGTTCATTTGTCAGGAAGAAATCAATAATAGTCCCCGCAAATAATTGTCCGATAAAGATGAGTAATGTTAAATAAAAGGCTGATATTTTAGGAGTAATATAGTTGGATAATGAAATAACGATAACTCCTACTAATCCGCCTAAGTATACGGCGATAGGAATAGATTGCAACTTATGAATAGGGATATACAATGAATCTGAACTGAAAATTAAAAATAACATAGAGAAAAATAATCCAGTAATATAATTGAAAAACGTGCCTTCCCAGTTTCCAATTTCCTTTGCTAAATTCGCGTTAATAATTCTAGCAACAACGATAGAAACACCAGCTAAAATAGCGATCGTAATATATAACATTTTCTTGCCCCCATTAATAAATTGTCATGATTATAATTCCAGAAGAGATGAAACATAATCCAATTAGTTTTTTCTTTTCAAACTTTGCAACTTTCATTCCTAATAAGCCGAAATGATCAATAACGATGGAAGCAATAGATTGACCGAGTAAACTTAATGCGATCGTAATAGAAGCACCAAGGACGGAGAAACTTATATTGTTAAAAAGAACAGTGAATACTCCAATCGCTCCAGCGCTATATAAAAAAAGTGGAATACTTTTATCGAAACGAATTTTATTTTTGTTTATGATTAAAATGAAGATAACTGCAATTAAACCGACAAGGTGAATGACCACGCTTGCTGTGTACTTGCCAATTAACTCAGATAAAATTCCATTCAATGGAAGCATAACGGCGATGAGCACACCAATAAAGACAGAAAGAAAGTTATACAATGTAATATCCCCTTTGTATTTCATATTTGTAATGACTGTATCATGCTGAAATT
This sequence comes from Bacillus cereus group sp. MYBK14-1, assembly GCF_051916885.1. NCBI lineage: Bacteria > Bacillati > Bacillota > Bacilli > Caryophanales > Bacillaceae > Bacillus > Bacillus cereus group sp. MYBK14-1. Next base: position 928,336 of record NZ_JBQAHM010000001.1, on the reverse strand, counting down.
GTGTATTGTTATGACATATGTCATAGTGGAAGAAGAAAATTTTGATTACAATGGGGATGAGTTGTAAAGGTGGGGAACTATGAAGAAAGTATGTAATTCTATTAAATTAGCAGAGTATATGAAGAAAAATAATATTGATTCATTTTTTAGTCATGATATGAAGCCATATATGAAACTTATATTTTTTAAAAAGAATGAGTTTATTTGTAGAGAAAATGAAGAGATAGATTATTTATTTTTCTTCGTTGAAGGAAAAGCGAAAGCGTTTAATACATTAAGTAACGGGAAATCTGTATTATTATGCTTTTATGATAGCTTGCAGCTGTTAGGAGATGTGGAGTTAATTCATTCTCAAAAGACAACTTCAAACGTACAAGTGATGGCAGATTCATATTGTGTTGGTTTGCCTTTAGGGAAAGTGAGAAATCAACTATTTAATGATGCGAAATTTTTACGATGTATTTGCGGATCGTTAGCGCATAAGTTAAATCGGCTTTCAAAAAATAGTACAATTAATTTACTATATCCTCTTGAAAATAGACTTGCGAGTTACATGTTAGCAGCAGGAGAACGGGCAGTACAGCACGGAAATAGAATTGTATTTAGTGGGAATTTAACGGAAACAGCGGAATTGTTAGGAACGAGCTATCGGCATTTGTTGCGCACATTAAATGTTTTTTGTGATAAAGAGATAATAAAGAAGAATGATGGTTGTTTTGAAGTAGTAAACGTGGAAGTTTTGAGAGAATTGGCAGCAGATGTTTATAAATAGGAGGAGAGTATAAATGATAACACCTATATTTAGAATTTTTGATATTGAAAAAGCAAAACTATTTTACTTAGGTTTTTTAGGATTTGAACTGGATTGGGAACATCGGTATGAGGAAAATATGCCATTATATTTGCAAATTTCGTTACAGGATGCTGTGATACATTTATCAGAACATCATGGTGATGCCTCACCAGGTGGTGCGATTCGGATCAAAATAGATGATGTAAAGGATTATCATTCTGTAGTATTAAGTAAAGAATATGCTTATTCGAAGCCGAATATAGAAAAAACACCTTGGGGTACAATTGAATTAACCGTAATTGATCCGTTTTCAAATAGAATTACACTATACGAGGAAAAATTGTAGAAATGGAATGAAGAGTAGTTCATAGAGCAGTGAACTGCTCTTTTTTATTTTGAGTAGATATTGAATCATATAAAAAGAAAATGTTATGATTATGGAAACGCATGAATATATGAACAAGTATTCATACGTTTAAGAAGAGGAGGGATTAGAATGAAAGATCTAATTATTATTGGGGCGGGTCAAGCTGGATTAACAATGGGATATTACTTGAAGCAAGAAGGGCATAATTTTTTATTACTTGAGGCAGGAAAACGAGTTGGTGATTCATGGAGAAATCGATATGATTCTTTGCAGCTTTTTACCCCAAGGTCTTACAGTAGCTTGCCGGGTATGGCGTTAATAGGTGAAAAAAATGAATTTCCATATAAAGATGAAATTGCAACTTATTTAGAAGAATATGCAAGACATTTTCAATTACCGGTACAATTACAAACGGAAGTTCTAAAAATAAAGAAAGAAAAAGAAATATTTGAATTACATACTCCTACAGAAATTTTACAAACGAAAAAAGTTATTATCGCATCAGGTGCTTTTCAGCAACCGTTTATTCCCTCAGTTTCAGCAAATCTATCATCACATATTTTTCAAATACATTCATCACAATATAAATCACCATCACAAATTCCTAAGGGAAAAGTACTAGTAGTAGGTGGTGGGAATTCAGGAATGCAAATTGCAGTAGAACTGGCAAAGACTCATGAAGTTACGGTGTCTATTAGTCATCCTTTAACGTTTTTACCGTTACAACTTTTGGGAAAAAGTATTTTTAATCTGCTAGAAAAAGTGGGTTTATTGTACGCTGAAATAAATACAAAAAGGGGAAGATGGTTTCAGAAGAGAAAGGACCCTATTTTCGGTTTTGAAGGTAAGAAACTTATTCGTAATGGAGCAATCAAACTGCAAGAAAAAGTAGTAAGTGCATCAGGAAATAACATTATGTTTCAGAATGGTGATACTTATAGTGCAGAAAGCATTATATGGTCAACTGGTTTTGTTCAAAATTATAATTGGATTGAAATTGAACAGGCAGTGAATGAGAAAGGATTTCCTAATCATATAAAGGGAATCAGTCCAGTAAAAGGATTGTATTATATCGGTTTACCATGGCAATCTCAAAGGGGTTCCGCACTTATTTGTGGTGTAGGAAAGGATGCAGAGTATGTACTTTCTGAAATCAAAAAAATAGATCAGTAGCAATAACTACTGATCATCCATATGTACATGAATTAGGAGAGGTCAAACATTTATTAACTTTATTATAATAGAATTTCATAGAATTAAAAACTGAAAATTCAAATTTAATGTTGAGAAAGTTTTTTGTATCGAAATATATGAAAAAATAGGGATTTTTATTAAAACAGAAAAAGATATTTCTATTTTAGTAAATTATGATATAGTCTAAATAAGTGTGTTTTTCCATAAATGTAATTATTTTCATTGTAATTTTGTTTATATGAGGGAAGGAGAAGTAATTATGAAGTTTGATGATCAACGCTTACTAGGAGTCCGATTAGGTTCTGTACTTGTGACAGAGGAAAATCAATATTTAGTAATTAAGAAAAAAGATCATTATGCACTGTTAAATATACATAATTTAGAATGCACTCATGTTGAAGTGCAGTTAGAACATTTGGAAGAAATGTTGCGGGAAGATTTCCAAGAAAGTATAACGGAGATTATCGCACCAGAACATATAAAAATTGTTGCGAAAAATGTTATATAGATAAAGAAGCTGGAAGGAACAGCTTCTTTATTTTCATTATAAGGATAACGTTTTTACAACCTCACCAATGATCCCTTCCATTTGATGAACACCTAAATCGGAATTGGTCATAATAACAGCACCATTCCCGCAGTATGGATAACAAACCATCATACATTGAAATCCAACGCCCCATCCGAGTGAATAAATCTGTAATTCTTCATTAGAATCATCTAGAAAAACACCTAATCCAGTCCATTTTGAGCAACCTTGAGGAGAAATCATGTCTATTACTAATTTTTGAGAAAGTTTTAGTTTGCCCTTTCCTTGTAAGGAATGAATGATTTCAATAACTAAAGCTGATAAGTCAGTTGGTGTTGTCCAAATACCTGAAGCAGCTGCGAATGGATAAAATGGATACTTCTCATTTGTTACAGTTCTATCTTTATTATGTCCGCAAGCAAAAACATCGGTTTTATCTATGTCTTTTGGAGAAAAAAGTGTACTATTTTTCATTTGTAATGGCTGGAAGATGTGTTCTTCTAATAACTGACTAAATGATCTTCCTGTAATATCTTCTAGTAGTAGTTCGATTATACAAAAGTTTGCGTCTGAGTAGTGAAATTCACTTTCTGGTTTATAAGTTACCTCTATAGGTACGGGGCAATATAGTGTTTTACCGGAAAGGAGCTCAGACATATTAGGTAAGCCTTTTGCAGGTGTATAATGTTCAAAACTATTAGGTGGATCAATGAGTCCAGATTGATGGCTTAATAAGTTTCTCAAAGTGATGCTTTTTTGTGAAGTAAATAGATTAGTAGGAATGTTCCAAGATGTGAGTTTATCATTTACGTCTTCGTCTAAATGCAAGATTTCTTGATCTGATAACATTAGTACGAGCATTGTAGTGATGAATTTGCTGATAGAACAAGAATTAAAGAGAGAATTTGTAGTAACAGCTCTAGTTGTTCCAGCTTCAAGTGTTCCAAAGGCAGTCGCTTCATCTAGTTTGCCATTACATATAACAGCGAGGCTTAAACCTGCAACGGAATATTGGTTCATTTTCTCGTATATATTGCTACTTTTTAAGTTCATGGTGACTCCTTTCTTTAAAGACAGAATAGTATTTTTATTATACAGTAGTAAAAAAAAGAAAACACTTCGTCATTCACCAATGAAGTGTTTTCTTTTTTAGTTAGTTTGAAGTGAACTTTTGAAAAAAATTGTCTCGGTACATGTACATAACCCATGAGATTGTTATTAAAGAAATGATGATTTGTTTGTTTTTAATTGGTGCATTGAAAACAAGCCAACCAACTATATCAAATAACAAATGTAGCACGATTGAAAGAACTACAAATTGAAGTAACGTATTTAAAAATCTTTTCATAAAGTGTCCCCCTAAAATAATAGGTTTTATTAACAGTTTGATATAGTGATATTATACATTAAATGTGTATTGTGGTAAAATTTACATAAGTTAGTGGAATTAAAGCAAATGAAAGTTAGTAAGGGGGGAACATTCATGGAATTCTGGATGGTTATACTGATAGTAGCCTTTGGTTTCATTTATATCGCTGAAAAATTAACTACAATTGAAAAGAAAAATGATGCGCATTTAAAGAGAATTGAAGATAGATTACAATTAATTACGAAAGAAATGGGAATTGTAGAAAGAGAACCTGAAATTAATAAAGAACTACGCCAGCTTGTAGAAGAAGGCAAAAAAGTTACAGCAGTTAAGAGAGTAAGAGAAGCTTTTGGTTTTTCCTTACTAGAAGCGAAGCAATATGTTAATAAATTATAAAAAAGATCATCCATTTGGGTGATCTTTTTTCACTGCACCATGCGTGTATTTACATAAGCGGCGATAATAAAGTGTCCAATTATAATGATAGGAATAACGATTGTGACATTAGGAGTAGTGAAGACACTACCGATTGTCGCAATGACACCAGCAATTAAATTATAAAGACCTACTATTTTTGATAGTTTCACTTTATCAGGCACGCGGCGTTCGTTGAATCCTGATAAGAGCCAAGTGTACTGCTTTACTCCGATGAAATAAGCTAGTGCAAATGAAATGATTGCTACTATAAATAATGTTGGTGAAGCGAAGAGAGTCATTGCAAACACCTCCGTTAATGGGCTATAAATAAATTATAGTCCGAATGTTATAATTTAACAAAATATAAATTTGGTTTTAAGTGTAATAGAAAAATGAAGTATTGGTAATGAGGGGAGATTAAGTATGAATATTGTGGAGTTTCATAGGTATGTATCAAATTTCAGTAAAGAAAAAGGATTTCAAGATACAACAATTGAAGAGCGTACGATATATACGATGGCGGAATTAGGTGAATTAGCGGAAGTCATATTAAAGCGTGATACAATACAAGATGCGAAAAGAGAAATCGGTTTAGAAATGTTTGATGTAATTTGGAATGTATGTGATTTAGCAAATAAATTAAATATTGATTTAGAGAAGGCGTTTAAAGAAAAAATGAAAATTAATAAAAAGCGTGAATGGTAAGTAGAATTTTAATTTGTAAAGATGGGTGATATGAATGAAAAAGAAGCTTTTTATAGGAGGAATCTTTACTTTAATTAGTGTAATAAGTGTTGTCGTTTACTTAGTTTTTCAAGGCATATTCATTCCGAATCAAATAAGTGCTGATAAGTATGAAATAAAAGGTGTAGATGTCGCATCGTATCAAGGGGATATAGATTGGAGAGAGTTGGAAAAGCAAAATATGAAGTTTGCGTTTATAAAGGCGACTGAAGGAAGTTCGTTTGTGGATGAGTACTTTTCGAAAAATTGGAGGAATGCGAATAAGACAGATATGCGCATCGGAGCGTATCATTTTTTTAGTTTCGATAGTAAGGGTGAAACACAAGCAGAGCAATTTATACGAACTGTTCCAAAATATAAACAAGCACTGCCACCCGTGATTGATGTTGAGTTTTACGCTAACAAAAAAGATAATCCGCCTAAGCGTGAAGATGTTACGAAAGAGTTGGCGGTCATGATTGAAATGCTAGAAAAACATTACGATAAGAAAGTAATATTGTATGCAACGCAAGAGGCGTATGATTTATATATAAAGGATGCGTATCCAAAATGTAATATATGGATTCGTAGTGTTCTTACAAAACCGAGTTTATCTGATGAGAGAAAATGGACGTTTTGGCAATACACGAACCGCGGGAGATTAAGCGGTTATAATGGAAAAGAAAAGTATATTGATTTGAATGTATTTTATGGGAATGAGGAAGAGTTTGAGAATTATGGAATGAAAGATTAAGTTTTAAAGCGTACAAAATTTTGTACGCTTTTTTGTTAATTACATAAAAGTATGCAAATGAAGATGGAACAAACATTTGAGATAAATTGTCTAATATAGGTAATAACTATTTAGCTTGAAAGAAAGGGTTGATAACATGAAAAAGAATACGTTGTTAAAAGTAGGATTATGTGTAGGTTTACTAGGAACAATTCAATTTGTTAGCACGATTTCTTCTGTACAAGCATCACAAAAGGTAGAGCAAATAGTAATCAAAAATGAGACGGGAACCATTTCAATATCTCAGTTAAACAAGAATGTATGGGTTCATACGGAGTTAGGTTATTTTAATGGAGAAGCAGTTCCTTCGAACGGTCTAGTTCTTAATACTTCTAAAGGGCTAGTACTTGTTGATTCTTCTTGGGATAACAAATTAACGAAGGAACTAATAGAAATGGTAGAAAAGAAATTTCAGAAGCGCGTAACAGATGTCATTATTACACATGCGCACGCTGATCGAATTGGCGGAATAACAGCGTTGAAAGAAAGAGGCATTAAAGCGCATAGTACAGCATTAACCGCACAACTAGCAAAGAACAGTGGATATGAAGAGCCGCTTGGAGATTTACAAACAATTACGAGTTTGAAGTTTGGCAATACAAAAGTAGAAACGTTCTATCCAGGGAAAGGACATACAGAAGATAATATTGTTGTTTGGTTGCCACAATATCAAATTTTAGCTGGAGGCTGTTTAGTAAAATCTGCGGAAGCTAAAGATTTAGGAAATGTTGCGGATGCGTATGTAAATGAATGGTCTACATCGATTGAGAATGTGCTGAAGCGATATGGAAATATAAATTCGGTAGTACCTGGTCACGGGAAAGTAGGAGACAAGGGATTACTTTTACATACATTGGATTTATTAAAATAAGAAATTGTAGAAATACAAAAGAAAGGAGAAATAATTTTCTCCTTTCTTTCTTCTAACTATATTTAAATGCTGAATCTGTCGATTACGTCAGCATATATTACTGAGATTTTAATTCCAAGTATACAAATACTAGTACTGTCATAATTGCAATAACAACGTAAGTAGCATCAAGCATTATAAGTGTTTTTAAAGTTTCAGTCATCGTAATTCACCCCTGTTATAAAAATATAACATGATCTTTTTATTGATTAGATTAGAGATCATAAAGATAAAATGTATATGAAATTTCTTAAGTAGCTTCTATATAAATATATCATATAAATAATGTAAGTAATGTTAAGATAGTGTAAATGTATTGTAAATAAAGAGGTTTACAATGAAGGCTTTAATAAAAAAATGATAGTTCCTTAAAATAAAAAATACGCTATTCTTTCTATTGAATGATAGAAAGAATAGCGTATTTGTATGTCTATTTTCATATGTGATGAATTGCAACTATTTGTACATGGGACTCAAAATTTTTTTCGTTTTATATATTTCTCCAAATTAATTAGCTATTTAAAAGTATCGAAAGATGTGTGCACACTAATGCTTATTTTTTAGTGTCAATAAAAATATTATGTCAACAATATGAACTGTCACAAATCTTTATATATTATTGTGATTGATATCACATCACTTTTTTTCAATGGGTATTATGCTTAAGGTGTAATGAATGATTGGGAGAGGGTGGGATGATATGTTTTGTTATCAATGTGAACAAACGCCAACAGGCGGATGTAAAGTAATGGGTGTTTGTGGCAAGAATGAAACGATTGCGAGTTTACAAGATACGATTGTGTTTGGGCTAAAAGGAATTGCAGCTTATCGCACACATGCTGCTCAGCTAGGGTATACGGATGGATTTGTAGATGCTACAACACAAGAAGCTTTATATATGACATTAACAAATTCTAACTTTAACGAACAAGAGCATATTGATATGGCTATGAAAGTTGGGAAATCAGCTTTACGGGTGATGGAGTTATTGGATGAGGCACATACGAATCATTTTGGTGTGCCAGAGCCTGTACAAATTACACAAAATCGTGTAGAAGGTAAAGCAATTGTAGTTACGGGCCATAATTTATTTGCACTAGAAGAACTATTAAAGCAAACAGAAGGAAAAGACATTAATATTTATACACATTCTGAAATGCTACCAGCACACGGATATCCGCAGCTGAAAAAATATAAACATTTAAAAGGAAACATCGGCAAGGCATGGTATGATCAAAGACGCCTTTTTGAAAAATTTACTGGTGCCATATTAGCGACAACGAACTGTGTTATGCCAATTAAAGGATCATACTCTGATCGATTCTTTTCATATGATATTGCAGGTTTAGAAGGTGTACAAAAAATTGAAAATGATGATTTTACACCATTGATTCAAAAAGCACTAGAACTTCCAGAAGTACATATGGAGTCGGATGAACAGTTAGTGACAGGGTTTCATCATAATACAGTATTATCATTAGCTCCAGAAATTATTGATGCAGTAAAAGAGGGGAAGATAAAGCGTTTCTTTGTTATCGCCGGTTGTGATGCACCGGGAAAAGGCGGAGAATATTATCGTGAATTAGCAACGTCACTTCCGCCAGAAACGGTTATTTTAACAACTTCTTGCGGGAAATTCCGCTTTAATGATGTGGATTACGGTGTTGTACCTGGTACCGAGATTCCGCGCTACATCGACTTAGGACAATGTAATAATTCCATTTCTACAGTGAAAATAGCAGCTGCATTAGCTGATGCTTTCCAATGTGAAGTGAATGAATTGCCAGTAAGTATTGTGCTATCATGGTTTGAACAAAAAGCGGTTGCCATTTTACTAGGGCTATTTAGTCTTGGGATTCAAGATATTCGCATCGGTCCAAAGGCTCCTGAATTTATTTCACCTGGCGTGCTTGATGTATTACAAGAAACATTTGGTTTAAAACTAATTACAAATGCAGCAGAAGACATGGCTATGATGTTATCGTAACGGAAAAGATGTTTTCACTTAATTGTGGCTTTATAAATCATTTGTATGTGTGTGAGTAAACACACATACAAATGATTATTAATAAAGAAAATCGCTATATCTATAAAATTTATAGAGCTTTTAAAGTATAACACCACATGCCCATCACCTTAAGATTTTAAGTATCCCCAAAACGAAATTTCTACATGAATATCTATAATTTTACCTCTTTTTCATTTGATTTGAAAATAAGCTTTCTATTTTTAAAAACCAACGATACCACCTCAAATTATAGGAATAAAATCCATTCATTTATTAGGAAAATGGATTGAAAATAATAAGGTAGACTAAAAAGTAAAATATTATTTATGATAATCATTCTTTTATAAAATTTAAATTGGAAATAGCCCTACTCATTTTGATTGCGCATTTTCAAAATGGAGGGGCTTTTTTTACTGTAAAATCAATAACTGCATCTTATTTTTGTTGAAAAAATTCTCATTCTTATTTTGAAAGTGATATGGGTACATTTACATGCACATCAATCTTTTATTATGAAGTGGACCTTGAATATATTGTTTTTTATTGACAGACATAAAAATGATTTATTTGCTGTATTGATAATTTATAGACGTTATAATAAAATGTTTATGTATATGTAAACTTAATTTATTTTCGTTTGGTTTTATTGTAAGGTTAGGCAGTGTTGATAACAATAAAATAATGAATATATCACCTGTAAAAAGAATGAAACCAATACGGAGAAGATGATTTTGTTAAAAATTCGAAAAATAAGCGTTATTAGCTCTTGAAGAAAAATGACTAGAAAAATTACAAGCATATGGAAAATAGGGTTATACAAAAAGTCCTAAAGGGGGACGGAATTATGGAGAAAAGAAAGTATTCAGTAACACCACAAGATCGAATGAATTATGTATTAGGTCTTTATTCTGCAGATCAACAAATTAATGCAGTTCTTTATTTTCCTGTAGGTATATCCAAGGAAATACTTGAAGAATCAGTAAGGATAACGTTGCAATTGCAACCAGTTTTGAACAGCCGGTTTGTAGAAAATGATATTCCTTACTGGGAGGAACATTCATCTGACACTAACTCATCTATTTGCTTTTTTGCAGAAGGAAATAATCAAGAACTTGAAATAATGGCAATAGATTTTATTAAGGAACCTGGTGATCGTATTCAGGGGCCTATGGTTCAAACGAAATTATTACGGGGCACTACAATAGATATGTTAGTTGTGAAATTGTCTCATCTATGTTCAGATGGTGCAGGAGTCAAGGAATATATAAAATTGCTTGGAACAATATATACTCACCTTTCATTGGGACGGTCTAAGAAGCAAATTATAAAGGAATTTGATGAGGGAAATGAGAGTTGTCGAGATCAATCACATGTATTCAAATACGCTGGAATATCGGACATAAAAAGTGCGTATCGTCCTAACCAAGAACAACAGGCATCGTTATGGTCTTTTCCATCTCAACCTAACAAAAATAAATTTCCCCAAATGTCCGTACGGCGATTGAGCCATAAGCAAACTCTACGTTTAACCCAATGGACAAAAGCACAACAGGTTACCTTGAATGATGTAATCATGACTGCTTACTTCCGAGTTTTATCACATTTCACTGTGTATGCAGAACCTCGCACTGCAGAAAAAATGATTGGTTTGACAATTGATTTACGTCGATATCTGCCTAATAATACAACTGGTGCTATTTGCAACTTATCCGGTATGGAAATGCCAGTGATTAAAATGGAAGACGATGAAACATTTAAGCAGACTCTTGTTCGAGTTAAACAATCAATGGATAAAATAAAGTCTCAAAATCCAGGTCTTTCTTCAGCAGCAGGAATGGAGTTACTGGCAGAAATGAAGCTATCTACAGTGAAGGAAATGTATAATCAGCAATATGAACAGGCTGTACAGATGGGGATGGCGTTGCCATTACTGACAAATTTGGGAGTGATTGCTGAGGAACCTATTCAGTTTGGTCAAATTCAAGCTGAGGACGGGTATATGGCATCACCTATTATGTATGCACCATTCTTTTCAATGGGAGCAAGCTCTTATAATGGAAGGCTTACATTTACGATCGGTTATCATGCGCCGGATACATCAAAAGAAAAGGTAGAAAAATTTTTAGATAGTGTTGCTAATCAACTATCAGAAATAAAATAAAAGAGAATATAGAGAACAGATTTCTAACAGAATTGTATTTTAGGGGCTCGTATCATGTACGGATAATCTCTGGAAATTTTCTCTGACCGCACTTGCCTTTATGCTTTATATGCAATGGGAATGGTAGTGAGAAACAATTTGTATCGTGAAAAAACAAGATATATCGGTATAAAAACAATAAAACAGAGCTGATTTAAATTACACTTTGAATCAGTTCTGTTTTGCTAGTGTGATGGTCCTTACAATAAAAAAAGTAGGCTGTATCCGATTAGGGTAAAGCGGATTTTTAATTTTTTTGAAAATAAAGTTGACATCCACAACTACTTAGTCATACAATGTAGATGTAATAAGTGATACTGAATAGTTCAGATTCACAAAAACTGTTCAGTAAAAAATTCGCCTTAGTACTCTGTGATACTGAATATAAGTCAGACAGAATAGGGGGTAAAGGAGGATCAGGACATGGAAAATTTAACTGAAATGCTGAAAGGTTCACTGGAAGGGTGTGTACTGGAAATCATTAGTCGCCGTGAAACGTATGGCTATGAGATTACCCGCCACCTGAATGATCTTGGGTTTACCGAAGTTGTGGAAGGTACGGTGTATACCATCCTCGTACGATTAGAGAAGAAAAAGCTTGTGAATATTGAAAAGAAACCATCAGATATGGGACCGCCTCGTAAGTTTTATTCATTAAATGAAGAAGGCCGCCAGGAGCTTGAATTGTTTTGGGAAAAATGGGATTTTGTATCGTCAAAAATTAACGTCTTGAAGTCAAAATAGGTTCATAAGATAAAATGTTCCGGCCGATACTTTGGAAATTTCTTGTTCGGTTTTATAAAAAAGGAGGAAAATAAGATGTTAGAAATGTTCAAAAAGTTAATTGGTGATAAAAAAGAGTACAAAATGATGATGGCACGAGTTGAGGCTCTGCCAGAGGACTACCAATTTGTATTTAAGAAAATTCAAAACTACATGTGGAATTTTTCAGCGGGTAACGGGATGGATATGTTACACATACAGTATGAATTAATCGATTTGTTCGAAGCGGGTGCAGCGGAAGGAAGACAAGTGCTTGACATTACTGGGGATGACGTGGCTTCCTTTGCTGACGAACTAGTGGCAAATGCTAAAACTTACGTCTCCAAGTATCGTGAAGATTTGAATGAAAGTATTATGAAGAAATTGAGAAAAAAATAAATGGAATAATTAGTACCGACTGATTAGCTGGTTACACATATGAATTGCCATCATAGCTATTCAGTTATATTTTTAACTCGGTACTAAGTAATACAGAATATCGGTGATACTAAATAGATAGAGGTAAATAAATAGTCTTCGCAAAACATTTTTATAGGGAGGAAAAAAGTATGAGTCATGCAGCGATTTCTGTAAAAGGCTTGAAAAAATCCTTTAAAGACAAGGAAGTTTTAAAAGGGGTAGATTTTGAGGTGCAGCGTGGAGAAATTTTCGCGCTGCTAGGCTCAAATGGAGCGGGAAAGACGACAACGGTCAACATCCTTTCGACACTAATGAAGCAAGATAGCGGTGAAGTAAGTATTTGTGGATTTGATGTACAGAGTCAATCAGATCATGTTCGTCAAAGTATCAGTTTGACAGGGCAGTTCGCAGCTTTAGACGGTATGCTGACTGGGAGGGAAAACTTGATAATGATCGCCAAATTACGTGGTGTTTCCAATCCCGCTCAAGTTGCTGACAATCTACTTGCAAGATTTAGTCTGACTGATGCGGCAAACCAAAGGGCAGATCAGTATTCAGGCGGGATGAAGCGCCGGCTTGATATCGCGATGAGTTTGATTGGGGCGCCAGCAGTTATTTTTCTTGACGAACCAACGACTGGACTTGATCCTGAAGCGCGAATCGAAGTGTGGGATACAGTCAAGGAACTTGCTGGTAGCGGTACAACTATTTTGCTTACGACTCAGTACTTGGAGGAAGCAGAACAACTGGCAGACCGTATCGCTATTTTGCATGGCGGAAAAATTATTACGACAGGTACTCTTGCTGAACTAAAAGAGATGTTCCCGCCAGCAAAAGTGGAGTATATCGAGAAGCAACCGACATTGGAAGAAATATTCCTTGCGATCATTGGCAAAAAGGAGGAGATGTAAATGAAAAGTAAAACAGGTGTATTACTAGGTCGTTTAATGCGTAACATTATGCGCAGTCCGGATACAATTATTACAGTAGCGATTACACCGATTATGATGATGCTATTATTTGTCTACGTGTTTGGCGGCGCAATAAAAACTGGAACGGAAAACTACGTTAATTATTTATTGCCGGGAATTTTGCTAATGGCTATCGCATCCGGTGTAGCTTACACTTCCGTGCGACTCTTTACGGATGTAAAGAGTGGGCTGATGGCACGTTTCATTACGATGCCTATTAAGCGCTCATCGATATTGTGGGCTCACGTTCTAACCTCTCTGGTTGCTAATGTACTTACTATCGTGGTGGTTATTCTTGTTGCACTCTTAATGGGTTTCCGTTCCAGTGCTAATATTCTAGATTGGCTCGCGGTAGCTGGGATACTTGGGATGTTTACGCTGGCGCTAACATGGCTAGCTATCATTCCAGGATTGAAAGCGAGGTCTATGGAAGGGGCGACTGCTTACTCGTACCCGCTAGTTTTTCTTCCATTTATTAGTTCGGCCTTTGTGCCTACCGAAACGATGCCAAAAATTGTTCGTGCGTTTGCAGAGAATCAGCCTGTAACTTCAATCGTGAATGCGATTCGTGCTCTTTTATATGAAGGAACTGTTGGAAACGATATTTGGATTGCGCTCGCTTGGTGCGTAGGTATAATGATTATTTCTTACTTTTTCGCCAGTAAAGCATTTAAACGTCAGTTAGGGTAAGAAACGAGATAAACGAAACCTTCAGGAATAATATATATTTAGAAAAGCACGGGAGATTTTCCGTGCTTTTATTATTTATCATGCTCTCATTGTAGTAAATGAAATGGTATTTAAAAATAGAATAATTGTCCATAAAGCTTAATATTTGAGGCTCACTGCTTATGGAATGTATAAGCACACTCGTTTTTGTAAATCTGCTAATACTTCATCGGGAATTTCTTTGATTTTAATATCCTTCCCTAGAAAAAGCAGCCAATTTATTATTTCCGTCATTTCATCGGGATTGTTAACATTGATAAAAGTTTGTAAAATGGCTGTGGATTGGTAAGGATTAGTATAAGATATTGAAATTTTTAAAGGATGGTATTTTTTGAACTGGGCAATTGCTGTCGGACCAAGTTCAAATACAAGGTTAATTGCTTCGTCCTTCTTACTTAGTTTTTCTAAAATCTTTTTCTTATTTAGCCTTTTGTTCGTCGTGTATGGTTCGATATTAATGAGATCATCGACAGGAAACATCATCTTCTTTTCTTTTTTTAAGTCAAACCCTTCAATGATCCAATGGCTTTTTTCTTGATAAAGGTGCAATAGATAAATTGGATAAGACTTGATTTCTTCATCTTCTTTCATAGTAATCAATAAATGGTTATCCAAAAGAAGGATTTGAATGAGTTTTTCTAACATAGGATGGGGGAGATCAGAAAGCTCAAGTAGATCGGGATTATGAGGGTTAGTCCCTTGGAAAAGCAAGAGTTGATTTAAAAGAACGAGATCATCTTGCTGGGTTTCTGAGATGAGTCCTAGTAGTTTTTCGGCTAAAGATTGACGACTCTTTAGGTAGGGAAGTTGTTGATTCCTTGTAGCCATAAAGGCAATAAAAAGAGCTTTCACTTCATTATCAGTAAAGCGAACAACGGGCAGGATAGAGTTGTGCATAACAAAATATCCCCCGGTCCTCCCAACTTCAGCGACAAGTGGCATTCCCATAGCTTCAATTTCTCTAATGTCTCTAATAGCTGTCGACCGTGATATGTTAAATTCTTGTATAATTTCAGAAATTGTAAAGTGAGAGCGGTTGTTGATATACCGCATAATTGTATTAATCCGTTCAACTTTTTTCATTTTAGTCTCCTAAACAGTATCATTTTTTGACATGGTTTAAAGGTATTATAAACGTATCAGATGAAAAGATAAATCGTTTGATTAATAAAAAAAGAGGCAGGTTTTGAATATGAAAAATTATTCTATAGAAGAAAAAGATAGCTTTATTGTGTTAGGTATTGGAACTGAAATTAAGAGTGAATACACAGACTTTGCTGGAATAAATAAAGAAAAGGAAGACTTTTGGTCGGCTGTTAAAGAAGATGGAAGGCTGGACACTTTAAAAGCTTTAGCTACAAATGAATACATTTTTTCCGTGAGCGAAGCGGTGAATAACAAAATGATGTATTATGCGGGTGTCATGACAGAAGCACAAATAGAAGAAGAATCTAGAGTGATTCAGTTTCCGAGGGGAGAATACTTAGTAGTGAAAGGGGAAGACAAAACGGCTAAAGAGCTAAGTAATAAGCTTACTGGCATCGCCTTCGGTCAAGCTTTACCAGAAGCAAAGGATTTTGCCTACGTTGGTGGACCGAATACAACGGTTGAGATGGGACAGAGAAATGGCTTAGTATTTGGTGAAATGTGGATTCCGGTTGTTAGGAAGTAAAGTGATAAAAGGTGCGAATATAGAAAGTAGAGGCTAACGATCTTGTATTGTTGGCCTTTTTGAAATGAATATAATATTCATATACTGCTACACAGTATGTTCTGATAAAATGGAATAAAAGGGAATTGCTGTAAGGTGGTGGCAGATTGAATAAAAAAAGATTATTTGAGCTATTCATAGTAACGTTTGTTTTTCTATTCCTTCATGTAAGTACATTTACTAATGAAAAATTTAACGATAAATTGGGATCTTTTACTTACATTGTTTTATTTCTTATGCTTACTATCAACGCTATATTTATAGAAAGGTATTTTGGTGATATACAAAAGTGGATTCGAAATATTACATGTTGCTTTGCTTTATTTGTAGTGGTTTTAGTAGCTCTATGGATAGGTTATTTTTAGTCCTTACTTAAGAGAATGAGAAATATGTGATTACACTACATTTGATCCGATACTATTACTTAGCTGCATCGGTTTATATTAATCTTTTCTCTCCTCAATCATGATAAAATGTACAATAGGAAATTTTATGTAAGATAAAGAAGGAAGGTTTATGGTGAGCCTGAGTACTTTGCTAGCTTTTGCGCTTGTTTTACTTAGTATGGTTTGTTCACCTGGGCCTATTTTGATTTATCTTATTTCTCGTTCCATTACACAGGGGCGTATGACAGGATTTATTTTTTTATTAAGCATCATGCTTGGATTTGTAATTCATATAAATGAAGCAACTTTAGTATTCACTCAAAAATCCATTGTCTATGAAACAACTAGATTTGTAAACGGCTTTAATAGAAAGATGTCTATTGTATTTTTTGCGGCAAGATTAAATAGCTTTTTTGTTACTTTACAATAAAGTATACTTAATATCAGTAATTCATGTAATTAGGGGTGGTTTCTATATTTAGAGAAAATACAAAAAGGATACTTCTGTCATTAGTAACAAATCCAATACTAATAATTGTATACGGAATTTTTTGTTATGAGTTGGCCTTATACTGTAAGTACGGAAGAATGAATTATAATATTTACATTTTGTTATTATGTATAGTACTTTTTATATCCATAACTACATTTACTACAATGCGGGTGATAAAAAATAGAGAATATGAATCTAAAAAATTAACAAATTCAATAGCATGGAGATCCATTTCTATTATCATTATTGTTGCAATTACATCATTTTATGGGATGCAGATTTATAAAAGTGCAATAAATTACAATGGTAAATTGGCATGGTTTATAGAAAAGTTAAAACATGAAAGGTCAGTTAAACTTAAACATAATAATATATATAAGTCTGGAGTAGAAGGTATTTTTGAAGATATAAATAAAAAATATCCTTTGCCAAAGAAATTGTATATGGCAACTGATTTTGATCTTACATTTCATTCAGATGGAACAATCACAGCGTTTGATACATTTGTTTATGGGAAAAATGATGATGGGAAAGAAGAAACTTATTTAATCTCTTATAATAAGAAGAAGTCAGAAGATATTACTATAATACGAGACGGATACGCAAAGCCTGATTATAATGATGATAAATTAGTAGAACCTTTAATTGAAACGGTTAAGGCGATTCCAGTTAAGCAAACGGTTAGAAAATGGAATGAAAGTAAGTATGGGTTGATTTATTATGGAAAAAGAAATTGGGGATCCAATACAGAGGGAATTATTAATATTACTGAGGATGGTAAGGGACAGAGTCTTAAAAAAGCAGCTTCTGATATCATTGGATATACTGTATCTATATTTGTCCCTGGAAAAGAGCAAGAGCTAGTCCCTGCTAGATATAATTTAATAAGTGACGCAAGTTGGAGTAAATCAAAGACGCCTCCAAAAGAAGATATGCTTAAAGAGAAGAAACAACAAGATTTAAAGAATGAAAAAGAACAGTTTTTCCTATCGAAAGAAGTTGGTTATAAACTAAATATGACAGATAAAGCATTAGGGAGCGCCTTTTATTCATTAAGCAAGACTAGTGATGAAGGGAAAACATGGGAGGTTATCAATCCAGACCCATTTAATGGGGGGATTGGTAGTGTATCAGGAATCACTTTTATAAATGATAAACTTGGGTTTTTAGGAGCAATTAGGCCTTCTGGTAATGAAGGAGAGTTATATCGCACAGATGATGGGGGAGTATCTTTTAAAAAGGTAGAATATCCGCCGCATGAAGTGAAATTAGATCATACACAGTCCACAATAAGTCCTTTTGATTCACCTAGTATGCCATATGAGAAAGATGGGGTTTTTAATATGTTAGTTGGACAAGGGGCAGATGGAGACTACAATGGCGATAGTAGTGCACTTTATCAATCAAAAGATAACGGAGAGACATGGGAATTTGTAGAAGAAGTGAAAAAGAAATAATCAGAATTTTTTTGAAAAAAAGGTAACTACTTAGCTATACATTTTATTTAGAAGTTTGGTAAGGGGTATAATTCCAGCCATGAAGATAAAAATGGACCTATACCTCGCTGCCTTTCTTTGTTTTATTTCTTATGCTTACTACCAACGCTATATTTATAGAAAGGTATTTTGGTGATATACAAAAATGGATTCGAAATACCACATGTTGTTTTGCTTTATTTGTAGTGGTTTTAGTAGCTCTATGGATAGGGTACTCTTAGATCCTTACTTAAGAGAATGAGAAGTATGTGATTACAATACATTCGATCCGATAATATTACTTAGCTGCATCGTTTTATATTAATCTTTTCTCTCCTCAATCATGATAAAATGTACAATAGGAAATTTTATGTAAAATAAAGGGGGAAGGTTTATGGTCAGCTTGAGTACATTGGTAGCTTTTGCAATTGTTTCGCTTAGCATGGTTTGTTCACCTGGGCCTAATATGATTTACCTCATTTCCCGTTCCATTACGCAAGGACGTATGGCGGGATTTATTTCTTTATTGGGCATCATGCTCGGATTTGTAATCTATATAATCGCAACTATGTTTGGACTTACAGTTCTATTCGTTGCTGTTCCCGCTGTATATGAAGCAGTAAAGTGGGCAGGTGCTGCTTACTTGCTCTGGCTCGCCTGGAATTCGATTAAACCGGGTGCTACATCTATTATGGAACCTCGTATGATTTCTAATGAGCCACCAAGGAAATTATTTCTGAGGGGACTCATGACGAATCTTCTGAATCCAAAGATTGCTATTTTGTATGTATCACTTCTACCTCAATTTGAAGATCCAGAGAAGGGATCGTTGCTTTTTCAAGGTGCAGTTTTGGGGCTTACGCAAATCACTGTTAGCTTTATGGTTAACCTTGTAATTGTATGTACAGCAAGTAAAATTGCAAAATGGTTTGGCACACGCCCGACGTGGCTACGAGTACAGCGTTGGCTTATGGCAAGTGTTTTAACGGGGCTTGCTGTACGTCTTGCTTTTGAACGTCGACAGTAAGAGCCTCTTTACCGTCAGTTTCTATAATATAACCTAATAAATATTAATATAATTTATGTATAGTAGATATTTACCTTATAAAATAAGGGGGGAATATTATGACTGAGACAAACGAATCTTCAGGAGTTAATTTGAAAAAAGATGTGAAGTTTTCTATTATAATTCCTGCGCATAATGAAGAAAAGTACATTAGAAAATGTTTAGATTCAATTGCAAAGGCATCAGAGGCATATAAAGAGCAAACGGAAGTTATAGTTGTTTTAAATCGTTGTACAGATAAAACAGAGGAAATAGCAAAATCTTATAATTGTGTTACATTGAAAAATAACGATAAAAACTTATCTAAAATTCGAAATGCAGGGGCTAAAATAGCTAGTGGAGAAATAATCGTTACTATAGACGCTGATACCATAATGACAGAGTCTATGTTGTTTAATGTAGATAAATATTTAGCTTCAGGTACATACATTGGTGGTGGGGTGAATGGTAAGTTTGAAAGAATATCTTTAGGAATATTTCTCTCCGCAATGTTAATCATAATCCCCTTACTTTTTAAGTACGGAGCTATATCTGTAGGGATTTTTTGGTGCTATAGAAAAGACTTTATGGCAATCAACGGATTTAATGAAAACATGCTTATGGCAGAAGATGCAGATTTCGCTAAACGTTTAAAAGAGTGGGGAAAGAAAAATAATAAGAAATTCGGTACTATTAAAAATGGAATGATAACTTCATGCAGAAGATTTGATACATATGGAGACTGGACTTTACTTAAAAATCCAAAAGTAATTTTAGCTTATCTAAAAGGAAATGATAGAAAATACGCAGATAAGACATATTATGATAACCAAGAAAGATAAAAATGGAGAAAATCAGAAGAGGATAGCTAGTACTTTTTTAGATATAATGAGAATCCAACTTAATTTAATAGATATTATAAGAAAACCACCAATTTGATTATCCTTTTTCAAATTGGTGGTTTTTATTTTTGAAATAAATATGTATTTTTTTATAAAAATATTTTTTGACCCCCATAAAACTATGTATTCCTCCGAATATGTATAGTGAAGAAAATAAATAGAAGAAAAATGACTATGAAAGAATATAGAAGCATTAATAAAATTACTAGATTAGGTGGGCATCCAAAATAAAAGGATGAAATTACCAATGGTATAGAGGAGAGTTATTCAAGGATTGCAGATAAAATAGAAAAAGAATAAGCAAAACGAACGGTAGAAAATAAGAAAGTAGATAAAAATACAAACCTAACTGTAGTGCCGAGAGAAAAGGAAAAATCATTAAGAAAACGTTAGACTCTAAAAATATAACTAACAGCAAGAAAACAAGACCGAAGAAAAGTACCAAGAAAATCTGGTTAAATGGTCACTTGTGTAGTGGCCATTTTGCTATTTGAAGGAGGCTGGGAGATTACAAGTGTTGAGTTTAGTAATGAAGATCTTAAGAAAACCGAAAATAGAAGATATCGTATGTAACATACAAAACAACGAAGAAGATAAAGAAGCGTTTATCGTACAGTATCAGCCTTTTATTAGAAAATCAATCTCATCTGTCTGCCGCCGATATATTACAGAACAGGATGATGAATATAGCATTGGATTGTTTGCATTTAACGAAGCAATTGAACAGTATTCCTATACAAAAGGAAAATCCTTTTTAGCGTTTGCTGATCTTCTTATAAAAAGAGATGTAATTGACTATATACGTAAGGAGTCTAAACATAACTTTGTCTTTTTAAAAGAAGATGAGCAAGAGGAAATGTTAGAAATGCAAGTGTCGCTTACGGAGTATATGAAAGAGATGGAAAATAGTAACCGTAAGGAGGAAATTCTTCATTTTCAAAGTGTGCTAGCTGAGTTTAAAATCACATTCTCAGAGCTTGCTAAAGAATCTCCTAAGCATCGTGATACGCGTGAGCACTTAATAGAAATTGTAAAAATTATTATAAAAGAAGAGGAAATGATGGAAGAGCTGTTCCGAAAGAAAAAGTTACCGCTTAAACATATTGAACCGCGTGTTAGGGTAAGTCGTAAAACGTTGGAACGACATAGAAAATACATTATTGCAATGTGTATTATTTTTGCAAACAACTATACATATATTCTGGATTACATAAGAGGGGAAAAGCATGATGAATAAAGGAATTGTGATGGATATAAAAAAGCATAGCGTAGTTGTTTTAACACCAAATGGAGAGTTTATTACGTGTAAAAGAAAAGGGGATTCTTGCATGATCGGGGAGGAAATCTCATTTGATGAGCAAGAACAAAAAGCATCGTATTTTTCGATCCCTTCCTTTTTAAAACCTGCATCAATACTTGTTGCTTGTTTTCTATTTGCAGTGCTGTTTTTCTACAACCAACCAGAAGAAAAAGTATTTGCTTACGTCTCAGTTGATATAAATCCAAGTTTAGAGGTGAGCGTAACAAAGGATTTTCGTGTTATAGATTTGCAGGCTTGTAATGATGATGGAAGGCGTATTTTAAAAGAATTGAAGCATTGGGAAAATAAACAATTGCAAGAAGTAATACGTACTATTATAAAGCAAAGTCAAGAGGATAAGTATTTAACGAAAGATAAGCAAGTTATGCTAACAGCTGTTGCAAAGGACAAGGCACTAGAACCACTTTTGGAAAAGGCAATGAAAGAATTAAAGAAAGAATATGAGCTAAAACATATTACAGTTGAATATCAAAGTAGCACAATGCAAGTACGAGAGAATGCTAGAAAAGCTGGAATTGGCACAGGTGTCTATATAAAGCAAGAGAATGAGAAGAACAAATCACTTACGCCCCCTGCCACCCCGTCTAATCCGGTGGAAAACGAAGAAGAGGTGCAATCACAACCGGAGTTATCTCCTGATGCATCACTGGATTTGTCTCCTGTAAAAGAAAAAAAATATGAAAAGCAAGAGCAGAAAGAACAAAAGAAAACAGAGGGACAGCCATCGAAGCAAATAAAAGAAAACAATGGAAGAGGATCTCAGCAAGAAAATAGAGGGAATCAACAGGAGAATAACAGTAGAGAATCTCAACAAGGAAATAATGGGAATCAGCAAGGGAACAACGGAAGAGAATCACAACAAGGAAATAATGGAAATGGGCAAGGGAACAACGGAAGAGGATCACAACAAGGGAATAATGGAAATGGGCAAGGGAACAACGGAAGAGGATCACAACAAGGGAATAATGGAAATGGGCAAGGGAACAACGGAAGAGGATCTCAACAGGGAAATAACGGAAACGGACAAGGGAACAACGGAAGAGGGTCTCAACAAGAAAATAATGGGAATCAGCAAGGGAACAATGGAAGAGATCCTCAACAAGGAAATAATGGGAATCAGCAAGGGAACAATGGAAGAGGATCCCAGAAAGAAAATGACGGAAACGAGCAAGGGAACAACGGTAGGGGGTCTCAACAAGAAAATAGAGGCCACCAGCAAGGGAATGAAAAGAAGAATCAATAGAATATGGAAGTGAGAGATTCATTTCAAAGCTAAAAGGATTTCTCTCGCTATTGTGGGCAGTAAAACTCCCATCTCAAAATTTGGCTGGAGCAAAGAAGTTAGGTGGGAGTTGGGCTGCTTGTAAATGCCCAATTGGTGAGGGCTGATTAAAGTTGCACTTTATTATTTTATAGTTCTATTAAGAAGGAGTATGTGAAAAATATAATGGAGAAAAACATTCAACAAGAGAAAGATAAAGAAAAACCTGTTTTTTATGATCCGAAAGGAAGGAGAAACATAGCCTTTATTTCGTTTCTATGTATCTCAATAGTTAGTGTAGGTGTTGTATTTTATTTTTTCTTTCAAAGTATTTTTTCAACACCAGAAATTCCAAATATGAATACCGCTGTACAACAAGATACTAAACTTGTACCAATTAATCAAAAACTTAGTGATCAGCATTTAAAGAAGGAAGAATTTAACCCAAATACCGGAACGAAGGATAATGAAAATTTGGTGAATCCGCCGAAGGATAGTAAACAACCTAAAGAAGTGTATGGTTTTTATGTAAACTGGGATGAAAATAGTACCGCTTCTTTAAAAGAAAATATCGATTCCTTAACTACGTTAGTACCAGAGTGGTATCATTTAAAAGCAGATTTAACGATTAGAAGTGAGATCAAACCTGAGATAGTAAAGTTGGCAGAAAAAAATCAAGTGAAGATTATGCCTTTGCTTACTAACTATACTGAGGAAGCTTCTGGTCCTGATAGTGGGCTAATTCATAAGTTACTGAATTCCTCAAATGATGTAAAGACAAAGTTTATTAATGATTTAGTAAGCCAAGTTAAAAAGAATCATTTTTCAGGAATTAATATTGACTTTGAGGCCGTACCTGAAAGTGATAGAGAAAACTTAACAAATTTTATGAAAGAACTTACTACGGAATTTCATCAACATGATTTGCTCGTTACACAAGATGTTCCAGCTAATGATAAGGCTTTTGATTATAGTGCGTTAGCAAAAATAATAGATCGAATGATTGTAATGATGTACGATGAGCACTATGGAGCCGGGGAACCAGGACCAATTGCTTCAAATAAATGGTTCCAACATACATTGAAAGAACTGAATATTCCGTCTAATAAGCTTATAGTTGCTTTCGGTAACTATGGATATGATTGGCAAGTAAATAGTAAAGAAGCTGCGAAGTCTTTAACTTTCTCAGAAGTTATGGCAATGGCTCATGATTCAAATATGAAAATTCAATGGGATAAAATGAGTGGAAACCCTTATTTTAGGTATAAAACAGAAGGGAAAGAACATACTGCTTGGTTCTTAGACGGTGTAACTCTTTATAATCAAGTGAAAATCGCAATGGACAATAATGCAAAGGGATTTGCGTTATGGAGACTAGGAGCAGAAGACCCTACAATATGGAAAGTTTTAAAAAATCCGATTGAGGCACAAAAAAATCCTAATGTATTACATAAAATCAATAGTTTAGATGAAGTAAATTATTCTGGACAAGGTGAAATTTTACAGATTGAGAATGAAAGAAAAAATGGATTGAGAGATTTTAAAGTAGGCAAAGATGGTTACCTTACAGATGAAGTATATCAATCCTTACCATCTGCATATGAAGTGCAACGATATGGAAAACCAAATGGGAAACAAGTAGTATTAACATTTGATGATGGACCAGACCCGAAATATACGCCAGAAATTTTAGATATATTAAAAGAGAATCAAATAAAAGCTGCTTTTTTTGTACTTGGTGAAAACGCACAACTAAATACTAGTATTGTAAAAAGAATATACGATGAAGGGCATGAAATTGGCAATCATACTTTCAAGCATCCTAACATAGCTGATACGTCTTTACTACGAACGAAAGTAGAACTTAATACGACGCAACGTTTAATTCAGGAAGTAACTGGACATTCTACGGTTTTATTTAGACCGCCATATGAAGCGGATGCTAACCCGGATTCATCAAATGAAATATTGCCTATTTTACGTGCACAAAATATGAACTATACAATGGTAGCGGAAAAAGTTGATCCCGAAGACTGGGCAACACCATCAACAAATGAATTAGTAAAGCGTGCTCTTAATCCCATTTATAAGGGAGAGGGAAATATTATTCTTCTCCATGATGCGGGAGGGAATCGTACACATACAGTAGAGGCGCTCCCAATCATTATTAAAGACCTAAAAAAGCATGGATATAGTTTTGTAACAATTTCAGATTTAATGAATAAAGAACGAGATGAAATTATGCCTCCTGTTTCTTCTGAGGGGAAGCAATATTTACTTTACAATAAAGCTGTCTTTTCAGGAGCGGGATACTTTAAACATATATTAACTACTATTTTTTATATTGCTATTGGATTAGGGATTTTTCGATTTTTATTCTTAATTTATTTTGCATGGAAGCAGAAAAGAAAAACGTTATCTCGCTATATTAATTCGTCTTATCAACCTTTTGTTAGTGTTGTCATAGCGGCATATAATGAAGAAAAGGTGATAGCCAAGACGATTCACTCAATTTTGAATAGTAATTATAGAGAATTTGAAGTTATTGTTGTGGATGACGGATCGACAGATGGTACGTCAAAAGTAATGAAAGAAACATTTTATAAACACCCTAAAGTTCGTTTCATTCAGAAAGAAAATGGCGGGAAATCATCGGCAATGAACCTAGGGTTTCAACAATCGCGAGGAGAAATCATTGTCACTTTAGATGCGGATACTATTATTGCGCAAGACGCTATTTCTTTAATGGTTAGACACTTTGAAGATCAGAATGTAGCTGCAGTTTCAGGTAATGTCAAAGTGGGGAATAGACGGAATTTGTTAACTACTTGGCAACATGTTGAGTATATTACAGGGTTTAATTTAGAACGTAGAGCTTTTGATGAGTTAAATTGTATTACAGTCGTTCCAGGAGCTATTGGGGCGTGGCGCAAGAAGAATGTAGTTGAATCTGGATATTTAAGCGAAGATACATTAGCAGAAGATACGGATCTTACTATTACATTTTTACGTCAAGGGCATAGAATTGTATATGAAGAAAAAGCGCATGCTTTTACGGAATCACCTGAGGATGTGAAAAGTCTCATTAAACAGCGATATCGTTGGTCATATGGTACACTTCAATGTCTTTGGAAACATCGAAAAGCGTTGTGTAATTCTAAACATAAAACATTAGGGTTTATTGCACTGCCTAACATGTGGTTATTCCAATATGTTCTGCAATTCATTGCTCCTTTTGCAGATATATTAATGATTATAGGACTATTTAGTAGTAATCCGCTAAAAGTTTTAGGATTTTATTTTGTATTCTTTTTAATGGATCTTCTCGCTTCTCTGTTCGCATTTAAATTAGAGGAAGAGAACCCAAAACCATTGGCATGGTTAATTTTACAACGTTTTATTTATCGTCAATTTATGACTTATGTTGTCATTAAATCTATATTCTCATCGCTTCGAGGAGTAGCGGTAGGGTGGAATAAACTAAAGAGACTGGGGAGTGTTAAACATTCCACGGAACATAAGGAGGCATCATAAAAGAGCGGACTATCTGCTCTTTTTTTCATTAGTTTTAGTTAGTTGAATGTAGAGTTGTAGCATAAAAACTGCTGCTTCTATAACGAGATTCCTATTCATTATGAATAGTGAGACAGTATGTTAAGCTAATCCTTTAGTTTCGGACAAAAGTTTTTTTATATTTTTTTAAAATGACGGACACAAAAACGCATATACCTTCGAATTATATATATGGATAACATAAATATGTATATAAAAGGGGAGAAATAAGATGAAAGAAAAAAAAGAAATGTTTCAAGAAATCGCTGAGGTGTTAAAGGTATTGGCGCATCCAGTTCGTCTATCTTTAGTAAAAATAATGCTTGCAAAAGGTCCTACTAATGTAACAACAATGTATGGGGATTTACAAATGCCTCAAAGTACAATTAGTCAACATTTATCTAAACTAAAAGCTGCTAAAATGGTTACAGGTACTCGGAAAGGATTAGAAATTTATTATGAGGTAACTGACAATCGCACAAAATCAATATTAGCATGTTTAGTTTAAATAATGACTTCTATTTCAAAATAAAAAACGCTATTCTTTTCTATGATTTTACAGAGAGAATAGCGTTTTTTATTTTTAAGGAGTATCTTTTTATATGCCTATAGAATGGAGTGAAAGGTTTATGGGTTTAAATGTACCTACTATTACCTTAGGTTCTAATGCGTCTAATAATGAAAAAATTCTCGGTTTAGGGGTGCTTCTTTATAGCTTACGTACAATTGAGATTAGAAAAAGTAGAGCGAGCGCTTAATGAGGCGGAAGTAGTGTTTATATGCGAAACTTTATAGAAATCTCATTTTTCTAATTGTATCTTTTTAGATTGATGGATGTGGGGTCACGTCCATCAATCTAAGAAAACAAGTTAGCTAAAAAACAATGAAAATAAACTTTATAAAAACAAAAAATATGAACGTAGAGGATGAAACAAAGTATATATTGCTTTTTTAGTCATGTAATCTTTTAATTTGATGATCTTTTCCCCATTCAAACAGATTATCCATTATTTGCATTAAAGATTTTCCGTATTCACTTAGTGTGTACTCAACCTTTGGTGGTACTTCTTGATATACGGTACGATAGATAATCCCATCAGCTTCAAGTTGCCGAAGTTGTTGTGTAAGAACCTTTTGTGTAATGTTTGGGATTTCTCGTTTAATTTCATTTGTTCGCATTTTTCCATCCGACAAAATACATAAAATATGAACTTTCCATTTTCCACCGATTACATCGAGTGTTGTTGCAATTGGGCAATTATCATTTTGATTCATATAACACCTCCAAAGGTACTTCAAGGTTCCTATAGTACCTGAAAGTACGTACTTTTCAATTATATGTAACTCATTCATACTAATACGTAAAGGATTGATTAATTTATAAAGGGGCTGGAAAATGATGAGAACACTTGTAATTGTAGCACACCCTCATATTGAAAAATCAAAAATTAATAAAAGATGGATAGAAGAACTTGAGAAACATTCAGATGAAATTACGGTGCATGAATTATATAAGGTGGCACCAAATTGGGAGTTTAATATTGAAGAAGAGCAAAAGTTATTAGTAGAACATGACAGATATATATTTCAATTTCCGCTTTACTGGTACAGCACACCACCATTATTAAAAAAATGGTTCGATGATGTATTAACATATGGATTTGCGTACGGATCACAAGGAGATAAAGTGAAGGGGAAAGAATTTGGTGTAGCTATTTCTATAGGTGGATTAGAAAAAGACTATGAAAATAGTGGGATTACAATGGATGAGTTGACGAAACCATTCCAAGCTACATGCCTATATACAGGTATGGAATTTATACCTTCCTTTTATTTATATGGTGCAGAATATAAACTAAGTGATGAAGAGATTGATAAAAGTGCACCTGAGTATGTGCAATATGTAATGAACAAGAAGTATTCTAATATATAATGAAAAATAGCCATTTACTTGTGAAGTAAATGGCTATTTTATATTTTTCTTATATTCACTAAGTGTAATCTTTAGTAAATTAATAGTTAATCTGGTAAAATAAAAAACCTAACATATATAAAGGGGAGTTTTACTTGAGAACGATGCGACAATTATTACAAAAGAGAGCAATGCAGTCACCAAATTTGGAAGCGCTTGTAGGAGGGAAGAAAAGATATTCGTTTCAGCAATATAATGAACGAGTAAATCAGCTTGCACATTATTTGTTACATAATGGTGTGCAAAGAGGAGATCGTATAGGAATACTATGCAAAAATAATCACCCATTTCCAAGCGTTATGATGGCAAGTTTAAAAATTGGAGCGGTATTTATTCCGCTAAATCATCAGCTTACTGTATACGAATTAGAAACAATTGTAAAAGAAGCGAAATTAAAAGTGTTAGTTATTGATGAAGAATTTAGTGAAGTGTTATTAAATGTTGATGCTGTTAAAGAAATTCCTTATGTAATTCAAACGACAAAAGAAGGTTTTGGTTCATTTGAATTAGAGCTGCAAAAACAGTCAACGACAGAACCGAACGTAGAAGTTCATGAAGAAGACGACGCCATTTACTTATTTACTTCAGGAACGACTGGACAGGCGAAAGCATGTGTAATTGGACATAAAAACTTACATCACTATTTTGCTGAAATTGCGGGACAAAGAGAAATCCCAGCAGGTGAACGCTTTTTATCTGTGCATCCATTGTTCCATATGAGTGGCGTGCTTTCTATTTTAAATTGTATTTATCATGGCGTTACGATGATTTTCTTAGCTGATTCGAATCCTGCTATTATTTGGGATAAGATTGAAGAAGAGAAAATTACTACGATGCTTGCGTTCCCTGCTGTTTATAGTTACATGCTTGATGAATTAAATAAAAAAGAACGTAATATTTCAACCTTTAAAGTAGCACAAAGCGGTGGTACAAAAGTGCCAGAAACACTCATTCAAAAATATATGGAAAAAGGAATATATATGGTGCAAGGTTATGGTAGTACAGAAGGTTGGGTTGTAACCTCATGGCATCCAATGATGGGAAAAGAAAAGATGTCTTCTGTAGGAAAGACCTTGAAAAATGTAGAGGTGAAAATTGTTCATCCGGAAACAGGACATGAACTAACAACAAATGAAGTTGGAGAGATTCATGTGAAAAGTCCATACATGTTTAAAGGGTATTGGAATAATGAAAAGGCGACAAAGAAGGTAGTAAAAGATAACTGGTTTAACATGGGCGATGCTGGCATGATAGATGATGATGGATTCCTGCATATTATGGGAAGATATAAAGACGTTATTATACGCGGTGGTGACAACGTATATCCAGATCAAGTAGAAGATGTTATTCATGAAATACAAGGTGTTTTAGAAGTTGCAGTAGTTGGAGTTCCAGATGACTTTTGGGGAGAGGTTCCAAGAGCTTACATTGTGAAGGATGGCGAAACAACATTAACAGAAGAAAGTATTATTCAGTATTGTAAGGAGAAGTTAGCAAGTTATAAAATACCAGAAGTAGTATTCATAGACGAGTTACCGAAAAACGCTTTAGGAAAAGTGTTGAAGAGGGAATTACGAGATGTAGTTCTTGTGAAATAGAAAATTATAAAACGATGGAGAACCCAGTTATGTATAAGGCATGACTGGGTTTTTATGTATCAAAAACATAATGATTTACTAGATTTTGTATTTTGTGTAAGATAATAAAGAATATTCGAAAAACAATTGAGGGAAGAGATATAAATGAAGCTGCCGCTATTACAGGTAGAGACAGAGAGACTGATGATCCGTCCGTTCCAAAATGATGATTATGAAAGTTGGTTAGATCAATTTTCTTATTGATTATAAAAATAAAGAAATGGACAAATAAGGGGAAAAGAAAATGAAGACTATAAACGTATTTCATTATGACGCATTTACGAATAAACCAAATAAGGGAAATCCAGCAGGTATTGTATTAGAAGCAGATGGATTAACGGAAGAGGAAATGCAAATTATTGCTGAAAAAGTTGGATATAACGAAACAACTTTTGTTCTTTCCTCAGAAGTAGGAGATATAAGAATGCGCTATTTTACACCTGGTTTTGAAATGGATTTATGTGGTCATGGGACAGTAGGGACGATATATGCCTTGCGCGAAAAAGGTTTATTAGAAGAGAAAAGTAACCTTACGATTGAAACGAAGGCAGGGATTTTACCGATACAAATAGGTGTAAATGAAAATGGAGAAACCTTTATTAAAATGAGGCAGACAGCACCTCAGTTTAAAGAATTTACAGGTTCAAAAGAAGAATTAGCTCATAGTATTGGTTTAGAAGTAAATGATTTAGATGTAAGTTTACCGATAGTATATGGAAGTACAGGAAACTGGACTGTAATTGTGCCGATTAAAAATCTAGATGCGTGTGAGAGAATGAAACCTAATAATGCTGCATTTCCATCGGTATTAAAAGAAATACCTAATGCTTCTATTCACCCAATTTGTCTAGAAACTTATGATGAACTAGCACAAATGCATGGCCGTCATTTCTCGTCAGCTTATGCTGGGACGATTGAAGATCCAGTGACAGGAACAGCTTCAGGTGTAATGGGAGCGTATTATGCGGAGTATTTAGAGAAAGATTTTGAACATGAATTGGGTTTAATCGTTGAGCAAGGACAGGAAATAAATAAAGATGGCCGTGTAACTGTTTATGTAACGAAAGGGATAGAAAACGAAAAGTTACAAATAGATATTGCTGGAACAGCGGTGTATGTGAAAGAGTTTGAAGTTTCAATATAAAAAAAGAAAGCCCGGCATACATCCGGACTTTCACTATCTGTTCAATACTTCAATATACGAAGCATCTCCAGTTGTTCTTAAAGCAGAGCGAAAATTGTTATTTTCTAGCGTTTTAGCGACTTGTTGTAATTGCTGTGCATCATCATGATGGATAAGTAAGCTGTCAGCACCGCTTTCTTCTATATGAATATGTTCGACGTTTCCAATGGCATCATGTACAGCTTTTAAAAATTCAGGTTTCATGGTGTCCTCCTATATGTATGTAACGTTTTTATTTAGTATTTCCTTATTTTTGAAATATAAAAGTAAATGAAAGGAGAAATAAAATGAATATAAAGCAGTTTAACGAACATATAACATCACTATTTGGAGAGCATCTTCATAAATACGGCGATGATGAATATGGTTTTACTCATATAAGTAAAGATGAATTTCACAAAATCGGTTACACAACAAATTTAACGTTAGAAACTATTGAAGAAGCGTATAGAAATGGAGTCGATATGATAGTTACACATCATGCGCCGTGGAGTTTTTTATTTGGTATGGAAGAGGCTTGTATTGAGAAATTGAAGCAATATGAAATGAATCATTTTTGGGTTCATTTGCCGTTAGATTTTGTAAAGTTTGGCACATGTACATCGTTATTTAACGGAATTGGGATAGATACAATACTGGAATATTCCACGTATGAGGAAGAAGAACTACCGGGAATAGGAGAATATAAAGAAGCGATTCCTTTTTCAAACTTAGTTGGAAAACTTGAAGAAAGAATGGAAGAGAAAGTGAAGAGCTGGAGAAATCACGATAAACCAGTAAAACGGATTGCGATTTTAACCGGTGCAGGAAACAATACAAATTTGATTGAACGTGCATTAGAAAAAGGGTGTGACACGTACATAACAGGTGAAAAAACATTATATACAGTGCAACATGCGAAATTTAAAGGGATTAATTTAATTGTAGGCAGTCATACGTTTACAGAAGTGTTTGGTGTAGAAAGTTTGGCTCATAAGTTAAAAGAAAGAGATAATTCAATAGAAATTACTAGATTAAATGAAGAACATTTGGAGTGAAGAAATTACATCGCATTACCATCAATGGAATGAACTATATGATGGAATATTGAAAGACGCAGTTGCAATGAGATAAAATTATCTTTTGTTATATTAAGATTTTTAGGAAGAATTCCCTTATGTTTGTCAAATAATAGTAAAGTTGTCTTTTGAATTAAGGGAATATTCGGAGTTAAAGGGTGAGAGAATGGATATTTCAATAATCACTGCACAACTAGTTAAGGAGAAAGTGATTTCACATTATCCAAATAGTGTAAAAGTGTTAAACGGGGGAACAACAAGTACTATATATTTGTTAGATGAACAATACGTTGTAAAGTTGAATGAATCGGATGTCATACGTGAAGAAGCTTATTTTCTTCAGTTTTATAAAAAGGATGAATTATTTCCAAAGCTTTTTTATAAGGAACCTTTAAATCGCTATATTGTTTACTCATTCCTTGAGGGCACAACTTTTTGCAAACTAGGCCATAAACGGAGCGTTCTTTGTAAACTTGTAAAGGAAGTTATCAATAAGTATGAAGTAGCTACAGAGATTGATGGCTGGGGATGGAAAGAAAACCTAGTTCAATCTTGGAATGAATTTTTAACGACAAATGTGATGGAAGCTCATGAAAATGTAAGACGTTACATAAGTGAGGAAGCGTATAGAACGGTTTTTAAGTTAGCAAATAGTCCAAGTAGGGGGACTGGAATAAATCAGCCATTTTTATTGCATGGTGATCTTGGATTTCATAATTTTATATTTCAAGAGAATAAACTGCACGGTGTAATTGATCCTTTACCAGTGTTAGGAGATCCTATATATGATTTAATTTATGCGTTCTGTTCAACTCCGGAAGATTTAACAAAAGAAACGATTGGTTATGCGATGAAACAATGTGTATTTCATAAAAATGACCGTGATTTATATGAAGAGATAGTCATAGGATTATATTTGCGTATAGATACATGTTTACGGCACCACCCGAAAGATTTAGAAGATTATTTAGCAGCTTGGCGTTATTGGATGGGTGAGGTTGAGGTGACTTTATAGTACAAATATTTTTAGGGGAGATGGTGAGATGAATGTTGTAGAAGCGAAAAAGGATTTACTGTAATTCCATTATCGGTTACATTTGTCTATTTACTTACTTTTATAAGTTTATTAATTGAACATAAAAAGCAGCTTAATAAAAATTTAGGGATAGGGGGAATTATGATGAAAAATTTCGTTTGTACAACGTGTGGCGTGCAGTATGCAGCGAGTGTAGAAGAACCAGTGAGTTGTCATATTTGTGATGAAGAAAGGCAGTATGTGAATCCGAAAGGGCAGTCTTGGACGACTTTAGAAAATTTGCAAACAGATGATACATATAAAAATGAAATAATTAAAGAGGAAAATGGACTTTATAGTATTACGACAAAACCAGGATTTGCGATCGGTCAAACGGCATTTGTAGTGAAAACAGAGTCATATCGTTTACTGTGGGACTGTATTACGTATTTAGATGAAACGACAATTACGAAAATAAAAGAGCTTGGCGGATTAGATGCGATTGCATTGTCTCATCCTCATTATTATTCAACGCAAGTAGAATGGGCAGAGACATTTGATGTACCAATTTATATACATGAAGATGATAAAGAGTGGGTGATGCGTCCGAGTAGTCGTATTATTTATTGGTCTGGTGAGTCTTTACAATTAGCTGATGGGATTACTGTACATCGTCTTGGAGGACATTTTAGTGGTGGTTCTGTATTGCATTGGGAAGAAGGTAATGATGGAAAAGGGATTTTGTTAACAGGTGATATTATTCAAGTTGTAGCAGATGAGCGGTGGGTAAGCTTCATGTACAGCTATCCAAACTTAATTCCACTACCAGCGAGGAAAGTGGAAGAAATGGTGAATCGAGTGAAGCCGTTACAGTTTAATCGTTTATACAACGCTTTTCATCGAGTAGTAAAAGAAAATGCAAATGAGGCAGTTGAACGTTCTGCTGACAGATATATAAAAGCAATAGAAGGAAAGTTGTTTCATACGTAAAAGGAGAGTAGCTTAATGAAAACGTTAGTATGTTTTGGAGATAGTATTACAGCTGATGAAACATTTTTTGATGGAATTCCGAGATTAACACCACGTTTGCAAGAGATGTTTCCGAACTGGAAAGTAGTGAATGCAGGTGTTCCAGGTGATAATACATTCGATGCGTTAAATAGGATTGAAGAAGATGTAATATTATATAAACCAGATTTCGTAACAGTTTTTCTTGGTACGAATGATGCAGTTTCTTTTTCTCAAGTGTCATTACAAGCATATAAAGAAAACTTAGAGAAGATTGTGAACCATATTTCGTCAGGTAAAGTGCTGCTTATTAGCCCTGCGCCAGTTGATGAAGAGAGGCAGCATAATAGAACAAATGAAGTGCTCTGTCAGTATGCAGACGTGGTGGAGAAAGTGGCGAAAGAAACAGGAAGCTATTTTCTAAATTTGTATGCTGAAATGATTCAAGAACTGAATTATAAAAGGTTTGTAGAAAATGATGAAAAAGATGGATTACACTTTGGTCCAGAAGGTTATGAGTATCTAGCGAAGTTAATTGGTGAAAAGTTAAAAGGGATTTTATAAAAAAAGCAAAGCGATATCGCTTTGCTTTTTCGTATTTCTTTCGTAGTCCATAAACTTATTGATTGCTGTAATTTGGACAGATATTTTGCATTTTTATCCCGCATTAACTGCCCGTAAATGCCCGATTGGTGAGGGCTAATAATCAGTGGGGGATGAACAAAAAAAACCTGATTAAAGTTTCACTTTATGTGGGTAAAAGGCTAGTGCTGTTTTAAAGTAATATAAATTTATTTTTAAAAATTTATATTTCGTAGTTGAAAATTAATAATGGTGTAACTATAATAGTTACAGTAAGTTTGTTATTTTGAAATGTCCACATTGAATTACAAGAATGAAGGGAGTTTTATGTAAATCAAAAAGCTATAAAATCTATTAATTTTTATAATAAGATAAAATACTTTTCAGTTCATACACATTATTAAATATGTTATTTCTAATAGAAAACTAGAGGTGGAAAAATGAAAAAATTTAAAGGTATGTTAATATCATCACTTGCAATTACAACTTTTGCTGGGGTAGGTACGACATTTGTAACAAATACAGTATATGCTGCTAATGACGATTCTAGTAAAATACAAGTTCGTTCTAATAAGAGTATAAACACAACAACTGGCTCGAGATTGCCTGTATTATCAGTCAATCCTTATGATGAACCTAGATTTTCAAGACAGGGATATCTTGAAGAGGCACCTTTAGGAATTAATGCTCCTTATGCTTGGGGAATTAAAGGAGGAAATGGCCAGGGAGCAACTTTTGTAGATTTGGAAGAAGGCTGGTTATTAAATCATGAAGATTTAGTCGGTCAAAATATTGAATTTATGTCTGGAAAAATGAGTAATGATCTTTCTCACGGTACTTCAGTTCTAGGTGTTGTTTCGGCAGCTGACAATGGGATTGGGAACATTGGGATTGCACCAAAAGCAAAGGCAAAAGTAATTTCAGTGATCCGAGATAATGGGAGAATCGATGTAAGAGATGCTATTTTAAGTGCCGTAGATTCTTTACAGGCTGGAGATGTTTTATTAATAGAAGAATCCTTTAAATATGATGGATATGGAGATGACCCTTTACCAGTAGAAGTATACCCGAGTATATTTAACGCAATTCGCAAAGGTACAGATAAAGGCATTATTATTGTAGAAGCAGCTGGTAATGGTGGGATTGATTTAGATGAATTTAAAGACCGTAATGGTAAGCAGATTTTAAATCGAAATAGTCCAGACTTTAAAGATTCAGGAGCTATTATAGTTGGAGCATCTACTGCAAGAGTTCCTCATAAACGTTTAGCTTTCTCTAACTATGGTAGTAGAATTGATGTATATGGTTGGGGAGAGTATGTTGATACATTAGATACATATCAAAATCAAAATAGTAAAGGACAAAAAGTTACAGATCAGAACATAATTAATCGTTATACTTCTAATTTCCGTGGTACTTCTAGCGCTTCGCCTATAATTGCTGGGGCTGCTGTATCGATTCAAGGGATTGCTAAAGAACATTTAGGTAAGGCATATACACCAAAAGAATTGAGAGCAATTTTAAGTAATCCTAATACAGGCACAAAGTCTAATAACCCATCATCTGATAAAATAGGTGTTTTACCAGATTTAAAAGCGATTTTGTCTAACCTTGGATTTCATAGTGATTTGACTACCAATGATCCTATGGTATTTCCAGATAACGTAGAAAAAAATGAAGGAAAAGAAAATTCAACTTTCGTATTTCCAGGTGAAGAAACAAAAAGAACAGGTGATAAAAATTCAACTGTAACCTTCCCAGAAGAAGATTTAAAACAGGAGGAAAAAGAAGAGGGATTAATTGTTTTTCCTGATTAATAAAAAAATACTACCTTCCATTTGGAGGTAGTATTTTTTATTTCTTGTCAATAACAAGCAGGCATGAAATTTGTATTTGTTTATCTTTCATAATGAATTTAACTAAAAAAATCGAATATTTGACTGTTAATTTACTTTTTCGTCTCAATCAATTACATGAATTAATCTAGAAATGCTTGCTGTAATGCTTTCAGTCCATCGCTGTAAATACCATGAAACAGATTAATTGCCTCTTCATCACTAACCTCAACAGGAGTGAATGTACCAGACCACTCTACTAACGATGTGTTACTTTCAGTACCTTCTTTCACCTGGATTGTAGATAGATAATTAGTGACTGGGAATGGTGCATTCATGATTGAATACGTGTAGTAGCGCTCTTTATCATTGAATACTTCTAATCGTTCTATAATTGTATCCCCATCCGGATTAGCTAGATGACGTACACGACCGCCTTCAGTTAATTTACTGCTAGGTATATAAGGTAACCAGTCTGGAAGGGAGTTGAAACCTCCGATTAATTGCCATACTTGTTCAGGTGAACCGAAAATTTCCATAGATGTAGTAGTATGTGCCATATTCATTACGCTCCTTTTCATCCCGGTATTTACGGGTAAATAATCAGTGGGGGATGCTCTCACGGATTAAAGTTTCATTATTATTTTACGTTGATTGGTAGTGGTGCATTAGGTGCTACTAGTTTTTGTTCGCGCATTTCTTCCCAGAATGCTGCTGGAATTACTGTATTTAAGGCGTTTTGGTCTTCTGCAATTCGTTCCGGTTTACTTGCACCAGGAACAACGGCAGCAACTGCTGGATTTGCTAGTGAAAATTGTAATGCAGCAGCTTTGATGCTGATTTCGTAACGATCTGCAAGAGCTTTGATTTTCTCAACCTTTGCAATAATTTCTGGCGATGCTTTTTGATATTCGAAGTGAGCGCCTCCAGCAAGAATACCTGAGCTATATGGGCCACCAACAACAATATCCATATTATGCTTTACAGCTGCAGGCATTACTCGTTGCAATGCACGTTCGTGGTCTAATAATGAATAGCGACCAGCTAATAAGGATATATTTGGTTTCGCTTCTTCTAAATCAAGCATAAGTTCAATTGATTCTACTTTGTTTACTCCAAGCCCCCAGCCTTTAATGACTCCTTCTTCACGTAAACGTGTTAGCGCACGGAATGCTCCTGTTCGAGCAATTTCAAATTGTGAAATCCACGCATCACCATAAAAGTCTTGTGCTAAATCATGAATGAAAACAAAGTCTAGACGATCTGTTTTTAAACGTTTCAAACTTTGCTCGATAGAACGAAGTGTTGCATCTGCGCTATAGTCATTGATCATTTTATTTTTGCGACCAAATTCGAAAAGCCCGCCTTTTTCACCTAAATCACGTGCAGATGGATCTTCTAATTCATCCGAAATAGTTCGACCTACTTTCGTACTTAAAAAGTAATCATCACGATTTCTTTTTGATAGTGCTTCACCAAGACGAATCTCCGCTAAGCCAGATCCATAAAGTGGAGCTGTATCAAAGTAACGAACGCCATTCTCCCAAGCAGCATCCACTGTAGCGATTGCTTCTTCCTCTGGGATATTACGGTACATATTTCCTAGTGGTGCTGTACCAAACCCGATTTTTTCTTTTAGTAATTTACTCATTATAGATATCCTCCTAAAATGTATTTGCAAAATATTTATTCATTGTGAATGGATGTGAAAATGAAAACATGTCATTTTATCGTCTGACAAAATGTATGAGAAAAATACTCACTTTAAAGTAAAGGTACTAACAGGTAATTTCTAACACTGCATGACTCACTCAACTCTTACAAATGCTATTATGAAATGTATTTTACATAATGAAAAGTACGTACTTTAAAGTGATATAGATACTAAAAAGTAATACAGGTACTTTTTGGTGCCGTACTACTCATCTGCTGTTTACGTATGCTATTATGAAACATGTTTAACAGGGTAAAAAGTACGTACTTTAAGGTGCTATAGATACTTAAAAGTAATATTTAAATATTTTAGCTTATTTGTCTTATAAAATTATTAAAGGAGATTTTTATATGAAAACATACAATATTCCTGTAGAGGCAACTTTAGAGGTTATCGGTGGAAAGTGGAAAGTAGTTATCCTTTGTCATTTAAAGAAAGACAAAAAGAGAACGTGCGAATTAAAACAATTAATGTCTGGTATTACACAAAAGATGTTAACGCAACAATTACGTGAATTAGAAGAAGATGGTGTAATCGAGAGAAAAGTGTATAACCAAGTGCCACCAAAAGTAGAGTACTCTTTAACTGATTACGGTCATTCTTTAGATTCTATACTCGATACTCTTTGTAACTGGGGAGAAGTTCATCTTGAAAAGAATGGGAACACATCTATGCTTATAACAGCAGCTGAATAAAGAAAGAAAAAACGAACGAGAATACGTTCGTTTTTTCTTTTTGTATAGAGGGAGATTTTTACGCAGCATAATTACTTTTTTGTAATATAGGTACTTTTTTGTGCTGTAGGAACTAAAATGTGCCGTATAGAAAATTATTTGTTTTTACGCAACAATAGAGAAGAAATTTAGAAAAAAGGAGGGAGATCGTGTGAAACAATACAATATACCGATAGAAGCAACTTTAGAAATTATCGGGGGAAAGTGGAAAGTCGTCATTTTATGTCACTTAACGAAAGGAACAAAGCGAACGAGCGAGTTGCAGCGTCTAATTCCTGAAATTTCTGTTAGAATGTTGACGCAACAATTACGTGAGCTAGAAGATGATGGTGTGATTACACGTGAAATCTATAAAGAAATTCCACCCCGAGTAGAATACTCCTTAACTGATTATGGGTGGTCTTTGCAAAATGTATTAAATCAATTGACCGTATGGGGAGAACGATGCATAGATAGAAAAAACACAGAAGTTAAGTGAAATCTCTATATGTAATATTGAAAACACCACCTAATGACGAGGTGGTGTTTTTCGTTTTAAAACTTTAGAAAGTTGTTATGATGAAAAGTAAAATTTTTGAGGACCTGTTTCAGTCATGGGTACTTAAAAGTGCCTACATCACTTTAAAGTACGTACTATGCTTCATAATATAACCGTTTTATAATGACACTCGTAGCAAGAAGTCAGTACAATAACGATTTTAAGCTATGTTCAAAAAGACTTATTAACTAGTATAGTTTTTTGTTCAATTTTTTAGTAGGAGATGTTTTTATGGTTGAAGAACTTTTTTATAAAAAAATACTCAAAAATCTGTTTTCAGATCCAGTTCAAATTACACTTTGGAATGGAGAAACAATCCAATATGGCGAAGGGGAACCTCAATTTCACATAACATTCCATAAGCCACTTTCAAAAAAAGAAATCGCTAAGGATCCTTCTATTGCATTCGGTGAAGCATATATGAATGGGGATCTTGAAATAGAGGGTAACCTTGAAAAAGCAATTCAATCTATTTATAAAAGGCAGGATAGCTTTTTAGGTGATAGTAAGTTGCAATATTTCAAAAGTAAATGGAATTTCTCAAAACAAAAAAATAAAGATGATATTGCTCATCATTATGATATTGGGAACGATTTCTATAAATTATGGCTTGATGAAACAATGACATATTCTTGTGCATATTTCCAAAATGAGCAAGATTCTTTAACGACAGCGCAGCATAATAAAGTGAATCATATTTTGAAAAAGTTGAACCTTCAAAAAGGTGATACGCTATTAGACATCGGTTGTGGGTGGGGTGAACTCATTACAGCTGCCGCTAAACAGTACGGTGTGAAAGCGATGGGAGTAACGTTAAGTGAGGAACAATATGCTAAGACTTCTGAGCGAATTAAACAAGAGGGACTTACGGATTTAGTTGAAGTATCTTTACTTGATTACCGCGATATTAAGAATCATAAATTTGATAAAATTGTTAGTGTAGGTATGATCGAACATGTAGGAAAAGACAACATTACGCAATACTTTGAAACAGTTAACAAATTATTAAATGATGGCGGGATTTCTCTGCTGCATTGCATTACTTCTCCGGCTAATGGTGGTGCTACGAATGGTTGGATTGAAAAATATATATTCCCTGGTGGGTATGTTCCTGCTGTGAACGAATTAATCACGAACATGACAAACGAACAATTTTTTATTGTGGATGTAGAAAGCTTACGTAGACATTACGGAAAAACATTACAACATTGGGCTCGAAATTTTGAAAACGTACTAGAGGAAGTTCGTAAAACGAAAGATGAGCGATTTATCCGCATGTGGCGTTTATATTTAAATGCATGTGCAGCTTCGTTCTTTACAGGTAATATTGATTTACATCAATTTGTATTTACAAAAGGGATTAATGATACAATTCCGATGACACGTTCGTATATGTATGAATAAGAGCATGTAACCAAGTAGCTCTCAAGTCATTGAGTATAAATAAAATGATGATAGGATATAAGTCCATAACGTAAAGTCGAGATGGGAATCAGAAAATGATTTCTATCTCGACTTTTTAGTATATAATTTTAAAATTAAAACTATATACTTTTAAAGAAAAAATATATAATAAATGTAGAAACGAAAATTTATGAGCAAGGAAGTTGAAGAACATGACATTAACAATGGGCTTTATTGGATTTGGAAAATCAGCTAACCGTTATCACCTACCTTATCTAAAGACACGTAATAATATAAAAGTAAAAACGATTTTTGTACGTCAAATAAATGAAGAATTAGCGGCTCCATATGAGGAAAGAGGTGTTTACTTCACTACTGATTTGGACGAATTGTTGAATGACAAAGAAATTCAAGTCGTGACGATCTGTACGCCAGCACATACGCATTATGAATTAGCAAAAAAAGTTATACTAGCCGGAAAATCAGTTATCGTTGAAAAACCATTTTGCGATACAGTAGTACATGCGAAAGAATTATTAGCTTTAGGACGAGAGAAAGGTGTAATCGTTATGCCTTATCAAAACCGTCGTTTTGATGGTGATTTTTTAGCTGTAAAGCAAGTAGTTGAACAAGGATTCCTTGGTGATATTATTGAGATTGAATCACATATTGATTATTTCCGTCCTGGTTCAATCACTCATGAAGCTCCAAAAGAAGAAGGTTCATTTTACAGTTTAGGTATTCATACGATGGACCGCATGATTTCACTATTCGGCCGTCCAAATACAGTGACATACGATATTCGTAATAATGAAGTGGAAGGTGCGGTTGATAACTATTTCGATGTTGGTCTACATTATGGAAATCAGTTGAAGATTAAGCTGAAAACGAACCATATCGTAGCAAAAGATTATCCACGCTTTATCGTTCATGGAACAAATGGCTCA
The DNA here is from genome assembly GCF_051916885.1 of Bacillus cereus group sp. MYBK14-1. NCBI lineage: Bacteria > Bacillati > Bacillota > Bacilli > Caryophanales > Bacillaceae > Bacillus > Bacillus cereus group sp. MYBK14-1. Next base: position 886,378 of record NZ_JBQAHM010000001.1, on the reverse strand, counting down.
TTTATTAAATACGGTGAAGATCAGCAGGAAAATGATTTGAAAGCGGGTATTATGCCTGAGAGTGCAGGATTTGGTGAAGATTCGCCGATGTATTATGGAATTGCTAAGTATCGTAATGCAAATGGTGACTGGATTGAAAAACAAATTAAAACGCCGCTTGGTGATTACGGTCGTTTCTATGATGCAGCGTATGACACAATTGTAAATGGTGCACCAAAACTTGTGAAAGATGAAGAAGCAGTAACGAATATTGAAATCTTGGAAAACGGATTTGCTGCCCCATCACCTTCAGTTTACAAACTTGAGGCTTTACATTTGAATGAATAGAAGAGAGTTTGCAGTATAAAGGAGGTATGGAAATGGCAAGCGGATCAACACAAGTAAAATACCTCGGCATTTATCAAAAGATTAAACAGCAAATTTTAGACGGTGAATATAAAATCAACGAAAAAATTCCGAGTAGCTCCGTCCTTGCTGAAGAATTCGATGTTTCAGCACTTACGATTAAAAAAGCGCTGGATCTATTAGTAAGAGACGGCTACATTATCCGTCGGCGCGGAAGTGGAACAGTGGTACAAGATTGGCATCAGCAGGAAAAGGCACGAATGATTCAAACTTTAACAGGTACGAAAGCTGTTTACGGTAGTGAGGTAGAAAGTAAAATTATCGAGTTTGCGATTGTAGGTGCTGATGAAGTAGTTGCTGAGAAATTGGGAGTTTCAATTGGTGATTTCGTCTATAAAATCATTCGCCTCCGCATCATTCACAGCATTCCGACGATTATGGAGCATACATGGATGCCAATTTCGGTTATCCCAGGTGTTGAAGCTTCTGTTTTAGAGGAGTCGATATACTCACATATTCAAAATAAACTTGGTCTTGAAGTAGGGACATCTGTTGTCAGGGTTAAAGGGATTCGCCCAGATGATAGGGAAAAGCAGTTTATGAACTTAACAAATCAGGATTTCCTAATGCGAGTTGAGCAAGTAGCTTACTTAACGGATGGACGAACTTTTGAATATTCTTATGCAGATCATCTACCGGAAACCTTTGAGTTTGAAACAGTCATTACGGCAAAAAAATTATAAAGAGACATAAAATAGGTTGAGGCAAGCATTGTCTCAACCTATTTTATGTCTTCTACAGTTATGATTCATCTGCTGTAATCAGCATGGATGTGTTCCCGGTTTTTTCAAGATGAACTTCTCCCCAGGAACAGAGGGAATCGAGTATAGCTCCTAAAGACGAACCGTAATCCGTTAAAGAATACTCTACTTTTGGTGGTACTTGGTCATATACTTTCCTTTGGATTACACCATCTTCTTCTAGTTCACGTAATTGTTGCGTTAACATTTTTTGCGTAATACCAGGCATTAAACGTTTTAATTCACTCGTTCTTTTTGTTCCTTTTTTTAAATGACAAAGGATAACAACTTTCCACTTTCCGCCAATAACTTCTAAAGTCGCTTCTACAGGAATATTGTATGTCTTCATAAAAAAAACTCCTTTGATGAATTTAGATTACAGTTGTGAGCCTACATCCGTTGCAATACTAAAATTATTTCTTTTTAGTACCTATAACACTTTAAAGTGCGTACTATTTATTGTGCTAAATATCGGTCATAATAACCGATGTAAGAGAGAAATAAGCAGAACGGCACTTGAAAATGCATATGTTACTTTTTAGTACCTATAACACTTTAAAGTACGTACTTTTTATTAGGATGAATATAATCCATAATAGCACTTGTAAGCAAGAAATGCGTGAAATGTGCTTTGAAGGAGCCATCATGCTATGGGGAATTTTACATGAGAATAATTTGTTGTGTTATTAAAATTAATCCAAGACTTAACAGTTGATTAATTGAACTGTAAAGTTTAAAATTACAGTAAGATTTTTAAAAGTGAGTTGTTAACGTCTGTAAAATGTAGCATGAATAATAGAGATAAATGAAACATTGCTGAATAATTAACATTATGTGAATTTGATTCTAAACTGTAATTTTTTTTAATACATTTCAATAAGCGATATTTAAAATGTACGTTTAATAACATTAAAGGAGTGAGTTAAATATGGTAATTCTATATACAACAGCAAGCTGTGCTTCATGCCGAAAAGCGAAAGCATGGCTTGAAGAGCATCAAATTGATTATATTGAAAAAAACATCGTATCAAATTCTATGACAGTTGATGAGCTTAAATCGATTCTTCGTTTAACTGAAGAGGGGGCTACTGAAATTATTTCAACTAGATCCAAAACTTTTCAGGACTTAAATATAAATATTGATGAGCTCTCGCTAAATGAATTTTATACATTAATAATTGAGCATCCACTAATGTTGCGTCGCCCGATTATGCTGGACGAAAAAAGATTGCAAATTGGTTTTAACGAAAAAGAAATTCGCAAATTTTTACCACGTAGTGTCCGAACATTTTTAAACATTGAACTGCAAAAGTTGGCTAATTAATAAGTAATAGTATGAAAGAGAAATTTTTTGAAAGGAGGAAACTGAAGGTGATAGAAGTATGCGTTACAGTTAATTATAAAGATAGAAACTATCAAACAAATGTCATTGTGAACAAAGATACGATTTGGACAAAAATTGAACAGTTGGCAGAAGAACAAGTGAAGAAACAGTGGGGTTTTTAAACTTAATTATTTAAAAAAATGAAGTTATATGCTAGAGATTATAACTAAATTCAAAATTTTTCAGGTATTAAATATAAATAAGAAATTTTCTTGAAAGGAGGAAGCAGAAGATGATTGAAGTATGTGTTACAGTTAATTATAAAGATAGAAATTATCAAACAAATGTTATTGTAAGTAAAGATACGATTTGGACAAAAATTGAACAGTTGGCAGAAGAACAAGTGAAGAAACAGTGGAGTGTTTAATTTTCTTTTTAACTTAAAAAGCTAAATGAAGTTATCAGATATAGGTGGGACGGGATAGAATATAAGGGAATTAATTTTTTATGGCAAGAAGCATTCCACATGTTTTAACGTTCTAACCAATCTGTAATATTTATGGCTACAGTATGTTAATATATGAGAAACAATATTTTTAATCGTAGGAGGAAAATCATGAACAGCGACTTTACCTTGGCCATACACAGTTTAACTTATTTAGCTTTACAGCCAGACCGGATGTCAACAAGTAATGCTATTTCAGAAAGTGCAGGTGTTCATCCAGTACGCATTCGCAAAGTACTAAGTTTGTTAAAAAAACATAAGTTTATACAATCGAAAGAGGGGACTGGTGGCGGTTTTATTTTCGCTCGCGATTTAGATGAAATTAATCTTTGGCATATTTATCAGATAACCTCTGAAGGTGCTTTGCAGCCGAAGTGTCCAGAATCAAACAATCAGTGTGTTGTAGGTTCGAACATGCGAAAAGTTCTTTTCGCTATTTTCTTAGGTGCTGAAGAGCATCTAGGTGAATACTTAAAGAATTATACAATGAAAGAAGTTGTTGACCTTATCAATCAAGAGCGTTAAGCGGCTTAATTATTATATAGCCGTGAGTTCTTAACACTTAAATGTAATGAAAAATATTACAGTATAATTTGTTTTTATATCTTTTTTATCGTCACAAAAAATATTTATAGGAAGGTGAAACGGTATGATGTCAAATAATAATCATGTTTTAAAAGTAGGAGATTGGGTTCGTGGAATATCAAATGAAGGTGAATTAATAGTTGGTTATATTGTATCACTTGATGATGTAGAGGATATAGTTACAGTTAGTATTGTGAAACGTGACGGCCAGTACACAATAAACGAAGCGATTTTACTCTTTAGTAAACACGTTAACAAACTCCCTGAATCAAAGGTAATAAATAAGGAACAAATCCTTTATCTTATAGATCTTGCATTATTAACAGGGGATGAAGAATGGTTTATCGAGCTTTCTTCAAAATTAAACTCGATAAAAGAGCTAGTTAATGAGGGATTTTAAAATTTAAACTTTTGAGGGTGAACACAATCCGCCTTATGGGACACAATTACTTTTCGCATAAAAGGAAATGATGTAAAAACGATTCATTACTAATATAGAGATATCCCTGAAGAAGAGCCGAACAAACTACAATTAAGATGATATTGAAGTGATTTGTTTGTGTATTCCTGATAACGATAATTATGTAAATGAGCTGTCCATATGGGGCAGCTTTTTTGTTTTTTGCTCAGTGTAGCTTTTTAAATTGTATATGAATTCAATATTAATAATATATATCCTAAAATTTGGTTTTTGTATTTTGGGATTTTTTTCTTTTTACCTACATTAATTATTTATTAGAATATCTTTTATGTTTAAAATAAAATTTTTTGATAAAAGGGGATATAAGTATTTTTATAATAAGTCACCTAGAAAAACAATGTATTATTGTATTTTTTTACTAACTAATTCAGCTTTAAGCGATAAAAACAATGGCTACATGCTAACTGTAAAATATTATCCATATAAAATTATTCCTCTTTAATATTTCTGAAAATATAAAAATATTAATTTTATAAATATACACGTTATAATGAGGGCGTCGAGAGAAATTTTATTATCTCTGGAGAAAATATAAAAAATGCGATTATTAGTAAGAAAGGTGTGTGATTAGAGGCGAAATGTATGTAATGTGCTTCAGTGGCTTGTGTGAGCAATATCATCAGTGCTACCGAAGTTATGAAAGTAATGTATAGAATTGAGAAAGAAATGCCTCGCAAATGAAGAGAGGCCGGTTTAGCTAAAATTACTGTTAAAAGTAAAAAAGAGAAACCATTAAAGTAATACACTGTTATTAGAAATGTTGCAACGTATTTATGAAGTCTATTCTATATTGTTCTCTTAAGGGTTCTTTATATAAAGAGCGGATATTACGAGTAAACTTTTTTGTGAACGCTAACAATTATATTAGGACGCTAATTAGCGAATGTTTCAATTTGGATTCATTATGATGAAGGACATACAATGTGGGGCAACTTGTAAGGAATTCATTTTCCGAAAAGGGAATATTTGTTAGGTGCAAAGAGAGATGCAGGAATAGATACAAGGGGGAGTTATTATATGAACGGGAATACTGCAAAGAAAATAGAAGTTCAAGCTGAAAATACCGCACTAAAAAATGAGCAATATGCAGATCCGAAAAAGTGGCATAAGCAGGATACTACATGGGCACTCAGTCTATTTGGAACTGCAATTGGAGCAGGGGTGCTCTTTTTACCGATTAATGCAGGTTCAGGTGGTTTATTATCTTTACTACTAATTACATTGCTTGCATATCCAGTTATGTACTACTCACATAGGGCACTTGCTAAAATGATATACGCTTCTAATTCTGCTGATGAGGGGATCACAGGTACAATTAGAGAGTATTTCGGAAATAAAGCGAGTATCATTTTTAACATCGTATATTTCGGTTCAATTTATACAATCGTACTAATGTATTCGGTTGCGCTTACAAACACTGCAAGTAGTTTTATCGTGCATCAATTGCACATGCCAGAACCTCCAAGAGCTATTTTATCACTTGTATTAGTTCTTGGTCTTATCGCTATACTGAATTTTGGTCAAGATATTACTGTAAAGGTAATGAGTATGTTAGTGTATCCTTTCATAGTTTCTCTACTGTTTATCGCAATATCTTTAATTCCACAGTGGAATACGTCAATGCTTAGTTTTTCAGCTGTTTCAACTGCTTCAACAGGAACAGGCTATTTTGGGACGATATTGATGATTCTACCAATCATCGTATTCTCATTTAATCATTCACCTATGATTTCATCATTTGTTGTGAAACAGAGAGCTACGTATGGAATCGAAGCCACTGATGCTAAATGTGCGCAAATACAAAAGGTTTGTTATATCATGACATTCGCTGTTGTTATGTTCTTCGTTTGGAGTAGCGCATTGAGCTTGACTCCAGATGATATAAAAATGGCAAAAGAACAAAACTTATCAATTCTTTCATATCTTGCTAATGAGCTTAATTCGCCTGTAATCACTATTGCAGCTCCAATTATTGCTTTTGTGGCTATTACAAAGTCTTTCCTAGGCCATTATATAGGAGCATTTGAAGTAATGCGTGACATGATTATTAAGTTTGGTAAATCACGTGGAAAAGATATTGAAGAAAAAACAATTAAGACAATAATTCTTACTTTTGTTGTATTATCATGCTGGTTTGTTGCTTATACAAATCCAAGTATTCTTGGACTTATTGATTCTCTAAGCGGTCCTTTAGTTGCTGCTATCTTATGTCTATTACCGATGTATGCGATTCAAAAAGTGCCAGTACTAGCTAAATACAAAGGGAAAATGAGCAACGTATTTGTTATTATTGTAGGTGTACTTACAGTTTTAGCAAGTATTAAGTCATTATTCTAATTCACTATTGTTGATTTTAGTGTCAAAGTAGTGGAATATGAAATATCTATTTTTGGACAAACTTCTCAAGTTGGAGAGTTTGTCCTTTTTATTCAATCTATTAACAAACAGCCACCTTTCAGATAAGGTGGCTGTTTCGGTATTAATTTATTATTCACGTCTAAATGGACCTTTTGGAGCAATTAGCTCTAAATTAGTACCATCTGGATCACGGAAGTAGGCAACTCTTGTACCAAATCCAGATTTCAAGCCGTTTTCTTGAAAGATAATTGGTTCTCCATATGGGTGCTATCTTATGCACATCAGGCTAACAAAATGGATTGCCTCTGAAACAAAAAAATGATTTTTATTACTATAAAAAACGTAAAGTATCTGTTTTTAGAAAAAAATTAATTTTTATAAATTGATGGAGATATAACTTAATTCTTTTATATATTTAGTTAAATATGATTGTCAGAATGAACTTAAAGTAATTATGATTTCTAGAAATGCGAACTGATGTTTTGAATTGGTTTAAAGTTGCTGGAACAAAATAAAACCAATTGAGCAAAAAAACTTGCAAAAATAAAAAGAGAGATGTATATTAATTGATGTATCAATAATTGATATATCAATTAATGTTTTGACAAGAAAGAAAAGGAACGTTTCATGAAGGGAATGTTCGTAAATATCAGTGGAGAAGAACGCAAAATACTTATTCATGTTCTATTACAGATGCAAAAAAATGTAGGGAATATTAAAGAATAGAGAGTGTAGGGGGCAGAATAGTGTGGAAATAATCGTAGCTATTTTAGTCGGGATCGTAGCATTAGAACATTTGTTTATCATGATCCTTGAAATGTTTTTTATTGATTCAAAAGTAGCGAAACGTGTTTTCAAATTACCGAAGCATTTAGAAGGAGATCGAAACGTAGCCATTATGTTTGCAAACCAAGGTTTATATAATGGATTTTTAGCGGCTGGTCTCATTTGGGGACTTGTACTTGGACTCAATCCAATTGGTTATATGGTCCAATTATTTTTTGTGATTTGTGTGGTGGTAGCAGCTATTTTCGGAGGTTTCACATCTAATAAATCAATTATTGTGAAACAAGGACTTCCAGCTGTTTTAGCAATGGTTGCCCTTTTATGTATGATATAGAATCAAAGTTTCTCAATAAAAGAACTCATTTTTGAAAAGAATACGCTATTCTTTCTTTAGAATTATAGGAAAGGATGGCGTTTTTGTATGTCTATTTCTATAAGTAGTGAATTATAACTATTCCCTCAAGGGACTCAATTGCTTTTTAGCTTTTGGATATATGTTCATCCATCTATGTTTCCTCCTATTGTTGGATAGTGTAATAATTGATAAAAATTTTGATGAAATTGGATTATAACGATTGATCAAAAAAGTTAGTGATTAAAAATATTATTCTTTAGTACATACATTTTTAAGATGTTAAATATATTTCATAATAGTCTCTGTAAGATAGGGATAAGTAGAATAGTACTTTTTATAACTTTGAATATCATTCATAATAGCATCAGTAAGAAGAAAACAAGCTTTACGGTACTAGTTACCAACGATGTTACAGCAGTTTATTTGGAATCAGATTGATTGAAAGGTTGTACTATATGGCCTAATAATTTCGAAAAAATGTCGGTGTGGCATAAAACAATTATGGAGGTTAAAGATATGAGTACTTCAAATTTGAATGAAATAAGTAAACAAATTTTAAAAGAGGAGGAAACACTTCAATTTTCCTCTTTTACAAATGAAGATGCCTTGCAACTAGGTTTATTTATCGTTGAAACAGCGAAGCAAGAAGGGAAATTGATTGCTGTTGATATAACGAAAAATGGTGTGCAATTATTTCATTTCAAGATGACAGGGACAAATGAGGAAAATACGAAATGGATTGAGCGTAAAAAACGAGTCGTTTCCCTGCATGATCGTAGCTCGTATTATATGCAGATACAAAGTGAAATAACTGGAATTTCATATAATGAAAAATATCTTTTAGATACTTCGGAATATGCTGCGTTTGGTGGATGCTTTCCTATCAGAATAAAAAACGTAGGGGTTATTGGAATGATAACAGTTTCAGGATTACCACCAGAAGAAGATCATGAATTGGTTATAAGAGCGGTGAAAAATCAGTTAAATCAGTAATGAAAGTATTTTTATACTTTCATATTAGATAATGGAGTATTATAAGCAATTACTAATATGTAAATCCTTATGAGATGTTAATTATTAAATAAGTGACCAGTATGGTTTCTACTACAGTTCATTAGTAATATTTAGTTAAATTTAAAATGTAAAAAGCCAGGTAATGCATTATTCATGCTACCTGGCTTTTTAACTATCAATTTAAGTTTATTTTCATGTTTGTGTAAATATGAAACACGCAGGATACATGAATAGAGAATGGGTAAAATAGTACCGAATGATCACTAGATTTTATGAATGATGTTATAAGTCTTTTTTAGGGAAATTGAAGGAAGTGATGTGTTTAGATTTAGAATGACTGGCAATGGGTGTTAGGAAGTTCAATGATTCAAAAATGAACTCATTTAAACGCATATTATCTTTGAGATGTATCCTTTTGAAGAATATTAAAACTTAGGAGGAAATGAATTATGACAAAAGATTTCTATACTGCACTGAAAGAAAGACGTACTTACTATGGAATTAACAAAGAGGTACAAGTATCGGATGAAAAAATTAAAGAAATCGTGGAGTTTGCTGTGAAATATACTCCATCAGCTTTCAATTCTCAAACTGCGCGATTAGTTGTATTATTTGGTGAAGCTCATGATAAATTATGGGATATTACAACTGAAACATTAAGAAAAGTAGTTGGAGATGGAGATTTCTCAGGAACGCAACAAAAAATGGATTCTTTTAAAGCTGGTTATGGAACAGTACTATTCTTTGAAGATGAGGCTATCGTTAAATCGCTTCAAGAAAAATTTGCTGCATATGCTGAAAACTTCCCAATTTGGTCACACCAAGCATCAGGTATGCACCAATTAGTCGTGTGGACAGGTTTAGAAGCAGAGGGATTAGGGGCATCTTTACAACATTATAATCCATTAATTGACGATGAGGTAAAACAAGAATGGAATGTCCCTGCTAATTGGAAACTAATTGCACAAATGCCATTTGGTAATCCAACTGCTACTCCAGGTGAAAAAGAATTCCAACCGCTTGAAGAACGTGTGAAATTTCATAAGTAATATTCAAATGTAATAATACGATTTAGTTATAGTAGAGTTATTCGCTCTTTTTCGGGATAGGACTATGCTATTGATGAAATCGGAAAAATACTATTATATTTTTAAAAAGAACAAGGCGATCATTTTTGATCGCCTTGTTTGACATTTGTACAATTAATCTACGCATTACGCTTAATAAGCTAAACAGCATGAATTATTATGTATATTATCTAGTTATAGTTACCAAACATTTTTCAACACTATTTTACCTATTGCATTATTCGACTCCAAATACTTGTGTGCTTGTGCAACTTCATCAAACGTGAAAGTTTTCGAATCTAGCAATGGACGAAGTTTTCCTTCTTCTACTATTTGAGTTAGTTTAGTCAAAATTTCCCCGCAAGCGTCACGTTTATCGGTATGTAATATTTTTAACGCCATAAAAGTAACGTGCAGAGTAAGTCCTTTTGCGTGTAAAGGAGAGAGGTCATGGGTTGAACGAGCTGCAATTGTTACGACAGTTCCATTAACTGCGGCAGCTTCAAAAGAATGATCAAGATTCTTGCCGCCTACTGTATCAAATATAACTTCAAATCCGTTTCCGTTCGTATGTTTTTGTACATATTCTTGAACAGATTCTTCTTTATAATTAATAGCTATATCGGCTCCTAAACGATGGGCTATTTCTATTTTGCTTTGCTGAGAAGCGGTTGTAAAAACTTTAGCACCTGCCCATTTAGCTAGTTGAATGGCTACGTGTCCTACGCCACCAGTAGCTCCATGAATGAGAACATTTTGACCAGGTTTAATATTTGCACGATCAAATAAAGATTCCCAAGCTGTAATTGCCACTAATGGTAGAGCAGCTGCTTCTTCCATTGTTAAATTTTTAGGTTTGTGAGCAATTAATCGCGCATCAGCAAGCATAAATTCTGCAAGTGCACCTCCAGTTTCTTTAAAACCTCCGGCACATCCGTATACTTCATCCCCACATTTAAATTTCGAAACACCTTCTCCTACTTCAATAACAATACCAGCTACATCGCCGTGTAATATAGCTGGAAACTCAGGAGCGACTGCTGAAACGGCACCACTACGCATTTTTGTATCGATTGGATTTACACTTGTTGCTTTTACATCGATTAGAACATGACCTGGTAAAAGTTTTGGTTTTGAAACTTCTTCTAATTGAAATACAGATGAATCCCCAAAAGAATGGATAATTTGTGCTTTCATAGTTTATACCTCCTGTTTGTGGTTATAGCATAGCAAAGTACGAAAAATAAGTATAATATTTTGAATTTGGTTAGTGAGAATTTTATATAAAGAAGAGGAAAGTGCATGAAATGAAATAATGTAACGTACTTCTAAAAACTACTGTAAAGCTTTTTGAAGAAAGGGTAGATGTTATTTTTGCAGCATGATTTATTCATTACGTTTATCCCGCATTAACAGGCAGTAAGACCCCCGCCTCAAAATTCAGCGAAAGCAAAGAAGTTAGGTGGGAGTTGGGCTGCTCGTAAAAGCCCGATTGGTGAGGGCTGATTAAAGTTTCACTTTATTCGGAGCGACAGGGGATTTAGCGAAACGCAAAATTTACCCTGCTTTATATAAACTATTTAGTAATCAAAATATACCACAATCTATTTCGATTATCGGTATTGGCAGAAGGGCAATGTCAGATTTGGAATTTCAAACAAAGGTAGAACAATCCCTTGCTACATTTTCTAGAATATCTTCTGATGACGAATCAGGAGTAGAAGAATTTATTAGCACATTTCGTTATTGTCAATTAGATACAGCGAATATAGTGGGCTATCAAGATTTACTGAGCCTTGTAAAAAAGCGTGAAACAGAATTAAACATTCCTGAAAACCGTATGTTTTATCTATCTGTTATACCAGAAGTATTTGATGTGATTGCTTTAAATATTAAAGAGAGTGGATTGTGGGCTACAAAAGGATTAAACCGTCTTATTATAGAGAAGCCTTTTGATTATAATGTAACGTCTGCTCGCGAGTTTAACGGAAAATTAATTGAAGATTTCGATGAAACTGATATTTATTATATTGATCATTATCTTTGAAAATGAATGGTAACTAGGAATACACTTAGAAAAGTATTATGAAATAAATAGTATTTAATTCAAGACATTTTTATTGACGATAATAATTTATGTGGTTAATATATTAGACATAAGATTACTTAATTACTAAAAGTAATTAGATATAAAATATTTCGTTAAGTTCTATAAATAAGTAAGTTGCAGTAGAAATGCTTTGAATTGCCACTATTAATATTGGGGACAATGAGAGAGCGAAAGGTATAAAAAGAATTGGAATTAGATAACTCTTTGTTTTTTATAAAAACAGGAAGTATAAGAGTATGAGCTTCTGTACAATTCATTTTTAGTATATTGACGAGGATTATACAACAAGAGGGGGACTGAAATTGGAATCAATGACCTTTGTTTTATTTGGAGCGACAGGGGACTTAGCGAAACGCAAAATTTACCCCGCGCTATATAACTTATATAGAGATCAAAAGCTTCCAAAGCAGATATCTGTTATCGGGCTTGGAAGACGTCAAGTATCTCATGAAGATTTTCAAGAAAGAATAAAAGAATCAATAGAGACGTTTTCTCGTCAGAGGGAAGAAGGTACTCCGGAACTCGAAGGTTTTTTAGATAATTTTCGCTATTGTCCATTAGATGTGAGTAAACCGGAAGACTATGAGAGGTTATTACAAGTCGTTCGTGAAAGGGAAGAGGAACTACATATAAAAGGTAATAGAATGTTCTATCTTTCAGTTGCTCCTGAATTTTTCGAGACGATTGCTTTAAATATTAAGGAAAGCGGACTTGATAAAACAGATGGATGGAAACGCCTGATGATTGAGAAACCGTTTGGGCACGACCTTACATCTGCTCGTGAGCTTAATGATAAGCTTAGTCGCACGTTTGAAGAAGACGAGATATACCGTATTGATCACTATTTAGGTAAACCGATGATTCAAAACCTTGAAGCACTAGAATTTGCAAATCCTGTTCTCCAATCGATTTGGAACAAAGAACATATAGCAAATGTACAAATTACAGCTAGTGAAACAGTTGGGGTTGAAGAAAGAGCCGGATATTATGATCATGCAGGAGCCATTCGAGATATGGTTCAAAATCATATGTTACAAATATTAATGATGACTGCTATGAATCTGCCGGAAAAGGTTAATGCATGTGAAATTCGAGAGGAAAAACGAAAGGTAATGGAGACGCTTCGTAAAGTGAAAAAAGAAGACGTTCAAAGCCATATCATTCGAGGTCAATACTCTTCAGGAGAGATAAAAGGCGGGCAAGTTGTAGCGTATAAAGAGGAGCCAGGAGTAAATCCTTCTTCTAACATAGACACATTTGTTGCTGCTCGTTTGTGGATCGATAATCCATTTTGGACTGGCGTTCCCTTCTATATACGAACAGGAAAACGAATGAAAGAAAAGTCCACTCGTATTGTAATCGAGTTTAAAAATACGTTAAAACAGCAATATCAAGATAATAATCCAAATGCAGCACCTAACTTATTAATAATTGAAATTAGCCCAGGTGAGAATGTTTCATTACAGTTAAATAGTAAAAATCCATTGAAAAATGGAGAGATTGAACCGATGCGTATTAACTTTACTTGCGAGCAAGTGGATGTGGGAGTACCTGAAGCGTATGAAAGACTCATTCATGATGCGGTGAGTGGAGACGCTACATTCTTTGCACATTGGAGAGAAGTTGAATTGTCATGGGAATGGGTACAACCAATTCTTGAAGCGTTCGAGGAAAACTTATTACCGCTTCATGAATATGAGTCTGGTTCATATGGTCCAGAAGCGTCTAATGAACTGTTGCAAGAAAGTGGATTTAAATGGTGGTTAGATCAAGAGACGGAAAAATAAGTACTTTCTTTCATGAAAGCATTTAGGGGGACGATTACTATGACACAAAACATAAATCAATTAGCAGTGAATACACTTCGTACGTTATCGATTGATGCTATTAATGCGGCAAACTCAGGTCATCCAGGTCTTCCGATGGGAGCAGCACCAATGGCTTATGCATTATGGGCGAATCATTTAAATTACAATCCTAATCACCCAGAATGGTTTAACCGTGATCGTTTCGTTTTATCGGCGGGACATGGATCTAGTCTGTTATATAGCCTACTTCATTTAGCTGGATATGACGTTTCAATTGATGACTTGAAAAACTTCAGAAAGTTAAATAGTAAAACACCAGGACATCCTGAGTTTGGTCATACTCCTGGAGTTGAAGCGACTACAGGCCCGTTAGGACAAGGGATTGCTAATGCTGTCGGAATGGCAATGGCAGAAGCTCATTTAGCAGCGAAGTTTAATAAGGATGGTCACTCTATTATAGATCACAATACGTATGCTTTAGTCGGAGATGGTGACTTAATGGAGGGTGTCGCTTATGAAGCGATGTCAATGGCAGGACATATGAAACTTGGCAAGTTAATTGTACTGTATGATTCAAATGAAATTTCACTTGATGGTGAATTAGGCATTGCTTTCTCTGAAGATATTCAGAAAAGGGCAGAATCTGTACATTGGCAATATGTAAGAGTTGAAGATGGAAACGATGTCGATGCTATTACAAAAGCCATTACATTAGCGAAAGAAAATACGGATCAACCTACTCTTATAGAAATTAGAACCATTATAGGTTATGGAAGTCCAAAAGTTGCTGGAACGAACAAAGCACATGGTAATCCGCTTGGAGTAGAAGAAGCGACAGCGACAAAACAAGTGTATGGTTGGCACTATGAGGAAGACTTCTTTGTGCCTGAAGAAGTAACAGCTCATTTTAATGAACTAAAACAAAAAGGTATTGAAAAAGAAAATGACTGGAATGAGCAGTTCAATTCATACAGAGAGTCGAACCCTGCACTAGCAGATGAATTAGAAAAAGCGATTACAGGTGAGGTTTTAATTGAAGCGAAAGACATTCTATCCTTTGATATTGAAAAAACGATTTCCACTCGTGTTGCAAGTGGGGAAGCTATTAATCATTATGTGAAATCGATTCCTTCTATTTTCGGTGGAAGTGCAGATCTTTCTCATTCCACTATGACAGATATAAAAGGTGAAGCTGTGTACGCGGTAGAATCGTATGCTGGACGAAATATATACTTCGGTGTACGTGAACACGCAATGGGCGCGGCAGCGAATGGACTGGCTCTCCATGGAGGAGTAAAACCTTTCGTAAGTACATTCTTTGTATTTAATGATTACCTTCGTCCATCGATTCGACTGGCTGCACTGCAAAATTTACCTGTTACTTACGTATTTACACATGATTCGATTGCTGTAGGAGAAGATGGTCCAACGCATGAACCAATTGAACAATTGGCAGCGCTTCGAGCAATTCCTGGTCTAACAGTTATCCGTCCGTCAGATGCAAATGAAACAGCAAGTGCTTGGGCGTATGCTTTACAGCAAACGGATGGTCCAGTCGTTTTAGTACTGAGCCGTCAAAATTTACCGGTGTTTAATGAAACGAAAGCGAACATAGAGAATCTCTCTAAAGGAGCTTACGTATTAACACAAACGAATGAAAATCCGGATGTAATTTTAATTGCGACAGGTTCTGAAGTATCCTTAGCTACTAGTGCGAAAGCAAAATTAGAAGAAGATCAAGTTTCTGTTCGCATCGTTGCAATGCCGAGCTGGGAGTTATTCGATCGCCAATCGAACGAATATAAAGAATCCGTTCTTCCGTCTTCTATAACGAAACGAGTATCTCTTGAAATGGGTGTATCTCTAGGTTGGGAACGTTATGTAGGACAAGAAGGAAAAGTACTATCAATTGAAACATTTGGAGCTTCAGGAACTGGAGCTGAAGTCATGAATCTATTTGGATTTACGACAGAAAATGTTGTTCAAATTACAAAAAATGTGTTGAATTCTTAAGCTATGACTGTGAATACCTTTCTGTACATACTAACATTTCAGTGCTGAAAGGTATTCCAGATTGTAGTGATATGGATTTTTAATAAAAGATGATTTGAGGAGGAATTATATTATGCAAGTAGGATTAATTGGGTTAGGTAAAATGGGATTAAATTTAGGGAAAAATTTAATGGATCATAAACATGAAGTAGTAGCATTTGATTTAAATACGAGCGCAGTAGAAGAAATGAAAGAGTACGGGGCAACGGGTACATCTAGTTTAAGTGAACTTGTTCAGTCATTACAATCACCAAGAATTCTTTGGGTAATGGTACCACACGCTGTTGTTGATTCTGTTATTGATGAGGTTACACCACTTTTATCAAAAGGAGATATTTTAATTGAAGCTGGTAATTCACATTATAAAGAGTCTATCCGCCGATATGAGCAATTAAAGAAAGATGGCATTCACTTTATGGATGCAGGAACTTCTGGCGGAATGGAAGGCGCTCGTAATGGTGCTTGTTACATGATCGGAGGAGATCAAGAAGCTTGGGACATCGTTGAACCTATCTTCCGGGATACTGCTGTAGAAAATGGATTCTTATATGCTGGAAAAGCTGGTAGTGGTCACTTCTTAAAAATGGTTCATAACGGAATTGAATACGGTATGATGGCTGCTATTGGTGAAGGATTTGAGATTCTAGAGAAAAGTGAATTTGACTACGATTATGAAAAAGTATCAAGAGTATGGAACAACGGTTCAGTCATTCGTTCTTGGTTAATGGAATTAACAGAAAATGCATTTTCTAAAGATGCAAAACTGGATGAAATTAAGGGGGTTATGCATTCTTCTGGTGAAGGAAAATGGACAGTAGAAACAGCATTAGACCTTCAAACAGCAACGCCTGTTATCGCAATGTCTCTATTAATGCGCTACCGCTCATTAGACAATGATACATTTACAGGAAAAGTTGTAGCAGCTCTGCGTAATGAATTTGGCGGACATGCAGTAGAAAAGAAATAAAGTGAAACTTTAATAAGTAGGGGCTTTATTCCACATCAATCGGGCTTTTACGGGATAAGCATATTAAACATGTAACTCATCAACGTTTAAAAACTGGAGGGAATTGATCATGAAATTTTTTATTGATACTGCAAATCTTGAGGACATAAAAAAAGCATATAAACTTGGAGTTTTAGCTGGTGTTACAACGAATCCTTCTTTAGTAGCAAAAGAGGGCGTTAAGTTTGAAGACCGTATCGCAGAAATTTGTCAGGCAGTACCTAAAGTTGAGTCTGTTTCGGCAGAAGTAACGCCAGATGCTGTTACAGCTGAAGAAATGATTGCTCAAGCAGAAGAATTAATTAAAATTAACGGTGGCGATAAAAACGTCACGATAAAACTTCCAATGACGCTAGCAGGATTAGAAGCTTGTCGCTATCTTACTGAAAAAGGTGTGAAAACGAACGTTACACTTATTTTCACTGTGAACCAAGCACTTTTAGCTGCTCGAGCAGGTGCAACGTACGTTTCTCCATTTTTAGGACGTTTAGATGATATTTCTGAAGATGGTGTACTATTAGTTGCTAAAATTGCTGAATTATTCGATGTTCATCAATTAGATACACAAATTATTGCGGCTTCTGTCAGACATCCAGATCATGTAACTCGTGTAGCGATGGCAGGTGCTCACATTGCAACAATCCCTTATAAAGTAATCGAGCAACTTGCTATGCACCCATTAACAGACCAAGGTATTGAGAAATTTGCTGCGGATTGGGCGAAAGCTCCTAAATTATAATGCATGAAAGTGAAGGTGCTTTCCGAAAATTGCTTTTCATGAGAGGACAAATCCTAAGTAACTTCATCGTTTAAACTGGATCCTGATTTTGTAGTCTTACTACGTGAAAAAAGCAGAGATGAAAGTGTCATTCACTTTTAAAAAAGGAAAAATTGATCGCGCGAAGCGTTTATCACAATAACATTATAATTATGAAAGAGAAATCCCCTTATTAGAGAGATGAGTTATAGTGTATCTCTAATAAGGGAGATTCTTTTTATATAAATCATTATAATGTGAAGATGCTTTTAAACGTATAGCAATATGTAAAGGTATCTTTTACTCAAGTAAGAACTATATAGGTTCTTTTCATTATATAGTAATTATGAAAGGGTTTACATAAAGGGGGATTGAGTATGAATATGTACCTTTTAATTATTACATTATTATCAATTGTAATTGTTATTTTAGGGGTATCGTGGTGGAGATGGCATGCGTTTATTAGTTTAACGGTTGCAAGTTTGTTTTTAGCAATTATGTCTGGAATGCCAATGGATAAAATAGTGAGTGCTTATGAAACGGGAGTTGGAAGTGTTCTCGGGCATTTAGTAGGTATTTTAGTATTAGGTACAATTTTAGGGAAAATGATGGCAGAGTCAGGTGCTGGAATGCAGGTGGCAGAGTTCTTTATAAAATCCTTTGGGATAAAAAACTTACCATGGGCTATGTTAATTGCAGGTTTTATTATTGGAATCCCGGTGTTTTTTGAAGTAGGTATTTTAATATTACTACCGTTAGTAATTTCAATTCATAAAACAACGAAACAAAATATTTTATTGATAGCATTACCAGCAATTGCTGGGCTATCTGTCGTACACGGCCTTGTTCCTCCGCATCCAGGGGCAATTGTAGCAATTGGTATTTATAAAGCGAATCTTGGGAAGGTACTAATGTATTCACTCATTATTACATTTTTTGCAGCGATTATTGCAGGTCCTATATTTGCGAAATGGATTCACAAACGTGTAATTCCTGAAAATGAGCCAGAATTGATTCGTGTAAATACAAAATCAACGAAATTACCAGGAATAGGAGTTTCATTTTTAGTTATATTGTTACCTGTTATGTTAATGGTTTTAGCTGCAGCAGCTCCTTATGTGCCTCTTTCTACTACTTTGATGAAGACTGTCACATTAATCGGTAGTCCTATCATTGCACTATTGATTGCATGTTTTGCAGCGTTTTATTTTCTTGGATTTCGCCAAGGTATCGATAAAAAGGCTATTAAGAAGGTAACAGAAGATAGCTTATTACCAATCGGTTCAATTGTTGCGATTATTGGTGCCGGCGGGGGATTTAAGCAAATTCTTATCGATAGTGGTGTAGGCAATGCTATTGCTCAAATGTCTGAGCATTTAGCTCTATCCCCAATTGTATTAGCATTTATAGTAGCAGGATTAATTCGAATTGCAACAGGGTCAGCGACAGTCGCTTTAACAACAGCAGCGGGTATCGTTTCGCCAATCGTTGAAAATACAACAGGTGTGAACTTAGAGTTACTCGTTATTGCAACAGGTGCAGGAGCATTAATGTTTTCACACGTAAACGATGCTGGTTTTTGGATGGTAAAAGAATACCTAGGTTTAACAGTGAAAGAAACATTTAAAACATGGACAGTATTAGAAACGTTACTTTCATTTATCGCTTTTGGAGGAGTTTTACTACTCGATATGTTTGTTTAAGATAAAGATGTTTCTATTTAGATAATTGTGGCATACAACGTTATCAATAGATAAAAGGAATGTATTTTTATGGTGGGATACTGTAACAATTTTTTGTTAGGAGGAAGAAATGGTGAGCTCAAAATATATGATTGGTGTAGACATTGGGACAACTAGTACAAAATCAGTTCTATTTTCTACTGATGGATCTGTTATTGCAAGTCATGGAATTGAATATCCTTTATATTCTCCTACACCTGAAATAGCAGAACAAGACCCAGAAGAAATTTTTCGTGCAGTAATAAATACGATTAAAGAAACTATACAATCAAGTAGTGTACAGCCAAGTGATATTCTTTGTGTCTCTTTTAGCTCGGCAATGCATAGTCTCATTGCTGTAGATGAAAAGGGGAATCCATTAACGGGATGTATTACTTGGGCAGATAATAGAAGTGCAAGCTGGGCGGAGAAAATAAAGAATGATATGAATGGTCATGAAATTTACCTTCGTACTGGGACACCAATTCATCCGATGTCACCACTTTCGAAATTAGTTTGGCTACAGAATGAGCAGGCAGAGTTATTCGCAAAAAGTTATAAATTCATTTCTATTAAAGAATATGTTTTTTACAAGTTATATAAAGAGTATGTAATTGATTATTCTATAGCGTCAGCAACAGGGATGTTTAATTTGAAATCTTTAAAATGGGATGACGAGGCTTTACATGTTGCGGGAATTACAGATGAAAAGCTTTCAAAGCTTGTTCCAACAACGCACAGTTTAACAGGATTAGATGAAGAGCTTGCCAAAGAGATGAATGTACTTGTTTCTACGCCTTTTGTAGTAGGAGCGAGTGATGGAGTCCTATCCAATTTAGGTGTAAATGCAATTGATCCTGGTGTTGTGGCTGTTACAATTGGTACAAGCGGTGCGATACGTGCTGTAACAAATCGTCCTGTAACAGATCCAAAAGGTAGAATTTTTTGTTACGCCTTAACTGAAGAGCATTGGGTAATTGGTGGACCTGTTAATAACGGTGGTATGATTTTCAGATGGGCTCGTGATCAATTAGGCACTTCAGAGATTGAGCTTGCGAAGCGTTTAGGAAAAGATCCATATGAAGTGCTTACTGAAATAGCAGCAAAAGTGAATCCTGGATCTGACGGTTTATTGTTTCACCCGTATTTAGCAGGAGAAAGAGCTCCTTTATGGAATGCAAATGCACGAGGATCTTTCTTTGGACTCGGATTGCATCATAAGAAAGAACATCTTATCCGTGCTGTTTTAGAAGGAGTAATTTATAATTTATATACGGTTCTTCTCGCTTTAAAAGAGTTAATTGGCGAACCGAAAAAAATTCAAGCGACAGGCGGCTTTGCAAGGTCGGAGCTTTGGAGACAGATGATGGCGGACATCTTCCATCAAGACGTATATGTTCCGGAAAGTTTCGAAAGCTCTTGCTTAGGAGCTGCAATCCTCGGTTTATATAGTTTAGGTGAAATAGATACATTATCTGTAGTTTCTGAAATGGTAGGTGCAGATTTCCATCATGAGCCAAACATGGAAAGTGTGGAAAAATATAAAGATTTAACGCCAATCTATATCCGTCTGTCCCGTCAATTGGAAGAAGAATATGAAAGTATAGCAGCGTATCAAAAAAAGTGGGTTTAAAAGCTATTTACCAAGAAAATATGGTAACGTATAAAGAGGTACTCCGATTTTTTAGGATACTCTTTCAACATAAAATATTTTAAGAAGCATGATGGACGAAAAATATAGGGAGAGAGGGTTATGAAAATGAAGGATAACAAAGAGTTTATTGGATATGTTGGAACTTACACGAAAGAAAATAGCGAAGGAATATATAAATTTACGCTAGATGTAGAAGCAAAAAAAATTAGTAATGTAACACTTGCCGCTAAGCTGGATAACCCTACATATGTAACGATTAACCGAAATAATGAATATCTCTATTCCGTTGTTAAGGAAGGCGAATCTGGCGGTGTAGCTGCGTATTCCATTGATAGTCATACTGGAGAACTAAAAGCGAAAAATAGACAAGTAGTAGAAGGTGCTTCTCCTTGTCATATTAGTGTTGATAGTGGAAATCATACAGTAGTTACAGCGAATTACCATAAAGGAACGATTGAGTCTTTTGAAATAAATGAAGAAAATGGAACTGTAAATCCTGCTTCATCTATTATGGAACATGAAGGTTCAGGTCCGAATAAAGAAAGACAAGAAAAACCACATGCACATTACGCGGGGTACACTCCTGATGAAAAATATGTAGTGGGCGTTGATTTAGGGATAGATAAAATAATTACGTATGAAGTAAAAGATAGTACATTAACAGAAGTGAATCGTTTATCTGTAAATCCAGGAAGTGGTCCAAGACATATTACTTTTCATCCGAATGGAAAGTATGCATATGTGATGACGGAGCTTAGTTCAGAGGTTATTGTGTTAACCTATAATCCTGCAGAAGGATCCTTTACAGAATTACAGTATATTTCTACTGTTCCAGAAGAGTTTGATGAAAATAATCAAGGAAGTGCGATTCATATTTCTTCTGACGGCTGTTTTGTATATGCAGGTAATCGTGGTCATAATAGTATCGCTGTTTATAGCGTAGATCAAAATTCAGGTCAGCTTACATTTGTTGAACATACATCTACAGAAGGAAATTGGCCAAGAGACTTTGTATTAGATCCTACTGAAAAGTTCCTTGTTGCTACAAATGAAAAGTCACATAATCTTGTGTTATTTTCAAGAGATGAATCTACAGGTAAGTTAACACTTTTACAATCTGATGTTGTTGTGCCAGAGCCTGTTTGTGTGAAGTTTTTAAATATATAATTTCAGATGCCTAAACAAAAGCAAAGCGATATCGCTTTGCTTTTTATTGTTTCTTTTTCGGCCTACGTACTAATTCGCCGCCGCAGTTTGGACAAACGTTATGCCTTTCTTCTGTACATGGTGCGCAAAATGTACATTCATATACACAAATGTATGCTTCAGAATCTTGTTCGAGCGATTGATCGCAAATTTGACAGTTTGTTTTCATTTCTAGTGCCATAATAAGTCTCCTTTTTAGTTAGAAAATTTATAATTTAATTATAATTCATTAAATAGAAATAGTCCTTTTCAATTGAAAGGAAATCGAATGATAAAGTTATGAATTGAAACGGAAGATGCTGGTTTATTTTAAAATTGATTATTTATTACAGTTGGAATATTATGAAATAGTCAAAAGACAACAGGGGGTATAGATTTTGACTAATCATAACGATCATTTAAAAGCAAACTGCGAAAAATGCTTCGGTCTATGTTGCGTTGCATTACCGTTTGCAGCATCGGTAGATTTTGCAGTGAATAAAGATGGTGGTAAACCATGTTCCAACTTACAATCAGATTTTAAATGTAGTATACATAAAAATCTTAGAGGAAAAGGTTATAAAGGTTGTACAGTATTTGAATGTTTCGGTGCTGGGCAGAAGATTTCTCAGGGTACGTTTAAAGGGATTGATTGGAGGAAAGATGCAAAGCATGCAAGAAAAATGTACGATGCTTTTCCGGTTATGCATCAACTTCATGAAATGCTTTGGTATTTGAATGAAGCGATTCTTTTAAAGGCAACACAGCCAATTCATAAAGAGCTGGAGACCGCAATTGAGGAGACAGAGCGACTTTCGAATTTAAATCCAGATGAGTTAATGAAAATAAATGTTCCAATGCATAGGGCAGAGGTGAACATTCTTCTTTTAGAAACGAGCGAATTAGTATGGAAGGAAATGAATACTGCGCGTAAGAAACGAATCATTCACCGCGGAGCAGACCTTATGGGAGCGAATCTGAAAAAGAAAAATTTACAAGGTGCAAATTTAAGAGGAGCTTACTTAATTGCGGCTAACTTAAATGGTGCAGATTTAAGAGGAGCAGATCTCATCGGAGCAGATTTGCGAGATGCAGATATTCGCGGGGCTGATTTTACTAATAGTATTTTTCTGACGCAAGTTCAAGTTAATGCTGCTAGAGGGGACAAACATACGAAATTACCGAAATTATTGTCTCGTCCATCGCATTGGAGTGCGTAAAGAGTGAGGAGTATTTAGTGTGGATATATTTCAGTATTTAGAAGAGATGCAAGAGGATGTCTTTTCGTTAGCAGTAGAGCAAATAGAAGCGAAGTATTATGATATTTGTTGCATGTTGGCGTCTACAGAATATGCAGAACGAATTAAAGTAATTGATGTAGAGTCATATAAGGTAAGTATTCGAGTAGGTTTGGATGCAGCTGTAGAAATGGCTACTAATGAAGAAGCAAAAGCGATTTATTTTGAGTATGACCTTGATAACGAGTGGACTAGTCAGTTTTATATTTGTGAGGAATATGCTCCACTTGAAGAAGAGGATGATGATTGGGCTTCTGAATGGACATATGATGTTGAGGGACCGGGGTCTGTAGAATTAGCGGATATGTATAATGAAAATGGCTTTGACACAAGTGAAAAAGCAATCGGTATAACTTTATATTTAATTGCTAAAACGCTGTGTAGTTTTATAAGTGTACGTAGTGAAGTGCAAAGTAATATACCGATTTGTATTGGTTTTCACGACCAAGATCCAATAATGCGAACGGGCAGAGACTAAGAATCTCTGCCTGCTTTTTATTTCTTTTCAAAAGTAGTAATGAAAACGCTACATATAATGAGAATACCACCAATGAAAAAGTTACTATTTAATGTCTCATTTAATAAGAGCCAGCCAAGTAATGATCCAACGATAGGTTGGAAGAAGAAAAATAAGGAACCGATGCTTGCATCCATTAATTCTAATCCTTTATTCCAAAGGAAAAAGGCACCTGCTGTTGAGACGATTCCTAAGTATAATACGCCTAATATTACGTACGTATTTACTGTTCCGATAGAGGATGTTTGTAGTTCCCATATCATAAAAGGTGTAATAAAAAAGAGTGAAAAGAATATGGCATACGTTGTAATAACTAAAGATGAAAATCGAGCTGAAGCGGTTTTTACATAAATAGATAGTAAAGCCCACGTAATAGCGGCTCCAACTAAAATGATTGTTCCGATAAAATAATAGCCAATTTCAATGTCCCATCCGATTACGATAATGACACCGATTGTCGCTATTATAGTAGATAAAAGTCTACGAGCAGTTAGTTTCTCTTTCAAAATGAGCGCTGCAAATATAACCATAAATGCAGGTGTAGCTGATGTAACTAACGAGCCTGTATGAGCGTCGGATAATTTTGTTCCGATAAATTGGCATGTGATCGAAATGAAATAGCCGATAAATCCAATCCAAGCGAAGAGGAGCCAATCTTTTTTGCGAATGGTTACTTTTTTCTTTTGCTTTTTCTCAGCTAGTTTTAAAATGCCATACAAAACAACAAAAGCGATAATAAAGCGTAGCCAAACGAGTGTTAGTGGTGGGATAAAATCGAGTACGTATTTGCTAACAACATACATACCGCCCCATATACTTGCTGCTAGTGATAAATATATAGCTCCTAAAATTGTTTGTTTCATGTAAAGTACCTCCGTCTATTTTTAGGGTATTATGAGTTCCCTAAGACGAGGCGTAGTGTATGTGTTATATGATTGCCCGTCTTAGTTTATAGACGGCCTACAGGTTGATCGTTTTCGAATGAAGTGTTGTAGTACATGCGTGCATTCCTCCTCTTTAAGTTATAATGATATTATAACTTAATTTTCTGATTATTGGAGGTTGTTATGAAATATATCGTTATAAAATCACATGTTAGCAATTATCCTAATCCAATTCGCTTAGAAGAGGGGGATGTAGTGAAAATGATAGAGAGTTACGCTGGTCCGGAAAACTGGGAAAACTGGATGTTTTGTCACGAAGAGAAGTATAACCGGAAAGGATGGGTTCCGGAGCAAATTATAAGAAAAGATATGAATGGAACAGGAATTATTATAAAACAATATACTGCGAAAGAATTAAATGTGAGTATTGGAGAAAGATTGATCGGATTAGAAGAATTGAATGGATGGGTTTGGTGCGAAGGAAGAGATGGTGAGAAGGGCTGGGTACCAAAGGAAAACTTACAAAAATATGTTTCCTAATATTTGATCAATAATTAGGAAACATATTTTTGCTTATGAGTATATTGGTTGTAGGATAAAAAGTAGATTAATAGAGAAAGAGGAGGAGATTATTATAACTACAACCGTTATTTCACATTTTTACAATGAAGAGTATTTATTGCCATGGTGGCTTATGCATCATACGAAACTTTTTGATCATGGTATTTTAATTAATAAAGGTTCAACAGATCGTTCCGTTGAGATTTGTAAAAAATTCGCACCGCATTGGGAGGTGCGAGATTCTGTAAATCCAGAGTTTGATGCATATGCGACAGATCATGAAGTGATGAGGATAGAACAAGAAGTACAAGGATGGAAAATGATTTTAAATACGACTGAGTTTCTTTGCGTGCAAGATAAAAATCAGTTTTGGAAATCGCTAAATGAATTGGGGGGGAGGATGTATTGGCTGAACGGGCTTATTATGGTTGATGATCCTAACTACAACTATCCGGACCTTAACTTTGGAATACCTTTAATGAAACAGCGATTTCATGGTTATTTACCAGAAGATTGGCCGTTATGGAGAAGAGGTAGATTTATTCATAATCATGAGCATGGAAGTTATACGGTTGGAAGACATTTATCTGCGCATGAATCGATGATTTATCCACCTCTTGCCTGTATATTATGGTTTGGGTTTAGTCCGTGGAACGATGCGATGAGAAAGAGAAAGTTACAAATTGGTCCGACTCTTTCTGAAGCTAGTAAGCATGGGGGAATGGGGACGCACCATATTATTACGTCGGAAAGATTAGGAGAATGGTATAAGGAATTAGCGAGAGGAACGAAGGATTTACGTTTTAATGATGCATATCGTTATGTTTTTGTATAAATGATTTCCACCATAAAATTGTTTCTTCAATTCCTGTATTTAGATCGTATGTTGGTTTCCAGTTTACTTCAGTTTTTAAACGTTCTACATTAACCCCGACAAATAAAGGTTCATCTTTAGAGAAAGGGATTGCACCTAGTTTAATTAAATGTTCTTTTCCTATCTTTTTAGCAATGATAGAAGCTAACTTTTTAATTTGTACAGATTGACCAGAAGCGATATTGATGGTGCCTGTAACGCTGTGTTCTAATATTGTTACGAGAGCGTCAGCGACGTCACTCACATGGAGGAAATCTCTCGATTGTTTTCCATGTGTACATAGTGCTTCCTCGTTTTTTAATAAGGAAGTGATAATGTTAGAAACGAGCCGATTACCTTGTTCGTGAGGTCCATACATATGAAAAATGCGGCCCCAACACATGCTGAGGCCTGTTTGTTGTGCATACGTTTCTAGCCAGGAGTGCAGTGCATTTTTACATAAAGAATACGGGGTTTTATAGGAAAGGAGCGGTGAATCTTCAAATAATACGCCGTTAAACCATTCGTACTCTGCGCCAGTACCTGCAACGACAACACGCTTTCCGCCGCATGTTGTGAAGTGTTGAATCAATGAAATACTAGACTTTAGCCAATAGTAATTATTAATAGATACATAGCATGCTGGTGGCACTGCTTCCCAAGCAAGGTGAATGAGATGGCTAGGCTGAACATCCGAAATGAATTGTTTTACTTCGTCATCGCGAAGCAAGTTTACTTTATGCCAATGGCAAGGGAGGTGAGAGGGGTTATTTTTATTATACGTGGCGTGCACTTCATATCCCTTTTGTATAAGTGAATGTACAACATATTTACCTATCCAGCCACTACCACCTGTTACAACAACTTTCTTCATGGCTCGATCACCTCAATTTCTGGAACCGTCACTAAAAATTTACCGCCCCATTCACGAATGAAAGAGCATTCTTTCATAATTTCGTCTTTCAAATTCCAAGGAAGTATAAGAATGTAATCCGGTTTTGTACGTTTAATTTCTGCTGGAGATTTTATTGGAATACGAGTTCCTGGTAAAAGGAGATTTTGTTTGTGAGGATTTTTATCCACTGTATAAGCTAGAAATTCTTTACCTATCCCGCAATAATTCAAAAGGGTGTTTCCTTTAGCTGGAGCACCGTAACCGATAATTTGTTTGTTTAAAGCTTTCGCTTCAATAAAAAACTTTAAAATATTTATTTTCAATTGTTCGATGCGTTTAGAAAAAAGGAGATAGCAATCTAAAGTATCTAACCCGTGGTCGACTTCTTTTTGAATTAATTTTGTAACATTGGAATGGATAGTTGATTGGGCACTTAGATGGTTTACAAAAATCCGTAAGGAACCACCATGCGTTGAAAGTTCTTCTACATCAACAATTTGTAAATGATGATAACTTAAAACTTTTTGAAGGCTTATAAGTGAGAAGTAGGAAAAGTGCTCATGGTAGATAGTATCGAACTGTTTAAAGGATATGAGGTTTAATAAGTGTGGGAATTCAATTGTTATCGTGCCATCTTGTTTTAATAACGTTTTTAAACCGGCAACAAAATCATGCAAGTTTGGAACATGTGCTAATACGTTATTTGCGACGATTAAATCAGCTTGTGGCAATTTTTTTGCTAAGTCATTACTGAAAAAATTTACATGAGTAGGAATTCCTTTTTTGATAGCAATTTCTGCTACGTTTTTCGCGGGTTCAATTCCCAATGTCTCGATATTTTCTTTTTTAAAGTATTGTAATAAGTACCCATCGTTACTTGCGATTTCAATCACTTTTGAATGTTTCGTTAAGTTGAAACGCTTAATCGCCATTTCTACATATTGTTTAGCGTGTAGTAGCCAACTTGAGGAGTAAGAGCTGAAGTATAAATAGTTATGAAAAATATTTTGTGGGGATTCAAATTCATCTAGCTGGACGAGTAAACAAGAGTTACAAACAAATGTGTGCAGCGGATAAAAAGGTTCCATTTTATATGAGCTTTCAGGAGCTACAAATGAATTAGCAAGAGGGGAAACGCCCAAATCTAAAAAAGTGTTGGTTAGTAATGAGTGGCAAAAACGGCATTTTTTCTGTTCCATTTTATAGCCCCCTTATAAATTTTTGAATGCATCGATTTGTTGTCGTGTGAAAGATTCTATATTTTCACCAGATGCATATTTTTTGTACCAATCAACAGTCCAAGCGATAGCATCATCTGTTGATAACTTAGGAGTCCAGCCGAGTTTGTTTACTGCTTTTGTACTATCGAGTGTTAAAACAGGTGATTCATAAGGAGTATTTGTAGAGGAGGAAATGATTGTTAGTGGGTTATTCCATAATTTTATTACAGATTCAATGACATCATGAACGGTTCTGTTAGGTTCATTCATTGGGCCGAAATTCCACGCTTCTGCATATTTAGCATCATTCCAAAGTTTCTCAGCTAAAAGGATATAGCCATGTAGAGGATCTAAAACATGTTGCCACGGACGGACGGCATATTTGTTTCGAATACACAAAGTATGATTGTGCAAATATGCCCGAATGATATCAGGGAATAATCGGTCTTCTGCCCAATCACCACCGCCGATGACGTTACCAGCTCTGACTGAGGCGAGTTTCTGAGTATTAGTGCGGAAGAATGATTTTTGATAGGATGTTGCCGCTATTTCAGCGCAAGCTTTACTAGCGCTATAAGGATCGAAACCTCCTAGTCGGTCATTTTCCACGAACGCTCGGTCGCCACTACCGTCATTCTCATAACATTTATCGCTTGTCACATTAATAATGGCACGTACGCTTTCGACGGACTTTGCTGCTTCTAGCACGTGGACAGTACCTAGAACATTCGTTTTGAATGTATCGATAGGATTTTTGTATGAAGCGGTTACGATTGGCTGAGCTGCTAAATGAAATATTATGTCAGGTTTATGCTGCTTCATGGCATGAAATAAAGAATGGTAATCTGTAATATCGCCTTTCATTGTCGTGCACTCTTTTGCTACGTTACCTTGTTCAAAAATGTTAGGAATGGATGGGGGATGAGAAGAAAAGCCTACTACTTCTGCACCTAAAGAACTTAAGAAAAGGGTGAGCCAGGAGCCTTTAAATCCAGTATGTCCTGTAATAAATACTTTTTTCTTATTCCAAAAAGATGATGAAGCCATATTACCAAACCTTCCACGGAGCGTTATTACTTTCCCATAGCTCGACTAATTTATTTTTATCGCGCAATGTATCCATCGGATGCCAAAAACCAGAATGTTGATATGCGGCCAATTCATTTTTGTTTACTAACTGAACTAAAGTGTCTGTTTCAAAAACAGACTTATCTCCACTAATGTAATTGAAAACTTCAGGATTTAAAACGAAAAATCCACCGTTAACCCATCCGCCATCACCTAATGGTTTTTCTTGAAAAGATGTTACAGACTGTTTATCTAATATGAGAGAACCAAATCTACCAGGAGGTTGTACGGCAGTAACAGTAGCCATTTTTCCATGTTTTTTATGGAATGTAATAAGTTCTTTTATATTTACATTACTTAATCCATCACCATAAGTGAGGCAGAAAGGTTCGTCTCCGACATAATTTTGAATCTTTTTCACTCGGCCACCCGTTTCGGTATTTACACCAGTATCGATTAGTGTAACTTTCCATGGTTCTACACGATGAGAATGGCTAGTAATTGTATTATCGTTTAACTGTATTGTGAAATCAGACATGTGTAAGTTGTAATTTAGAAAGAACTCTTTAATTGCATATCCTTTATAGCCTAAGCAAATAATAAACTCAGTAATCCCGTAATGACTATACAAACTCATAATGTGCCATAGAATGGGCTTTGTTCCAATTTCAATCATAGGTTTCGGTTTTAAATGTGTTTCTTCCCCAATTCTTGTACCGTACCCACCAGCAAGAATAACAGCTTTCATTTTTTCCTCCTAAAATAAAAATTTATTATTTATACAGTATTCATGTTTTATGCAAATGAGATTGTTTTTGATTAAGTGAATGAAAATGTTTGAGGTGATGACGATGCAGAAAATATTACGGTTTGAATTTTGGAAATAATTCTTGATATTCAGGGTTATGACGGAGGTCTTGTGTTAGGTTACTAAGCTCTAAAAAACGTATGTCCAGTACTTCAGGAGATTGACCGTAATGTGTTTGAAGTCCCATTTGAACACCCCTTTTTGAAAGGGTAGGTGTAATTTGTAATTTTCTTGCCTTTGATTGTTCATTCCAAGGGCTAAAATAAAATTTTAAAATAAATGAAGGATAGTCATAAATTATATATCCGTGCCGCGAATGATGTCTACCAGGTAAATATGCACCGTCTAGATGATTGTGAATAAATCTCCAAGCACATCCGAGATTTGGGTTATAAGGGAAGACACCGTGGTATCGCTGTTCTACTAAGGGGATAGAATATCTAGGCTTTGAATAATTATAATTATGATTATCTATCATTAAAATCATTCTAATCGCATACATGTTTTGGCCTAGTGTATGAAGAGATGAAAAAAATTCTTCAGTATTATTACAACAAAAGAATTCAGTAGTATTTAAAACGATTTTCCAACCTGAAACTTCTCTTTCAATTTCCATCACTTCAATATCAGTATTAGTTGGATCAAACTCAAGAAATCTTGAATTTCGTACTTCCCAGTGGGGTGCTAATAGTTTACAAATCTCTACGGAACGATCTGTAGACCCTCTATTAATTAAAATGCCGTGATCGAATATTTTCGTGTGATGCATAAGCCACCATGGAAGTAGGTATTCTTCATTATAAAAATGAGAAATGATTGTCTTTTTCATATTAATTCCCTCCTATACAAGCAATCATTATTAGTAGGATATGCTTTTAAATAAGAAAGGTTAAAAGTGGCAGACAATGTAGTGATTAGGTAGTAGTTTAGTAATTTTATTGTATAAGTGTAGATTACTCGTATTGAATCATCATAGGAGGAGATTGGAATTTTGTATAAATTGTGAATAATAAACCGTCACGTTTGACTGTACAGTTTATGTGTTGTATGATGTAAGTAATATAAACAAGGGGGGAAGATCGTTGGGAAGGTGTATCGAATCGGACAGTTGGCTCTCATGGCTCACGTGTCGAAACGAACGATTGATTATTATACGAATCTAGGTATCTTAAAAGCGGAGCGATCTCAATCTAATTATCGCTATTACGACGAAACAGCATTTGAGACATTACAATTTATTGAGAAGTGCAAAGAAATGCATATGCCGCTTTGTGAGATTAAAGAGAAAATCGAGGAGAAGAAGAAGCTGCTCGGTATCAATGAACACGTTTCGAAACAAGTGAATGAAGTGACAGACCATATTCATCAATTAGAAGTGGAGCTTACTGAGTTAAAGCCGCTTTTAGATGGATTGACTGATTCACAACGTGAAAAAATATCGAAATCTTTATCAGGTCAAACGACAGCTTTAATACAGACACTTGCTCTATTATTATAGAATAAGTGAAATCCGACCTCTTTAATTTTTGTATCGGGCTATGTTTTCTAACAAACAAATAAGAAAACATTATAGTATACAGGAGGTGGACACCTTAGTTTTTTAACTAAGGGGATTCATTGGAAATATTTAATTTAGTCATGGTTGCGATTTTAATCGCATTTACTGGATTTTTCGTAGCAGCAGAGTTTGCGATTGTAAAGATACGTTCAAGCCGTATCGATCAGCTTGTTGCGGAAGGAAAACGCGGTGCTTTAGCAGCGAAAAAGGTAACAACAAATTTAGATGAATATTTATCTGCTTGTCAATTAGGTATTACAGTTACAGCTATGGGATTAGGTTGGTTAGGTGAACCGACAATTGAAAAGTTATTACACCCGTTATTTGAGAAATGGAACTTAAATCCTTCTATTTCATCAGTATTAACATTTGGTCTTGCTTTTATGATTATGACGTATTTACACGTTGTAGTAGGAGAATTAGCTCCAAAAACGATGGCAATTCAAAAGGCTGAAAGGGTAACGTTATTATTGGCAGGTCCATTAATGATGTTCTATAAAGTAATGTATCCATTTATTTGGGTATTGAACGGTTCAGCTCGTGTGATAACTGGTTTATTTGGTTTAAAGCCAGCTTCAGAACATGAAGTAGCTCATACAGAAGAAGAATTACGTCTTATCCTTTCAGATAGCTATGAAAGTGGCGAAATTAATCAAGCTGAATACAAGTATGTAAATAACATTTTTGAATTTGATAATCGTATTGCAAAAGAGATTATGGTACCGCGAACAGAAATCGTTGGTTTCTACCTGGAAGATTCAGTAGAAGAACACATGAAAGTAATCCAAAATGAGCGATACACACGTTATCCGATTTTTGGAGAAGATAAAGATGATATTATCGGTATGGTCAACGTAAAAGATTTCTTTATTCGATATATGACCGAGGATCAAAAAGATTTATCATCTATTCGCTCGTATATGCGTCCGATTATTGAAGTGATGGAAACGACTCCAATTCACGATTTATTACTTCAAATGCAGAAGAAGCGAATTCCGATGGCTGTTTTATATGATGAGTACGGAGGAACAGCTGGAATTGTAACGCTTGAAGATATCTTGGAGGAAATCGTCGGCGAAATTCGTGACGAATATGATGAAGATGAAGCACCACCAATTCAACATGTGAACGAGCAACATATCATTGTTGATGGAAAAGTGCTTATCTCAGAAGTGAAAGATTTATTTGGATTACACATCGAAGAAGATGATGTGGATACAATCGGTGGATGGATTATGATGCAAAATCATGAAATCGAAGAAGGACAACACGTTGAGGCGGAAGGTTATGAATTTAAAGTGTTAGAAAAAGACGCTTACCAAATTAAACGTGTTGAAATTCGTAAGATGGAACAAGAACAAGAAGAAGAGAAAGCAGCAACTGTGTAAGTTGCTGCTTTTCTTCTAAAGTACAAAAAATGAGAACTTAGGAGCGGATATTTTGATTCAAGAAGCCTTACGTGTATATCGATTACAATTGTATGTGATCTTTAGTGGTTTACTACTTATGTGGACGATTACTCCGTTTGGAAAACAAGTGACAGGGTTCGGTATCGGATTAGCAGTAAGTGCTTATTGTCTTTGGTTATTAGCTCGCAGAGTGGAGAAGCTCGGAAAAAGTATCGTAATGAAGGAAAAGGCTCCTGGATTAGGAGTTTTAAACCGATTTGCAGCTGCTATTTTAGGAGCTATCATCATGTATGAAATTGAGCATGAAATGGAAATGTGGGCATTCGGTACAGGTATTTTAGGTGGTCACTTTTTAATGATTGCAAATTTAGCGTATGCAAATATGCAGTTAGTGAAAGAAGAAGAGAAGCAAAGAGAACATGCTTCGAAAAACATAGAGCTATGATGAAAGGGACCTAATCAGGTTCCTTTTTTAGTTTAGCGATATGATACAAGTAATCAAATTAACGACAAATATAATACGCTTCTTTTTTGCATTTTTCAATAGTATGAAAAATAATAAAAAAATTTTAAAAAACCCATCGATTTCTAAAGGTTATGTATGTTATTATGACAAAAGACTTTTTGAAAGAGGTGGATACCAATGTTACAAGCGCTACTTATTTTTGTGCTTCAAATTATTTACGTTCCAATATTAACAATCCGTACGATTTTGCTTGTAAAGAATCAAACAAGATCCGCTGCTGGTGTTGGATTGTTAGAAGGAGCTATTTACATTGTCAGTTTAGGTATTGTGTTTCAAGATTTATCAAATTGGATGAACATCGTTGCCTATGTCATTGGCTTTAGTGCGGGACTGTTATTAGGCGGTTATATAGAGAATAAATTAGCAATTGGTTATATTACGTATCAAGTTAGTTTACTAGACCGTTGTAATGAATTAGTAGATGAGTTACGTCACTCTGGATTTGGCGTTACAGTATTTGAAGGCGAAGGTATTAATTCTATACGTTATCGCTTAGATATCGTCGCAAAGCGTTCTAGAGAGAAAGAGCTTTTAGAAATCATTAATGAAATTGCACCGAAAGCGTTTATGTCTTCGTATGAAATTCGCTCGTTTAAGGGTGGCTATTTAACGAAGGCGATGAAGAAAAGAGCGTTAATGAAGAAGAAAGATGAACATGCATCGTAAAAAAGAGGAATAGTGATGCATTAAAAGCGCAGTATAAGTCTAAATGTAAAAGGGAGGAATCTATTTTGATGTAGATTCCTCTCTTTTTTTATGAAAAATATTCATCTGTTAATTCAAAAAAATTAAATCGTATAATTATGTTTTTTACTCATTCTCAAATTAATGATTAGCCATATAATTTGAAAAAATACCGGTATGATAAACGTGATTAATAAAACGATAAGTGATATTGATTTAATTTCAGGTGTTTGAATAACACCAGCACCATCAACCTCTCGTAACCAAATAATAGCGGCCCATATTCCAAAAACGATAATCCAAAATAGGTTACCAATCCACCAAGAAATCCATCGTTTTTTCATGTTAGCACCCCCTACATTTATCTACTGTTAAAAGTATATTTTCTTTTGTTACATTTATAATGAAACAACTTTAAAATCAGTTTTTAACTGTATATCTAACTTGTTTGAAGGTTACTATTTCTCCATCATCATCATCGTCTTTCGTTTGTAAAAGTTGAACTTTTGGTTTGTAGTCCGTCCTATGAGCGTGTTCGATATCTTTAATGTTAAGTTTGTAGGATTCACCATTTTTTAGTTTTTGTTCCAACACTTTTTTATTAGCAATATAAATAAAAGTTACTTTATTTTCATCAATGCCTTTAGTTTTAATTTCTAATTCATTGTCTTTTGCTGTGATCGTTGGTGTTAATAATTCCATACTGCCTTTCCCGCTTTCTAAAGAATTCTCTGCTATAGTTGAACATCCTGATAATATGATTCCAGTGAATAGAAGAACAAGTAATTTCTTTTTCATAACATCCCCTCCGATTCTATGTGATTTTTGATTTTGGTATTGCTAGATTACTAGTGTGGAGCGTAAATGTTTAGTTAGTACCCCCTTAATTGTACCATAATATGTAAATTAAAACAGGGTGTATATCCAATTTAAGGGAGATTGAAGAATTTACTGATTGTTGTAAATTCTTGTGTTTTAGCTTCTATTTCAATCGAAATGTAGACGAGAGAAAGAAATTTTTTTATAGAAATTACAATTTTTACATTTTACAATAATGATAGGGAATAGATGAATTCATTCACTTCGGAGGTAGTTATTTGAACATTAATGAGAAGGCAATTGAAATGTTTGAACAAAATAAATATGAGGAAGAGAATGATGAGAAAGCTCTTGAATTAATAAGAGAAGTTGTTAAGTTGAATCCTTCTTCATACTTTCCCTATAACATCTTAGGGGAAATTTATATAAAACAAAAAAAGTGGGAAGAAGCGAAGGAAGTATTACAAAAATCTATTTCGATTCAACCATCGGATGAAGCATATCATAATGTAGCTGTAGCTCATTATAAACTTGGAGAGCTGGAAAAAGCTTCGGAATTTTTTTTACGAGTTGCAGGGGATTCGGACTATATCATGTATAGCTATGTAAAATGTTTAATTGATTTAGAACGAACGACAGAAGCAAAAGAGAAGTTAGATACTTTTAACAGGGAAGCTGATAATTTTTTAGGGGAAATTAATGTAGCAGATTTATATGTTGAGTTGAATTGCTATAAAGAAGCAATTGAATGGTTCGAAAAGGGATATAAAGAATGCTGGAAAAGTCCTAATTGGATTGGTAAATTTGTGTATGCTCTATATAAAACGAATAATTTCTCCCGTATAAATGAAGTTATACGGGAATGTATCGAAGCGAAAACAGCAGAAATAGAAGATGTTCAGAATGAAGAAGTAGAAGAAAACTGGACAGAAAATGATAAGAAAGAGTTAATTGAGGAATATACAGAAGAGAATAATTGTTATAAAACAATGGTAGAACGTATCAAATCTGGATACGTTCCAGGATTAGAGTTTGAAACTGATTATATAGGGGCTTGCTATTTATTTGGTTGTAAAAGACATAATCACCTTGAATATGAAAAATAAAAAGATTCGACTGTCAAAGATGATGGTCGAATCTTTTTCGTTATAGGTCGCTTGTATTACATAGGTGTATATCCTCTTTAGAGGCCACTTTTTTTATATTCAAAATATGTAGTGAAATAAAACCAATAAGTCCTATTCCGCCAAAAATAAGCCATGGTGTATACATTCCGCTTAAGTTGGATGTAAAAGATGTACCGGTATAATTACCAATGATAAAACCAAATGCGAGTGATAGTTGATAAAATCCGAAGAAAGTGGCTGTATATGATTCATTACTGTAATTTGCAATAGTGATATCAGCGTTAGGTAATACGAGTGTTTCACCGATTGTAAATAAAATTACACAAATAAAGAGCCAATATGGGTGTTGAAATAAAGGAATGAGTAAAAAGGAAATACTCATTAATAAAACACCGTATTTAATAATTGAAAGTGTGTTGTATTTGTGGAATAATTTTCGGAATAATACCATAAATATGACGCCTGTTATCGCATTTATCGTAATAACGAGTGTAGCAAGTTGATTGCTACTACTAATGTTTTTCATATGAAGTGGAAGTGCGACAGTAAGTTGAGTAAACATAATATAGAAGAAAATCATGATAAAGGAAAACAGAAGGAAAGACTTGTTTTGTAAGATGGCCTGTATTCCTAATGTAATAGACGTGTTTTCAGTAGTGACTTGGAAGTGATTTTTAAGTAAGTAAAAGATAAAAGCGAATAACAGCATAAGTGATCCTGTTAGAGAGAAGGCATAGATTGGATCAAGTAAGAGTAAGAACCCTCCTGCAATTGGTCCGATTATTGCACCGCAATTAAAGCTAAGGTTTAAATATGTAAATAAATTTTTTCTCAAATGAGCTGGTTGTGAACCGAATATGGCGCGCGCAGCAGGTTCGTAAAATGCAGTTCCGAAGCCAATAAGTGCAGAAGAAATAGAAATTGTATAGAAATCAGAGCATATTCCTAAAGCGATAAATCCGATTCCTCTCAAAAATAAACCGGCTATCATCATAATGATATAGCCTATTTTGTCAGCAATTAACCCTGAGAATAATGGGATAACTCGTGATGTAATTGTCATAACCGTCAACACTGTTCCTACTTGGACAGCAGAAAAATGAAGAAAGGTTAATAGATAAATAGCTAAAAATGCGTATACTGCAAAATACCCAAAAGACATAAAAAATGAAGAAATAAGCATGAAACGTATCGGTGTTGAGAAACTTTTCATAGAAATCCTCCTAATTATGTAACCAGTAAAATTATTTGATGGTTAACTATTTTATACTATAATTATACATAAAGTCAGAAAAAAGTAAATTTTAAGAAGAAGGTGGATCGAATTGAATCAAAACGCTCCAAATGAACTAGAATATATTCGGGAATTTTTAAATACATGGAGAATACCAAACGATACGAGAGAGCCAATTGATTTGCTGCAAACAGAAGAAGACATAAAGCTTTTTATGAAAGAATATTTTGATGAAGAGTTTCCATTTCATACGATAGAGGAATTAAGAGGTTTTCGAGAAGATATTCGGATGACAATTGAAGGCGAAGGATCATTGCAAAAATGGTTAGAGAAATACCCATTTCATGTACATATAAAGGATGATATGAAAGGTATTACATATGAACCGGTATATGAAGAGAATGTGTATACAAAAGTGTTAAGCATTGTGTTAATGTCAATTCAAGAAAATGTATGGGGAAGGTTAAAAGCATGTCCAGATTGTCGCTGGGTATTTTATGATCATTCGCGAAATGGAAGTAAAAGATGGTGCGGTAT
Source organism: Bacillus cereus group sp. MYBK14-1 (assembly GCF_051916885.1). Classification (NCBI taxonomy): domain Bacteria; kingdom Bacillati; phylum Bacillota; class Bacilli; order Caryophanales; family Bacillaceae; genus Bacillus; species Bacillus cereus group sp. MYBK14-1. Next base: position 848,467 of record NZ_JBQAHM010000001.1, on the reverse strand, counting down.
GTATGCTGGAGAAGAAGGAGGAAGAGCATGCGGTACGATTGCGAAAGTGAAAAACTACCGGGCGAAGAGAAAAGGGCGATCTGGTTATGATATGTAATTAATATTAGAGAAAGAAAAATGGATGGGGGAATGTAGAATATGAAAGGTACGCAAATGTTAGCTTTAAATAAAAAGTGTTGGGATACAGTTGCACCTTATTTCTTTCAAGTGGATTGTTTACCTAAATATGGTCCGTATACGGCGTCTGAAGATGAGATTCGTTTGTTCGATTCAATCAGAAAGAAAAAGGTTCTTGATATTGGCTGTGGAAGTGGGCATTCGTTGCAATATATGGCGGAACAAGGGGCAGAGGAATTATGGGGGCTTGATCTTTCGAGTACACAAATTGAAATAGCGAATAAGACGTTAAAGGATTGGAATCCAAAGTTAGTATGCGGAGCAATGGAAGAAGAAGGCGATATTCCGAAAGGATATTTTGATATTGTATATTCCATTTATGCATTAGGTTGGACTTCGGATTTAAGAAAAACGTTGGAACTGATTTATTCATATGTAAAGCCAGGGGGAAGTTTTATTTTTAGTTGGGAGCACCCGGTATATTCAAACTTACAGTATGGTACGGAAGAAGTTGCTATAAAGTCTTCTTATCATGAGGAAACGCCCATTACGTTTGAAACATTTAAAGGAGAAAATGTACAAGCGACATTATATAAGAGAAAAATAAGTACATACATAAATGAGTTAAATAGAGTGGGATTTAAAATTGAGAGAATAGAAGAGCCTGAACCATCAAGCTCGTTTGATGGAGAACTAGCTGAGCCGTCTACGAAGTATTATTCTTTATATAAAGCTAGAATGGTGCCGACTACTTTTATTATTAAAGCTAGAAAGTAAAGTGTTTTTATAAAAGAAGCCTATGATTTCAAATAGATGAAATCATAGGCTTCTTTATTTTAAAAAAATGAGGTCAAAGGTGTACTTTTCTTATAAAAATGCATTTCATATAAAAGGTGTAATTATTTTGGGGAAGGGGGATTGTTGTGCGTCATCATAGAAAGTGCAAAAAATTTGGAGTGGCACTGCCTCTTCCGCTTATAGGAGCAACGGGTCCGACAGGTAATAGTGGTCCAATCGGTCCAACTGGAGGGCATGAAGGTCCTGTTGGTCCTACAGGGGTGACTGGACCGACGGGAGCAACTGGGCCCCAAGGTCCTCAAGGTATCAGGGGAATACAAGGTCCCCAAGGGACAACAGGAGCACAAGGAATACAAGGGGCTATTGGTGATACAGGAGAGCAAGGTATAACTGGTCCGACTGGTCTCCAAGGTGCTCAAGGATTAATCGGTAACCAAGGTCTAATTGGTGATATTGGAGTACAAGGATTAGAAGGAATACAAGGAGCAACGGGTCCTGCTGGTAGTCAAGGTATACAAGGCACACAAGGAATACAAGGGGAAATAGGCGAGCGAGGACAAACAGGGGCACAAGGAATGCAAGGAGAGAGAGGCATAACTGGTCCACAAGGCCCTCAAGGTGTTCAAGGAATACAAGGAGAGCAAGGGGCTATTGGTATACAAGGAGAAGACGGCTTCCAAGGTATACAAGGAATTACTGGAGAGGAAGGCCCGCAAGGAGCTCAAGGAATACAAGGGGAAGTGGGTCCAACTGGTTCTACTGGAATGCAAGGTGCCCAAGGTGTAGTTGGAGCAGTTGGAGTACAAGGAGCACAAGGTCCTCAAGGTAACCAAGGTATAACAGGTCCAACGGGTGCAGAAGGTTCTCAAGGAATACAAGGTCCGCTGGGAGTAACTGGTCCAACTGGTGCAGAAGGTCCTAAAGGTATTCAAGGTATTCAAGGTGTGATAGGTCCAACAGGTGCACAAGGAATGGTGGGAATACAAGGGATAGCTGGTCCAGTTGGTGTTACAGGAGCGGAAGGAGCTCAAGGAGCACAAGGAATCCGAGGAGCAACCGGCCCAGCTGGAGCACAAGGAATCCAAGGCGTACAAGGAATTCAAGGGGAAACAGGAGCAGCTGGAACACAAGGTCCTCAAGGTGTTCAAGGGATACAAGGGACTACCGGATTGACAGGTACACAAGGTGCCCAAGGTCCTCAAGGAGTGCAAGGAATAATAGGACCGACTGGAGCTATCGGTTTGCAAGGTCCTCAAGGATTACAAGGAATAACGGGTCCAACAGGAGCGCAAGGAGTGCAAGGAATACAAGGTGTGCAAGGAATTATCGGTCCAACAGGTGCACAAGGAATTAGAGGCCCCCAAGGAAATACAGGGGAAATTGGTATAACAGGACCTCAAGGAGTCCAAGGAGCGCAAGGTAGTCAAGGGCCCCAAGGTCCACAAGGAAATGTTGGAATTACAGGTGCAACGGGTGAAACTGGGGCAACTGGAGCAACCGGGGCAACTGGACCACAAGGTGTGCAAGGAGTGCAAGGGATTACGGGAATACAAGGAATAACGGGAACGACAGGTAATACAGGTGCAACGGGTTCGCAAGGAATACAAGGTATACAAGGAGTTCAAGGTTTGCAAGGCCCAACTGGAGCAAGTGGGGTGACAGGTGCTAGTGGTAGTATAGGCCCAGTTGGAGCACAAGGTAGTCAGGGCCCAAGTGGCGTGGTGGGACCGACAGGAGCAACTGGTAGTGCAGGTTCAATAGGTTTCTTTGGAATAGCGGGAGCGACAGGAGCGACTGGTTTACCTAGTGGGGGCGGTTATTTCTTTTCTACTTCAACGAGTACAATTGCAGCGAATGCGTTAATACCAATTAATTCTGGATCCACTGTATATGGAACTGGTGTATCTTTAACTAGTGCTACGACAGTCACAGTAACGACGCCAGGAATATATTTAGTAAGCTACTATTTTCAAGGGGATGCAAATGGTGGGAATGAGACAGTATCTGTTAGATTGCTATTAAATGGAACGCAACTAACAGGGAGTTTTATACAAAACGTAACGACATCAACTGTAGTAATCGAACCAGCCATTTCAAATACACTTCTTGTGAATGTGACGAGTGCCAATTCAACATTAATATTACAAAATGGCCCGTTAGGTGTAGGGCATGTGACTACTATAGCAGGTGCGATTACAGCAAGCTTAAATGTAGTGAGAATTTTATAAAGAATATAAAAAACACAAGGAATGTCTTTGTAAGACACACCTTGTGTTTTTTAATATTAAATAAACATTTTCTTTATCTTTTCGGTTGAAAAATATGCTGAAAGAAGTATTTGTGATGTAAGTTATCTACAACCTTATTTGCTTGATATGTGCGTTGTTTTTCAATTCGAAGTCTTTGCTCCATCATTTTAATTGCGTGATCAGATAAACGTAACATAATACATTCTCCTTTTCTATAAATATAGGTGACTATTTGATATCGATCCCATATTTATAATTAAGGAGGCAAAATGTGTAACATAGGCAAAAAGCACCTTCCTCTCCCATTACGCTTACGAGGTTAGCTGTCGGACTCGGGAAGTGAGAGTTTCCCTACTTAAAAAAGATTCGCCCCAAGTAGCATAGCTACAAAAATGGTTCCCCCGCTCCAAAATTTGGACTCAGCAAAAGGTTTTATAAAGTAAAAAATAACATAAAGGAGCGAACAAGTCAAATTATTTTGTGTATTCTGTCTTTTTTAATTGCGTAAGAATCATACCGTCAGGAAGTATTGTATCTGATACTGTAATGAATCCGTGTTTTTTATATAAAGTAATAGCAGGGGTATTCGCTTTACCTGTTTGTACAATGTATGCCATTGAAGAGGGAAACATGTTAAATATATAAATTAGGAGTTTCGTTGCGATTCCTTTTTGAAAAAAATTGGGCGATACAACTAACCTGTGGATATCGATTAGTTTTTCTTCTTGTACAAAAGAAATAAAACCGACAAGTTTATTTTCAGAAAAATATCCATAGAATGTTTCAACGCAATTTTGAATATCGTTTACAGTATCATATAAACGAGGTATGGCAGTACTATTTAAGTAGTCTGCTTCAACTTTATAAGCTGGAATTTGAACCTGTAAAATGGATGTTGCTACTTCAAAAGAAGTGGAATTTAACTTAAGAATCATAGACAATGAAGCCTCCTTTAAATATGGTATATGAATATAATTGCTTTATGGGTGAGTTTGACAATATTTTTCTTTTTTGCATATAATATATGTATCTCCATATGTAAAATAGTAGTAAATATATTTCTATAGTGAAATATGATTAGCAATGATAAATACATATGTTTGTATTGAATCATACAAACTATAATAGAAATGGAGGACTAAAAATGGGATGGATTATCACATTAATAGTTGGTGCTATTATAGGTGCAATTGCTAGTTCTATAACAGGTAAAAATTTCCCAGGTGGTATGTTCGGAAATATTATCGCAGGTTTATTAGGTGCTTCGTTAGGTGGTAGATTATTTGGATCCTTTGGGCCATCATTTGGTGGGATTCATGTCGTGCCGGCATTATTAGGTGCAATCGTGTTAATTCTTATTGTATCATTTGTAGTGAAAGCTGCAAGGAAATAGAGATATAGATTATGATGAAGAGCCCTGAATAAGGGCTTTTCATCATTCGAAGAGGTGGTTTCATTGGAGAAAATAAATATAAGAAAAAGAGATAAGTTAAGAAAGTTTTTTAGAGAACAAAATTATTTGGCGGTATTACTTGGATTTGCGTTATTGTTCATTAATATTTTATTGCTAACAAAAATATCATTTGTTTTTACACCGTTTATCGTATTTTTAAAAACAATTTTCTTCCCAGTACTATTAGCAGGCGTGCTATTTTATATTTTGCATCCATTCGTTTCGCTTTTAGAAAAGAAAGGTGTTTCAAGAATCGTATCGATAGCTTCCATATATTTAATCGTACTAGGATTATTTGTATTTTTAGTTGTAACGGTTATCCCTATTATTAAAGATCAAATTGATGCATTAATTGATAACTTACCGTATTTTGGCCATGAGATTGAACAAGCAGCACGTAGATTCGGGGAAAGTAATTTACTCGGTAAAATTCAGGAGAATTTAAATATTAATGTTGCGAATATGGTAAAAGAATACACAGTTGATTTTACAAAGTCATTATCATCAGTAACTGGGAATGTAACTGGATTTTTGAGTACTGTTACAGAGGTTGTTTTGACATTTGTAATGGTTCCATTTATATTGTTCTATCTTTTAAAAGATGGTGAGCAATTGCCGAATCACTTTTTAAAGTTTATTTCAGAGCAAAGACAACCAGCAGCAATGAGAATACTAGATGATATGCATTATGCGATTAGCTCGTATATTAGAGGTCAAATTATCGTCAGCTTATTTATCGGTATTATGCTATTAATTGGTTATCTTATTATTGGTATTAAATATGCGGTATTACTTGCGATTTTAGCGATGATTGTAAATATCGTTCCGTACGTAGGACCAATTATCGCGATTACACCAGCGTTAATTATCGCATTTATCGACTCGCCAGCAATGGTGTTAAAAGTAATTATCGTTATGATGGTTGTACAATTAGCAGAAGGTAAATTTATTTCTCCGCAAGTTATGGGTAAAAAGTTAGATATTCATCCGATTACTATCATTTTTATCATTTTAACTGCCGGAAACTTATTCGGGATTATGGGCATTATTTTGGCCATTCCAGGATATGCGATATTAAAAGTGTTAGTTACACACGGTTATAGATTTGTTAAGTTGAATACGTGAAAAAAAGCGCTAAAACAGTTGGAACTGTTTTAGCGCTTTTTTATTAACAATTCATTTGCATATTGGCGTGCCCATTGATCTGCTTCTAATATAGCATCTAGTGAAGGATCTTTTACGTTATGATGAGCTTCAACTGTTTTGTAAATTGTTTTTTCAATATCGAAAAAGGCAATTTCATTTTTTAAGAATAGCGCATTCGCAATTTCATTTGCTGCATTTAATACAGCGGGAGTAGTACCACCGATTTTGCCACATTCATATGCGTATTGTAGACAAGGGAACTTCTCTAAATCTGGTTTTTCAAAATGTAAACTACCGATTTCTAATAAATTTAATTTTTCATAGGAAGAAGGCAGCCGAGTAGGATAGTGAAACGCATATTGAATCGGCATTCTCATATCAGGAGCACCGAGCTGCGCCATAACTGATCCATCAATAAATTCTACTAAAGAATGAATGATACTTTCTTTATGAATCATTACATTAATTTTTTTATATGGAATATCAAATAGCCATCTCGCTTCCATTACTTCGAACCCTTTATTCATTAATGTGGCAGAATCAATCGTTAGTTTTGCGCCCATTAACCAGTTTGGGTGCTTTAAAGCATCTTTTGCTTGTAATGTTTGCATTTCATCACGTGTTTTATCACGGAAAGCACCACCGGAAGCTGTTACAATTAACTTCTCAATCTCTTTATTATTTTCTCCGTTTAAACATTGGAAAATAGCTGAATGCTCACTATCTACTGGAATTAAGCGACATCCGTTTTGTTTCGCTAGTTCAGTTACGATATGTCCAGCTGCAACCAAAGTTTCTTTATTAGCAATAGCGATATCTTTCTTCGCTTTTAATGCTTCAATTGTTGGAAGTAATCCTGAAACACCTACAACAGAGCTTAATACAAGATTTGAATCAGGGTGAGTAGCTACTGCAATTAAGCCATCAGTCCCGTGTGTGATTTTTGTATTTGCTGAAATACGCGTACGAAGCTTGTCTGCTAAGTCTTTTGTCGCAACGCTTACAATACGAGGTTGAAACGTTTTGATTTGTTGCTCAAGAAGATTGATATTATAATTTGCGGTTAAACCGACGATTTTAAAATGTTCAGGATGAGCTGAAACGACATCTAATGCAGATGTGCCGATGGATCCTGTTGAACCTAAAATTGATATATATTTTACCATGAAAAAACCTCCAAAGTTGTTTCGAATATTTCAACAAACCTATATAACATTAGACAATTGAAGTGGAAATTCCTGCTATATAAAATAGAAAATTAGGGTTTGTTTGGAAGTGAAATGTGATAAACTGTAAAAAATAACGAAAAAGCAATGAAAGAGAAGAGTACATATTCGAAACTTTTTAGAGAGCTGATGTGTGGTGGAAATCAGTAAGGGATGAATATGGAATGGGCTCTGGAGCTTCTAACTGAAATGAGTAGGTAAAGACGGTTACTTCACGTTATTGAAGTATGAAGTGAGCTAATGATAGCTAATTAAGGTGGTACCGCGGGAGTCTCTCGTCCTTTTTTAAGGATGAGGGGCTCTTTTTATTTTGAGAAAGGAGGAGTTAGTGTGAGTGAAAAAATAATGTTAACAGGAATTAAGCCGACAGGTTATCCGCATTTAGGGAATTATATTGGTGCGATTAAACCTGCATTACAAATGTCAAAGAATAATGAAGGAAAAGCATTGTACTTTATAGCTGATTATCATGCATTAAATGCTGTGCATGATTCAGAAAAGTTCAGCAGTTATACGAAAGAGGTAGCAGCTACTTGGTTATCACTTGGACTTGGTGAAGATGTTGTTTTTTATCGGCAAACAGAAGTACCGGAAATTCTAGAATTAGCTTGGATTTTAGCTTGCCTAACTCCGAAAGGTCTTATGAACCGTGCTCATGCGTATAAAGCGAAGGTGGAGCAAAATAAAGAAGCAGGGTTAGAGGTCGATGCGGGAGTGAATATGGGGTTATACACGTACCCGATTTTAATGGCAGCTGACATATTATTATTTCAAGCTACTCATGTACCAGTTGGAAAAGACCAAATTCAGCATATTGAAATTGCGCGTGATATTGCGACGTATTTTAATCATACATTTGGCACGACATTTACACTACCGGAGTATGTAGTGCAAGAAGAAGGAGCTATTTTACCTGGTCTTGATGGAAGGAAGATGAGTAAAAGTTACGGAAATGTAATCCCATTATTTGCAGAGCAAGAAAAACTTCGAAAGTTAATATTTAAAATCAAAACAGACTCTTCACTTCCAAATGAACCGAAAGAATTAGAAACATTATTTATGATATATAAAGAGTTTGCGACAGAAGACGAAGTACAGTCATTACGTGAAAAATATGAGACTGGAATCGGATGGGGCGATGTGAAAAAAGAGTTGTTTCGCGTTGTAGATCGTGAGTTAGCTGGACCTCGTGAAAAGTACGCAATGTATATGAATGAGCCGGATTTATTATATGAAGCATTAGAAAACGGTGCTGAGAAGGCACGCGCTATTGCGAAGGTGAATTTAGCGGAAATTAAAAAACGGATTGGATTTGAGAGGGAACGTTAAGCGTTCCCTTATTTTTTTAGATAATCTGTAATAATCTTCTCGATAACAGGAGGAAGATTATTAGGTAATTCATTAAGTGAAAAGAAGCGTAGTTCTTTCGATTCCGTATGGTCGCATACAAGCTCACCGTGGAATTCGCGGCAAATATAAACAACGAGTACACCGTGTACTTGATCGCCGTTTGGGTAGATTTGAAAGTAATCTGGTCCAGAGTATGTACGGAATAGTTCTGGATTTTTAATAATAAGTCCAGTTTCTTCAAACACTTCTCGCTTTAAAGCGTCTTCTAATGTTTCGTTATATTCTAAGGCACCGCCAATAATGCCCCAGCGGTTAAAATCTGTACGGAGCTGCAGCAATACTTCATCTTTTTCATTTAATATAATGGCGTGTGATCCTATTAGAATAAGTGGATGATTTCCTACTAGATTTCTCATATCTTCAATATAACCCATGTCATTGCTCCTTGTATTTAATAATAGTTAGGAAGTTCTTTTAACATTCTTTCTGTTTTACGTGCTGTAAAGGCTAAGTTATGGTCATCTTTCGTTCTGAAAAATAATGTGCGTAAAAAGGTTTTAATATTGGCACATAAAATACAATACTCATTAAGCGAAAGGCGTTTTCTAATTTGAGGAAGCCTTTTTATTTTTTTATGAATAATAGAAATTAAATCGTTCTGAGGAAAATCATGATACAGCATTGCTAGTAATGGAGTAACAATGCGTTCATCTTCGTTATTATGAAAAAGGTCAGATGGAATAAAGATTTTATTTAATAAACAATGAATTAATTCTTCGTACCATTCAAAAGTTGTATACGTATTATGAACAATTTCAGTAAAGGCATCAGATACATGAGCAAGACAATGAGCCCATCCTTTATTTTCAATATAGCCCCGAAAATCCGTTTCTAAGTTTGTGTATGTAATGAGTTTATTTTTTATTTCTTCGAGATCCTCCTCTGTACAAAAGTAGTGCGAATTAGCGAATTGGAGTATTAACGCAATTAACGAAACAGTGTAAGAACGTGTGAAAACCCCATCTGTATGTGGGGAGTAAATGTCACAATATAAATACTCATCACTTAAACAAGTTTGCAGAAGTAATTTCAGCTGATCGTCCATAAGGAATTCATGATGAATGAAATGCGCAAAACATTTATATATAAGTTGGTAACGAACGTAGCTATCAGTCGTTCCGATATACTGAAGCATGTTCAAAGTTAACTCATTTACGTCTATATGTTGCAGTTGCGTATAGTCATTTTGTTGTATAAGCTCTAACTGTTGTTGCAATGCTGTAATATCCAATGGAGAACCTCCTCCGCACTTTAAAGATGCGATCTTTTCTAGTATTCTATATATTCAAGGACAATCCTGCTCATGCAAGGAGAACGATTAGAAATTCGAGTATGATATAGATGAGGGAAGAATATGACGACGATAGAACAGTTAGAAAAACATTTTAAAATAAGAAGAAGTGCTTCTTCTATTATGATAAAAGAAAATAATGCAGAGGTTTTTACAGAAGAGCAATTAGAAGAGATGGTGCAATATTACGTTGCTGAAGCTGAAAAAGATGGATTAGAAAAACTACATTTTGAAATCTCTTCAAAAAGTCCAAATTATGATGTGTATAAAAAATGTTTTGAAACGTATTCATTTGAATATATTACTGAAAACATGATTGTATTTAAAGATATATACGAAGTAGAAGATGTAGAAAGTGAAATTGATTTTAAGCTTATTGAAGAAGTTGGAGAAGAGGCTTTTTATTCACTGTGGAATGAAGCGACGGGAGAACCAGTCGCTCATGATCAATTTGTGCATATGATGCTAGAAGAAATTGGTGAGCAGTGGAAAGAACATTGTTTAATAGCGAGTGTAGGTGAAGAGCCGATAGGAATTGTAATTCCACATATTGAAAGAGGTGCGTTAGAAGAAGGGAAACTTATGTACTTCGCAGTTACTCCAAATATGCGTAATAAGGGATATGAAGCTGCGTTATTTGCAGGTGCGATGTTTGTCTTAAAGGAAATAGGTGCATCTTATTATATTGGTGAGACAAATATGCAAAATGAGTGGATGAAGGATGTTTTTGAAAAGAACGGATGTCAGCTGCTTAGTTGTACTGAGCGGTATGTGAGGGAGTTTTAAGATATACCCTGGGACACATCTAGTGGGAACCCGTGTACAAATTTTGAACAAGTAAAAGAACTTTTTGCCTGTTTGTAAGATAAAAAGAAAAATGAGAACGACAAAGTAGATATTTGTATAATACAATAGAGTGAGATTCGATTATAAGAGAAAGCGTTGGTGAAAGAATGGAGCAGCAAAGAAATTGGCTACAAGCAACTGTAGAAAGAATTGAAGATAATACGTTACAAATAAAGTGGGAAAATAATATAGAAGAAGTTCGTATTTATTGGAGTACTTCACCAGATCATATTGAAGAAAATGGAGAACTACTTGCAACTGTAAATGGAGAATTATCATATACAATTGAAAACCCGAGTGAAAATGAACGTCCATATTTTAGACTAGTAGGAAGTAATGGACAAGCAGTGACAGTAGCTGAGCGTAGATTGCCATTACAAGGTGCGTTTAACTTCCGTGATATGGGTGGATATGAAACGACAGATGGACGTAAAGTGAAATGGGGCAAATTATACCGTTCTGAAGAATTAGCAGGACTAACAGAGTGGGATATCGACTATTTACAAAAGTCTGGTTTAAAGTTAATTTGTGACTATCGTACAGACTTTGAGGTAAAGCATAAGCCAAATCCTGAGATTACAGGTGCTCGTCAAGTGTGCTTACCAGTTATGCAAGACTTAGCGAAAGACTTAAATATAAATGAGTTTTTCCAAGTTGGTGACCTTTCTATGTTAGGAAAACCAGGTGAGTATCTTGTGAAAATGAATCAAGATTTCGTAAGTGGCAACGAGGCATTCGTGAGCTTCTTAAACTTAGCGCAAAACCCGGAAAACTTACCGTTAGTAAACCACTGTACAGCTGGAAAAGATCGTACTGGATTTGGTTCAGCATTATTACTACTTTTACTAGGTGTACCAGAAAAAACAGTAATGGAAGACTACTTACTAAGTAACGGATTCCGTGAAAAGCTAAATGAAAAAATGATGGCCTTTTTAGGTGCGAAATTACAAAACGATGAGAGCAGAGCGATATTAGGTGCAATGTTTGAAGCGCGTGCTGAATACTTGCAAGCTGCGATTGGTGAAATTCAAAAGCAATACGGATCAGTTGAAGCATACGCTGAAAGGGCCCTTGGCTTTACGAAAGAGTCGTTAGAGGAAATGAAAGAGTTATTGCTAGAAGATTAATAATGAGAAGGAGGCTGAGCGGATTAGCCTCCTTTTACTATTGTTGCTATAATTTTGTTAATGAGGATGTTGTGCACCGAGGAGAAAATGGATGAAAAGAACTTAAGAATCGGGGGATAAAATGATTTATACACGTGTAAAAGCAGAGGGGTTAAGAGAAAAGCTGGCAACAATACTAAGTCAAGAGTATAAGGAACTAGCTATTCAAGATTTAAAGGTGATTGGAACGGGAGTGCAAAATATTGTTTTTCAAGGAGATTCAGAAAAGGGGTCTTTAGCATTTCGAGTACCGTGGGAAAGAGAAGTGGAAAATATAAATGAAGACTTATTTAACAGTCGGATTTCGTTGCAAAAGGAAGCGGAGCTGTCTAAGTATTGTCATTCAAAAGGTATTCCAGTACCAAGGATACACGGATTGCATCTTTCAACTGAACTTGATTTTTAAATTTCGGATTGTGTGTATGCTGATCGTACGCCAATTTCCGCATGCAAAATAGGGGAGTTAGTGAGCAAGCTTCATAGTATGCCAATTGATGGTTTGTATTACAAACAAAATATTAGAGAGCCCATTAGTAAGTATATAGCAGAACGAATTGTGAAACGGATAGAAGGGTTTAATACAATCACGAACTGTAAAATCAATCTTCCGAATACGAAAACAATTGAATATATTCTTAGTACAGCAGATCATGTAAAATGTTTATTACATATGGACATTCGACCAGCCAATTTAATCGGGTATAATGGAGAAGTTAAAGCAATAGTTGATTGGGATAACGCTTTAATTGGTCATCCATTGCTGGAGCTTATGAGAATAGCTGAAACAAATGAGGTTAGTTGGGATGAATTTAAAGATGGATATAAGAATGATAGTATCTTTAATGTTACTCCTCATATTGTTAGTTTATTTTATAGACTAGATACAGCAGTCATGCTAGCAAACTTATTTATAGCACATTTGAAAATAAAAGATAAAGGTGTATTCTATAAAGAGCGGGTTAAAGCGCTTCATCACGAAATATATAAAAATTTATAAGCAATGAGAACGAAGCTTTTAAAATAGGAATTGAGGAGAACATCATGAAATACAAAGTTATATTATTCGACGTAGATGATACATTATTAGATTTCCCTGAAACGGAAAGACACGCATTACATAATGCGTTTGTACAGTTTGGTATGTCTACAGGGTATAATGATTATCTTGCAAGTTATAAAGAGATTAGTAATGGATTATGGAGAGATTTAGAAAATAAAATGATTACGCTAAGTGAATTAGCCGTAGAGCGATTTAGACAATTATTTGCAATTCATAATATAGACGTAGATGCGCAGCAATTTAGTGATGTATACCTTGAAAATTTAGGGAAGGAAGTACATCTTATAGAAGGCGCAGTACAATTATGTGAAAATCTACAAGATTGCAAGTTAGGTATTATTACGAATGGATATACGAAGGTGCAACAATCAAGAATCGGAAATTCGCCTTTATGTAATTTCTTTGATCACATTATTATTTCTGAAGAAGTTGGTCATCAAAAACCAGCACGTGAGATTTTTGATTATGCGTTTGAGAAGTTTGGGATTACTGATAAATCAAGCGTACTAATGGTTGGAGATTCGTTAACTTCTGATATGAAAGGCGGAGAAGATTACGGCATTGATACGTGTTGGTATAATCCGAGTTTGAAAGAAAACGGGACAGATGTTAACCCGACTTATGAAGTGGAGAGTCTGCTACAAATTTTAGAAATTGTAGAAGTGGCGGAAGAAAAGGTAGCTTCATTTTAATCATGCTGATATTTGTCGAAAAATCGATATATTGAAAAAATCGTTGATATATTGTAAGTTGTGATAGATATATTGAAAAAATCGTTGATATATTGTAAGTTGTGATAGATATATTTGAAAAATCGTTGATATATTGTAAGTTGCGATAGATATATTTGAAAAATCGCTCATATAAATTCATATACTAAGATATAGAACAAAAAAATAGAGCTACTATACAAGGTCATTCACGTGTTATAATGCGTGAATTAAATATGCGTATATAAATAGTTTCCTAGCGTGATGCGATGTCATGTATGATTAGTGTAACAACTAGAGGTGAATAAAGGATGTTAACGTTTTTATTTGAGTTAGACAAGAATCTCCCGCAGAAGGATGAGCCACGGTATGATGCTTATTCAAAGGGCTTTATCGAAGGAGATGTAACGATTTGCGCGAGTGACAGCGTATTTTTTCAAAAATCATGTATGAAGGTTGCAGAGCTGGGGATTTATTTAGGTCAGTGGATGGAACAAGTTCAACATGGGCAGAACGTGCCTATGAAATATGAAACGGCTGACCGTGAAGAGGTAATTCTTGGTTTCTTCTATGAAGAGGATCATAATCAATGGAATGTTTTTTCCAGCTGGCAAGAATTTGAACTTCAAGAGCGTATAGCTACTACAACATTAATAGAGAGTGTTCAACGCTATTTGTATGAGTTAAATAAAGAACTGCGCATGATAGAATATCCTGTGACGTTTGATCAGTACTTAAGAGGAGAGCGAATGATGCAGCTCTCTTACAAACGACCGTGTGATAGTAAAGCAGATACGACACCGATAGAGGTTTATAATGGAAGTGAGCAAGTAGGTGTAGTAAGGGGCTATTATAAAAATACGCTGATGAGAGTGCTGGATTTTATTCCGAAAATTGGTAGTAATATTATTTATGAAATAAAGGATAGTAAGGACAATATTCGCGTCATTGCAAAGGATGTAAGTAGGCAGCGCCAAAGAAGGATTTTAGTAATGTACAAAGATAATCATGATGCAGAGCATGAAATACTTGTATGTGACGGAAAGTTATTGGATGCAAATTTCTTATTTACCTTTACATATAAGGCAGAAGAATACGTTGTTCATAAAACTTCATTTGGAATGGGAAAATTATTACGAAAAGGCTATGTAATTGCAGATTGGAATATTCGTCTTGAGGAAGATATGTATTACATTGAGATGAATGTATATGATGGAGATTACATGGAGGATCAATACTTACTATTAGGCGTATTTCATGCGGTTTTATATGGATAATCAATGAGAAATACCGTCATTCTTCTTGGAAAGAATGACGGTATTTTTTTATTTATCCTCAAAAATAAAAATCTCATCAATCGTACTATGTAGTGCCTTCGCTATATCGTGAGCAAGTTGTAAGGAAGGATTGTATTTACCTTTTTCGAGATGACTAATTGTTTCACGTCGCACACCAACGCTCTTTGCTAAATCTTCTTGTGTCATGTTCAATTTTGCGCGGTATTCTTTTATCTTGGTTACGAACGCCATGGTGCATCTTCCATTTCATCAACAGGTTTATCATAAAAGAACATAGAAAAACCGAATGTAAGAATGAGTGTGCCGAAAATAAGAGCGATATCAATCTCTTGTAGCGTAGAGTTTGGAAATAACATTTCAATAAATATAATGATAGCAGTAGTTAGTAATGTAACGATAAATGCATTGCGACACGATTTATTGACAATTTGTTCAAACAGTTCATCGTGTTGAACTGTTCTATACGATGTGAAAAAGGAGAAGAAACAGAACATAGTAAACAATCCTTTTTCATAAAAAAATCCGAGGAAACCGAAGAAACCGAGAAATCCTAAATATTTTATCCAAGTTGTTTTCATGATAGGTCCTCCTTACGTTGTTAGAAATAAGTCACGTTATGTTACAAATATATCACAATTGGATAGGAATGGTAATAATAGTTTTCCAGTTTGCTTCATAATAATAGTAAAAAGAGGAAATATGCTGCGAAACAAAGAGGATAATATTGTAAAATGGTTGTAAGGAGGGGGAGGAAGGTATGCTAAATTGGATTATGATCGTTGTATTACTTGTAGTGATTACTGTCATTGCGACGGTGTTAATTGGGCGGAATGGTGATGCAAATTATAGCAAAGCGACAAAGGGGAATATTAAACGCTTAACAATGATTTATATTATACTAGCTGTCGTTTTAGTTGTTGGATTAGGGGTGTATATTTATTTTAAAGGTTAAATATACTGAAAAATGTAAAAATCTTAAAATAGAACTATGCTATAATATCAATATAGTTATTTGGTAATTAAGGAAAGGATTGGATGGAATGATTGAAATTACGAATGTGTCAAAAAGTTATAATGGGTCTACCTATGCAGTAAAAGACTTAAGTTTATCTGTACCTAGCGGCGAAATCTTTGGATTTTTAGGACCGAATGGTGCGGGTAAATCAACGACAATTAAGATGATTACTGGTATTCACGGGGTGGACAAAGGGACTATTACGATTAACGGAAAAAATATTATGGAAGAGCCGATGGAAGCGAAGAAGACGTTTGGTTATGTGCCGGATAGCCCAGATATGTTTTTACGTTTAAAAGGAATTGAATATTTAAACTTTATGGCTGATATGTATGAAGTGCCGAAAGAAGTAAGACAAGAACGAATAGAGTCTTTAGCGAAGAAGTTTGATCTTTATAATGCTTTATCTGATCAAATTCAAAGTTATTCGCACGGTATGAGACAAAAAATCGTTATTATTGGTGTGCTCGTACATGAGCCAGATGTATGGATTTTAGATGAACCATTAACTGGGCTTGATCCGAAATCTGCATATATTTTAAAAGAAATGATGAGAGAGCATGCGGATAAAGGAAAGATTGTATTTTTCTCTACACACGTATTAGAAGTAGCGGAAAAAATATGTGACCGGGTTGCTATTATTAATAAGGGGAATTTGCAGTTTAAAGGAAATTTAGATGAAATGAGAGATCATTTTAAATCCAATGAATCACTTGAAAAAATGTTCTTGGAGATGACGGGCAATGAGTAAAATTTGGACGTTAACGAAGGTACTATTAAAGTTAAATTACGCAGATTTTATAGCAGATAAGAAGAAGCGATGGGCGTATTTATTTTCATTTGCAGCTATTTTATTTGTCGGCTTTTTACTGTTTGGTTCTATCACGCATGCAATGTATGAGGGAATGATACATTTAGGGCAAGATCCAGGAATGATTATCGCAATGGGACTTGCGATTGCGAGTATATGGGTATTTTTAATGAGTATTACGAACATTTTAACTGTATTTTACTACAGCAATGACATTGAAATGTTATTACCATTACCATTAAAACCAGCGCAAATTATTTCAGCCAAATTTTTAACAGTATTAATTACACAATACGTAATGAGTTCATTTATTTTATTACCGATCTTTATTACGTACGGTTTAAAAAGTGGAGCATTTATTACATATTACATATATATGATTTTCATTTACTTACTCTTCCCAATTGTGCCGTTAGTACTAGCTTCGTTACTGATGACAGTTATTATGAGGTATACAAATATAGCGAAAAATAAAGACCGAGGAAATATATTTATTGGAATCGTAAGTATACTATTTATTGTAGGAATTAACGTATTTTTGCAGTGGAAAAATAAAAGTTCGTTTTCTGAAGATGCAATTGCGGATTACCTTGCAAACAACCAGTCTTCTCTTTTAGTACAAATGACAAACTATTTTCCAACTACATATTTTGGAGCAGTAGCATTAGTAGAAAATGCAAATTGGAAGGGACCTTTATATGTAATAATCTTTGCAGTTATTTCATTTGTATTTTTTGTGTTGTTTTATTACATTGCAGAGCGTACATATTTAAAAGGGGTTATTGGACTTTCAACGAGTACAGCAAAAAAAGAAGTCATTTCAGCAGAAGGCTTACAGAAATCTACGGTACAAAGTTCACATTTGAAAGCATATGTGAAAAAAGAATTTAAAACGTTATTCCGTACACCACAATTTTTCTTAAATTGCATTGTACAAACTTTCGTTATGCCAATTATGTTGTTCTTTATTTTATTTGTGCAAGATGGAAACTTAAAGTTTATTACAGAGTATATTAACAATCCAAAGACAACAGGATTTGCAATTGGTGTTGGTCTTTGTGCATCGTTATTTTTAATGGGTAGTAACGTCATTGCAACAACGTCATTTTCGCGAGATGGAAGCTCTTGGTTTGTGAATCGTTATTTACCAGTAAAGGCTTCGGATATCTTTTTTGCGAAAGCAATCACTGCTTGGTTAATTAATGTAATCATTTTAGCAGTATTCGGTATTACGATGGCAGTTGTAGCTGGGATTTCTCCAGTCTTCATGATACTGTGGTTTTTACTAAGTGCGAACGGGTTACTGTTAATTAATTTAATCGGAACACGCTGGGACGCACAAACTGCAGATATTCATTGGGATACAGAGCAGAAATTATTTAAAAGTCGATATACAACTTTGTGGAATTTTTTAGCTAATATTTTAATAGCTTTAATTATTGTGGGGGGAGTAAGTGTATTATACTTCTTCCTTCATGTCGGACTGTGGGTTATGTTTATCGTTTTATTTGTAATGTTTACGATTGTAAATTATATCTTTATTAAAATGTTAAAATTAGGTGCTGAACGTATACTGTCAAATATTCAATAAGAAGATAGATCCTCTGTATTCATGCAGGGGATCTGTGTATAGATGGAGGAGAAAAAGGTGAAGAAAATAGCAATTGTAACAGGGGCAACTCGTCTGAATGGAATTGGTGCAGCTGTATGCAAGGTGCTTGCTCAAAAGGGGATAGACATTTTTTTCACGTACTGGCCAAAGTATGATAAAGCGATGCCATGGGGAATGAGTGATCAAGAACCCTTTTTGCTGAAAAAGGAAATTGAAAGTTACGATGTTCGATGTGAAATGGCAGAAATCAATTTATCGCAGTCTTATTCGCCAACTCGTTTGTTTTATATGGTATCAGAACGGTTAGGTGATCCATCTATTCTAGTTAATAATGCAGTATATTCTACTCATACGAGAATTGAGGAATTAGATGTAGAGCAGTTGGATAAACATTATACAGTTAATGTTCGGGCTACTATGCTATTAAGTTCATTGTTTATAAAACATTATTCACTTAAAACGGGCGGGAGTATTATTAATCTTACTTCAGGACAGTCAGTAGGTCCAATGCCAGATGAACTAGCATATGCAGCAACGAAAGGGGCAATTGAAGCATTTACAAAGTCAGTAGCACCAGTTGCGATGGAGAAGGGGATTACAGTGAATGCTGTAGATCCAGGACCGACGAATACAGGATGGATTACAGAGGAGCTGAAGCATCATTTAGTATGGAAGTTCCCACAAGGTAAAGTAGGAGAACCGGTGGATGCTGCGCGCTTAATTTCTTTTTTAGTAAGTGAAGAAGCGAAATGGGTTACTGGGCAAGTCATTCACTCGAATGGTGGTTATTCATAAAAATATTATGTTAACAAATGTTGAGAAACAAAAAACGAAAGAAAATTTTATTTTTTTGTATAAATAAAATGTCAAGAAAGATAAAAATTTGATAGAAGAGTATATCGTCATATGAAGATAGTAATTCTTAATGTGACAATATACTCTTTTTCTTTTACTTGCGAGTAGAAAAATGAAGTAGAAGAAACTCGAATATTAAAATGAGTTTATCAGTTTTTGTACGTATTATTATGAAGATTACTGTCGGAAAGATGATAATTCGTATGAAAAGGGATTTTTTAAGGGGGAATCGAATCGTAAAGGGGAGGATAAATTATGTAAAACATAGGGGGATTTATATGAAAATGAAAAAGGTCGCTATCGCATCGATAACAATTGGTACAATGCTTACTATGGCAGCTTGTAGTCCTTCAGCAGATAAAGAAACGGAAAAGAAAGAGCAAGTAACTGCGCAAAATGATGGAGAAGCAAAAACGACAAGTGCAGATGAAGCGTCAAAAACAACGAAAGATACTGAAAAAGAAACAAATACTTCTTCAAATGAAAAAACAGATAAGGATGCAAAAAATACGAAAGAATCATCAGGGACAGAAAGTAACGGCAAAACGTCAACTCAAAACGAAAATGTAAAAACAAAAGAAAAAGAGACGACAGGAAAAACGAATGATCAAACGACTAGCGGGAAAACAACAGATCAAAGCACAAGTACAAATTCAGATGGAAAGACAACGAAAGATCCGAAGAAAAGTGTTGCTGTGAAAACGAACGTTAAAGAAGTTGTGGCATTAATTGATAGCTTGGACAAGCAGTTAGCTGCTAATCCAAAATTAGAAACAGTGAATAAGCTTGGTAAACAAATTAATGAAAAGTGGGATGTAATTGAGAAAGAGCTAGAAGCATCACATCCGACGGATTCTAAAACAATCGGTCAAAGTATGTATCCGTTAATTGTAGGAGCGGAGAAAGAAAAAATTGATATTAATAAAATGAAATCTTTAACGACGAAAACGAAAAAAGATTTAAATCAGTTATTGACGAAACTTTCGTAGTTTCAAAAGCCTACTCGTGTGAGTAGGCCTTTTTTTGGTTGTTGTAATGTGCACAGTATAACTTATTTATTTTCATTTTCAATTACGATGCGAAAGGAACTGAATGCTTGTTGACTGATATAATCTTCTTCGCTAACTTTATAAGGAAATGGAAAAGCGACGAGTTGCAAATTACTTTCCTGATCCACTGAAGGCAATGTGAAATTAAAGATTTGCCTCGTTTCAGGTGCAACCTTAGTATAAACGACTTTTCTATTGTTAAATATTTCAACTTGTTTCCAATCTTTAAAAGCCACGATTGCGTAAGTCATTTCATCATTTGTTTCATTACCGTTTGATAAAATTAATTGCTTGCCTTCCTTTTCAAAGAAGACAGTTTGTAAGTTCTCTTCACGGTTCGTAACAAATAATGGTTCGTAAAGACCATCTTTTAAAATAGCATCTGGATCTATAAGGGAGAGTTTTATTTTTTCGTTTTCTTTCTGAAGAGGATGCATTGAATATCGCATACTTAGAATATCTTCTAAAATAGCTGCTTTATTTAAGTTATTATCTTTTAATTTGTATTCAGGTTTTTTAATTATTAAAAAGGTTAATTCACTTGCATTAGGAGAAGTGTGTAAAGAGATTTTCGTAGTCATTGAACTGTTTGGTTTCATATCAAAAAAATAGTGTGATATTTCAGTAGTAGTATCTTCTATTTTAAAAGGTTTTTGTTCGTAATCTTCTAGAACAATTAATCCATATTTTCGGTTTTCATTAATAGTATGTACGAATGATAATGTTACATTAATTTTATTATCCTCACTAGTAATTGTACTACCATTGTTAATATGTTGGCCTTGATTATCCTTCAATCCGTAAGAAATAGTATTGGTTTGTTGCTCTCGTTTATTTTCTATGGAAGGTGGATGAGGTTGTATGAATGAAGTATTGAACAAAATATAAATTGTAAGTAATGAAATAAGTAAAACACCGCTAATAATATATATTTGTTTCATAAATAGCACCTCAATATATGTAAAATATTAGAGAAAAAAGATATGCAAGATGCATATCTTTTTTCTCTTTCTTACCAGAAAGCTTTTGTTTCGTGATTCACATCATTATAACCACTTAATTTATAGGTATGATTACCGATAGCGTAATCATCTCCATAATAAATGCTTGTGTTGGTCGCTGTAGCACTTACAAAGGATGATTTTTTTGCACTATTACTTTTCGTATTCACTAATGACCCATCGCCATTGAAAGTTCTTGCTTTTGCATAAACATAGTCTTCGGTCGTAGTTGATTTCGATTTAGCAACTGCATATGGGTTACCAAAAAAGGGAGTATATACGCTAATGTTAGAGTCATTCTTAGGTGCAACTGCAACAGTCAAACTAGGAACACTAGATGTTTTTGTTGATTGAATTGTATCAAAGTCAACTAAAACGGGCTGCTTGTCTACAGTATCGACCTCTGAAGCACTTGCGTTATTAGTAAAACCAAAACCTAAAACCGCTAACCCTAAAGTTGTCACCGATAAAGATTTTTTCATATTCACTAATTTTCCCACCTTTTTAAATTTTTGAGTTCGAACTCAATTCATACAATATATGAAAATTTCGAAACACTCAATGGTTTATCCCATACTTAACTTTTCTTTTACTTTCGATTCAACATGTCTTCATTTGCAAAAAAGCGAATATATCTTCTAATGCTTAGCCAGCAAGGGATACAGGTTTAATTTTATGAAATTCATGTAAATTTAAATCTATTCATGTCAGAATCTCTGTTATTTTTAAGTTCATATGGGAAACTTATTAAAAAAAGGATGGTGACAAAAATGACAATCGATCGAATTTGTACAATTGGACCCGCAAGTAATAATAAAGAAACGTTAGCACAGTTAATAAAGAATGGTATGAAAATTGTTCGACTGAATTTATCGCATGGCACGCATGAAAGTCATAAAGACATCATTCGTTTAGTGAAATCATTAGATGACTCTATTAAATTTTTGGGTGATGTACAAGGTCCTAAAATAAGATTAGGTGAAGTGAAGGGAGAGCAAATTACACTTCAGGCAGGAGATTCTTTTATTTTACATACACAAACAGTTACAGGGAGTAATACAGAAGCAAGCGTTGATTATGAAGGAATTGCGAATGATGTGAAAGTAGGCAGTAGAATTTTAATTAATGATGGAGAAGTTGAATTAATTGTTGAAAAGATAAGTACGGATAAAATAGAAACGAAGGTAAAAACAGGTGGCAATATCTCATCTCATAAAGGAGTTAATTTACCAGATGCGGCTGTTCGTTTACCAGCTATTACAGAGAAAGATAAAAAAGATATTCAGTTTCTTTTAGAAGAGAATGTTGATTTTATCGCGTGTTCTTTCGTAAGAAAACCTAGTCATATAAAAGAAATACGAGATTTTATACAACAGTATAAAGAAACGTCACCTAATGTAATTGCAAAAATAGAAACGATGGAAGCAATCGAGAATTTTCAAGATATATGTAAAGAAGCAGATGGAATTATGATTGCAAGGGGCGATTTAGGAGTAGAGTTACCGTATCAATGCATTCCGCTTTTACAGAAAATGATGATTCAGGAATGTAATCGAACGAATACATATGTCATTACAGCAACACAAATGCTTCAATCTATGGTAGATCATTCTATTCCAACAAGAGCAGAGGTGACTGATGTGTTTCAAGCTGTACTGGACGGGACGAATGCAGTTATGCTTTCAGCTGAAAGTGCATCAGGAGAGCATCCAATCGAAAGTGTGAGAACATTACGTCTCGTTTCAGAATTTGCGGAACATGTTAAAAAAGATGGACCTTTTGCGATGAAAGATGTACTGCAATTACTGCGTGAGTCTCTGGATGAGT
The DNA here is from genome assembly GCF_051916885.1 of Bacillus cereus group sp. MYBK14-1. Classification (NCBI taxonomy): domain Bacteria; kingdom Bacillati; phylum Bacillota; class Bacilli; order Caryophanales; family Bacillaceae; genus Bacillus; species Bacillus cereus group sp. MYBK14-1. Next base: position 825,527 of record NZ_JBQAHM010000001.1, on the reverse strand, counting down.
AATAAATAAAAAGAGGGCGGATATACATCCGCCCGCGTGTTTTTCATTCATACTATTCTTGCTCTTGCTCATCCAAAATCTTTTCAAACGCAGTAGATACTTTATCAAACTCTTCATCATTTTCAATGTATGAAAACTCATTATCTTCTTCTACTTTTAAAAAGAAAATATCAATGTCTTCCTCAGTTTCTGTTTGGATATCTTCAACAAAGGCAACAGCAATATACTCTGCACCTTCGACATCCATCGCTCCAAGTACTTCTACTTCTTGCTCTTCGTTATTCTCATCACTAAGAGTAAACACTTCGCCAACTTCAATATCAGACATATTCATTCTCCTCCTGTTCGACTCTAAAAATAGAGCACTCAAACTGTATACATACTAACATATCTTTCCATGAAAAACCAAATTCATACATAAGAAAAACGACTGATAGTTCTTTAGTATAAGTATCCAGCTATTAGGAGCATTATTTGTCTGTGCTATATTACTTAATCCATTCAACAATTGTATCCATAGTCTGTCTTGTTTTGTCACGCTTTGGCTCTTCTTTACGGTAACCAAAGGCAACCATAACTGATACTTCAAGATTATCGCCTTGTATAATGCCTTCTTGACGAAGTAAAGAATCTACTTCCTCTTTATCAAATCCTTCTATTGGACAAGAATCAATACCGATTTGAGCTGCGCTCGTCATCATATTACCTAAAGCGATATAAGATTGCTTGGATGCCCAATCAAATACAGCACGATCGGATTGTAATAAGTTAAAATCTGTTTCCTGGAACTTTTTGAAGAATTCATATCTAATTTTTTGAGTGTCTTCAGGCAATCCAATAATATCGTTCATCATATATTTAATATACTCTGCATCATAATGCATATCTTTAATGTTTCTTGAAAGAACAATAACAAAATGACTAGCTGTTGCAAGTTGCCCACCAGCGCCCCATGAATACGGTTGTAGTTTTTCTCTTAATTCTTTATTTTGTACGACAATAAATTTCCAAGGCTCATATCCAAAAGAAGAAGGAGATAATCTGCCTGTTTCTAAAATGAATTTGAAATCCTCTTCTGAAATTTTGTGCATAGGATCGAATTCTTTACATGCATGTCTGAAATGAAAAGCCTCCATAATCTTTTCTTTTGTAATTTCGTTTGTATTTGTCATAAAAGTTCCTCTTTTCATGAATTTATTTTTGTAAGTAAATTATATTTTTAAAGTAACATAGATACAAGTACGCACATTTATGTGGTATAGTATCAAAAAAGATACTAATGTTAAGGGAAGGAATTTATTATGGATTGTCCAAACGAAAATAATATAAATTACCCATTTTTAAATAAATATTCTTGTCCAGTTGAAGCTATGGTTGAGGTGATTGGAGGGAAATGGAAAGGGGTAATTTTGTATCATTTATTAGATGGTACAAAGCGGTTTAATGAATTAAAAAGATTAAAACCAAATATCACACAAAGAATGTTAACGCTGCAGCTGAGAGAACTTGAAGCTGATGGCATTATACATCGTGAAGTATACCGTGAAGTGCCACCTAAAGTTGAATATTCGTTAACTGAGCTTGGTGAATCACTACGTCCAGTGATTCTATTAATGATGGAATGGGCAACTCATAATATGGAGAAGGTTTTGGAGAATAGGAATACGAAAAATAATAGTTAAGAGTTGAAATTGATATAGACGAGTTATGTGAAATAGTTGTAGAAATAAAAGGTGTTTCCATACGTGAAAACACCTTTTATTTCTATATTTTTTACTTTTTAACTTCAACTGCTGAAGTTGGAAAGTTATTTAAGTTTGCAGTTTGACCATACCAATCAGCATGTTTAAAAACAACACCTTTTCCATATCCGTCAGTTGAAGTATGTTCCCATAGTGTTGTTGAATAGCTAGCAGTAGGAGCTGCTGTACGTACAGAAACAATTTGATTTTGCCAACTAGCAGACAAGTTTTTATAACCGCTACTTAGAGAAAAATACTCGCTACCTTGATTTGTGAGTTTATAGAAGTCTGTACTACCAGGTCCGCTTCCTCCAACACCAAGGAGAGTGATTGAATGATTCAACCTTTGTTTATCCTTTTCAATAAAAGACTCTAAACTTTCTTTGCTCGAAAATCCATAAGATAACCAGTCTCCATTTTGATTTTGTTTCGGTAGAACTAACGTTATTTTTACGTCTTCCTTTGATGGAGCACTCAATTTGTTAAACGAATCAACAGTCTTTTCATCTACAGTTACATATTCGAAAGAGGAAATCGTATAATCTTTTTCGGTACTAGCTGATACTAATCCCATTCCTCCAGTTAACGACGAAACAGTTAATAATGCACCTGCTACCAACTTTTTAAGCATGGATTCATCTCCTTAAAACTTAGATTTTTTACATAACTAAAATGTATGTTAATTCGAATGTATTATAAATATTTAGAAATTTATAAAAATTAAACAGAATATTCTTTTATTATTCTGGAGTAAGGAGGGGAATTTAAAAAAGGATTTACTTAAAAAGTAAATCCTTTTTGCTGACCTATTTCAAAACTTAATGGATGAAAGTTTCATTTTATCCATCTATGAATCATACACTTCTTTTGCATTCGTAGAAGCAGCATCTAATAAAAGGAAAATGGCTGCTATCATATGTAGAACGATTTCTATATAAGGGAAAAAGGCAACTAGAGTAACGATAATACCGATATAATGAGGGGACGTATTCATGCCTTCTTTTTTAGCTAATAAAATAGTATTGATATGTAAAACAATCAATAGTAGTAAAGGTATCCCATATAGGTTAACAAGACTTGGAAATACATAATAACAAGGAAGTAATAAAAGATGATAGATCCCTGTAGTCCACTTTAGTGCTTGAATGTAGGTTTTCAAAGTTAATCCTCCTAAAACAATTCGTATCTATATATTACCAAAAATAATAGGTAATTGGATATTGTTTATTTGTATTTTTAATAGATTATAATAATTTTATGTAAACTAATTGTTAGGTATCTATAAAATAGAAAAACCACCCAAACGAGGGTGGTTCGTATTATAAATAATTACTTAAAGAAGAAATCGGAACCTTCACCTCACTACCTTCCTTCATATTCCGCAACACAACAGTGTTTGTACTAAGTTCGTCTTCCCCAATAATAAGCACATAAGGGATATTCTCTTTATTGGCATAATTAAGGGCACGTTTTAATTTGCGTCCTGCTAGTTCTAGTTCGACTTTTAAGGAAGTGGTAGAACGTAATTGCTGGGCAATTTGTAAGCATTGTAACTCTGTCCCGAGTGGGATGATAAATAGATCCGCTGTAGATGAGATTGTTTCTTTCTGCGATAGTGCTGTATAAATAACGTCTAAACCGAATGAAATACCGACTGTTGGATAGTTCATATTATCACCACGGAATGCTCCGATAATGTTATCGTAACGGCCGCCGCTACCGATGCTAGATGTAATCGATCTATCTTTTAAAAAGATTTCATATACAGTACCTGTATACATTGTGAGTCCTCGCGCTAAAAACGGGTTGAATATCGTATTTTCATTTATTCCAAGGGCGATTAAATATTGCTGTAATTGTTGTAGTTCGTTTACTCCATCGGCAACGAGTGGATTATTGAAAGCTTCTTTAAAGTCAGCGATAGTAAGCTTTAGACAAGATAATACGGTATTACATATCGTATCAGCCATTTCTTCAGAAATTCCGCGCTCTAATACATCTTTTCGTACACCATCAATCCCAATCTTTTCGATTTTATCTAATGATAAAATGACGTCACTTGTTAACTCAGTAGGGATGTTAATAGACTCGAGAATACCGTTTAATAATTTTCGGTTATTATATTGGATCGTTACTTCTAAGTTTAACGTTTGGAACAGCTCAAACGCCATACTCATAAGCTCAGCTTCTGCCATGACAGACTCAACACCAACTATATCAACGTCGCATTGTATAAATTCACGAAATCTTCCTTGTTTAATAGGGCCATCTCGAAATACTTTCCCAATTTCATACCGTTTAAAAGGGAGGCGAATATTTGGATTCATCGCCACGACTTTTGCGAATGGAATTGTCAAATCGTATCGTAGGGCAAGTTCGCGTTTTCCTTGATCCTGAAGTGTATATATTTCTTTTAATATTTCATCACCACCGCCGTACTTGTATGACATAAGCTCATACATATTTAACGTTGGTGTCTCTAACGGTTTACAGCCATAACGTTCAAACGTATCCTCACATGCTCTTTTAATTTTATTTCGCAGCACTTGCTCCTCTGGTAAATAGTCTTTCGTTCCCTTTACATTTCTCATTTCCATCATAATCACTCCTTTTTCAAATTAAAAAAGCTATGCAGGTATAAAAATACCCACATAGCTTTATGGACGCTTCGTGGGTCAACAGGAAAAGCCCTGTACCCACGAAGAAAAATTTTTCTTCGGATACACGGCGTTACGTATGATGATGAAGTTGGAAAGAAGTATTAAAATTTAGCATTGCAAATCTCTCCTTAACGTAAGTTTTTCCAAATTATATCAGATGATTTTTGAATTATCAATATTTTTAGTTTTGAAATATACGTGAAGTTATGTAGGAGAAATGGAAAAGGGTGTATAATAAAACTTAATAATATGAAATAACCTTTTAAGGAGATCACTATGAAAAAAGATAAAACAAATGCGATGCGAATATTAGATAAAGAAAAAATTGAATATTCGATGATGTCATATGATCCAGATGATGGGAAAATTGATGGCGTATCAGTAGCCGAGAAAATTGGACGAGAAGTGAGAGAAGTATATAAAACGCTAATCGCTCAAGGAAATAGTAAAAATTATCATGTGTTTATTATTCCGGTAGATGAGGAACTGAATTTAAAAGCTGCCGCAAAAGCAGTAAGTGAAAAGAAAATTGAAATGATTCCTGTTAAAGATATTACGAAAGTGTCAGGATATATTCGTGGTGGTTGTTCACCAGTCGGAATGAAGAAGTTATTTTCTACATGTATTGATGAAAGTGCCCAATCACTTGAAACGATGATAGTAAGTGGCGGGAAAATTGGTATACAAATTGAGCTTAAAGTAGATGACTTGGCGAAAGTGACGAGAGCGCAGTTTGGTGAGGTAACGAAGTAAATAGTGAGACTTGAAGGGATTTAGAATCCTTTTACAAATGGGAATGAAAAAAGGGATGTGTGAGACACATTCTTTTTTTATTTGTAGAGAAAAGAATTCATATTAGCATCGGATTTTTAATTTCTATATTAAATTTTATATATTTGAGCACAGTTTTCTTTAAATGCTTTTGAACAAATTATCAAATATGCATTATTGCATAAATAAATTTAAATTTATAAGTTAATATTAAACTACTTTTTAGTTGTAAAGAATATGTTAATAATCTTTATAAGAAAAGGATATTCCTTGTAAAAAGTGAAATTGTTTGGAATGTGAATAAACAAAAAGTTTAGAAGTGATACAGACTGGATAGAGTCTTGTATTAAATAAACAGAAAAGGGGAATGGGTTTCTAAAAGGTTTCGGGGGTTAGAAAGCACTTTTTAGTTAATAGCTTTAAATTATATTTTAAAGGGGAATGGGTATATGAAGTTTCGAAATACAAAGATTGCTATGGTTACACTATCTTCATTTTTTATTTTAGGTTCTGCATCTCTATCATTCACAGATACTATACACGGTGAAGTGGTTCCTGCATCAGCACAGGAGATTATTGTAAAAAATTATGACGATACATATTATAATAACGCAATAGGAAAAACGGGGTTAGAATTAAAGAAGGAATTGCATAATATTATTGATAATCATACAAAGTTATCATACAGTGCGGTTTGGGAAGCGTTAAGAGATACTGATGAAGATCCAAATAATAAAAATAATGTGATACTCTTATATACTGGTCGTTCGCAAGGGAAACTTACGAATGGATCAGGAGTAAATAACTGGAACCGAGAGCATGTTTGGGCAAAATCTCACGGTGACTTTGGAACGACTGCAGGACCTGGAACAGATCTACATCATTTAAGAGCGACGGATGTATCTGTAAATAGTTCACGTGGAAATCTAGATTTTGATAACGGTGGTGTAAATCATTCTGAAGCGACAGAATGTAAATATGATAGTGATTCTTGGGAACCTCGTGATAGTGTAAAAGGAGATATTGCTAGAATGCTGTTTTATATGGCTGTTCGTTACGAGGGAGACAACGGCGAAATAGATTTAGAACTAAATGAAAAAGTGAATAACAATAAAGATCCATACATGGGGAAACTATCTGTCTTATTAAAATGGAATGAACAAGACCCGGTCGATGATTTAGAGCGAAAGCGTAATGAAGTGATTTTTACAAAATATCAACATAACCGCAACCCTTTTATTGATCATCCAGAATGGGTAAATAAAATCTGGAACTAAGATTTTTAAAGGTATTATATTTTGATAAAAGGGATTGATCATTATGATCAATCCCTTCTTATATTTTTACTAGAATAAATGATTTTTATAGGACTAGTGAGGGAAATAGAATAGATATTTATATGGAACGATAGTACTTATTTATCTAGTTAAGTATTTAGTAAGGTCCCCACTCAATATTCACCCCAACAATAAGAAAAACAAGTCCAATGATAAACCAAATGAGTGCAAGTGGAGCCATGAAACGAATCCATTTTCCATAAGAAATCCCGCTTGCTGCGAGAACGCCCATTAAAACACCGGAAGTTGGATTTAAGCAGTTTACTACACCTTCTCCGAGCATAACAGCCTGTACTGTAACTTGGCGTGTAATGTGCATGAAATCAGCTAATGGAGCTAATATCGGAATAAAAATAACCGATTCTCCTGTCCCGGATGAAATAAGGAAATGTAATGCAGCACTACTTACGTACATACCGATAACGCCAAATACAGGGCTTTGTCCTTCAAGAGACTGTGCGAGCTGGTTAACGATAGTATCAAGTAATTTGCCTTGTTCTAAAATGACTGAAATACAGCGAGCCATTCCGACAATTAAAGCACCATAGATAAGGTTTTGGCAGCCAGTTAGAAAAGTAGAAGCGATATCGTTTGCTTTCATGCCACCTATTATTCCGGCTGTAATTGCTATGAAAATAAAAGTAGCGGTCATTTCTGCGTCCGTCCAATGCAGACGAAAAGCGCCTATTAAAAATGCAATTAATGATAAAGCTGAAACGAGTAAAATTAATTTATGACGTATCGTCCAAGGAACTTCCTTTTTCTCTGCTTCTTTTTCGCTTGAAAGAGCGTTACTTGGAAACCAGTTGTCGCCAAGGATGCTTCCTTTATTCGGTTTTTTCAAGCGCTTTACATACCAATTTATATATAGAATGGTAGCAAGTAAAAAAGATATATAAATTGCTGTGCGTAAACCAATTCCCGAAAACATCGGAAGTTCTGCGATCTTTTGTGAAATGCCTAAAGGTGAGGGGGATAAAATAGTAGCATTAAAACCAGCATAAGTGCCTAAATAAATAATTGCTACGCCAACGATAGCGTCCCATTTTAATGTGCGGGCAACGATGATGCCGATAGGGATAAAGCCGATAACTGAGTTAACGATAATGCCAGTCGTTCCGAGAATGGAAAAGAGTGCGGCGACAATACATATGAAAAGTAATTGCTGATTACGAAATTTGTTAATAACATGATAGATTAAACCGTCAAGGGCACCTGTCTTTTCAAGAATTGCAATGGCTCCACCTGTAAATAAAATTAGAAAGATAATAGGAGCAGCAAGTGTCATTCCTTTTTCAATAGCGGTAAAAAAAGAAACAAATCCTACAGGTGATTGCGGAACAGAATGGTAGCTACCTGGTATTGTCGTTGTAACGGTCCCGTTTGTAACCCTTTTAAATTCTCCAGCAGGAACGAAATAAGTAGCAATGGCGCAAAGTAAGGCAATAAAAAATAGCAGTACGTACGCATCAGGCATTTTAAACTTTGGTTTACTAGGTTGTTTTTTTGCCTCAGTTTGTATTTGCATAAAATCCCTCCTTCTTCACTTGGTTAATTTTTAATATTCTGAATTTAATCTGTGAAATAGATTATAATAAAGGTAGCTTCTTAAGGCAATAGTTTTTGTATCCTTTTCCCGCACGTACAAATTATTGCAATATTAGACAGGGAAACGATAATAAGCCAAGAATATGTTATGTAGAAAGAAAAAGGAAAAGAGGGAACAAGATGTGGAAAACTACTGATCTATGTGATGAATTTGAAAAGGAATTACAAATATGTCGCCAGTCTTTTCGGTCTTTTGGGAAGAAAGAACAATTCCACGGGAAAATTGCAACTGTAAAAGTGAAAGATGATAATGTACTAGTGAAGGAAGGATTGCAAACATTACCAGAAGGAACAGTATTAGTTGTTGATGGAGGAGCGTCTACGAATTGTGCGTTACTTGGTGATAATTTGGCAGCTATTGCGGAAGAAAGAAAGCTAGCAGGAATTATTGTGAATGGGTATGTTCGTGATTCTAGTGAACTAAAGAATATTAATATTGGTATTTTAGCGTTAGGAACGATGCCAAATAGAAGTGTGAAAGAAGGAAAAGGAGAACGAAATATTTCATTGCACTTTGGACAAGTGGATTGGAATCCAAATGAATATGTCTATGCGGATGAAGATGGCGTCATTATTAGTGAAAAGAGTTTACATCGTTAAGAGTTAATAAGTTATTATTCTTAGAAAATAAATCCGATAAAGCATGGACAAAATTCTTTGTCAATAGTAAAATAATACAGAAATTTAAAATTTACAGAATGTATAGGTTTATCGTTTTACGATAACTTAAATGGAAGTAAGTTGTGCCTAGAAAAGTGAATGTTATCACAATGATACGTTCATGAACAAAATTATTTTTCCTATACAAATATAGCCGCGAATGATGCGGGTAGGAGGTGTTGTACATTTTTGTTCGACACTTACAAAAAGAGAGTGTCAATCGCACGCCCTTGAAGGGCCTTTTTTTGTGTAAATGGTAGTAAGGGAGGAAATTTTGGGATGGCAATGTTGAAAAAGTGGCTGCTTACGTCGTTAATGGCAGTGACACTTGTATTTGTTTCTTTTGCGAATACAGTACATATTACGTTTGCTGAAGGAAATACAGCAAAACTTGCAATTATTGGGGAATCACAAAAGGGCATTATGTTATGTCCGAAAGAAGAGCAAATTAAAGATGGGGAAACAGCTTTAAGTTTGCTGCAAAAGGTCATGGGGGACAAAGTAGAATCTGAAACGATGTCGTTTGGAACATATGTAAAAGGAATCGATGGTTTAATGGCCGGGGCTACAAGTGCTTGGCTATATGATGTAAATGATAAGTCTGCAGAAGTCGGAGCAGATAGTTATAAATTAAAATCTGGAGATGTTGTTGTCTTTCGCTTTGTTTCAGACTGGAGCAATATAAGCCAGGAAACATTGAAAGAAACGTTAGATAAGTTGGGGACGTGTAAAACAGAAGAACCTAACGGTGGCAAACCAGAAGAACCAAAACCAGAAGGTGAAAATGGTAAACCGACAGTCGATCCAAAACCGGAAGGTGAAAATGGTAAACCGACAGTCGATCCAAAACCAGAAGATGAAAATGGTAAGCCGACAGTCGATCCAAAACCGGAAGGTGAAAATGGTAAACCGACAGTCGATCCAAAACCAGAAGGTGAAAATAGTAAACCGACAGTTGATCCAAAACCAGAAGGTCAAGATGATAAAAAAACAGAACAACCAAAGCAAGAGAACATTCAAGATCCAAGTGCACAATTAAACGAAGCCATTTCTAAAACATCAGATAAGATGTTACAAGATGGAATTGAAAGTGACTGGGTAGCTGTAGCGCTTTCTCGTTCTGGAAAGAATGTGCCAATTGAGGCAAAATTAAATTATGTTAAGTCAGTAACTGAAAAAGTAGAAAAGCGTATTAACCGTTTTTCAGCGACAGATTTAGCTAGAACAATTATTATGATGAATGCAATGAGTGCAGACCCTAAAAATGTAGGTGGACATAATTTAGTTCAAAAATTGTATGAGTCAGATAAAGTGAATTCTGTTACAGGTTATGCATTTGCTTTACTTGCATTTGATACGAAGAAGTATGAGATTCCAGTTGAATCAAAATGGAACAGAGTTGCTCTAGTGGAAGCACTGTTAAATAATCAGCATACAGACGGTGGATGGACTTATAATAGTTCAGGTAGTAAAGATAGTGCTAGTAGCGTTGATGTAACAGGTATGGTTTTATCAGCATTAGCTCCTTATCAAGAGCGATCAGATGTGAAACCAGCTATACAAAAAGCTGTTGCGTATTTATATAACGAACAGCTGCAAAATGGCGGTTTTTCAGCTGATGGACAAGAAAATTCAAATAGTACTGCGCAAGCAATTATTGGATTATCGCTTGTTAAAGATGTAGATCAAAATCGTCTTCATAAGGCAATGCAAAACCTATTATCATATCAACTTTCAAATGGTGAATTTAAATGGTTACCAAGTGATCAAAATGGTAACGGAATGGCTACAGAACAGGCTCTTTTAGCATTACTTCAATTTAAGGAAATGGGAAAATCTATTTATGATTGGTCTAATGTAGACGCTGGTGATGTAATTAAGCCAAAACCGATTGAAGAGCCAGAAAAGGTCGTTGAACCAGAAAATAATGTAGTAGAAAAAGAAGTTACTGAAGAACCGAAAGAACAAAAACAAGTACAACAAGAAACAAAAGATGAAAATCTAAAAGTAGTTGTAGATAACGAACCGGTTAAGAATAAAAAAATCGGAAACGGTAACAGTCTACCAAAAACAGGAGCATCTTCTCATAGTCCAGCAACAGAAGTAGGTATGGGTGTATTATGTATTGCTTCTGCATATGTATTATGGAGACGTAAAGCAGCTTAACAAAAAATTAGGAGCAATTATTTGCTCCTAATTTTCGTATGAAAGGTGAGAGATAGGATGAGTAAGGTGAAATGGTTCATTTCTTTACTGCTTTCGCTCGGGCTACTTGCCGGATGTGAAGAGGCAGCTGTAAAGCCTGAAAAGAAGGTAGAACCGAAGCAAGAAGAGGTAGCGAAACAAGAAGAACAAAAAGATGAAGCGAAGCCAGAAGAAAAAGCAGAAGAAAAGCAAGCTGAATCAGAGCAAAAGCAGCAAGAAGAACAGAAAGAGAAACAAGAACAAAAAGTAGAAGAGAAGCCGAAAGAGGAAAAGCCGCAGGCACAACCAGAGGTAAAGAAAGAAGAGAAACAACAGGAACAACCGAAAGAGCAACCTGCTGTAAATAAGCAACCAGAGCAGCAACAAGTACAAGAAGAGAAACAACAACCGAAAGCACCAGAAGTAAAAGAAGAAGCAAAGGTTGTGAATCAGCCGAAAGAAACACCGAAGCAGGAGCAAAAGAAAAAGCCAGAAGAGAACAATAGTGTACCAGCTCCACCAACACCGGTACCACCACCAAACCCAGTGCCACCACCAGTACCACCAGTACCTAAAGCAAAACAAGTAACAATCTCGGTAAAAGGAAATAACGGATATATAATGGGTGCGAAAAAGATGGATGTACAAGATGGCGATACTGTGTATAAAGTATTACAACGTACAGGATTAGATGTTGATGCAAGCGGATCTAGAGATAGTATTTATGTGAAAGGTATTAATGATTTATATGAAAAAGATATTGCGGATACTAGTGGATGGAAATATCGTGTGAACGGTGCTTTTCCAAACCATAGTGCTGGTGTAGCTACGGTAAAACCAGGCGATACAATTGAGTGGGTATACGTATTACAATAAGAAAGGCATTCGGTAAAGGGCTATGAAAATAAGTTTTTCTTCTTTACATCCTTTTGTGAATTTTTTCTATTATATCGGGGTGATGATACTATGTACGATGTGTCTTCATCCTCTTTTTTTAATTGGAGCAATAGTATTAATTATTATGTTAAATGTGATGCAAGGAAATAGCGAAAAGATAAGAAAGATGTTACCGAGCACAATTGTTTTCTTTTTTATGGTGGTTTTATTTAATTCGTTATTAACGCATAGAGGTCGAACTACGTTATTTTGGTTAGGTGATAGCCGTATTAAGCTTGAGGCGATTATGTTTGGAATAGTAATGGGGTTATTACTAGTTGCAGTTATGTTTACGTTTGCGTCATACAATGATATTATTTCCAGTCATAAATTTTTATATTTGTTTTCAAGAATTTCACCGAAAGTTGCATTGTTAACGATGATTACAGTGAGATTTGTTCCTTTGTTTATTAGAAGATTACAGAAAATAACACTCGTCCAAAAAACGAAAGGTGTGCAGGTAGATTCAGGTTCGATAATAGAACGCGTCAAAAATGGTATGCAATTGCTGCAAGTATTATTAATTTGTTCATTAGAAGATGCACTGCAAACGGCAGATTCTATGCAAGCTCGTGGATTTGGTGTAACGAAGCGTACGACGTATATTCGCTATAGAATGGAAAGGCGTGATTGGTATACGCTCAGTTATTTAATCATTTTATTTATAGCTGCTATTGTATGTAGTAATTATGGCGGAGGGAAATTGATTATTTATCCGAAAGTCGAATCTATTTTATTCCAGCAATACGATGGAATGATGTTTGTATTATTTACACTGTTTATTAGTTTACCAATTATGATGGAAGGAAGGGAATGGATATGGTGGCGCATGCAGAAATAAACAATTTATCATTTGTATATGCTGATGAAAATAAAAAAGCGTTACAGCATATTTCTCTTTCTGTTCAAAAAGGTGAGTTTATTGCACTTGCTGGAGGATCGGGATCTGGGAAGACGACGTTATTAAAACATTTTAAAAAGGAGTTACTTCCAATTGGTACGCGTTCTGGAGAGATATTTTATGAGGGTGTTTTAATAGAGGAAGTAGCTGATTTGTTATCTGCCCAAGAAATTGGGATGGTATTTCAAAACCCAGAAAACCAGATTGTTATGGATACAGTGATTCAAGAATTAGCATTTTCTTTAGAAAATATCGGATTACCATCACATATTATTCAAAAAAGAATAGCAGAGCTTATTAGCTTTTTAGGATTTCAAGATTTATTGCATCAATCTGTTCACACGTTATCTGGTGGGCAGAAGCAGCTTGTCAATTTAGCTGCGGTATTAGTTATGCAGCCGAAATTGCTATTATTAGATGAACCGACAGCGCAGTTAGATCCAATCGCTGCAAAAGAGTTTTTAGGATTATTAAAACGGATTAATGAAGAACTTGGAATTACGATTATTTTAAGTGAACATCGTTTAGATGAAGTTATCCCGCTTGCAACACGCGTTGTTTGTATGGATAATGGCCGTATTATGTATGATGGTAGTCCTAAAATTGTTATTACGGATATGTGGGGAGTAGAAACATTCCGTCCATTTATTCCGCAAATTCCAAGGCTATTTTTAGAGTGGAATGTGAGAGATATTCCGTTTACAGTGCGAGAGGCGCAAATGAAAATGAATGATTTTGCAGCGATATCATATGTAAATGACCCAATAGCACAAAGTGAAAAGCAAGAGGTAATTTTAAGCGCAGAGCATATTTCGTTCCAATATGAAAAAAATAGTCCGCTTATTTTACGTGATTTATCAGTTTCGATTGAAAAAGGAAAATGGGTAGCGCTCGTTGGGAAGAACGGTACAGGTAAGTCTACACTGTTAACGATTTTAGCAGGATTACAAAAAGCGAGAAGAGGAAAAGTAAAGTGGAACGGAAAAGTGATACATAAAATTGATTCGAAAGAACGGTTTAAAAGTATTGGGTATGTATCGCAGCATCCGTATTACCATTTTACATTTGATACAGTATGGGACGAGGTTTATGAACGTGCGCGTGAATTATATGGAGAACAAGGAAAAGAAATAGCAGAAGATACGCTAAAACAGTTTTGGTTGTACTCGCTTAAAGAACGCCATCCGCATGATTGTAGCGGAGGAGAGCAACAATTACTTGCGTTATGTACGACGTTATTATCAAAGCCAACGTTATTATTACTTGATGAACCGACAAAGGGATTGGATCCATGGAAGAAAGAAAGAGTAGGAGAACTATTTAGGAAGCTACAAAAAGAAGGTACAACAATTGTAATGGCAACGCACGATATTGAGTTTGCAGCGAAATACGTGGATCAATGTATGATGTTATTTGATGGAACAGTCATTATGAATGATGCACCGAAAGAATTTTTTAGCGGCAACTTCTTTTATACAACATCTATTAATCGATTCATTCGAAAAGAATTGCCATATGCATTAACATGGGAGGATGTGTACGAAGCGTGTCCAAACGATATGTTGCATTCATAATATGTATTTTTGCAGTAATAATCGGCACATTGCTTTTTACGACACTTGTCATGGACGGTTATTACATGTTAAGTAGTTTGTTTCTATTAGCAGTTATTATGTTACCTTTCTATATCCGTTTTGAAAGAAAAGCGTTTGTTTCACGTGAAATTGTTCTCGTTGCTGTATTAGCGGCAATTGCAGCAGTAAGCCGGGTGCCATTTTCTATTTTACCAAGTGTACAACCAACTTCTTTTGTCATTATCGTTTCTGCAATTGTATTTGGAAGTGAAACTGGTTTTATGATTGGTGCTACAGCAGCAATCGTATCTAATATTTTTTTAGGACAAGGTCCATGGACACCGTGGCAAATGTTTTCGTGGGGCATGATTGGTTTTATAGCAGGTTTACTTCGTAATACATTTTTTATGAAAAAGCTATGGGGGAGACTTCTTTACGGAGTAATTGTTGGCTTTTTATTTGGCTGGATTATGAATTTCTGGGGCCTTCTCGGTTTTATACGAGAAGCAACATGGGAAACTGTCATTTCGTATTATATCGCAAGTTTTTACTTTGATTTGAGCCATGCGATTTCGAATGTTATTTTCTTATTACTATTTAGTACTTCATGGATTACGATCCTTACAAGATTTAAAAAGAAATACGGTATATTAGATGAGCATAACGTGACATAGAAAAGCATACTCATATAAGGTAGGGTCGCGACTTACATATTCGTTTGCCTCTTTCATGCTTCTTACATAATGTAAGGAGCATTTTTTTGTCAAAAAATCGATTCAATATGCATCCGCTATTATATAAAATTATTTGTATAATTGGAGGTGAGAACTTTTTTCAAAAGGGAGGTGTATAGTTAATGAAGTTAGTTATTCCGAAGCAACATGGTGCATGGGCCATGCTTGTTATTCCTTTTTTATTAAGTGTCATACTTGGGAAACCTACTATTTATCATATTCCATTGTTTTTAGCGTGGTTCTTTATCTATTTAGCTACGTACCCATTTCTTACGTACATAAAGCAAAGACGAAAAAAAGAGTTTTTACAAGTTGCCATTATTTATTTTCTTATTGCGTTCCTATTTGGGATGATTTCTTTATTATATGAGTGGCGAATTCTTTTATTCGTAATAGTAATGATTCCATTATTTATAGTGAATATGTATTACGCTCGTCAAAAAAATGAAAGAGCACTATTAAATGATATTTGTGCGATTATTGTGTTTTGTATCGGTGGGTTAATTAGTTATTCCTTTTCAATGAAGCAAATCGATCATACAGCATTATTCATTGCGCTTATTTCATTTTTATACTTTTTAGGTAGTACGTTCTATGTGAAAACGATGATTCGTGAAAAAAATAACCCGAAGTATCGTCTTATATCTTGGGGATATCATATCGTATTAACGATAATCATATTTGTGATTAATCCGTGGTGTTCTCTTATTTTTATACCAAGTGTCATTCGAGCAATTGTGTTGTATGGCAAAAAAATTTCTATTATAAAAGTAGGAATTTTAGAAATTGCTAATTCTGTATATTTTTTAATCATAACGGCAATAATTATGAAGTATGCCATTTGAAAAAACTTCCCATCAATTGATGGGAAGTTTTTAATCTTTTTCTAAAATGTGAACGGTGTACTCGCAACGTTGAATAGCTTGTTCAACAGCATAAAGTGATTGTTCAATACGAGCGCGATTAAAATCTTTTTCAACTGTTTCGAGCGCTTCTTCTAAACAATTTTTAGCTTCTTGTAATGATTGAAAAGAATCTTGTACATATCCGCGAGCATTTTGATGCATTTCATAATCCTCCTTGCATGTTCGTATATGGGTAGTATGAACAGTAAGGAAGAAAATATAATTTGTTATATTTATTATATTTGTTTGACAATTAAAGTGGAATTACGTATAGTAAGAATTAAGTGAATATTTTCTTATCCAGAGAGGTGGAGGGACTGGCCCGATGAAACCCAGCAACCGCGATGCAGGTGCTAATTCCAGCAGAACATATTTGTTCTGGGAGATAAGACGAAGATATATACGTAACTTCTTCTTATCGGAGAGGTTTTTTTATTGCAAAAAAACCGATTACGAAAATTTATATTAAGAAGAAAGGGGTTGCGCATTACTGTGACACTCGAAAAATACGTAAAACTGCGTAGTACAGTTTATGAATATATGATAGAGCAAGATAAGCCGATATCATTGTTAGATATTCAAGAACATATCGTTTCGCATCATGAAGGAAAATTCACGAAAAAAATGTTGCATCAATTTTATTTATCAAGATTATTAGACGAACTAAAACTGGATGGGAAAATTACATTAGCTGATGAATATCTCTATGCTGAAAAAGGGGTATTGTATAAGGCGAGAAAAGGGAGCTAAGCTCTCTTTTTTTCTTAAAATAACGGAGTATGTAGAGTAAAAGACTGCTAAAGCAGCCTGATACAGGGAATGGTGTTGAGTGTGTAGTGTCAAAAATTGAATGTGCCTGAAAGAGGCAATTCATATCGGCTGCAAATGAAAAGAGACACCTTCGCCGAATAGGTGTCAGTCGTTTTGTCACGTAGACTTGCTACTTAACAGTAATTAGAATAACATGCAGGATTTTTGAAGTCAAAAGGGAATTAAAGGAAGAGGTGTTGTTATGTATGCTTATTTAATAAAAGAACTATATAGGCATATCCCGAAATATATTATTGATAGAGGATATGAATATTATGAAGATGGACATGTAGAAGATGTTGAAATACATGATAATAAAGTATTTGCATTTGTAACTGGAAATGCAGGGAATTATGAAGTGGTCATCGATCTCGAAGATTTTTCAGAAAGTAATTGTGAGTGTCCCTATGAAAATTATTGTAAGCATATGGCGGCGGTCGTTTATGATATGCAAGATGCCGGTGAGAGTAAGGTGAAAGAGAAACTGAAAGATTTAGAAAAGGAAGAGTTACTCACAGTATTAAATCGTTTATTACAAAGTTCGAAAAACGTGCAAATTGTAGAGAAGATGTTAAAGAAGGGGAAACTTTAACTTATAAAGGGAGTTGTTTTGTAGTGAATGTACTCATTGTATACGCTCATCCTAGTCCTTCAAGTTTTAATGCGGCGATTTTCAATCATGTGCAAAAAGGACTACAGGAAACAAATCATTCAGTTACCGTACTTGATTTATACAAAGAACAATTTGATCCAGTCCTCGTATTCAATGAAGAGAAGAAAAGACGTGATTTAGTAAATGAAGAGGAAACAGCTCGGTACAGAACGTTAGTAGAAGAAGCAGATACACTTCTATTCATCTATCCAATATGGTGGTGGGGGATGCCAGCAATTTTAAAAGGATTTATTGATCGTATTTTCGTAGCTGGATTTGCTTATAAATATGAAGGGGCTCTGCCGAAAGGCTTATTGAAAGGTAAGAAGGCGTGGGTGATTAATACGCTAGATTCACCGTTATGGTACGTCGCACTATTATATCGATCAGCAGATTGGATTATGATGAAGAGAGGTGTTTTACGTTTTTGTGGCATTCGCGATATAAAACGTTCAGTGTTTCAATCTGTGAAAACGAGTAAAGTATCAAAGCGTGAAAAATGGTTATTACAAATAGAAGAAAAGGCTCGTACATTATGAATGAAGTCGACCGTATTATAAACTGTGTTCAGTATGATGGCGAACTTTTTCGGAAGTATGTTACGTGTTTACTTCAATTGAAAAAATGCAGCGAAACATTTCAGCAAATTCAAATAGAGTTAAGAAATGAGTATTTAATAAGAGGAATTTGTGAAAGAGAAGTAGATGAGGTAGTACGGGGAAGTAAAGAATATGAAACATATTTTCTTCCTAAAGCGTTACAGTGGAATTTTTTGAGGGAACATCCACACCTGATCGGAAAAATTTGCGAAGATTTTTTTTTATTTGAGTCATTACATCTTACGGAGTCAGAGTGGGAGAAGATTATAAATTGCGTGGGAAATAAGTGATTTATTATGTAAAAAAGCTAGTATAAAACTAGCTTTTCGTTTAAATAAATAAGAAACATAGACTAATGATAAAACCCGCATATAGTAAGTTCACAACACAAAATCCCATAATGTCACGAGCACCTAAACCAGCTATCGCTAATGCTGGTAATGCCCAGAAAGGTTGAAAGTAACGGTATTTGAATATTGATCTAGTTGATTGATATGCAGCAAGTGCAAAAGGATTTTATTTTCTTTTGTGGAATGTTATTTATATTTACCTTATTAAAATTTAGAAAGGAGAATATTTATGAAACATTCCTTAATGGAGACAAATTCAGAACCAGGAAAGAAAGAATCGTTGCTTACACGATGTGCAAATATATTTTCGAGATGGTCTCAGAAATATGTCCCGGATGCCTTTGTTATTGCAGTGCTGCTCACTTTATTTACTTTCATTATAGCTTTGTTGATGAATCCCTCAAATCCGTACAAAATCGTAAAATCTTGGGGGGATGGGTTTTGGACTTATTTAACGTTTACAATGCAAATGGTATTGCTAATGGTTACAGGGATGACGCTAGCTTCTGTCCCGTTTATTAATAGAGGCTTGCAGTCTGTTGCAAAGTTAGCCGATACACCTCAAAAGGCCTATACGATGACATTTTTAATCAGTGCAATTGCATACTATATCAATTGGGGACTAGCCGTAGTTGTGGGAGCTATCATTGCAAAGGAAGTAGCAAAAAAGAATCCGAATGCACATTTTCCATTACTTGTAGCAGCTGCTTATGCTCCGACAGCCTTATATAGCGCAGGTCTCTCCAGTTCTATTGGCCTGACAATTGCCACAAAGGATCATTTTCTTGTAGATATGATTGGAATTATTCCTACCTCACAAACAATCTTTAGTTACTCTACTTTAATTATTTTTTTCACTCTATTCATCACGATGCCAATTATTATTGTACTTATGGCTCCCAAAAGTGGGATTATCAGCTATAAAGCAATCGAAACTGATACAAATTCTTTTGTAAAACCTCCTCAAAAGAGTTTAACTCCTGCGGAAAAACTGGAATGGACACCAGTTTTAGGAATAGTATTAGGCGCAATCGGCACGTTGTATTGTGTTTATGAATTCATGAACGGTCATAGTTTAGATTTAAATATCATTAATTTGTTTTTCTTGTCACTTGGTTTGCTCCTACATGGTTCTCTTGGTAACTTTGCACAAGGATTCAAAGAATCTGCGCAATCCATTTCTCCAATTATCTTACAGTTTCCATTTTATGCAGGGATTATTGCTGTTTTAGGTAGTTCAGGTTTGGGAAGCTCAATCATTGAATGGATGGCATCCATTGCGTCAAAGGATACATTTGATATATTTACATATTGGTCAGCGGGGTTGGTAAACTTATTGGCGCCATCTGGCGGGGGGCAATGGGCTTTACAAGGACCACTGCAGGTCCCGGCAGGATTGAAGTTAGGTGTAGATCCGGCTACTATCGCTATGGCGGTAGGTTGGGGGGACGCATGGACAAATTTGATTCAGCCGTTCTGGGCATTACCTCTTTTAGGTGTGCTGGGATTGAAAATTAAAGACATTATGGGTTATTGTTTCATTCTTTGCATTTGGGTCGGCATAGTTACAAGTTTATTGATGTTATTTGTATATTAGCTTTAATAGGAATGCCATTACTATCAAGTAATACCATTAAAATGAAAAACCTATTCTTTCTGTAAATATATAGGAAAGGATAGCGTTTTTTTTATGTCTATTCTTGTATCTGATGAATTACAATTATTTGCTCAAGAATTTTAAAGATTGTTATCTCTAAATACCTTACGAGAGATTACTAGGGATGTTGGTTTTGTGCAACAAACAGATAGGTACCAAGTAAGTATTTAGTTACTTTATATGCTTGGATGAGTCAAAATACCACTAAAACTTCTTTCACATGTATGGAATGTGCGTTTTTTTTATCCACAAGCTGTTCTTTATCAAGCTCAGCATGATGATCACCATTAACAATATGATTGAAAGTATACAATATGGTATGGCAGAACCGAGAGTGTTGGAAGTACTACGAGAACTGTTGGACATTATTAATAAGCGACAATAAAAATTTTTTCCTGAATGCAAGAGGAGTTTTTTATTGGGAATAGTAAGGATGAGGGGAGGTGCATTACATATGGGAAAAGGTAGAAGTAATAATGCAGGTAAAAAGCAACCGAATTTCGATGATTCATCTAATTTCGCTAAACAAAGCCAACCGACAGAAAAGAAGAAGAAGTAAAAAAAGGATCTCTCTTGATAAAGAGAGATCCTTTTTTACTATATTGACGTTTTAGCACAACAGATCGAGTGTTCAATTAAATAGTCATAACTGTGCAAGGTTTAAACTCCTGCTTCCACTACTGTGGAAGCTTTTCTAAATGATGTGCAATATCAATATACATATTTGAGTAAGTCGAATGTATTTCATTACTTGGCGTTGCGTTAGAAGAGAAATGAACGATTACCATATTTGCTTTCGGATCGATGTAAAGTGTTTGTCCGTAACTACCTAACACTTCAAAAGCACCTTGTTCATTGTGCGGAATCCACCATTGATTATGATAAGAAATGGAAGCTCCAGGGCCAATTGCAAGTTCACCTTCTTGGACATTTTTTACACTTTCTGTAATAGAAGAAGGGAGAATGTGTTTTCCGTTATATTCCCCATTGTTTAATAGTAATTGCCCGAATCTCGCCATATCTCTAGCAGTTGCATTTAATCCAGCACTAGCTTGTTCTACTTTTGTTTCATCTGTAACGTAATACGCGTTTTCTTCCATACCAATTTGAGACCAAATTCGTTCGCTTACATTTTCAGCTAGTGATTTACCAGTAATAGTTCTAATAATCCAAGCGAGCGTTTCTGTTGATCCGTTATTGTAAGAAAAGGAAGAACCAGGCGGTGCAGTTTCTTCGGCTTCCCGTAACATATCATAAATTTTCATCGGACCGTCGTAATTTTTGCCGCGGGGTAAAATATTGCTAGCTAAATATAATTGTGCATCTTGATTTTCTAGCCCAGGTTGCTCATATCCATGAGTAGGATATTCAGCTGAAACTTGCATGTCCATTAATTGCTGAAGTGTGGCATTACCGAACGGTGTGTTTTTTAATTCTTTTATGTAAGTGTCAGCTGTTTTCTCTAAATCGATACGATTCTCTTCAGCGAGAGATTGTATAATTGCCCCGGTAAAGACTTTTGCTAATGATGCCATACCATGAGGTTCATTCTGTTTATACCCATTGAAATATCGTTCGTAAACAAGTTGTCCATTATGTACAACGACAAAAGCATCTGTTTTGTTATCATCTAAAAGTTTTTTTAGAGGATTTGTATTTCCGAATCTACGCTCCACAGCAAAATCGTCTAAGTTTTGCAATGCGGAAGGGAAGTGAGCAATTTGGTCAGGATTGTTTTTTACGTCATTAACTAAAGTGAATTCTTTCATGTGTGTGTACGACCAACGTAAGTAAGGGTCATTTAACCAGTTTTCTTTTGTCACATTATGTTTTGATGGGGTCGTTTTATTTTGTTTGAAGTAAGTAAACCCAAGCCCTGTAATTACAAATATGAATGTTAGTATAAGTAAGAGTAGGGGAGATTTTTTTAGTTTCATATATGGCCCTCCTTTTTATTTCTACTATAAGTATACGCTCGTCTTGAAAGAAATACAAAATAAGGAAAGTAAACGGGGAAGTTTACTTTCCTTATTAACGTTAAGCGGAAATTTTTCCGTCTGTAGGTTGTTTCTTGAATTTTTGTTTTCGTCCGTGTAATCCATAATATAAAAGTAAAGTGAACGCAACGATAATAGCTGCGATAAAATACATATTATGATAACTGGATTTCGCTGCGACAATACCTAAAATGAAAGAACCAAAACCAATACCACTATCAAAGAATGAGAAATACGTAGCTGTCGCAGAACCACGTCTATGGTTTGGAGCGGCAGAAATCGCAATCGTTTGGAAACTCGGAATTAATGTCCCATAACCTAAACCGATTAGCATACCTGCGCCAAGGAACCAAAATGAAGTTTGTGCTTGGCTTAATATGAACATTCCGATTGTGAAAATAATGATAGCAGGGTAAACGAGTACATTTTCACCGAAGCGATCAAAAATCTTTCCTGTAAATGGACGAGAAATGACAACAACAAGTGCGTATAAAATAAAGAAGTAACTTGCAATTTCACTTAAACCGAGTTCTTTCGCATAAATAGGAATAAAGGATAAAATACCACTATAAGAAAAGGCTAAAACAAATCCTGTAAGTGCAATCGGAATAGAAGATGGTTCGATTAAGTCTTTCCATTTCATTTTTTCACGTTTTTGTTTGCTAACAGGTGCTTCGTGCGGAATATCTACAAGTAGTCCTAATAAAAATGCAAGTAATGAAAATACGGAACAAACGATAAATAATACAGTAAACGAAAAATGAGAAATAATTGTTAAACCTAAAAAAGGACCAATTACCATCGGCAGACTCATAAATACGCCGAAATATGCAAGCGCTTCGCCTCGTCGATGAGCTGGCGCAACATCAGTTACAATCGTACCAGTAGCTGTCGTTGCCATCCCGAACCCAATACCGTGCAAGAAGCGAAGGGCAAGTAATAAGAATAAACTTTGCGCACCGAAATACATAACAGTAGCGGCTAAAAATAATGAAAGTGAAATAAATAATATTTTCTTTCTTCCTAAATCATCGAGCCATTTTCCTGTGAATGGTCTACATAAAACAGAAGAAATAAGAAACACAGTTGCAACTAAACCAATTTCCTCAGGTTTTCCTTTTAGCCCGTCTATAACATAGACAGGCAGAGTAGTCATAAGCATGTAAAATGTTAAGAAGAGAAATAGACTACTAAAACAAGTTCCGAGGAAATCCTTCGTCCAAAGTTTCTCACTTTGCATCGTCATCCCTCCAATTTAATCTAAATTTTTAATAATTTGTTGTAACACTTGAAATGCTTGATGTAAATCATCTTCATTAATACCTTCTAGCGTTTTTTCTTCGAAAGTATCAACTTCTTCTTGCCATACTGGAATCATCTTTATCGCTGTTTCGGATAAAGAAATGAGCTTCTCGCGGCGATCTTTACCTTCTGTACGAATAATCCATCCCATCGTTTCCATACGTGTTAACGTACGAGTCATCGTTGGTGATTCAACATTTAAATACTGGCATAATTCTGTTTGGGTACAAGAACCAGTTTGATTAATGCGGAAAATAACAGCCCATTGCGCACTAAATAACCCTGTTGGAGATACACGTTCATTAAATTTCTTCGTAAACTTTCGAGAAGTCTGGCTGACGATGTGAAAAAAATGTTGTTTTTCGTCCATGTATTTTGATCCTTTCAAATTAGTTACCTAGCTAACTATATACTTTTTTATAATAATTGTCTAGTAATAGACATGTTGATTTATGTAAAAAATTCTTATAGGTTTTATGTTGCGAACGTATATTCTACGTGCTA
Organism: Bacillus cereus group sp. MYBK14-1; assembly: GCF_051916885.1. Lineage (NCBI taxonomy): Bacteria > Bacillati > Bacillota > Bacilli > Caryophanales > Bacillaceae > Bacillus > Bacillus cereus group sp. MYBK14-1. The sequence continues at coordinate 801,644 of NZ_JBQAHM010000001.1, read as the reverse complement.
TTCTTTAATTAAGTAAAGAATTTTCTTTCTATTAAATAGAATGGGGGAACTTGTGATGATTAAGCCTGCAACAATGGAGTTTGTTTCACTATCGAACGGAGAAACGATTGCATATCAGGAAGTTGGAAGGCGAAATACAGATATTCTTGTACTCATTCACGGGAACATGACATCGTCACAACATTGGGATTTAGTTATTGAAAAGTTGCAAGATCAATACCATATTTACGCTCTTGATTTAAGAGGGTTTGGACAATCAACGTATAATCAGTCGATAGATTCATTACAAGACTTTGCAGACGATGTAAAATTATTTATTGACGAGTTAAAGCTAGAGAAATTTTCATTAATGGGCTGGTCAATGGGTGGTGGCGTTGCGATGCAATTTACAGCGAATCACCCAACTTTTGTAGAAAAGTTAATTTTAGTAGAATCAGTAGGAATGAAAGGATACCCAATCTTTAAAAAAGATACGAATGGGCAGCCGATTGTATCAAGTTTAGTAAAGACGAAAGAAGAAATTGCGCAAGATCCAGTATTAGATGCGATAAAAAATATGAACAAACTATATTACCGTACAGTATGGAATCTATTAATATATACACATAATCAACCTGAACCGGATCGTTATGAAAAGTATTTAGATGATATGTTAACGCAACGTAATTTCGTAGATGTGAATTATGCGCTCATTACATTTAATATTTCAGATGAACATAATGGGGTTGTAGAGGGAAGTAAACAAATTCATCGTATTAAAGAGCCAACACTCGTCATACAAGGTGATAGAGATTATGTCGTACCGCAAGTAGTCGGTGAGGAATTAGCGAAACATTTGCCAAATGCAGAGTTGAAGGTATTAGAAGATTGCGGACACTCGCCGTTTATTGATTGTTTAGATGTATTTATAAAACATGTAGAGGATTGGTTAGAACAGAAATAATCCCCGAAATGAGAAGTGTTGCATATACTATAACATTTGTATGTATAAGGGGAGATTATCAATGCATAAACCATCCTTAATCGCTTATTCGCCATATAATCATCATATCTATACAAAAATAATGATAGATCCGATGTATATGCAAGTTTCACCAGCTGTAGTTCCTTTACAAATGCAGCAGCCACTAACAGCTCATATGCAACATTACTTATATGGACCTTCATTTTATGAAAATCCATATTTTAAACACTTTCATTACAATGTGAAAGCGCAAGTTTGGGAAGGATAAGATAACAAGCTAAAAGGTTCATTCTTTTAGCTTGTTTTTTATTGCGAATATTCGTACACGCATTTGAAGAAACAGTTTATAATGAAAAGTGGAAGCATGAGAAGGAGAGGGACAGAGGATGTCAATGCGTTTTACTTTTTGGATTATGGTTGGGATTGTAGCAATCTCGGGTTTGTCACAAGGAATGCTCTTACCGGCCATTGCAATGATTTTTGAACAAGAAGGGGTTAGTTCAAGTATTAATGGTATTCATGCGACGGCATTGTACATTGGGATATTAGTTATTTCGCCGTTTCTTGAAAAACCGATGCAAAGGTTTGGAATGAAGCCGATTATTGTTATAGGTGGGTTTCTCGTTATTATTTCATTATTCTTTTTTACACAAACATTTTCATTTTGGGTATGGTTTATCCTTAGATTTCTAGTTGGAGTTGGAGATCATATGCTTCATGTCGGAACACAAACATGGATCACGACAACATCAGACCCAAGTAAAATAGGGAGACAAGTATCGATATACGGTGTATTCTTCGGAATTGGTTTTGCCGTTGGTCCGTATTTAGCAAGCACTGTGCAGTACGGTCTTGCAACACCATTTATTATATCTACTATACTTTGTCTAATAGGTTGGCTTTTACTACTTCCAACAAAAAATGCATTCCCAGCGCAAGATGAAAGAGAAGTGAAGAGTGAATCATCATTTTCTCGTTATAAACAAGTTGTTGGATTAGGATGGATTGCACTGCTGGGTCCACTTGCATATGGCGTACTTGAAGCAATGCTAAACAGTAACTTACCAGTATACGCACTTCGTAAAGGGTGGTCTGTTTCAGATGTATCCTTCTTATTACCAGCATTTGCAGTTGGGGGTATTATTACACAAATTCCGCTCGGTATATTGAGTGATAAATACGGAAGGGACCGTATTTTAACGTGGACGTTTAGCATAAGTACGGGCATTTTTCTACTTGCCGCCGTATTTGATCAATATTACTGGATCGTCTTTGCCTGCATGCTTTTAGCGGGTATGGTTATTGGATCGTGCTTCTCTTTAGGGCTTGGATTTATGACTGATTTATTACCGAGACACTTACTACCAGCAGGTAATATATTATCCGGAATCGCTTTTAGTTTAGGAAGTATTATGGGACCTGTATTAGGCGGCGTATTTATAGAAAAAATACAGTATACAAGCTTTTTTATTGCGGTTATGATTATAATGGGAATTCTCGCAATGTTATATATGGTCTACATGAAAAATCAATTCGCATCAAGAAAAATAGAAAGTAGGTTAGGGCATGACAAAACAACCTAATAAAAAGAAATTTGAAGTACTTGAAAATGAAACAATTACAGACTGCTTAGCACGTATGGAACAAGAAGGCTACGCTCCGTCTCGTCGTATGGAAGAGCCAATCTTTCATGAAGTAAAGAAAGACGGCAAAACAGTAGTTGAGCCGTGCGGTAGGAAGATTGTTTTTGAAGGGAAATTGAAGTAATCCAATAACAAATTCTCTTTATAGTATAGAGCCATCCAATAGTTGGGTGGCTTGTTTTTTTATTAATCAATGAAGGAATTGAATAGAATGAATCTCTCGTTCATTTCTTCTAATTGGCTTCTTTATATGGGGCAAAAGATTGCTACTTTTTTCGTATATTGGTAAAATAAGTTCTTGGGTCTTACTTATTGTTATCGGTATAATGTTTGTCGCTTGAATGAAAGAAATTAGTTGCAAAAATTTCGCACTATGTAAAGGGGTACAGCAACGATCCCTTTTTTGGGAGGCACCTTAAACATAAAGCGAGAGAAGAGGCTATATGAACGATTCTCCTATCTTGTTTAAATATTAAACGAGTTACTGCAATTGGAACAGGTATATCAAACTAGTCGACATCCTGATGGATCATCTTTTTCTAGTAATCTATCACTTCTGATGGAATCGATAGATTGCTAGAAAGCGGAAAATAATTATTAGTATATTCCGAAGCAGGTGTAACAGAGTGTCCTTCCATAATTAAGGGTAAAACCAAAATACGTTGTTGTAAAGAATGATTTGTTAGAACTAGTTATAAGGAATAAAACAGAAAAGAGGATCACATGTTAGATACTTTACAGAGAAGTAAAAAGTTTTTTTTAGTATGTCTTATTTTTTTAGTGCTTTTAACCGCTTGTGGTAATACTGATGTTAAGACATCTAAAGCTTCATTACCACCGGCTGAATCCAATATAGATACATCATTAAAAGCACCAAATTGGGTAGATAAAAGTCCTATCCAACAGTCTCCTAATTTTACGGAAGATAAAAAAGTACAATCGGTTGTGAATTTAATAGCAACGGGTGATAATTTATATCATGACGCAGTAATTAAAGATGGCAAACAAAAAGACGGTTCATATGATTATAATTATATTTATGAAAATATCAAAAAAGCTGTTAAATCAAGTGATCTTGCTATCGTGAACCAGGAGACTCCGATTGCCGGAAATAATTTAAAAGTACAAGGATATCCGACTTTCAATACACCTGAAGAAGTAGGCCAATCTTTAGTGGACACTGGATTCAATATAGTGACGCAAGCGACAAATCACGCTATGGATATGGGTATTAAAGGTGTTGCGAATACAAGAGAATACTGGAAGAAATATCTGGATGTTATCCCGGTAGGTATTAATGAGAGTCAAAACGAGCGTAATGAAATAAAAACGATTACAAAAAATGGTATTCGTTTTGCGTTACTCAATTATACATATGGTACGAATGGAATTAAAATTCCAGCTGATAAGTCTTGGGCTTTAAATTTAATTGATAAAAAAGCGATACAAAATGATGTGGAAAAGGCGAAGAGTAGCTCTGATATGGTGATTGTTATGGTGCATTGGGGAGTAGAATATACCTCAACACCTTCAAAGCAACAAAAAGAAGTTGCTCAATATTTAACAGATTTAGGTGTAGATGTAGTAATTGGAAATCATCCACATGTAATTCAACCAATTGAGTGGAAACAAAATAAAGATGGACATGAAACGCTAATCTATTATTCTCTTGGAAATCTTATTTCTGCGCAAGAAAAACTAGAAACATTGGTTGGAGGATTATCTTATGTACAATTTGTTAAGTATGAAGATAAAACTTTTGGTATACGACAAGCGGCAATCGTACCGACAGTAACCGACTATGCTGATGGTAAGAAACAATTTAAAATTCAATTCTTAAAAGATTATTCGGATGAAAATTCTAAAAAACATGGAATTAAAAAGTTTGTCGGCCCCGTTTCTTTGAAGGATTTCAAGGAGATTCCTAGAGACGTGTTGGGAAATTGGTATAAAGACTAATAAACAAAAAGGGAATGAGATACAATTAAAAAATTTATAATTTTAGCATTGGTATTGGCAATGGGATGGAGTCTGGCTGCTTGTAGTGGAAAGCAAACATCTCAGGAAACTACTAATAATAACGATAAAAATAAAAATGAAATACATGCGAAGAAAAAAGATGTTTTACCTATCTCTGATGTTAATGATTGGAGAATTATCCTTGTAAATAGAGAGCATATGTTATCAAAGGAACTAGGAATTGAATTAACAAGTATCACCCAAAATGCGAAGCCAAATATGAAAATAGATAGTAGAATTGCAACTTCCTATCAGGATATGGTAGCAGCTGCAAAAAAAGAGGGAATCAATCTTTATTTAAGATCAGGTTATCGAGCTATAAAATTACAACAAACGTATTATGATGCTTCAGTTAAAAGCTATAAATCTCAAGGCTTGTCGGATAAAGAGGCTAGTGCTAAGGCATTGGAATATCTTCAGTATCCTGGTGCAAGTGAACATCATACTGGATTAGCGTTAGACATTATTTCAGTTGAATGGCAAAATACTGTAGAAGATTTAAATGCAAAATTTGAAACTACCGATGCATTCAAATGGTTAGATAAGAATGCTGCAGAATATGGGTTTACTCTCCGCTATCCAAAAGATAAAGAGAATATTACTGGCATTAAGTATGAGCCATGGCACTATCGTTATGTAGGAAAAGAAGTTGCTGTTTATCTAAAAGAAAAAGGGTTAACTTTAGAAGAATATAACGAAAAAATTAAGTCTGGTAAGTAAAAATATGCTTTAATTTTATTAAACATTATGCACTGCTACAGGAAAAGGTGAATCTGAGGATGTGTTAACCTTCCGCCTAGTATTGTAAAAACTGAGTATGATAATTTGAGCACGTATGAACCAGTTATCGTGTAAAAAGATGTATGTATTAAGAAATTAAAGTTAAGGATCTGATATTCATATCAGATCCTTTTTCTATTGTTCTTTTAAGCGCGACTGAGCCAAAATATTGGAATGAATATAAAAACAAAACAGCCCAAGGAATAGTAAAACGAGTCCGGGAGCCTACTCGTACGCTTCATTGGGATTATCCAGAAATAGTTGTTGATGAAATAAGAAAGAACTGGTCTTACTCTCAAGCAAGGATTTAATACGAATGAATTGGATAAAAGGTAATAATAAATACATAGTCATATTGATTAAAGTTTCACTTTATTGAAGAAAAATGCGAAAGCCATTCATAAAATATGGAAATGTTAAAATCCCTTTGATAAAATAGCAATATGTAAAAATAATTATTTGTTAATTCTTAATGCAATGAATATTCATGTTTAAATATACGGATTTAACTACATAGTTATTGTGCTAAAGGGGGAGAAAGATGTTAGATGAATTGTACAATGCTTTTTTAAATGCGTCTGGTTTTACAGAAAGTGCGAGGAAACGAGATCGGTATGATGATTTACATGATTATTTAAAAGATAAAGAAAGAGAGTTAAAGCAATTCATTCAAGAGGCTGAATCAGCGAAGAGAGATTATGAGAGTAAAAGTAATGGCTTAGAAGCTAATAAAATTCCGGCAGTTGAATTTGAACAAAAACGTCATGAAAAGGATGAAGACTTAAATACAGTATTATCCTATTTTAAAAGTGCATTAAGCGATATTGGATCTGCAAAAAGTACAGCTTATGCAAAGTATTTGGAATATAAAGCGAAAGCAGAATCGGAGAAAGCGTCAGCATACGCTGCAGCGACCAAGGCTTTTGAAGAAAAGAAAAAGGAATTTGAAAAACTTATCCATTAAGCATACAAAGAATGTGGGGGAACTAACATGAGTGGTAAAGAGGTTGAAATTATAGGAAGTAACACTGCAAGTGCCATTTCTTACGCACAAAACATTGAAAATGGTATGAAGGATTCTTTAAACCAAGCGAAAGACTTAAAAGCATATGTCACAGGTGCGAAATGGAATGGAAAAACGAGAGATGCATTTTTAAGTTATCTTGATTTGATCATTCAATATAATTCAGAAATGGTAGAGGCATTTGAAGGACATACGAAAGCTTTGAAAGAGTTAGATAAAAGCATTCAAACGTACGGAGATAAATCGGAAGTAAGGGCGATAAAACAACTGTGATGGAGAAACGAGGGATAAAAGAATGGGGAAAGAAATGAGTTTTGCACCTGCTGAATTATATGTTCTCGCAGGTGCAGCTGGGGTTACCGATATATTTGGATTGCCAAACCGTGACGCAATTATTTTACTTGATGCAGAATGTGTCACGAAAGCAACTACGAGTTTAAAAGAAAAAGGCCTACTTACAAGTGAAAATGGAATTACCCCTGCAGCTTTTCAAATAATTGAACTATTAAAGGAATATGAAAGTTGTCATGAATACACGAGAATGAATAATGTATTAATTGGCTTTTTGAAAGAGGATAAAGACCGAGTGGCTGTATTAACGGAAATAGAACCAAATAAAAAATACGAGATCGACTACATACCAAAGCCAGACGTATATTTTTCCTTATTAACACGCATCCCTTTCTTATTGAGAGAACCGAGGGAAATAGAAGATACATTTTTCTCAAAGAGAATGACAGAAGAAGAACAACAAACATTTGAGGAAAAAGATTTATCAAATAAAAACGTTATAGCGATAGAAACGTATACGAGGCCTCGAAGTAATAGAGGAGGAAAATGGGAATGTTTCTTATATTTCACTGAAGGAGAAGATTTCGTTCAAATAGATGTAGATCGTAATCGATATGACTGGGTGAGCCTCTATGCGGTTAATAAGAAATTGTATGACGTGTTAAAAATGCCATATAAAAAGTTAATTGACCCGAGACAATTCTCGTTAGGAGGTATTCAATAATGCAAGTATCAATGGGAGATAGTGGTTCTGGTGGTGGAGAAGAAGTATTAGTTAATTTTCAAGAACTACTAGATATAGTAATGAAGTTAGAAAATATATATAAAATCCATGTAGACGTCATTGGAACGAATATTGAGAGTTTATTAAGCTGTGATTTTTATCAAAAAGGTGAAGCGATGAGAGTAATTGAAAAATATCCTGATATATTACACAAAACACTAGAATTGGCTGAACACTATTCTAGGTCAGCGACAGTTGTAGGGAATGTATGTGTAGAAATGCTTGAAAAGGACGAACAATTACGTGAAATATTAAGTAAGTTGTAGAAATCACCATACGGCTGGGGGGATGAAAACGAGATGGATGTGAAATATAGACCTGAACCATGGCAAAACATGGGGGATGGTATGAATCGAATTACAAAAGATGCACTCATGAAATTACGGGAAGCAAATGAATCATTAAAAAGAATTGATGGAAGAATACGAGATTTAGACTCGGATGGTAGTATACATTTTAATCCTAAAGATCAATCGCAAAAAATCGGGGAATTACTTGATAGTTATACGACATTACAAAAATATTGCGGAGAAGCAGGGCGATTGGTGTCTGAACATATAGATAAACCTTTTTTAGTAGAAATGGATAAATTCGCTCAAAAAATGAGAGATACATCTATTCTCAGTTTTGAAACAAATAACCGAATTGGCTCTACAACAACGACAGTATTACCAGGTGCGCATGCAGGCTACGGAAGTGTACCACAAACAATACAGAAGAAGAAAGATAAAATAACAGTAGAAGATATTTTTAGAGATTCTCCTGCATTTGATAACGTACTTAGGGCAGAATACAAAGAACTAAAAAAACAAAATCCAGATGCAAAATTAAATTATGAAGAATACAAGAAAGTAGTCCCATCCACACGAGGATTTGAATACAAATCAATAGAAGATGAACAGAAAAAACTAGAAATGGTGCGAGATATAGGAATAGGCGTAGGAATCATCATCACAACAATCCTTTGTCCACCACTCGGGGCCGCTGCCGCAGTAGTATACGGCGCTGTACAAATAAAAAGCGGTATCGACGGAGAAGACTGGGGAACACACCGGAAATTGAGCCAAGAAGAGCGGGTAGGAAACATCATTTTTGGCGGATTAGATGCAATCCCAGTTGTTGGAGCAGTAGGAAAAGGAGTAAAAGCATTCAAAGGCACGAGTGAATTAGCTGATTTAGCCAAATTATTAAAATTCAAAGAAGGAATGCCTGGTTTTAATCCAAATTTGGGTAAAAATGTGGTACAATCGCTTAAGGAAAATAAGACTTTAAAAAATGCACTAGATGCTATGAAAAATACTCCTATTCCAGTAGCAGTTAGGACGGTGGATACTGGAATAGGAATGAAGCTTCCTTATATAGAATCTTCAACTGTTGGAGAAGTAGCTGGAAAGTTTTCAAAGGCAAGTACGGCAGCTAAGGATGACGCTTATCAACTTGCTAAGGGTAGTGGAGGTTCAGGAGTTAGTAAGGAAGGTAGTGTGGCTAAGGGGACGGGTAAAGAAAGTAAGATTGATATTGGTAAAACTGATATAGATGCACTAAGGAAAAAATGGAATGTTCCAGAAACTGAAACAGTGGCAGTTGGAAAAACTGATGTAAAAGGATTAGAAGATTTGAATTTTGAAGGAGGATCGCCGAAAGTACGAAAAGAAGCTGGATTACCTGATTTAGATGAAGTAATGCCTGACAGGAATATTAAAGCCCCAGGGACTAACCCATTGTTCACTAGGCATGCAGAGGAAGGGGTTCTGAATGAATTTGATTCAGCAGTAATAAAGGCAGGTATAAAACCAGAAGATGTAACAGGAATATTAAAACTTCATCAATCGAATCCTTCAGGTGTATGTAGAAAGTGTTATCAAGGATTAGCGAACGATAAAGTTCCGCCTGGTGTGTTAAAGCAATTAAGTTTAAAATATCCTAATCTAAAAATCGAAGTAACATCGGAAACCGATGAAAGCATTAAAGTAACTGGTAGGCTTAATCTAATGATTAAAAATGGAAAGTATATTGATTAGTTGGAGGTTAATTATGGCTAATACTAACTTTAGTAGTTTAACAGAAGATGGTAAAGTAATATTTTTTCTTGGACTTTCAGAAAAAGTTTTGTCGGTATTTTCTCAAAAGGAAGATCAAATTTTAGCCCAGGAAGTTATATTTAAATGTTGGGAATGGCTAAAAGGTAAAGAAAATATAGGGGATATTCTTTATGAATTATTAGATAATGAGGAAAATGGTATAACAATAATTCAAGAGATGTCAGATAATGAAACAGATGTCATAGCTTGGAACTGTGTTATTGATGCAGTTGCTTATACTAGTAGAAAAGCATTTGAAAGAGAAGGTGTCAAATATTATCCAGAACCAATTGCTTTAGTTGATGATACATTAGTAGACCATTTTATGGATTGTTTCGCGAAATGTATAGAGAATTCAGATAGTTATATTCAGAGAATAAATTTTTTATTGGATGATTATAAGAATGGGAATATTGCGAGTGATTTGCGGACAGAAGTTTTAAGGGAATTACAAATACAAAATTAACTATTACTCTATTATTTTATGAATTTTTTTTGATTAGAGTTATCAAATTAGAAAAGGATGTTTGCAGTTTAGAGTTGCAAGAATTCCTATTATGCATAGAAAAAGCACTTGATTTCCTTTTAGGTAACAAGTGCTTTTGTTTTCTTATAAAGTATTTATGTCTGAACGATTAAAAATGCTTACTTGAAATTCAAAACTCATGATGGTTGTACCATCAAGACATATTGTTCTAATACAGGTTTTGTGAGAAAAGTATGATAAATAGGCGAGATGACACTTTACTGGTTCACGAATATAAACACATGGAATGGATATAAAACTAACGAACTCGTACAAACTCGTAAGTTTTAACGTAGTAGTTGTTACCACATATAAAAGGTGGAAGAGAAATTATGCTAAGGGATAAAATCAAAAATGATATATATTTTAACGAATTTATCGATTATGAGGAAAAGAGAATAGAAAAGTTTTTAATATTGGTTGAAAAGGTTATTGAGGAAAGAGGCAAAGATGATAAAGGTGTAAAGAATGGATATATAGCATTACAAGGGTATCATTTTAATAAATTAAGGGCAATGTACTCGGCAGGTTGTTCTATTCAAACTATTCGTGATTTTTTACCTGAAGTAATAAATATAATGGAAAAAGTGTGGAATAAAGAAAGTGGATATATACGTATGTTATGGATGATATCTATAGCAGTAATGCTAAATGTTGAAGATAAAGAATTTAATAGACTAATAGCAATGGTAAGGAAAGAAGGATTAAATGATTATTTAATTAATTATTTTATTGCTTTTAGAAATAGTGAGCCATCAGATTTTTATGAGCAGAGAGAGTTTTATGTAAAATATCCATATGTAAAATTAAAAGAAGTAATTGAGAGTAATAAAATTTCACAAGAGAATTCTATAAAAAATTTAGTGGAATATATAAAGGAATATTGGTATAAGGGACATTCAGAAGAAGCATGGTACGATGCACATGAAAATAAACATGACATTTATAGTGGTTACTGGAGTTTTGAAAGTGGAGCAATCGCTAAAATTTTAAAATTAGATGACTCAACCTTGAAAGATAGTTCATATTACCCTTATGATATGGTGCATTGCCAAGAAAAATAAATGTTAGAATCCACAGTGATAAACTTTTATACTGTGGATTTTTTAAATTTGTGTTTCAGTACCTACTGAGGGTACGGGTGAAGTTGGAAAAGGAATTCTGATTTACTTGATAATACTGGTAGATTTAAAGATGCTGAGTTGCAATCTAAGTATGATGTATATTGTGAAAGGAAATATAAGAATAGTGAAGCGCCTAAAGAGCCACTGGAGTGGAAAGAAGCAAGTGAAAAATGGGCATCACTTAAAGAGCAGGGGCAAGAATTTTCTGATGAAAGTTTTAATCTATTTTCACAACAGTATGAAAACGCTGAACGAGAAATAACCATTGTTACACATGAAGGGACTAAGGTAAGAGTTGACGCAATTGCATCTGATGAATATGGGAATGTTATTATACAAGAATATAAAAGTTCCGCTACTGCTCCCTATACTACTAATCAAGAAAAGGGATTCCCTGAATTGAAGAATTCTGGTGGAAAGGTCGTAGGTGAAGGAAAGGGAGATTTTTCAGGGGGATACGAAGTGCCTAGTGGAACAAGACCACAAATTGTTCGTCCTGAAGGGACAACTTATTTTGATGAATAAATGAGGTGAGAGATAAGTGTCAATATTAGACAAAAATAAAATAGATGGAATTGGCAAGAGTATGGGTGAAAATAAGTTAGCATTAATGATTGCAGATCATTTAGATTGGGAAAATGAACTTCAGCACTTAACATTGTTACAAGATAAAATTAATGCCTATGTATCTTTTATTGAAAGTGGGCAAATCTATAGTGTTTATCCGGATGCTAAGTTAGTAGATGGCTTTATATTCGATTTAAGATTTAAATATAAACCAACTGAAAATTGTAATAAATTATTGGAGGTTTTTAGGAAGAATACTCAAGATTTGAGGATTGAGTTTAAAATATATGAATCTTAGGTAGTTTGAATTGGAGATGTAATATGAAAGCAAATAAAGCATTTGAGCGCGTATGTAATCTAATATCTGAAAAGTATTTAGATAATGGCTGGAAATATTCTAAGTCTGGTCATTGGATGAGTAAAAAAGATAAAAATTTCATTTATAAGGTACTCTTTTATACAAGTTGGAATAATATATCTGATAAAAATGTAGTATTTTATGGTGAATGCGCAATTCTTCCTTTAAAATCTAAAGATAAAATATTTCATATTAATACACGTCAGTGCAATGTACCAAGCGGTCAGTTATATTGGAACATAGCAAATGAGGAAGAGTGGGAGCGGACAGTTAACGAATTCACTAATTGGTTAAATAGTGTATTTATGCCAATTGTAGAAAGGTGTACGAATGATTTGAACAACTTTGTAAAAGAGGTTGTTGAAAGGGGTTTTTATCCTCAAAAGGGTTATATGGTAGATATTAATTTTATATTAACGCACGGGTCGCGTGAATTGGCAGAGGAAGCTATCAAAAGATACTATTCCAGTTTGGAAGAGTCAATAAAAAAAGAATTTAAAGATAACTATGAAAGTATGGTGTGTGGTAATAAAGCAGTTAGTGCATATGGTAATAATATGATGAGAAATTACACCAATTTTAGAACTATCATAGATAATAAAATAATTGTTACTTTATAGTACATCAAATGGTTTGACTTAGTAAGCGATAATTGGTAACCCAATTATCGCTTTTGGTTTTAAATAAGGGTACGGGTGAAGTTTCTAATAGTAGTGAAAAATTAAGTAGAATAGAATACTTGCGTAATAAATATGGTCGATTTACTCCACGCAAATTAAATCATAGAATTAATTTGCGTGGTGCTGTAGAAAAAGAGGTTGAAAGATTAAATACATTAGGGCTAACCAAAAACGAAATGGGTCCAGCGGTTGCAGGAACATTTGATAAAAATACTGGAAAATATTATTTTGGAATTAACAATACTGACGGTGATATTCCAGTTACATTGCACACAATTATTAGGGATCGGATAGAGAACATGCCTAGTAGCGTTAGAGATGGTTATAAATTTACGTATGGAGCAGGTTCCCACGCAGAGGTATACTCCTTGAATCAGGCATTACTTGCGAATCCCAACGCACAGCCAACAGATTTTATTACCCACGTCGTAAGATCTGGTAAGAAATTGAAACCGGCTGGTATGATGATGCCAACCTATCCACATTGTAATTTTATTACTGAAGGATTTGAATTTAGTTCAGAGGTGAGAAAAATTGGAAAATAAGATGGATGTATTAAGTAAAGAATATGTATTAGAACAGGGTATAGATTTTGATGAGGAACTATGGTTTACCTCTTACAGCGATGAAGTGCTGGATAACCCAGAAGATGAAGGTGGAAAACCTTTTACTGGATTAGCTTATGAGTTATATGAAAATGGGAATCTAGCGTATTACTGTTATTATAAGAATGGTTTTAAAGAAGGTAATTATGTTAAATTTCACCATAATGGGAAAGTTAAATCTATAGATTACATGATAAAAGGACAAACAAGAGGTATAAGAAAAATTTGGTATGAAAGCGAAGAACTCAAATATGAAGGAACGTTTAAGTTTGGCGTTTGTTTAAAATATACTGAATGGGATAAACAAGGGAATATAATTAGGCAAAAAGTTGCTCCAACAAAAGAGGAATTAAGACTAATTACCCGATTAGCTGATTGTGATGATAATGAATAATTTTGATGAAAAGAAATTAATACAAGAGTTTTCAAAAATCCAAAGTGAATTATCACCTAGAATTAAATTAGAAAATAATTTTCAAATAGAAGAGATACAATTTATCGCAGGGGTAGATTTGGCTTATTGGAATGTGAATAAAACTAAGTATGGTACATGTTGTATTGTAATCATTGATTATGGTACAAAGGAAGTTGTCGAAAAAGTATACAGTTATGGAGAAATACCAATCCCGTATATTCCAGGTTTCCTTGCATTTAGAGAGTTACCTTTAATAATAGAGGCAGTTAAAAAGCTAACAAAGCAACCAGATATATATATTTTTGATGGTAATGGATATTTACATTATCGTCACATGGGTATTGCTACTCATGCTTCCTTTCTGCTAAATAAACCAACCATTGGTGTAGCAAAAAGTTATCTTAAAATTCGAGATGTAGATTTTATTATGCCAGAGAATCTAAAAGGATCTTACACTGATATTGTAATAAATAATGAAGTCTATGGTCGAACTTTAAGAACGACCAAAAATGTTAAACCTATTTTTGTTTCTTGTGGGAACTGGATTGATTTAGATACAAGTACTGAAATTGTTATGAACTGTATTAATAATGAAAGTCGTTTACCTATTCCTGTTAGATTAGCAGATTTAGAAACACATAAAATGAGGAAGAAGTTAATAGGAGAATAAAACAATGTATTCTATATTTATTAAGCAATAACTACAAGTAGAATGCATTTATATAAACTTGTAAGTTTTACCTAGTATTTGTCACAACATGTAAGGCTATCGAACTGTTACTAAAAAACTTTCAAATTTAATACTACTTAAAAATATATAAATTTAAAGCACTTGATTGTCTACGAAAGGCAACAAGTGCTTTTTTAATAGATAAGCATGCTATAAAATTTTAAAAATTATTTTTGTGAATTAAGGCTAACCCAAATTACTGGTATTATATAATTGGAAATACATTAGCAAAAGGTGCGGACTCCATATCCCCAATCTTTAAAGGTGTAGAAATACTGCCAGATGGAAGTGTCGTTAGAACTGGAACGAACTATAGCGGGAAATTCCAAGAAGCCCATGATGCCTCAAAGGCGAGTATTCAGAATAGGATCTCGAATTTGGAGAGTCCGGATCTACAATTCGATTTTATTAGAGTTGAAACAGATATAAAGAATACTGATACTGGATTCGGTGTTGATGAGTTAAAGGTAAAGGACTGGAATAAGAAAATAGATTAATTCATAGGGAGGATACAATGATAAACCAAAAAAAGTTAGAAATGGCTTTTAAAAAATATAGCAAAAATTTTGTGGATGGAATCAAATTTGAAGATGTGAAAGATAAATATAATGTCAGTAGAAGAAAGATTGAGAAAATCGTTGAGCAAAATGAAACAGAGAAAGATCACATCCTACTAATAAATTTAAGCAAAATTTTCTCATATCACTTGTCACTATGGAAAAACGATGTATTGATAAGCGGTGGAAACAATGTAGAAGGATTAAAGAACATGCAGAAAGTCTTATTTTACCAGTGCATGGGACAAGATCTTTATAAAATCAGATATCCAAAGATGATTTTGGGGTATACGTTTAGAGAAGTCGTCCTCACATTAGTTCATTTTGCAATGTATGGATGGGAGAAAGAAGAAAATATATTATATGATTTTATGGTTCATCACTTCGGTGGACATTTAATAGATGCTAATGAAGAGAATAGACATATTTGGTTTTTGCTAGAGCTATACTCGCAGTATAGAAATAAAACCATCATGGGGACAAATGAAAAATTGCATCTAGTCGTGAAAAATAAGTTTAAAGAAGCTGAACTGCGATGCGATTTAATCCCTGAAGACCTAAATATATATGATGAAGTGTTAGGACGTTGGTCGACTCGTGACTTAGAAGAAATAGAATATCTAATTTCGATAATGTCTCAGTATCATTCTGCGTTAGCTTCTGAAATCGGACAGCTAGGTGAATTTGGTGATTTCAGATACGGATTTTATCCTTTTGAAATATTATTTTTAATCCATGTAAGGAAACAACTAGGGTTGCCAGTACCTACTCAAATCGATAATTTTCTGATGAATACTTCAGAAGCTAGAATGGTATTTGGGGAACATGAGTCATATCCTGAATGGGATCCCGTACTTCAGATGATTGATCAATTTTATCGTGAAAACTATCCGGAATATATTCCTAACAAGCATGGAGAATTATTTCAATAAAAGGGAGGAAGCTAAGATGCCTGATCAAGGGATAGCGCAGATTATATTTCCTGATAGCAAGGATTTGGAAACATTTTTGAAGGAACAAGGAAGTTATGACTTACATGAAGACCTATTAAAATATGGATTGACAACGAAACAGTTTTTATACGTTGACTATAAAGGTGAGCAATACCAAGAAATTGTCAATTTTATTCTTGATTACGAATTTGCCCACCAAATTGAATTAGCAACACAAGAAGAACTTGAGAGATTAGAAGCATTTAATTATGAATTTTTACCCGATAAGATCAAGATGGCCAACAAAATACTGTCACCAAAGGGATTTGGTCTGTTTTTATATCCAAATTCGGGCGACTTTTATGCATTATTCATTGGGAAAATAGAGAATATAACAAAAATCCTGCAAGAAGAGGTGTTGCTTGATGATAGAATTCCTTTTCAAGAAAGGTGTATCAAATATTATAGATAGGCCTAAGGTTGTATGCCTTCACCCTTGAATCCGATCAAGATTTTTTTATAAGTTAATATCAAGATTGCATAACCACCTAGAATGTGCTATTTTTGGCCACGTACAATTTTAATAACACCATGTGTTACTACAAATGCATTTAAACTTTTCACCTCCTGAATTCGAAATAATAAAAATGTTTTGGATTTGGGAGGGGTGATAATAGAGATAGAAAATAAATTGAGAAATGTGCCTATTTTGTTGGTTACTTGCACGTTGACAAAGGTACATGCTTAGTAAAGGAATTCAATGGCAACGTTAGGAGAACGTAGTGGCTATTGAATTTTTTATTTTTACAACTGTATTAGAAAGAAAAGCGTGAGAATTAGGTGAGATGATATTTTATTGAAAAGACATGGAAAGGACATAATAATAATGACCTCGTAAGTATTAATGTATTACTTGTTACCATATAAAAGGTGTCATACTGTTACTACAAAACTTACAAATTTATGCTGCTTAAAAACAGATGAATTTAAAGCACTTGATTGTCTACGAAAGGCAACAAGTGCTTTTTTAATAGATAGACATGCTATAAATTTTTAGAAATTATTTTTTATGAATTCAGGCTAATGAAAATTACTATTATTATATAATTGAAAATACATTAGCAAAAGGTGTGGACTCCGTATCCCCAATCTTTAAAGGTGTAGAAATACTGCCAGATGGAAGTGTCGCTAGATTTGGAACGAACTATAGCGGGAAATTCCAAGAAGCCCATGATGCCTCAAAGGCGAGTATTCAGAGTAGGATCTCGAATTTGGAGAGTGGTGGGGTTAAGGGTACGGGTAAAGGTAGTACAAAAGTAAAAAAAACTGATAGTTTGTATAAGAGAAGTAGTTTTAGAAAAGGTACTCGTGTTAAAGCAGAAAGTGAAGCACCAAAAAATGCATCAGGAAAAATGATTTGTCCTACGTGCGGAAAAGACATTCCAGGTAGTATTACCATTAATACTAAAAATGGACCAGTAAAAAGAATTGGATATGACTTAGATCATTATCCAGATACTTGGGCAGAAAGAGTTGCAAGTATGAAAACAGGTGAAGTAAAATCAACACGAAAAGAAGTATTGGATGAATATAATGCTCGAATAAGGGTTCAATGTCATGAATGTAATATAAGTCATAAATTTGAAGGAATAGAAGGAACATATAAAGGGGAGATAAAAGAATGATAAATTACGGAGAGCTTTATTATGACCATTATAGTAAATATTTAGGTGATCCAATAGACCGAGAGGTTTTTAAAAATAATGAAGAGCTTCCGAGTATGCAAATTTTAAAATATGAAAATGTATTTGAAGAATGTTTAGTTTTTAATACACTTGGACTCAGTAAATATGAAGAAATAGTAGGGGATAATGTTGAAATTTCAATGGTAGTTGATGGGGCATTTAATAGTACAGGGTATATCCTTGCAAGTGCTTTATTTTATTGTATAGGTAATGGAATAGAAATAGGACGAGGAACAGCAATTAGTGGTATTGAAAGTATTGATAAATCATTTGTTCAAAAATATAATAAAAGTGCAGTTTACTTTACTGAACCATTCGCTGTTCCAGAAGAATATGGTGATGTACGTACTGGAAGTGAAGATCAAGATGGTAAAATTTTGTTAGCATTCTTTATTTCCCAGTCGGAATATGAATGTTTTGTAAAATGCGGAACAGAAAAATTTGAAGATTTGTTAGAGGAAAATAACGTAGATCCTTTTAATGTTAGCAGGAAATCTATAATTTGAGGGTTAATTAGTATTGAAAGGTATAGACAATTAGGGTTAGAAATTAAAGAATTCACATAAGACAAGTAAACGAAAAAGAATTTATTTTTGAAGTGGAAAGAAAAAGAAAAAGAATAAGCTGTTAAAAAGTAAATACTTCATGATGGTTGTACCATCATGGAGTATTGTGTGCAATGATAGAATAGAAAACGAAGTACGAGCTTAGGCGATATGACATTTTACATGGTGGTGAATATAAAAACATGAGATGGACATAAAACTAACGAACTCGTACAAACTCGTAAGTTTTAACGTAGTAGTTGCCACGATATATAAAAGGTGTCAAACTGTACTACAAAACTTACAAAATTAGCGATACTTAAAAATATATTAACTTAAAGTACTTGATTGTCAATTACAGGCAACAAGTGCTTTTTTAATAGGTAGGCATGCTATAAATTAAAGCTAACACAAATTACTAGTATTATATAATTGAAAATACATTAGCAAAAGGTGCGGACTCCGTATCCCCATTCTTTAAAGGTGTAGAAATACTGCCAGATGGAAGTGTCGTTAGAACTGGAACGAACTATAGCGGGAAATTCCAAGAAGCCCATGATGCCTCAAAGGCGAGTATTCAGAGTAGGATCTCGAATTTGGAGAGTGGTGGGGTTAAGGGTACGGGAGAATCCAGATTAGAATATTTAAGAGGGAAATATGGCGAATTAACTTCTGAACAGCTCCATGCTAATTAATGAAAGGGCTGGTATTGCATTTCCGCAAAGGTCCACTAGGAGTCAACTTAAAAATGGAGGTTATATTGTTGAAGATGTTGACTTGTATAAAAAAATGAGTCCAAATAAGAATCGTGCTCTAGGTTTTCGGAATACCAAAAATGATGGATTGGTACAAGCGCATCATGCAATACAAGATGAATGGGCTAAGATATGGGCTAAAACAAGCGGTAATAATTATAGCAGTCGACAAGCACTATCAATATTACTCAAATCTACCTCTGGTGAACCACATACTATAATATCCGCTCTTCAAAGAGCTAGAAGAAGGAATGAAGGTTTTAGTACGGATATAATATACGAATTTAATATTAGCTATAAAGAAATGATTGAAGCGGGTGTAGATTTAAAAGTAGCAAAAAAAGTAATGCGAGAAGCATATAGATATTTTGATGGATTAGGAGGATTTAAATGATAAATGTTCAAAAATTGTCGACTTATGAATTATATTCTCCAGTTGATGAAAATGAAATTAAAAAAATTGAAGAGGAAATGGGATTAATACTCCCTAATGCTTATAAACAATTACTAAAGCATACAAATGGTTTTGTGTCCGATAATGGAGTCGTTATATTTGGAGTGGATATAATAGATGAAATGAATAAAACATATGAAGTCCATGAATATGCAAAGGGTTATGTTGCTGTAGGAAGTAATGGTGGAGGCAAAATACTGTTAATGACTGCAAATGAAAACGCAACAGAGTTAGTACAAGTTGATTCGGGGATTATGGATCCGAATTATGCAACCACAGTAAGTGAGAATTTAATACAGTGGATAAATGACGGAGCGATAGATATTGACTGTGTGGACGAAGAACAGGAAGTGTTTAAGGAAAAACTGTGTAATCTTATATTGGTAAGTCCACCAGTAGGAGGGGCTATGGATTTAAAGAAAATACAAGAGGTATTTATCATCAAAAAGGGATTGTTTGACTTATTAAAAGGATCAAAACAATTACCATTTGTGTTAATGAAAGACATACCTGTTGAGTTGGCTTTAAAAAACATAGAACTGTTAGGCGAATTAGGGGATATATTGAAAATATCTAGTACTGATTAACTGATTTTAGGGCTTAAAATAGAGGGTATTTGAATTAAGAACCGTTTAATACAATTATTAATTCAAAATAATATTGTTGAAAAATTGCTATTGGTTCCGTGTGTGTCTTATATAATCAATAAATTAAACTCTTAGAAAATATTATTTGAATTTAGAGTGCTTGATTGCCGACTAAAGGCAACGAGTGCTTTTTTATTAGATAGACATGGATTATCAAGTACCTGGTAAAATGCAGTTAGTAGTGTCTAAAACGCATAAAGTTAACCATTTAGGTGGAAATGCATTATGGGGGGGATGGAATCAGATGAGTAAGGTACAATGGAGATCACCAGATGAACCTATTATACGAGAAGATGTAAAGAATGTTGAACAGGAATTGAACATTAATTTTCCTTTAGATTATATAGAATGTGTGATGAATAATAATGGAGCGCATGTTAGTCCAGAGGTGTTTGAAATTGAAGGGAAAAGAAAGGTTTTTGGAACGTTATTAAGTTACGATATGGAAGATGATGAAAATATTATGGAAGTATTTGATGATTACAAGGATACACTACCAGCAGAATTAGTTCCTTTTGCTTTTGACCCAGCGGGAAATTTAATATGTTTTGACTATAAAAATGACAAAAATAACCCTGTTGTGGTATTTTGGGAACATGAAAATGCTGGTGAAAAAGAAATGTTGCTGCGAGAAGAAGGATTAACAGAAGAACAAGTGGAAGAACGTGCAAGAGAGAATGTATTTTACATTGCAGATGCATTTACTGATTTTTTAAATAAATTACATGATTAAAAAAATAAAGTTTATGTGAAGTGGATAGAAAAAATAATAGGGTGTTTGAAAATTGATACTCCATGATGGTTGTACCATCATGGAGTACTGTGTGCAATGATAGAATAGAAAACGAAGTACGAGCTTAGGCGAGATGACATTTTACTGTGTGATGAATATAAACGCATGGAATGTATATTAAATTAACGAACTCGTACAAACTCGTAAGTTTTAACGTAGTAGTTGTCATGACATGTAAAAGGTGTCATACTGTTACTACAAAACTTACCAATTTATGCTACTTAAAAATAGATGAACTTAAAGTACTCGATTGTCGATTAAAGGCAACGAGTGTTTTTTTGCGTTTTAGCGTAGAAATTTAACAGAGCACTATAATTTTATTATGTAAACTTTTTACGTGATTTTTTATACAACTAAAGAGAAGAAAAATGTTCACTATTACTTTCATTTCTGTTATGAAAATTCTACAATAGAAAACAGAACGTATATTTGGTATAATCAAAACATACTATATGAAACGATGTACATGAGTTTGAGATTTATGAAAAAAGGTAAGTAATACATAATAATAAATACGCTATAGGATTCAGTTCATATTATACAAATCAATCGTTAGAAAGGAACAGATGTAATGAATCAAATTTCATTTGAAGATTTATTTGAAGAAGAAAAAGAAAAAGAAAAGGTGGAGGTAGCTGAGGTATGTAAGGTACCAGTCCCTTTATCACCATTACAAAAAGATATTTTAGAATTAATTAATTCTGAAGAAATAAGTGCGCTTGAGCTATGTGAACGATTAATACGATCTGGTAAAATACCCGATGAAAGATTTACTACGAATAAGCCTAAAGCATATGGACAAGTATGTTTACTATTAGAAGGTTTTGTTACAGAAGGAAAACTTATTTTTATCAAAGATGATGAGAAAAGAGATAGGGTATATAAATTGAAAGAAGAAGTTTGAGATGTATAGTGGGAGATGAATGATTGGTTCCCTTTAACTTGCAGCTCCGTTAGTCTAATAATGTCCACAAAAAAGGTGTCAATCTCTCCTAGATTGACACCTTCATACTTTTAACATCTTACATACTTACGTTTGAAACCTAGTCTTCCTCTATCAAGTTCTTTCTGAATACTCTCTGTAGCATTTAGCAAACTGCTTTTTTTATTATCACGTTTGACTTCAACTATACCAACTTCTTTTGCAATCTCGACTGCTTTTTCGTGTAGTGGTACATATGAAATTGCCACGGTGTTTAGGAAATTATTCATAGCGGATTTTGTTCGTTCTGGAGAATGATGAATTGTATCTTTCACCATTTCAAGCATATCGGAAATTTTACTTTCGGAAAACTCATTGTCTTTGCGATTTCCTAAAAGCCAACAGTAGCAACTCCAGCCGGCAGACATTTTAAGCTCGTCCCCACTTGCAATCCATTTATCAGCAACGTCTTGCGCAATATTTGACTCCGATAAAGTTACTGCCACTACATAATCAGATAGCATATAAAAATATGCCCCGTCTATCCAGCGATCAAAATCAGACTCACTCATAGCTTTTGGATCCGCAATAATCCCTGCAAAATACATAGCATCGTAGTTGCCTGTGGCATACAGTTCTTCAGCTAACTCTTGGTTTACTTTTATTTTTTTAGCGATTGGTTTCATAGCGCCTGTAGCTACGCCAAAAACTGGCTCGTGGGCGCCGTTAGATATGTATATTTTTTTCGTTCGTTCCTTACCTAGAGCCTCAAGTTCTTGCATAACTGTTTTAAAATCCAAAGTTGTGCACTTCCTTCCTTCATGTAAGAGCCTTTTTAAGTCTTTCATATTTCTTATTTTAATACTAATTGTATTTAAGAGGTATGTCTACTTTCTAAAGGCATCGAAACTTGGTTTGATTTTTAGATGAACTACATTACACTTTAGTGTAAATAAAGAGCTAATTAAAAGAATGGTATAATATAGAAAAAGTAAGTGATGAAAATTAAATAGGGGGAATTTAATTGGAAATAAAATTGAATCGATTATATAGAGAGATAGCGGAAACGGTTTATGCCATGATTCCAGAAGAATGGGAGAAATTTTATTTTTATGCACAAATATCAGAAGCTGGAGGGGGAACTTACTTTTTCTATAACAATTTCAGAAATAAAGAAAATTATAAGTATAGTGTAGAAATTCCTTTTAAATACGAAGTTGATGAAGAGGAGTTTGAAAGGAAAGAAGATTTTTTATATAAATTGAGTAAGGAATTAAGAAATGTTTTCAAAGATAATCAGCAAGAGCTTTGGTACTCTTTTACAATGTCTCTGGAACATAGTGGGGAATTTAACATGCATTTCGATTATACAAATTGGTTCGATACAGAATATAGTTTTAGTGATCAGATGATTATTTGGAAACATAAATACTTAGGTGAAGTACCAATTGATGAAAATGATAAAGAGCTAATTCATAAGTATGACAATGAATTTCCGAATAATCCTATTTGACTGAAAGGAAAGAAGAAATAGTTTTTATAAAAATCTCGACTTTTAAAGTAGTCAGTAAGTTATAAAATTGGTTCTGCAAGATAAAGAATAAAGGAGAACTACAATGGAAGTACACGGAATGGTTTCAATATGGTTCGGTAATATGCAAACGCAAGATCAGTTGGATACATATATAGATGTTACGTATGATGAAGAAGGAGACTCTATACCAGCAAGATTTTTTGTTGATTTTAATATAGATATGATTGATGTAGATGAAGATTTTATTGAAAAGGAAGTGTTAGAAGAAGCAAGTGATGACATTTCTATGTTATTAAAGGGATGTTCATATGATGATAAAATATTATCTCGAATTAACGAAGTAGTTAAATTAAAGAAATCCTATAATTCTATCGTTTTAATTTATAATTTTCAGTATGACAATTCGGTTAGTAATTTTGAAGCTTTTGATTTTGTGACTGCTACAAACTATCTATAGTTAGAAGCAAAGTACAGTAGAATAAAAAATACATTTGTATAGTTTTTCCAATGAATATTTGGTATGATGGTGAATGGGAAAAATATACAAGCAGTTAGTGGTTCATAAAAGGGGGATTGAATTGAAAAGAACGCCTGAATTTGTATTAGGTTTAATTGGTGGCATTTTGGGAATTATTATTTCTATAATATTAATAGTTGTAGCGTTTAATATTATGGAAGGTGTTGATTACGAACTTTTAGCTTATTACTCTATTATTTTAACGGTTCAAATAGGGTTGTTCATTTTATCGTGTTTAGTAAACAAGGTTAATAATAAAGTTTATGGAGTTTGTATGATTGTGATTCCTATAGTTATGTTATTTATGTCATTATTCTTTTTACTTATTCCGACAATTTTACAAATTATATCTGGTTCATTTGCATTTAGAACATTAAAGTTAGAATCGAATGTAAGCTAAATATAATTATTAACGTCTGAATATTCGGTTTTTTAAACGTTTTCGTTTGCAGTTCAAATTAACATAAAGCACAAAGTTGTATGCTTTAGGAGGAGAAATAAATGATTATTTGGTCTGGTTGGGGTTTTTTAGTCGCAATTATTGTAATTATTAATACTCTTTTGGGTAAGGCTATCTTTGGATCTATAACGGGGGACGCTACATATTTTCAAGACCATAGTTGGCCAATGGCGGTAATGTTTATTATATCAGGGGTTATGTCTTGGTATTTAGGTAAATATATTAATAAGCCAGATGGTAAAGTTTATATAGATGCCGAAACTGGTGAAAAAGTTATGTTTAACAAAAAACACTCGCTATTTTTTATAAAAATGGAATATTGGGGACCAATTTTAGGAGTTATTGCAGTTGTAACTTTAATTACAAGATAAAAAAAGAGGATGGGTATAGTAAGAGTAATCTATTCAAGTAGAAGGAGAAATCAGTCATGAATGCAAAGAAACTACTAGGGGTAGCAGTTCCGGTCATGTTGTTATTTGGTTGTGGAGTTTCTGAGAAAACGAACACTTCTAAACAGGAGAAAACGGAAGAGTCTAAAGTAAAAGAATCGAAGTCTAATAGTAAGAAAGAAAAAGTTTCAAAGGAAGACTATCCTAATAAAGTGTATAAATTAGGGGTAGAGTTTGATAAGTTGTTTGCGGAGCATAACAATATTACAAGAGATGTTTTTGACGGTAAGAAAAAGAAATCAGATATAGTAGATAATGTGAAAGAATTAAATAAAGTGTTAGATAAATTTGAGTCGATAGATCCCCCTACAGAGTATGTAAAACAACAAAAAGATTTTGAAAAAGCAATTGGTTATTTTAGAGAGTCTTTTTCTTTAATAAATGAAGTATTCACCCGAAAAGAAAAAAGAGAAAAAGGCGATAAGACTGATAAAGAGTTAATGGAGAAATCCGAAAAGTTAGTGAAAGAAGGAGATATTTACTGGCTTAAGGCATTCAAAGATCTTGAAGGGGATATTAAAATCGGTGACGGTACAGTATCTGTGAAAGATTTGAAAGAGTTAGATAAGAAAGCTGGAATTAATACGGATAACGTTATGAAGAATGTGAAAGATGGTACGGAATTAATCGGTAATTGGGGATTCAAAGGAACAGACGGTTTCATTATGTCACTTATTCTAAAAGGTGACAAGACATTTGAAACGTATGGTAAAGGTGAGTATCCAAATAAAAAGAATTATATTGAAGGCACTTGGGAATATGATAAGGAAGCTTTTACAATCTATTTACATCTCAATAAACGTTTAGTAGACGGTGTAGAAGATACAATTCAAAAAAAGAAAATAGCATATAAAGTTCAAGATTATGATGGGGAAAACTTGCAATTATTTAATGAGACGTCATTTCATACAATTAAGTATGTGAAGCAAAGTTAAAGTTATGGAGGACTAGGTTTAAATGGCCTGGTCCTTCATTAAAGAGTGGGTATGTAAATAATATGTTATCTTTCGTTCTGTTTACTTAGTATCATGTTATTCTTTAATAGAAGTAATAAATGGAGTTTTACATTAAATATATGAGGTTGGTTACAAATGATAAAGAAATTTACTAGATTAGTATTAATAGTGGTTATGCCAATCAGTCTTATTACAGGTTGTGGGGCTGCTGAAAAAGCTGAAACACAAAAGCCGAAAGCGGTACAAACGGAGAAAAAGGACTATATGGATTATTCATATGGTAGCAAAGGTATATTAGTAAGTGGCAAAGCGAAAGAACGGCAACAATACGAGATTGGATATATGGATGATAATAAGTTAATTGGGATTGACGAAAATATTGAAGACTGCATTATTTTAGATAATAAAGATGAAGCAGGTCTCATTTGGAAACAAATAGAGCGAGGATCTATTATTGAAGTGCAATACGGTAAGGATCGCAATGATATCGTAGGCGTGCAATTCGTAGGAGATCGTGAGTCATATGAAATTAGTGATAAGTTTGATCGGAATACGATAAATGAGATTGTTGAAAACGTTAAAGGGAATTTGTAATAGATGTATTTCGATAGTATAGAATCTCTTATTATGAAATTGTATGCCAGTTATTTGTCTAAGTCTAAATTGATTATTTTGACGGTATTTGTAATTAGTTGTAAAATAATGTTTGTTGATAAATTTTATAAAAAGTATGTTAGATGAAATTCATCTGTAGGGATGACATATAAATATTTTCTTAATGGGTATAAAATATGGTAATTTAAATATATGAATAAAAAGAAAAAGCATTAAAAGTACATAGTAGATTCATATTTTAAAAAATTAATGTGACAATAAAGGGAGGTTGAGATACATACACGGGGGGAATGTGTATGTATCTATTATAATAATGAATAAGACAATCAAACAACAAGTAATCGCACTATCAACAAGTCTAGTGATTTTAGGGAGCGTACCTTTATCAGCATCAGCAGAAGAGATCAACAAATCTCAAACTGATCAACTTAATATTGCCCAAGGAGAACACGGAACGAGCGGATTAAATTATTCTAATTTCAAGTTGGAAGTTCCTGATCATGTACAAATTAACGAAGCAGAAGTATCTGAAAATGAAAAAATGCTTTTAGAAGAATATAAGCATAAACATGATGAAACAGAAGAATTAAACAAAATGCAAGATGCTAAGAAGGGACAAGTAGCAGAAAAGGAAGCTATTTCAAACATTGAAAAGGCATTTGAATCTGTAGATGGTCGAAATGATGGATCTGATCGTCAAATGAAACCTGTTGCAAAGCCAAGAGGTATTCAATATAGTGCACAGAGTACGAAAAAATATGGAACACTTGCAGGAGTTCCATTTGTGGAGTGGATTGTTCCAGCAGGAAATCCTGATATTCGTCCTGCGAATCCGATGAAAGCACGTTACATTACAATCCATGAGACCGCAAATACAGCCGCTGGTGCTAATGCTGAAAATCATGCGAAATATTTATACAAGCAAGCAACTGAAGGCACTTTCCGAACAGCTTCATGGCATTTTACTGTAGATGATAAACAAATTTATCAACACTTACCAACAAACGAAAATGGTTGGCATGCAGGAGATGGAGATGGTTCAGGAAACAGGGAGTCTATCGGTATCGAGATTGCGGTTAACCAAGACGGTGATTACAATAAAGCGTTAGAAAATGCAAAACGACTTGCAGGTTATTTAATGAACAAAGAAGGAATTGGTGCAGATCATATATACAAGCATCAACAATGGAGCGGGAAAAAATGTCCTGACATTTTAATTTCACGAGGTAATTGGGCTGGTTTCGTACAAGGAATTCAGTGGTATGCAAATATAAATGCGCAGATTGATACGCCTTTACAAGATAAAAATGACTCATTTAATCCAAATGAAAATAATCCAGCTGAACCTAGCATGGAACTAGTGGTAAATGGTAGTGGCATCAATGTACGTAGTGATGCGGGCATTGAACATCGTGTTGTACGTAAAGCTTCAAACGGAGATCGTTACAAAGTATTAGCGGTTAAAAATGGTTGGTATAAAGTAGGTATTGGAGAATGGATTTTCTATGACCCAAGTTGGATTAAAATTAACTACAATGTACCAAAGGAAGAAGTGCAAAAGCCTAAGGAAGAAGTACAAAAACCAAAAGATGATATTACAGGTGGATGGTTTGAAGGGCATATTCGTAAATTAAACAGTCTAGGTATTATGCAAGGCGAAGGCAATGGTGTATTTGCTCCATATCGAAATGTAACGAGAGCGGAGTTTGCGAAATTAATCTCGAATGCTCTTAAACTACCAGAGGGAAATAAGTCATTTGTAGATATCAATGAGGCACATCCATCACTTCATGACGGTATTAAACGTTGTGCAAGTGCAGGAATTATTAATGGTCGTGGTGAAGGGATTTTTGATCCTAACTCACCAATTACTCGTGAAGAAGTATCTATTATGATTGACAAAGCATTACGATATAAAGGAATTACAGGTGAGTTAGTAGCATTACCATTTACAGATAAGCATTTAATAACATACAAAGAATCGGTTCAACGATTATACAGTTTAAAGGTAGTTAATGGTATTGGAAATAATGAGTTTGATCCTCGAGGCACAGCAACTCGTGGTCAGGCGGCTGCCTTTATTGTGAAGATGTTAGATTCAATGCAAAAATAAAATGAAACTTTAATCAGTGAGGGCCACTCGCATTGCAATCAAGCAGTTTATTCACCAAATTTTGAAATGAGAGTTTTACTGCCCGCAAATAGCAGAAGAAATTGTATGTAGAAGCTGACATTGGTAGAAGTAAAAAATAAGAAGAATTTGAAAGGAGCTATCCAAAATAATAATTTGGAATAGCTCCTATTTAGTAGGAAGAACAATTGTATTTGATAGATTGTAATGTAGAATGCCCTTCCAAGCCCCTCATAAGCCCCTACCAAGTAATAAATCACTAAGAAAAAACAAAAGCAAAAGCAAAAACAAAAACAACTACAAGAACAAAACAAGCGCGAAAAAATTAAACCGGCGTTGTAGTAGTAAAAAAATTGTAATTCGAATGCCAAAACCATTCCCGCATTCCTATCTTTATAATGAAGGATTAAAATTTTCCTATTTACTAGCAAAGAGTGGAGGGAAACATATGGCGGTATACCGTAATGTGCAGGTGAACTTTTGGCAAGATGAATTCATATTAGATTTAACGCCAGAGGAGCGTTATTTTTACATATATTTGTTAACTGGTACGAAAACGAAGCAATGTGGTATCTACATATTACCGAAGCGTGTGGCAGAGCTTGAAACAGGTTATAGTATGGAGACTGTTGAGAAGTTGCTAAACAGGTTTGTTGAGTATGGAAAGATTCTATATGATACGGAAACGAAAGAGGTATTCATAATAAACTGGTTACACTATAACCCTATTTCAAATACGAATGTGGAGAAGTGCGTATTACGTGAGTTAAAGACTATAAAAAGTAATGAGTTCATACATATATTTTTACGTAAATGCCTTGAAAAAGAATACAAGATTCCATTAGTACTGCAGCATTTTGGTATGCCAAAAGAAGAGGATAATAGTAGTTCACAAGTAGTTATTGAAGAGAAAGAAGAAGCGGAAGAGGTGGAAACCATAGAAGAGGACGTTCCAAATAGTGAAGTTTATAAGTTTTATGAACAAAATATTAGTAGTTTATCCCCATATATTGTGAAGGAATTGAAGAATTGGATACAAAGACTTTCTGGAGAGAAAGTGTTAGAGGCACTTAAAATTGCGTTTGAAAATAATAAGAAAACGTTAGCTTATGTGAAGGGGATTTTGAGGAGTTGGTGTAGCAAAAAGTTAAAGGATTTTAGTGGGGAGAAGTCTGTAATGGGAAGTTTAGAGAGAAGGAAATGTATGTTGAGTAGTGTATTTTAATTTACATTAATTTAATATAGAATGTACGTTCGTTTTTGTGAGTTTTATGCTATACTACCATTAAATAAGGGTATTTTTATAATAGATAAAAAGATGCGGGGGGGTACAAAGTTTGACTACTAGTACATCTGAGTTGTTTCAATATATTAATATGACAGAAGAACAGAAACAATTATCACAACGATATTTACAGACAAAAGAAGAAGAGATTTTAAAAAATATTCAACTAACGACAATTCGTGATCAAAAAAGAAGTGATTTTGCGGAGAGATTTATAAACGATTTTAGGAAAGTGCATAAACAAGATCCGGATTTTTTTCGATTATTTTACCATATACTCGAGGAGCAATTATTAAATGTTCTTGTAGTCCGTTTTGCGCATGTCAGTTTTTCTAAAATGAAGATTTATTTAGAAAAAAGTGCACTTCCTTTGGACAAACTTGTAGCAATCGCATGTAAATATTTATCCAGTATTTCAAGTTATGTAAATGAAGCAGATGTTTTTCTTAGAGAGTTAACAAAAGAGAGTCCGAACTATATAGAGGGACAATTACATACTTTACCAACTAAGCAACAATTAACATTACTTCTCATAATGTTTGATGTAGATTATGAAAAGTTTCGTACATATAGTTCTTTATTGAATGAAAGGTTAGAAGAACATACAGAATTTATATTGAAACTGCTAGGGGAAAAGGAAAAGGTTGAAGCAGTTAAACGGTATTTAAAAGGTGAAGATGATAGTGAAGTATTTATAGGTGGGAATTTACCGGAACATATTTGGCGGCTATTATTTTGTGTTCATAAATATTCGGATGTTGCGAGGCGATATATTGAAATATTGGCGAAGAAAAATGTTTGGGGTTTTATAAACTATGCAACACGTTATATGTGTCACACTCTCGGTCAGTCTCAAAACTACAAAAAAACTGGTAGTGTAAATAGAGAAACATATGAAGAAATTCAAAGTTTTTGTACACAGTTTTGGATTTCTAAGGAAAGATTTTTTGCGCATCGTCTAAGGCAACATGATTTGAACAGTGAGGATTTTTGTAAGACGTATGAATATGAATTGCTATGCTTTATGTTGGAGGAAGATCCTGAATGTATTCAACATACTTTGCAATATGTAAGTAAAATGAATTATCTCATCATCGCACGAACGTTAGCTGAAAAAGGATATGAGCTAAATATAGGGAAAATGCGAGAAGAATTTTTTGTTGCTGCTTTGCAAATAAAATTGTCTACAGTGCGGGATACATATCGTGATTATTTACAAGGGAAATTGTCACTTGAGGATATGAAGCAAATACTTAAAAATCCGAAATATAGGAGTATGTATTGGGGTATGCCGGTGTTAGAGGTTGCGCTTCTTTGGGATATAGATGATGTAGCGAAGAGGGAAGCTGTACTTACACTACAGTTTGGAGATGATGATAGTGTTAATTTATACGAACTTCTTTACGAATGTTCTGTCAGAGGAGTAGAACCGAAACAAGTATTAGAAGATCTGCTTTCGTATGGGTTAAGTAAGGAAAAGCTTATCGCTTATGCAGTTGAAGAAGCTGCATGCTACAGTGAAGAGAGAAATAAGGCGAAGGAAGCGCTTGTTTGTGTAATTGTAAAAGAACAAGCGTACATCATTGAAAGATTTGATGAGTATTCTGCTGTGGCCAAAGCATATATTTTAGAAGAGTTAGCAAAGGATAACATGATTAAAATGCGTCCAATTTTAATTAAAAGCTTAGGAGATTCATCTAAAAAAATGCGTGAGTCTGTAGTTAAACTGCTTTCAAAAGATGTGGAAGCTGCAGCAGATGTAGCAGTTGAACTTCATAATAAAAAGAAGATTGTTCGTGAAAATGTGATGAAAATACTAATAGAGTATAAGATTGAAAAATATACGAAAATTGTACAGGAAGCTTTGCAAGAAAGTAAAAATGAATCTTTCGCAGGAAAATTCTCATTTTTATTCCAAACGGAGGAAGAAAAAATAGAAGAACTATGTGCACGTATTTTAACTGAACAAACAAGAAATTCACTTCTGCAATTGATTGGGGATGAGCCACAAATCCGTTTACGTGACTCTGATGAAATTGCTGATGCTGCAATTCCGTTAGCCTATTTACAACAGTATATTTCAGATGCTGTTATTGAGAAGAAAGAAACGGCAGAAGTAATTGGTAGAGCTTTAAATGAAGAGGACTTAAAAGAATGTGTGCAAACGATATATCAAATATGGATTTCTCAAGACGCAGATGTGAAGAAGCGTGGAATTCTTTCGTTATACGGAATGTATAGTGACGACCAAATGGTCGACATACTTATAAAGCAAATTGATGAATGGGTGCTTCAAATGAGAGGAAAGATAGCAGCGGATGCCGTTCGTGCTTTAGGTTTGTCTTCATCTAAGCTTGCACTTATGTCTATTCATGCAATAGCATTTAAATATAAACATAAGCAAGTACGTAATGCAGCAAAAGAAGCGCTAAGTCTTGCTGCGAAAACACGTGGTATAACAGAGGAAGAGCTGGAAGATCAATTGGTGCCGGACCTCGGCTTTACTATACAGGGTGAAAAGATAATTGATTTCGGGAATCGAAGTTTTACTGCCATTTTAACTACAGAGTCAAAAATTGAATTAGAGACAGAAGAAGGAAAACGTATGAAGTCACTTCCAAAGCCGAATGCAAAAGATGATGTAGAAAAGGCTGAAGAGGCTAAAAAAGAATTAGCCTCTTTAAAGAAGGAACTCCGAACTACTCTTTCAATGCAAAAACAACGATTAGAAGCGGCACTTTCGTTAAAGCGTTATTGGTCACATAATGCATGGAAATCTGTATTTATGGATAATCCAATTATGAAGCAATTTTCTATTTCACTCATTTGGGGTGAGTATAAGGAAGGGAAGTTGCTGAAGGCATTCCGTTATGCAGAAGGTGGCGTGTTCTGTACAATTGACGGGAAGAGTTATGAACTTTCATCTGGCACTGTTATTGGTTTCGTTCATCCGTTAGAATTGTCTGGGGCGGAGAAGGAATTATGGAAAGAGCAATTAGAAAGTGCGGGAATTGTTCAGCCGTTCCTACAAATTGAGCGTCCAGTGTTTGTAGTAGAAAAGAATGATGAGAGTGCTATTGAGAGATTTGGCGGTATTTTACTAAATGGTCGTTCGTTATTCAGTAAGATGACGAAGCTTGGATGGATCCGTGGGTCTGTTCAAGATGGCGGTGTATATTATACATTTTACAAAGAAGATACTCGTACCGGATTAGGCGTGCAATTGTCATTTAGCGGAGCTCCGATTGGTTATGAAGATGAAGAAGATGTATGTGTATTTGACATTCAATTTTATAAAGCAGGTACAGTGAAGCGTGGTTCATATGAATACGATGAGATTGATGATGAAAGACGCATTGTACCAAAAGAAGTAGATAAACGCTTCTTTAGTGAAATGTTATATGATGTGCAAGTAGCGACAGGTGCAAATCTTGGGCATAATGAAAGTTGGCGTAGCAAACGATAAGAAAGACCCCCTTCATTGGTAGGAAAATGAAGGGGGTTTTTTAATGTTTTTAAAAGGTTCATTCTCAAAAAGAAGCGAATAGTGTGAGAAAGGGGTGGTTATATGGAAGTCGTTATAAAGAAGAAACGAAAAAGGGGAAAAAGAATTTTTATTTGGGCTAGTAGTATCGTTCTTTTGTTAGTTATTTCCGCTGCGATTTTTTTGAACATATATACGCTGAAATCTATGCCAAAGATAGATGGAACGATAAAGCTAGAGGATTTACAACACGCTGTTACGGTGAAGCGTGATAGTAAAGGTGTACCGCATATTAGATCGGAAACTGCACATGATTTATATTTTTCACAAGGATATGTGCAAGCGCAAGATCGTTTGTTTCAAATGGACTTAAGTAGAAGACAAGCGTCTGGTATGTTAAGTGAAGTTGTTGGGGAAGCAGCTGTTGACCGAGATAAATTGTTTCGAACACTCGGTTTACGGCGAGCGGCCGAAGCTTCAGTTAGTCAATATAATGGAGAAGCGAAAGATGCCCTGCAGTCATTTGCTGATGGGGTGAACGCTTTTATACGTGAGGCGAAAAAGGAAAAGAAATTACCAGTTGAGTTTACTATATTAGGTTATGAACCTGCTGAGTGGTCAATTGTTGATACTTTAACGATTGGGAAGTATATGGCGTTTGACTTAGGAGGACATTGGCACGGACAGGCATTTCGATATTGGGCGCTGAAAAATCTTCCGAAAGAGCAAGCGAATGAGCTATTTCCTGCATATCCGAAAGATGCTCCTAGATTGCTAGCTGAACTGAAAAATACAAATGTGGACGTAGCACAAAGTTTTTCAAAAACGATAATTCCGCCGGAGTTTAACGGTAGTAATAACTGGGTTGTGAGCGGTGAGAAGAGTGCGTCAGGTAAGCCAATTTTAGCAGATGATCCTCATTTATCTCTTGCGACGCCTTCTATTTGGTATCAAACGAGACTTGAAATGAAAGGTTTAAATGTGAGTGGCGTTATTTTCGCTGGAGTACCAGGTGTTATATTAGGACACAATGACAAAATAGCGTGGGGTGTTACGAATACAGGGCCTGATGTGCAAGATTTATATATTGAGAAGAGAAATCCTAATAATGAAAATGAATTTCTGTATAACGATAAATGGGAGAAAGCTAACGTTGTAGACGAGTCTATTAAAGTAAAAGGCGGGAAGACAATTCCTTATAACGTTACGATTACGAGGCATGGACCAGTAATTTCAGAGTTTGCGGATAAGGGGAAGGAGAAAACGAAAACAGTATTCTCTTTAAAGTGGACAGCTTTAGAACCGTCAGCTGAGTTAAAAGCTGTATTAAATATGAACAAAGCAAAAGACTGGAATGAGTTTGAAACCGCTCTTCAAGATTTTCATACACCAACCCAAAACTTTGTGTTTGCATCAAACGACGGCACAATTGCTTATAAAGCGAATGGAAATATACCAGTGCGTAAAAAAGGTGATGGTAGCTTACCTGTTCCAGGATGGACAGATGAATATGAATGGGAAGGGTATATCCCGTTTGATCAACTTCCAAAAGTAATTAATCCAAAACAAGGGTTTATTTCAACTGCGAATAATAAAATTGTTGATGATGATTATCTGTATCATATTAGCAATACGTGGGCGCAGCCATATAGGCAAATGCGTATTCAAGAATTTTTGCAAGAGAAGGAAAAGTATACGGTGAAAGATTTAGAAGAGTTACAGATGGATCAAAAGAATTTATATGGGAAAGAGTTTACTCCTATATTTTTAAAAGAGTTAAATAAAGCATCTTTAAATGAGGTAGAGAAAGAAGGCGTAGACCAATTAACAAAGTGGAATTTTTACGATAGTAAAGATGAAGCGGCACCATTAATATTCCATTTGTTAATGAAAGAGATTTCAAATACGTTATTTTCAAAAGAAATACCGAAAGATGTAATGGAGTTATTTGAAGGGAAGTCACAAGTTGTTGATGAATTGATTCGAAAAGAAGTAGCGGGAGAAACTAGCGTTTGGTTTACGAAGTACGGAGGTTTCACAAAAGTTGTGCATACATCGTACGAGAATGTAATGAAGAAATTGCAGAAGGAATATGGACCCGATATTGGAGAGTGGAAGTGGGGCGATTACCATCAACTCGCTTTTACACATCCAATTTCGAAATCATCGAGTATGTTAGCATTACTCGCTTTTAATCGTGAGAAACCAGTTCCGATTGGTGGGAGCCAAGTTACCGTGCAAGCAGCGAGTTACGGCGAAAACGGCATTGTAAATCACGGGGCGTCTTGGAGATTCATTATTGATACAAAAGATATGTCAAACGGTTATCATATCGTAGGGCCAGGACAGTCGGGCCATTTTAGAAGCGATTGGTATCATGATCAAATAGATGATTGGGTAAATGGCACGTATCATACGACTACATTGAATACGGAGGGGATAGAGGGGAAGGTGCTAAATTTAGAACCGAAGTGATAGGGTGTTTTTGTTTGTGGAGGGAACTAGTAATACTCTTTTTGATAATGAAAGCTTATCACTTAGAACATAACCAAGTTCTTAAATAATTTTAACAGCCAGCCTACTATCATTTAATTTGATAGTAGGCTGTTTCCATCTTCGAAATACGCTGTAGCAACTTCTTCAGGATTACGATTATTTCCACATGCTGTAAGTGCTGTAACTAATAAAGTCATTACAACTATTAACATGATCATTCCAGTTTTGAGGGGAATTAGTTAACAAAGACTAGGTATTATTTGCAACAGAACTGTTCCTCTATCCCCCTTGTTTCATCATTTTTCTAGGCCAGCCAACTTGACAAATGTTTTTTTATCAAACTACAATGAAAATCATTATCAATAATATAGGGAGGATACTTTGGTCAATAAATGAAAAACAATATATTTATAGGTTAATAACTAGATCTTGTTAAGTCGTATGTACTATTTTTAGTTTAGCGTTTCCCAGAATGTACACCAATTAATCTCGCGAATTACAAGAAAACTATTATTGAAATGAGGCGTGTATTGTGAAGTTAGACGTGAATGAGTTAGCAGAGTATCTTGCCAATACTCCTTTCCGAGTAGAAGGAGTATATCGTTATGCTAAAAATCCAGGTGTGCCTTTTGCTGAGTCTACAGATTCTTTCCCAGGATTTGTATTTCCAATTACAGGGAAGACGCAATTTCAATTTAATGGTACGCCGTATACTCTTTCCCCAGGAAAAGTTATACATGGGGGTGCAAAAATGACATTAGCCCATAAAATGCTTGGTGAAATAAACTGGGAATATATTCTTGTTTTATATCGGATAAGCAATTCAGAACGAGAAGACTCTGGCTTTACTCATCAGCATTTTGAATTATTAACAGGACAATCTCCTCGTCTTGTCGAATTACTTATGCGTCTTTGGGATGTATATAATCAGCGTGGAGGCATTTCGATGTTTCAGACCGAAATGCTGTTTCGCGAAGCGTTGAATGAAGCTTTATTAAGTGTTTTCAATAGAGAAAGCAATTATGAGTCGCATACTTTATTCGAACGAATATCTAGTTATGTTCGTAAATACTATTATAAAGATATTACAATTCATACACTTACAGAACAAAATAATGTTAATCGAAATCGTCTTTCTTACGTGTTTAGAAAGCATGCAGGTATGGGGCCAGCAGAATATTTATTGAACTATCGTATAAAGATGGCTCAAAAAATGTTATGTACAAGTGATGTGCCTGTACAACAAATTGCGCAGGCTGTTGGAATTACAGACCCTTTTTATTTTAGTAGAGTTTTCAAGAAGCGAGTTGGCATTTCGCCTACTAAATATCGCGAGAAGTTCATCAATAATCCATACTAATGTCAACATGGGTCCATTCTTATTTGAAAATCACTGTTCTATACTTATGGAGAGTTAAAGGAAACATTGGATTGAAAGTACTTTCATTGAAATCACTCCTTTGTACTATCTGAATGAAAAGTTCTGGCCGGAGCATTTTCTTTTTAAGTGTAATAACGACTTTTTTACTTATATTACTGTAATATAGTGGAATTTGAAAGTGAGGAGGGATTATTATCCATTACCAACCTATTAAACTAAATGACGAGTTATCTAAAATTAATGATTATTGGTATCCACAAGTGATTGGTGAAATGAATGACGATCAAATTCAGCTTTTTAAAGCTAATGGAGATTTTATATGGCATGAGCATCCTAATACAGATAAGCTATTTATTGTGCTTGAAGGGGAGATGTTCATCGATTTTCGTGATGGACAGGTGAAAATTTCTAAAGGCGAGATGTTTATTGTCCCGAGAGGCGTTGAGCATAAACCTTTCACTGAAAAGGAATCCCATATCATGTTGGTAGAGCCTAAAAGGGAAATGGATTGATAATTGTAAAAAGATAAAAAAGGAGCGGAAATCCGTTCCTTTTTTATTTATCTTACTATTTTTAGGAGCTTAGTATGAGTAAGATGTGAATAAAGGATGAATAGCATTTTTATCAATAAAAATTTATTGGGTTTTTTGTGGAATATATATGAAACGTTGTATAAAATAATCAAGAAAGCCAAAAATTATAGGGGGAAAGTTGTGAAGAAAAATAAGAGTTTAATAAGTTTTTTAGGAGTGTTTCTTATGTTGTTTTCTTTTTGTTTTCAAGGAAATGTACAGGCAGATGTAAATACTGTTCAATCTGGAAAAATCAAATCAGGAAACGTAACAGTATGGGAAGTTGGAAATGTAGCGAAAGTGTTAGCTGATGTAGAGCGCTTAAATTTAAATACAGTAAATGTACCGATTCAAGTAGATATCCCAAATGTGACTTCTACGAACATGGTAATTAATCAAGCGCAAAAGCAACAAGCTATTATTTTAATTCAAGAATTATTAAAGCGTAATATTCAAGTTATAGTGGAACCGTTCCCGTATATTCAGCAGGGGAATGTTGGAGAGACAGAATGGAACCCAAGTAACATTAATGATTTCTTCTGGAATTGGAAGACGGTTATTCTGCAAGATATTTTTAATTCCATTACAAGTAAATACAATGTGTATGGACTAAAGATTGCTTCTAATTTCGTGAATATGGAGTATGCAGAAGGATACTGGAGCGATACAATTGATTTTGTTCGTAATCAGTATAAAGGAAATGTTTTGTATCAAATGAACTGGTGGTTAACAGCAAGCTGGGACCCTTCTTATGAAGCGAAGTTTAAAGAGAAAATCAATCGCCCGTATTTAAAAAAGGTGGATATTGTTAGCATAGACAGTTGGTTTGAAGTTTCAGGAAAAAGAAATCCAACATATGAAGAAGTGAAGCAAAGTTTATTTGCGACAACAGTATATAATCGTGGGCAAAATGTTGTTCAGCAATTGGAACAATTACATAATGCAACAGGAAAGCCAGTTTACTTCGGTGGATTTAACGTTCCAGCACGTGAACTTGGATTACAAAATCCATGGAATCCAGATGTTTCAAATGTGTTTTCGAAGGATGTGCAATTAAATGGATGGCGTGCTTACCGCGATGTATTAGAACCGAAACCATATTTTAAAGGTTTTTCAATTTGGTTTATTGGCTCTAATGATAGTACACATGCGTATCAAATACATAGTAAAGAAGCAGAGGCAGTTATTAACGGGTGGTACAGAAAATAAATTTTATAAAATAGGTAAGTTTTAAAGTTTACTACATATATTTCTAGTGAAAGGCCTTTCACCATCTTATCACCTAGGGGGCAATCATAATGAAATTTTTGTCTTACCTTACAGTAATTTTGGTGATTCTTGGCGGTTTGAATTGGTTATTTGTAGCGTTAGATTACAATGTAGTTGAGAAATGGTTTGGTTCTATGCCGGCGCTTGTGGACACTATTTATTGGCTCATTGGTCTCTCTGCTATTTATCAAATTTTTGATCGGTTCTTTACGAACGATTAGCTATTATTCTTTCATTATTAGAGTGTTAAGTACGATTATGTACTTAACACCTTTTTATATGTCCATAAAAAAGTCTGCACTTGCAAGCGATTCCATCGCGTCTTGCGCCCTAATAATAGAAAACAAATTGACCACATATTATATTTTAGGTTATAATTCAGAAAGTTTAAAAAATAATCCGATGAGAAATAGGGAGGTTATGAGGGTAATGGAGAGAGTCTATAATTTTTCAGCAGGACCATCAATACTCCCTTTGCCAGTTTTAGAGAAAGTGCAAAAGGAGCTATTAAATTATAACGGGACAGGCATGTCTATTATGGAAATGAGTCATCGATCTTCTTATTTTCAAAGTATTATAGAGGAAGCGAGTAACTTACTTCGTGAATTAATGAGCATCCCTGATGAGTATGAAGTTTTATTTTTACAAGGCGGTGCGTCATTACAATTCTCTATGATACCGTTGAACTTAATGAATACGTATAAAAAAGCTGGATACGTACTAACTGGCTCATGGTCTAAAAAGGCATTGCAAGAAGCCGAAAAAGTTGGGGAAGTACAAGTGATTGCTTCTTCCGAGCAAGAGAAGTTTACTACGATTCCTAAACTGGACGGTTTATTAAGTGATGAAAAACTAGATTATGTACATATTACAACGAATAATACAATTGAGGGGACAAAATATGTGGACATTCCACATGTAGAAAAAGTGTCGCTCGTTGCGGATATGTCCTCAAATATTTTATCAGAGCGATATGATGTTTCGAAGTTTGGTCTTATATATGCGGGGGCGCAAAAGAATTTAGGACCTGCGGGCTTAACGATTGCTATTATAAAAAGAGATTTAATTGGGGGAGCAGATCGCTCTTGTCCGACAATGTTAAATTATGAAACTTACAGTAAAAATAACTCCTTATATAATACACCGCCGTCCTTTAGTATTTACGTAACGAAACTTGTACTAGAGTGGTTGAAAGAGCAAGGCGGAGTATCTGCGATTGAAGAACAAAATAGAATGAAATCTTCACTTCTTTATAATTTCTTAGATGAATCAAAATTGTTTACTTCACCAGTTGATCCTACGTATCGATCACTTATGAACATTCCGTTTACAACACCGTCAGAAGAGCTGAACAGTGAGTTTTTACAAAAAGCGAAAGAACGAGGACTTGTTACGTTAAAAGGGCATCGATCAGTCGGTGGTATGCGCGCTAGTATTTACAATGCGATGCCAGTACAAGGCGTACAGCAATTAGTAAATTATATGAAGGAATTTGAGCTTGAGAATAGATAGGGAGATGGGGATATGTTTCGTGTTCAAACGTTAAATCAAATTGCAGAAAAAGGTTTGCAAGTTTTTACTGAAGAACGTTATGAAGTAGGAGATAGAATCAATCATCCAGATGGAATTTTGCTTCGTAGCTATTCTTTACATCAAGAAGAGTTTTCAAAAGATTTAAAGGCGATTGCAAGAGCTGGCGCTGGTGTAAATAATATTCCTGTCGAGCGATGTACAGAAAAAGGAATTGTAGTATTTAACACGCCGGGGGCAAATGCAAACGCTGTAAAGGAACTCATTATTGCCAGTCTTATTATGTCTTCACGTAACATTATTAATGGTGTAAGTTGGACGAAAAACTTAGAGGGTGAAGAAGTACCACAGCTTGTTGAATCAGGAAAAAAACAATTTGTTGGATCAGAAATTGCAGGGAAACGTCTAGGTGTTATCGGACTTGGCGCAATTGGTGCTTTAGTTGCGAACGATGCGTTAGCGTTAGGGATGGATGTTATCGGATATGATCCTTATATTTCAGTTGAAACGGCTTGGCGTCTTTCTACACATGTGCAAAGAGCATTTAGCCTTGATGAAATTTTTGCAACGTGTGATTATATTACACTGCATATTCCTCTTACGAATCAAACGAAGGGGATTATTGGGGAACACGCTGTAGAGAAGATGAAAAGAGGGATGCGTCTATTTAATTTCTCTAGAGGAGAACTTGTAGATGAAAAGGTTCTTCAAAAAGCATTAGAAGAAGATATTATTACACATTACGTAACGGACTTCCCGACTGAAAATGTAATAAAGATGAAAAATGTAACAGCGACGCCTCACCTTGGTGCATCTACGTCTGAATCGGAAGAAAATTGTGCAGTAATGGCAGCACGTCAATTACGTGAATATTTAGAGACAGGAAATATTCGTAATTCAGTAAATTATCCAAACGTAGAATTGCCGTATATCGGAAAGAAACGAATTACAATTATGCATCAAAACGTCCCGAATATGGTAGGGCAAATTACAGGATGCTTAGCGGAACATCATATTAATATTGCCGATATGATTAATCGTAGTAAACATTCTTGGGCATACACAATGATTGATATCGATAACGGAATTGATGATATAATAAAAGAGAATATTGTAGAAAATATAAGCAAAATTACAGGTGTTGTAGCCGTTCGAATGATTGTGTAAAGGAGAGAGGAATGTGGCAAAAATACGACCGTTTCGGGCCATTCGTCCAGTAGAGGAAAAAGCGGCACAAGTGGCAGCTTTACCGTATGACGTATTAAATAGTGAAGAGGCAAGGGAAGTTGTAAAAGGGAATCCATATTCTTTCTTGCATGTTGATAAAGCAGAAATTGATTTAGATCCTGAACTGTCACCGTATGATGATCGCGTGTATGAAAAAGCGGGCGACAATTTAAAGCAATTTATACGAGAAGAAGTGTTCATACAAGAGGAAGAGCCAGCGCTATATATTTATGAACTGACGATGCAAGGAAGAACGCAGTCAGGTCTTGTTGTTTGTACATCTATTGATGAGTATGAAGATGATACAATTAAAAAACATGAAAGAACACGTCATGAAAAAGAGCTAGATCGTATTCGCCACGTAGATGTGTGTGACGCCAATACAGGTCCTATCTTTTTAACGTACCGTACAAAAGATGAAGTAAAGCATTTAATTAGAAGCTGGAAAGAAGAGCATGCGCCAATTTATACATTTACAGCAGAAGACGGTGTTAAGCATGTTGCGTGGAAGATTGCAGATGAAGATGTAATTACGACTTTAGTAAACGCATTTGAAGATATTCCTAATCTTTATATTGCAGATGGGCATCACCGTTCTGCATCAGCTGCAAAAGTAGGACTTATGCGAAGAGAACAATATCCAAATTACACAGGAGAAGAGGAATTTAATTTCTTCTTATCGGTTCTATTCCCTCATGATGAATTATCGATTTGGGACTATAACCGAGTTGTGAAAGATTTAAATGGCTTATCAGAGGAACAGTTTTTAAATCAAATTACGCAGTACTTTTATGTAGAAGGAGCACCTGTTTCTCCGTATAAACCAAATGAGCCAAAAACATTTGGTATGTATGTAAATGAGAAGTGGTATAAGCTCACAGTGAAAGAGGAAACGTTTGATGCGAATGATCTTGTTAGAGGTTTAGATGTATCTATTCTGCAAGACCATTTATTAAGCCAAGTGCTTGAAATACATGATCCGCGTTCTGATTCACGTATCGATTTTGTAGGCGGAATACGCGGGCTAGAAGAACTAGAACGCCTTGTGAACAGCGGCGAATACAAAGCAGCATTCGCATTATATCCGACATCTATGGAAGATTTATTAGCAATCGCAGACGCTGGAGAAGTTATGCCGCCAAAATCAACGTGGTTTGAACCGAAGCTGCGCAGCGGGTTGTTTGTGCATTCTTTAAAGTAAATATAGACTTCTACAGTTTTGAAAAACCGAAACGATTATAGTTTCGGTTTTTCTTATTTTAAAAGTGTTTTTGAGGAGGGGGACTAAT
Organism: Bacillus cereus group sp. MYBK14-1; assembly: GCF_051916885.1. Taxonomy (NCBI): domain Bacteria; kingdom Bacillati; phylum Bacillota; class Bacilli; order Caryophanales; family Bacillaceae; genus Bacillus; species Bacillus cereus group sp. MYBK14-1. The sequence goes on along the minus strand of NZ_JBQAHM010000001.1, from coordinate 758,508 downwards.
GAAATTGCAAGTAGGCGAAAAAATCACCTTTGAACGAACTTTTACGAAAGAAGATATTGCTTTATTCACAGAGGTGTCTAGAGATGAGGGGGCGCACCATGTTACACCAGATGAGCAAGGGAGATTTGTACAAGGACTGTTAACATCAACACTTCCTACAAAAATCGGCGGTGATTATAACGTATTAGCTCGTAAGATGAATTTTGAATTTTTGCGTCCTGTTTTTAGTGGGGATACGATTCGTTGTGACGTAACAATTGAGCAATTTGAATCTGATGAAAAAAATCGTACAAAGATAATTGCTATGCTTACATATAGAAATCAACTTGAAGAGGAAGTAATGAAGGGGAGATAAGGCTAGGTAGCATAAAATATATCACTATATGTGGAGTGGTTAATGCAAACATGTGGGTTAAATGGTTTTAAAGGATGAATTTGCGGTGATAGAGGGGAAAGAATATGTTGAGTATAAAGATAAAGTAGAAAATATAATGAATTGAACCCGAAAAGTAACGCAGTAATTGGAGGTGGTACACTAAACTAGACATTAAGTTAAGTGGGAAATTGCAACGACATATATTTCCTTGTGCTCTAGAACACCTAGCTAAAGAAAATATTGAGCAAAGGAGTTAGTTGTTTTATGTGTATGGTTTAACCCGAAATTGTAAGTATATAACTCACACCATTATGTAGTTACCTTGAAGCATCTACAGATATTCTTATCATCCCTCAAGAACCACTTAGCTCTCGAAGTTGAGTAATTTTATGCACAATTAAGTGAACGTTTTTCTACATAGATTAGTTGACATTTATATATAGTTCATCCATTTCTAAATGTATTTTTGCTATGCTGTTTTTCAAATATAACGGATAAAATTTTCATATTCACGAATTTAGTGCATAATGGTCGTTGGATAAATTGAAATACCACGTTCCTTTAGAATATCAGACATATTATCTTTCTCAAACTACTTTTCTTTAACAAATCTCATCTATTATGCTCCTTAGTTGGTTTTCCGGAGTTTATTATAGTTTGAAAAAAACTGCACGAGAACCTATATTTATACTGTTTTGGTGCAGGTTCGCTACAATATAAAATATACAACAGTAAGGATAAAACCTACTTTGTAATTGCAAATGAAACTTATGTATATGTGAAGTAAGGGGAAAGAGGGTCTGCACATAATCAATCACCCTTTTTTATAACGTTTCTTTGCAGAGGTACGTTATAAAAAAGGGTTGTTAATTGAAAGATGAAAAATAACTTCTATTAATCATTCATATTTTATTAAATTACATTGATCTAATTATAAGTCAGCTGAAACTGTACTTATTCCAACCTGGATAGTGCTAATAACAGTATATAATCTATGGTATGAGTTTATAGGAGTAGAAACTAATTTTCATTTGATATATTTATTTGATGATTGGTTATAGTACTATACTTCTTATTTATAACTATATAAATCCAACCAATAATTGATAAGATAACTGGATAGAAAATAGCCCAACCACTAAATGAGTATACAATAATACATATAATTAGAGATAGGAAGGCCATCCACCAACCAATATCACGCACTTTTAATAATTGAAGAGCAGCTAGCATTGTAAAAATATATGAGGTAATAAATATTACACTAGGACCTTTAAGAAGCATTTCTAAATTTGGTCGTGTCATACCATAAAAAATTAAAATACAACTAAAAATTCCTCCTAAAACTAGTAATACCCTAGTTGGAGTTTGAAATTGAGAATGTAACTTAGCAAAGAAGGAAGGGAAATGTCCTTCTCTAGCTTGAGCGTAAATCATCCTTGAAAAACCTGCAATGTTAGCATGTACAGCACTAAACGAAATGAAAATTGCTAAGATAGTTGTTATATAGGTACCTATTGGTCCTAATCCTTTTGATATTAGAATACTAAGGGAAGCTATCTGATTCTTATCACCATATGAGTGAGTACCTATTGTTACAAAAGATATAGCAATGTACATAATGGAGATACAAATTGCTCCTAAAAATAAACTAATGGAAATATCTTTAGCAGGTCTTTTAAATTCTTCAGCTAATGGGGTTATCATTTCCCACCCTACAAAGGAGAAAAAGATAATTACAGAAGAAGCGCCAACGGAAGACCACCCGTTTGGTACAAATGGTGTAAAAGAACTTAATTTTACATATGGTATAGAAACGATAACAGCGACAACTATTAAAAGTGAAATAATACAAATTACAAACACACTAACTTTTGACGATAGTTCTATCCCTTTTATATGTAGGAGCAAAGAGGTAATTAAAATTAATGCTGCAATTCCTATAACACTAAGATTGCTTATTGGAAAAACATATCCAATATAATGGGCACCTGTTAAAGCAATAATAGGTACTCCAATAGGAATAGAACCTAACATAATCCAGCCTAGGATGGCACTTGTATTTGCATTAAATGCCATTTGAACATAAGCTGTAATTCCTCCAGCACTAGGAATCATTTTAGCAAGACGCGCTAGAGTCGCTACAATAGGAAAAGCTAATATAGACATGATAACCCAAGATAAAATTGAAGCTGGTCCAGCGCTATTTGCAGTAATTGAAGGTAAAATAAGGATTCCACAACCTAACACAGCTCCGATGGTTAATGCGGTCCCCTGTACCCAAGTAATTGAACGTTTCAATGATTGTTGTGTCAAGATTCTCAGCCTCTCTTTCGTTAATTGATATTAATTATATAAAGTTAAAAAAAAAGATAACATGCTATAATTTATGTATTAATTATAATTTTCTTAAAGAATTTAAGAATTATTAAATATTTTCTTAATTAATCAAGGGGAGGCCAAGCAATGGATGATACAGATTTAAAGATTCTTTCTCATCTTCAGGAAAATGCACGTTTAAGTATGGTTGAAATAGGAAAACTGGTAGGTTTGAGTTCTCCTTCTGTTACAGAGCGAGTTAGAAGACTAGAAGAACAGGAGGTAATTATAAGTTATCGCACGATTGTTAATCCGAAAGAATTAAAAAAACATATTACTGCGTTTGTTTTGATGGAACCAAGGGATTGCAATAAATATAAAAAGTTTGCAATGGAACATTCGGATGTGGTTGAATGTCACCGTATTGCCGGTATGTATAGTTATCTAACAAAGGTAGTGACGGAATCTGTACATACACTCGAAGACTATATTAATTTGTGCTTAGAGTATGGAAAGCCTACAACCTTGATAGTGCTTTCTTCTCCAGTAGAACATAAATCATTTTTTACAGAGAGTGAAAAACTTTAATTACATATGAGTGATTATTCAAAATAAAAAGCGTTAAATTAATACCTAATAGGAAATAGAGTCCTATTAGGTATTAATTTTCAGAAAATCATCTAGAAAATTCAGATAAAAAATAATATTTTACATATTCTTACTACTGGTGGGATAATGGATATTGTATTTTAGAAAAATTAAATTCTTAGTTAATTGGAGGTAGGATTATTATGAAATATGCAGTGCTCACAAATGATTTACAGTATGATTTGGTTAATAAAAATGAGGATAGAATTGCAGCTGTGGAGGGTTTTTATTTATTAATTTTTTAAGTAATTATTGCTTAAATCCAATGATATCAACATCTAAAATATATCACGATTCAAAAGAAGAGGGAATATCAGCCGGTTTTCATATCTTATCAAATTGCGAAGTTCCTAAGGGTGGAGTAATCACAGAAGAAGGGATATTAGACAATACCATCTATACAAGCACAATGTGTATGGAGTCTGGTACATATTATTATCATACCTACGATTGTAGACAAATTACAGCCATTCATTTATTTGATGAAACCTTAGATTCAGAAGAGATTAAAACCTATCCATTCCTGTGTAAACAGAATATATTTTATGAAAACTAATTAGAATAGGTAAACTGTATACAATACAAATTCAGGGTTCTTATGTGGTTTTAATCTATTTTTAAATGAAAAATGAATAACTAATAAACATTACAACCTGCAAAAAATCAAAAAGGAAGCGTGATTAGCTTGTTGATTAATCCTGTTTTAAAACTGATGCATACGGGGACGATCCCATATACAACAGTTTTAAAAAATTAGATACTTTATTTATTAAGTTAATACAAGTTACATCAGTATAGGAAACAGTGGAAATCTAAATCTTTGTTTATATGTTAATTACTTCAAACGTATCCCTTCGAATGCGTTTATAACCAAGTCATGTACATAGGAATCATCCAACTTCTCACCGGTTACTAGCAACCGATAAAAAATTGGCCCGTAAATGAGATCGATGCTTAATTCAACATCGAGGTTTTCTTTTAATTCTCCTCTGTTAATTCCCTTCTCCAGAAGTTGCTTTGCTTGCAGTCGACGTGGTTGGAAATATCGAGCACGATATTCCTCTGCTAGTTTCGAATCAAATTGCCCTTCACCAACTAACTCATTGATAATAGTTCCTTCTCGACTGATCAAAAAACTGGCTAAACTTGTAGCGTGAGTTAAAATATCATTCAATGCTGAACCTGTGTCAGGTACAGGCAATCTAGCAGCAGCAGCAGAAAGAAAACCATCCATTACCACAGCAGCCTTATTTGGCCACCATTTATAAATCGTAGCTTTGCTGACTTTAGCACGGTCTGCAATTTTATCGACTGTGACTGCTTTAAAGCCACTTTCCAATAATAACTCATAGGACGCAGAAAGTATGGCCTTTTGGGTTTCAATATTACGTGGTCGACCTCTTTTACCTTGCACATTAATCATTCCTTTCAAAACATAAACTATACGTTTAGTATACTTAATACGAACAAAAAACAAAATAGCCTATTTACAAAACTGAACGTTTAGTATATATTTTAGTTAATTAATAAACTGAACGTTTAGTTTATTAATTAACTAACTAACTAACTAACATCCTGTAATGTTATGGATATATTTAGGTTCCAAAAATCACAAATTAAATTGCTAAAACATTTAGAAAATGGGGATAAAAAAGAGAAGAAATTGGACCTTTTAAAAGCAGAATGGAAAGTAGCTCAAACTTAATTTATTACAATAAAAAATGGCATCGCAGTAGTACTTGCCAAGGTGATTTAGTAATTTTGAAATAAAAGTATGGGAGGAAATAGTTATGTCTAATTTTAAAAATAAAGCAATTGATAAGGATATTTCATCAGGCTTAGTCATTCTTTTAGCAACTGCATGTGGTATTATTGTGGCTAATCTTTATTATGCACAGCCTTTAATTGGGGTAATTAGTAATGAAATTGGGCTTTCTAATAGTAGCGCTGGATTAATTGTAACGCTAACTCAAATTGGATATGTTGTTGGCTTATTATTTCTTGTGCCTTTGGGGGATATTGTTGAGAATAAAAAATTGATACTTATATTGTTATTTTTAAGTGCATTTGCACTCATTTCTATGGTTTTTGTAAAAAGCGCAACCTTGTTGTTAATTGCTTCATTCTTTATTGGACTGGGTTCGGTCGCAGCGCAAGTACTCGTACCTCTTGTATCATATCTTTCATCGGAGAATGCACGCGGTCGCGTAGTTGGCAATGTCATGAGTGGTCTGTTATTAGGTATTATGCTTGCGCGACCGATATCTAGTCTAGTAGCCGATATGTGGGGATGGAATGCAATATTTGCTTTATCTGCTACTGTAATTATTGTTTTAGCGTTTGTATTATCGAAAGTACTCCCTACTAGGAAACCAAAGGCGAAAACAAATTATATAGCCTTACTTAATTCAATGTGGCAACTGCTACGTACTACTCCAATTTTACGCCGTCGCGCCATTTATCATGCTTGTGTATTTGGGGCTTTTAGTTTATTCTGGACCACTGTTCCATTATTATTATCTAGTCCTGCTTTTCATTTTTCTCAGACTGCCATAGCATTATATGCACTTGTCGGAATTACAGGTGCAATAGCCGCTCCAATAGGTGGTCGTCTAGCTGATCTTGGCTGGACACGACCCGCCACTGGGATAGCTCTCACTATTGTTATTATTTCTTTATTACTTCCACTTATTATTCAAAGTAGTTCGCCCATAGGAATAGCTGTTTTAGTAATTGCTGCAATTCTGTTGGATATGGGAGTATCTGCAAACCTTGTGCTTAGCCAACGTTTAATTTTCTCGTTGAGTCCAGAAATTCGTAGTCGATTAAATGGGCTATTTATGGCTATATTCTTTTTAGGAGGTGCTGTTGGATCCTTTATTGGAGGATGGGCATATGCCTTAGGAGGATGGAATCTAACATTATGGATAGGAATCGCTTTTCCGACCATAGCCTTGCTTTATTTTGCTAGAGAAAAATAGTTTTATAATCAAATTTAAACAGTCCGGATTCGTTTGAATGCTTCTTCATTGGTATGTCCGAGTTTTATAGATTAATTGCGGTTATTTTGAAGTTTTTACATCAGAACCAGACTTTTTTCTATATTGCTGTAATTGAAAAAGACTCACCTTGTTGAATATATTTGAAATGTAATAAAAAAGAGCTTGTGTCAAAACACAGACTCTCTTTAAGTTGAAATGAATATAGCCGACCCCTTTAGAGAAGGAAACGATAGAGCGACAAGAATATGGGGAGATTTAATCTTTAAAAATGAACTTCATCAGGTGGTCGACTGCAATAAAATTGATAAAGAAGATTATTTACTGTAATGGAACGCAGCCCAATTAAAGATATTGAGATTAAGCATTTACTCCAAAATGTATTAGTAGATGAAATAAATAGTCATGAAATATTCATGAAAAGTATTAATAGTAGTTACTATTATGAGGGATATACTGAATATAATATAGAGGATTTATAAAACAAAAAGGGCTGAGATAGCCCTTTTTATTTTACACTTTGACGAGTATTTTTTATAAAAAAATACGTTATTCTTTTTGTAAAATTATAAGAAAAGATCACGTTTTTGTATGTCTATTTCTGTATCCATTGAATTACAACTATTTGCTTAAGAAATCCAAAGCTTTTTATCACCAAATATCTTATGAAATCTTGCCAGAGAGTTTGGTTTCTTGCGATGAACCCGTAAATTTCAAACAAAAGATATACCCAATTCATGAGTAAGGATGAAAAAGAAAGAACTTCTATAATATTTTATTTAATATCAGTTTATAAGGAAATTCATGTAATAAAATATGAAATAATACATATTATAATGATTTATTAAGATAAAATGTTATATTTTTGGATGGAATATATAAATGGAGGAAATGTAATGAACAAGAATTTAAAATTTACCCAAATGATGATTGGGATTAGTACGATGGCATTATCATTTGGAAGTATTCAAACACAGGTATCAGCAGAAGAAACAGCACCCTATAATATCTTACAGATGAAACCAATGGGGACAGAAACTTCAAAAGATGAAATTGTACATGCTACAAAAACGGACGAAACTTTGACTTTTGAAGAACGTTTAAAAATAGGAGATTTTTCACAACGTCCTACTCTGGTTATGAAACGTGATGAAATTCAATTAAAGCAAAGCTATACTCTGGCAGAACTGAATAAAATGCCTAATAGCGAACTCATTGATACATTATCAAAAATTTCTTGGAATCAAATTACGGATTTATTTCAATTCAATCAAGATACGAAAGCATTTTATCAGAATAAAGAACGCATGAACGTTATCATTAATGAATTAGGACAACGAGGAAGGACGTTTACGAAAGAAAACTCAAAGGGCATTGAAACATTTGTTGAAGTATTACGTTCTGCTTTTTATGTAGGATATTATAATAATGAATTAAGTTATTTAAAAGAGAGAAGCTTCCATGACAAGTGTTTACCAGCATTGAAAGCGATTGCGAAAAATTCAAACTTCACATTAGGTACAGCTGAGCAAGATAGAGTAGTAGCTGCATATGGAAAATTAATTGGTAATGCCTCTAGTGATACTGAAACAATACAGTATGCAGTAAATGTTTTAAAACAATATAATGATAACCTTTCAACGTATGTAAGCAATTATGCGAAAGGACAAGCCATATATGAAATTATAAAAGGAATTGATTATGATATACAGTCTTATTTGCAGGATACGAATAAGCAACCTAATGAAACAATGTGGTATGGAAAGATTGATAACTTTATAAATGAGGTTAATAGAATTGCTCTCGTGGGGAATATAACAAATGAAAATGGTTGGTTAATTAATAATGGTATTTATTATGCAGGTCGTTTAGGGAAATTTCATAGTAATTCAAACAAAGGATTGGAAGTTATTACACAAGCGATGAGCTTGTATCCTCGTCTAAGTGGACCTTATTTTGTAGCAGTAGAACAAATGAAAACAAACTATGGTGGAAAAGATTATAGTGGAAATGCAGTAGATCTACAGAAAATACGTGAAGAAGGGAAACGACAATACCTACCTAAAACATATACATTTGATGACGGATCAATTGTCTTCAAGACGGGAGATAAAGTAACAGAAGAAAAAATTAAGAAATTATATTGGGCAGCCAAAGAAGTAAAGGCACAATATCACCGTGTAATTGGTAATGATAAAGCGCTAGAACCGGGTAACGCTGATGATGTACTAACAATAGTAATTTATAATAATCCAGATGAATATCAATTAAATAGACAATTATATGGATATGAAACAAACAACGGTGGAATTTATATTGAAGAGAAGGGGACTTTCTTTACATATGAGCGTACGCCAAAGCAGAGTATTTATAGTTTAGAAGAGTTGTTCCGTCATGAGTTCACTCACTATTTACAAGGAAGATATGAGGTTCCTGGTTTATTTGGAAGCGGAGAAATGTATCAAAATGAACGATTAACTTGGTTCCAAGAAGGGAATGCAGAATTTTTTGCAGGATCTACACGTACAAATAATGTTGTTCCGCGTAAAAGTATGATAAGTGGCTTATCATCTGATCCAGCAAGCCGTTATACAGCAAAGCAAACTTTGTTCTCAAAATATGGATCATGGGACTTTTATAAGTATTCCTTTGCACTACAGTCATATTTGTATAATCATCAATTTGAAACATTTGATAAGCTTCAAGATTTAATCCGTGCAAACGATGTGAAAAATTATGACTCATATCGTGAATCATTGAGCAACAATACACAATTGAATGCAGAATATCAAGCATATATGCAGCAGTTGATTGATAATCAAGATAAATATAATGTACCGCAAGTAACAAATGATTATTTAATTCAACACGCACCAAAGCCGCTAGCTGAAGTGAAAAACGAAATTGTGGATGTAGCAAATATAAAAGATGCCAAAATTACAAAATATGAGTCGCAATTCTTTAATACATTTACCGTGGAAGGCAAGTATACAGGTGGTACATCAAAAGGTGAGTCTGAAGATTGGAAAACGATGAGTAAACAAGTAAATCGAACTTTAGAGCAGTTATCCCAAAAAGGTTGGAGTGGTTATAAAACAGTTACAGCCTATTTTGTAAACTATCGTGTGAATGCAGCTAACCAGTTTGAATATGATATTGTTTTTCATGGTGTTGCAACTGAGGAAAAGGAAAAAACAAATACTATAGTAAATATGAATGGACCATACAGCGGGATAGTAAATGAAGAGATTCAATTTCATAGTGATGGTACAACAAGTGAAAATGGAAAAGTTACTTCTTATCTATGGAACTTTGGAGATGGTACAACAAGTACAGAAGCAAATCCTACCCATGTATATGGAGAAAAAGGAACATACACTGTGGAACTAACAGTGAAAGATAGTAGAGGAAAAGAAAGCAAAGAACAGACAAAAGTTACTATAAAACAAGATCCGCAAACAGGTGAATCTTATGAAGAGGAGAAGGTACTCCCGTTTAATACGCTTGTAAAAGGAAATCTGATTACTCCTGATCAAACAGATGTTTATACGTTTAATGTTACAGATCCAAAAGAAGTAGATATTTCTGTGGTAAATGAACAAAATATTGGGATGACATGGGTACTTTATCATGAATCAGACATGCAAAATTACGTAGCTTGTGGTGAAGATGAAGGAAATACTATAAAGGGGAAATTCGTAGCGAAACCAGGGAAATATTATTTGAATGTTTATAAGTTTGATGATAAAAATGGTGAATATTCATTATTGGTAAAATAAATTCATTTCCTATATGTATACAAGGGGTGTATTTCAGGAGGAGTCTGTCACGATAGGCTGCTCCTATTTTTTCTCAAGTATTAATTCTATAAATTGTTTAAATTCTTTCTTTGTGAAAAGTTTAGTTATCAAGAAAAAGTAAATAGTTTGTCTCTGGTACAGGGTGTAACAGAGACACTTTTCTTATCCGAATTTGCTTAGCATGAGGTTTCTGAAATGTTATCGTTACCCCTAGCTAAAAATACATGCTATAACTTTTAATTTATTTAGATGGAGCAGAATACAAGCTATTTTGGACAACATGAAGCTGCACATTCTAATCATGCAAATAAGGGTGTATTAGAATTAAGTGTAAAAGTTATAAAAATAAAAGACTATGGTTTAATCGTATGAATGAATATTAAAGACTATTATATGAAACATATGTATTAAATAGTGAAGAGAATTTGAATGATTTTAGTGAAAATTTATCTTGAACAGAAGAAACTGTGTAGTAATGCTTATTAAAAAAACAGTTACTGTAACTAAAAAGGATAGTTGAATGAAATAAGACCGTTCCTAATTATAGGAACGGTTATAAACTTATCATGTGCTGGAGGGCAATCCGAATGGCATGGAATACCTTCTCTAAACAGTATAGACATGAAAATTAACGAGTATACGTAATGATGGCAAACAATAATAGTGGAAGCCGTAACGAATTATTAGTTCGTGGTGCTGAAAGTGCAATCAATCAAATGAAATATGAAAAATCGCACAAGAGTTTGGTGTACAACTTGGTGCAGACGCAATAGTTCGTTCAAACCGATCTGTTGGTGGTGAAATCACAAAACGTCTAGTGGCAATGGCTGAACAACAATTTGGTGGAGGATTCACTCGCTAATTATATAGTTTATGGATTAGAAGGGGAGATTATATATCTCTCTTTTTTTATTGAAAAATATATGAGTAGAGTATCTTTGTAGTATTTAAGTAAAACGTCAAACTCCTTTTGTAGATAGCACGAGCTAACCTAATAGTTAGGAATTCATCATTTTGGAACATACTTAATTAATAAAAAGCAGTTAGCAAAAGCTAACTACTCGGTAACCAATTTGTTCTAAAACCGGTTAGTTATATTTTAGACAAATTATTAAAAAATATATAATATAAAAGAGCAATAATCTATGTTAACCGCTATAACGAAGACCAAATCAAGGGAAGAATATTTATTTTGTAACTCTTAAATAAACTACTATTAAGTAATTACAATATTTAAAAATAAAAAATGACCTTTGTTAATTACAAAAATCATTTTTTATACCAATTTTATTTATTAATTGTTTATTACATTTAATAATATAAATAATTTTATTAAAATAAACGGGTCAAGGAAAATTAATCCAACTGTTGCACATGTTGAAGAGTAAATCAAAAGGGAGAAGTGTAGAAAAAAGAATGAAAAACAAATTCTCAAAAATCATTATTACGTAGGGGGGAAATATGTAGATAAGATTATAACGTTAACTTGAAATTTTTTTCACTTTTAACGTATTATTCTCAAAATGATATAAATCCTCCAAATAAAAGGGGAAATCAAATATGAAATCATCGATAGATAGTATTCAAGAAAGTAAAAGATTAAAAAATCAACAAAAGGAAGAGAAAGCAACATGGAAATCAATGTCTATGTTTCTAGTTCCCTTGCTTTTAAGTAACATATTACAATCAGTTGGACAATTATTTGGTATGGTGGTAGTAGGGCGATGGATTGGTGTGAATGAATTAGCTGCCATTTCAGCATTTTTTCCATTATTCTTCTTACTGGTTTCGTTTGTAATTGGAATTGGGTCAGGTAGTTCGATTTTAATTGGTCAGGCATTTGGTGCCCGTAATGAAGAACGTTTAAAAGCCATTGTTGGTACGACGTTGACATTTACCTTTATAATAGGAGTTATTTTGGCAATAGTGGGAAATGTATTTGCTCTGAACATTATGCGTCTTATGGGTACGCCAGAAAATATAATTGATATGAGTGTGCATTATGCACGTATTTTATTTATTTCTATGCCAGTTTTATTTCTATATTTCTCCTATACAACGTTTATTAGGGGTACAGGAGATTCTAAGACACCGTTTTATTTCTTAATTGTTAGTACAGTCTTAAATATAATGCTATTACCTATTCTAATTTTTGGTTGGCTAGGAATACCAAAAATTGGTGTGTACGGAGCTGCTTATGCTTCTGTTATCTCAACCATTATAACATTTATTGTTATGATTATTTATTTAAAGAAGAAGAATCATCCATTGCAATTAGATGAGACAGTACGGAAATATCTTCGTATGGATTGGGGTTTGTTAAAACTATTATTACGCCTTGGAATTCCAGCCAGTATTAATATGATTCTTGTTTCATTATCTGAGATTGCGGTAATCGCATTTGTGAATCGTTTCGGTTCGGATGCGACTGCTGCATATGGGGTTGTAAACCAGGTTGCAAGTTATGTTCAGATGCCTGCAGTCAGTCTCGGAATTACAGTATCCATTTTCGCTGCGCAATCCATTGGTGCAAAGCAATTTAATCGATTACAGGAAGTTATTCGTGCTGGAATCGTTATGAACTATATAATTGGTGGTATATTAATCGCTTTTATTTACTTGTTTTCAAGAGAAATCTTATCGTTATTCTTAACGAGTCCGAATACAATCGAAATTGCACATAGTTTGGTAATGATTACGCTTTGGAGTTACTTAATTTTCGGTCATGCTCAAATTATTGGTGCGACAATGCGAGCAAGTGGAACTGTATTATGGCCCACTATAATTGGTGTCGTATCAATATGGCTTGTAGAAGTCCCAGTTGCTTATTACCTTTCTTATCATACAAATCTTGGTATAAAAGGAATATGGATTGGATATCCAGCTGCATTTATTGTAAGTTTACTTTTGCAATATGGATATTATAAACTTTCATGGAAGAAGAAACGAATTTCACGACTTGTTAGTTAGAATAGAAGATGAAAAATGACATTCACTCATAATTTGTCAGTTCAAGGGGTATAGCTACAACATTATCAAGCTAATAAAACCGAATTAGCCTCAGGAGGGAGTATATAATTCCCGATATTTGTTCTTTTCTTTTAATATGATATCTCGGAATAAAAGAGTGTGTTTTGAAAAAGGTAAATCAAAACACGCTCTTAATATTCTCAGTTGGTTTATTCTTTTATAAAAAAGTTTAATCATTTCCTATCTATATTACTATACTATCAAACTCTTTTCTTTAATTAGTCTAAAAGTGAATGTACAGAATTCAATTGCTTATAAGGAATACTTAGCTAACTGTTCACCCCAAGATGATAATTCAGTTTCAGTAAATCCTGCTTTTTTATATGCAAATTTAGCTGTAAGGTTTTCAGGGGCATATCCAATCATTATTCTAGAAATGTTTGCGTTATTATTTCTTCTTATCTCATCAATTACCAGATATATAGCTTGTTTACCTATACCTTTTCCTTGAAAATTTTCATCAATCATAAGTCTATAAATCCAATAATTATTATCCTCAGGATCTATCCCAAACATAGTAAATCCAATCATTTTTTCTTCAAGGTAAATACCTTTTGTATAGAAATTATCTAGAAATTGAACTTCTGCGATAGAATAAAGGTTGGATGCTATAAATGTTTGTTGTTCTTCTTTAACCGAAAGTTTAATTGCTTCTTCCCAATTATTTTTGTCAATAGCCTTTAAATAAATCTTATTCAATCTGATACTCTCCTTCCAATATTGAAGAGGAAGCACGTAGTTTATGTGCTAGTGATACATTATCCTCTTGTTTTTTTGCCCAATCAAATAGAAATATTTTCTCATCGACAACGCCTCCTTAAATGTACAATTCAAAACACATTATTATAATCAATATAAATATATTCTTTCCACTATAAATTATTTTCCTGTTGAAAAGACCCTATTTTTCTATCTAATTTATCCAAGGTATATGATACCAAATATCCGGAGAATCTCTTTGCAAACAATTGTATTTCAGGTTGAAAAAAGAAGCGCGTTTTTTGAAGAAGAAAATGATTGTTAACTTGTTAGCAGTGTGGCGGTACACTATTGTCATCAACCTATTATTCTATGATTTTTGTTTCTATTTACTTATATTTTTATTGTTACTGAACTCTACTTCATTAAAAGTTTGTTTATACCCCAGATTACCTCGTGTGAAAATAAGAATAAGTAAAGCGACAAATCCCAATCCTATCACTACAAATATATCCGTATTTTTTAAAACAGGGTTGGTGGAATGAGTTTGTGCTAAACTAAACGTATTTACACTCGCATGAATTAGCATGATTATAAATAAGTTACCGTGGTTGCAGTTATAGACCCAAGTAAGAATGATTGAGATTGGCAAACATAGTAAAATAAAAATTGGCAAATGAATATATAGGAGAGAAAGGTCAGAACCCGGGCCACCCCTTTGTGCAGCTGTTAAGAAATGTGGAAGATGCCAAAAAGTCCACAAAACACTAAGTAGTAATGTAGCTTTTAACGGTCCAAATTTCAATTGTAATCGAGGCAGAGCGAAACCACGCCATCCGATTTCCTCGGGTAAAGGCCCACCGAGAAAGAAAATTGCTACAAAAGAGAAGAGATAGGTTATAAAAAATTCAAAATTAAGGTCACGGAAAGTTGGTATCTCTCCATTTACTATAACCATCCCCAGAAACATTGTAGTTGGGATAACGATGAGAGTAAACAAGTACCACTTCAAACCGATCTTAGTAGTTAGAATGCTTTTTCTAACTTTTTTCCATGACTCTTTGCCTTCAAGAGTTCGAAACATGATATATGCTGCTAACATAGGGCCTGCAAATGCATTGGCAAAAAAGAAAATATGAAATGCTTTTGTTTTAGGGAAAATACCCCATTGGGATAAGATAAATGGAATTAATACAACCCATGAGAATAAATATGCCATCACGAAAAATGAAGTTAACGGATAGGATTCAAAATACCCTCTCAGACCTGCTGATGAGTTTTTTGATTTTGTTAAATACTTCAACACAATCACCTCTTCATTTATAAAAAACTGTATATGTGCTAATTCTACATGTTTGGATAAAGAACCTTTTTGATAAAAATACACAAAAATCCCGAATCATGGGGCTTTTTTAAGTGTCCATGATTTGGGGGACAGTTCAAATTGTCAGTTCTTTTTGTATTTTAAATAAGTAATTATTGAGGATGTAATGAGAAGAAAAAGAACCCTATTGGGTTCTTTTTCAAGGCATATTAACAGTAAGGAGAATCATGAAATGCTACTTCAAATCTTTATTAGGGGAAAGATTTTGAAAAAGCTTAACATACATCTATTTTTACATAAATGTAATATATAGTAAATTGATAATATTTATACTTACTATTACTAATATTCAATTAAGATAGTTAACACTATATGTATAGTATTAACTGATGTTTAGTGTAGTATACATTTAGGAATCTAGTATTAGATTACCATTGTCAAAAAAGCTAATAGATTTATCATTTCAAATACTAACTAACATTTAAACGATTTTAATTGAAATGGGATGTGTATTAACTCTTATAAACTAATGAAAGTAAATAAAATAAACAAAGACCCTGTAAAAATACAGGGTCGGATACAGGGTTAAGGGAACATATAGTTTCTTAAAAACATAATAGCATATATGTTTTTGATAGCTATATGAGGATTTTGACAAAATTAAGAACAAGACAGAAAATCTTTAAAAAAGAAAAATGTTTTTTAAATTAAAAGAAGAAAAGACACCTTTTGAGTGTCTTTTCTTTTGGGATACAGCTCACATATTGCTGAATTAGATATGAAATCATAATTCAACTATGAAATAAACAACTTAAGAAATTTTAACATAATCTGAACTGGAAAAAATATGTGATAGTGCATTTTTATTTTTTAACTGTTTTATTGGTATAGAAAAGCAGTATAAATAAAAAGGGCATGCAGTCGTATCTGCCGCCCCTTTAGGAGGAATTCAAGACACCAATAGGACACGTATTGGTAAAAAGGCTCAAAAATAGTATATGTAAAAAGAAAAAGTCCTATTCCAAAAGTGGGCTGAGCTGTATCTTTTTTACTTATTCAAAAATCAAATACCGTTCTTTTCAAAAGCAGTACAGCAAACATATGGTTTGGAATGGAATAAGAAAAAGTATACATGAAAATGGCAGACAACAATTTTGTCGCCTGCCAGTGCCAATGGACTGAATGAGTTAGTCAATTACTATAAATTTACTACCCCATTACCAGAAGAGTGAAGCCGCTAGTTCAAACGGCTTAAAACTAGTTTGCCTAAGAAAGAAAAAATTATGAGTGGAAATTTTGTTTGCTCTATATGAAAAGATAATGAGATATTCATCAGACAAGAATAATACAGCATACCTTGAATAGGGTGTAGGAACGAATTAAGGAAAAGAATGTGATTAAGGAAGGGACTGAATCAGGAGTGGGAATTTCGGACAGGATTTGGAGAACCGTGGTTGCCTTGGGCATTGCGAGTAATATCGTTGCTTGTATAATGGCAGTATACATTCAAAAATATGAGCTAATGATAAACTACCTTACAAATATTTTATTTTTAATAATTATAGCGATAACGTATATTAAGATGAAAATTAACAAGTGGGTGGCGTTAGGATTTACGTTAGTTGTAATGGAAAAAGGTATTAAGGCAGGCTATGACTTCTACACACATGATTACTATGGTGTCAGTTGGAGTTTAGCTATCATTGTCTATTGCATATACGAGATGAAAAATTATTATGTTGAAACAAATAAATAACCGCAAAAAATAAGGGTTAGTAGGTGGAATTCTTGTTGAAGTATACAATTTTTTTAACAATGATATTACGGTCCTATTTTTTTACTTCAATAGCAAAAAAAAGACGCCATAAGGCGCCCGAAAATTGGGTAAACGAGGTTTTAGTTTTCCAATCTAAAGAAATTATGTATCAGCTCACAATAAGAGCATATCATAATATGCAATCAAAAAAATATGCATTATTACATATATGAGTTTAACAAAAGTAAGATGGGAATAAATCAAAATAATATAAAAAAGACACTACAAGAGTGTCTTTTTTGAGAAAATACTCTATAATTAACTTTGGGGAAGGTAATGTTAGAGTATATATTTAGCATTATCTTTATATTTGATAAACCATGAAATCAAAAGATTTTGTGGTTTATTTTTTGAACAATAGCTATTACAGTATTGGTAGTGAGCTATTGATCATTATAAGCATTAGGAGAGAAGGGATTAAAAGTCTAACATCGAATAACGGTTCCGGAATATAGTGTTGCGAAATGATCTCCCATATCCCAAACGGTACTTGCTTGTATATAGCCTTTAAAGCCTTCTGAAGAATAATAAATCTCTTTTGGTATACTTTCTTTAGTTTGGAAATGTGCTTTAGAATATTTTACATAATGGTTTTTAATAACTTTTGATTCTGGAACAATATTGTTTTTTTGTTCCAATGTTTGCCTAGCACTAGAAGGTGGTATGAATTTTTGAGTGTCTTGGTAATTATGATCTAAGGTGTCAGCCTGTACACTGTGTGACGACACAAAGAAGCTTAAACTACTTCCCACAATTAATGTTGTAAATACTAACTTTGAGACTTTTGTTAATCTAATCATTTTATAATCTCCTTTTCATTATTTTGTAAGGTACCTCCTTACACCTCACAGTCTATATCCACTACATAAGGGTGTACATACATATTGATAGACAAAATTCTACAAAATACCTTGTGTTTTTTGATTTGTGTATAATAATTCAATATTTGATAATTTATCAGAAGTAAAAATGCAGGCCTTATATAAAGGAAAATGAATAATTTATGCAGAGCTTATATATAAAATTATTGTTCAAATATTCTAAAATGAGTTGATAAAGATGGTGTGGTATTATTAGACAATAATTGATTCGATAGGTTGGATTTGAAAAGTGAATTCTCTTTTTGAGCTTTTATTATTTAAAATAACTAAAGAATAAGTACAAGCACATAATTTAAATAAAAAAAAGTGAGAAAAATGATAAACATTCTTCTCACTTTCATCAATTAGGGTGGCATATACATAAATATGCGTTTGAGAGGATTTTTGGATGAAAAATCCACATACATAGTATAACAAAATATTTAAGGCACTTCGCATGTAATATTGCATATAAAGAGTTGATAGATATAATAGTTAGTCTATTTCTATTATTTAACGGATTTTCCGAAAGAATGATCCTGCCTTAAGAGAGTGCAGGGTGATAGGCGAGAGAAGAATTTTGATTTGGCGTAGCCAAAAAGAACAATACATATCAAAATATTAAGTTTGTTGTGGTGCACCACCATGATCGCCAACACTATATGTAGGAACAGGGTAATGTCCATGAGTAGCAAACTGATCCGCTTTAGAAAGTGGAGAAATTCCCACCGTTAGAATCCCAATAAAAGCAATACCCGATAATAATAGGCTGATTTTTTTCATTATTTTAACACTCCTTTTTCAATTGATTTTCGTCTTGCTTGATAACAAATATGGAAATAATCACTTACCTTTTGGTGGTTCTCTAATTGTCTACATTTTGTGGCAAATAATTCGGCGTATTCGACAACATATTCCCATAATTCTTCTTGTTCAAAGTATAAGATTCCTTCTTGAATGATTTTTTCTAATTCTTCCAGTGGAATATTTTCATTTAATCTTTTTAAAATAGAGAAGTGGTGTGAGTATTCTTCGTTATGAATTCCTCTGCAGATCTGTAATCCCCTATCAATGAGTTTGCTAGCTGCTAATTGTTCTCCTAATTTATAATGTTCCTTAGCCTGTAGGAAGATAGCTTTGAAGTGTGTAGGGATTTTTTCTGTTACTTCTGAAAGGTGACGAATAGCTAACGTAGACATACTTTGATCAGAATACAGCCACCCCATAGTACTTTTTACGTATAACAAGGAATCTTCTTCCTTATTCTTCTGTAGTAATTCAATTGCACAATGTAGATATTCTTCTGCCTGTTCGTACTGCTTTAAATAGATACAGCAACCCCCTAACAAACTATTACAAAAGGCTGTTTTTACTTCATAACCTTCATACTTCGAAAAGATTGCTCTCGATTTATTTGCGTATTCGATAGCAGTGAGCATGTTATAGGTATGATGATAAAAAGTAGCAATTCTATAGTAGAATTCAGCATGTTCAATCTCATCTGGAATGTTTACTAGTATCTTTTCTGCCAGTTTATAATGTTCCTCTGCCTCAGTAAAACTTGATATAAAAGTGGAATGAATGGATTTGAAAAAGTGATAGTAGAAGCGTAGAAAATGGTCTGTAGGCATATCATAATCACTAATAGCATCAAAACTATTTTGTTGAATACCGAGGCTATCTGTTAAGACTGTGTAACGAAATTCAAGTAGTGAGTAATATAGTAACAAATTTTGATCCTGACGTTCTTGATTTGACTCAATGCTTAACTTAGTAATTTTTTCATCAATTTTCTTTTTTAGATTAGTAGCTTTTACAACTTGTTGAGATAGCATAGATCGATACCAGTCGTTCAATAGAGAGGTTAATTGCTCATTTCCCTTTACTGAAACACTCACTATATACTCCCCCATCCTATAGAAATATCTTAATCCTATTTAATTGTAACTATCATAGCAAAATAGAAGGGGAAATGGAGGCGTTTTACAATTTTTTCAATAAAATTCATAAAAACTAATCAATTTATGTCGAATGTACGTAGAATTTAATACCTAAAATGATAAAAAGAGGACGCATTATTATTTACGACCTCTTTTTATTAATCACATCAGTTTAAGCAAAAACTTTAATTTAATTATGTAGATTCACGAATAATTAAGTTTGTAGGGTATTCAATAATTTTACGTTTAATAGATTCATCTGTATTTATATATAGTAGTATCTCGTTAACGGTACGTTTACTCAGTTCAACAATTGGAATATCAATAGTACTAATTGTTGGGGTTGTAACTGTACAAATTAATTGATTATCATAACCACAAACAGCTAAGTCAGTTGGGATAGAATACCCCCTAATAGTAGCTCCTTTAATGACTCCAGCAGCAACTTGATCATTTCCAGTAAATAATGCAGTAGGTTTATCTTTAAATTTATCTAGCTTCTCAAAAATTTTAAATCCATCATTAATAGTAATTGCATCTCCAAATAGCCAATTTTTATTGAATGGTAATTGTTTTTCTTTTAAGGCATGCAGATAACCTTGTTGGCGTTTTAATTGTGCTTGACTATTAAGAGAGTCAAAACAAAAGCCAATTTTTTTATAACCTTTGCTTATTAAATGTTTAACAGCTTTGTATCCCGCTTCAAATTCATCGTAACAAATTATCGGAATAGGTGCATTTTCCTCATACTCATTACAAAGTATTATAGGCCCATAAGCTAAATAATGCTCTATATTTTCCCAACTATTTTCTAGAGATGCGAGAATTACACCATCTACAGCTTTATTCTTTAGTAATGAAAGTAATTCAAGCTCTATTTTTTTCTCATAAAAAGTCTGATAAATTAGCAATTTGTAATTGTGTTTTAATAATTCTTTAGAAATTTCTCTAGCTAATTTCCCGAAAAAGGGATGATCTATATTTGGAATTGATAGAGCAATGGTTTGTGTCTTATTTACCCTAAGATTCCTAGCTAAAGAACTAGGAGTATAGTTGAATTCTTTCATTACTTTTATTATTTTCTCACGTTTTTCTGAATTTACATAAGGATGATTATTTAGAACTCTTGAAACAGTAGCATTTGATACATTACATAATTTAGCTATTTCATTAATTGTTACCATAGAGAAACCCTCCGTAAAAAATATGTTGACATGTAATCGATAACATAAAATATAGTCTACTCATGATTTTCAAAATAATTTCTTAGAGGTAATTTAACGTGAAAACTCTTACTATAATTTCTTGACATAGTAAAGCCAATTTAGCTTTATTAAAGTGCTTACAGGGGGGGGACAAAAGAAAAAGAATTTGAAATTAGTAATATATTACCGAATCACAAGATGAAAGAGAAATTATTTAGGGAAAACAAATTGAAAATGGATATTGATATAGAAAAAGATATGTTCAATTATAGCAGAAAAATATACAGAAAATATAATTTATGCCAGTTAATCGGTTGATTTCTCAAGATGAGGTTGAAAAAATTATAGCAGTTTTAAAAAATATTTTACCGACAGGTCAATTCACAAGTGGACCATTTTCAAAAAAACTAGAAGAAGTAATCGGAAGTTATTTAAATAAAAAGTCTGTAATTGCAACAAGCAGTGGTACAGATGCCCTTATGGTGTCATTGTTATCTATTGGTATTCAGCCGGGAGATGAAGTAATTATGCCAGCTAATAGTTTTGCTACTACTGAAAATGTTGTGTTAGCGGTCGGAGCAAAACCTATATTTGCAGATATAGATCAGAAGAGTTATTGTATTGATCCATCTAAAATAGAAGAAGCTATCACCAAAAAAACTAAATGCATTTTACCTGTGCATTTGTATGGTAAGCAGTGTGAAATGAAAAAAATTTGTGAAATCGCGGATATATATCAATTAAGAGTTATTGAAGAAGCATGTCAAGCTATTGGTTCTTCAAATCTTGGAGAATATGGAGATATTATTGTCCTTAGTTTTAATCCATACAAGAATTTTGGTGTATGTGGTAAAGCTGGTGCAATAGTTACTAATAATGAAAATCTTGCAATACGTTGTAATCAATATAGTTATCATGGATTTGAAATTGATAAAAAAATAAAAAGGTATTAGACTTTGGATTCAATTCTAAAATTGATAATTTGCAAGCAGCTATTGGTTTGGAAAGGATTAAGTATTTATCATGCAACAATTTAAAAAGAGCGTATTTAGCTCAACGATATATTCGTGAGTTGAAGGATTTAGAGGATAGAGAATTAATAAAGCTACCTATGATGACAGAAGATAATGTCTGGCACCTTTTTCCGATTAGAATTGAAAATGGAAGAAGAGACGAGTTGAAAAATAAATTGTACCAATTGTATAACATTGAAACAGATATTTATTATCCAGTATTATCTCATATGCAAAATACCAAGTGGGTAAAGGGAAATAATCTGTTAAATATAGAGCAAGTTCATAAAGAAATATTACATCTACCTTTACATCCAAATATGATGTTAGAAGAGCAAAATTTCGTTTTGGAGGGATTATTCAATGTCAATAAATAATGAAGTTTTAAAGTCTTTAAATTTTGAAAGACTACCACTGGTTAAAAAGCCTAAATATGTAGTGTTCTGTGATTTTGATGAAACTTATTATCCTCATAACATGGATGATTCTAAAAGAAGCAATATGAAATTGTTAGAAAAGTATTTGTATGAACAAGGAAGTAAAGGGGATTTAGTAATTGGTTGGGTAACGGGAAGTAGTTTAGAATCAATTGTTGAAAAAATGAAAAAGGGTGGTATACAGTATTTTCCTCATTTTGTGGCGAGTGGATTAGGTACAGAAATAACGTACTTTGATAGCAACGGGACTACTATAGATGATCAAATTTGGGAAGAGAGAATTATAGAGGGTGGTTTTGATTCTTCGAAGATTGAAAGAATTATTAAATTGCTAGAATCAAAATATGAAATTTTTTTAAGACCTCAGACACAATTAGGAAGTTCTAAGTACAAATTTAATTTTTATTATGAAGAGCAAAATGAATTTATTGATGCAAAGAATTTAGAAAAGATAGGAGAAATCGGAGAGATATTCCAAGTTGGAGTTAATATTAACAAATGTAATCCATTAGCTGGTGATCCAGAAAATTGCTATGATGTAGATTTTATTCCACTTGGAACAGGTAAAGATGAGATAGTGAAATTTATTTTAGACAAGTACGAACTAGATAAAACAAAAGCAATTGCTTTTGGAGATAGTGGGAATGATTTAAGGATGCTACAAGCTGTAAGGCATGGCTATTTAGTAGAAAATGCAACAGAAGAGGCCAAAAAAACACACTCAATGCTAGCTCAAGGTGAATACTCGATTGGAATTTTAAATACTTTAAAGCACATTATTAATTAAAAGGGGATGTTCATATAATGAATATTTGGATTATAGGTGCAGGAAGTATTGCAAGAGCTCATTCTAGAGCATTATCAACTATTGATAATTGTAAATTAGTTGGAGTGTATGATGTTAATTCTGAGAATGCCGATAAATTGGTAGGGGATTTTGGTGGGAAGGTTTTTAATAGCTATGAAGAGTTACTAGAAGTAGTTGATGAGGTAATAATATCTTCTCCGAATTTTTGTCATAAATCTCAAGCTGTTCAAGCATTATTAAAAAACAACCATGTTTTATGTGAAAAGCCTATGGTGATTTCTTGTGAGGAAGCAAAGTACATGATGACAATAGCAAAAAATACTAATCTAGTCGCTTCAATGGGGGTTAACTAGCGCTACTTATCCTATGTTAAGGCTTTAAAGCAATTAATTCAAAATGAAGAATTAGGGGAAATGGTAGTAATAAGATTGCATTTTGAAAAAAATAGCGCTTTTAGGAGAACTTCGTTTACTTGGCGAGATGATTTTCAAAGTAATAGAACTAGTGGAGCCTTGGGAGATTTGGGAATTCATCTAATAGATTTACTATGGTTTTTATTTGAGAGTGATTTTAGAGAGGATACCGTTCGAACTAAAATCAAAACAAATGTTAAGGAAAAAGAAAGCAAACCAGTTTTTGTTGATGACTATGCTGAGGTTTATGGCCAAAAATGTTTTTTTACCCTTTAGAAATGCATAATAGCAGTTTTGTTATGACTAATTTTATTAAAGAAAAACTTGCAACAGGATATGATGCTAAAGGTAATGCCATTCCATTTTATCAAACTAGACCAACCGATATGCCACAAGGGAGTATGTTTTCTACAGGGATTGATGTAGCCAATTTCATGATTGCTCAATTGAATGATGGTAAATTTAAAAATAACCAAATACTACAAAAAGAAACTGTAGAAGATATGCAAAAAACAAAATTTGTTTTACATCCTTGAATACCTATGAAAAGAATAAATTTTCGTTCTGGGAGAACTTCAAAATGTTAGCTTGATAGCAATGTGAATGGAACACTCACTGATTAAAGTTTCACTTTATTCCACACCACTCTCCAAAATAGAGAAAGATCCATTCTCACAATCAATTTCTGCCATTGCACCGTAAGGTAAAATAAACTTCGGTTCAGTATGGCCAAAATTTAAATTATAAAGAATCGGCAAAGCTTCTAAATTATGTTCCTTCATAGCTTTCAGTATTTCGTGTTTATATTCTTCATAATACTTTTCGTCTTTCGGTTTACCAAAAATGATTCCTTTTGCTTTTTGTAGAATGCCTTGTGCTGCATAATTTCGTAACCAATATTTTATATAACTTGGTTCTGGATGATCTTCAGAAGTTTCAAAGAAGAGAATACTATTCTCCCAATGTTTTTTCTCAGGCCAAAGTTCCGTTCCTTTTGCAAATTCCAATACTTCAATACATCCACCAATTAAGCGCCCCTGTACAGTGGTAGAGCCTTGAAGTAGCTCATATCCATTGTTTTGCTGCATCGTACGTCTTGTATCTTTATTTATTGTAATCCATTCTAAATGCTCACTTGTCCATTCATGAGCTGGTTGAATCTCGCCAATCGTTTCATTTGAAAAGAGAGTACGATTTACCATTTCAATTGTGTATGGATCCATCTCTACATTTTCGGCAAAATCGGTCAAAATTGCTGGACCATATAAAGAGGAAAGGCCTGCTTTATGACAAAATAAATGTGAAATAGTAACGTCAGAGTAACCCATAAAAATTTTCGGATTTTTGCGTATCACATTAAAATCTATATAGGGAAGTAACCGGATGCTATCTTCACCGCCAACATTCGCGATAATTGCTTTCACGCGTGTATCTTGAAATGCTGTCATTAAGTCTTCTGCACGAGCCTGTGGGTTGTTATAAATGAATTCGCTACCTTTTAAACTATTTGGCATTGGAATAACAGTAAGACTGAAAACTTCTTCTAATCTTTTAACTCCTTGCTCATATCGCCATCTTATTTCAGAATCACCTGCGCCTCCCCATGAAGGACTTACTGTCGCCGCGATATCTCCTGCTTGTAACCTCTTTGGTTTTATTAACATATGAATCCCGCTCCTACATAATGTAATGAACTACGGCTATACAAACCGTAGAGTTGAAGAACATTGTACATGACATTAGTTTCTCCGCCTCCAATAAGTTCACCTGCTGTAATTTGAGAATTTAGTATTAGTGCTGAATATAGGAATAATCTACAAACATTTTTTGTTAAAATTTATATTTGAAAATCACAGTATGCATCATTGCATGAGGAAAACGGTTGTTATTTTCACAACCTGTAACTATAATGATTACAGGTTGGTCGATACCAATCAAAAAAATAAAATCATCATGAATGGAGATGTTACATATGGGTATGAAAAAAATAATTTTAGCAGGTGCTTTAGGGATCGCAGCATTATCAGGAACAAATGTACCAGGATTAGAACTAACAAAAGCAAGTGCAGCTTCTATTGAATCGAACTTCTCGACGTTAGAAGGACTAGTAGTAGAAGTAGATAACGGTGTAATTGTTGTAAAATCTAAGCAATATGAGGAACCTGTTAGTGTGTATATTGATTCACTTTCAAACGTGAAAGTAGGAGATGAAGTAAAAGCTACTGGATCTATGATGCGTAATTTTACAGAATATATGGTTGCAACTGCAGTTGAAAATACAACAAACAAGTTAGGTATGCACATGAAAGAAGATGGCTCACCTAATTATGTAATTGGAGAAGTATCAAAAGTAGGAACGATGGAAGATGAGGGAGACGGTGCTACTAAATATGTTGTAGTTGAGTATCCATCGCTAAATGGGAAGAAAGATATTATTGATGTTTTCTTAACAAAGGGACAAGTATTTAATGTGGGTGAGAAAGTGAAAATTGATATGGAGTATGTGGGCTGGGGTGGTATTTCTATTAACTGGAACACAGTTGATCATATTGAAAAAGTTCATGAAGCAAAGACGAACGCTGAAAATAATGATGATGTATGGATTTGGTCTTAATAAGGCGAGTATAGGTCGTTATTTGCAATTTTCTCCAAACAATACATGTGAAAACTAAATGTATCATGCAGTACCCATCTCATTGCGTATGACAATGAGATGGGTACTTTTTTATTTGAAATTTGTGCAAGTCAATGTTTAGCATTTCTTTTTAAGAGTAAATTACGGGTGAAATCAAAACTTTATTTGCAGTACATAATAAATAATGTTGATTTTTTATCTTATATTAAAATAAAAACAAACCACTGTTCGATTTGAATATTCCACGATATAATAGTGAGAGTTTATGGCAGAATAAATATTTACATAAGAAGTGAGGTACTGTATGAAAAAAAGAACGACAGACATTATTTTTATTATTATCGGTGCATTTCTTTTTGCGTTAGGTGTCAATTTATTTGTTATTCCGAATGAGTTTGGTGAGGGCGGGGTAACAGGTATCACGATTATTACGTACTATTTATTTGAGTGGTCACCAGGTTTAGTGAACTTAATTTTAAATGCGATTTTGTTAATAGTCGGTTATAAATTTTTAAATAAGATTACAACAATTTATACGATTATCGCTGTAGTTACGAACTCACTATTTCTTCATTTAACAGAAGGATGGACAATTGCTTCTGATGAAATGCTCGTAAATGCCATTTTCGGTGGAATATTTATCGGGTGTGGTATTGGTCTCATCATTCGCGTTGGTGGAACAACTGCAGGTACTACGATTTTAGCGAGGATGACACATAAATACTTAGGCTGGAGTATTAGCTATGGTCTACTGTTCTTCGATTTAATCGTTGCGTTTTCATCTTATTTCATCATTGGTGCAGAAAAACTGATGCTGACAATTATTATGTTATATGTAGGAACGAAAGTAATGGAATTTGTAATTGAAGGTTTAAATCCGAAAAAGGCCATTACGATTATTTCTGATAAACCAGATGAAATTGCCGGGAAGGTGACTACTTTAATGGGCAGAGGGGTTACTGTATATTCAGGGCATGGCTATTACACGAAAACGCCGAAGGAAATTCTTTATGTTGTTATTAATAAGCAAGAAGTAGTGAAGCTAAAGCGGATTGTTCAAACTACAGATCCGGCTGCCTTCATCGCTATACACGATGTTCGTGACGTATTCGGAGAAGGATTTGTTGATATTTCGAAGGCTTAAAAATTGTTTTTGATTAAAATAATCTTAATACTAAAACGTGAGAATCTATTTTGAATCATCTGTTTTCAAAATAGATTCTTTTTTAATTAAACGCCAGTCACTTTCAGTTCAATCTTTTACGTTCTAAAGAAAACCGCCGATAAAGCGCTCCAGTCTGTTCTTTAATTTTAAAATGTGAGAGTTGAATAACAATGGGTTATATGCGATTTTTTAATCTACTCCCCATGAGTTCCGCCATTTGTTTTGCATCTGGATTTTCTTCATCGTACAATTTCTCAATAATGTTAATATAATCCGTCTCATTTCGATTTTGACTTAATTTATATGCAGCCTGGATGTCTCCCACCTTAACCTTAAATCCAACTATACTTTTCAGTTCATTTTCTAAGAGAGTAGGGGAAAGTTTATCCCATAATACTGGATTTTCACGATGCTCTTCATATTTTTTCAGCATTGTTGTTAATTCATCTATTAATTCCTCTTTATCTAAAATACTTGCTTTACCATATATATGGACAGCTTGATAATTCCATGTTGGAACTTCTTCATGTTCATACCAAGAAGAAGAGATGTAAGAGTGTGGTCCTTGAAATATTACAAGAACGTCTTCACAAGTTTCAAATGTTCTCCACTGAGGATTCCCATAAGCCATATGTCCAGTAATAAAATAGTCATCACCTTGTTTAGTTAATTCAAAGGGCAAATGAGTTGCGATTGGTTTTTCTTTTTTTGTTGTGACGATTGTTCCAAAAGAGTTTTTTTGAACAAAATCCCAAATTTCATCAAGATTTGTGACTTTAAAATACTTTGGAATATACATAATAGCCCACCTTTCAAAAAAAGTTATATGAGTGTTTTGATCATTATAAGGTCAACTTGTTCGTCATCGCCCATGTAAAAGGAATGAGAGCCAGCTTGTACAAAACCTAAGTTCTTATAAAAAGCAATAGCATTTTCATTTTTCTCCCATACGCCTAGCCAAATATTCTTTTTATTATGTTCTATTGCAATTTCAATAGCATTATTTAGTAGATATTTACCAAGACCATGTTTTTGAAAGGAGCTCTTTATATAAATTCTCTCTACTTCAAGTGATTCATTGCCCATTTCTTCAGACTGAGCATCATCAATATTGACCTTTAAATATCCAGCAATTTCATCGTTAAAGTAGACAAAAAAGAATTGAGAAGAGATATTGGATAATTCTTTTTCTAATTGCTTTAAGTTAAATGCCTTTTCCAAATAATGATGCATATTTTCGGGTGAATTCTGATGTTTAAAAGTCTCATTAAATGTTTCATAACTAATTTCTTGAAGTCTGTGTATATCTTTAAGGGTGCACTTTTCTGTATGTGTAGTCATTTGAATAGTTCGCTCCTTTATATAATCAATAATTTCTCTTATTTCCCTTTTTTACAAATTCCCAATCTTTTTCTATATTTTTTCTTACTCTTTGAAGAAGGTTAGAAATAGTTTCCGCTTCTGTTTCCGAAAATCCCTCTAATGCAACAGTATTTGAATAATCGTTTTCTCTTTTAATAAAAGGATAGACGTTTTTCCCTTTTTCTGTTGGGAAAAGTTTTTTGATTTTCTTGTTAGATTCATCTTCTTTCTTTTCGATAAATCCATTGAGTTCAAGCTTTTTGATAGCACGGGCTGCGGTTGTACGATCTACTTTTATCATCTCAGATAGCTTTTCTTGAATGATTCCTGGGTTTTCACATATTCGCACAAGGTACAAATACTGACCTTTTGTAAGCTCATATTCTTTAAATTCTATATTACTAATAGAATCTAATGCCCTTGCAATCATGCCAATTTCACGAAGAATTTCTTTCATAATGAACTCCTTATCTTTTATTTTTATTGCAAATGCAACAATTTGAAATTACATTTAATATAAAATATTTTTATTGTAAATGCAACAAAAATAACGATGAAGAGGTTGATTAAAATGAAGTATGTTTTTTATGTATTAGGAATTTTAATATTAACCCTTGGTATTTCTTTCACAATACAATCAGATTTTGGCACTTCACCTTTTGATGCACTTTTAGTAGGACTTTCTTTAAATGTGGGGCTTACTGTGGGAAGCTGGGAAATAATAATAGCTTTATTATTAATATATTGTAATTCGATATTAAAAAGAAAAAAACCAGAGGTACTAGGGTTGTTAACAGCATTCATAACGGGTATTGGTATTGATGTGTGGCTATTTTTATTACGCAATTTAATTACACCTGAAATATGGTACAGTAAAATGATTTATTTTGGAATCGGATTAGTTATTACAGGATTAGGAACTGCAATATATTTACAAACAAATTTTGCTCCCATTCCAATTGACCGATTAACTTTAATCATACAAGAATTAACTAGAACGAATATCTTTATAGCACGAACATGTATTTACCTTATATTCTTAATAATGGCAACGATTTTACATGGACCAATTGGTGTTGGGACTATATTAACTGTTTGTTTAGGTGGGCTATTACTGAATTTCTTTATGCCACTTACTAAAAAAGTAATAGATCACTTATTCGTACACCAGAGTACAACATCACCAAGTTATAAGAGTAATAAAGCAGCTGACCACAATGATAACAAGAGTATCTTCTAAGGAATCCTTTTCTTTTTCTTGCAAAAAATCTAATTGTTTCTTAATGTAGTGATGTAGAAGGATGAACGAGAGAGGGTTTAATGAAGATGATACATATTTTATTAGCTGATGACGATAAACATATTAGAGAGTTATTGCATTATCATTTACAAAAAGAGGGATTTAAAGTTTTTGAGGCGGAAGATGGAAAGGTAGCGCAAGAAGTATTAGAGAAGGAAAATATTCATCTTGCGATCGTAGACATTATGATGCCTTTCGTTGATGGTTATACGTTATGTGAAGAAATACGGAAGTATCATGATATACCTGTTATTTTATTAACGGCGAAAGATCAGTTAGTCGATAAAGAGAAAGGATTCATTTCTGGTACGGACGATTATATTGTAAAACCATTTGAACCAGCTGAAGTCATTTTCCGTATGAAAGCTTTATTACGCCGTTATCAAATGCTGAGCGCTGACATAATTACACTCCATGGAACGACAATTGATCGTAAAGGTGTTGAAGTAAAGTGTAACGGCCAGACGATTTTACTTCCTTTAAAGGAATTTGAATTATTATCACAACTAGCTAGTTATCCTGGGAGAACATTTTCAAGAGAAGAATTAATTGAATTAGTATGGGGAATGGATTTTGAAGGAGATGAACGAACAGTTGATGTTCATGTGAAGCGACTACGAGATCGTTTCTCAAAACGAACGGATGATTTTCAAATTACAACGGTGCGCGGCCTCGGGTATAAGTTGGAGTTGAAATAAGATGAAATCACTATATTCTAGATTTGTATTTATGACGGTCGGCATTATGCTACTTAGTAGTATTATCGGCTTTTTATTAACGAACGTATATTATCAAGTGAAGTTAAAACCGTATAATAGTGAAAAGATTTTAAAGTATGCGGAAGAAGTTAAATCGTTATATGAAAAGCAAAGTGAAGAAAATCAAGAGACGTATTTGCATTCTATTGCAAAGTTAGGGTATGAAATTTATATTGTCGATGATCAAAAGAATGGAAAGCGTATCGGCAATGCGTTTCGTAAGACGACGATAAGTGATGATACAGTCCATAAAGTATTGCAAGGTGAAACATTTAATGGTGTTTCTACATATCCGACTCGCCTATTTATTACCGGTTTTTTCGATAATGAATTAATAAATAGTGTCGGTGTACCGGTAAAGCACGGTGATAAACAGTACGCGTTATTTATTCGCCCCGACATTCAGAACCAATTTGGCGAAATGCGAATTTTCTTAGCGGTATTACTTGGGTTTATCGTACTATTAAGCATTATCTTTATAGCGATTGCAGCAGGTTATATCGTTCGCCCAATCCGTAAATTTACGAAGGCTACGCAAAAAATTGCGAGTGGGGAATATAAAATTGAATTAGACGTAAAACGAAAAGATGAAATAGGAACGTTATCTACAAGCTTCCAAAAGATGACGAAAAGTATTAAAGAATTAGATGAAATGAGACAAGAATTTGTTTCGAACGTTTCACATGAATTCCAGTCGCCGCTTTCTTCCATACAAGGTTTTTCAAAAACGTTGCAAACAGAAAAGATGAGTGAGGAAGAAAGAAATCATTACTTACAAATTATTGAGGGCGAAAGTAAGCGAATGTCTAGTTTATGTAAACAGTTACTTACGCTCGCTTCATTAGATAAGGAGGAGAAAGTTCTACAAATAAAAGAATTCAATTTGCAGAAGCAAATTAAAGACGTTATTTTTATGCTCGAATGGAAATGGCGTGAGAAAGATATCGCCGTTGAATTTGATGTACCAGACATTACAATACAAGGTGATGAAAACTTACTTCATCAAGTATGGAGTAACATTTTCACGAATAGCATTAAGTTTTCAAACGATGGTGGAACGATTGAGTTTTTCGTGGAAGAGTTAGAGTCTAGCGTTATAATTTCTATATCAGACAACGGAATCGGTATGGAAAAAGAAGAAATGGATCGTATTTTTGACCGTTTTTACAAAGTAGATACAGCAAGGGCAAGAAACGTAGAAGGTAGCGGTTTAGGATTATCAATCGTGCAGAAGATTGTTGAACTGCATAAAGGGACCGTTTCGGTATATAGCACGAAAGGGGAAGGGACGACTGTTCGGGTTGAACTTCCTAAATAGATGAAAGAGGCTGTTTCGGAACGGCCTCTTCTTTTTGTCGTTTTTTGTCGGTAAGTCGATATAATCGGAAAATCGCTGATATAATTTGAGTTGCGCCGATATATTGTGAAAACCGCCGATATAATTCCAGTTGCGCTGATATATTTGAAAAATCGCTGATATAAATTTCACGTACTCCCATTTCCGCTATAAAGCCGCACCTTTCCCGCGCTCAAAAAGTATCCGCTGTAATTTAATTTCCCCTCTGTAATCTTCTGTTCATATTCCGTTCATATTTCTTTTTTATGATAAGTGCATAGAAAGAAAGAGGAAGGAGCGAGCGAAATGTTTTTAGCTCTGCGTGAATTAAAACAATCAAAATTAAGATACGGATTAATCGGATTGATTATGGTGTTATTATCATTTTTAGTCCTTGTTATTTCAGGATTAGCAAATGGATTATCATATGATAATGCTTCATCGATTCAAAATATGGAGGCAAATAAGTTCGTTTTAGCAGATGATGCGGAAAATAAATTACTTCGTTCACAAATTAAGAAAGACGATGTAGATAACGTAGTAAGTCAAGTAGGTGAGAAAGAGGCAGTTCCGTTTCGTGTGAAAGTTTCAACATATGAAAAGAAAGATAGTTCGAAAAAGGTTGATATCGCTATTTTCTCAAGCGAACGAGATTCATTTTTAGAACCGAACATTGTAAAAGGTGAGAAATTAGGTACAGCAAACAACGAGATGGTTGCTGATGAATCGATTAAAGAGAAGGGAATCGATATTGGAGATACAATTATCGATCCTGTTTCAAAGAAAGAATTTACAATCGTCGGATTTACGAAAGATCAAATGTTTAGCCATACACCAGTCGTTTATGTAAATGAAGACGTATGGGGATCTATTTCACAACCAAACCAAAAAGATTATAGTGCAATTGCACTTAACACAGATAAAGAAATTAAAAATGCTCACGTTATCGATAAAAAAGAAGTACTGCAAAGTATTCCAGGATTTAAAGAAGAGCAAGGAACATTAACGATGATCATTGCGTTCTTACTTGTGATCGCTGCGTTATTAATCGGTGTATTCTTCTATGTTATTACACTACAAAAAACACAGCAATTAGGTGTGTTAAAAGCAATTGGTACGAAGAACTCGTATTTAGCAAATAGTTTAGTCGTACAGGCGTTATTCTTATCAGTCGTTGCGATGGTAATTAGTATCGTTCTTGTACAAGGATTAAAACAAATTTTACCAGCGGGTATGCCGTTCTTATTAACAACACCGATGATTGCACAATACGCAGCAATCTTTATCGTAATTAGTATTTTAGGAACACTTATTTCGTTATACCAAGTATTAAAAGTTGATGCATTAGAAGCAATTGGAGGCGGGATGTAATGACTTCATTATTGAAATTAGACAAAGTAAGTAAAGTGTACGGAGAAGGGAATACGGAAGTAACAGCCCTTCATCCGATGTCGCTTGATGTGAAAGCTGGAGAGTTTATCGGAATCGTCGGTCCTTCTGGATCAGGGAAAAGTACGTTATTATCAATCGCGGGTGCATTATTATCACCGTCAAAAGGGGATATTTACATTCGTGAGCAAAATATTACACAGTTATCAGAAAAGGAAATGACAGATATTCGTTTGAAAAAAATCGGCTTCATTTTCCAGTTTGCAAACCTTGTTCCATATTTAAATGTGAAAGAACAATTGCTTTATATTGCAAAGCTAAAAAAAGAAAATAAACAAGAATCCGAAAAGCGTGCAGATCATTTATTAGCGGCATTTGGATTAGGAGAAAGAAAGAATCATTATCCAAATCAACTATCTGGCGGGGAAAAACAAAGGGTAGCAATCGCTCGTGCGTTCATGAACAACCCAGATTTAATATTAGCGGATGAGCCAACGGCAAGCTTAGACTCAAAACGCGCACGTGAAGTTGTAGAAATGATGAAACGTGAAGTGAAAGAGAGCCAAAAAGCAGCAATTATGATTACACATGATGAAAGAATGCTTGATGTATGTGATCGTATATTGACGCTTCGAGATGGACAGTTAATATAAAAAAAGGAAAACCGTACATGTATGTGCGGTTTTCCTTTTTTTAATGGATTTATTTAGAGAATAACGTTTTAATTTTATTACGAGTAAGTAATAAAACACCGCCTAATACAGATAGCATTCCTAGAGCCATATTGTTTGATTGCTCGCTACCAGCGTTAGGAAGTTCTTTAGCGTTATTGTTTTTAGTACCATTATCTGCTTGCGTTTGTTTGGACTGTGATACTTCATTAATCTTGTTATCAACATTTTGCTTCGTTGTATGTAACTCAGCTAATTTGTCGTCAATTTTTTTCTCAGTATGCTTAAAGTCGTTGATTTTAATATCTAAGTCTTGTTTTTTCTTTGTTAAATCGTCTGAAACAGTTTGTTTCGATTGTTTAATTTCGTTAATTTTATTTAGTAAATCTTCTCTAGCCTTTTGTAATTCAGCTAGTTTGTTTTTTACATCTTGTTTAGCTAGTTCTAAGTTAGCGGAAAGACTGTCTAAATTGCCTTTAATTTTCTTAAGTTCTTCTAACGTGTTACCAGTATTCGGCTTGTTTTCTTTTAGTTCA
Organism: Bacillus cereus group sp. MYBK14-1; assembly: GCF_051916885.1. Lineage (NCBI taxonomy): Bacteria > Bacillati > Bacillota > Bacilli > Caryophanales > Bacillaceae > Bacillus > Bacillus cereus group sp. MYBK14-1. Next base: position 723,669 of record NZ_JBQAHM010000001.1, on the reverse strand, counting down.
GCGAGTTTGTCTTCAGCAGTTTGTTTCGCTTTCTTTAACTCAGCTAATTTTTCATCTACTTGTTTTTTAACTTCCTTAAGTTCATTAACCTTTTGATCAATGTTCTCTTTATGTTGCTTCATTTCATTCACTTTTTCATCGACAGTTTGTTTATGTTCTTTAATCTCATTCACTTTGTTATCGATATTTTGCTTATGCTCTTTTACTTCAGCAACTTTATCTTCTACTTGTTTTTTATGCTCTTTAATTTCAGCGATTTTATCTTCGGCGATTTGTTTGTCTTGCTGAAGTTTTGCATCTAACTCTTGTTTATGTTGTTTAATCTCGTTAATTTTTTCATCAGCAACTTGTTTACGTTCATGTAGTTCATTCACCTTCGTATCAACATTTTCCTTAACTTTGTTAAGTTCATTCAATGTTTGATCCACGTTTTCTTTGTGTTGCTGCAATTTCGCATCTAACTCTTGTTTATGTTGCTTAATTTCAGCTAATCGATCTCCCGTACTTTGCTGAGGAGTAGCATCATTTACTTCCGCATGAGCAGAGTTCGCGCCAGCAATCATTGCTAAAGCTAGTGTAGACGCAGCGATTGTTTGTTTTGTTTTCATATTTTTGTACCTCTTTTCTTTCATATGCATGAGCTGTTTTGTGTAAAATTGAGCATATAGAAGTAGATTCTTCCATCATTATATACCATCTGCGCCGTCTAGAGGAAGTATTTGCATAATAATCTATGATTATGTAATTTTTATAATCTCTTATTTGGGGTAGGGGAGTACTCTTTAGCAAATGTAGTTTTTCCAACTGTAATGATAACTAATCTTTTCATGACGCCCTCCATTTGTGTTGTTATAAACTGGAATATTCGGTGTAGATCGAAGTCATCCTGCTAGAGATTACAAAAATTGTTGGAGCGTAGCAGGCTGGAAACTTGACAAAAAAACTTATTTATGCTATAATTTACCAATACGAAAATAAGGTGTATAATAGGGTTCTCCTGGCCAGGGGAACCCTATTTTTGTTGTGAAAATGAAGGAGAGTGTATGTGCGTGAAACAAGGTGAAGCAAGTGTAACGTCGTTAGTATCAGCTTTCAGCAGGGCATATCATAGTGAATTTGATAATCCGAAAATCTTTGATGATTATGTAGCTAAAGAGTTCATTTCACAAAAAGAACGTAACAATATTGAAACGAACATGGTTCAAGGGATTCACTTTTTCAATACAGACATTGCAGAGCAGTTTCAAGACAATCCAAAAGAAATATTAAATTGGATTACGCAAGTTCAGTTATCACCAACACCTTTAGCACGTGCTGCATATTGTGAAAGAGTATTACTACATGAAATTACATTAGGAGCGAAACAATACGTCATACTCGGTGCAGGCTTAGATACGTTCAGTTTTAGACACCGAGAATTAGAAAATAAAATAGAAATATTTGAAGTGGATCATCCTTCTACACAGGCGTTTAAGAAGGAAAGAATAAAAGAAGTAGAACTTGAAGTTCCAAATAACCTTCATTTTGTTTCAATGGATTTTACGAAAGGATTTTCCTATGAACAGTTACGCAATGAAGGATTTGAACATAAAAAGACTTTCTTTAGCCTTTTAGGTGTTACGTACTATTTAACGAAAGAGGAACTTGCTAGTTTATTAGGATGTTTATTCGAGATGGTTCCGGCAGGTAGTTCTATCGTTTTTGATTATCCCGACGAAAATTTGTTTACGGAAAAGGGACTGTCCAATCGAGTTGAAAATATGGTGAAAATGGCTGCGGTAGGCGGAGAACCGATGAAGTCATGTTATTCTTATGCTGAAATGGAAGCACTGTTAGAGAAGGCGGGCTTACTCATTTATGAGCATTTATCACCAGAGGATATAAATACATTATATTTTGCCGGAAGAAATGATTATTTGAAAGCTTTCGAGACGGTACATTATGTGCATGCGGTGAAGAGGTAGATGATTTGTGGGCATGGAGAGGAATCTCTGTGTCTTTTTTCTAATGATATAACCGGATTCAGGACTTTTAACCAACGTGAAAAGTCCTGAGTTAGAAAGTATGGTAGAGTGCTACTGTCAGAAGGAATCTTTTTTTATGTTTTCTATTACTAACGGCGGAGTTGATCTACAGCATCTGCCGCATCCCTTGCCGCATTTGCAGCCTGTTTTGTTGTACGTATTTGCTGTTTCAAAAGAGTATTTTGTTCTTCTAACAAAGTATGCTGCACTGTACTTGTTTCAGTAACTTGCCAGATTGCTAAAGCTTCTTTTAAATCATCTGCTGCTCCGCTTTCTAGCGCTACTATACATGCATCAATTTTTTTGACTGAAAAATACTTAATTGGGATTGGTATACTACTTTGAAATTTTTGATCATATTCTTGAATTTGAGGGTCATATTTAGAAGCAGTAAATTTTCTAAACACGTGTATTATAGATGGCCACGCAGCAACAAATACAATTAAAAAAACCCACATAATAAACATACTACTTGTATCATTATAACTAAATAATCCTCCTGGTAAGATCATCAATAATACGAATGCAATTAATATCCCAGGTATACGGCTAGGACGTTTGTGTATCTTTTTCATGATACTTTCATAAGAAGTTACATAATATCGACCCTCTTTTAATCTTTGAACCCATTCTTCCTTTTGCATATACATGGCACCATCCTTTTTTTGTGAAGTATATTACTACTTAATTATATAACTTAAAGGGGTAAATAAACAGAAAATTCAGTGTAAAATATTTTTTCGCCCTGTAGGAAAATTATTTCATTTAATAAATCTATCTAGTTGTAGAGTATGCTCTAGTTTTTAATCCTTATATACTACATCCATGAATAATATGCGAGATTTATTATATGATGCAGACAACGGGAATATCGATACATTGGGATTTAGTAAACATTCAAAAACCAGGGTATGGAGGTGGTGAAATTTGGTTTGATGATGTACTGATAAGAAAAAATGGACATTTTATTTTACAAGAGTTATTCAGATTAAATGAAGAAAATTTGAAGGGGTAAAGCGCTTTATTGAGAGAGTGTAAAATAGATTAAAATACAACATACCAAACCAAGAGATTTATCGTGTAACTTTACATTCATTTAATATTAATAGGATACTTGAAAAGGTAGCGCTATGGAGTATGTAAAAAAGACAAAATCTCTTAAAAAACACTTAATTTTTTATTCCATTAATCTTTACAATCACCCCCTATAATGTGAATTGGACAAGCACCTAAGAGAAAGCAGAACATGTCAGTTTGTACATTCTATTATTAGGGGGAGAATTTGTATGAAAAAGACAGTTGCTTCGTTAGCAGTTATGGCGGCATTATTACCGACGTTTTCAGTGCATGCGGAAGGGAAAGAGCAAGCCCGAAAATCAGCTACAACTTTTAATGTTATTAGTGATATTCAAGGGGATTTAGGGGATTTTGATCATGTGCTAAAAGATATGAACAAAGTGACGCCACTTTCTAGAGCGCTTATTATGAATGGGGATATAACGCCGACTGGACAACAGTCACAATATGATGATGTAAAGCGTGTGTTAAATAAAAATAAGCATCCAGAAAATGTATGGTCTACTGTTGGGAATCATGAGTTTTATGCTGGTAAATGGACAGCGGATGGGAAACTTTCTCAAAGTACATGGCCAAATGGTGTAACGGAAGAAACACTATTTGGTCGCTACTTACAATTTAGTGGACAAGAAAAGGTATATCATAAAAAAGAATTAGACGGTTATCCGCTTCTATTTTTAGGAACGGAAAAATATATGAAATACCACGATTCAAAAATGTGGGACGAAGTATATATGAGTGATGAGCAATTAGGTTGGTTAAAACAAAATTTAGAAGAGTACAGTCAAAAAGATAAAAATAAGCCAATCTTCATTTTCTCTCATCACGTTTTACCTGATACAGTATCTGGATCAAGGCAATCGCCGTACTTACAAGATTATTTAAACGTCGATAAATTGTACGATATATTAAAAGACTATCCGCAAGTTGTTTTCTTCACGAGTCATACGCATTGGGATTTAAACTTACCTGACTGGGCTGGTAAAAAGAAAATTAAAGGCGGAGATGAAAAAGGTTTCACTGTTGTAAATACGGGCGGGATTGAAACAGGCTGGATGTCAGCAGGACCAAATGGAGGAGAGAAAACTGCTCCAGATGGCTATTCATTTAAACAAGGGTTACAAGTGAAAGCATATGGTAACGATGTAATTGTGACAGCTTACGATTACAAACGTGATAAGGATATAAAGAAGTTATTAATTAGTGATTCAAAAATTGCGCAGATGGCACCAAATGTAACGGCAGATGATAGTAAAAATATAATTGTCGGTGCAACTGAATATATGGAGTACACTATAGAAGGAACGAATGAGTGGCATACGTATAGTAAAGCAAACCCTCCGAAATTTGATGGAGATAAAGTCGTATACGTACGCCATAAAGGTGAAATGAATTTAGAGCCGGGATTAACGCAGTTACTTCGTTTTTCGGTAAATAAGTGATTGGAGGGAGTCTGCATTTGAATGTGTGGGCTCTTTTTTTGTTGATGAGAAAGGGGTTGCCTGTCTGTCGTTTTTTGTCGATAGATCGATATATTAAGAAAATCGTTGATATACTGCAAGTTACGATCGATATATTTGAAAAATCGTTGATATATTGTAAGTAATGAACGATATATTTAAAAAATCGTTGATATAAATTTCATGTACCGTAATTAAGTTAAAATCATTAGTACGGTTTTACTTATCAAAATGAAATTCTAATACATTTTTAACCGAGAAAGATGACTTCACCATTTTTACATGTAATAATAGTAACGTTACATATATTGTGAAAGAAGTACAAAAGGAGCGTTACAATGAATTTAGCTAAATTCCCGAGAAAAAAATATACAGAATCATATACACCAATTGAAAAGTTAAACAATTTTTCTGAAGCACTTGGTGGTCCGACTATTTATTTTAAACGAGATGATTTACTTGGTTTAACAGCCGGTGGCAATAAGACGAGAAAGTTAGAATTTCTAGTTGCAGATGCACAGGAAAAGGGTGCAGATACGTTAATTACAGCTGGTGGTATTCAGTCAAATCATTGCCGCCTGACACTTGCTGCTGCGGTAAAAGAAAAAATGAAATGTATTCTTGTATTAGAGGAAGGGCTTGAGCCAGAAGAGAAGAGAGACTTTAACGGAAACTACTTCTTATATCACTTATTAGGTGCTGAAAACGTCATTGTTGTACCGAACGGAGCAGACCTGATGGAAGAAATGCATAAAGTAGCAAAAGAAGTAAGTGAAAAAGGAAATACACCATATGTAATTCCAGTTGGTGGATCAAACCCTACAGGCGCTATGGGATACGTTGCTTGTGCGCAAGAAATTATGGCGCAATCATTTGAGCAAGGAATTGATTTCAGTTCAGTTGTTTGTGTAAGTGGTAGCGGCGGTATGCATGCTGGTTTAATTACTGGTTTTTCTGGAACACAAAGCCATATTCCTGTAATCGGGATTAATGTAAGTAGAGGAAAAGCTGAGCAAGAAGAGAAAGTAGCAAAACTTGTAGATGAAACTTCAGCACATGTTGGTATTCCAAACTTTATCTCGCGCGACGCTGTTACGTGCTTTGATGAATATGTAGGACCAGGCTATGCGTTACCAACGCCGGAAATGGTAGAGGCAGTTCAGTTACTTGCGAAAACAGAAGGTATTTTACTTGATCCAGTGTATACAGGTAAGGCAGTAGCGGGATTAATCGACTTAATTAGAAAAGGTAATTTTAATAAGGAAGACAATATTTTATTCGTACATTCAGGTGGTTCACCAGCTTTATATGCGAATACTTCTTTATTTGCGTAAGTGTAAAAAGCATTGGGTATCCAATGCTTTTTTGTTATATACTGGAATTATTGAGAGGTAGGAGGATGATATGAATTCAAATTTAAAATGGATTATATATACGGTACTCGGCATTTCTATTCTATTAATCTTATTTGTGGCTTATGGGGTGTATTCTTATTTTACATTTTAAAAGCGTAATGGAAGTGAACCATAATGTAATGTATGTTATAGTTTGATATGTTAATTACTTACAATACTTTCCACAAGGAGAATACATAATGAGAGCAAAGAAACTAGTAACGTTAGCAGTTCCATTTATGCTGTTAGTCGGATGCGAGGTAGGAGATAAAGATTCTACTCATAAGACTGAGCAAACTAGTAAAGCAATAACAATACTTTCCGAACAACAGTATCCGTACTACATATGTGAGCAAGTGGTAGAGTTCCAATTTAAGAAGGATGAACTATTACTAAACTTAGGAGAATCCTTAAAGGATAAAGAAAAAGCAAAAGCTGTTTTAAAAACATCAAACGAGATAGATAAAATTTTAGATAATATGGAACACATAAAAGTACCTGATACATACAAAGACATTCACAAATCCATACAAGAAGGGGTAACAGAGGCAAGAAAAGCAACGAAGTTAATTAAGGATGCTGGTAAAGAAGATAAACAGAAGATTCAAGAAGCTGCAATGAAAGGTACTGAATTTTTATCAGGTGTAGACGGAGAGCATTGGAAAAAAGCAGTTTATGAGTTATCACAGGAAAACAAAGATGCTTATAGTAAGGCACTTGATAAGAAAGTAAAGGAGTACTCAAAGTAAAACAGTAACTTGTAACAATACATATCCACCTAAAATTTCCGCGAATGCTATGCTAGGAAGTTAAGTGGGAGATTACTGTCCTTAAATGTGGCTGATTAAAGCTACAGCCACATTCTCCTGTTCTAATTAACTAAAAGAAGAACTTCCCCATCCCGATTAAACTACTGATCATTCCTATTCCACTCATGGTGCCTTTTCCTGCTGTAAGTAAGTTTCCAAGCAGTCCTAGCTGACCGTTACCTCCGTTATTTCCCCATCCTATTGGGGCCCACGGACCACCCCATCCTGGAGGGTTTCCAAAAACACCCGAGTTATTGGTATTGAAATGAAAAGGCTTGGCTGGCGGCGATAGTAAAGCTGCAAGATGACCTTGTGCGAACATCCCTGTATGATTGAATGGTTGCGCCCAGGGGAAGGGAGGTTTTTGAAAATTAAAACCTGCATGACCTGGTAATGGAGTCCAATTAGCAGGGTGACCTTGTGGTATTATCCCTGCATAATTAATTGGCTGCTGCCCCAAAGAGAAGGGAGGAGGTTGGGGATTGAACCCCGTATAATTGGCTGATGAATCCCAACTAACTGGATAGACTCGGTAACTCCAATTCTCAGGAAGCTTCAAATCATTCATTACCTCAGATTTAGTTATTTCGGGCTGTAAATATAATGAAATTTGGTTATTATATTGTTCCCCGTTTCCCTGTGACTTCAAATACCAATATTGGTGCATACGCTAATTCCCCTCACTTTAAAAATGTAATGTTAGACTTAGCCTATGTAATATTCCTTTTTTGGGATGGTTACATAACTAGATCTACAAGCCTGTATTTAAAGGAATGGGTGCGTGGTCTTGTTGATTTTTCTCACTGCCTGTAAAATTCCCATTGATTTAAAGTTTCAATTTATTTTAGAAGGGTATTTTCAGTTGCTTCTTTTTGTATTTCAGCCTAATTTAAATTCCGTTAACAAACGTTTTTATAAAGGTTTCATCAACAAAAAGATTTTAAAATGGTATGTTGAGCAAGTGGAATTGCTAAAAAGAGAATATCCATTCGAAGAGTTTGGCAAAATACTGCAAGGGTAATGTTTTCTTGTGCAAATATGTAAACGATTTAAACGAATCAATGAAATTTATAATGAAGGGGCAATTAAATATATGAGTGAAACATTACATAAAAGAAAACCACCATATGTAATGCTTGTAATCCTTTTTATTGGGGCATTTGTTTCATTTCTAAATAACTCCCTTTTAAATGTAGCCTTGCCATCAATAATGAAAGATTTAAACATTCAAGATTATTCAACGATCCAGTGGCTTTCTACAGGGTATATGCTTGTAAGTGGTATATTAATTCCGGCCTCAGCATTTTTAATAACGCGTTTTTCAAATAGGAGCCTATTTATTACATCTATGGTGATTTTTATTCTTGGTACTGCCTTAGCGGCTGTAGCACCGAATTTTGGTTTATTACTTACTGGTCGGATGGTTCAAGCGGCAGGCTCTTCAGTTATGGGACCTTTGTTAATGAATATTATGCTAGTAAGCTTTCCGAGAGAAAAAAGGGGAACAGCAATGGGGATTTTTGGACTAGTTATGATTACAGCTCCAGCAATTGGGCCGACACTATCAGGTTATATTGTAGAGTATTATGACTGGCGTTTGCTGTTTGAAATGATTTTACCGTTAGCAATCATTAGCTTACTGTTAGGGATTTGGAAATCTGAGAATGTCATGAAACAAAACAAAAATGCAAAACTTGATTATCTCTCATTACTATTATCTTCTGTCGGTTTTGGCGGTTTGTTATATGGATTCAGTTCTGCAAGCTCCGATGGTTGGACAAATAAATTTGTCTTAACAACCTTAATCATAGGCGCTATTGCCCTAATTGCTTTCATTATTCGTCAATTAAAAATGGATGAGCCGTTATTGGATTTACGTGTTTACAAGTACCCAATGTTTGCACTTGCGTCTGTAATTGCAATTGTTAACGCGGTGGCCATGTTTTCGGGTATGATTTTAACACCAGCTTATGTACAAAACGTCCGTGGTATTTCGCCGCTGAGCTCTGGGCTGATGATGCTTCCAGGTGCGGTTATAATGGGGATTATGTCACCAATTACAGGTAAACTATTTGATAAATATGGTCCTCGGATTCTTGGCATAGTGGGGCTTTCCATTACAGCTGTTTCAACTTATATGTTGGCAAGTCTGCAAATTGACTCTAGTCACACACATATTATTCTTATCTACACACTGCGGATGTTTGGGATGGCGATGGTTATGATGCCACTTATGACAAATGGTCTTAATCAATTGCCAACTCGCTTAAATCCGCACGGTACAGCTGTTAATAATACGGCTCAACAAGTGTCCGGTTCGATTGGTACTGCTATTCTTGTTACGATTATGAACTCTGTAACAAAAACAAAAGCTGAAAGTTTAATGTCTCATATAGATCCAACAACCTTCACAGAAACTACGAAGGCAATAGTAACTCAGAAGGCTTTATTATCCGGAATTCAATATTCATTCTATGTAGCGCTTGGCATGAATGTTGTTGCACTACTATTAGTTTTTTTCGTTAAACGTGTAGATACAAGTGCGGAAGCCGTCGAGAAGTTAAATCGGTAGAGAAGAATAAAACGTTAGATAATGATTCCTACAAGTTGTTTGCTGATTAGATAAACTATAAAGAAATACAAATTTTTGCTACTAAGGCGCCGGTATTTAAAATGGGAAAAGAACTGAAAGAAGCAGTGACATAATTATATAGTGGAAGAGGACCTGATGTTCATATCAGGTCCTCTTTCATTAGTAACACGGTATATTGCTTATTGTATTGGTTTAACTAAACCACTGATTTTTCAAATACTACAATCTTAAGCTCGTCAACTTCTCTATTTTGGGGTGTTTTAGAAGAAAATGAATCAAAATAATCATTTTTATGAACAAATACAAGAGATGAGATCCGTTTGCAATTTCTCATAAACATTACAAGTTTAGATTATCTTTTAATACCAACATTAAAAGGCTCCAACTATATTTATTCGCTTCATTTTAATTTAGTATTTTTCTACAAGTTATAAATCTAATTGCCAAGCTTATACGCAATATCATAATCATGAATAGTTAGGGAAAAGATAAAATAAGGTAATCAATTACATATCTTTATTTCATGCTTTTTTGAAAGGGTGTTTTTAATGGAAAAAAAAGTATCTGCCATTCCTCAGCCGAAAACATATGGACCGCTGGGTAATCTCCCATTAATCGATAAAGATAAACCGACCCTATCCTTTATCAAGATAGCGGAAGAGTATGGTCCCATTTTTCAAATTCAAACTTTAAGTGATACCATCATTGTCGTTTCTGGACATGAATTGGTAGCAGAAGTTTGTGACGAAACACGGTTCGATAAAAGTATAGAGGGTGCTTTAGCAAAAGTTCGTGCCTTTGCTGGGGACGGATTATTTACTAGCGAGACTCACGAGCCTAACTGGAAAAAAGCTCATAATATTTTGATGCCTACATTTAGCCAACGGGCAATGAAAGATTACCATGCCATGATGGTCGATATTGCTGTACAACTCGTTCAAAAATGGGCACGGCTTAATCCGAATGAAAACGTAGATGTTCCGGAGGATATGACTCGTCTTACGTTAGATACAATTGGTCTATGTGGTTTTAATTACCGATTCAATAGCTTTTATCGTGAGACCCCTCATCCTTTTATTACTAGCATGATCCGTGCTCTAGATGAAGCGATGCACCAATTACAGAGGCTGGATATAGAAGATAAACTCATGTGGAGAACGAAACGTCAATTTCAGCATGATATTCAATCTATGTTTTCTTTAGTAGATAATATTATTGCTGAACGTAAAAGTAGTGGAGATCAGGAAGAAAATGATTTACTTTCCCGTATGTTAAATGTGCCAGATCCGGAAACTGGTGAAAAATTAGATGATGAAAATATTCGTTTCCAAATTATTACCTTTTTAATAGCTGGACATGAGACAACAAGTGGATTGTTATCTTTTGCAATTTATTTTTTATTAAAGAATCCGGATAAGTTGAAAAAAGCCTATGAAGAAGTAGACCGTGTTTTGACAGATCCTACTCCAACATACGAACAAGTTATGAAACTGAAGTATATACGGATGATTTTAAATGAATCGCTACGTCTATGGCCTACCGCTCCAGCATTCAGTCTCTATGCAAAAGAAGATACAGTGATTGGCGGGAAATACCCAATTAAGAAAGGAAAAGATCGTATTTCTGTTCTTATTCCACAGCTACATAGGGATAAAGATGCATGGGGAGACAATGTGGAAGAATTCCAACCTGAACGATTTGAAGAGCATGATAAGGTTCCTCATCATGCTTATAAGCCATTTGGAAATGGCCAGAGAGCATGTATCGGTATGCAATTTGCACTTCATGAAGCCACTCTTGTAATGGGAATGCTTCTTCAACATTTTGAATTAATCGATTATCAAAACTATCAGCTGGACGTAAAACAAACATTAACGCTAAAGCCCGGTGATTTTAAGATTAGGATTCTACCCCGAAAACAAACTATTAGTCATCCTACTGTTCTTACAACTACAGAGGACAAGCTTAAAAACGATGAAATTAAGCAGCACGTTCAGAAGCCACCTTCTATTATTGGGGCCGATAATCTTTCACTTCTTGTTCTGTACGGCTCGGATACAGGTGTAGCAGAAGGTATTGCAAGAGAATTAGCAGATACAGCTAGTTTAGAAGGGGTTCAAACGGAAGTGGTAGCTCTTAACGATCGAATTGGAAGTTTGCCAAAAGAAGGAGCGGTACTTATTGTGACTTCTTCTTATAATGGAAAACCGCCAAGTAATGCAGGGCAGTTTGTGCAATGGTTGGAGGAACTAAAACCAGATGAGCTAAAAGGTGTTCAATACGCAGTTTTTGGTTGTGGAGATCATAATTGGGCTAGTACCTATCAACGGATTCCAAGATACATTGATGAGCAGATGGCTCAAAAAGGAGCAACAAGATTTTCTAAACGCGGAGAAGCAGATGCAAGTGGTGATTTCGAGGAACAGCTTGAGCAATGGAAACAAAACATGTGGTCTGATGCGATGAAGGCATTTGGATTGGAGCTCAACAAAAATATGGAAAAAGAGCGCAGTACTTTGAGTCTACAATTTGTTAGTCGTCTTGGAGGATCTCCTCTTGCACGAACATATGAAGCAGTTTATGCATCTATACTAGAAAATCGTGAACTCCAATCATCCAGCAGTGATAGAAGTACACGACATATCGAGGTATCTTTGCCAGAAGGCGCTACATATAAAGAAGGAGACCACCTTGGAGTGTTGCCAGTTAATAGCGAGAAAAATATCAACCGAATTTTAAAACGTTTTGGATTAAATGGGAAGGATCAAGTTATACTGAGTGCAAGTGGACGAAGTATAAATCACATACCTTTAGACAGTCCTGTTAGTTTATTGGACCTTCTTAGTTATAGTGTTGAAGTTCAAGAAGCTGCCACTCGAGCACAAATACGAGAAATGGTAACATTCACAGCATGTCCTCCTCATAAAAAAGAATTGGAAGCATTATTAGAAGAAGGAGTTTACCATGAACAAATATTAAAGAAACGGATTTCAATGTTGGACCTTCTTGAAAAGTATGAGGCTTGTGAAATCCGATTTGAACGCTTTTTAGAACTTCTTCCTGCACTCAAACCGCGTTACTATTCTATTTCAAGCTCTCCACTCGTTGCACAGAATCGTCTGAGCATTACGGTCGGTGTTGTTAATGCGCCTGCATGGAGTGGGGAAGGGACATATGAAGGAGTCGCTTCTAATTACTTAGCTCAGCGTCATAATAAAGATGAGATTATCTGTTTCATTCGAACGCCACAATCAAACTTTGAATTACCTAAAGATCCAGAAACACCAATTATTATGGTTGGGCCAGGTACTGGAATTGCACCATTCCGTGGATTCTTGCAAGCGCGTCGTGTTCAAAAGCAAAAAGGTATGAACTTAGGACAAGCGCATCTATATTTTGGTTGTCGTCATCCTGAAAAAGATTATCTCTATCGTACAGAATTAGAAAATGATGAAAGAGATGGATTAATCTCTTTACACACAGCTTTTTCTCGTCTAGAGGGACATCCAAAAACATATGTACAGCATTTAATAAAACAAGATAGAATCAATTTAATTTCGTTATTAGATAATGGAGCTCATCTTTATATATGTGGTGATGGAAGTAAAATGGCTCCGGATGTAGAAGATACCCTTTGTCAAGCATATCAAGAAATTCATGAAGTCAGTGAACAAGAAGCAAGAAATTGGTTGGATCGTGTGCAAGATGAAGGGCGATATGGAAAAGATGTTTGGGCTGGTATATGAATGTTTCTTAATTAGTTACGTATTAACTAATGAATTTCTTTCGAATAAATTTCACTTTATTAGTATAGTGTATTTAGATGAATAGTGATTAACCGGACTATTTAGTATCTACTAAATAAAAAACAGGACCTGATATTTATCTATCAGGTCCTGTTTCACATAGACATTATACATGGATATTTTCCACACATTATCAATGTTTGTAATGTAGTTAGTCTTGTGGGTCAGCAATAAAATCAGATATTATTTTTTCGATATCGAAAGGAGTAATCCCTTTATCCAAAGAAAAAATGCTTTCTGCTTCTTCGATTTCTTGAACGAGTTCACCTCTAGCTTCAATATGTAATCGGAACAAGTCATATAAATTCGGTTTAACTAAATTAGTTAAAGCCTTTCCAACTAGTATCATACCTTTTTGATTAGCCTCGATGGTATTATCATAAGTTAGATCTCTTGTAAGAGACAAATCTGTCCAAATCAATTTTCGTTCCTTTAAGTCTAAAATAACTGGAATAGAGATTTGGGTGTCGGCAGTAATATCCACTTTATCTTGAACAGTAGAAGGTTCAAATATTTCACCTGAACCAGGATATTGACGAACCATCCAACCAGTAAAGCATTCTGGTAAATCTTTATATGGTTGGTCTGTGTAAGAAAGCAAAGTCATAACTACATAGCGTCCACCATATTTCAGCACAGACGGAATATCGAAATCAATGAATTCAGATGCTCCCTTTGGTGCAGAAGTAATATCTCCGCTATGGTAGGCTTTGAAATTTTTTGAACGTAAGTTCGTGAAGGATACATGTTCTTTGTATTGCCAATCTTCGTCGTACATTGCAGCAGACAAATCAATGTCAACACGTCCTGTATGTTGTCCATTCACATAGCCTTCTTTCCACCATAGGAAAAAACGAATCGTATCTCCTTCTGGCAAATCTACTTTACTTCCTCGAGATAATGTGCGAAGCGCTTTGCTGGCTGAACGTTGAGAGAAGGGAACTAAGTGATTTTTTAACTGTTCATCCAAAAATACTTTTCCGAGACTTGGAAGTTCTGCGAAGCGATTTTTTAAAGTATCTTCACACATTTTTACAATCATTAAACAAATATCCTCTGAGATAAATGGAAGTGTATTTTCAATACCTATAGCTTTTGCTACATTTCCCTTTGGAAAAAAGGTGCGAAATTCATTTTTATCATTTCGATGCTTAAAATGAGCCGTGAGTTGAAGTAATACAGGAGTAGAAACGTCTCCTATTATACTTAGAAACTCTTCGAGAATATTGAAAACATCTGTTGATGTATCACTACATAAACGGATTAAATGATCCAAGCGTCTGGCAAATTCCCCCGGGCGAGTTTTTAAAAGATTTTTCGCTGTCATGATATCACGATTCAACAAAGCTGCTTCTATTTTTCCATTAAATGTTTCAACTTTAATGTTGTTGCGAAGAATCTCAAATGCTCGGTGGGTTTTTGGGAAACGAGTATGATATTCTGCTGGATGAAGAATTTCACCTAAACGAATCCAACGTTTTTTGTATCGAAGCATATCTTCGGTAATGTTTCCGCATTGCTCTAACAATCCTAAAAGGAAGCGTCTTTCTGCTCGGTTAAACTTCTTGAATCGAACGGAGGATGCTAAACTCACATCGCCTTCAGATAAAGCAACTGCAAGGCGAAGAACATCAGTTGCTGTTTTAAAATACTTTGCAGCAGCATCGGCTGATATTTTTCTGTTTATTAATAAAACCCCAATTATAAAAGACATATTTTCCTTATGAGGAATTACATTAGGTAGAAAACAGGAAACATCTTCAGTGTGTGTAATAGCCCATTCTACATCTGTCTTATCAGTTGAGGAAATAGAGCTGTTTGCACGAATCAATTGAGAAATCATTTGATTGAAATCTTCTTCACTTCCTAAGTCAATAACTTTCAAATCAACGCTATCTAAAAGAGGAAGTCGTTCTTCTACTTTTGATACAGGTAGGCGCAACGTCACATAATGAATAACGGCATTGATGTATAAATCAGCGTCACTTAAATCCATCATTTGTTGCGGAAAGTTTGGATACATAGGAGTAAACTGAATATGTGCACCAACCATTTCTTTTAAATGTTTTACCAACTCTTTGTAAAACGATGTGAATGCACCAACCGAAAGTGTTTGCAACTCTTCTATTAAAGGCTCAGAAAAAGTAAATCCTAAACTTTCCAAGTTTTTTAAAGCAGTGGCTAAATACATGTTCGGTAGTTTATTTTCTTCTCTTTTTATAATTACTTTCAAACTTCTTCTTATATAAATAGAATTTTTCATGAGAACGCCGATTATTCACTCCTTATAAAAGAGGGGGAATAGTCCGACTGTCCTCCTTTCAGTGGTAGATTTTTATTTTTACATGCATAAACACACTAATTGTAGAGAAATGCACTGAGGGTATAAAGCTATTTTTTAGTGAAAAATTAGGGGTATAACATTTAGTTGTTAAGTGGTAATTTGTTAATTAAGAAAAGAAAACCTCTACATCAATGGTTGATAAACTAAAGTTTATTCAATCCCAAAGAAGAAAGAGGTTTTATAGTCTAATTATTTTCATAGGAAATTGACAACTCTAAAACAATTTGAAAATTCTACAAAGAAGGAAGAATTGTCATAGCCTATGTGTTTAGCAGGAAAGTAACATCCCTATTTCGCCAAAGAAGTTAGAAGGAAGGAACGTCATAGCCTGCTTTATTAGTATATTCTCTTGCGGAGAGCAATTCAAGTATACTGCCTGATTTTTTATATTTTTCTTAAAGGGGAATTTTCATGTTTATCAATTAAATATGTTGAAGTATCCAAATATGAATACAAACTGTTATTCATGAGAATTTAGTTCGTTTGCAGCGTTTTGGGAGGAACTTATTCTGTTAGATTGATAGATATAAGGAAGCAACACTTTTGAATGATTTATTACTTGTAAGTGACTGTTCAATGCATCGTACTATTAAAAAATCTAAATTAAATCATTAAATTGCGATAAAATGTGGTCGGAAATAATGAAATTTTAGGAAAAATAAGGTACACTAGTCTATGATTTTAGTTGAAAATCGTTTGACGTTAATGCATACGGGGGAAAGATTGATGAACAACAATACAACAAATGAATCAGTTGAAGAAATTGATCAAAAACGAGTAAGATCAAACAAACGTTATACAAATTGGAAGTTTATCGCAGCGGGTATTGGTGTAATTGCACTTCTTATTGGGGGAATGAGTTATTATCAGGCAACTCACTTCAATTCGAATGTTACAATTAATGACACAAAAGTTGGTGGTCTGAGCGCTGATCAGGCAATACAGAAATTAAAGACATCTGGACTAGCAAACAAAGTCTATGTTGATCAACAACAAATTTTAGATGAAAAAGATACAAAAACGGAACTTACGGAAAAAGATTTGCCTCAAGTTAAGAAACTATTAAAAAGTCAGTGGACATTTTTCCCTTCCTCAAAGGGAGAAAATTATTCATTGCTACCAGAGAAGGCAGATCAGTATCGTAGTGAAACGATGAAAAAACTTGTAGAAGAAAAGCTCATCTCTATGAATGAGAAATTAAAAGCGCCTCAAGATGCTATGGCGAAGCTAGAACAAGGGAAAATTGTTATTTCGAAAAGTGTTGAAGGAAAACAGTATGACGTTACTAGTCTACTGAAAGATTACGATAAGCAAAAATATAAAAGCGAAATTCATCTGAAGTCTGCATACATAAAACCTATTAAAGAAGACGATCCGATTGTCAAAAAAGAGGAGAAAGCACTACAGAATCTTCTTGGGCAGTCTGTTGAGTATAAAGTGCAGAATGAAGTTTATCCTTTAAAAGCGAAAGATTTAATTCAAAATGCCTCTATGTCAAAGGATATGAAAGTTACAATTGACGCGAGTGACATTAAGAAGAAAATTACTGAAATTAATAATGCCAAATCAACATTAAATAAGGATTTCTCATTTAAAACGCATTCTGGTTCAGTCATATCAGTAAAAGGGCAAGGCTACGGCTGGGCACTAGATGTTGAAAAAGAAACTAAACAAGTTCAACAAGCCTTTGAGAAAGGCGAAAAATCGCTTTCTGCTTCTAATATTCACGGAAATGGTTGGGAGAAGGAAGGTATCGGTTATAAAACAACATCGAATAATGGCATCGGAGACACGTATGCGGAAGTTTCAATTGCAGAGCAACAAATTTGGATTTACAAAGATGGAAAATTAGTTGTTACAACAAATGTAGTAACTGGTAAACATAGTACTGGTGAAGATACATCACCAGGTGTGTGGTACGTCCTATATAAACGAACACCATATACGCTAAGAGGTAACGCAGTAGGAAAAGCTGATTATGCAGTTAAAGTAGATTACTGGGTTCCATTCACAAATAGCGGTCAAGGATTCCACGATGCCGGCTGGCGAAAAGACTGGGGAAATAATGCTTATTTAACAGGAGGATCAGGTGGGTGTGTGAACCTTCTTCCTAATGTTGCAAAAACTGTCTATGATAGTTTGAACACGTATGATCCAGTTATCGTGTACTAAAAAATAGCTACGTATCAAGAAATAAACAAAACAGGAAATCTTACCTGATGGTATATGAAAAAACACCTCTTGCATTCGCATACTAAGTGTGCAAATGTAATGGAGGTGTTTTTGTTTGAATACAAAAGTGTATTGTTAATAAGAAACAAAGTAGAAAGAGATTAAGAATAAGTATTCAAATAATCAATAAAATTGACAATGAATATCATTTTCACTTAATATAGAATCGTCGCATTTAATTAGACATGAATTTTTTGTTAATATAATAGATTTCTATTAAGTTGTCATATTTACGAACTATCATTAAATATTTTAAGAATTTAAACGTAGGAAAGGGTAATATAAAATGAACTGGAAAAAAGGCGGGTTATGGGTTATTATTTTTTTCGTTGTAAAAGGCACGATTTCTACACTTTTAATCGTTACAGGTGCTAAATATTTTGATTTATCATTTATGCAACTTATCTTATTAATTCTGACCTTATTAGTGATTTCTCTAATAAGTCGTAAATTGCTCTATAGACATAAACAAAACAAAAAGCAAAAAGAGCTAAATATATAATGAAGCCCCAGAGACCATTGGATTTCTGGGGTTTTATTTTGATAGTTTTTTCGCATGTATATTAATTTAACAGAATAGGTTGTCCAAAATGATAAAATCGATGATGTTTAAAATGCTTCAGTTATTTTTACATAAGGATTGTAGAGAGCCTTTGAATCAATCTTTATTCTGAAGCGACAGACACGTATAAATTATGCTCTTTTTTCAATTGGTAGTTTAAATGTAAAAGTACTGCCTTCTCCTAATTTACTTTCAACCGTAATTTCTCCTCCATGTAGTTCGACAATCCATTTTAC
Source organism: Bacillus cereus group sp. MYBK14-1 (assembly GCF_051916885.1). NCBI lineage: Bacteria > Bacillati > Bacillota > Bacilli > Caryophanales > Bacillaceae > Bacillus > Bacillus cereus group sp. MYBK14-1. Next base: position 705,132 of record NZ_JBQAHM010000001.1, on the reverse strand, counting down.
CATCGACAATCCTAAACCTGTGTTTCCGATGTTTGAAGATGTTCGTGCTGCGTCAACTCGATAGAAGCGGTCCCATATTTTAGTAATATGTTGCTCGCTGATGCCGATGCCATTATCGGAGACTTTACCTATTATGTTGGTTTCATCACGGAATAGTTGCATATGCACAGTTCCGCTCGCTTTACTATAAGCAATCGCATTCGTTAGTAAATTCATTAATAAACGCATCATCAATGTTTGATCTGCTTTAATAAATAGGTCTTCCTCTATATTAGTTGTTATTTCAACCGAAGCTTCTTGAAGCATTAATGAAAGCTCTTCTACAACGATTTCCGTTAATTCACTCATATTGATACATTCAAATTGGAAAGTATTATGGTTTCCTTGGTCAGCTCGTGCTAATAATAAGAGTTGTGAGATTAGAGCGGACATTTTACGTGATTGTTTTAAAATTACTTCTAACGATTCTTCCATTTCTTTCGGATTATTTCTCTGCGATAAAGCGTATTCGCATTGCGAAATAATAACAGATGTTGGTGTTCTTAATTCATGAGATGCGTCAGATGTAAATTGTTTTTCACTTTCGAATGATGTCTCCAATCGCTCAAACATTTTGTCAAAGGTTTGTGCTAAATGATACATTTCGTCTTTCGGTGAACCTTGTAAATTAATTCTCTTCGAAAGGTCTTTACCATCACCAATTTTACTAGCTGAATCACTCATTTGTTGCACAGGTCGAAACGCTCTTTGCGTAATAAAATATCCTCCGACTGCCGCAATGAGAATAAGTAATGGGAATGAGATGATTGTTACCACAATAAGCGTATTCATCGTTGAGGATAATTGGTTCATAGTCATTATTCCACGAACCCAGACTTGCTGATCACCGCCTGTATTATGGAGAAAATCATATACTATCCATTCTTTATTACCGTCTTTAATAGTTTGTATTTCATCAGATTTAAGCGATATCTGTTTATTAAAGCTTGTTGGACTATTTCCTGCTAGCAGCTCACCTTGTTTACTATAAATACTAATATTTACTCCATCTTCTAAGGCTTCAAAATCATCGTCCATCTTTAATTGTCCATGCTTATATTCGATATCTTCCATGCTTTCTTTTACTGTGTTCTTCAATTGATCTTTCATATTAAAAAGCAAAACTTTATCTGAAGAAGTTAAAATAAAAGCTAACACGAGTGCCATAATAATTACAATTAGCCCCGTATACCACAGAGTTACTCTCATTTTTATTGATAGTCTTTTCATGATTCTACTCGCAATACGTAACCAGTTCCTCGTACTGTATGAATTAACTTCGTTTTAAACTGGCTATCAATTTTTTTGCGAAGATAGCGGACGTAAACATCAATAATATTCGAGCCACCTTCATAATCGTAATTCCACACATGTTGCTCAATTTTATCTCGTGTCAACACAACTTCTTTATTACGAATCATATATTCTAAAATAGCAAATTCTTTACTGGAAAGAGTGATAACTTGGTCTCCTCTTGTTACTTTATGCATATTGCAATCTACCACTAGATCAGCGATTTCAAATACATTAGATGTATTTCCTGTTTTTCTTCGCATTAACACTCGAATTCTTGCTAACAGTTCATCAAAAGCAAACGGCTTTACTAAATAATCATCTGCACCTAAGTCGAGTCCTGTTACACGATCATCAATTGTATCTTTAGCTGTAAGAAGCAAGACAGGAGTTGCATTATTGTCCGCGCGTAATCTTTGTAATACTTGTAAACCATCTATTCCTGGAATCATAATGTCAAGTACAATCAAATCGTAGGTAGCCATGTTTATATAATCCAGGGCATCTTCTCCATTCCCACATGCATCGACACTATAATGTTCTGCATTTAATCGTTTCACCAATATATTTTGTAAGTCTTGTTCATCTTCGACGATAAGAACTCGCATTAACATTCTCCTTTTCTTCTTATTAGTATGTATCACTATAATTCAAAAACATTAAAGAAAGATTAGAAACTAGTTAATTATATCATTTTATCCCACATTAACGGGCAGTAAGACTACTCCCTCAAAATTCGGTGAATGCGAGGTAGGTAGGGATTAACTGCCTGTAAAAGCCTTCACTTTATTTTTTGTACATTAATCTTCCTTTAATGTTTGTTGAGTAATATAAAGGCAAGGATAAGGTGCACATGTAAAGGGAGGAAAACAGAATGGGAAAATGGATGCTGATTGGAGCAATGTCTTGTGTATTGTTAACAGCTTGTTCTACTCAAGCTGATAACAATACACAAGTACAACAACTGAAAGTGGAAAATGATAAATTACAAAAAGAAGTTGCTCAATTACAACAAGAACCAAGTAAAATAGGGCCTGCTACGAATGATACGAAGCAAATACAAGATTTCAAAAACGAAGTCACATCTATTGTAGAAAAGGCAAATAACACGAAACCAGTTGGAGCAAAAGAAGAAAACTTAAATACGTACTTAGCAGTAAAAAAAGAAATTGACCAACTGGATGACAAGATAGATCTATCTGATAATCAGCTAGAAGCAGATTATCACGCTGGAACGATAACTGTTGAACAATATCAAACGCAAGAAAGAGAACACGATATACTGGAAGATCAATTAGAACAAGCAGAAAATGCACTTGAAGCAAGATTTGGAATAGAGGATTAATCATTAAGGAGTGGATGGAAATGTTAAAACATAAAAAGAAAATAATGATAAGTGTAATTGCTATTTTAGTAAGTGGTATTGCTATTATTAGTGGATATTATGGCATGGGTTACAATTATGCAAAAAAGAATGAAAACTACACAGAGAAACAAGTTCGTGAAATTTCTTTAGCTCATACAAATGGAGAAATTATTAATGTGAAAAAAGAATTCGAATTAGAAGATGACAACTTAGCACAATCAAAATTTGAATATGAAGTGGAAATCAAGACACCTGATAATCTGTTAAATATTTTAAAAGTTAGTGCTAGAACAGGTACAATAGAACTCAATAATGAAGATTAAATAAATATCGCGTATTTGAAAAAACTCCGAACAAAATTTGTTTGGAGTTTTTTCATGTTTATACTTTACTATTTTAAAATGTGGAAAATCTTCATACTTCTACAATCTATATAAATGGCTCAAGCTTCACATCTTATGAATTCCTTGAAGCGCTAAACCTAAGCAAAATAATGAACTATCCTATAGAAGAAAGTTGAGGGAGCTAATCGCATATGTTTTATTGAAAGGATGTGATTGAATTATGGAACGGCCAAATTGGGGAATTGGAGGATTAGTATTCGTTGGCTGTATGTTTCTTGGTGGAGGAGTGGGATCTATGTTAGGTAATGCCCAAACTGGATGGCTAATAGGAATGGGCATTGGATTTCTTGGGATGGCTTTAACGAGACTGTTCAGAAAATAATGTAACTGAGATTCTTCTTCTGGTAAATAAGGAAATATGTAAGTAATTCATGGCATAAGAGTTCTATAAATTATAGTTAGAATCTTCTCTTTTCTAAATTTCTCCATACATAGATATGATTCTCAAATCGGAGAATGGCACCTTAAGGTGTCTTTTTTATGCTCTTTAAAAATGTCTTAACATATATAGCCGAGTTAATTTAAATAATCAAGAATAATTGAGCTAATAGCTCTCGGTAGATTGCCATCATTTTTTTAATAGATTAGATTCATTACCGTTTCAGACCTATGTATTCATTCATAACCTAACAGTAAAAGGGGGGATGATTAAAGGTATGGCGTTTAATGATGAATTAATTTGTCAACAGTTTGCAAGAATCATAGGTGGACAAGAAGGATTCGCCGGTGGGAAATGCGTGGCAACAATAAACAGGGATGAAATACGAGCAACAATCTTGGGGAAACGTTTTAGAGTAACCACTTCTTTTTCATTCGAATCACGAGACAATAAAACTGGACGGGCATTATGCCTAGGCCGAGTAGCACTCTTACAAAAAGAAGTCACTGAATTTGTGGCGACAATTATTAAACAAGGAATAATCGTTTCGTCTATACACAATGAGTGGTTATGTGATGATCCAAATTTGATTTACGTTAATATCGAAGACGTTGATGATCCACTAAATTTTGCAAGAAAAGTGAGAAGAGCGTTATGCACGTAATCAATTTCTTTAGTTAAACGAGTGATTATATTAAATTGAAAAGTTCAGCGTGTTGGATGGTTTTATAAAACGAAAGAAGGTGTTTCATATTTGGAATGCCTTTTCTTTATGTTTTCGTTACTAATGTGGGTGGTTAACTGATTATATGCTGTTTATCTTGTAACAGCAAGAACTGGACGAGGTATCTTTAAAGGTGTTTGACTATTTATCGATACCATATTTTATCAAATGTTATTAGAATATCATAAAACGATAAGGGAGAAATCGTCAGAGAGATACGTCAAATTAGTCATTCCTTCTATAATCTAAGGAGGCGATTTTGTTTTTGCAAAATAATAGGTAAATCATTTGACAATTAAAATAATCTACTTTAATATATGTGCCATAGCATATATGTGGTGAAACAAATACATTCATTGTGAATGATTGACTGGTATGCTGTATCCTTTTATATCTTAATTTATAGAGGTGATATATGAACTTACATGATTTAATAGGCTATCTTGTTCATCGTACTGATGTGAAAATGACCAATTATTTTACGAAGAAATTAAAGCCTTATGGAGTTACGCCAGAGCAGTGGGGGATCATTAGTGTTCTTTGTAGCCAAAGGAGCACTACTCAAAAAGAGTTGGCGGAAGCTATTGATAAAGATCAAACTACTGTTGTTAGAATGATACAGTCAATGGAGAGAAAAGGGATTGTAAAGAAGGCTTTGAATGACCAAGATAGGCGTTCACATAACCTTTTTTTAACTGAAAAAGGTGACGAATTAAAGAAAACAATCTTGCCTGTAGTGAAAGACGCTCACCATTTTGTTACGAGTAATTTGAGCGAGGAAGAAATTAAAGTATTACAATCGTTATTAAACAAATTGTATGATACACACTATTAATATTTGTTCCTTATTGATGCTATGCTATTCATAAGGAACAAACTTTGTTTTAGATATTATATGTGCTATAGCATGTAATTTTGTTTGGACGAATGGGAAGATAACTTTATTTTGTATCATATCTGATTCAGGTTCATTTTTTTGCTTAGTGCCAGTCAAATTTTCAAATTATATATGCTATAGCATATATAATTTTTGGCCCTTTAATATTGAGAAGGGTAATGTAAATGGAAGTGACTTCCATACGGGGAATCTCAGGAAATAGGGTAAAGGTAGTGACTACTACCTGAACAATACTGAGTTTTTATCAAATAATAAGAAAGGTGTGATTACTATTTTAATTTTCATCAATATTGTAAAAGTAGTGTTGTTTCTGTTCTTTTTAATGACAGGAACGAAAATTATATCGGGGAAAATGGCAGATGAATTCAAACGATTTGGTTTACCTTCGTTTTTTAATTTCTTAACTGGAGCTTTTGAGATTGTAGGAGCGATTGGAATGTTGATAGGAATTTGGATTCCAACAGTAGCTTTATGGGCAGGATTGTTATTAGGCGGTACGATGCTTGCAGCCGCATTAACTCTAATTGTATTAGCGAGAGATCCTTTTAAGAAAGCAATACCTGCGCTTGTTTTGTTTGTCCTTAGTTTAGGGGTAAGTTTGTATCATATTTTTTAAACATAACTGAAAACTATTAAACTTTCACTTTATGCGTTCAAGTTACTATCGTTTTGTGATTATGTTACAAATAGGGGGATTCTCCAATTAGTGTTTGAATAATAATAGCAATACGAATTTAGACATTACGATCATTCGGATCATAATCAGTAAAAGAATGGCAAGAATTTTATATTAAAAATAGGAGTGAGTGAAAATGGCATATTTATTACAAGTTGATTTTCCGTTTGAAGGTCCTTTTGGTGAAGAAATGGAAAAAGGATTTTGGGATTTAGCAAATAGTATTAACGAAGAAGAAGGATTCCACTGGAAAATATGGACTGAGAATGAAGAAACAAAAGAAGCTGGAGGCATTTATGTATTTGAAGAAAAACAAGATGCTGAAAAATACGCGGAAATGCACAAGAACAGACTTGAAACAGCTGGTGTTAAAGATATTAGAGTAAGAATTTTTAACATCAATGAAAAGTTAACTAAGTTGAATCGTGGTTTTATTAAATAATTCCGACAGTCGGAGCAAGCGTAAAAAGGAGGGGGATAATCCCCTCTTTTTTAATTCTTAAATTGATGGTGAGGGGGCTCGTATAAAAAATAAACCTAGTGCTATCATGAGACATTTTTTATTTGAACGATCTACAAGACTTCTTGACCAAATATTAGTAAACAATGTTGATAAAGCCCTAATAATATATAAACCAGAGACAGTAATTGCTGATTCTGTTATGTTAAGAACGATTAGGTTTAGAGCAATAATGTAGATTTTCGTTTTACTTTTATCTCAGCAAGTATAACACCGCTTAGAATAAGTAATGCTCCAATATACCCTTTGAGTGACAATACTTCGTTCATGAACAGGTATGCAAATAGTGCAGAAAATACAGGTTCTAATGAAAAAATGAGTCCTGTATGTGTCGGTGTTGTGTATTTCTGTGCCATCGCCTGAATGATGTAGGCAAAAGCACTGCAGAATATACTTAATACCAGTACAGCGATCCAACTTTCTTTAGTGGATGGAAGTTGCGGCTCTTCGAAAATCAGGGCAGAGAGTACGCCAAACCCTCCTGCAAATCCCAACTGAAGAATTCCAAGCTGCAATGTATTGGCCACTTTAGCCGCCCTTCCGGTGACAATAATATGAAAAGCATAAAAGAGAGCAGCGAGTATACAGAGTAAATCTCCAGAATTAAGTGTTAATTGATTATTCAAAGTCAGTAAACCAATTCCAGTCATTGCAACAAGGGAACTAATGATTAGTCTGTAGCTCAGTCGATCCTTAAACAGAACGATAGATAATAAAGGGATAAAGATTACGGTCAAACTGGCTAGAAAACCAGCATTTGAAGCTGATGTCGTTTTTAAACCTAAGATGACTGAAGCAGATACAAAGAAAAGTAAAAATCCTAGAATAAAGCCGTATTTTAAGGTGACAAAATGAATTGAATGAAATTGTTTAAAAAAAACAGCAGCACAAACCAAAAAAGCAATACCAAAGCGTAATGCAACAAGAGAAAATGAAGGGACAGTTTCCAATCCGATTTTCATAAAAAGGTAGGAAGTACCCCAGGTCATTGTAACAAGTAAGATCATAAGATTAGCCTTTATTGGTTTCATTTTTAGTTCTCCTTTAAAATTTTTATGTACTTAGTTTAATTGTGATTCAAGTATTAGTAAAACGAATATATGTAATGTTATACTTGAACAAAATTCATACATGAGAAAGTAGGAGAATCGATGAGTCTGACTAAGTTAGAAATCTTTCTGAAGACGGTTGAAATGGGGAACTTATCAAGAGCGGCCGAAGCACTGAATGTGACTCAGTCAGGTGTCAGCCATGCGATTAGAAGTCTTGAATTGGAGTATGGTTTTCAACTGTTATCCCGGAATAAAACGGGCGTTCGATTAACAGAAAATGGTGAGCGTGTTTTAACGCATGTTCGTGAAGTAGTAAATCATAATGAGCGATTGAAGCAAACTGTTGCAGAGATTAATGGGATAGTGGCAGGAACCTTGCGCATCGGAACCTTTACAAGCGTTTCTATTCACTGGTTGCCTGCAATCATTCATCGATTTCACTTGGAATACCCTCGAATTGAAATCAAATTAATGGAAGGTGATTATGGAATGATTGAAACGTGGATTCAACAAGGGGTGATTGACTTAGGTTTTATGTCACTACCGTCGTCGGGCCATCTAGAATCTATTCCACTAAGAAAAGATCGAATGCTATGTGTCCTTCCTAAAAATCACTCATTAAGTAAACAATCTATAATTCAGTACGATCAGCTCAAGAAAGAGCCTTTTATTATGCCTGCTTCTTCATGTGGTTACGATGTTAGGAAAGTATTAGAAGCTGCTAGGGTTCATCTCGATATCCAATTTGAAACCGGTGATGATCATGCGATTGTCGCGATGGTGGAGAACGGGCTTGGAATCAGTGTCATGTCTGAACTCGCATTACAAGGACAATGCGAAAATGTTACGGTTGTGGAATTGGAAGACAAACCCAAACGATCGCTTGGGTTGTCACTTACTTCAATTAAACACGCATTACCAGCGACAAAACGTTTTATCGAACATACCCAAAAATGGCTGGATGGCGATTGAATATATAGGCAAGTAAAAGAAAATTAACATTTTATGATATTTAGTCCATATAGTGGTACCTTTTCAAAAGAAGAAATAAACGGGGAAAGAAAAAGAGCAACTCACAGAAGATATTCACAAAAGCTCTCCAATTATAAGTATGTAGTTAGTGTATTCATCTTATAACGTATAAAAAGACACTATAGAAAGTGCCTTTTTATACGTTGACATACTATGAAAGAAAATGTAGCGATTAATAATAATTTGTTGGATGCTTCTTGGTTAATCCTAGTATATTAATATAGACAAACGTAAATTAAGTTTTGAATATATATAGATTTTTTATGTTTGTACACATCGTTCGTCAACTTCTTTTCGTTTTGATAATTTGTTATTCTGATTTGTAATAACGATAATTAACTAGTAAGTTAGAATAAAGATTTAATACTTGCTAAGATTGTAAGTACTCCTACAATAATAACAAATACATTGCTCATTTTACCTCTATATTGAGCTAATACCGGTACTTTACGGATCGCATACATTGGTAATAGACATAAGATAGCAGCAACTAATGGACCGCTTAGAGCGTCAATGAGCCCAAGAATACTTGGATTTGCATAAGCAACGTACCAGCATGTTAATACGACAAAAGTAAGAATTACTGTCTTAACTGTTTTTTCTTCTATATCTTTTCCACGTGTTTTACCAAATTTGATAATCATGTCACGCATTACTTCATATGATCCTATATAATGACCAAGGAAAGACTTTGTTATAGCCATAAAAGCAATAATAGGAGCTGCAATCGTAATTACTGGCGAATTAAGTTCATTAGCGAGATAGGATAGGATTGATAAGTTCTGCTCTTTTGCCACTTTTAAATCATCTGGAGTCAAACTCAGTGCGCTGCTCCAAACGAAGAACATAACAACAACGAACGTCATGATATAACAAATCTTTTGTATTTGAGCACATTTAGCATCAGTTGCTTCTATGCCATACGTAGATCTTTGTTTTATCACAAAAGACGAAATCATTGGAGAATGGTTAAATGAAAACACTATGATAGGTAGTATCATCCATATCGTTCCCAAATAACCTGTTCCGGTTGAAGCAGTAGAGACATCTGAAAAACTAAGCATTGATGTGTTCCACTGAGGAATTAGAGATATTGCGATAAATAGTAGAGAAGCTATGAAAGGGTATACTAGCAAGCTCATAATTTTTACAGTGATATCTTGACCAAAATTTAGTATAGCGATAAGACCCAGCACTAAGACAAGCGATAAAATGGCTCTTGAGGGCTCTTTCATATGTAATTGATTCACAATAAAACTACTTGCAGTATTTGTAAGTGCAACTGAATACATCAAGACAATTGTATAAATTGAGACGAAGTATACGATGTTAAAAATAATACTCGCCTTATTTCCGAAATACTCTCTTATTGTACCCGTAATTCCCTCATCGGCAGAATTGGAAGCATATATCATTTTAGCAAGCGCTCTATGTGAGTAATACATAACTGGATAGGCAAGTAATGTAATGAGTAATAATGATAATAAACCACCTGAACCTGCATTAATTGGTAAAAAGAGTACTCCTGCTCCAATTGCTGTCCCAAAAAGGCTCAATGCCCACGTAGTATCTTGCTTATGCCACTTTTTAGGATCCAAATATTTCTCGTTTGTAATCACAGTATTTTCAGATTGCAATTCTATTTTTTTAGCAGTATTCCCATTCATATAATAAATCCTCCTTGTATCCTATTCTTAAGTCTTAGGAATATAAGTCGTTCTGGAAAATGAATCTCCTACAAGTTCCTCAAATCGTGTGTTCTTCTCTAATTGAATCTAAAAACCAATGTTTGTTAACGTTTTCAAAATCTTTTGATTGTAGATGAGTGTATTTAAGTGAATAAGGATTAAAAAATTGTAAGTATGTCCAGAATTCCCCTAAAACTATTGCTTTTAATTCGTGAGACATCTGACTTCCATCCCTTTATATCGCTTCAATAACCTCGTCAACATTGTAGACAGTGCTAAGGCATAGCTAATACGATGTCTTTTGCTACTAAAGAATTTTTAATGAATTTTCTTTTTGATTACACACCTTTCTTTGAGTGATTTTTTCATCTTGTTCAATTTTAGAAAGTTGATATTTTCTAAGGTGCTAATAGGTTATCCCTAGACGTCCCTATTATAGCTTGTATATTTATAAGTTAAATATTTTTGTATTTTAAGAAAAAATGAACAAACAGAATTTTGAATAGGTAATAAATTCAACATTACATGTAGTATTTGTGTCTAATGTTTGAAACTGTATTAGTTAGAGGGAAATCAGCAGTAATACAGGGGTTCTTACATTTTCACATTGTTTATATTGGTAATCTCTTGTTGAGATACCTATATTTCTCTTTTTTGAAATATCTTATTTTTAGCGTGAAAGCTGTTGTAATAAATAATACATATAGATGATAGAAACTTATGTTAGGACATGTATAGGTGAGATGTTGAATATTAAATAGTAAATTTGTATTTAAATTCATTTTTCGGAATAAATAAACTTTTATGTGAAGTCAAATTCCTATCAAATTAATACAACTAAATGTTATTAAAATAAAAAATAATCAATTATAAAAGAGATTTTGAACGTAAGGAATTTGTAAGGAAGAGGTAAGAAAAAAGAGATTTTCATTGTGTAAGATGAAAATGTAAAGAAGAGTGAGAGGAGAAAAATACTATATATTTCTATAAAAAACAAATCAATTAATAAGACTTGTTTGGAGGAAAAGAGACATTACAGATTCAATGTCGTCCTTTTGCAGTGGGTTAAGAAGAAAGCTGTGTGATTAGTTCCAAACAGCAAATAACCATTTATACAATATGAATAGGGGAGAGGATTATTTTGATGAAAAAGCATCGTCAAATTACATGTTCAGGTTTAGCTCTATTAATAACTGGAGGTTCCCTGTTTTATACACCTCTAACCTCAAGTGTAAAAGCGGAGTCCATTCAAAATGTATCTAACTCGTTACAAACAAGCACTCAAAGAGACCGTAATTCCGTCAAAGAGGCAATGCGGGATACATTGAAACTAGGATATCCAGGGATACTTGCTAAAACTTCTGAGGGTGGAAAAACATGGAGTTATGCGGCTGGTGTAGCTGATCTGAGTAACAAGAAAGCAATGAAAACAGATTTTCGTTTTCGGATTGGCAGCGTGACAAAGACGTTCACTGCAACAGTTGTACTTCAATTAGCAGGAGAAAACCGCTTGAATTTAGACGATTCTATTGAAAAATGGTTGCCTGGTGTCATTCAAGGAAATGGATATGATGATAAACAGATTACTATCCGGCAATTATTGAATCACACAAGTGGTATCGCTAATTACACAAGGTCAAAGGATTTTAATATGATGGATACAAAAAAATCTTATACTGCTGAAGGATTAGTAAAGATGGGAATATCCATGCCTCCAGATTTTGCTCCAGGAAAGAGCTGGTCGTATTCAAATACAGGATATGTATTACTAGGAATTCTTATTGAAAAAGTAACTGGGAACAGCTATGCGGAAGAGATTGAAAATCGAATTATTGAACCACTTGAATTAGCGAATACATTCTTACCTGGAAATTCAAGCGTCATTCCAGGAACCAAGCATGCCCGCGGATATATCCAATTAGACGGAGCAAGTGAGACAAAAGATGTTACTTATTATAACCCAAGTATGGGGAGCTCGGCCGGAGATATGATTTCTACAGCTGATGATTTAAACAAATTCTTTTCTTATTTACTTGGGGGCAAGTTATTGAAAGAACAGCAACTAAAGCAAATGCTTACAACAGTCCCTACAGGAGTAGATGAGCTTGGTGATTCCGGGCTTGGAATTTTCAAAATGAAGCTTTCAAACAGTGAATCGATATGGGGGCATGGAGGAACCATTCCTGGCTTTTTAACTTTTGCTGGAGGCACACTTGGAGGCAAGCATACATTGGCAGTCAATTTGAACAGCCTTAAAGCTGATACTCCTGATCCTTTTAAAAATATTTTACTTGCTGAATTTAGCAAGTAGTCTAAAAGTAAAAACGGGTAAAATTTATCATAGTTTCATAGTTACAAAAATGAATGATGAAAACGATCAATTATTTAAGGAGGTATCCGTGATGAAAAATAAGCTAACTGGTGTGTTAGCCACTGCATTAGCGGTAACTATGATTCTACCAACAGGAGCGAAAGCATTTTCTGAAAGTAAGACTACTGTTGTAACTGGTGAAGAAGTAGCTAGTCAGGAACTGAAGACGATTGCAGCAGAGAAAGCGGAGCTACTTACGAAGTCCCATGGGGCAGCTAGCGTGCAGTATGCACTAATTGATAATGGAAAACTTATTTTGTCTGGTCAGGCTGGCAAGAACGATATGGAAGGGGAAAAGCCGCTAACCAAAGATACTTTATACGGGATTGGTTCAGTTAGTAAAATGTATGCAACAACGGCTGTAATGAAATTGGTCGATGAAGGAAAAGTCGATTTGGATGCTCCTGTTGTCCGCTATGTTCCTGATTTTAAGATGAAGGACGGTCGATACAAACGTATTACACCGCGTATGTTATTGAATCACTCCTCTGGATTGCAAGGTTCTACGTTAGGTAATGCATTTTTATTTAACGATAATGATACCTATGCCCATGATACCTTGTTACAGCAATTGTCAAATCAAAACTTGAAGGCGGACCCTGGTGCTTTCTCGGTATACTGTAACGATGGTTTTACGCTGGCCGAAATTTTGGTGGAAAGAGTTAGTGGTATGAGCTTTACTGAATTTCTACATCAAAACTTTACAGGGCCTTTAAAAATGAATCATACGAAAACGCCGCAGGACAAATGGAGGGATGAAAATCGGGCTGGACTATATTACTCGGCGTACCAAGGGCAACTTCCAATTGAATCGGTGAATGTTATTGGTACGGGAGGTATATCTTCCACGGCAGAAGATATGGTGCGATTCTCACAACTATTTATGGGACAGGAAAAAGGAATCCTCTCTGATAAGGTAGTTAAGGCAATGGAGCAAGAGGAATATAAAAAAGGAATGTGGCCGGGGGCTGGCGAGAATATTTTTAACTATGGTCTTGGCTGGGATAGTGTGAAACTATACCCATTCAGTGAATATGGGATCAAAGCTTTGGCTAAGGGCGGCGATACGGCATTGCAACATGCTATATTAGTCGTGCTTCCGGAACAGAAAATAGCAGCGGCTGTATTGACATCTGGTGGACGGAGCTCTACAAATCAGCTAATGGCAACTGAATTGCTGCTCGCTACGCTTAAAGAAAAAGGTACTATTAAGGAAATCAAGCCGAACAAATCCTTTGGTAAGCCGGTCAAAGTCAAAATGCCTCAAGGCGTAGCAAAGAAAGCTGGATTTTATGGTAATAGCGAAACTCATTTCAAGATTGAAATTACGAAGAACGGTGAACTATTCTTACCATCTAATCCAGAAGAAAAATATGTATATACTGCTGATGGAAGCTTTATTAATGAGGGGGGTACTTCCAAGCTCAACTTCGTAACCGAGAAGAATGGAAGAACTTATTTGAAGGAGAGCGCATATAAATCGCATCCAGGTTTAGGGCAAAGTGTGATGACCCACTATTTAGCTGAGAAACTAGAAGACAACGTGCTATCAAAGAAAACCGCTGCTGCATGGGCAAAGAGGGAAGGTATCAAGTTCTATCTTGTAAACGAGAAATTTAGTTCTATTCAATATCTCGTTCAACCGAAACTTCTTAGTACACAAATTACTCGCAAGGAAGGCCCAGCAGGTTATTGGGGGGGCAGAAAAATTACAGGTCCGAACACCGCGGTGCATCAGATCCAAGTACCCGTGATGAATGGTCGTGATACGACGGAAACGCATTTCTATACAGAAGGCGGCAATGAATATATGGAGATGGCTGGATTGTTATACGTAAGTGAATCAAATGTAAAACCAATTGATATAGGCCAATCATCCAAAGTTACGCTGGGAGCAAATGGACATGCGAAATGGTTTACAATTCCGCAAGCGGCAGCAGAGAAAAGAATGACCGTGACGTTGCCACCAAAGGGTTCGTTTGCGGTGTATGATGAGAAGGGAGTTTGTGTCAACTTTAGCATCGTGAGTGGCAATAACAAGGCGAAACTGCCGAAGAACGGAACAATCGTATTCGCTGGGGCACCGAAATCGGTATTTGCAATCTCGGTGAACTAGCTACAATTTAAGATGATCTAAACAAAACCAGTACGGCACAGAAAAGATGTATTACTGGTTTTGTTTGTATTTATGCATTATCAATGAAAAAACTTGAATAATATCACGCTCAAGCACTATAAAAACATCAAAACTAGAAAATTAGTATCTCTAGAAGATGTACAGTTTTTTGGGAGTTGAATAATTTTAACAGCGTAGAGAGATTAAATTTCTACTCTTTTTCTTCAATTAATAGAAATGTATGTACATACACATTATATTTTTATTCCATAAATTTTAAAATTTTGTTCACGATAGTTTGAAATTGTAAAAAAAGAAAATATGTGGCACGACATCACTTTGTTTTTATACAGCTTTGTAATTAAACTATAATATTGTATTTTTTCTTCATTATTGAAATTAGTAATAATAAAATGTATTATTGAAAAGCACAATTTATAATTCAAGTAATCAAGCATATGTACCCATAATAATTTGAACATTCAGAAATTATAATATTGTCTAAAAACGAGGTGAGATTCATAGAAACAGTACATATTAAGTGGTATGGCATGTATAGTATAAATGACTTTTATAATAGGGAAGAAGCTTCTAAGAAGGGGATATTTGCAATCTCTAGAGTATATGCTAAGAATGTAACATTGCTTTATATAGGACAAACTAAAAGAAGCTTTATACAAAAGATAAGAGAACTTAATAAAGAGTGGGCTTTTGATGAGAGCGAATTAAAGATTACATTAGGAATAATAGAATTTCCTAGTGGTGAACTTTACTCTGAAAAGAAGGTAAAAGAGATAAAATCTCTTTTGATTTTACGACATACCCCATTAGAAAACGAAACATCTTTATTATACTATAGAGGGAAATTTAATTTTAAAATTATTAATAAGGGAAGAAGAGGTTTAATTGTTAAAAAGCTTTCTACAGGAGATCTAATGTGGACGTAATTGGAATCACCTTTGAATAAAATTGAAGGTTTCTTAAGTGCAGAAGCTTATCAATTTTTAATGTATTAAACTATTTTGAATAACATATGTCAGATGCTTGAAAAAAACAAATTTTATTATGATATAAAATCCTGTATGGAAATTGTAGTTTATTTCTATCATTTAATAAAAATATTAAGAATTATAGGGATAATGCATGAAGAGTAGAGGAGAAAGTAAACACGGAGGTTTGAAGAATGGGACAAGTAAGCAGATTTCAGGAAAAACAACAGAATCGTCGTCAAAAGGCAATTTTTAATATTGCATTTACTTTGGTATTAGTGACAGTTGGTATAGTGACATACCAATTGTTTACCCCTTCTAATACATCAACGAAAGCAATTGCTCAAGAAAAGAAAGTAACAAAGATAGAAGAGAAGAAAACTGAAGATAAAGAAACAGCAAAGATAGAAGAGAAGAAAACTGAAGATAAAGAAACAGCAAAGATAGAAGAGAAGAAAACTGAAGATAAAGAAATAGCAAAGATAGAAGAAAAGAAAAGCGAAGATAAAGAAGCAGCACAGTTAGAAGGGAAACAAAAAGTAGAAAAATCGGTAAAAACGAACGGAACTGAAAATAAAGAGGAAGAAAAAACGGTATCTCAAGAAAAGGATCCTCAAACTAATCCTTCATGGAAGCCAATTGGTACAGAGCAAGGAGCAAAACCTGATATGAAATTTAAAGAAGGAACAGTAGATTGGAGTGAGATGAAAAAAGCAATCTCTTATGCTGTTGATGTTCCAGAGAGCCAATTGATTTTCGATTTTATTGGAAATAATGGTAATAATAAAGCCTACGGTAATGTACGAGATAAACAAAGTAATAAAAAATATAAGGTTAATATTGATTGGGTAGAGAATCAGGGGTGGAAACCAGCATCTGTACAAGTGGTAAAATAAATAGTAGAAATGTAATTATATGTTTAAAAGTTTACTCTTGTAAAACTCATAAAAGAGTTTGTTTCAATCAGGACTCTTTTGCTATGTTGACAGGATTAATTACTCAGGCTCAATTGTGAGATCCTGATGCAGACAAAGTTCGAAGTTTATTAAAATCTATCTAATTTAGTGCTTCGAAAGGTTCAAAATTGCATTTTTAAAGCATTAAATAATTAATGGTACCTTTTGAAATATTTTTGGTCTCATTTTATTAGAAACAATTCCGTCTATATAACTAAAAAATGTATTATGATATCTATTGAACATATGAATAGGATAACAATTACCTGCTGTTAGCAAGTTGCAGTTTATCTAATAAAAAGATCACTTGTTTCTAAGACAAGTGATCTTTTTATATACATTTCCTTTACTATTTTTAAAATTGAATAGATATTTCAATCTGTGTAATTACAATAGACTTGATTAAAATTAAAACTGCAACAAGGATAATACCGTCCATATTTGTAGTAAGAAATATATATATAATATCTTAATGTAAGGTTGGCCTATGTTCTATGAAGATACTAAAGAATTATAGGAAACATTGAGAAACGGGAATTATTTTTATTACAATATTTATGCATCTTTAGGCCTAAATAGCTGGGTATTAGCTAAGAAACTTGAGATATTAGACTCCTATTAAGTTAAAAATGACCTTAAGTGTACTTCCCATAAAGAAAATTGTGTAAATAAGCTGTATGGGCAGCTTATTGTATTTTTTGGCTTAGCTTGTTTTTTTCGAAGTGCTGGCGGTTCCTCTACAAGTATTCTTGCATTTAAATTATTTTTAATATATTATATTTATATGGTTATATAGAGATTGATGTATACAAAAAAGACTCAAATCTATTAATAAGATTTAAGTCCTTTTCAAAGATAAAAAGATTGTACCGAAATGGAATACAACTTATACTTTTCTTTTTAATATGTATCTAGTAAAAAGACATTTTTTATCAATAAAATTGTATTTTCAATATAAATGGAAGTTCATTTATATTCAATGATAGGAAATAGTGGGTCTAGAACATAGAGGAACAAAGAACCATACAGAGAAATCTGAAGAACCTGAAAGCTATTGTATGTAGTTTGTTCATCTCAAGTACAATAAAAGAGTCTTACCTCTGTAGGCAAGACTCCACTAGTATCGTTGTATAATATTTACATATCAACTAAAAAACAAAAACCATATAACACCAAGTAGCAGAATCCTAATATTCCTCCTACAGCTAATACTTGTTTAAACCAACTTTTAAATTTTATATTACTGTAAATACCTTGAACTTTTTCCATATTTCCTCCTATTAAGGAGAACCCTTAAAGACTCTCACTTCGTTATGGTACCATTAAAGAATGACTAATAGAGGTTAAATATTGTCAAAATGTATAAATATGCAATATTGCATACAGAAATGTATTGTTACAAATGTAAGCGTTTACTATAATAAAGGTATAAAGTTTAATCACATCCCAGTACTAACAAAAGAGGAGGAAATAATATGGAAATCGCAATGGCAGTTTTAAAATTTATAGGTGGAGCAATCCCATTAGTTCAAGAGCTTCTAAAAGCATTTATGTAAATTCACTATTTAGCAATTATTTATAAAAATTATCATTCGTATGAGTAAAGCCCCTTTAACAATATTAGGGGGCTTTTTAAATTTCTAAATATTTAAGGTTACGTCACTTTTAGCTAGCAGAATTAATAGAGCTATTGAATTTTATAAGAAACAAGAAGCAGTTTCCTCACCACCTAAGATTATTTTCTCTGGTGGACAAGGATCAGATGAAAATATTTCTGAAGCGAAAGCTATGCAGGAGTATGCTGTGAATAATAGGATTCCTCTAGAGAATACAATAAAAGAGGACCGTTCTACTACAACATACCAAAATATGCTTTTTTCAAAGAGAATTATGGAATCATTAAAAGGAACACAGTATAATTGCATTTTTTCTACAAACAACTTCCATGTGTTTCGCGCCGGATTATACGCTAAAATAGTAGGATTAAATAGCCAAGGAATTGGCTCAAAAACAGCCTTCTATTATTGCCCAAATGCGATGATTCGAGAGTATATTGCAATCTTCGTTATGAATCGTGTACGTCACAGTATTGTAATAGCAATTATTATGGGATTCTCTATCATAGCAACCGGAGTAAATTATTTATTTTTTTAAGGATGTTGTATAACTTATATTTTGGGAGTTATCTTAGGCAAGGAGTCACCTTAGGGTGACTCCTCTTTTTTGTGTTATATGGGTTGGTTTATTTAAATGTTAGACTACAATGCAAGTGATTGTTATGATGTTGATTAAAAAGGCAGCTGTTGTAGTCGTCTTTTTATTATCTTACAAAAGTGTAATCTTCATGTCATGTTCTTGAATTTCTTCTCAAATAAAAAGGGGTTATGATAACAGCATAATAAAAAACACATGAGGTGAATGACGTGAAAAGATATATTACACTTTTTAGTATTCTAGTTGTATTTGCTACAATGTTAGTTGGTTGCGATGTGAATCGTATGGGAAAAGATGAATACTATGTTCAAATTACAACTGATGCGAAAATAAAGTCAGGGGTATCTAAAGAAGGAAATAAATACACAGAGTATAATTATGAATTACAAGGATTTGACGAAAATGGTAATGAAAAAACAGTGAAATTTAATGGATTTAAAGAGCTTCGTAAAGAAGCATTCTTACGCGTGTTCCACTCCGATAAAAAAGGTGTAACTGCTTGGGAAGAGGTGAAGAAAGACGAGCTTCCTGGGAAGGTGAAAGAAAAATTAGACGTGAAATAAATGATTTATAATGGCGAACCCACATATTCGAAGGGTTCGCTGTTTTTTTGTGGGGTAATTTTGCCCAAATCTCCGAAAAGGGAGAATAAGCTAAATTAAGTAGGTATACCACTATATCGCCATAAAGACGTTATTCTTACGGTAGAATTATAGGAAAGGATGACGTTTTTTTATGTCTAATTCTGTATCTGACGACTTACAATTATTTGCACAGGAGATTAAGAGTCTTTTATCACCAAATACCTTACAGAATCTAGCTAGAGATGTTGGATTTGGGGTACCGCCACATCGCCATCAACCTAAGATTTTGAATTATCCCCAAAACGAAAATTTCATTCTTTCATAGTTGTCCATAGAAGTTCAGTTCGTTTTTTCGTTTATGGGAAGAATGTATTTTTTAACTTGATAGCACTGTGACGATTCCCCTAAGAGACCTAAAAAAACTATGTAAAGAAGGTTTTCCAAAAGATTAGGCATAGCGCTACTCTTTTTGGAAAACCCTAATCGATAAATTCGTGTTATTATTCTTGATATTGCTGTTGAACCGCCTCTGGTAGTTCCTCAAAGATTATTCTTTTAAAATGTTAATAATACTTCATTAAATTCTTTTGTAGGAGTTGCGTTTAATCCATGAGGACAACTTGTATTAGAGCAAGTTTACTATCAGGAATGGAATCATATGTGCGTTTCCACTTAACTCAAAAGGTACAGTTGCATCAGAGTCACCGTGAATTATAAGATTTAATATAAATATAAAATTTACCAATATATATAAACCAGTATTATAGTTTGATACTAATTTATTTGATTCTTTTATTTATGTGCTTGTTAATTTAGCATAGATGATAAAAAATAAGGTTAATTGTCCTATTATCACAATATTCGGCACTACTATAATTAAATTAATAACAAAAAAGACTGCTAAAATTCCTAAAAACAAGCACAAATGATAAATGTTCAAGCGGTGTTGTTCAAACCTGTATTGATGAAAAACAATTGTAGTTGACAGGAAATAGAGCAATACAGAACCAAAAACAAAATATAAGATAAAAGAATAATAGACCTCATGTAAAAATAATAATCTAATGGATGCTGCAACCATACTCAAAGACATTAAAATAAATAGATGACCGTAAATAATAATTTGACCAGAAGTTTGTCTAGACTTGTCGAGTTTCTTCTCCATGTTATCGAAATATTGCCACCACATCGAAATAATGAGGATAAATGAAATGATCGCAAAGCTTATTGAATCCCAATTTCCTTGTTTAGGTTGAATGACCACAAGAGTGCTTACAAGAGCTTCCCCAAAGAGAATAATGGAAAATAGACCAAATCTCTCTAACAAGTGGGCTGTATTTGTAGGAACCTTTTCTAAACACTTCCTTCCAAGCAGTGGGACAATAATATCGATAAGAATCCCAAAATATAACACAGCATATCGAATCCAAGAATCAAAAAAGACGGATAATAATGAAATAACGATTCCAATCCAAAAATATCTTCCTAAAAAGAGTGCTGCTTTTTTTCGAGCCCCCTCTTCTATACGCTGGACAACAAGATATTGAATTGCAGTCACGACCCTTAAGCCAATATAGCCAATTAAAAAAGAAAGATAATAAGGATCAAAATCAGCTGATAAGCTTGATGTCATTATTAGGACAAAAAACATTTGCAGGATCAAAAAAATTCTTTGATGAAATAAATCTTTTCCAAACCGGTTAACAAAGATGGTTTGCCCTACCCAAGCCCACCAGATCGGAATAAAAATTAAGACAAATTTTACCAAATGATCTGCATGGATTTGACCATCTTCAACATGAAGTAAAACATGAGTCGCAGCCGTCACTGCCGCCACAAATAACAAATCATAAAAGAGTTCTAACCACGTCACTTTCTTTTCTTCCATTTCGGTACTCCCTCCTTATAGTTAATAGTATGCTAAAAAGATATAGTAATTGGAAGAGAAAATAATATAGACATAAACCATTTCTCCTTATTATTGTATTCAACATAATCCCCTGGAACGTCAGTGTTACATTTTATATAGTTGGCTACCCTTAAAATTTTAATACCTTTAAGTACAAAAAAACGTTATCATTTCTAAACAGGATAGATTAGAAATGATAACGTATGGATGATACTAGCTTATATTAGTCTTTCTGGTGCTGTGATGGTATATCATACTAATTAATAAAATGAAAGAATGTAGCAATAATAATTCTAGAATTTTTTATCATAAAGATGTAGCAACTATAGAACGCTTAGTAACAGCTATGAAAAAGAAGAACGTAAAGCTAGAACAGGCTATAAATCGAGCAATGTCAAGTTTTGAAGAAAATGAGATAGCAACTGTTGCTACAGATAGTGTAGCGGATACAGAACACGAACTTCATCACATGAGGGTAATCCGAAATCGGTACTTGAGTTAATCGTCAGCTGAGGTCTTTGGAATTGAACCGACGGGTAACTTTAACAAAATAAGGAGTACAATTAAACAGCCTAAAATATGCAAGTTTTTATGCGAAACTGCTTGCGTATTTTGGCTATTTTTGCATTCGTAAAAGTGCTATAAGTAAACAGCGTTTTTAAATTGCCAAATACCCCCATGAGATCAATGGGACTTATATTCCACTTCTTTATTAGGATTATATTAAGAAGTGGAAATAGTATAAGTACCCAAAAAACGATAATAAAAACTGTATTCATCAGTTTCTACTCCTTATGTGGATCATAAAGTTATTATCCCGTTTATTGTGGGCTGACTAAAGTTTCACTTTATCTCTCCGTCTCAAAAAACTCAATCCACTCTCCATCAGGGCCAGCGAAGAATATGTAACGTGTTCCATCTGGTAATGTTTCGATTTCTTCTCCTAGTAAAAAGGTTACGCCGTGTTTTTGTATTCTTTCAATTTCATCCTCTAATGAATCTACCTTAAAGCAAATATGATGTACTTTTCCTTCTGCCGGAAGAGAAGAGTTATAACCTTCAATGAGTTCGAGTATCGTTTCTTTCGATTCTTCCACACCTAAAAAAGCGAGTTTTAAGTCTGGGTTCGGGTGCCCCATACGTTTAAGGAGCTGTAAGCCGACTACTTCTTCATAAAATGAGATAGATGCTTCTAAGTTTGCAACCATAAGTCCAACGTGTTCTATTCTTCTAACTGGCATGTAGATTCCTTCTTTCTGAAAATTATATACAATATATTATTGAAAATTAAGAAAATAAGCAAGATAAAAACCTTACAAATTTTAGCGTGTTATATGGTATAGTGAGAAAGTATGTTTGGGGAGAAGGAAGGAGATTATACGATGAATACAACTACTCAAACTCCTTCATTATCGGAAACGATGAAAGAGTGGCATTATGCATTAGCATATGAAATTAAACATTGGAAAACGATAGGTGGTAGTAAAATTTCTATCATGAATGGTCGTTTTTTATATACAGATTATGAAAGTACAGTATACGTATTTCAGCTTATTTCGGAAGTAAGCTTACCTGAAGGTTCACCGATTCGAATTGAGTTCGATGGTGAGGAAGCGACAGGAGAAGTATTATCTGTACATGGATTAGAAATAGAACTGAAATTAAATGATTATATACAAGGTGAAATAAGAGAAGCGGTTTTATACAGTGAACCGTGGCAACTTTTAGAGCAACTGCAAGAGCGATTGAAAGAAGCACGTAAAGATAAGCTGAAACGTAATCGTATAAAGCGTCTTGTTGATGGGACGAGCAGTCCGAAACATATTGAGAAGATGAAAAATCCAAAAAATGAACTGGCATATCGCGCGTTTTATAATCCGACAACGTACGTATGGGGACCGCCGGGAACAGGGAAGTCTTACAATTTATCACGTATTATTTCGGCCCATTATCAAAAAGGAAAATCGGTACTTGTGTTAGCTCATAGTAACGCGGCAGTAGACGTATTAATGAGTGAAGTAACGAAGCAAATTGAGAAGAAAAAGAAATGGACGCCTGGCGAAATTGTTCGTTACGGTTATAGTCAACATGAACATATACGAAATCATGAAACGTTACTTGCATCTAAGTTAGTTGAAACGACGAACGGATCATGGGGTGAGGAAAGACTCTACTTGGAAGAAACACGCCAAGAGCTTCGTGAAAAAATCTTATCGTATAAGGCAACGTCCTCTGATAAGAAGCGTATGCAGGAGATTGAAAGTGATCTTCGAAAGCAAAAGGCTAAAATTAAAGAAGTAGAAAAAGAATATATTGAAAATGCGAAAGTAATCGGCGCAACTTTATCGAAATGTGCCATTGATGCGCTAATTTATGAGCGTACATTTGATTTAGTTGTCGTAGATGAGGTGAGTATGGCGTTCGTTCCGCAAATTGCATTAGCTGCTTCACTTGGAAAACGTATCGTCGTTTGCGGTGACTTTTTACAGTTACCTCCAATTGCGATGGCAAATCATGAACTCGTTCGCAAATGGCTTGGGGAAGATATGTTTTACCATGCTGGGATTGTTGAGTCTGTTAATAAATCAGAAGCACACCCAAACCTATTTATGTTGCAGGAACAAAGACGTATGCATGCGGATATATCGAAGTTTACGAATTCGTTTATTTATAAAAATAGAGTATACGATCATCCGTCTGTTTCAGAGCGTAAAGAACTTGCGCAATTGCAGCCGTTTGCAAATGAAGCGAGTGTTTTATTTGATACGAGCCAAATGGGAGCTTTTTCGTTAAAAGATGCTGCTTCTGGTTCACGTTTTAACATTATGTCTGGTTTAGTAGCAATGCAAATGATGTTAATCGGATTGTTAGACGGTGTTCAATCAATTGGTATTGTGACACCTTACAGGGCGCAGTCACGCTTTTTATCGACGTGTATTAGAGAAATGTTGCAGAGAACGAAATATCAAAACATACCAGTTTTAGCGGCGACAGTTCATAAGTTCCAAGGTTCTGAAAGAGATATGATGATCTTTGATACGGTTGACAGTTATCCGCAAGAACGACCTGGCGTATTATTCTTTGACCATAAAAACCATCGCCTCGTCAATGTAGCAGTGACAAGGGCGAGAGGGAAGTTCATTCAATTATCAGATTGCCATTATATGCGTAAAAACCTTTCGAGAAAACAAGCGTTATCACAATTAACAGCTCATATAGAACGTCACGGAGATGTGTATGATCGCACGACATCAAGACAATTGTGGGAACGAAAAATATCGAAACGTTTACGCTGGTTTATGGAAATGAATCTTGAGGAAACGAAAGGGCTATTAAAAGATATTTTAGCAGCAAAACGAAAAATTATTATTTCACTTCCAAGTACAAAACAAGTGGATAAGCGAGTATGGCAAGCGTTAATGCGTACAAATGCGCAAATAACAGTGTATAGTGACGGACCAGTTCCACTGAAAAATGTAAAGTTACAAAGACAAAATAAAGCATTCCCGTTCCTAGTAATCGATGATGAAATCTTCTGGGCAGGCGCACCGCTTACATCTCAAATGATGTTTGAAGGTAGTACGGAATTTCCGTACGTATGTGCAAGACTGCAAGCACCTGAGACAATTGGTGTATTAAAAGGATTTTTAGATATTCGGTAAATTCGGATAGGAATTCCTTGACTTTTACTTGGAATGAACTTAGAATAAAAAATAATTTAATATAATTTTATGAAAATTCTTATCACGAGAGGTGGAGGGACTGGCCCTATGATACCTCGGCAGCGGATTCGTTATGAATACTGTGCCAATTCCAGCAAGGTAACTTGAAAGATAAGAAAGAAGCTCATTTTGACTGTATATACAGAAGCCTCTTTCTATCTTTTAGAAAGAGGCTTTTTTACGTGAAAATAAAAGGAGGAAGAAAAATGGGAGCGACAGGAGTAGCGTCACAAAGAAAAACAATTGAAGAGAGTATCGAAAGAAATAAGGAAAAGTACATAGAAACAAGTCATGATATTCATGCGAATCCGGAGATTGGAAACCAAGAGTTTTACGCATCAAGAACGTTAAGTTTATTACTAGGTAGTGCGGGGTTTCAGTTGCAGCACAATATAGCTGGACATGAAACGGGATTTATCGCGCGAAAAAGCTCTGGAAAACAAGGACCGGCAATTGCATTTTTAGCGGAGTACGACGCTTTACCAGGACTCGGTCATGCGTGTGGTCACAATTTAATCGGCACAATTAGTGTTGCAGCAGCAATTGCATTATCAGAAACACTTGAAGAAATTGGCGGAGAAGTTGTCGTGTTTGGTACGCCAGCAGAAGAAGGCGGGCCAAATGGTAGCGCGAAATCAAGTTATGTAAAGGCAGGTTTATTTAAAGACATTGATGCGGCGCTTATGATTCATCCGAGCGGAAAAACAGCGACAACGAGTCCTTCACTAGCAGTCGATCCACTTGATTTTCATTTTTACGGAAAAACAGCTCACGCTGCAGCTTCGCCAGAAGAAGGGATTAACGCATTAGATGCGGTTATTCAGCTCTATAACGGTATTAATGCACTTCGCCAACAACTTCCGTCAGACGTGAGAATTCATGGCGTCATTACAGAAGGAGGAAAAGCACCTAACATTATTCCTGACTACGCTGCAGCAAGGTTCTTCATCCGTGCAGCAACGCGAAAAAGATGTGCAGAAGTAACAGAAAAAGTAAAAAATATTGCTGAGGGAGCATCGTTAGCAACAGGTGCAAAAGTAAAAATCCATCAATTCCAAAATGAAATCGATGAATTACTCGTAACAAAAACATATAACGATATCGTAGCGGAAGAACTAGAACTATTAGGTGAAGATGTAAATCGTAAAGAAAGAGTAGGAATCGGTTCAACCGACGCAGGAAACGTAAGTCAAGTCGTACCGACAATTCATCCGTACATTAAAATCGGACCAGATGATTTAATTGCACATACGAATGAATTTAGAGAAGCAGCACGTTCAGAACTTGGAGATAAAGCATTAATTACATCGGCAAAAGCATTAGCAAATACGGCGTATCGATTAATTACGGAAGAAGGGTTGTTAGAGAAGGTGAAGGAGGAGTTTAGAGAGGCGCAGAGGAATCAAGGGTAAGGGGATTAAGGTACTTTTTTCGAATAGCAATCTAAATAATAAGTAGAGATATAAAAAAGAACATTGAAAATCAATGTTCTTTTTTGTTACTAATCATTAATTTTGTTGGATTTTCTCATAAAGGAAAAGCTTTTACTGTTAGCGGAGGATAATACGTATCCTTTATTAGAATGACAATTTCTCCTCAAACTCACTCTTTAAAACAATTAAAGGAGATGACAAGCCAAATTGCATTAAAGAGTCTAAAAATGTAGCGAGAGAATCCATCGAATCGCTCATGACCTTCATCATATAATTAAATTCCCCACTAATTCGGTATAAATCCGTTACTTCAGGAGCGGCATTACAATATTGAATAAAATCAGTACATTGGCTCGTTTTAAACATGATGAATGCTTGAATGTTTTTATTAATTTTTGCAGGCTCAAATTTCGTTCGATAAGCCGCTATAACTCCTTGATCTTCAAGCTTGTTAATACGTTCTTTTACAGCAGGCTGCGTCATGGATATAATTCGTCCTATTTCTGAAACAGAAATTCTCGCATTTTCATACAACAAGTTCATAATTTTATGATCGATTTCATCCAGTTTTACGGCGTTTTGCATTGTGTAGCCTCCTTATTTTTGTTTTATAAAGTAAATTACGAATTATAACTATAATATCATAAGCGAATGGACTAAATTACCTATAAATCTATATTTAAAATGATTGGTGTTTACATGAAAATATAAGTATAGGTTTTTATCAAACGGAAATTTAGGAGGGATGGAAAAAATGAAGAATCTTGATGGGAAAGTAGCGTTAGTAACAGGAGCGAGTCGCGGAATTGGCCGTGCGATTGCGATGAGATTGGCGAAAGATGGAGCATTAGTTGCGATTCACTACGGCCGAAATAAAACAGCTGCAGATGAAACGATTAGTGAGATTGAATCTAATGGAGGAAAAGCGTTCTTAATTGAAGCTGAACTCAATTCAATTGATGGTGTCAAAAAGCTAGTAAAACAGTTAAAGAATGAATTACAAATAAAAGTTGGTACATCAGAGATTGATATTTTAGTAAACAATGCAGGGATAGGTACACAAGGAACGATTGAAAATACGACAGAAGAAGTTTTTGATGAAATTATGTCTGTAAATATTAAGGCACCGTTCTTCTTAATTCAGCAAACATTGCCGTTACTACGAGCAGAGGGGCGTATTATTAACATTTCATCAGCTGAAGTACGACTTGGTTTTACAGGCTCAATTGCATACGGCTTAAGTAAAGGTGCATTAAATACGATGACACTTCCTCTAGCTAAACATCTCGGAGAAAGAGGTATAACAGTGAATACAATTATGCCTGGATATACGAAGACAGATATTAATGCAAAATTGCTAGATGATCCGGAAATACGAAGTTTTGCTACGAATTCATCTGTGTTCGGGCGAATAGGGCAAGTTGAAGATATTGCAGATGCAGTAGCATTCCTTGCTTCTTCTGATAGCCGCTGGGTAACTGGGCAGATTTTAGATGTTTCTGGAGGGTTTTGCTTATAGGGGCACTACTCCATACTCATCAAGCTAATCAAGTAAATTACTAGTTATGAAACGATCCTTGTTTCATAACTAGTAATCTATAGAAAGGTAGGGATGGTAAAGAAGTCTATTAAAACGTGATTTTTTCGCTAGGAAATTTGAATAAAGGGGCTATTTTTCATTATTCGTAATCTAAAATAATCAAATTTTATTTTACAGTACAATAAAACAAAATTATTGACCGCATGGTACAAAAAAGGGTATTCTATTCATGTTATCTTTAAAATGAGAGGAGGATACGATTGAATAAACGCGGCAGACCTCGAGAGTTTGATTATTCCTCAATTGTAGATGTTGCAATGAAAACATTTTGGTTAAGAGGATATGAAGGGTGTTCTACACAAGATTTATGCAGTGATACAGGACTTGGAAAAGGAAGTTTATACAATACTTTCGGTAGTAAACATGAACTGTATAAACAAGTATTAGAACGCTACCATGAAATTGGGATTAGGGAACAAAGGAAATTGTTACATACTCCAATTCCAGTTAAAGAACGATTAAGTAATTTTTTTGAATGGGCATTGAAAGAAGACTTTGAGAATATGGATCAAAAAGGATGTTTATTGATTAATGCCAGTATAGAACGTGCTAAAAACGATTTAATGGTACAAGAAATTTTCTCGAAGCATGTTGAACTTCTTAAACAAGCTATTGAAACAGTGATGGAGGAAGGATTGCAAACAGGTGAAATTTCAAAGAAGCAATCAGCTGAGGAATTAGCTAGTCTGCTTTTAAGCAGTTATTACGGATTCCGTGTTCTTAATGTATCGATGCAAAATCGGATGTTGTCTGAACAAGTTATCAAAGGAACAGTAGAGTCTATTTGTGGCGCTTAGTGCGCTCTTTTTTCGCACTATTTTTGTACCGATCATTACAATAATGAATAAGGAGTGTTTTTATGTCATCGATTATTTATTTATTAGCTTTAGCAATCTTTTGTATGACTACATCAGAATTTATGGTTGCAGGTATGATGAATGAACTTGCTCTTGCATTCCAGGTTCCTGTATCATCTATTGGGTATTTAATTTCAGCTTATGCAGGAGCAATGGTAATAGGAGGCCCCATTTTAACTGCAATCCTCTTACGAATGCGCAGCAAACAAGCATTATTGTTTTTAATGTTCATATTTTTAATTGGTCAATCGCTCGGAGCTATTGCTTGGAACTATGATATTATGATGATTTCACGTATTATAACTGGTATTGCTTCAGCTTCAGCTTTTGGAGTTGCGATTTCCTTTTCTGCGACATTGGTTCACTCTGATTCAAGGGGAAAAGCTGCATCAATTGTACTTGCAGGTTTAATGTTCGCAACTGTATTAGGTTTACCTATAACGACCGTTATTTCGCAATATTTTGGCTGGCGTATTAGTTTTGGGGCTGTTTCTGTTCTTGTGCTAGTATCAGGGATTATGATTCAACGGTTGTTACCATCATCTTCAAATAAAGAGCAATTAAATTGGAAAGA
This sequence comes from Bacillus cereus group sp. MYBK14-1, assembly GCF_051916885.1. Lineage (NCBI taxonomy): Bacteria > Bacillati > Bacillota > Bacilli > Caryophanales > Bacillaceae > Bacillus > Bacillus cereus group sp. MYBK14-1. The sequence goes on along the minus strand of NZ_JBQAHM010000001.1, from coordinate 675,736 downwards.
TGAACTTCTGCGATTTAAGAATATTCATCTTTGGGCAGCGTACGTAACAAGTATGTTCATTATTGGTGGCACGTTTGCAGCATTTAGCTATTTCACTCCTATCTTTACAAATGTTACAGGATTTTCAAGTGCAAGTATTCCATATTTACTTGCTCTCTATGGTAGTGCGACGGTAATTGGGAATATAATAATTGGCAAGTTCGCTGATAAATTTACAATGAAAATACTTATGGGTGGATTAATTATATTAATCATAGCGTTGTCTTTATTTGCTTTAAGTGCAGAGAATAAATACATTGCAGTGATTTCTACGATTTTTATTGGTTTAACTGGTGTAGCATTGAATCCAGCTATGGTTGCGAGGGTGATGAAAACAGCTAGTAATGGAATAATGATAAATACCGTTCATAGTTCTTTTATTACGCTAGGTATTGTTATTGGTTCGTCACTAGGTGGTCTTGGGATCAGTAAAGGATATGGTTTTGTATCTCCTCTATGGATTGGAGCTTGTTTAGCTATCCTTGGGGTAATTTCGTTATTCCCATATTTACATAAAGGAAAGGCAGATTAAGATGTTTAAAATTTCTTTATATGAGGTACCGCCACATCACCATCAAGCTAATACTTTCATATATCCCTAAATTAAAAAATTCTTTTTCTACAGATAGCTATTCTGAGAAGCCGCTCATTTTTTCGTTTTGGGGGCATTTCTTTTTCTTAAGTTGATGGGTAGTATGGTGATCTCTATTAGACGATAGTGAATTAACAATTTCGGGGTTCAGTTCAACTTTATTCAAAATAAGATTTTTTTGCAGCAAAATCAATGTTAGTGGAACTTTTTTAATCAAACTTTTTTAAAAATTAACATAAATACTTGCAATATTTAAATTAGTACTATATAGTTCTAGTTATGACAAAGATAAAATTAATGAATCAAAAACGTGTGATTGAAGTAGCTGCAACATTATTTTTAGAAAAAGGGTTTGCTTATACAAGTATGGATGAATTAGTACGTGTAAGCAAAGTTTCAAAGTCTAATGTGTATTATCACTTTTCTAATAAGGAAGTATTATTAGAAGGGGTCGTTGATTATTGGATTGAAATGTATCAATCTGCAATTGATGACGTACTTTCTCAGAACCAATTTTTAGTTGAAGATCGTATCCAACTGTTTTTAAAGCAATTATCACAAGGAGTTCAATCGAGAGAGTATAAGGGAAGCTGTCCATTTATTACTCTTTATATTCAAAGTCCTACACAGGCCACGCAAATAAAAGAAAAAATAGGTCTTTTTTTTACAGGATTACAAAAGAAAGTTTCTCTATTACTTAAACAAGGGGTAGAGAATGGAGAATTTAGAAATACGATTAATATTGATGAGGTTGCATCACTTTTTATTACAAATCTTGAAGGAGCGTTATTTATTTCAGAAACATTGAAGGATGCAACTGTAATCACGAAAACAGCAGATCATTTTTTAAAATTGCTTCGATAAAAGAAGCATTTTTTTTACATCAAATTAGTACTAATCAGTACTAAAAGGGGGATTTTATATGAGAACAGTATTTTTAACTGGTGGAACAGGCTTTATTGGAAAACAATTAGTAAAAGAATTAGCCAAAGAGGATGTTAAAATTCTTCTTTTAGTGAGGTCGAAAAATAAAGCAACACGTCTTTTTCAAGAAAGAGGCATCTTAAAAAAGGAAGTTATGCACTTTATTGAAGGTGATTTGACGAAAATAGATTTAGGTCTAAGTGCTGAAGATAAGGAGAGGGTATTGAAAACGGATGTGATTATTCATGCAGGAGGCCCCATGGATATTCAAGCGACAAGTAAAGAGGCAGCTTCCGTATTTTTAAATGGCGCCAAACATATTAGTGAATTAGCTAAAAGTATTCATCAATTGAAGGGTTTGCAACAATTTATTCATGTTGTAGGTTATATGAGTCCTTTTGATGATAAAAATAGCAAGATTGCAATTGATGTGTTTAAAGAAGGAAACAATTATTTGAAAATAAAAAATCCATATGAGAGAACAAAATTTTTAGCAGATCTTTATATCCGTCAGCAGGCATCAGCAGTAGGTTATCCGCTTTCTGTAATTAATCCGCCAACTGTAGTCGGTAGTAGTAAAACAGGGAGTACAGAGCAGATAGCAGGATTAGGTTTGCTTGTGATGAGTATGCGAAGAGGGCTCATGCCAGTGATTCCTGGAGGTAAGGGATATAGGTTACCACTTATTTCAAACGATGAGCTTGCGAAGTTTATTGTGCAGGTTTTCAGATTGGAGCAACCGACTATTCAAACATATACACTTGTTGAAGACAAACAGCACGATCAAAACATTGCTGAATTATTAAGTATTATGTCGGAAAGTATGAATATGAGGGCACCAAAAATCTCTGTTCCAATGCCATTTATGAAAGCAATTATGAATAGTGGAGGAAGTAAAATAACAAAAATTCCTTCTGATGGACTGAATTTTATTACAAAACAAAAATTTTCAAATGTTTCAGCGAAAAAAATTATGGGAGGAGATTGGTTTAAGAAGACGAGTGTAATGAAATTTTTCCCTGCCGTAGTAGCTGATCTGGATTATCGAATGATGTATCAAAATGGCCGGCATAATCATTTATTTAAACGAACATTATGCGATAACACTACCCTTTACCAATTACAAGGAACGGGTAAACCGTTTATTTTATTACATGGTTTATTGAGTGATGGAGAGGATTTATTTCCTTTAGCACAAGAGCTTCATGAAAAAACTGGTCAACCTGTATGGATCTTGGATCTTCCAGGTTTGGGACGGTCTCCTTTTAAACAAGAGAAAAATCTTCTAGATATCTATTTGAATGTAGTGAAAAAGTTATTGGAGAAAGCTACGAATGGTGCGCATCTAATTGGACATTCATTCGGTGCGTTTATTCTTCTGGAAGCATTGGTACAAGAGTACATAGATAAGAAGTATTCAATCACTTTACTTCAGCCACCTGTTGCTAAAAAAAATGCTAAATCGCTAAATGTTCCTCAATTTATGAACAAATGGACATTAAAATTGGCAACTACTAATTTGATAGAGCGTTATTTATTAAGTAATGGTTTGTTTGAAAGTACGGAGAGCATCCCTGAGCATTATATTGAAAAAATAAGTAACAGTTTTACTTCTCCTAGAATTTTAAATACTACGGTTCAGCTTAACAGTTTACTCCTGAAAAACGATCAAGGTGATTTCAATGAAGTAACAAAGTATAATCTTCACATTATTTGGGGGGATTATGACAGAGCCTATTCTGCTCCATCGCATCTTGGTAAGGTTGATTTTGTTCCATATGGCCATCATTTTCCTCTTAGCCATCCGAGTGAAACGGCAACATTAGTAATAAAAAATAGTAATACTAGCAGATGAGAGTGTGGGATAAATAAAAAGTGTGTAGTAAGATCGTTGTGTCTTTGAAATAAAATCGTACTGTTTGGGGTCCCGCCCCATCGCTATCAACTTAAGAATTAATTGTTCCCCAAAACGAAAAAAAGAAACATAGAAGCGAAAAAAACCTGTTTTTCTTTTTGATAAATATATTTATTGGAAAATACTTTGAACTTTCGGGTACAGATGCTCCTTCTATCCTATTATAGAAGCTATTTTGAACGTAAGTAATTTGTAAGGAATAGGTAAGAAAAAAGAGATTTTCATTGTGTAGGATAAAAATATAAGGCGGTGTGAAAGGCGGAACAGATATGACTTATATATGAAAAAACAAACTAGTAATAAGAGTGTTTCAAAGAAAAGAAGTAATTTCTGGGGTTAACATACATGTGGAAGAAAAGGGATTTACCGTTTGTTAAGACAGAATAGCCTTTGTAAAAATAATAATTATGAATATGATTACGAATTTAATTCTGACTTTTTTGTCATTGTTGGAGATGATAGCTGTGTGATTAATACGAAACAGCAAGCAACTAACTTTACAATTTAAATAAAGGAGAGGATGCTTTATGAAAACATGCAGTAAAATTACATGTGCAAGTCTATCACTTTTAATAGCTGGAAGTTCCCTGTTATACATAACACCAGCCTCAATTGTAAAAGCAGAACCCACGCAAAATGTATCTAGTTCGTTACAAACAAGTAATCAAAGCGATCGTACTTCCGTTAAGAAAGCAATACGGGATTCACTCCAACTTGGATACCCTGGAATACTCGCTCAAATTTCTAAGGGTGGTAAAAATTGGAGCTATGCCGCCGGGATAGCGGATCTGAGAACCAAGAAGCCGATGAAAACAGATTTTCGCTTTCGCATTGGCAGTACGACGAAGACATTCATTGCAACAGTTCTACTTCAATTGGCTGGAGAGAACCGCTTGAATCTAGATGACTCCATCGAAAAATGGTTGCCTGGCGTCATTCAAGGAAACGGATATGATGCTAACCAGATTACGATTCGGCAGATATTGAATCATACAAGTGGGATTGCTGAATACTTAAAGTCAAAAGACTATGATATTATGGATACAAAAAAATTATATACGGCTGAAGAATTAGTAAAGATGGGAATTTCTCTTCCACCAGACTTTGCTCCAGGTAAGGGCTGGTCTTATTCAAACACAGGATACGTAATACTGGGTATCCTTATTGAAAAAGTAACTGGAAACAGCTATGCGGAAGAGGTTGAAAATCGGATTGTTGAACCGCTCGAATTGTCGAATACATTCCTACCTGGTAATTCAACTGTTATTCCAGGTACCAAACATGCCCGTGGATATGAAAGATATGACGGAGAAAGTGAGCTAAAAGACGTTACTTATTCTTACCCAGGTAGCTCGGATGGAGATATGATTTCTACTGCTGACGATTTAAACAAATTCTTCTCTTACTTACTCAGTGGCAAATTACTGAAGGAACAGCAACTAAAACAAATGCTTACTACAGTTCCTACAGGAATTGCTGAAATCGGCAGATATGGTCTTGGAATCTATGAAACTAAACTTCCAAACGGTGTCTCGATATGGGGACACGCAGGTGCCTCTCCAGGGTTTTCTACTTTTGCTGGAGGCACACTTGGAGGCAAGCATACATTGGCCATCAATTTGAATGGCCATAAAACTAGTTATAGTCCTTCTGATCCTTTTAAAAATATTTTACTTGCTGAATTTAGCAAGTAGGTAAAAAGGAAAAACAGATAAATCTTTCCATAGTTTTTATAGTTAGAAATATATATTTCTGGTTCGAAAAACTTATTCTAAAAAATTTTTGGAGATTTTGGAATTATGGGGGCAAGCCAATGTTATTAAGCTAATAAAACAAAATAGTCCCTAAAATAAAAAATACGCTATTCTTTCTGTAGAATCATAGAAAAGGATGGCGTATTTTTAAACTTGGGGTTAAAGAAAGTTCTTAAGTTGATGGACATGCAAGAAGCGAATTTTGCACGCTAAGCAAAAAAACAATAAGCTGTCCACATGGACAGCTTATTTACATTATTCTCGTTATTGGAAGTTATTTTTAACTTTTCCTGATCCGAAAGAGTCAATCTTTGTTTTGTTCTTCTAATAGTTGAATAACCGTATCTAATTTTTGTTCAACTGAATCTTGCTTTTTGCGATTGTTAGTATGCCGAATTATACGTATAATTCCCCCGAACACTGCACCGATGATTACTAAAATAATAGCAACTCCCATGTAATAAATAGAGTTTTCTAAAGGCATTATTTAGAATCTCCTTTTTCCCTATTTTACCCTTTAAAAGGATTGATATATTGTTTGATTTTGGTTAATATAATACCCTAATTTTTATAAATTAATATATGTATTATCTTATAAAAAAACTCAGCAGGATTTATTCTGATGAGTTTTTTTGTTTATATAATTTATCAATAATTATTCTTTTTTCTCCGGCTGATAGGAAAGAATAACGACACCTGAACTGGTCGTTCTTGTTTCAATCAGTTTTAAAGCCTTTGTATCGTTTCCAGTTTTAAAGAGATGCTTTCCGTTTCCCACGATAACAGGATTGACCATAAAATGATATTCATCAATGAGGTTGTGTTGCATCAATGTTTGTATAAGCTCACCACTACCATAAATTAAAAGGTTCTGACCGGGCTGTTCCTTCAGTTTCGATATTTCTTCTACAATATTACCCTTGATAAGATTTGCATTCCATTCGGTTTTTTCCAAAGTTGTTGAGGCAACAAATTTAGGCATGCTGTTCATCTTATCAGCAAAACCTTCTTCATCAGTCATAGAAGGCCAGGCAGCTGCAAAACCTTGATAGGTTACTCGCCCTAGTAGAAGAGCTTCACTTTCAAACAGTAAATCGGATTGAAACTTTGCTACTTCTTCATTGAAATATGGAGCAGTCCAAGCTGGTTCCTCCATGACACCATCTAGTGAGAGGTACATCGATACAATTATTTGTCCCATTTTATTCTCCTTTAGTTTTAAATTGAGATTTTTACATATTGGTAACACAATTATTAATTCTTCAGTTAGAGAAATTCTCTTTTTTTAATAGTTTCGACAAAATGTATTTATATATGTTTCGGAATAACTCAATATATATTAATAACTTCGAAATATTGTATAACAGATAATTTTTATGCATCATTGATTAGCATTGCTTATTGTGCTAACGAATCCGGATAGTGTGGCGACCGACTAAATAGTTGCTTATCCTCAATTATTAGAAGGGAAGTTCTATCATTTCGCGAATTTGTTAGACATAGACGAGCGCTATAATTTTCTATATCTACATAAAGAGGTGACTACGCATGAATCAAAGACCGTCAGAAGAAGAATACGCCGGGAGCTCCGGCGAATATATCCGTTTGGTGCCGGACGGTAACATCATCGACATTCTGCTCGCCCAGGAAAAGCAAATGACCGAGCTCCTGGCATCGTTGACCGAAAGCCAGGCCACATATCGGTATGCGGAAGGAAAATGGATGCTGAAAGAAGTCGTGGGCCACATTGCAGACGCGGAACGAGTCATGACCTACCGCCTGCTCCGGTTCGCAAGAGGAGACCAGACGCCTCTGACCGGTTTCGATCAGGAATTGTTCCTGCCTCCTTTCGGAAGCTGGACAACGGCGCAATTGGCCGAAGACTACCGGGCCGTACGGCAATCAACGATCACATTGCTGCGCGGGCTACCGGCGGAGGCGTGGATCCGCAAGGGGACAGCCAACAACCTAAGCATTACGGCGCGCGCCCTCGCGTACGGCATCGCGGGACACGAACTTCATCACATGGGGGTCATCCGAAATCGGTATTTGAGTTAATCGCCGGCTGAGGCCATTGGAATGGAATTAACACCTCTCATACAACCTTAGATACCGTTCTTATTGGGGTCCCGCCCCACAACCATCAACTTAAGGATTTAGACTATTTTTGAAATTAAAAGCACGTTACTATTCTCTTATGTTAATGAGAAAGGATGACGTGCTTTTTATGAATATGCACCAAAAACAAGAGTTATCTTTATTTGCCGAAGAGCTATATCGATTTTTCTCATTTTGGGGTATTTGTTTTTCTTAGATTGAGGGTGATGGGGCACTACTCTATAATGATCAAATTAAAATTTAAAACAGTTATAGAGACTCCATTCCTCAGAAATATTGTAACTATTAAGTTGTAAAAAGAACCATAGTTTTTCATTTTTGAAAAGGTTATGGTCTTTTTTAATTGTAACAAAGATATGATGCGAGGAAGTTTTTTAGATAAATCAAAAAAACTTGATTAATAAGTTGCATATAGAACTCATCTACGTATATACTATAAATATCAAAAAAAGTTGATGAAGGGAAGTGAACTACAGTGGCACAAAATTTTCAGCTCTATGAGAAAAAGTTTAAAGCGTTGGCGGATCAGAAACGCTTAGAAATCATGTATGAACTTTGCCAGCGAGGTCAGACGTGTGTATGTGATTTAACTGAAGTTTTTGAAATGACGCAATCTAAGTTGTCATATCATTTAAAGATTTTATTAGATGCAGGTTTAATTGTAAAAGAAACAAAAGGTACGTGGAGTTATTATGATTTAAATGATGCGGAAGTGAATAATTTATTATCAGAAGAATTGTGCTGTATCTTTAGAAAAACAGGCAAAGGTAGCTGCTGTTAAAATTTTAATTTATTAATCAAAAAAAATTGATTAATGATATATAAAGAGGAGGAATAAGGTATGAGATATGTTCACGTCGGTATAAACGTTACGAATTTAGAGAAGTCTATTGAATTTTATGAAAAGGTATTTGGTGTTTCACCAGTTAAAGTGAAAACGGATTATGCAAAATTTTTATTAGAGACGCCAGGACTTAATTTTACGCTGAACGTACGAGATGAGGTGAAGGGAAATCAGGTAAATCATTTTGGTTTCCAAGTGGATACAGCTGAAGAAATTACATTGCATAAAGAACGATTAGAAAAAGAAGGTTTCTTCGCGCGTGATGAGATGGATACGACTTGTTGCTATGCAGTACAAGATAAGTTTTGGTTAACGGATCCCGATGGTAATGAGTGGGAGTTCTTTTATACAAAAGCAGATAGTAATGTTCACAAAATTGAAGAGTCATCTTGTTGCGCGACTTCAAATGAGGTAGCTAAAAATTCTTGCTGTTAATAGGAGATGGAAAATAAAATGAAACGTTTATCTTTTCTAGACCGCTATTTAACACTATGGATTTTTCTAGCGATGGCTGTTGGGATTGGTTTAGGGTTTGTGTTTCCTAGTGTAGTAGACGGACTAAATACATTACAGGTTGGAACGACGTCTATTCCACTTGCTGTTGGTTTAATTGTAATGATGTATCCACCATTAGCGAAAGTTCGCTATGAGGAAATGGGCCGAGTATTTAAAGATGTAAAAGTGTTAGTTCTATCTTTAGTACAAAATTGGATTATTGGTCCGGTACTTATGTTTGTGTTAGCAATTATTTTTCTTCCTGATAAACCAGAATACATGGTTGGTCTCATTATGATTGGGTTAGCACGTTGTATTGCAATGGTCATTGTTTGGAATGACCTTGCTGATGGGGATAAAGAGTATGCGGCAGGTTTAGTTGCTTTTAATTCGGTATTTCAAATGCTCTTTTTCTCAGTTTATGCATACGTATTTGTAACTGTAATTCCAGAATGGTTAGGGATTGAAGGTGCTATTGTCGATATTACAATGATAGAAGTAGCAAAATCAGTATTTATCTATTTGGGAATTCCTTTTATAGCAGGTATGTTGACACGCTTTGTACTAGTTAAGTTAAAAGGAAGACAGTGGTATGAAAAGGTGTTTATACCTAAAATTAGTCCACTTACATTACTTGCATTGCTATTTACGATCATCGTTATGTTCTCTTTAAAAGGGGAGATGATTGTTAGCGTACCACTAGATGTAGTAAGAATAGCAATTCCATTACTCATTTATTTTATTGTAATGTTTTTTGTTTCTTTCTTTATGGGAAGAAAAATTGGTGCAAACTATCCGGTAACAACAACATTAGCATTTACAGCAGGTAGTAATAACTTTGAGTTAGCAATTGCTGTAGCAGTTGGTGTGTTTGGTATTCATTCGGGCGCAGCATTCGCTGCTGTTATCGGTCCTTTAGTTGAAGTACCTGTCATGATTGCACTTGTAAACGTTGCTTTTTGGTTTAAACGTAAATATTTTAATGATCAATCAGTCTAAATTTAAAAATAAAGGTGGAAAACAACATGGAAAACAAAAAAACAATCTATTTCTTATGTACAGGAAATTCATGCCGAAGCCAAATGGCAGAAGCGTGGGGTAAACAATATTTAGGAGGTAAGTGGAATGTATATTCTGCAGGAATCGAAGCACATGGAGTGAATCCCAATGCGATTAAAGCAATGAATGAAGTGAATATCGATATAACAAATCAAACATCAGATATGATTGATACAAACATTTTAAATAATGCTGATTTAGTCGTTACACTTTGTAGTCATGCGGATTCTGTTTGTCCTTCGACACCTTCGCACGTAAATCGTGTTCACTGGGGATTTGATGACCCGGCAGGAAAAGAATGGTCTGAATTTCAACGTGTTCGCGATGAAATTGGTGAACGTATAAAGCGATTTTCTGAAACAGGGGAATAAATAAAGGAAAGAGTCAATCTTCTATTGTGTTGGAGATTGGCTCTTTTTTATTATGTATTTCATTTACTTATCGCATCGCTTTAAAACTACTCTTAGTAAAAATACAGAATATTATGTAAAAATGGTAAAGTTAGAATAGAACAGTTTAAAAAAGGGGGTGTAACGTATGATCTGTGAACTAAGCAAGGATGATTTTTATAGGTGTAATCGTTTAGTGAATGAACAAGGTCAATTAGAGGTACGTGCTGTAATTGCAGGAGTGAATCCTGGTCGTATATTTGTAGATAACGTGACTTCTCCTAATTCGGGACTCATTTGGTTAGGTAATAATGATGGCTTCTTCTTTATTGGAGATGCTGAAAATGAAGAGTTTAATAAAGAAGTGAATCGTTTTATTAATCATGTAATAGTACCTGAGGCGAGGAAAGTAGGACTAGATTGCTTTGAAGGAATCGGGAATCATTCGAAGTGGAATAAAACAATCGAAAGAATATTTCAGCATCGTAAATTAAAGAGTTGGAATCAAAGAGTGTATATGCTAGGAAAAGAGGATTATGAAAATCATCATGAGCCTAAATTTGAACAGAGATATACTGTACTGAAAATGAGTAAAGCTCTCTATGAAAATAATAATAATACATTTAAGAACATTGATTTTTTACAATCAAAAATTTTAGAGTTTTGGTCTTCACCGGATTCTTTTTTCAATGAGGGGATTGGCTATTGCATTGTTTATGATGATTTAATTGTGAGTGTTTGTTTTTCAGGGTTTGTCTTTGAAAATATACACTGTATAGATATTGAAACGATAGAAGGTCACCAAGGGAGAAAATTAGCTCAAAAGATAGCGCATAGTTTTGTGAAAGATTGTTTGGAGAGTGATATTATTCCATATTGGGACTGTATGGAATTGAACAAGCCTTCTGTTGCAGTTGTAGAAAATGTAGGGTTTACAAATGTATTTAACTATGTGGGATATTATTTTTTATTTGAATAATCTAGGTATACTTTACAATTTACACTTTGAGATTGTCCAATCATTATATATATCTACAATTTAAAAAAGAAAGCATATGAGGTGTGCGAAAATGAAAATACAAATAGTATTGTTTGATGGTTTCGGAGAACTTGTCTCTTTCGCACCGTTTGAGGTACTGAAAAGAGCGATAGAAGAAGGGGCTCAATTTATAGTTGAATTCGTTTCGAGTGAACAAAAGCAGGAAGTTACTACCTCGTTTGGAGTTACAGTTAAACTACATGATTTTTTACGAATGGAGAATCGTCCAGATTTGTTAATTGTACCTGGTGGTGGCTGGAATCATAAAGCAGAGCATGGGGCACGAAAGCAAGCAGAGCTTGGAACTTTGACTAAAATGATTAGCGAGATGTACAATGCAGGAACAATCGTTGCTGGCGTGTGTACAGGGGGTATGCTGTTAGCAGCCTCTGGTATATTGAACGGTCGAAAGGCAACGATGCACTATTTGGCACAGGATGAAATGAGTGAATACGGGGCAGAGCTCCTTCATTACCGAATTGTAGATCAAGACGATGTTATCACTGCAAGAGGAGTCACTTCAGGAGTTGATTTGGGACTTTGGATCACGGAAAGATTCGCAAGTCCTAAAATTGCGGCTGCTGTTGAATACAGAATGGAATATGAGAGGCGAGGTGTTGTTTGGAAGTAATTTGACTTCTTTTTTATCCCGCATTAACGGACAGTAAGACTCCCACCACAAAATTCAGCGAATGGGAGGGAGGGCTGCCCGTAAAAAACAATGGATATGTACTAATAATCAGTGGGGATGACAAAACTCCTACTGATGAAAGTTTCATTTTATAATTTTTCATCTTATTAAAAGTTGATTTGTTAGAAAGGACAATCATTTATTGATATAATGAATGGATGCGTGGCAGGAAATAGATAGAAAGATACTGCTAGTAATTTATACTTAAAATGTAGGGAGATTGAACAGAGTTATGGGGAATGAAAAAGAAATTAGTTCCGCTAAATTGATATGGAAGATGACGCGCCCGCATACATTAACGGCGACGTTTTCTCCTGTAATTTTAGGGACAGTGGCATCACTTTATGTTGCCAAAATTGATTGGCTTTTATTTATTGCGATGATGCTTGCATGTTTAGCGCTGCAAATAGCAACGAACTTATTTAATGAGTACTATGATTTCAAACGTGGATTAGACACTGCTGAATCTGTTGGTATCGGTGGCGGAATTGTCCGTCATGGATTGAAGCCAAAAAATGTGTTAACAGTTGCGCTTTTATTATATGTCGTAGCAGCTTTTATTGGCATTTATATTTGTATGAATAGTAGTTGGTGGTTAGTGGTTATTGGTTTAATTGGGATGGCAGTTGGCTATTTATATACAGGCGGTCCATTACCAATTGCGTACACCCCGTTTGGAGAATTAGTTTCTGGATTGTTAATGGGGACATGTTTTGTACTCATTGCTTTCTTTATTCAAACGAATACTGTAACGATTGAAAGTGTATTGATTTCCATTCCAATTGGAATTTTAGTAGGTGCAATCAATATGTCGAATAACATCCGAGATATCGAAGAAGATATTAAAGGTGGAAGAAAGACATTAGTAATCCTCCTTGGAAGAGAGAAAGCTGTGGTAACACTAGCGGTAGCCTTTTTCATTGCGTATTTCTGGATTGCCGTAATTGTATTAATGGGTTATATAAGCCCTTGGGCACTAGTTATGTTCCTAGGTTTGAGAAAGCCAATTTCTGCGATTCAAAGTTTCCAAAAAGGGGCAAAGGATCCTGGGTATATGCGCATCGCAATGAAATCAACAGCGATGACAAATACGATTTTCGGCTTCTTGTTGTCAGCAGGATTATTAATTAGTTATTTGTTTTAAATAACTTAACCCCAATTTCTCGATTTTAATATAGAGAAATTGGGGTTTTATTTTGAGTTTTTTACGTTATAAACTATTATCATTTGAAATGTATATACCAATAAATTGCAACTTCATCACTTGTCTTATCCAAACCTTTATAAACAAGAAAATCAAACCCACCAATTACAAATCCGCATTTTTCATAGAACTTACATGCTGCGACATTATTATTTTGCGTTTCAAGCATGATACCTGGCATATTGCCTTTTTTTGCCCACTGCTTTGCTTGATCAACTAATCTTTTACCAACTCCGAGTGTACGATATTTTTTATCTACCGTTATATCTTCTATGTAAGCATAGTGGTTCCAATTCTTTTTCAATACCATTAATCCAATGATTTGGTTATGTAACAGAGCTATGTAAATGACTTGATTAGGTTTATTTATATATTCATTGTAAGCCAGTTCTTCATTATCATCTTGATTTTGTAAATAACTTTTTTCATAACTTGGAACGTCTTCTACTGTATATTCTATGCGTCTATTTACTTTGGAAAGAGAAAGAATTAACCGAGCATTCACTATAAAACTGTCATCAATCTCCGGAAGATTATCTAAATCATTTGTTTCTAATTCTCTAATTACAAGGTTCATTGGGGCACCTCCACATAATAATATTTCTTCTAGTTCTTCATTTGGTTCAAATGAATTCCAATTACAAAATTATAATAGAATTTCAATTGTACGGCCATCTCTGTATTTTATCTTTATACCGACATGCTGTTATCTTGATGTAAAATATTGTTTAGAAAGAGTAGTATTTTTTATTTTGGATGTATATCCAGTTTTCAAATTTAACTGTAGTAGAGAAACAAATATTTTTTTAAAGAGTGGATGCAATAGGCTATTCTTTAACTAATTTCGACATTATCTGCATTTTATCTTCACCTTCCTCTATTAATCTATTTATTGTAAATAACAGCTGAAGTTAATGCTTAGCTACATAAATAATGAATATGAAAATGAGTAGGGAAAGGATCGAAACATAATGAAAGAATCACAAAATAAGAAAAAAACAAGTGTAGTAAATAAGGTAATACTATCTTTAGGAGTTGTTTTAGCAACGACCTTTTTTACGTTCTTTTTAATAGGAAAATGGAACTCTATCCCAGCGAAAGGGGTAGCTAATGAAAATATTAGGCTAGCTAATACGCAACAACAAGGAAAGAAAGAGGACACATCGCTGGCAAAACAGAAAAGAGCTGATGGAAAACCAGTAGGAAAGGTTGTTTATTTAACATTTGATGACGGTCCTAGCGAATTAACTGGCAAATTTTTAGATGTACTAAAAGAGCAACATGTTGCTTCGACATTTTTTATGCAAGGTAGCACTTTACAGAATACCGGTTTTCAGGAAAATGTAAAACGAGCAGTAAAAGAAGGACATTATATTGGTGCACATAGTATGACACATAATAGTGATAAGCTATACAAAAAAGGACAATTTGTAACGGAGATGAAAGAAACGTTAGCTCTTATTCATAATATTACAGGTACAACTCCTAAACTAGTCCGTCCCCCATACGGATCTGCACCAGGATTAAAGGGGCAGGACATTCGTAACAAAATTGTAGAAGCAGGAATAAAAGTTTGGGATTGGACGATAGATTCAAATGATTGGAAATTAAAAGGTAACCCACAGCAAATTATAGAAAATGTAAAGCGTACAACAACAGAAGATGTGGAAGTAGTTCTAATGCATGAAAAACTACAGACATTACAAGCGCTTCCGGAAATTATTAAATTTTATAAGGAAAAAGGATATGAATTCGGGGTATACAATGAAGCGGATCATTTTCAACTAAACTTCCAGAAAGATCAACGTCTATAGTATAAGCCTATTTCTTTTAAAAAGTGTTTTTATTACTAAATCAATAACTAAACCAAAAGTCGATTTCCTATTTTATAAAGAAATCGGCTCTTTCGTTTATGTATTACGTTACAAGAGCTTTCTTATTTTTTCCAGAATGTTTTTTTAGAAATCTGTGCAACAGAGCCTTTTTAGTAGGAGTAACGTGTTGAGGATAATTGAAAAATTCTATATTAAAATTGCACTATAATATTAAAGAATTCCTGACTACAATCCCTATAAATTCTTCTCAATAATTGAAAATAAAATCAATCCAGATTATTATATTGTTATTGTAATTATAAATGTAATTACATTTTATTGAAGGAGGATACAAAGATGAAAAACTCAAAAGGCTCTATTGAATCAGAGATAAGCAAAGCAATTACTCACTGGGAAAAGGACTACCTAGGACGCGGGTCTATATCCGTTAAGACAGATATATTACGGGATATGATTATCGTAAATTTACAAGGTATTTTAACGCCGGCTGAATATACGGTTTGCGAAACAAAAGACGGTATGCTAACGATAAAGAAAAATCGTTCGGAGCTAGTTGAATCTGGAATTGAAGATTTGAAAGAGATTATACTAGAATTAACTGGAGAAAAAGTGAAAAGCTTTCATACGGATATAAGCTCCCGTACTGGTGAACGAGTAATGATTTTTAAATTGTTTCATAATCTTGAGGAAAAATTTTAAAAATTAAAACCATCGTAGGGTTAGTGGGAGATAATTAAGAAACCTAAAAGTTTTGCACTTTATTTATATTTATTAACATGATAATAATTAAAAACTTGAAATTATTTACGTGTACTGAATTTTAATTGGAATAACGCTCAAAAAACTGATAAATAAATTGACAAATTGCTTAATATATTTTATCTTATAATTGTTTTAAAAAATTAATAGATGCTTATTTTAAATGTTTACTATAATTAAGGCTTTAGCATTTTTTTAATATATAATATTGACTAAATGAAAAAGTTTCTTAATTGAAAGATAGCGCATAACATAAATTGATATATTGATTGCATAATCAGGAGATCAGAGATATACTGTTATTTTTAATAGGAGTAATACATACATTACTATCCTCTATAAAATGGGAGCTCTTCAAAAAACTTTATTGAAGTTAGTTGAAGTGAAACCGACAATCTCCATAATTCAATGATGATATAAAATCATTGAATTATGGAAGTTGTCGGTTTTTTTTATGGAAAAAACGATGTACTAAAAAGAGTGAATGAAAATTGAAATTAAAAAAACTATCGTAATGAAAAGGAATTTTTATAGGTTATTTTCGCTTAGAAGGGAGTATTTAACATGTTAATTTCGCTGAGTTCATCAACACTGTTAACTTTATTTTTTATGGCGCTTAGTGCTTCTTGGCTAAGTGGATTATTATTTTTAAATGCAAGGATACCTTTACGTTTTGTTCATATCCATATTGGTATCGCTGCTTTACCTTCATTGGTTTCTTTACTCGCACTTGTTAATAACAATGGAGATAGAGTTGTGGGGCCTTGGCATCTAGATACTTTAGCTTGGTTAATGGCTTTCTTTGTTCTTACAATTGGTTTAATCATTCAGCGTTTCTCTGTACGTTATTTAATGGGAGATCGCTCATATCGAAAATACTTTGCACTTTTTACATTTACTACAGGTGTATCTTCGGTTGCATGGTTAAGTGATGATCTTCGCTTAATGCTCATTTGTTGGGGAGCAACGCTTATAGGATTGGTTCTACTTATAGGGCTAAATAAAGGGTGGAAAGTAGTTAGTGAAGCAACTAAAATCTCTGGCTACCTATTTACAATAAGTTGGATTGCCTTACTATCAGCTATCATTTGGCTTTTTCAAGTAACAGGACAGTGGCAATTAACATCAGTTTTAACGAATGAAAATGTAGTGCTACATGGAACATTGGAGAGAACAGGAATTAACTTATTAATTATATTAGCGGTGATGATTCCAGCAGCACAATGGCCTTTTCAAAGATGGTTAATTGAGTCTGCTGTTGCTCCAACTCCTGTTTCTGCTATTATGCATGCGGGTTTAGTAAATGCTGGCGGTATCATGTTAACTAGATTTTCACCTCTTTTTCATGATGATATTGCACAAATAATTTTACTAATTTTCTCTAGTATTTCTATCTTAATAGGTACAGGAATTAGTTTAGTCCAAGTTGATTATAAACGTCAGCTAGTAGGTTCAACTATTGCACAAATGGGATTTATGCTTATTCAATGTGCATTAGGCGCCTATTTAGCGGCTATTATTCATTTAATTTTACATGGTTTGTTTAAAGCTACACTATTTTTACAAGCTGGTTCTTCCGTGCAACGTTTTGGGGTAGTGAATCAGTCTAATGAAAAGATGTCCAATTTATGGATTATAGTTGGGCGTGTTTTAGGATTATTTATAGCAATTACTTTCTGGTTTATGACTTCTGGAGAGGGGTATCAACTAGTTAGTGCGTTAATCTTAGGCTGGTCACTATACTTTTCATGGAAACAGCTTGTTGTTTTTGGAGAGGGAAGAATGGGACGAATTGCTGGCGTAATTGTTTTGATTGGATTTTCTCTCATTTACTTTACCGTTCATAATTCTCTTTATAAATGGTTGCATACTGATATTTATCAAAGTGTTCAACCTTCAGCTCCAGCCGTTATCTTTGTTATATGTATTTTACTATTTAGTAGTGTTATTAGTACTTTCGTTACTCGTCATCAATCTTCTACTTTATTCGCTGTACTTTATCTTTGGTTAGTTCGAGTAGGTGAGGCGAGACGAAAGTCAGTAGAAAGTCACCCAAGCTATCTGAAACATTATGTATCAAAGGGAGGTAATTCGTGATGAGCATACCGTCAATATTAAAGAAAGATACAAACATTGATATGCAAGAAAATAATATAAATGATTTAGTTGCATCTGCTAGCCGAGTTATTGCGCCACTTTGGCCTATCTCTACGTTTGCAGCTCACCACCCTTGGATGGGACTTGAAAAGCAATCATTTGAACAAGTCGCAAATTGGTTAAAAGAAGCTCGTAATGTGGATATTTATCCTAGTGCCTCCATGATTCATTCGGCAAAAGCGAAAGGTGAGATTGAGGAATCATTTTTACAAATGAGTTTGTCTCGTTGGCTGGATTCACAATCTTTTCATATTCCGCGAGAGAAAGCAGAGCGATTTTGCCAAGCAGCTTTAAAGTTAGAAAAATTACCTTCTAGTCTATTATCATCGCCAGAAGTAAATAAATTGGCAGAAGAAATGAATTATATAAATACAGCAAGTATGCAAGCCTCTGTTATGCAGCCAATAAGTTCGCTTATAGAGAGTCAAAATAGTGAAAACCTATCTGATGTTCTTAATTATCATATCATTAAATGGTGTAAATTATATCTTGATGAATCCGGATCAAATTGGACGATGCCAAATCGAGAGAAAGGTTTTTATCGTGCATGGCAACACCTTATTAAATTTGATCCAGCGCTCAGTAAAAATGAGCGTAAAGTTTTAAAAAATTGGCCACAAGATGCCGAAGTAGCTTTAGCGAGAGCATTATCTGAACTAGGAATTTCTGAATCTAACATACAATCTTACCTTGAAGGGCACTTACTTTCTTTGCCTGGGTGGGCAGGAATGATACGATGGCGCTCACAACAATCAATTCAGGAACAGGAACTTCTCATAGAATATTTAGCAGTTCGAATTTCTATGGAGCTGGCTATTGTAAAACCTTATTTACCTTTAAAAAATCAAAAGGTTGAGAAAAAAGTTTCGATCGTCCCACTTATAGCTTCTTGGATCTATTGGGGGAATATTTCAACACGGGAATGGTTACAAATGCCTGCTACTGAACAAAGTGAATTATTAGTATTCGCTTATCGTTTTGATGAAAATATTCGCAAGAAACTTTGGCTGGAAGCTTGGGAACAAACGCATGCAGAGCAATTAAGGGAGAAGATTGCTTCTACACAACGTGCAACCAATGATAAAAAGCGTGTATTAGCTCAATTAGCATTCTGTATTGATGTACGTTCAGAACCGTTTCGTCGCCATCTTGAAAAATTAGGTCCGTTTGAAACATTTGGAATAGCTGGTTTCTTTGGGTTACCAATTGCAACTAGTGAACTAGGTAGTAATAACAACCATCCTTCTTTGCCAGTTATACTCAAACCGAAACATCAAATAAAAGAGCTCACAAATGAAAATGAACTTAAATCTTATGAGCAACGTAAGAGGGTAGGCAGTTCGGTACGTTATACTTTTAAAACGATGAAACAGAACGTACTGACAAGTATGGCGCTACCTGAGTTAAGTGGTCCTTTACTTGGTCTACAGATGGTGACAAGAAGCTTTGTCCCAAGAGGAGTTGGTGGTTTCATTCGTAACCTTCGTAAAACTATGTTACAAAAACCTGATACAACATTCTCGCTTAATCATGTTCATGACACAAAGGGCGAGATACCTATCGGTTTTACGAAAGAAGAAAAAGTGAACTATGTGCGTCAAGCTTTAAAAATGGTGGGACTGACAGAAAAATTTGCTCCTTTAGTTGTAATGTGCGGACATAGTAGTCAAAGTACGAACAATCCTTATGCTGCAGCACTTGAGTGTGGTGCTTGTGGCGGAGCAGCGGGAGGATTCAATGCAAGAGTTTTTGCTACTTTATGTAATCTCCCAGAAGTGAGAGAGGCGTTGTTTGCGGAAGGTATTAAAATTCCTGAGGATACCATTTTTGCAGCAGCTGAACATAAAACAACAGTGGACGAATTGGAATGGATTTACGTCCCAGAACTTTCGGAAACTGCGCAAGAAGCATTTGATTGTATCGAATCGATTATGCCAAATGTGAGCCAACATGCAAATAGAGAGCGTTTAACGCAATTACCAAATTTTAAAACGAAAATAAAAAATGCGAGTAAAGAGGCACATCGATTTGCAGAAGATTGGAGTGAAATACGTCCAGAATGGGGATTAGCTCGTAATGCATCTTTTATTATCGGGCAACGAGAATTAACTCAGGATTGTGACTTAGAAGGTAGGGCTTTCCTTCATAATTATGATTGGAAACAGGATGAAAGTGGCGATATATTAGCTAACATTATTGCAGGACCAGGAACAGTAGCTCAGTGGATAAATCTACAATATTACGCTTCAACTGTAGCTCCTCATTATTATGGTAGTGGAAACAAAACAACCCAAACTGTAACCGCGGGTCTAGGTGTTATGCAGGGAAATGCAAGTGATTTGTTGCCAGGCTTACCTTGGCAATCCGTTATGCAGTCAGATAGTGAGACGTATCATTCACCACTTCGTTTACTAATTGTAATTCAAGCGCCTAGTCAATATATAGAACGTTTGCTAAATAATGATTTCACATTTCGAGAAAAAGTTCAAAATGGATGGGTTAGACTTGCAAGTGTTGATCCAAAGGGACGCTGGAAAAACTGGTAACAATCATGTAATGAATTATCAACTATTGTTACTAGCTTAAAAGTTTCATAAATACAATAATGAAGAAGGAGTGCCCCATATGAATTCAAAGAATAAAAAAGTTTTATTGTTAACAGACATTAAACATGAAATAGAGCCTATTATCCAACAAGTAACTAACATTCAACAAGAAAACATGTTGACTATACACAGCTACGATTCTGTAATTGTACATCCTTATGGAGATATAATGAGATCTATTATTATTGCTATTTATCAAGAAAATGTTGAAGGAATTTTTGTTGTAGGAATAGAGGATAAAGAAACTGAGGTAGTTAATCTACAAATTCAACGTGATTCCATAAAAAATAACAGGGAACTAGACTATCTCTTTGAAAATTGCATGCCTGAATTTTCAAGTGGTAGCCTTGATGAATGGCTAAGTGGAAAAGAAAATGTTAGTGAAAATATTGAGAAGAGTATAGATATGATTTGTCATCATCCACTAGTACCGTCTGATGTTAAAGTTCATGGTTTCAAGATTGATAGAACAGGGGAAAAAGAAACGGTTGTTAAAGTTTCTGTTAATAAAGTAGTGAAACAAATGCATTCTTATGTGTAAGTTATCGATAGATAAGCAACTTTTATTTGGTAGATACTATAATATGTTAAATATTTGGAGTTATTTCCTTTAAAAAGAGTAAAAGAAATCTTCTATAAATGGAGATCTTTTGCTCTTTTTATAATAAAAATAAAAAATTATTTGACGTTTTTTCGAAAAAATTTTTAAGACAAGGCTTTTAGGTTTATGAAAACCTTTATTCATGATAGCAAGATAATTTTAATAAGAAGTATATAGTAAGAATGATTTGGAGATACCGATGGGGATATAACTATTTTATTTAGGACGGTGCAATTAAAATGGATTTACAGAAAGGGAAATTATATTGGAACACGACTTTTTCTAATACACCTTCTTATCCTCGTTTGGACGAAGATATAAAATGTGACGTACTAATAATAGGAGCAGGGAGTTCGGGTGCTCAATCAGCATACTATTTGAGTAAATCAAATTTAAACATCGTTATCGTTGATAAAAGAAAGGTAGGACATGGAAGTAACCTTACAAATACAGCACTTATTCAATATTTAGGTGATAAGATGTTTTTTGAACTTGTAAATACATTTGGGGAAGAGTATGCAGTTAAGCATATGAAATTATGTGAACAAGCTATTAATGATATTGAATATGCTGATCAAAACTTGCCTTATTGCTCTGACTTTAAACGACGTGACAGCTTATATTATGCAAGTTATGAAGAGGATATAAAGAAATTAGAAAAGGAACTGTATTATTTACATAAGCATGATTTTAAAGCGGCTTGGTTATCAGAAAAACAAATTGGACAGAGATATCCATTTAAAAAACGTGCAGCTATTTATACGTATAATGATGGTGAAATAAATCCTTATAAATTTACACATAGTTTATTAGAACAAGCCTCTAATAAAGGAGTTCACATTTATGAAGATACAGAGATTGTTGGCAAAAAGTTAGAGAAAGAATGTGCTACCTTTTATACAAAGGAGGGCAATTCTATTACTGCCAATAAAGTAATTGTGGCTGCAGGATATGAAGGATTGGAATTTAAAAAGGAAAAGAACGCTACACTGATTAGCTCATATGCAATTGTTACTAATCCTGTGGAAGATTTATCTTCTTGGTATAAACGCACTCTCATTTGGGAAACTGCGAGACCATATATTTATATGAGAACTACTGCAGATAATAGGATTATTATAGGTGGGTTAGATGAAGATACAAACATTGCTCAAGAAAGAGATTCAAAATTAATCCATAAAAAAGAGAAATTAGTGAATGAATTTAATAAGCTCTTTCCCAATATAACAGTTGAACCTGAATTTTATTTAAGTGCTTTTTATGGTGGTACTCATGATGGTTTACCTATAATTGGAATGTATGAAGAGTTTCCAAATTGTCACTTTATCTATGCGTATGGAGATAATGGATTAGTATATAGTATGGTACTTTCTAAAATTGTTCGAGATATAATTATTAACGGTTCAAGTCCGGATTTGCATTTATATTTACAAACTAGACCAAAACCAAATCAGTAAGCTGCATGTATGTAAAATCAAGGTAGTATAAAGAAGTGATCGTTTTAACGGTTTTAATTATTTTATATAGGAAGCAATTTTACAATTGTAATCTCTCCAATATATTTTGGGGGGATTTATTTTTTATTGATTTATTGAAAAATAGTCTAATTAGACTATAATGAGTATATAGTTTAATTAGACTATTTGTTTTTTTGAGTGTGAAAAAGGAGGAAAGAGGTATGGTTGCAAAAGAGAGCAACTTACGCTTAGTGATAGCTGGGTTAATGCTAGGCATTTTAATGGCTGCAATGGATAATACAATTGTTGCCACTTCAATTGGTACAATTGTTTCAGATTTGGGTGGATTGGATAAATTCGTCTGGGTTACTTCTGCTTATATGGTTGCAGTTATGGCTGGTATGCCTATTTTTGGGAAATTATCTGATATGTATGGTAGGAAGAGGTTCTATATTTTTGGTTTATTAATCTTCTTAATTGGTTCTGCATTATGTGGCACTGCGCAAAGTATTGTTCAGCTAAGTATTTATCGTGCAATTCAAGGTATAGGTGGGGGTGCACTTATGCCAATCGCCTTTACCATTGTATTTGATATTTTTCCTATTGAAAAAAGAGGGAAAATGACTGGATTATTAGGGGCCGTATTTGGTTCTTCAAGTGTATTAGGACCTTTATTAGGCGCGTATATAACAGAAAATATTAGTTGGCATTGGATTTTTTACGTCAATATTCCAATTGGTTTAATATCATTAATTTTTATTTTAAAAGCTTATAAAGAAAATAATCCACCTACTAAGCAAAATATTGATTGGTGGGGGGCGATAACACTAGTAATAGCAGTAATTAGCTTAATGTTCGCCTTAGAATTAGGAGGAAAAGAATTTAAGTGGGATTCGCTACAAATCATTGGGTTATTTGCATCGTTTATTGTATTTTTTATTGGCTTCCTATTGGTAGAAAGAAAAGTGAAAGATCCGATAATATCATTTTGGATGTTTAAGCGTAAGGAGTTTGCAATATCTCAAATTATTACATTTTTCTATGGAGCAACATTTGTTATTTTAACAGTATTTATTCCTATTTTTGTTCAGGCTGTATATGGTGGAACAGCAACTAATGCTGGATTAATTTTAACACCAATGATGTTAGGTTCTGTAGTAGGTAGTGCAATTGGTGGAATATTTCAAACGAAAATTAGTTACCGCAACTTGATGTTATTATCTGTAATATCCTTTGGGGTAGGGATGTATTTGTTAGGAACGATGGATCTGCAAACAAGCCGTGCACTTTTAACAATATACATGATTATAACGGGATTTGGGGTTGGATTTTCGTTCTCTTTGCTTCCCACAGTTTCTATTCATAATATGGAACCGAGATTCCGTGGTTCAGCTACTTCGACAAATTCATTCTTTCGTTCACTAGGTATGACAATTGGAGTAACGATTTTTGGATTCATTCAAAATAGTACCTTTACAGCTAACTTAAAGGATGCTTTTAAGGGAATAGAACACAGTTCCAACATGTTAAATAAGCTAGGTGATCCAAGTGCAATATTTCGCTCAGATGTAAGGTCCAGTATACCTACTTTTATTCTTGAAAAAATTATAGCTGCTATGTCATCTTCAATTACTACTGTATTTCTATTAGCTTTAATTCCAATTATCGTTTCGTTTATGGCAATATTATTTATGGGAAATGTCAAAGCTGGTACAAAGGATAATAAAGTGAATTTGAAGTCATAAATTTTATAAAACAAAAAGATTCTTTGCTTATTTTTAGCTTATACTATTGGTATAGGTTATTAAGGAGTGGAGAGTTATGAATACAAAGCTTTTTATGCTGGGTCTTCTTATGGAGAAAAATAGGCATCCGTATGAAGTCCAGCAACTTTTAAAAAATAGTGAAATGAAATATTATATAAAAATTACTAAAGGCTCTTTATATTATACATTTGAGCAACTTGAAAAGAAGGGCTTTATAGAAGTTGTTGATATTATTCGTAATGAACAACGCCCTGAACGGACTATTTACGGTATTACTAAGAGTGGTAAACAAGAATTTGAGCATTTATTATTAGAGCAAATGATAAAGAAAGAGGATATGCATCGTCCTATATATGAAGCGTTACTTTTTGCGCAATATGGGGAGGGACAATTAATTCTGGAACAGCTAAAAACTAAAATTTCTCAACTGACGTTATATCTTACTACTCTTCAAAAAGTATATGAAGAGAAGTGTGGCAAAGAGAGTTTAGCTAAGTTATATATATTATCTAGTGTTATTTTACATTTAAGAACAGAGTTAAAGGTTTTACAGAGTTTATATAATAACATAAAAAATGAAAAGATAGATAATATAGGAAATGATGTACTTAGAGAGATAGAAAATCAATGTTTATAGTGGTGAATATTATTAAATAAAGAAAAGTATAATATTTTAATTTGTAAATTAAAATGATTAATTTGGACAGGTCTAATAATACTAGGGAACTGTCCATTTTTAATATGTAAATTCTCCATTCAATGTTAAGAAATCTTAATATTTTTTTAGGATGAAAATTAAGATTTTTTCAGTAGATTGATTGTATGTTCTACATTAACATTGGAGGGGAATTTATGAATGTTATTCGTTTTATGCAAGAGTATGTGAAGCAGCCTCGGATGGTAGGGGCTATTTTACCAAGCTCAAAGAAACTTGCAAAACAGATGGTTTCTTCAATTTGTTTTAAAAAAGCAAAATGCATTATTGAATTTGGTCCAGGTACTGGCATTTTTACAGAGGAATTAATTCAACGTAAGTACCCAGAGACTATTTTATTATTAATTGAACAAAATGAAGCATTTTATAAGAAATTAAGTGAAAAATATAGGTATAAAGAGAATGTTTATATTATTCATGATTCTGCTGAGAACGTCACTCATTATGTAGAAAAATATCAAATTGAGAAAGTCGATTATATTGTATCGGGATTACCCTTTACTAGTCTTCCTTTTAGGGTGTCGAAAAATATTTTATATGAGACTAAAAATATTCTTGAGGAAGAGGGTACATTTATTACATTTCAATATACAAAGTTAAAAAAACAACTCCTTAGTTCTGTTTTCTCTAATATTGAAATAGGAAAGGTATATTGGAATATACCTCCAGCTTACGTTTATACGTGTAAGGTAAAACTAAATGTATAATATTACAGCATAAAATGGGATGTCAGAGAGGAAGAAAATATGATACAGAAAGAAAAAATTTTGATTGTAGATGATGATATAGAGATAAGAAAAATCATATCCATTTATTTAAGAAATGAAGGGTATGAAATTATAGATGCACCGGATGCTATTGAAGCTTTAGACATTTTAAGAAATACAACAATTGATTTAATCATTTTAGATATTATGTTACCGAAAATGGATGGCATAGAGGCTTGTTTAAAAATAAGAGAACAATATCAAATGCCTATAATTTTTCTGTCAGCTAAAGATGAGGATATAGATAAGATCCAGGGATTAATGAGTGGAGCAGAAGACTACATTACCAAACCGTTTAATCCACTTGAATTAATGGCAAGAATTAAATCTCAATTACGAAGATACCGTATTTATCAAACAGAAGAAGTAAAACAATTTATTCATGAAATAGGCCATCTTAAGGTAGACGAGGAGACAAGACAAGTTTTCATTAGAAATGAAGAAGTAAGGTTAACCCCAAAGGAATTTGACATACTTTCTTTATTGGTGAGAAATAAAGGAAAGGTTTTTAGTGTAGAAAAAATATACGAGATGGTCTGGGAAGATTTATTTTATAAATCAGATAATACAGTTATGGTTCATATTACTAAAATACGGGAAAAAATTGAGGAAAACTCTCGCCAGCCTGTTTATTTAAAAACAGTATGGGGAGTTGGTTATAGGGTATGATCAATCGTACGAAATTAAGGGATAATATATTTTTTTCTACACGCTTGAATATAAAGCTTATTTTAATTTTTTTGCTCTGTTTTATCGTTGCAGTTGTTACTTTTTTTCTCATAGCAATGAAAAGTGCAAATCTACTTTCTTATAATCAACAGATTGAAAAGGAAGCTGAGATAAGGAATATAGCAATAAGGATTACTAACGATATACAGAAGGATAATTTGAATTCGGGAAATATAGAACAAATCATCCCAAAGATTGAATCTATTCAGCAAGACAACCGTAATATAAACTTTTTAGTATTAGATTATAAAGGGCAAATCATTTATCAGTCACATAATTTTCAATTACAGAATAATAATCCAAAAGACTTATTACAGGAGAAACTAAATGTTACATTAAACGACCAAAATCCTTTGTTTAAAAAATTTATAGTGTTTGTTTCACCAGTTTCATTTCAAGATGGAATTGGATATTTAATGGTACAATCTAAAAATGTACATAAAACAATATCGCCAGCTCAATATAATCAAAACCTATTACTTGCTTTGGTGAGCAGCATATTGATCTTCATCCTTTTATTTCTGCTATTTATGATTCCTATTACAAGGTATATTAAAGAAATTGAACGAGGTATTCAAAAGATTGTAAAAAAAGATTGGAAACATTCCATACGTGTTAAAGGAAAAGATGAATTATCTTCTTTAGCTTATAATATTAATTGGATGGCTAGTCAATTAAGGGAGCGTTTTGAGAAAGAGAGAGCAATTGAGAAAGGAAAAAGTGAATTTATTACCAATATTTCTCATGATTTGCGCACCCCTTTAACATCTATTATTGGATATTTAGCATTAATAAATGAAAAACAATATCGAAATAAAAAAGAATTAGAAATGTATATTCAAAATACGTATAATTTAACATTAAAATTAAAAACTCTCATTAATGAATTGTTTGAATACACAAAACTATCTTTACCTGATGTTAAGTTGAGAAAAGAAAAAGTAGAATTGGGAAATTTGTTAAGCCAGCTAGTAGGAGAGTATATCCCGATTTTTGAAAAACAACAATTAATTGTTGAACTAAATATCATTAATAAGGATATTTGGGTATGGGCAGATATAGAAAAACTGGTACGTGTATTTGATAATTTACTATCTAATACTGAAAAATATAGTTTTTCAAATTCAACAGTAATAGTGGAACTAAAAAAAGAAGAAGATAAGGCATTTATTTGTATTACAAACAAAACAGATCATCTTGAAGCAAAAGAATTAAGCAAGATGTTTGAGAAGTTTTATCGTGTTGATAAATCACGGTCGAGTCAAATACATGGATCCGGAATTGGTTTAGCAATTGTAAAGCGCACAATTGAATTGCATAAGGGTAAAGTATGGGCTGAAAGTCATGGGAATAGTCTTACGATACATGTAGAGTTACAGCTTTTAAAAAATGTTTGAAAATTAGTGGGGAAATTGCGTTGTGTAAATAATAAAATTCAAAATCATAGTAGTAAGAGTTTATTTACGGTTCCATTATAAAAAACGCTATTTTAAATGTATTAGTTAAATGTGATTATTTGTTATGTTTATGAATGCTTAAATAAAGCATTCATAAACAATATTATTTGTTAAATCCATTTATCTTACTAAGTTCTGTTATTTGTATAATCCATTCTTTTTTTAGGTAGGGTAGAGTTGCTTGGATATGATGATATTCCCATTCTTCCTCAATGGTAGGGTAAAGATTAAATAAGTATTTTTCTTCATCATTTGTTACACTTGCTTTAGGATTGCCAGTAAGTTTAAAATAAATGTCGCACCATCCGCTATAGTTTGTTAACATGAATAAAAAATTAGGACATGTGAATTCGATGAGGTATATTTCTTTCTCTAATTGAATATCTGATAGTAATTCCCTTGCAGTCTCAAAAGTAGGCTTCTTTTGGTAACTATTGCATGAATGCCATGCCCAAATGGGTAAATCTATAATAAAGTCAATACCTTTCTGTTTCATGTGTCTTACAATGTATTTATATGCTGTGCAATCTTCTTTACTAACAAAAATAGGATCGGCTATAAGCTTACCTTCATTCAAAAGTGTATTTATGGCATTTTGGTTTTGAAAAGTCCATAGGATTGTTGAATCAATAAATGTATTTAAGTTTGACTGTTTATCAAATTGTTTTCCCATATTTCTCTCCAGTTTCTTTTTATTTTGCAGAATTAAGAATAAATATGACTAATCGGACAATAAAAAAGACCTATGCTAGATACAATTGTAAATGCTTATTTAAAGTAACAACAAGAAATAATCTTTGTATATAGAGTGTACAATACATGCAAAACAGGATTAAAGAAGATTTTAAATATAATATGAAATAGTACAAAATAAGAATTTGATATATCTTTTATATAAAAACTATTAATTGAAGTTTGTAATTATACATTATAGTTAGTATACTAACTATATAATTAGTGTGCTAACTATTTTGGAGGTCATATGAATAATTTAGGCTATTTATTACACAAGGTAAGTATAATGACAAAAACAGAATTATCAAATCAATTAAAAGAATATAAAATAACAGCTCAGCAATGGTCTGTGTTAAAGGATATATCTCTTTATCCAAATGGAACCACTCCGGCTATGATTGCTGAAAGGCTCTTAGCAGACCGTCCAACAGTAACCGGAATTATACAAAGATTATTGCAAAAAGAATGGATTCTTATAAAACATAATCCTAAAGATAAACGGTCACATTTAATATTTTTAACAGATGAAACTAAGGCATTAATACAGGAGATAGAAAATGTAAGCGATGAAGTTATAAAAAATGCTACAGCTAGTATTCCTAAAGAGGAAGTAGAAAATACAGTTCGAGTTTTGCAAGGTATGATTCAAAATTTACAAAAAAATAAAGGGTGATTATAATGATTTTAGTAACAGGTGCTACAGGGAATGTAGGAAAAGAGGTTGTAAAATGCCTAATAAAAAGAAATGCTACTTTCAAAGTCACAACGCGCAGTAGAGAAACTGAAGGAGTGTATTTTGATTTTGAAAACCCCTTATCTGTAAAGGCGGCTTTAAAAGGTGTTACTAAAGTCTTTCTAATAAGACCGCCACATCTAGCTGATGCAAAAAAGTATTTCCAGCCTGTTGTAGATGCCGCAAAAGAAATAGGTATAAAACACATTGTATTTTTATCTTTATTAGGTGTAGAAAAAAATCCGATAGTACCTCATGCTAAAATTGAAGCTATGATAAAGGCTTCTGGGATCCCTTACACATTCCTAAGACCGAGCTTTTTTATGCAAAATTTATTATCACAACATGGTGATGAATTAAGAAATGAAAAAATAATTGAAGTACCTGCTGGTAAAGGGGAAACAAGTTTTATAGATGTACGGGATATTGGAGAAGTTGCAGCTAAGATATTAACCGAAGAGGGACATGAATTTAAAGCTTATTCTTTAACGGGAAATGAGGCATTAACATACTATGAAGTTGCTGCTATTATTTCAAAAATAATAAATAAAGATATTACTTATACAAATCCAAGTATATTTAAATTTAGAAAAAGAATGATTCAAAAGGGACTTAACAGTGACTTTATTTGGGTTATGATTGGAATATATACAACTGCAAAATTAGGATTAGCTAAAAAAGTCACATCAGATTTATCGAATTTACTAGATAGAAGTCCAATAACTATGGAAACGTTTGTTTATGATTACAAAAAAATATTAATATAATAATGCAAAAGTAAAAGAGATGAGTATTCACATAAAGAATCTATTATGTTTTAAGAGTAAGAAAGGATAGCCATGCAAAATAAAATTATTGTTATGTTTCAAAAAGATTTTCGTTTATATGATAACCCAGCTCTATTTGAGGCTGTTCAGTCTGGTGAGGTTCTTCCTGTATATATACAAGAGGAAACTTTTTCAATAGGAAGTGCGTCAAAGTGGTGGTTGCACCATGCTGTAATAGATGTAAAGAAGCAACTTGAGGCATTGGGCTCTACTTTAATAATTCGTAAAGGACGTACGGAGGAAGAAATACTTTCTCTCATAGAGCAATTAGATATAACGGCTGTATATTGGAATATTTGTTATGATCCGGACAGATTACAATCTAATCAAAAAATGAAAATGATGTTAGAGGATAAAGGTATTATCTGTAAAGAATTTAATTCGCATTTATTATTAGAACCGTGGATTATTAAAAAGAAAGATAACACTGAATATAAGGTGTTTACGCCTTTTTACAATGCATTTCAAAAGCAGGTAATACCTAAACCTTTTAGCAGAGTGCAGAGTATAAAGTGGGGAAACTCTTTACCAGCAAGCTTATCTGTTTCAGAATTACAATTGTTGCCGACTATACCGTGGACATCTCATATGGAAGTAATATGGGATCCGACAGAAGAAGGGGCATATAAAACATTCAAGAAATTTTTCTCTAGTAAATTAGTCTCTTATAGTGAAGGAAGAGATTTTCCAGGTCAAAATGTCCATTCGATGTTGGCACCGTATCTTTCATTTGGTCAAATATCAGTAAAGCTAATGTTTCATTACTTAATAAATAAAAGTACCGAAAGACAATGTAGTCTTTTTGAAAAACAAGTTAATAGCTTTATACGTCAATTAATTTGGCGAGAGTTTTCTTATTATTTACTATACCATTATCCATTTACAGTATATAAACCTCTTAATAAGAGCTTTGAAAATTTCCCGTGGGATAAGGAAGAGGAGTTATTAAGAGTATGGCAGAAGGGTGAAACTGGTTATCCGTTTATTGATGCGGGAATGCGAGAACTATGGCAAACAGGTTTTATGCATAACCGGGCAAGAATGGCTGTAGCCTCTTTTCTTGTAAAGCATTTGTTAATTCCGTGGCAAGAAGGAGCAAAATGGTTTATGGATACACTACTAGATGCTGATATTGCAAATAATACAATGGGATGGCAATGGGTTGCTGGAAGTGGAGCAGATGCATCACCGTACTTTCGTATTTTTAACCCAATCACACAAGGAGAAAAGTTTGATAAAAATGGAGAGTATATAAGAAGATGGGTACCAGAATTAAGAGATATCCCAAACAAATATATACATAAGCCTTGGGAAGCACCTGAGCATATTTTACAAAAATCCAATATAAAACTTGGGGATACATATCCTTTTCCGATTGTTGATCATAAGGCAGCACGGGAGAGAGCCCTTTGTGCATATAAAAGTATGAAAGAATTTGTATGAAATAGGTTAAACAATATGTATTTTGAATTTTAATATTAGAATTTTATCCATTACAAGGACATACTAATCATATAAAGTTTCTATAATCTTCTAGTAAAAAGGAGAATGTTTATGAAAAAATCTAGTATTATAGTATTTTTACTAACATATGGTTTGTTTTATGTTTCTAGTGTTTTATTCCCTATTGATCGTACTTGGTATGATGCGTTAGAAAAGCCGTCTTGGACACCATCTGGTATGACAATCGGAATGATATGGGCTGTATTATTTGGACTTATTGCATTATCAGTTGCAATTATTTACAACAACTATGGATTCAAGCCAAAAACATTTTGGTTTTTATTCCTTTTAAATTATATATGTAATCAAGCGTTCAGCTATTTTCAATTTAGCCAAAAGAATTTGTTTTTAGCAACAGTAGATTGTTTACTAGTCGCTATTACTACGTTACTTCTCATTATGTTTTCTTCCAATTTATCTAAAGTAT
Source organism: Bacillus cereus group sp. MYBK14-1 (assembly GCF_051916885.1). Lineage (NCBI taxonomy): Bacteria > Bacillati > Bacillota > Bacilli > Caryophanales > Bacillaceae > Bacillus > Bacillus cereus group sp. MYBK14-1. The sequence continues at coordinate 643,599 of NZ_JBQAHM010000001.1, read as the reverse complement.
CGGCATGGTTGCTAATCCCATATTTTTTATGGTCTGCATTTGCTACATATTTATCTTGGACAATTTATAGTATAAATTAAAGACGTAAATGAAAACTTGAGCACAATGAAAATGCTCGAGTTTTTATGTTTATTAATGATAATCTAAAGTATAGAATATACACATCTTAGGGAGGTCATATGTGTGAAGAAATGGATAAAAATTGTTCTGTACTCTGTATTAGGTATTTTAATGATCGGAAGTATTACTTTTTTAACTTGGTCTCAGTTTACTTATAAACCAACGAAAGAGGCTTTGTCTTTAGTAGATGATAAAAAAGATGAAGATTATATAGTTTTTGGAGAGAAAGATGCAAATATAGGAGTTATTTTTTATCAAGGAGCTAAAGTAGAAGCCGAGGCTTATAGTTACTTAGGAGAAGCTCTTGCAAAAGATGGGCATTTTGTAGTAATGCCTAAGTTGCCATTAAATTTAGCGATATTTGGAATAAATGAGGTAGACAGTGTAATTGAACAGTATCCGGAAGTTCAAAAATGGTATGTTGCAGGGCATTCAATGGGAGGAGCTATGATTTCTAAGTATGCCTTCCAACATGAAGACAAGGTAGACGGGATTATTTTCTTAGGTTCGTATCCTGCAGATGACTTCTCTACTAAGTCGATTCCGATGTTATCAATTTACGGGGAAGTAGATGCTTTAGCAACTGTAGAAAAAATAGAGAACAATAAAAAGTTCATGTCAAAGAATACAACTATGCACATGATAAAAGGGGGCAATCATGCTCATTTTGGCATGTATGGTGAGCAAAAAGGTGATAATGCGAGTTTAATTACGGCAAAAGCACAACGAGATGAAACAGTGAAAGTAATTGAAGAATGGTTATTGAAACAATGATAACGAATTTAATAAATCTACCGAAAGAATTATCCAAACGGTAGATGGGAGAGAGAATAAAGAGCCAAATCGTATGAATTGGCTCTTTTATTTATTTGCTATCTCCAATTGTCCCCTTATTTTCTCCGGAATATCCTCTTTAGAAATAATATCGTAAGAATACACATACTTTCCTTTCACATGAATTTTTAAGTAAGTTTTTCTTATAAAATCATTAGGTGTGTTCGTTCCAACATTATATTCTTTTTCATTGCTTAATTCATCAACAGCTTTTAGTGAGTACATAGCTTTTCCTTTTTGATGATAATCCGGAACACCATATCCTTTCGCAACGGCATATACATTTTTTTCTTCAGCAATCGGATTAAATCTGTCTAAATCCCCGCGTAATATGAAAGGTAGTAAGTATATAGGAAGGCCTATTCCTAATATGCAAATTACAAACTTCTTCATGGTCATTTCTCCTCTTGTTCATTTACAGGATTCAGTATAGAAAAAAATTCTTATAAATATAGAGGGAAATTTCTTAAGGTTTTCTTAATAAAGTTTAACCGTGTGAAAAAAACTAACTTGAGCATTAAGCTTGCGGAATGAATAACCAAATAACTTTTTTCTTTATTTTTTGATATTTCTTAAGAACCTATCAAGAAATAAGTGAGTTTTAGGATTTAGAATAAATGTATCTTACAGTAATAAGAGAATTATCTAAATAAATTAGAGTGAGAACAATTAAAGAAAGTATCTTGTGGGGTGCTGCTTTCTTTTAGAATAGAGAACCCCATGGGTCAGTTACATGTAATGCAGCGCTGCGCTTCTATGTCACTGAAAAATTCAATGATAAAAAAAGAGGGGGAAGGCATTTTTTATTGAAGTTTGTTAATGATAGATTTTTAACTAGTTAAGGGGGATCGTAAAATAGATTATTAATCTCTTTAATAATTTTTATTTTCCTTATAGTTGGCATGTTCTATTAGAAATTTTAAATTTTGGAAGGAGAATCAATAATTATGGGTAAGAAAAGAAGAATAAGTAATAAGCTATTACTTGTCAGTGCAATTTTTACAATAGCAATTCCTTCAGTCTCATATGCGGAGGAAGTAATTTCACCTAAAAATTTTACGAGTTCTTCAAGTTTGTATGAGGGACGGAATACGGAAGTATTGAAAACAAGCTTATATCCTGATACATATAACTATCCGTTTAACTACCAATTTAGTTCGAAATTAAAGGAAGCAAACACAACTATAAAAAAAGTAGACAATAGTGATGATGAAAATCCTATTATATCTACTACTCTTTCATTTATTCGCCATATGAATAGTGAAGATTATAAATCTGCATTTGATTTAACCTCAAGGTCATTACAGAAAATAATATCCGAAGAATGGCTGAAAAGCTATTGGGAGGGACTCCCAGTGCAATTACAAGCAGGTTCTTTTATAGAAATTGGAGAGGTTACACAAAAAGAGACAAATCCTGTTCATACAAATGTGGAGATTCAATTAGTTTTTGAAAAAATGACTGTACCTTTACTAATTAAACTAGATCCATCTGGAAAAATAGACGATTTTCAACTAAGCATGTCGTTTAGTCCTGTTGCAGAGCGTCCATCATATAGTAAGCCTGAGTCATTTGTTGATAAAGAAGTAGTAGTTGGAAGTGGTGCATTTCCATTACCAGGAACATTGTCGGTTCCAAAAGGAAAGGGGCCTTTTCCAGCGGTTATTCTTGTTCAAGGATCAGGAGCAACTGATCAGGATGAAACAGCGTTTGCTTTAAAACCATTTCGCGATTTAGCTGAAGGTCTTGCATCGAAGGGAATTGCTGTCCTTCGCTATAATAAAAGAACGTATGAACATGGGTTGAAAACACAATTCAGTCCCTTTTATACAGTTGATAAAGAGACAACAGATGATGCTCTTCTTGTAACTCAATTTCTTAAAAATGAGCCTCTAATAAATAAGAATCAAATATATATTCTTGGTCATAGTCAAGGTGGAATGATGCTTCCGAAAATGATTGAAAAAGACCAAAATAAAAATATTGCTGGAGCAATTGTAATGGGAGGGCCAGCTCGTACGATCCAAGACGTTGTTTTAGATCAATTTGAGTACCTTTTCTCTATTGGAGCAATGAACCTGGATCAATATAAATTCTACAAATCGCAATTTGAATTATTAAATGATCCCAATTTCTCTGGTCAGAATCCCCCAAAAGATTTTTACTTAGGGTCAGCAGTATTTTGGGATTCTATACGGAAAATTAAAGCGGCAGAAATGTCAAAAGAACAAAAGACACCGCTTCTTATTATTCAAGGAGAAAGAGACTATCAAGTTCAATCAAAAATTGAAATTCCTCTTTGGAAAGAACAATTAAAAGAACGAGATAACGTAGATTATCGACTATATCCAAAGTTAAATCATTTCTTTACAGAGGGTGATGGGGAAATAAGTAAGCCAGATGAATATTATAGTCCTGCTAATATCCCTGAGTATGTTATAAATGATATTGCTGCTTGGGTGCAAGGCAGATCGCAATTAAATTAGCAACCATATGTTTTAATAAGGACTTTCTTTCCGTAATCAAAATAGAAATATTTTGATTAGGTTGTATGTTTTTTTTAAGCACTCTTTGAAAAGGAGTGCTTTTTTATTTTGCTATGATTTCTATAAAACAATGGGCTTACCTTCCAAACAAATCGTTATTTGGAGCGCTTTTATCAAAGCAAAGTGTTTGTGACATTTCTTTGATATTAAAAACATGAATAACCTATTGCGTGAAATTTTTTGAAAATTTAGGTTTAACATCTTTAAAATAGGTGTATTACATATTACATAACAACTAAATAAAAAAATAAAAAATCTAAAGGAGGAAAGATACGATGCATACGAATGAAAGAAAAACGGTAGTTTATGAATATCAAAATGAACAGGAAGTAGTTATGAAAGTAAAAGAGCTAGAATTGCAAGGGGTTCGCCACGATGACATTTATGTTTTAGCACATGAAAAACATATAACAAAAAGGATTGCGGATGATACAAACACAAATACGATTGGAGTAAAAGAACAAGGATTGGGAACAAGTATTATCAACTTTTTCTCCAAAAAAGGGGACGAACTTCGAAATCAAATGGAAGAAATGGGGTTGTCGAAGGAGGAAGCTAACTTATATGAAGAAAAACTAGATCAAGGGAAGATTTTACTCCTAGTAACAGCTGAAGTACCAATGGCGAATGCTAGGCAGCCGCAAAACTATCATTCTCTGTAATAGATTGCAACATCTGATAAATAGGTAAGGTAATTATTTTAGGTTGTAGCATGGAGGAAAATAAAAATAGAAAAGGATGAGAAAAATGAAACATACAATATTTAAATATGCTGTGATTGGAATTACGACCGGAGTCTTAGTCTCCCTATTAAAAAAAGAAAATCGGAAAGCTATACAAACAAAAGGAAAAAGCGTAAAAGAAAAACTACAAGAAGGAAACATAAAGGAAACATTGGAGAAGGTAACTGAGACGAGTAAACAATTTTCTGTAACTGCAGCTAATGTTGCAAAACAAACATTACCACAACTGCTTACAGCCACACCAGTTGTGATTTCTACCATTAAAGACTTAACAGAAAACGAAAATAACAAAAAGAAAACAGATGAAAAGGATTACGAAATAAATGAAAATAGTAAGAACTTAGACGGGGAAAAAACGAAAAATGAAAAGAAATATGTGAAAGAAGGGAAAGAAGAGAGTGCCTAGATTTAATTCTAAAAATAGAAAGTGAGGAAAAAAGTATGAAATCTCTGTATGCAATTGATGTAGGAATTGGCTTTACCAAAAGGGCATATCGACAGGATGTAGATTCTGAGATGACAATCAAGAGTGAAGCTTCCACACTAGCCCCTGTACCTAATCATGCTGAAAGTGAAGATTTAACAAAGGTAAGTTTTATAGACTTAGATTTTGCATACTACATGGGAAATGAAGCACATCAATCTGACGCTTCGTTTCTTCCTCCATTTGACGAAGAAATAGAAAATTATTATGAAAGCGAACGATTTAAACAACAAATATTTGGTTGCATTGCAAAGGATTATAAAGAAAATGTCGTGTTACCTCTAGTTGTTACCGGGCTCCCCGTTACTTGTTTTGGTAGTCAGCATGAGCAATTACAACGTGCACTAAAAAAAGAAACTTCCGTACAAATTGATGGGAAATTTATTCATATTACGGTGGAAAATGCTTTGATTCTTCAGCAACCGGTCGCTTTACATGCCTATTTCTTAAAAGAGGGAATCATTCAGGAGCGAGATCGCATCTTAATTATTGATGGCGGATTTCGTACAGTAGAAATGACAGATATGAAACAGAATGTCATTTTAAATCATTATGAGGCGGAACTAGGATGTAGCAAGCCTTTGAAAAATATTAAGAATATCGTGCAGAATCATGAGGGTGAAAGTAATCAATTGCATATTAACGACATGCCAAACATATTAGAAAAAGGATATGAATGTCGAGAAGAAAATCATGAGGCAAGTCAGGTTCATACTTTGATTCAAAAAGAGTTGGATGCACACTTCCAAGACGTCATGCGTGTATTACAAGAACAATTTAAGTTAGAACAGTATAACACTATTATTTGGACAGGAGGAATAGTAGATCTCCACAAAAAACGAATTGAAAAAATGAAAAGTGAAATTTCTTCTTTCCGTATGGTAGACGCTTCGAAAGAGGCTGCACTCCATGGATACTACATTATTGGGAGTCAAGTATTTGAGGACATCACCAATCAATCTGCATATGAATCCAAATTATAATAACGAATGAAATGGAGTTCGTTGAATAGACGTGCCAAATTATGTAGCTTCTTTTCCACATATAATAAATTCTTTATAAGAAAAGATAAAAAGTGCTTGTATAGAGGAAATGTTTAAAATTGAAAATAAAAATAACTAATATATAGGGGGTCTTCCTTTTAAAAGAATAAGACCTCCTATGTTATTTATTTTGTAATTTAGATGATCTAAAAACTCTTCCTCCAAGACATGAATACCTACATACAAATTTCGTATTACGGATATGATTCGATCAAACATAAAACTATTTAGAAAGGAAGAATAATATGGAATGCATAAAAATGACGAAATGGAGTTGGTATCATGTGAAAACTAGTGAGCTTGAAAAACTTTCTTCTATAATCCCTCGTGATGTAACATCTTATTTCGCTCAATTTGTAAAGAAAATAAGTTCTCCTTGTGAAAATGGATTATATGTTTATACGTTATCACCAAGTCAAACTTGTGTATATGGTTCGTTTTTATATGATCAAGATAAAAAGGACGCCAAAATTCAAAAATTTCTTCATTATTTCGTAGCTCATGGAATACTGATAACAGTTCAGGAAAAAGAGGAAGAGGATTTCCAAAAATTAATACATAATTTCCCTATGGGTACAAAAAATTGTAATAGTTCCGCTGAAGGATTATGTGCTATCTTATCAATGTTTATATCTCATTATTTGCGAAAGGTTGACTACTTTGAAAACAATTTCAGAAATGTATTATGGGATTTTTATCATCATAATAACATAGCAGTTTTAGAAAGGATTTATCATATTCGTCATGAATTATTTATGAACACACATGTGTTTCGCTTAATACAAGAAGTGTTACAAGGCCTAAAAGAAGCTTGGTTAGAAAAACTAACAAACACCCTTTGTTATAAACAAACATACGTAAAATTAGAGCGTGGATTACAACTTGTTAAAGAGTACCAAGAAGAATTAGACACGATGATTCATTTACAAGAAGTTGTTTCTTCTCATCGTGGGAATGAAATTATGAAAGCTCTTACTGTATTAACTGCTGTGAGTACGCCTTTGACAGCCTTAGGAGCATTATGGGGTATGAATTTTAAATACATGCCTGAACTAGAATGGAAATATAGCTATTTAATCGCTCTCTTATTTATTATTTTCACAACAGCGGGTATGTATATGTATATGCGATTCAAAGGATGGACAGGTGACTTATTACGAGTAAAGAAAAAGAAATCTTTTTTTAAATCTAATTAATCCTGTTTATAAAAAATATGATAGATATATGGTTTGTAATATTTATTAATTGAGATAGCACCATATCCCCATCAAGTTAAAGTTTTGATGTCCTCGCAATGATAAAAATGGTGAATATTTATATGAAAGATTAGAGCTCTCCTTCCTGTAGGAGAGCTCTAATCTTTGTTTAAAAACTATATCATATACTCTGAAATTTGTCCGGATTCAATTTAGAATATGGCAAAAGAGAACTTGCGATTAAAAACAAGCTCTCTTTAAAAGAAATAACGTAATTGAGATACTTATATAGTAACAATTGTTTTCTTCTAATTCCATATGTCATATGTTGAGAAATAAATTATAAATGGATTGATAAAGCTAAAATGAATGATTGACATAATATTTTGACGATAATATAATGAATCTCGAATCCAAGATAACTTGTAAAGGATTGGTAATTATGAGCGTGATTAACGATGAGAGCTTATCTTTAAAGTTATTTGTTATATTATCAAGGGCAGTACAGTCAATTACTAAGCGTATTGAAGAGGATATAAAAAGTTATGGACTTAATCCAACTGAATTTGCAGTGCTTGAGCTACTGTATAGTAAAGGCGATCAGCCTATACAAAAAATTGGAGACAAAATATTACTTGCAAGTAGTAGTATCACGTATGTAGTGGATAAGTTGGAAAAGAAGAGGTTCTTAATACGAAAACCATGTCCTAAAGACCGCCGTGTCACGTATGCGTCAATTACTTCAGAAGGTATTGAACTAATGGATATTATTTTTCCTCAGCATAAAGAGGCGATTCAGCAAATATTTGGTGGTTTGGACTATACTGAGAAAAAAATGATAATCGAAAAGTTGAAAAAATTAGGGTATTATGCACTAGAACTATAAATCTTTAGAAATATATCTCGAATTAGTAATGTCTTAATTAAATATAATTTAAATAAACAGGAGGAAAAATTAATAAATGGTAGTAAATTTATTATAATACAAAATGAATAAAGCGTGTAATTTCAATCGGTATAATATGAAATAAAGTTGTTATGTTAATGTATACATATCGTCCTTTAAATTATAAATCTTTCATAAAGCGGAGAGTGGGTATCAAGAATGGAATTACGTCATTTAGAGTATTTTATTCAAGTTTGTAATAATAATAGTTTCACTAAAGCTGCGGAAGTTCTAGGTATTTCACAGCCGACTTTAAGTCAACAAATACGAGTTTTAGAAGGTGAACTTGATACACCCTTGTTTCATCGAGTTGGAAGAGGTATCAAAATGACAGAAGCGGGTAAGCTGCTATTTGATAAAGGAAAATTTATCATGCAACAATTTGATGACGTTTATAATGAAATTTTTGAATTAAAGGGTGTAAAAAGAGGTGTGATTACTATAGGAGGTTTATTAGAGGATCTTACTTATTTAACACCTTATATTATGAAGTTTCAACAACATTATCCCAACATTGTAGTAAAGATTATAGAATCCGAAGTTGCTGTAAATCAAATCGTTGACAAAAATATTGATTTCGGGATTACACGTAGTGCTCAAATTCCAGACACATTAACAAACACCCTTTTGTATAGTGAAGAGCTCGTCCTTGTAATTCCCAAAAATCATCCTTTGAATGAAAAATCATTTGTTTCTTTTCGAGAATTAGTAGGGCTCAGTAGAGTAATGGTTTCATGTAGTTGTCGTGAATCTATTAAGATATATTGTGAGAGTTTAGGGTTATCTTTATCTGAAGCAAATATAGAAACAAAATCTTCTATTTCTCTATTGAGCCTTGTATACAATGGACATGGTGTTGCCATAATACCTCTTTCACTGGTTAACTTTGTTAATAATGATACTTTGAGCATAGTTCGTATTACTGATCCAACACCAAGTCAAGATATTAATCTTATTCACTTTGGTGATAAATTTTTAAGTTTTGCAGCACGCATCTTTATGCAGAAGTTAAATGATTCTCAAAAAGTATCAGTGTAATAGAAATAATAATGATTCTAGTGTAACAATTGAAAAAATTAAAATCTATATTAAAGTCGAAGGACAGTGGATTTATATGTGTGGTGTAGTCGATCAAAAAGGGGATACCATTGACTTTTAATTAAGGAAAAAAGGACAGACTTTGCAAGGAGAGAAGGCTATCAAAAACAAGTTAAGTTAATCAATCAATTCTTCGGTCTTATCGCATAGTAACAGATTCCATGTAGGGATATACACTGCTATTTTGAATTTATATATCCTTATTGTAGAAAGAAAACCACCGGCATTATACCGGTGGTTTTGATTTAGAAAGCAAAGCAAGTACAACCAATACCCCATTTAGTTCCATCTTTTCCTATTACGGTATGAGTGTGTTGATGGAGAGGGTTACTACAACTATGTAACTTGTTATCACGGGAATCGTGAGAAAGTATAGTGTTGGCTAGGTTAGCACCACCATAACCATAAACGCCCGTCGGTGACCAATCAGGTGATGCTGGCGGCAATTCAGGTGATAAGTTTTTAAATTCATTATTTCCATAAACAACCTGCCCACCCATAATGGTGAGCAATGATTCAAGGTCTTTGATTTCTTCTTCCGGCACAGTAAAGTAGTCAGCAGACAATACAGCAATATCAGCAAACTGACCTACTGCCAGGGTTCCTTTTTTACCTTCATCGCCAGAGAACCACGCACTTCCTTTTGAATATAATTCCAGGGCTACTTTTCTATCAAGTTTATTTTTTTCATCGTATATGGAAAGCCCACCAATGGTTTTTCCAGCAACCATCCAGTAAAGAGCAACCCAAGGGTTATAGCTGGAAACCCTGGTTGCATCACTACCGGCGCCAACAGGTATACCAAGGTCTAACATACGATAAATCGGAGGAGTATGCTTTGCAGCTTCCTTTCCGTATAAGTCAACAAAGTATTCACCTTGAAAAGCCATGCGGTCTTGGATGGCAATACCGCCATTTAAAGCCTTAACACGTTCCATACTACGATCTGAGATTGTTTCTGCATGATCAAACCACCAGCGTAGCCCATTAAAAGGAATTTCTCTGTTAACTTCCTCAAATACATTTAAGAAACGTGTGATTGACTCGTCATAAGTTGCATGTAAACGGAATGGCCAACGGTTTTCCACCAATAGAGAAATTACTTTCTTTAAGTCGGCTTCCATTACTGTAGCTAGTTCGGGCCGTGGCATTTGAAATTTTTCAAAATCGGCTGCCGAGAATACTAACATTTCTCCGGCACCATTCATTTTATACTTATCATTTCCTTGACCGGGAGAAACAATTTTTGCCCATGAAGCAAAGTCTTCATATTCATGATTAGGATTTTGCGTAAATAGATTATAAGCAATACGCAAAGTTAATTGTTCCTTCTCGGCTAAATGTTCAACAACTTTGTAGTCATCAGGGTAATTTTGGAAACCACCACCTGCGTCGATGGCACTTGTAATACCTAATCTATTTAATTCACGCATAAAATGGCGAGTTGAGTTAATCTGGTCGTCAAGATTAAGTACTGGAGCTTTACCCAAACTTGAATAAAGAATAGAAGCGTTAGGGTTAGCAATTAAAAGGCCCGTTGGATTACCTCTTTTATCCCGCTGAATTAAACAGCCTGGAGGGTCTGGGGTATCTTTCGTGTATCCCAGTGCACGTAGCCCTGCACGATTTACAAGTGCTCTATCGTAAAGATGTAGCACAAAGACAGGCGTGTCTTCAGAAACAGCATTAATCTCTTCTAATGTTGGCATCCGTCTCTCTTTAAATTGAAATTCAGACCAACCTCCAACTACTCTTACCCACTGAGGAGCAGGTGTACGCCTTGCCTGTTCTTTGAGCATTTCTAGAGCAATAAAAAGTGATGGCACGCCTTCCCAACGTAATTCCATATTATAATGCAGACCACCACGAATCACGTGTATATGGGAGTCATTCAGGCCTGGAATAGCTCTCTTTCTTTTAAGGTCTATTTTTTTTGTTTTTTCCGTGGCACTATTAAGAAGCTCATCTCCACCTACTGCAGTGACTAAACCATCAGTTATGGCGATAGCAGATACCTCAGGCTGAGAAGGGTCAAGGGTAGTAATTTTTCCGTTATATAAGATCATATCCGGTAAATTCATGTTCACACCTCGTCTACTTTCTATTATTTTGTAACCATGGATGAAATAATTTACCGAAAATCGGCATGACTACCCATGATAGCAAGGACACGATACATACAGAAACAAAAAAAGCTGACATAATAGGATTCATATGTTTTATAATAGGTCCTATCACTTTAGGAACTAACATGCTAAGAGGCCATACACCCAGAAGGGTAACGATAGACATTTTCCATTTTGGCGGTGGAACTGGCGTTTTCGGAGTAACAAACCAATAAGCCAAACTGCTTTCAGTTTTGTAAGTTGGATTAGTGGCTTGAAATTGCTCCGCCGTTTTTAACAAATCCCGGCGAACATCTGATTCTTGCCAAGTACGTAGATGCTCATACGTATCAAAGCGAAAAATAACAGTATACTCTCTGGATTCGTTACTTGGGACTATTAGATTTACACCTAAATGTCCTGGGAATTTAGTAGCCGCAGCCTCAATTTCATGTCTCCATGTTTCAAACTGTTTTTCTCTACCTTCTTGAATTTCCCATGTAACAATGGTTGTTACTGGATTGCCAGCATCCATCGTGTTCCCTGTATAAGTCTCTTCGACAGCTACTCCTTCTTGTTTCATATTTTCCTGCTTGGAAGCGCGCCGTGCACCATAGTATATGCGTATTCTACACCTTGACCATAAGCACCAGTGTGTTCCTTTACAATCTCCATTACAGCATCATAAGTGTCTTTGTGTGCCCAGTCACGTTGGTATTCAAGTAAAACTTGAATTGCTGTCACTGGAATTGCACCAGCTTGTTCTACACGACGCATAGCAGCGTTATGTGCTGTCAAACTAGTACCACCTGAAGCATCATCAACTGCATATACCTCATAGCCAGCTTTAATTGCTTCAAGCACAGGGAATGCAAGGCAAACTTCAGTCCAAAGTGCTGCAAATATTAATTTCTTTCTACCGGTTGCTTTAACTGCCTCAACAAATTTCGGATCTTCCCAAGAGTTCATTGAACTACGTTCTATAATTTCATGGTTTGGGAATATATCAAGAATTTGTGGCCAAAAATAACCAGAAAAGCTGCGTGTTTCAACTGTAGTAAGAATAGTAGGTACGTTAAAAGTTTTTGCTGATTTAGCAAGTAGCATAACGTTATTAATCAATGTTTGTCTATCAATACTTGCAACTCCAAAAGTCATTTGAGGTTGAAAATCAATTAAAATTAAGGCACTGTTCTCCGGATTTAACAATTCTAAATTACTCATAATAAAACGCTCCTTTTTCAATTGTTTATTGAAAGTAATGTATCTTCTGTCAATTGAAGCTCTACTATACTTTTTAATTTAAATTTAGTGCTGATTTAATCAGCACTAAATTTATACTATCTACTTTAAAAAAGGTGATTTAAAGCTATTTCCTTGAGATACATTTATGCATTTTGTTTACTAAGATCTCGCTGAGCTCCTCTATAGCTTCCAATTATATTTTGATAGCCTGGAAGATTGCTAGCAAGCAAATTGCCAAAACCTTCGACATCGTTGCGCCAATCGCGTTGTAATTCGCAAGCTACGCTAAACCAGTTCATAAGTTGCACGCCACTATGTGCCATACGTGTATTGGCAGCATCTGCAACTTGTTTACTGAAAGTTCCTGAAGCATCAGTAACAGCAAATACTTCATATCCAGCTTTTATAGCGGAAAGTGCCGGGAAAGCAACACAAACGTCCGTAACTACGCCTGCGATGATAAGTTGTTTTTTTCCAGTTTCTTCGATTGCTTTTACAAAATCATCATTATCCCATGCGTTAATTTGTCCAGGTCGAGCTATTTTTGGTGCATGAGGAAAGAGATCAACCAATTCTTGCATTAAAGGTCCATTAGGCCCGTTTTCAAAACTTGTTGTTAAAATAACTGGTAAATTAAAAAACTTAGCAGTATGAGCAAGAGCTAAAACATTGTTCTTGAATTCATCAACACCATAGTCACGTACTAGTCCGGACATAAGACCAGTTTGATGATCTACTAAAAGCACAACAGCATCATCTTTGTTAATACGAGAATAGAGATCAGTCATTATGTATTCCTCCTAAAAATTAAGTAATCGAAGAAAGTTTAAATAGTCGAATACTATCATAAGTTTCTTCGTTTATAACTAAGCTGACCAATAATATTGGTTATAGCAGCATTCACAGAACATGAAGTGCTATACAAATTTATAGTATTTGAAAACTGATTCGTTAATCAATTCTAAATTATCTATAATTTGTATAGGTCGTAACTATAGTTGTTTTCACTATAAAATAGATTGGTTTTACCTATACATCCTATAGATAGAACGATATTGATAGTCACCTATTTTTGTTATTACAATTGAATAGGAGTAATGTTCAGTAATTATTTTATGATGCAAAAGGTATTAGAGGGGGGATTGTTCCAAAAGGAGAAAATGAATGCATTGGAACAATAGAGTTTCATACTTAGAATTCACAACATAAACGTGCATGAATAGGTTATGATGTTCATCCAGATTATTGAAGAAAAGGATACATATTGGAATATTTTTAGGAGGTAGAAGCATGGCTAAAATTACTGTAGGAACCGAAAAGCAAGAACCAATTGAGATATATTATGAGGATCATGGCACAGGAAAACCAGTTGTACTCATTCATGGTTGGCCGTTAAGTGGTCGATCTTGGGAATACCAAGTTCCCGCTCTTGTTGAGGCTGGATACAGAGTTATAACATATGATCGTCGAGGATTTGGACAATCATCTCAGCCGTGGGAAGGGTATGAATATGATACCTTTACTTCTGATTTACATCAACTATTAGAACATTTAGAGCTTCAAAATGTCACACTTGTTGGTTTTTCTATGGGTGGAGGCGAAGTAGCCCGGTATATTAGTACGTATGGAACAGATCGTATTGAAAAGGCTGTTTTTGCTGGGGCAGTTCCTCCGTATTTATACAAATCAGAGGATCATCCTGAAGGGGCCTTAGATGATGCAACAATTGAAGCATTCAAAAGTGGTGTGATAAATGACCGCCTTGCATTTCTTGATGAATTTACTAAGGGATTTTTCACGGCTGGTAATCGAACAGATTTAGTAAGTGAGCCATTCCGTTTATATAATTGGGATATTGCAGCCAGTGCATCACCTAAAGGAACACTTGATTGTATTACCGCCTTTAGTAAGACAGATTTTAGAAAAGACTTGGAGAAGTTTAATATACCTACTCTTATTATTCACGGTGATTCTGATGCAACTGTACCATATGAATATAGTGGGAAATTAACACATGAAGCAATTCCTAATTCTAAAGTAGCCTTAATAAAGGGTGGTCCACATGGGCTAAATGCAACGCATGCTAAAGAATTTAATGAAGCACTCCTATTATTTTTAAAGGACTGATTACAACTATATAATTGTTAGTTGATAAATTATAAATAAGTAAAAAATAAAGCTTTATAAAAGATGCTCTTGGATAAATCCAGGAGCATCTTTTTAAATGGTGGTATTGATATGTTAGGTTGATAAATCTTCATTAGTTTCGAATTGAATATTCTTCTTAACAGCAAAAATTTATTGTTTAGAGTTTTTTTAGGTCTTTTAGATGTATTGCTATATTACTATCAAGATAATATTTCTTCCTCAAAACAAAGAAATGTACATTTTTTGAGGAAGAAATATCTTGTCAGAAAACAATAAAATCTTATTAATTTTTATAATTGGTAGAATTTTTATGGAAATAATTCTCTTAATATATTAAAATAACATCGTATTATGTCAGATTTTAATTAGGGGAGAGAAATTTTATGTTGAAAAAAATTATTCCAGTTGCTTTAGCATTAAGTACAGTTACTTTTACTAGTGTATTTGCTGCGCCTTCAATCCAAGCAAGTACAGAACAAAATCGCTACATAGATGTACAAATGCTCGGTATTAACGATTTTCATGGGCAACTAGACACTGTAAAAAAAATTAACAATAAAGATGCAGGGGGAATTGAGTACTTAGGGGCTTATTTACGTGATCGTGAAAAACAAAATCCAAATACATTAAAGGTACATGCTGGAGATGTTGTTGGAGCAAGTACTCCTGTTTCAGCATTATTACAAGACGAACCTACAATTGAATTTCTAAATGATTTGAAATTCGATGTTGGAACGATAGGAAATCATGAATTTGATGAAGGTGTTGAAGAAATGAACCGCCTTATTTATGGTGGATACCATGAGAAAACAGGAAATTTTAAAGGAGCAAAATTCCCATATGTTGCTGCAAATTTCTATAATAAATCCACCGGTCGTTTATTTTTACCACCATTCACTATAAAAAAGGTACAAGGAGTTCCTGTTGGCTTTATCGGAGTCGTAACAACGGATGTTCCTAACCTTGTTATGCCTACTATGCTAAAGAATGTAGAAATTACAGATGAAGTTGAAGCTATTAACAAATCCGTAAAGCAATTAAAAAAACTAGGCGTTAAATCTATCGTTGTTCTTGCACATAACGGAGGTATAACAGATGGGAACGGCGTAACAAATGGTGATATCGTCCGATTAGCAAATGAGACTGATCCAGAAGTCGATGTTATTTTTGGTGGCCATAGCCACACCTATGTAAATGGAACTGTTAATAATAAACTTGTCGTACAAGCAAATTCTTATGGTATGGCTTTTGCTGATGTTGATGTAAAGATTGATCGTAAGACACAAGATATTGTTGAGAAAAAAGCAGAAATTGTTACAACTTATCATGAAGGCATAGAGCCTGATAAAAAAATAAAGAAGAAGATGGAGAAATATCAAGCAAAAATCGCACCTCTTGTTAATGAAGTTGTAGGTAAGTCTATCGCTCCACTAGATCGCAAACAAAATATGGCTGGTGAATCTACTCTTGGAAATTTAGTTGCTGATGCTCAGCGTACAACAATGCAATCCCAAATTGCACTTATGAATCCTGGTGGTATTCGTAATGACTTAGATGCTGGTGATATTACATGGGGAGAGATATATGGTATTCAACCATTCGGAAATCAATTAATAAAAGTAAATTTAACAGGTCAAGACATTCGTGATATTTTAAATCAACAATGGCAAAAAGACATAACAAGAATGCTTCAAATTTCAGGTATCCAATACACTTGGGATGCGAACAAGCCTAATGGAGAAAAAGTAACAAGTATTCGCTTAACAAATGGAGAAGAAATTATTCCTTCTAAAACTTACAGCGTCGTTGCGAACGCATTTCTAGCTTCAGGTGGAGATGGATTTGTATCCTTTAAAAACGGTAAAGATGCTGAAACAGGACCAACTGATTTTGAAGCATTAGTAGATTATATAAAAAAATCAAAAGAACCAATTCAGTCTATTATTGATGGAAGAATTCAAAAGATAAATTAGTTTTTTATTAATCTCAAAAACAACTAGATTACCTGTGCGCTATACTCTTTAGTGTGCAGGTAATCTATTTTTTTGATTTGAAATAGTCTAACTGTGGCCAATGGGTATACCGTCTAGATGCAGAGTGCCGAAAAAAATGAAGTGAACAAAAAATAACCCCTAAATTAACCCTATGATAAAGAGACTACAAACAATCAAAATTTGGAACTTCATATTAACCATATATTAACTACGTTAATAATACATACTGAAATTGAATACTTTAGATAACATTATTTATAACGAATATCTGTACATTATAATGTTATGCAATGAGGAATTTACAATACAATGAATTGAAGCTTATTTAGTTTTATATTCGTATAAGTGAATTAAGAATTTCTTAAGAACCTATTAAGAAATAAGTGAGTTTTAGGAACTAGAATAAATGTATCTTAACAGTAATAAGAAAATGAATGTTTTAAACGGAAGTTGGCAGAGTATGTCAAAAAGCTATAAGTAAATATTTCAGGAGGTTTTTTATGAAAAAGAAAATAATTATTGCAATTGTTGCTTCTGCTATAACAATGACTCATTTTGTAGGAAATACTTATGCAGATTCGAAAACAGAGGTTTCTGTTACAGCTCCCTATAATACAAATCAAATAGCGAAATGGTTAGAAGCACATGCAAAGCCTTTAAAAACAACTAATCCAACTGCATCTCTTAATGATTTGAAACCACTTAAGAATATGGTAGGTTCAGCTTCAATTGTAGGTTTAGGTGAAGCTACGCATGGGGCTCATGAAGTTTTTACAATGAAACACCGCATTGTTAAGTATTTAGTATCTGAAAAGGGCTTTACCAATCTAGTTTTAGAAGAGGGATGGGACAGGGCCTTGGAACTTGATCAATATGTTCTTACTGGTAAGGGAAACCCAAGCCAACATCTAACACCTGTATTTAAGACGAAAGAAATGCTAGATTTACTTGATTGGATTCGGCAATATAATGCTAATCCAAAACATAAATCGAAAGTACGTGTCATAGGGATGGACATTCAATCAGTAAACGAAAATGTTTATAATAATATAATAGAATATATTAAAGCAAACAATTCAAAACTGTTGCCTAGAGTAGAAGAGAAGATAAAAGGTCTTATTCCTGTAACAAAGGATATGAATACTTTTGAAAGCCTTACGAAAGAAGAAAAAGAAAAGTATGTTTTAGATGCTAAACAAATTAGTGCTTTATTAGAGGAAAATAAAAGCTATTTAAATGGAAAATCTAAAGAGTTTGCATGGATAAAGCAAAATGCTCGTATTATTGAACAGTTTACTACAATGTTAGCGACACCTCCTGATAAACCAGCGGATTTTTATTTGAAACATGATATTGCGATGTATGAAAATGCGAAGTGGACTGAAGAACATTTAGGAAAAACCATTGTATGGGCACATAATGGACACGTTTCGAAAACAAATATGCTTCCTTTTATATATCCTAAAGTAGCTGGGCAGCATTTAGCAGAATATTATGGAAAAAGATACGTATCTATTGGAACGTCAGTTTATGAAGGACAATACAATGTCAAGAATAGCAATGGTGAATTTGGCCCCTATGGAACATTAAAATCGGATGATCCAAACAGTTATAACTACATTTTTGGACAGGTCAAAAAAGATCAATTTTTTATTGATTTACGTAAGGCGAACGGCGTGACAAAAACTTGGTTAAACGAACAACATCCAATTTTCGCTGGAATAGCTACCGAAGGGCCTGATATACCAAAAACTGTTGATATATCATTAGGTAAAACGTTTGATATACTTGTTCAAATTCAAAAAGTGAGTCCATCTCAACTAGATCAATAAATTTAGAATAATGTGCCTTAATGACAACTTGAGAAGTGTTTCATATAATACTATAAAATTTGTTTTATATAGTAAGAAGAATAATCGTATTAGAAAAAATTAGCAATTCAACCTGCTAAGAGTAAAATGAATCTTCAATATGTAAAGCGCAAAAAACACTGAAGCGAAAAAGCATCGGTGTTTTTTGCGCTTTCGGGCACAGATGCTACTTCAATCCTATTGTAGAAGTGATTTTGTATGTAAGGAATTTGTAAGGAATAGGTAAGAAAAAAGAGATTTTCATTGTGTAGGATAAAAATATAAGGAGGCATGAAGGGGGGAACAAGTACGGCCTACATATAAAACAAATAATCAGTAACAAGAGTGTTTTAAGGAAAAGAAGTAATTTCTATGGTTAATATGTATGTGGAAAAAGAGTGATTTAGAGATTGTTAGAATACAATGGTGTTTGTGAAAATAATGATTAGTACGTTGATTGCAAATTCAGTGTTGACTTTTATCATTGGGAGAGTTGATAGCTGTGTGGTTAGCATATGACATAATTATTAACCATCAATACGATTTTAATAGAAGAGAGGAATTCTTTATGAAAACAAGCAGTAAAATTACATGTGCAAGTCTAGCACTTTTAATAGGTGGAAGTTCCCTGTTATACATAACACCAACATCAATTGTAAAAGCAGAATCTACGCAAAATGTATCTAGTTCGTTACAAACAAGTACGAAAAGCGATCGTACTTCCGTTAAGAAAGCAATGCGAGATGAACTGCAACTTGGATACCCGGGAATACTCGCTCAAATTTCTAAGGGGGGTAAAACTTGGAGTTATAGTGCTGGGATAGCGGATTTGAAAACTAAGAAACCAATGAAAGCAGATTTTCGCTTTCGCATTGGCAGTGTGACGAAAACGTTCATTGCAACAGTTCTGCTTCAATTATCTGGAGAGAACCGTTTGAATCTAGACGACTCCATTGAAAAATGGTTACCTGGTGTTATTCAAGGAAACGGATATGATGGTAATCAGATTACGATCCGGCAAATATTGAATCATACAAGTGGTATTGCTGACTATATAAATTCAAAAGACTTTGATATTACGGATATAAAAAAATCATATACGGCTGAAGAATTTGTAAAGATGGGGATTTCACTTCCCCCAGACTTTGCCCCAGGAAAGGGTTGGTCTTATTCAAACACAGGATACGTATTACTGGGGATCCTTATTGAAAAAGTAACTGGCAACAGTTATGCGGAAGAGGTTGAAAATCGGATTATTGAACCTCTTGATTTGTCAAATACATTTCTACCTGGTAATTCAAGCGTGATTCCAGGCACCAAGCATGCCCGTGGCTATTTGCAACTAGACGGAGCGAGTGAGCGAAAAGACGTTACTTATATTAACCCAGGTAGCTCGGATGGAGATATGATTTCTACTGCTGACGACTTAAACAAATTCTTCTCTTACTTACTAGGTGGCAAATTACTGAAGGAACAGCAGTTAAAACAAATGCTTACTACAGTTCCTACAAATAGAGAGGGAACCGGGTATGGTCTTGGAATCCTTGAAATTAAGCTTCCGAACGGTGTCTCGGTATGGGGACACAGGGGGGGCGTTCCAGGGTTTTCCACTTTTGCTGGTGGAACACTTGGAGGTAAACATACACTCGCTATCAATTCGAACAGTTTAAACATTAATAACCCGGAAGTTTTTAAAAACATTTTACTTGCTGAATTTAGCAAGTAGGAAAAACGGATAAATTTTGTCATTTGTAATTTCCATCGGAATGGATTACCGCTTGAAATGAGTATAGAGGGATTAAGTATCTAGAAACAATCAAGTCAATCATGAAGGATGGCTAAGGGGTTACATTGGCCGGTTAAAAGAGCAACACATATAATGAGTGATTATTATATATACTATTGTATTTGTATGGGTATTGTC
The DNA here is from genome assembly GCF_051916885.1 of Bacillus cereus group sp. MYBK14-1. Taxonomy (NCBI): domain Bacteria; kingdom Bacillati; phylum Bacillota; class Bacilli; order Caryophanales; family Bacillaceae; genus Bacillus; species Bacillus cereus group sp. MYBK14-1. The sequence continues at coordinate 623,323 of NZ_JBQAHM010000001.1, read as the reverse complement.
ACTAATTGTAAATTTATATAAGGTGGGAAGTCTAATTTAAGACTTCCCACTTTTTCCGTTTAACAGCTTTTATTGTGAAGCTATTAACAATAGAAAAAGGAGAATGTAACTAGTTATGCAGATGAAGCTTGGTACATGCGCTATGTAGGATTTTTTTGGGGGATATACAAAAAATAAATTTAGAAGAATATATGAATTAGAGACAAGAAAGCTCAAGTGAATTGAAAACCTTTATTTTTTTGTTTTGGAAATAGTATTTAATTAAACAGTATGGTACTTTATTTTAATAATTGAACAACTGCCTACTAAAAAATTTGATAGGCAGTTGCTTTGCTTTTGGGTGAAAAAAATGATTTTTCTTTAATCTGTAATAACAGTTATAAATTAATTTTAATTATCTTATGAAATAGGGAAAATCAATATAAGTTATAATTATTACTTGTTTTTTTGTTTTACTTGTTCTTTTAATTCATCAAGGGTCTTACCGCTAATATTGTCAGTAATAGTTTCATGTATTTCATTTTTTAATACAATTGTTTTTCCTGCAAGTTGTGCTTTGGAAGACATTTTACTTTCATTAATAGTTTCTATGTTTGTCTGAAGGTCTGCTTTGTTATTTTCATCAAAGGTAATTGCGAATGGTTCAATTGCTCCGTAGTAGTTACCAAATAATTGATCCTTCTTCAAAAACATCATATATTTTTTATTAACCATAGGTTCGATATATAAAGGATCCTTATTTTGCACCTCTTTAGTAGTTATCTTAGTAGCCTTTTTTGTAACTGTGCCATCTGGTGCAACAACTGCATTAGAATCTTCAAGTTTTACAGTTTCAGCGAAACGATGATTGATTTTTATTTGTTTATTTTCATTCACACCTTTAATTGTTTCGGAAATGTTGAAATTATAAAGATGTCCTTCAACGTAATTTTCTTTGTCCTCTTCCGATGGATTACTTGGATTACGTGCCATATTCCACTTAGAGTCAAGACCTTCATATTCACCGATTACAACTAGATCTGCTTCATTAATCATTTGATTTAAATCACTTGTAGCAGGGAAATCTTTACTGAGAATAACAGTTTCGGTATTCTTATCTTCTTCAGCAACAGGGGAGAAGTGACTATTAAATGCTGAATATCCTCCCAAACCAATTACTGTAGCCAAAGGTATTGCAATTACCATAGTTTTTGCTTTTTTACTTAACATTAAGAAATCATCTCCTTTTTCTGTTAATAGATTGCATTTACACCATTTTTATCGTCAGTTTGAGGGACATGCATAGTAGTACGATTACGATTGCTGTTCATAATTGAAGTACCACTGTTGTGACCTATTCCTATTGCATGACCAAACTCATGGACTCCTGTACTTTTAGCAACATTTGATTTTGTAATATTTGTATTACCTGCGTTAATATCACCAGCAAATTTCGTTACTTTTTTAGTGGATGTATTATAAGATGTCTTCATTCTTCCATAATAAGTAGAGGAACTTTCAAACCAAGAGTTTAATGTGTTCACAGAAGAAGAGGAAACTGTAAAATTAATACGAGAAGCAGTGTACCAGGCTGAATCGGCAGCTTGCCAACCAGATTTGATGATACTTGAACCATCGTCTAATCTGTCTCCCCATTTATATGTAGCTGATTTTGAAGGCAGCTTCCATCCTTCTTTTACATAAGCCTCTGAAACGCCAACGCTTGAAAAAACAAACACAGTACCTAATAAAAATGCAGTAATCCCTTTTTTAAAATTCATATTATCCCTCCAAAGATTATTTTTAACAAGAGAATTATAGCACCATTCTCTTCTTTTGGATTAATATTTAATTAACATTTAGAATATTTTGTATTGAGAAAATATAATTTAGGGAGACTTTATTATAATGTATAAATATAAAGCAATGAAATGGTGTCTATGTTTATTCATATTTACTTTTTTAATTATTATTGGTAAAACAATTTGGTCCAGTATAGATGTGGCAGGAGTGTCTAGCGTGTCATCGAATTCTGAAACTATAGTATTAAATAAGACATTCAAAACTACAAATCATTTAAGCGAAATGGTTGAAGAAGCAGACGTTATTGTACTAGGTGAATATGACGGCTTATACTCTAAATGGAATATGGCAAACAGTTCATCACATGAGATTCAAAGTGAAGATGTTGAAGGCCATTTGTTTAGTTTTCATGTCAAAGAAATCTTAAAAGGGGACTATGTAAAGAATGAAATCTTAATAAATCATAGATATTCAGAAAATCTCGTATTAGAGGAAAGTAATGAAATCATTGATAAAAATGGAATCATTCTGAAAGGTGCTACGAAAGTGTTTACTAAAAAAGTAGAAAATAAAGATCCATTGTATATAAAACCAAAATCCGAGGAGACATATATAGTTTTTTTAAAAGAAAATAATAAACTTGGACATTTTTATCCAGCTTTAGAACCTTTTATGATTGAATTTGATGTAAGAAATATTGCACACCTAAAGAGCAATCTAATAAATTGGGATAAAAATAAATATAAATTTGAAACAAAGGTTAAGAATAAAACTTTTTATATTGAAAATGACATAGATTCAACGATCAAAGATAATATTAGCGGAAAAAAATTGAGGGACATTAAGGATTTTGTGAAGAGGACTTCAAAAATGAAATAACATTGTAATAAGTTATATTTCTATTATTAATTGAAAGTTATTACCCTATAAATTCAGTCATTTATTATATAACTGAGTACATAAAAAATGAACTGAATTCTAATAAATAACGTAAAAGCTAAAAGATTTTCGCTTTGAGAACATCTTAAAATATTAAATTGATGGTAACTTTGTTGTATCTCTTTAAACATACCTATATTAAAACCCAAATTTCTCAATTTAATGCTGAGATATTTGGGTTTTTTTAAAGTAATCAATTTTTTAAAAAATTTTTAGAAATTTAAAGATAAAGTATTGTATACATGTAAGTATGATTAAAAATGAAAAGTTGTAAATGCTAAATTTAATTAAATACGCCTTACTCTCTTTACCATTGGCCTGAGTGAATAGTTTATAGGAAATTACACTGGCTAAAGATGCGATAATTGTTCCAAGCCCTCCAATATTTACTCCTAGTAATAAAGCTTTCCAATCAGAAGTAAAGTTTGATAGAAGAATTGAAGTAGGAAAATTGCTAATCAATTGACTCAAGAATATGGAACTAAAGAAGACTGAAGTATCTCCTCTTAAATTAGCGCGAGCAAATGTCTCCAGCGCATCGGAATGGGAAATGTTTCCGATAAAAATAAAAAAAACAGACAAAGGTTATTAGAAGAAAGTAATCGATCTTAAATAGTAAGTTTCTATCTAACGTAAATGCTGCCATCAATGTAACTATTAGCGCAATGTAATAATTAATGACACCAAAAATAGATGCAATGATAGTGATAAGTATCAAAATCCAGATGGTAGCTTTTTTTCGATTCTTCACGGTAATAACAGGTAGTTCTATTTTTAAATTTGTTTTTTGAAGTTTTTGAGTAAATATAAATAACAAACTGATTCCAAGTACAGCTAAAAGCAGGATTGAACCTAAAAATGGGATGAGCTTAATTCCATAGTAAGAATATAAGTATAAATTTTGTGGGTTTCCCATAGGCATCAAGCTACTGCCGATGTTTGCCGCAATTGTTTGCAGGATGATTGTATCCATCATGTTCATTTGTGTTTTTTTACTAATGACAAGTGTTATTGGAACAAAAGTGAGGAGAGCGACATCATTTGTTACAAACATGGAGCAAATAAAGCATAACAAAATTAGAATAATAGATATTGACCTGCTGTTATTGCATTTATTTAAAATCGCAACGGCAAGTTTGTCTAATATCTTTAGCTGTTCCAAGGCCTTAATGGCCACCATTAGATTAAATAAGCTAATTAACACTTCAAAGTTAATATATTCGATCTTTGGCGAATGTATTAAGCAGCTTACAATTGCTAGTATCAGTGAAATGGTAAGTACTAAATCCTTTTTTAAAAATTCGAATTTCATAAGGAGTCTTTTTTTACTTTGAACGAATACTATTTCTTTCACAATACACCACCTGTAATCTATGTTAGTAGAATGAAACGCAAAGGAAATATACATTTAATAATAGATATTCAACAAATCTCACTAGGGGATTAATTGAGAAAACAAATGTTTTTTGTATGATACCATAAATAAATTAAATGTTTTGTTTTTTTAATATTCTTATAATAACTTATCGATTCTTGATTTCAAATACTTTATATGAAGTTCTAAAAGAGAAAAAGTATGCATGTTTTTATGAAGAAAATAGAGACTTGTCAAAAGTTAGGTAGAACGGAATCCGTGATGTTTGGATACTGTATAAAATTCACAAAACCTCACTGTTTTTTTAGATGAAAAAACCTTAAAATATTTTTTGGTTTTTATAAAAATCTGTACTTTTTCGTAACATTCTGTACTTTTGATTATAAATTAAAAATAAGCTTCTCTTAGTTGAAGATTGAAAGCGCTTCATAGTTTTTCTATGAACTTTTTACCTAGCCTATTTTTGAGATTAGTAGTGAGAAAGGAGATATTTCCATGTTCTAGGGAAAATTAACAAAAAACCAGTTAATCACTATTGATTATTATGATTTAAATGTAAATCACCGGTAAACGAAACAAACATAATAGTACAACAATATTAGTGGATAAGAATATTAGTTTTACAGAAGGGGATAGAGCACCGTATGTATAAGCGTTAAGTTCTTCGAAAATTCAGTTTTACAGTTACATGTTGTGATGTTTGCTTAAACAGGCCAATCCTATTAATATAGAAAATTTTTATCCTTGTTGTATTTGAATATGAATGAGGTATTTATGCCAGGGAATATAGGTGATTTTATATAGATTATGATAGATAAATTTTTGGTATGGAGTGATAATATGGAAAGATTTTTTGTAGATTTAGTCGGGTCAACGAATGATTTTTTATGGTCTAAATTGTTAATTATTATGCTTGTTATTTGCGGAATTTATTTTACATTTAAATTGAATTTTGTACAGTTTCGAATGTTAAAAGAGATGGTCCGTGTATTAATGGAGGGGAAAAGTGGTTCTAAAGATCAAATCTCCCCTTTTCAAGCGTTTTGTATTGGTATGGCAGCTCGCGTTGGAACAGGGAATATTACAGGAATTGCGATTGCGATTGCATTAGGGGGGCCTGGAGCTGTATTTTGGATGTGGATTATTTCTATTATTAGCTCGGCATCCAGTTTTGTTGAAAGCACATTAGCACAGATATATAAAGTAAAAGATAAAACTGGCTTCCGCGGTGGTCCATCCTATTATATGGAAAAAGGGTTGAATAAACGTTGGATGGGAGTATTATTCTCTATTTTAATCACAATTACTTTTGGTCTTGTATTCAATTCAGTACAATCAAATACAGTTACAATTGCTTTTCAAAATGCATTTGGTACAGATCGCCTAACAGTCGGGATAATCATGGCCATTGCTTTCGCTGCGATTATCTTTGGTGGTGTACAACGTATTGCAAAAATGGCTGAATACAAAGTGGTATTTTTAGCGGTATTATACATTGGAGTTGCATTATTTGTTGTAGTTACCAACATATCAAAAATGCCGGAAGTTCTTTCTCTTATTGTTCAAAACGCATTTGGTTTTAAACAAATAGCAGGAGGTTCAATTGGTGCAGCACTTATGAATGGGGTTAAACGTGGTTTATTTTCAAATGAAGCTGGTATGGGAAGTGCACCAAACGTTGCTGCAACAGCAACAACAAGTCATCCGGTGAAACAAGGACTGATTCAAGCGTTTGGTGTATTAACGGATACACTGATCATTTGTACTAGCACTGCCTTTATTATTTTGCTTTCTGATGCATATAAACAACCGGGGTTAAATGGTATTGCACTTACACAAGCAGCATTAAGTGAACACATCGGTTCTTGGGCATCGGGTTGTCTTGCTATCTTTGTTTTTTTATTTGGATTTGGTGCGTTAATTGGCAACTATTATTATGGTGAAACAAATATTCGCTTCTTACATACAAGTAAAGTGTGGTTAATGATATACAGAATAAGTGTGTTGGCTATGATTGTATTTGGTTCCGTTGCAAAGGTTCAAATTGTATGGGATTTAGCGGATTTATTTATGGGCTTTATGGTTATTATTAATTTAATTGCTATTACCTTACTTTCAAAAGTAGCATTTGCGGCGTTACAAGATTATATAAATCAGAAAAAAGCTGGTAAAGATCCTATTTTTTATAAAGAAAACATTAAAGGGCTTAAAAATATTGAATGTTGGGAAAATTATCAGAAAAATTCAAAAAAGAAAAGTGTGTAATAAGAAAGATATTCAGACTGCAATATGTCTGAATATCTTTCTTGGTTCTAGTGCAAATATTATTGATTATAGTAAAGAAAAAATCATTCTATATAAAGTTAATAGTACGGGGGAATATTTTTAAATGATAAAAGATTATAGCATTCAAATTGAGGGTCAAGAAAAAGTTTGCTTAGATCAATGGGTAGCCCATTATCGAACGTATGCAGCTAAGGGACGAAGCGCCAGTTATATTCCCGCTCTGGGGGAAATAAATGTATCGCAGTTAGGTATTTGTATAGTAAAGCCAGATGGAACAATGATAAAGTCAGGAGATTGGGAGATACCTTTCACATTACAAAGTATATCAAAAGTAATCGGTTTTATAGCCGCTTGTTTAAGTCGCGGTATTTCTTATGTATTAGAACGAGTTGACGTAGAGCCAACTGGAGATGCCTTTAATTCAATTATTCGTTTAGAGATACATAAACCAGGAAAACCTTTTAATCCTATGATTAATGCTGGAGCGATTACGATAGCTTCACTTTTGCCAGGGAAATCGGTGCAAGAAAAATTAGAATCTCTATACGTATTAATTGAAAAAATGATAGAGAAGCGTCCTGCTATTAATGAAATAGTATTTCAATCCGAATGGGAAACGGCTCATCGTAATAGAGCTTTAGCATACTATTTAAAGGAAAATGGTTTTCTAGAATCAGATGTGGAGGAGACACTAGAGGTTTACCTAAAACAATGTTCGATTGAAATAAATACAGAAGATATTGCCTTAATAGGGCTTATACTAGCACATGATGGATATCATCCTATTCGCAAAGAACAAGTGCTCCCTAAAGAAGTGGCTAGGTTAACAAAAGCTTTAATGCTTACTTGTGGAATGTACAATGCTTCTGGAAAATTTGCTGCTTTCATTGGATTACCAGCTAAGAGTGGGGTATCTGGCGGAATTATGACACTTGTTCCCTCAAAATCTAGGAAGGATTTATCGTTCCAAGATGGATGTGGTATTGGTATTTACGGACCAGCCATTGATGAGTATGGGAATAGTTTACCAGGAATTATGTTGTTAGAACATATTGCAAAAGAATGGGATTTAAGTATATTTTAAAAAGGAGCACAGATATTTTGGTGTTAGAGCGAGTCCAAAAGTGTTCAGACCTTATATTGTGTCTGAACATTTTTGAGTTATAAAGTATCTTTCTAAAGTAGAAGGGTGTAATGAATACTCACAATCTATAATGCTTTCGTTTATATCTTATTTATCAGTTTTTGAAAAAAATAGAGTAAGTATTGTATTAATGCAAATAGGTTTGTATACTGACTGTTAGGCGAAAGTGAGAAGTGATTATTTTGAATCTTAGTAATTTAGTAAAAAAAGACATCTATATTCTCGTTTTAATGATACTTACAGTACCCTTAGTAGGTGAAATAAAGTCATTTCCTTTAAATGAAACATTTAGAATGAGCTTTGGCGCACCAACATTTTTCTTTTTTTTGTTATTGTTTCGACGAATTCCAGCATTTTTACCGGGTTTTTTAACAGCGATAGTCGTGGTAGTATTTCGTATCTCAATGGATGTCATTATAAAGGGAAATATGGATTGGCTAGCCGCTTTTCATACGCACTATCCTAGTTTTTTCTTTTATTTTACTTATTCGTATCTCTTTCATTTAGCAAAAATCAAACGTTTTTATCATCAACCACTAATGATTGGTTTTATTGGTTGCATGATTGAAATACTGTCAGACTGTGTGGAATTAATGATTCAATATTTCGTATTAAAAACATCGATCACATCCGAGGCAATAAATGAGATCATTGTTATCGCATGTTCCCATAGTTTTATAGTTCTAAGCTTTTTCAATATGATGAAATTGTATGAAGCGCAATCAAGGGAGAGACATATAAAGAAGCAAAATGAACACATGCTCATGCTCATCTCTAATTTATATGAAGATGCTGTTCATTTAAAAAAAACATTACAAGATGCTGAGAATATAACAAAAAAATCCTATGATTTATATAAAACCTTAGACTCTTTTGAGCACAAACAGATGGATTTTCAGTTTGAGGATTTAAGGCAACAGGCATTACAAATTGCTGGTGAGGTCCATGACGTTAAAAAGGATAACCAACGTATTTTTGCGGGACTTTCAAAATTAATTTCTGATGAAAGTTTTACAGATTATATGTCTGTGCATGAACTAGTAAATATCATTATACGGGCAAATACGAAATATGCACGGTTGCTAGAGAAAGACATCCAATTTGTGTATAAAATTGATGGTGTGCATCCTCATTATCATATTTACACAATCTTATCTATTATAAATAATATCGTTACAAACGCTGTAGAAGCTATCCAAGGTATGGGAACCATCACAATTGACATTAATAAAGACCACCATTTTGTTGAATTTCAAATAGGCGATAATGGTCCTGGTATTTCTTCAAAATATAAAGATTCAATTTTTGAGCCTGGGTTTACTTCTAAATATGATGATTTAGGCAACCCATCGACAGGCATCGGACTATCGTATGTTAAAGAAATGGTCGAACAACTAGAAGGTGATGTTACGCTTGAGGACAGAACCGAAGGAAAAGGATCAATTTTTATAATTAGATTAGGGATTGATCATATAATTTCGAAAGGGTGATTCTATGTATTTTTATATAGTAGATGATGAAAAAGCGGTTCGCTCAATGTTGGCTCAAATTATCGAGGATGAAGATCTTGGGGAGGTTATAGGAGAAGCTGAGGATGGTTTATCTTTAGAGCAACAAATGGTAATCCTTAAAAATATAGACATTTTATTTATCGATTTGTTAATGCCGAATCAAGATGGAATAAAAACAATTCGTCAAATAAAGCCTTCGTTTAAAGGGAAAATCATCATGGTCTCTCAAGTAGAATCAAAAGAATTAATTGCTGAAGCTTATTCGCTTGGTGTTGAATACTATATTATTAAGCCAATTAACCGGATTGAAGTATTAACAGTTGTTCGGAAAGTCATTGAACGAATTCGTTTGGAAAAATCAATAAAAAACATTCAAGAATCGCTTAATATGGTACTAAAATTGGATAGTAATTTAAGTACGCAAGAAAAATACCGTAGTGAAAAACATTTAAATACTTTCAATCATTTTCAAAATTCCATTCATTTTCTTTTGTCTGAATTAGGAATAGCCAGTGAAAGTGGAAGTAAAGATTTAATGGATATGCTAGATTATTTATATAAATATGAACAAGATAACACGTTGGAACAAGGCTTTCCCTCACTAAAAGAGATTTTTATGAATTTGGCTCAAAAAAAACTGGGGGATTCAGCTGAAGATGCCGAATTAAAAAGGTTCATAGAAGCTTCCAAACAACGGATTCGGAGAGCAATTTATCAATCATTAAACCATTTAGCATCCCTTGGACTTACTGATTTTTTAAACCCGAAGTTCGAAAATTATGCTTCTAGATTTTTTGATTTTACTACCGTAAGGAGAAAGATGACAGAATTGAATAATGAACCAACATTACCTGCTCGTATTGATACGAAAAAATTTATTCAAGTTCTTTATTTTGAAGCAAAACGAATACACTCGGAATTACGATGATAAACTCTTGCTCATTATTACTTTCAATTAATAGATTGATAGTTGTTTTCATGTTATTTGTTTTATATAGTTTTTCTAAGAGAGTATTTTCCTTTATTTCATATTGGTTTTAAAATCAGAAAATTCCGTATGGATTCAGTGGAAATATATTAACTTAGAACAAAAAAATGTGTATGCTCTATTTTTAAATATTAATATTCGTTAAAGGAAATAAAAAATTCCACAATAAGATATAAATACATAGTAAGTTGAATAAAGAAAAAAGATGCTATCTTCTAGCATCTTTTTTCTTTAAGAGGAAATATCATTGATACTTATATTATTTTAAATTCAAATGCGGGCATATAAATAAAGGAAAAGGAGATAATATTTAACAAATTATAATTGGAAATGGTATTTTAGGTCAGAAATGTTTTTATACTAATTAGGTTATTGGTACTAAATAAGCATAATGTCTTGCTTTTCTGCTCTTTAATCTTATCGTTATTTTTTATTAAGTACATACCGTTCTTTAGAAGTCTCAATCCTAGCAGAGTATATAAATTGGGTGATAAAAATGTGGAACATAATTACTTCTTATCTTCCAGATTGGAAAGTCTTTGTACAAGCGTTTATCTTGTTTTTAATTCCGTATACTATCTCAAGATTTTTTCATTGGGTTCGTATGTCAGAGAAAGAGTGGGAAGAATGAGTTGGTGGAAGTCAAGAGACAAACAAGTGAAAAAAAATAATATTCAAAGTAAAACGAAACAAGAGCATAAACCATCTCAAAATGCAACCGTTCATTTCACAAATGACTTTGCCTCTAACTTAGAACTTATAAAGCAACAAATCGGACATAATTCTGATGTTCGCTTTCGGAAGTTTAATATTGGACGCACAGATATTCAGGCTGGGATCGTTTTTGTTGATGGTCTATCAGATAAAGAGATAATTGACAAACATATTATGAAATTACTAATGGATGATTTTTCTGATGAATATAAAAATGAATCTTCTTATGTAGAGGGGACTGTTTCAAAAGAATATATTAAAAATAAAGTTCTTACAATTAGTGAAGTAGCAGAAGTCCATTACATAAAAGATTTAATACCCAAAGTATTGATAGGTTCAACAGCTCTTTTAATTGATGGTTTAGCAGATGTGTTTATTCTTGGTACAACAAAAGCAAATAAACGAAACATTGAAGAACCAGTATCGGAGGCATTAGTCAGAGGGCCACGGGTCGGTTTTACTGAAGTATTAAGTGATAATACCTCACTTTTGCGACGACATTGTGCGGATGAGAGCTTATCATTAGTAAAGCTACCAGTAGGAGAACGTGCAAAGAAAGAGTTAGTTGTCGCATTTATTAAAGATCTTGCTAGTACAGAATTGGTGGATGAAATAAAAAACAGAATTCAGAAAATTGACATAGACAGTGTACTCGAATCTGGTTATATTGAGCAACTCATTGAAGATAATTATCTAAGTCCTTTTCCGCAGATTCAAAATACAGAACGACCTGATCGTGTTATTAGTGCTTTGATGGAAGGTCGAGTAGCTATTTTGTTAGATGGAACACCATTTGTTTTAATTGCTCCAGTTACATTTAGTATGCTACTGCAATCACCAGAAGATTATTATGAAAGGTGGCTTCCTGGTACGCTTCTCCGCTTATTACGCTTCATGACAGCTTTTGTTTCATTATTTGCTCCAGCACTGTATATTTCTTTCATTTCGTTTCATCCAGGATTAATTCCCACTAAGCTCGCTATTTCTATTCTCGGATCGCGAGAAGGAGTTCCTTTTCCCGCTTTAATAGAAGCGTTAATTATGGAAGTAGCTATCGAAGTTTTACGAGAAGCGGGTTTACGTCTGCCTAAACCAATTGGACCTGCAATGGGAATTGTGGGCGGTTTAATAATTGGTCAGGCTGCCGTAGAAGCAGGAATTGTTAGTCCAATAATGGTTATCGTTGTTGCGGTAACAGCTATTTCTTCTTTTACTATTCCGCAATATAGTGTGGGAATTACGTTACGCATTCTTCGTTTTGTAGCTATGTTTTGTGCTGCGATATTTGGCTTGTATGGAGTTATTCTCTTCTTTCTTTTACTTTGCAGTCATTTAGTGAAACTGAAAAGTTTTGGCGTTCCTTATACTAGCCCTGCTGTTCCGTACCGATTTAGTGATTGGAAAGATTTTATGGTTCGCATGCCATTAAAAATAATGAGACGTCGACCGAAAATAATGCATACCAAAAAAACTAACCGCAAAAGGTAGCTGATGACGAAAGGAAGTGGCCTTCAGTGATTACTATACCTAAAGACCGAATAACAACTGCACAAGCAGTTGTTATTATTGTAAATTACATACTGGGAACAGGAATCCTCACTCTGCCCAGAGCATCTGTAGAAAAAGTGAAAACACCAGATGTATGGTTAAGTGTGATATTAGGTGGGATACTCGCAATGGTTTCAGGAGTAATTATGGTCAAACTAAGTCAGCAGTTTCCAGATAAAACATTTTATCAATACAGTCAAGATATTGTAGGGAAATGGATAGGCAGGTTGCTTAGTTTTCTTATTATAGGGTATTTTCTTACAACTTCAGCCTTTCAAATTCGTTCAATGGCAGAAGTAATAAGCTTTTTTTTGCTAGAAGGAACTCCCACATGGGCTATTGTTATGCCTTTTATGTGGATAGGTCTCTATTTGATTATGAGTGGTATTAACTCGATTGCACGGATGTTTGAAATAATATTTCCTATTACTTTCTTTATTTTTTTACTCATTTCCTTTATGAGTATAGGGATATTCGAGATAGATAATCTCCGTCCCGTATTAGGTTTGGGAATTAAACCGGTGTTAGATGGGGTAAAAACAACGTCTCTCGCATATACAGGTCCAGAAATTATGTTAATTCTTTTGGTGTTTATGGAACAACGAAAGAAAGCAGTAAAAGCTATTTTAGTTGGAATTTCTATTCCGTTAATCTTTTATGTAATAACTGTTGTAATGGTCATTGGTGCATTATCAATTGATGGGGTTGTAACAAGAACATGGCCGACAATTGACCTTATGCGCAGTTTTGAAATTTCTGGTTTAATATTTGAACGTTTTGAATCTTTACTGCTTGTAATATGGATTATGCAAATATTTGCTACCTATACAATTAGTTACTATGCAGCTGCATTAGGATTGGCACAGCTCTTTAAAAAGAGTATTCATCCGTTTATTTTTGCTTTGATTCCAATCATTTACATCATTGCTATGACTTCGAAAAATATAAATGATTTGCTTAAACTGGGGGATATGCTCGGTAATGCTGCTTTATTTTTATTTGGTTTACTGCCACTGCTTCTTCTTATTATTAAGCGATTAAAAGGAGGAGTAGTGTGAAAAATAAATTTAATTATATGCGGTTCTATTTGGTTTTGTTATGTACGCTTTTGCTTCTATTTTTAACAGGATGTTGGAGCAGTAAAGAAGTAGAAGAGTTGAGTTTAACTGCAGGTATAGCACTAGATAAAGGGAAGGATTCAACAATTGAGAAAGAGGATGAGGAAGGAGGTTATCCTAAAAGAAATCTTATAAAAGCAACTTATCAAATTGTCAGTTCGCAAGCACAAAGTAAAGGAAACGGACAACAAAAACGTTATATAAATGTTTCTGAGACCGGTGATTCCATTCATCAAATTGTTCGTGAGTTTTCATTGAAAAGAGAGAGCGCAATGTTCAGCCCACATTTAAAAAACATTGTTATTAGTGATAGTCTTGTACGTACATACAGTTTAGAACAATTACTTGAACAGTATCTCCGCGACAATGAAGTTCGGCTTAGCTGTATGATCTTAATTAGCAAGGGTCTAGCGAAGGAGGTACTGGAATCAAACAAAAAAGGAGAAATCCCAGCATTTCGTTTGTCTGGAATTGCAGATAATCGAAAGAGAACAACAAGGATTTTACCTCCTGTATCACTCGCTAAATTGGAAGGAAAGATGCGGTCAGGGTCCAGTTTTCTATTGCAAAATGTAATCTCGATAAAAGGAGAAACGAAATTTGTAGGAGCTGCTGTAATTAAAGGGAAGACAAAAAAGTTGATGGGCTTTTTAAATGAACAGGAATTGGAAGGAGTAGTATGGATAAACGGAAAAAGGAATGGTGGTGTGGTAAAAACTTTTGATAAAGAATCAAAGAAACTCATTATATACGAAATAAAGTCAATAAAAAGCAAAATCATACCACATGTTAACGGAAATAATATTTCCTTTGATGTAAACATTGAATCAGAAGGGCGTTTGTCTGAAAATTGGATGCAATCAGGAAAAGATTTTGAAAATGAATTTTTAAAAAGGGAAGAAAAAGCTATTGAAAAAGAAGTAAAGCACTTAGTACATCATGTTACAAAAAAAATACAAAAAGAATACCAAGTCGATATTGCGGGTTTTGGCAACCAATTAAGAATTAAACACCCGAGAACATGGGAGAAAGTCAAAAAAGATTGGGATCGAACATTTAGTAAGGTACCGATTAAATATCATATAAATGTAACTATACAAGATTATGGAGCGTCAAGTTTAAAACGGTGAGATACCTTAATTGAAATTATATTTGCATCAAAACAAAAAGTTACAAAAATTTTAATTTAAAAACTTTTGTAACTTTTTGTTTTTTTATGTCCTTCTTATTATAAATTAAAGAAATGATTTTACCCTATACATTTCTTTTGCGTTATAAAAGTAAATCACAATAGTTACTATTGGCGTGTTATTTAACGTTAGGAAAGAGGAATCGCTATATGTCTTGAATAGGAGGGAGTTTGAAGTGCAAGCGAAAGCAGTGCAAATAGAAGAAATCTATCAAGAAATATTAGACGGTAAAAGAAGTAGGTTTCCACCGAATACATGGAAAGAAGATAGCAATAGAGAGCTATCTAAAAGGGTCACAAAATATTTAATTGAAACAATTTTAAAATGGAATGAAGAGGATATTAAACAAAAATGGAATACGCCTTTAATTATAAAATATCGATTACTCGGCGCGCTCAAACATAGTTATGATAATAGTCCCTATAAGATGATTGAAGACTTATATCCCAATAGATTTAAAGAGTGGGAGTTTGGTATGGCACCATTAAATTTTTGGACTAAAGAAAAAGCTCTTGAAGCATTAAAATGGACTGTTGAAGAAAAAGAAAAACTAAGTAAAGTAGAACTATTCAAATTCTATAGTAAAAAATGGTTAGAGAAAAATAAACTCAGTGCACCATTAGTTATGTATTGGAATGGTAGTCCTTATGCAATGATAAATTCTTTATATCCTAATAAATTTAAAGAGTGGGAATTTAGTATGACTCCTAACAATTTTTGGACTAAAGAAAAAGCATTGGTAGCATTAAGGTGGACTATTGAAGAAAAAGAAAAATTAACTTCTTTTCAATTATTACAAGTTTACAGTGTAAAATGGCTTACTATTCATAATTTAATTTCTCCTTGTCAAATATTCTGGAATAACAGTCCGTACGCCATGATCAATGACTTATATCCTGGTCAAAATAAAGAATGGGAATATAAATTCACACCTACCGGATTTTGGACTGAAAAAAAAGCATTAGAGGCGCTGAAGTGGACTATTGAAGAAAAGGAAAAACTAACAGAGGGGCAATTACTATCTATTTACACACAAAGATGGTTAATTAAACATAAGTTATGGACACCATTAAGAAGATATTGGAAGGGAAGTCCATACAATATGTTAAATACTTTATACCCCAATCGTTATGCAAAAGATATGTTAAAAGGTTATAAAAATAAATAATGATTATATTAGAAGTCTTACTTATATCATACAATATCAAGTTTAAGATAGAGTTAATGAACTCTTAACTTAATTATAGGAGCGAAATTATATGTCACCTTTACGAGATGAAGCATTAAAAATGCATAAAGAAAAACAGGGGAAGATTGGTGTTTATTCTAAAGTTAAAGTACAAAATTCAACAGATTTAAGTCTCGCTTACTCACCAGGTGTTGCTGAGCCATGCTTAGAGATTTATAAAGATGAAAGCAAAGTATATGATTATACAATGAAAGGGAATCTAGTTGGAGTTATATCTGATGGAACTGCAGTATTAGGTCTTGGGAATATTGGACCTAAAGCAGCTATGCCAGTGATGGAGGGAAAAGCTTTACTTTTCAAATCATTTGCTGAGATCGATGCTTTTCCTATTTGTTTAAACACTAATAATCCGGATAAGATTGTTGAGGTTGTTAAATTATTAGAACCAAATTTTGGTGGGATAAACTTAGAAGATATTGCAGCACCACAATGCTTTGAAATTGAGGAGCGCCTAAGAAAATCTTGTGATATTCCTGTTTTCCATGATGATCAACACGGTACAGCTATTGTAACGATTGCTGGCCTAATTAATGCACTTAAGTTAACAAATAAAAAAATTGAAGATGTGCAAATCGTTGTGAATGGTGCTGGTGCTGCTGGGATAGCGATTGTTAAGCTGTTACTTCATATGCATGTAAAAAATGTTATTTTGTGTGACACAAAAGGGATAATATATGAACAGCGACCTATTGGAATGAATGCGCTTAAAGAAGAAATAGCTCGTATTACAAATATAGAACAGAAGCGGGGAACATTAGCAGAGGCCCTTATTGATGCTGATGTATTTATTGGAGTATCAGCTGCAGATGTAGTTGATGAGGATATGATTCGTTCTATGAATCATAATCCTATTATTTTTGCCTTGGCTAACCCTACACCTGAAATTATGCCTAATAAAGCAAAAATAGCAGGAGCACTAGTAGTTGGTACAGGACGTTCTGATTTTCCTAATCAAGTAAATAATGTACTAGCTTTCCCCGGAGTTTTTCGTGGAGCTTTAGATGTACAAGCAAAAGAAATTAATGAAGAAATGAAGCTAGCAGCTGTTTATGCAATAGCTGAGTTAATTTCAGAAGAAGAGCTTCATGTCAACTATGTCATTCCAAATCCGTTTGATCCTAGGGTGGTGCCACATGTAGCATATGCTGTCGCACGTGCTGCAGTGGAAACCGGTGTTTCAAGAAAAAATATCAGCATGTCTGAAATTAAAAACAATCTATTCAGGTTAACAAAAGAGGTAAATATATTAAAATAAATATTTTTCTTAAGAAAATATTATGTAGTAAAGGTTATCTACTTAGTTCTTAGCGTATAAAAAGTTAAATTATGTGTATCTCCCTTTCTGATATTTGTAAAACGCATATATTTATTCCTTGTGAAGTATGAAAATTAACAAAGTCTTAAAAGGAGCGAGTTTAAATGATGATTGTTCTTCAGGTAGTTTTAGCAATTTTTATTGTAGTAGGGGGATTCATAAAAATTTTCCGTATATCTTTTCAGGTAGAACATTGGCGACAATATCAATATTCATTATGGTTTATGTCTATAATTGGTTTTATTGAAATTATTGGAGCAATAGGTATAATCGGTGGTATTTGGAATCAATACTTAGCGCTAGGAGCAAATACGTTATTAGCAGTTCTCATGGTCGGAGCCATTCATGCTCATATTTTTCGAGCAAAACAATCTATTTTAATGGCAATTCCTGCATTACTTTGTTTCATATTATCTATGGGGATAATTATTTGGAATTTAAATACATTTTTTTAAGGTTAACTATAAATTGTTAAAATAAGTAATTATTAGAGGGATGTGTAAGCTCTATTTAAAATGTTGAATAGTTAAAGATTATTAATTCATAAAAATTATCACCATTTTACTCTCGTTTTTAATAGTTCTATGAATAGAAAGTCTCTTCATTTTTTTAATGCATGCTTGTAAACGAAATACGAAAACATAACTCATTATAGGAAGGAGAATTTTGAAATTCTATTGATAAACCCAGTAAT
This sequence comes from Bacillus cereus group sp. MYBK14-1, assembly GCF_051916885.1. Classification (NCBI taxonomy): domain Bacteria; kingdom Bacillati; phylum Bacillota; class Bacilli; order Caryophanales; family Bacillaceae; genus Bacillus; species Bacillus cereus group sp. MYBK14-1. The sequence continues at coordinate 605,470 of NZ_JBQAHM010000001.1, read as the reverse complement.
TGTAATAGCCCTTATTTAGAATAATAATTTCAAAATCAATAAAATTTAGAGTAGAAGGAGCAAGAGCAAATTATTATGAATAAACAAATAGGATTCATCGGATGTGGAAACATGGGTATTGCTATGATAGGTGGGATGATAAAAAAAAATATAGTTTCTCCAGATCAAATAATTTGTTCAGATTTAAACGTCAGTAATTTAAAAAATGCTAGTAATGAATATGGCATAACTATAACTACTAACAACAATGAAGTCGCTAACAGTGCTGACATTTTAATTTTATCAATCAAACCAGATTTATACTCATCGGTAATTAACCAAATAAAAGATCAAATAAAAAATGATGTAATCGTTGTAACTATTGCTGCAGGAAAAAGTATTAAGAGCACTGAGAATGAATTTGGTAGAAAGTTAAAGGTTGTTAGAGTAATGCCTAATACACCGGCACTTGTTGGAGAAGGAATGTCTGCGTTATGTTTTAATGAAATGGTTACAGAAAAAGATATAAAAGAGGTACTGAACATATTTAATATTTTCGGCCAGACGGAGGTCATAAATGAAAAACTAATGGATGTTGTTACATCTATTAGTGGTTCTTCTCCAGCATATGTGTATATGTTTATAGAAGCCATGGCAGATGCTGCTGTACTTGGCGGTATGCCGAGAAAACAAGCTTATAAATTTGCGGCTCAGGCTGTATTAGGTTCTGCAAAAATGGTATTGGAAACAGGAATACATCCAGGTGAATTGAAGGATATGGTTTGTTCTCCAAGTGGAACGACGATAGAAGCTGTAGTAACGCTAGAAGAAAAAGGTTTAAGAACAGCTATCATTTCAGCTATGAAACGTTGTACGCAAAAATCTATGGAAATGTCTAGTTTAACTAGTAAGTGAGAAGCGAATTTATATAATATTTCAAATCTATTTAATGTAAAAGAAATATTATGAGGCTAGTTAATAACTAAGTAAATTTATATACAACACTAACGAGAAGAACAAACCTTATTTTAAAGGGGATACAGAAAATATGAGTAATTTACTAAAAAAGAAATCCGTTACACAATTGTTAGAGCATAATCAAAGCAAGACTTTAACGAAAACATTAGGAGCATTTGATTTAATTATGTTAGGGGTAGGCTCGATAGTTGGAACGGGCGTTCTTGTGTTAACTGGATTAGTAGCAGCAAGAAATGCTGGTCCAGCAGTTGTTTTTTCATTTATACTTGCAGCAATTATATGTGGATTTATAGCATTATGTTACGCGGAAATTGCTTCTACACTCCCGGCGTCTGGTAGTGTATATACGTACTCATATGCAACAATTGGTGAGTTTGTTGCTCATCTAGTAGGTTGGTCATTGCTGTTAATATATATCGTGGCAACAGCGGCTGTCGCTGCTGGATGGACAGGCTATTTCCACAATTTAATAAAGGGATTTGGATTAGAGATACCTAAAGCTCTAGTAACGATTCCTTCGCATGGTGGTATTGTGAATCTACCAGCAGTAATCATTACATTGATATTAGCATGGATGTTATCCCGTGGTACAAGGGAAAGTAAACGAATCAATAATATAATGGTATTGATTAAAATTGGTATGATTTTGTTGTTTATTACAGTTGGTATATTCTATGTAAAACCAATGAACTGGATACCAATTGCACCATACGGTTTAAGTGGGGTTTTTACGGGTGGAGCAGCTATTTTATTCGCTTTCACAGGTTTTGATATATTAGCAACTTCAGCAGAAGAAGTAAAAGATCCGAAACGTAATCTTCCCATCGGTATTATTGCATCATTAATCATATGTACAATTATTTATGTTATGGTATGCCTTGTTATGACAGGAATGGTTTCCTATAAAGAATTAAATGTTCCTGAGGCAATGGCTTATGTAATGGAAGTTGTAGGACAAGGAAAAGTCGCTGGTGCAATTGCTGCAGGTGCTGTAATTGGCCTTATGGCTGTTATTTTTTCCAATATGTATGCGGCAACACGAGTATTCTTTGCAATGAGTCGTGATGGATTGTTACCGAAATCATTTGCGAAAGTTAATAAGAAAACTGGAGCACCCACTTTTATAACTGGATTAGCAGGAATAGGGAGCTCTATAATAGCTGGGTTTATTGATTTGAAAGAATTAGTTAATTTAGTTAATATCGGTAGTTTGGTGACGTTTGCGTTAGTTTGTCTATCAGTTATTATCCTTCGTAAATCACATCCAAATTTAAAACGTGGATTTATGGTACCTTTTGTACCTGTATTACCATGCGTTGCAATTGTATGCTGTGTGTTTTTAATGCTAAATTTACCGTTAAGGACATGGGTGTACTTTAGTATTTGGATTACTATTGGGGTAGTAGTATATTTCCTTTATTCGATAAAACACAGTAATTTAAATGAGGAAACGATCTCGAAATTACATGATAAAATTGCGAGATAATAACGATCGAAAATTTTATTAATAATCATATTGATAGTTGAGTAACATAGAAACAGTTTTTTGACATTTAGCAAGAGATAAAATAAGAGATGCTAGGGCAGCTAAGTACTTTTTTAGAAACTTTGCTTGTTTTTTACGATTTAACACTGCTAAGGAGAGAGAAGTATGAGTGAATTGCATTTTATGAGTATAGAAGAATTGGATAATAAATTAAAAAAATCTGACAGTGGTATTTATTTCATTAAAGACTATAATGACAATATTATTTATGTAGGCAAGGCTTTTAGTATAAAAAGTAGAGTATTAGCTCATTTTAATAGTTATTCCAATATTGAGGAATATGTACATTTATTTAATAAAGTAGCGTATCTCATTGAAGATAGTTTGTTAAAACGCTCTTTGTTACAAGTTACTTATATGATTAAATATAAACCAGTATTAAACAAAGAAGTACAAAAAGAATTCCCAGAGTTGTATACTCAATACATTAAGCAGACAAATAAAAAATCTATGTTGTTAGAAATTGATAAAGCTAAAGAAAAAGGGGATGAGTTAAAGAATAAATTAGTAAAATTAGTGGGTGGAAAAACTATGTTTTATGACATAATTTCTCTGTTAAACAATGGATATAACTATCATATCCTCGCAAAAGTATTGAGCATAGAACTTCAAACTTTAATTATAATGAAAGAATACCGAAAAAAATTCCCGATACCACATAATTATAAGAGGACAATAAAACATCAAGATATAATGTATGCTTTATCTGGAAAAAAGAATTTAAGTACTTCAAGGTTAAACACTTAACTTTAAAGTAGTAAATTCGTTGCTTTTGTAGCTTTTATAGCTTTTATTGTTATATTGAAATGCAATGTACATTTGTGTTTCAAATTTAATTGGTGGAATAAGGGGAGGGAAAGGGTTCCTATAAAAATACTGGAATAAATTAGGTTGATCATGCATAAATAGCATAATTAGGCACATGTTATTTATAAATATTCAAAGATACGAAAGTAATACAAATGAAATTCTTATTTCTGCTACTACAAGTACTATTGAGCAAATGAAGTATGAAAGTGCTTTTGAACTAGGGGTCACACTGGGACCTGATACATCACATCATCTGCAAATGGTTCGGATCGGTGGAGAGATTACAAAACGCTTAGTTCGAATAGCTGAAAAACAGTTAACAGGTCAATACAGACTACACTAAGAAAATAATCCGTATATATACGGATTATTTTTCCTTTAATTTACAAAAAAATAAATTTCGAAATTGAAAAAACCTCTCAGATTCCTTTGTAATAATATTTTTTAGTTATGTTAATGACGTAGGTATCGAAAGGTGATAAATTCGATACGAGTGATGTATGAACCCTTTAAAGAGTTTTGGTGTTATTTGCAATTTTAATTCCATAATACTTAAGCCGATATAATAAAATGTTTTATGTCTAAATCGATATAAAGGAATAGTTTTTAAGTGATATTTCTTTTTTTATAGAATAAGCAAAACCTGATATTGTAGTAAGAATTGTTTTGATGTCAATTTACTGTGCACCTTGGTTATTGAAGTTTTTGGTTGATTAACAACTATTGTATTTGGAAATTAATAATAAGTTTATCTCGCTATTTGCCGGGCAGTAAGACCCCGACCTCAAAATTCAGCGGAAGCAAAGAAGTTAGGTGGGGGATCAACTGTCCGTAAAAGCCCGATTGGTGTGGGCTAATAATCAGTGGGGATGAACAAAATCCCCACTGATTAAAGTTTCACTTTATGTGATGCGGTACTAAAACTATCTAGTTTGCTATTTTTAGTATTTGTAAAGTCTATATATATTTTCCTCTTTTGTGGAAAGTAAACTAATGTTGCGATCAGTAATATAGTGTCATTTTTTTTGAAAATTCCATTCGTTTTTTTATTTTTAGTTGATGAAAAGACCTTTCTCTCAATTAAATGTTTAGTTGAGTACTTGAATTTCCTCCACCTTGTACTTTTCAAAGCATAGTGCTTCAAAAATAGCCGTATCGCTTTCATCTGTTTCCAATTTCACAACTTCTTTATTATCTTTTTTTTAAAATTTGGAGCAAAATAGTTTTTCAGTTTCATATTTAAATTAGCAGTATTTATTTTTTTGAATTCAATTTGTATAAGTGATTGAATTGGAACTTTGACTGTTGTTTCTTGCGGTGGTACAGTATCTCCTGTTACTTTCGCTGTATTTTAAATCTTTTTCCAGCTTGGTCCTCGCATTGACTACCACTGTATTTTGTAGTATTTCACTGTTTTCTCAAGTTCAATAATTATATCTTGTAGAATTAAGAAAAGAACTTAACTTATTTCATTTACTTATCTACTCTGATGTTTAGATGCTAACTACAATTAAATAATATATGATTTTTATAAAAAAGATATAGTAATATTTTGTTATGAATTGTACTAATTTGATATTTTATAGTATTATTTGTCGTGAATTATATCTAACAGAATATATTTTATGGATCTATAAAGGAGAATGTAATGAATACTTCTATCGATATACAACACTTGTGTGATCTTGCACATAAAGCATTTAATGCCCCTGTACATATTTTATCTGCAGACAGAAAGATTTTATATCATTCTACATCTGATAATGTTTGTAGTCCTTTTTATTCTTCAAAAGAAGAACATCTTAGTGATATTTATCAAGAAAACGATCCCTTTAACTTGCCACTTTTCCGAAGTAACAACTATCTTGAAAATTTTGTTCTAATTCATATAGAAAATCATGATGATATTAAAGGGACTATTATAATCGGTCCTACTATACATCCAAAAGATTCAGATGATATGATCATAAAATTTCAGAAAGAATTTAAAGCAAATGATAACATTCAAGAAAGACTTGCATATTATCAGTGTTTATCTGAGATTAAAAAAACTACATTAATTGATATGGGAATTTTATTACATTACATGATTTTCAATGAAAAGTTAGATGTAGATATTGTCTTGGAAAAAAATAAAGTACTAGAGGAAATTCCTAATAAAAATGTGAAACCTGATTTATATATTTTAAAACGTCGACAAAACAAACCTAAAACGCACAATATGGCATTAGTAAATGATTTCTTTTCGACTATTAAAGAAGGGAATAAAAAAAAGTTAATACAGTATATGTATGCGGTTTCGCAAGAAGATGTTGAGCTTATGCTAATAGAGGATCCGCTCAGGAATCAAAAAAACCTTGGAATTATTGCGATTACCTTAGCCACTCGATATGCAATAGAAGGAAACCTGCCACCAGATATTGCTTTTGCTCATAGTATTTTATATATACAAACCCTGGAACAATTAGATAATGTAGAATCTGTAAAGCGATTGTCAGGGGATGCTTTACGTACTTTTGCAGATCGTGTGAAAGAATACAATGCAAAAAAGTATTCTTACGCGGTTACTACATGTATAAAACATATTAATAAAAATGTTTACGATGGAATATCTCTGAATGAACTTGCTAATCATTTAGAAATTACGCCTACTTATCTGTCTAAACTATTTAAAAAAGAAATGGGAATTACTTTAAGCGAATATATTCAAAGGGAACGAGTGGAAGAAGCAAAGAAATTATTAACACTCACTACTTATTCGTTATCAGATATCTGTGCGTGGCTTAACTTTAATGACCAAAGTTATTTTATAAGAGTTTTCAAAAAAAACACTAGCATGACTCCTAGGCAGTACCGTGAAAAATATACAGTAATATAAGCTTGTTATCTGCTGTCTCCAATGTAAAGACTTAAACATGGGTATAAGTATCCCCAAAAATGAAAATTCACTAACCATTATTTTGCTAAAGAAAACAAAAAGACAGAAGGCTGCAAAGTGTTTCAAGTAAGCTTTGCAGCCTTTTTGTAATTTAAAACCTACGTTTATAACGAAGATAAGTTTATAGACTAATATCTTCACATTATATATTTATTAATAAATATATAAGGATGTTTTGTAAAAAAATCAACAATATAACATATATTACTAAATATATCTACATTTTATGCAATTATACATAACTAAATAAAGGTAAAAAAGTATAAAAAGACCTATTATATTATTCTATAAGTATTTTTTCTAAAATAAAATTTCTTGGTTGAGCTAAAATAGTTATTTTTAACCGTATACACATTAATTTGTAATCATTACAATTACAGAAATGAAATTTACGAATAACTATATTTATATAATTTTTTCCGGTTCATATTTTTATTTAACAGTAAATTATCGAGCGTAATCGACAAAATTTTTCTATTTACGCATTAAAAATTTAATGTTTTAATGAACAACATAACTGGTATGACCAGACAGAAAGGAGAAGGTTACGCTAATAGGAATTATAGTGAAGTTGTAAGTAACATTATGTAGAGTATATTTTTCTGAATAGTGTATTTATTTACAAGAGGTCAAGAATCAAATTTGTAATAAACGTGTCCTAAGTTTCTGCATAACAAAAGTGAAGTTATTCCGCAATAAAAGTATAAGCGATGTACAGTATAATTTCACCTTTTGTTATCTAGTAAGGAGTTTGCTGACAAAACTAAGAGATATATTATTAAATTGAAATTAAACAATGTTATGGCAAGATTAACTGTAAGCATTGGTTTATTGATTCTCGCGGTTCTGTAGGTTAAACCGCAATTCTAGGGAAGAATTACACATTTACTATTCATAGGGTGCTTGATTCAAATATAGTTAATAAATTTTTGTTATTTATATTTGAAAAAATAGAGTATCGAAATGAGAGATAAGTAAAATCCTTACATCCTATTAGAAGTAAAAACTAACGATATTACCCTATCTGAAAGATTTCTCCTTCTTAACTAGTTTACAAAGAGAGAGGTCGTACAAGTTATATGAATTAAGTTATAAAAACAATGGTAAAGGAGTGTACAGAATGAAAACTAAAATAATTACAGGATTATTAGTCACATCCATTGTAACTGGAGGAAATATTCCTATCAATACTCTCGCAACACCAATCGTTCAAGCGGAAACTCAACAGGAAGGCATGGATATTTCCTCTTCATTACGAAAATTAGGTGCGCAATCTAAATTAATTCAAACGTATATTGATCAATCTTTAATGAGTCCTAATGTACAGTTAGAGGAAGTCACAGCTTTAAATACAAATCAATTCCTAATCAAACAAGATATGAAGGAATGGTCATCGGAACTCTATCCACAGTTAATTCTATTAAATTCAAAAAGTAAAGGATTTGTAACAAAATTTAATAGCTATTACCCGACATTAAAATCGTTTGTAGACAATAAAGAAGATAGAGAAGGGTTTTCGGATAGACTTGAAGTACTTCAAGAAATGGCTATGACGAATCAAGAAAATACGCAACGGCAAATCAATGAATTAACAGATCTTAAATTACAGCTTGATAAAAAATTAAAAGATTTTGATACCAATGTGGCAACTGCTCAAGGCATACTAAGTACAGACGGAACAGGAAAAATAGACCAGTTAAAAAATGAAATATTAAATACCAAAAAAGCAATTCAAAATGATTTACAGCAAATTGCATTAATACCAGGGGCTTTAAATGAACAGGGATTTGCTATATTCAAAGAAGTTTATAGTCTTTCAAAAGAAATTATTGAACCAGCTGCGCAAGCAGGGGTGGCAGCGTATAACAAAGGAAAAGAAATTAACAACTCTATTCTAGAAGCTGAGAAAAAAGCAGTGCAAGAAGCAACAGAGCAAGGTAAAACTGCTCTAGAGATTGAATCAGCAAAAAAAGCAGCTCGTGAAGCAATTGAGAAAAGCAAACAAGGTGAAATAGCAGCCGCAGCTGCAGCAAAAACACAAGAGTATGACCTAATGAAGGTCATTGATACCGAAAAGATTAAGAAAACATTTGGCGTTTTTGCTGAAGTAAATAAATTAACAGCAGAACAGCGAGCATATTTAGATGATTTAGAGAAACAAAATCAAAAAATATATGATTTAACAACGAAATTATCAATAGCTGATTTACAAAAATCAATGCTTCTTCTTACACAAAATGATTTGCATACGTTTGCAAATCAAGTAGATGTAGAACTTGATCTACTAAAGCGCTATAAAGAAGATTTAAATCTAATAAAAAATAGCATTACAAAATTATCTACTAATGTTGATACAACTAGCGAGCAGTCTCAAAAAGATACATTAAGACAATTAAAAAATGTAATAAGTTACCTTGAAGAACAAGTATATAAATTTTAATATTGCGTTTTTTCGGAATTCATAAAGATTATAAGCATTTAGCGAAAGAAGGAGAATAGTCATGAAAAAATTTCCATTCAAAGTACTAACTTTAGCTACATTAGCAACTGTTATAACTGCTACTACCGGTAACACTATTCATGCATTTGCACAAGAAACGACTGCTCAAGAACAAAAAGTAGGCAATTATGCATTAGGCCCCGAAGGACTGAAGAAAGCATTGGCTGAAACAGGGTCTCATATTCTAGTAATGGATTTATACGCAAAAACAATGATTAAGCAACCAAATGTAAATTTATCTAATATCGATTTAGGCTCAGAGGGGGGAGAGTTGCTCAAAAATATTCACCTTAATCAAGAGCTGTCACGAATCAATGCGAATTACTGGTTAGATACAGCGAAGCCACAGATTCAAAAAACTGCTCGTAATATTGTAAATTACGATGAACAATTTCAAAATTATTACGACACATTAGTAGAAACTGTACAAAAGAAAGATAAGGCAGGTCTAAAAGAGGGTATAAATGATTTAATTACTACAATCAATACAAATTCAAAAGAAGTTACAGATGTGATTAAGATGCTACAAGACTTCAAAGGGAAACTATATCAAAATTCTACAGATTTTAAAAATAATGTTGGTGGTCCAGATGGGAAAGGTGGATTAACTGCAATATTAGCAGGTCAACAGGCAACGATTCCACAACTTCAAGCTGAAATTGAGCAACTTCGTTCTACTCAGAAAAAACATTTTGATGATGTATTAGCATGGTCAATTGGTGGTGGATTGGGAGCAGCTATTTTAGTTATTGCAGCTATTGGAGGAGCGGTAGTTATTGTTGTAACTGGCGGTACAGCAACACCGGCTGTTGTTGGTGGACTTTCAGCTCTTGGTGCAGCTGGTATCGGTCTAGGAACTGCGGCTGGTGTCACAGCATCTAAGCATATGGACTCCTATAATGAAATTTCTAACAAAATCGGAGATTTAAGTATGAAAGCAGATCGTGCTAATCAAGCAGTTCTTTCGCTTACTAACGCGAAAGAAACATTGGCATATTTATATCAGACTGTAGATCAAGCGATATTGTCTCTAACAAATATTCAAAAGCAATGGAATACAATGGGCGCAAATTATACAGATTTACTGGATAATATCGATTCTATGCAAGATCACAAATTCTCTTTAATACCAGATGATTTAAGAGCCGCTAAAGAAAGTTGGAATGATATTCATAAAGATGCAGAATTCATTTCAAAAGATATTGCTTTTAAACAGGAGTAGAACTGAAATTTAAAACCTAAATTGGAGGAAAATGAAATGATAAAAAAAATCCCTTACAAATTACTCGCTGTATCGACGCTATTAACTATTACAACTGCTAATGTAGTTTCACCAGTAACAACTTTTGCAAGTGAAATTGAACAAACGAACAATGAAAATACAGCTCTTTCTGCAAATGAAGCGAGAATGAAAGAGACCTTGCAAAAGGCTGGATTATTTGCAAAATCTATGAATGCCTATTCTTATATGTTAATTAAGAATCCTGATGTGAATTTTGAGGGAATTACCATTAATGGATATGTAGATTTACCTGGTAGAATCGTACAAGATCAAAAGAATGCAAGGGCACATGCTGTTACTTGGGATACGAAAGTAAAAAAACAGCTTTTAGATACATTGAATGGTATTGTTGAATACGATACAACATTTGACAATTATTATGAAACAATGATTGAGGCGATTAATACAGGGGATGGAGAAACTTTAAAAGAAGGGATTACAGATTTGCGGGGTGAAATTCAACAAAATCAAAAGTATGCACAACAACTAATAGAAGAATTAACTAAATTAAGAGACGCTATTGGACACGATGTTAGAGCATTTGGAAGTAATAAAGAGCTCTTGCAGTCAATTTTAAAAAATCAAGGTGCAGATGTTGATGCCGATCAAAAGCGTCTAGAAGAAGTATTAGGATCAGTAAACTATTATAAACAATTAGAATCTGATGGGTTTAATGTAATGAAAGGTGCTATTTTGGGTCTACCAATAATTGGCGGTATTATAGTGGGAGTAGCAAGGGATAATTTAGGTAAGTTAGAGCCTTTATTAGCAGAATTACGTCAGACCGTGGATTATAAAGTAACCTTAAACCGTGTAGTTGGAGTTGCTTACAGTAATATTAATGAAATGCACAAGGCGCTTGATGATGCCATTAACGCTCTTACTTATATGTCCACGCAGTGGCATGATTTAGATTCTCAATATTCGGGCGTTCTAGGGCATATTGAGAATGCAGCTCAAAAAGCCGATCAAAATAAATTTAAATTCTTAAAACCTAATTTAAATGCAGCGAAAGACAGTTGGAAAACATTACGAACAGATGCTGTTACATTAAAAGAAGGAATAAAGGAATTAAAAGTGGAAACTGTTACTCCACAAAAATAGGGAAATATTAATTCTGTTGTAAAGTGAACTAAAACATGGAAAGTCTATGATTACAATGTTAAACAGAAAAGTAATAATTAATAAATCCTTATATAACAGAAGGCGGAGTCTCATTAAAGACTTCGCCTTTCAATTATATATAAGTATGATTCGAATAAAAAATAACCTTGTAGTTTAATTGCTTTTTTAAAATTTGCAACAGAATCGGTTAATTTGAAGTAGATTATATACATTTTCTTTAATACTTAATGATTTGAAGGCTGCTAAAGAAAGTTCAAACGATACTGATAAAAGATGTAGAACTCATTTTGAAAGACATCGCTTTTTAATAAGATTAGAACTTGAAACCATACCTTATATAGGAGGAATACGAAATGATGAAAAAAATCTCTAATAAACTACTCGCTGTATCAGCGTTTATAACTATAACAACTACTTATGCAGTCATACCAATAGAAACTTTTGCAATTGAAATTGAACAAACGAACATTGAAAATATATCTCTTTCAGCAAATGAAGAACAGATGAAAAAAGCTTTGCAAGATGCTGGTTTATTTGCAAAATCTATGAATGAATATTCTTATTTGCTAATTAATAATCCAGATGTGAGTTTTGAAGGAATAACTATTAATGGAAATGCGGATTTACCTAGTAAAATTGTACAAGATCAAAAGAATGCAAGAGCACATGCTGTTACATGGAATACACAAGTAAAAAAACAGCTTTTAGATACATTGACAGGCATTATAGAATACGATACAAAATTTGAAAATTATTATGAAACATTAGTAGAGGCGATCAATACTGGAAATGGAGATACTTTAAAAAAAGGGATTACAGATTTACAGGGAGGAATTCAACAAAATCAAAAGTCTGCAAAAGCATTAATAGAAGAATTAATGCAATTAAAGAATGCTATTGGAGAAGATGTTAGAACATTTGGAAGTCATAAAGAGACATTGCAATCGATTTTAAAAAACCAAGGTGCCGATGTGGAGGCTGACCAAAAGCGTCTAGAGGACCTTTTAGGACAAGTAAAATATCAGAAAGACATAGAATCTAAGGGGTTAGACATGGTGAAAATCCCCTTTATTCCAACCTTGATTGCTGGTGGCATAATGATAGGTGATGCAAGAGGTAAGTTAGGTTGGCTAGAACCTGAATTAGCAAAATTGCGTCAGACTGTAGATTATAAAATAACATTGAATCGTGTAGTTGGAGTTGCATTTCATAATATTAGTGATATGCATAGTATGCTTGATAGTGCTATCACTGCTCTTACTTATATGTCTACGCAATGGGAGGATTTAGATTCTCAATATTCGGGTGTACTGGGACATATTGATAAAGCTGATCAAAAAGCTGATCAAAATAAATATAAATTCTTAACCCCTAGCTTGAATGCAGCGAAAAACAGTTGGAAAACATTAAAAACAGATGTTGTCACTTTGCAAGAAGGGATAAAAATTGCAGAGAAAAAAGAACAGGATTTTTTGAATCAGCTTCGTCCATCAAACGTTTTCTACTTTTATAAAAAAATTCATAACGCATACACTTTTGAAATAAAGACTGGAACAAATGCGCCAAATGCGTCTTATAAAGTTATGAATTTAACGAAAAACACTGTTCATAATATGTGGAGTGGAGGGGCTAATACTAACATGTGGGCTGATTGGCTTTCATTCAATCCAAATGATGAATTTGCGGTAGTAGCAGTAGTGGATGGTAAAGAATATGTTGTGTATAAAGACAAAGTACAAAATATAATGAACTGAATCTGAAAGTAACGAAGTAATTGGAGCTGGAGAATAAACTAGACACCAAGTTAATCGAAAAATCTCCTTATATCCTAGAATATTTTGCTCAAGAAAAAGAATTTGTTCAGCGAAAAAGTAAATATTGAACCAAGGAGTTAGTTGTATTATGTGTATGGTTTTACCGAAAGGTTTCAAGTACATTACCCATACAATTATGTAGTTATCCTGAAGCATCTACAGGTGTTCTTATCGACCTTGAAGAACTACTTAGCTTCCTAAGTGGAGTGATTTTATGCAAAATTAAGTGAACGTTTTTGTATATAGATTAGTTGACATTCATATAGATTTTTTCCATTTTCAAAGATAGTTTTGTTTTTTATGTTATTTTTCAAAAATTACTGCTGAAATTTCTATATTCATGACTCAGCATATAATCATTGTTTGATGAAATGACATACCACGTCCCTTAGAGTTTCATACGTATTACGATAACTTAAAGAAAAAAGATAATAGTAGTCAACGGTTACTATTATCTTTTTTGAACTATTTTTCATTAAAATATCCCATCTGCTGTGTTCCTTATTTACTTTTCCAGATTTTATCCTAGTTTAAAATTTATGCATTTGAACTGTTTATACAATTTGTAGGATTTTTAGCTTTTTTGTCGAATACACTTAATGCAAGGAGGGACATTACATGATTATTAAAGATTATTTCATCAACCTTTCTATTTTTTCTTTATTAGTTAGCGCAGCAATATTTATTCAAGTGTTTACAATTAATTCTAGTCGATATTTCGAAAAGCTCTATGGAGGGATTATTGCAGTTACGTTAATGTTCTTTTCTTTTCCATACATGGGATTTTCTTACGATCTTCGAGTTGTTCCTCTTATTCTATCTTTTATTTACTTTGGTCGTATTGCTGGTTGGATTACGCTAATTAGCATAATATTAATGCGTATTTTTTACATTGGAGAGTATTGGGAACCTCCTGTGATTGCTTATTTATGTATGGGGATTCTATTTTCTACTTTTAAAACTTATTTTAAAAAACTACATCCTTTTAAAAGTGCATCGTTATATTTTTCTGTTTTTATTGGAATAAAGTGGTTAGTTGGCGTATTATTTAATACTACATTACTTTACACAGGAGGCCTATTATATATAGCGTTAGGACTTTTAATTGGGCTATTTCTTATGGAAGCCTACCAGAGATTGTATTATTTAACACAGGACTTATCTAAAATGAATCGAGAATTAAAAAAATCGAAGCAAGAACTTGCAGATACCGTACATGAGCTTCAAGGAGGAATTTTTAAATTTAAAAAAGTGGATAAGCACTTTATACACACTTTATGTGATGGACAGTTTTATTATCAAAACGGATTTTATTCTGAACAGGTGGTAGGAAAAAGCTTACGTACTATTGATGCTTCTATTGTTCCTCCACATTTAGTTCCACAATTGATGAAGTACTATCTTCAGGCATGGGAAGGAAAAGAAATTATATTTGAATTACCTTGGCCAAATGATAAAACTATTATTCTTATTGCGCTTAGGCCGATTAAACGAAATGGACAAGTTATTGAAGTTGTTGGTTCTACAGTTGATATAACCGAAAGAAAAAAGGTAGAATCAGAATTAAGCGCTACCAAAGAATTATTGGAATCATTTATAAAGCACAATCTAGATGCTATTACCATTTCTGATCGAGAAGGGCATATTTTACAAGCCAACAAAGCTTATGAAAAGATATTTGGGTGGTCATCACAAGAAATCATAGGTAAGAGATTACCTTGTGTACCAGATTTTTTAATGGAAGAATCACTTGAAAATATTCAGAAAATTCTAACAGGAGAATCGGTGGTTACTAGATTAGAAACTGTTAGACAACGGAGCGATGGGAGTCTTCTTGATATCAGTCTGACAGTTTCTCCTATACTAGATGTAAGAGGAAATGTGATAGCTTTATCAGCAATATGTAGAGACATCTCTGAAAGAAAACAAGCAGAAAGAGAACGACATCGATTACACCAGCAATTAAGAGATAGTGAAATGAAGTACCGTGCACTAATTGAACAAGCAACTGATGCGGTATATGTAGTAGAGCTAAATGAAGATAATGCTCCAAGTCGATTTATTGAGGTAAACCCTGTTGGGTGTAGAAGATTTGGATATAGTAGAGAAGAGTTGCTCTCATTATCATTTTCAAATATAGTACCACAAGATTCTCAAATGATCGTAAGGCTATTAGAAAAAATTAAAAAGGGAGAAACTTCCTTCACTTTGCAAGATGAATATGTTTTTCCAACAGGAAAAGTAATAACAACTGAGTTTAGTGTTCGTGTTTTTAACTTAAATGGTAAAAAGGTTTTCCTAAGTATTTCTCGTGATATCACTGAACGGCTAAAAACAGAAGAATTATTACGAAAATCTGAAAAACTTGCTGTTGTAGGACAATTAGCGACTGTAATGGCTCATGAGATTAATAATCCATTAACTGCAATGAAAGGGTTCATACAATTACTAAAATCAACGGAAAATGAGAATAATCAGGGTTATATTAATATAATATCATCAGAGATTGAGCGTATAGAGAGCATTACAACTGAATTTATGGCGGTAGCCAAACCACAGGTGGTAAAAATGCAACCTAATAATATGAGTGTGCTAATGGATCAAGTTTTAATGCTACTACAACCTCAAGCAATGATGAATAATATAAAATTTAGAATCGATCTTAACCCTGGTATTCCATTGATTTCATGTGAAGGAAATCAATTAAAACAAGTATTTGTTAATATATTAAAAAATGCAATTGAATCTATGCCGATGGGAGGGGAAATTCTGATTCAAATAAATATACTTGATAATAATCAAGTAAGCATTCGTTTTATCGATCAAGGGTGTGGGATTCCAAAAGAACGTATACCATACCTCGGAGAACCTTTTTATAGTATTAAAGAAGAGGGGATTGGCTTAGGATTAATGATCTGTTATAAAATCATTGAAACACATCAGGGAAAGATATTTATTAAGAGTGAAATGAATAAGGGGACTACAGTTGAAGTCACTCTCCCTATTTGTACACTTCAAAATTAAGATATTCTCTTACTGAAATTTTTTAAGAAACCATACAGAATGTAATGCCAATGTTACTTAATGAAATAATAAAGAGAAGAACACTGGTAAATGTACCCTATAGAATAGACACTTGAAAAAGCCTGTTATAAGAACATCCTTTCTTTAGAACCAAAAGAAAGGATGTTTTTAATATTGTAATTTTTCTTGGAGACATTTCAAATTTTTACTTGTAATACATTTTTTAACTAATTTTGGTTAAGTTAGTTAAAAAGGCATTATTTTTAAGGAGCATATTGACATATAAATATCCCTCATTTTTAAAATAGAAATTTCTAAAAACTATATATAGGTTCTTTTTGAAAGGAAGGGTATTATCAATTGAAACCACATGAAAAAGTACCTGTTCACTCTATAAAATCTTTGCAGGAATTAATGCAATTACTAAAAAAATCTAAAGATTTTATAACGTTGGAGATTGCTTCAAACAAATCCTCTATAGTCATTTCATATTTTAGAACCTTAATCGATGTAAATATATTTCATGAAGAGGTTTTAACTTATATAAAAGAGAAGAGCTTCGATTCATTACAAGATATTCGGTCTGTCTTACCCTTTGAAAATTCAAAAATAACAAATCAAATGGAAGATATTCAGGATAGTATTTTAAACGGCTATATACTTATTCAGTTCGATACAGATAAATTAAATGGCTTGTTAATCAATGTGGCAAAGAAAGAAAAAAGAGATATTACAAAAGCTGAAATTGAATACAATATCGTGGGTCCACAAATCGCGTTTGTTGAAGATTTAGATGTAAACTTAAATTTAGTACGTAGAAAGCTTCCAACACCTTATTTACAAATGAAGGAATTGAAAGTAGGCTCTCTATCTAACACAACCGTTGCGATTGTATATATTGAGGGAATTGTAAATGATCAAAATCTACAAGAAATTATAAAAAGGGTGAGTCTAATAAAAACAGACCACGTTTTGGATAGCACGTATTTGATGCAGTTAATTGCAGACAACCCGAATTCTATATTTCCTCAATTTTTGAATACAGAACGACCAGACCGTGTAGCAGCTGTATTGGCAGAAGGGAAAATTGCACTTTTTGTAGATGGCTCACCTTATGCAATCACTCTTCCAACAACATTAATTGACTTTTTTTCTACGACAGAAGATTACACCATGCCTTGGATTATTGCCTCTTTTTTTCGTCTATTAAGGCTTTTTGCTTTTATGTTTTCTGTCTTAACGACTCCATTATATGTTGCAATCTTAACATATCATTACGAGCTTATTCCAAAAGAACTTCTTGAAACGTTAATCATATCGAGAAGTAAAGTACCTTTTCCTCCATTAATTGAAGCGCTTTTTTTAGAAATAACGATTGAATTACTGAGAGAAGCGGGGGCACGTTTACCAACTAAAGTGGGTCTAACTGTCGGTATAGTAGGGGGTATTGTAATTGGACAGGCATCTGTAGAGGCAAGTCTTACAAGTAATGTACTTATTATTATTGTTGCACTTTCAGCTCTTAGCTCATTTACAGCACCAATATATCGAATTGGTAATACAATTCGAGTAATTCGTTTTCCTTTTATAATATCTGCACACCTGTTGGGTTTATTAGGAATTGTTTTAACAAGCTCTTTGCTTTTAGCACGTTTATTACGTACAGAATCATTAAGACGTCCTTATTTGTTTCCTTTTTATCCTACACGCCTTACAGATTGGAAAGACAGCATTATCCGTTTGCCGATCTCAGCGATGTTTCGACGTCCTATTTTTTCAAGATCTAAACAGCGTTTTCGTTTTAATCCAGAAGAGGTAGAGAAAAATAAAATCAAATCACGAAATGATTTTGATGATTGAAATTAACAGGGAGGAGCATTATGAAACAGATCCCAATTGAGTATCAAGTCTCTCCATATATGGTGTTTTTTTTAATTATTACTATACAGATGGGGGTTGGTATGCTTGGTTTTGAAAGGATTAGTGCAAAATTAGTTGGAAATGATGCGTGGATTAGCACGCTGCTTTTTGGAATATCTGTTAATCTTATGATTTGGATCATATATCAGATTTTAAATCAGGGTAATGGAGATATCATTGCAATCAATCAAAACGTGTTTGGGAAATGGATTGGTGGAATGTTCAACTTCATTTTTTTATCTTATATTGTATTGTTAGGTGCAACAACACTACATACTTATATCGAAGTAGTACATGTTTGGATGTTTCCTTCCATTTCATCTTGGATTATAGCAGGGGCTTTTTTGGGTCTATGTTATTACATTGTTACTGGAGGATTTCGGGTAGTTGCCGGAATCGGCTTCTTTGGAATCGTTATCCCAAGCATTCTAATCTTCACATTTTTTTATCCTTTGCAGTATGCAGATTTTCAAAATTTATTTCCAATTGCACAGCATTCATTCCTAGAAATTATGAAAGGAATGAAAGGAAATATGTTTAGTTTTTTTGGATTTGAAATGTTATTGCTGTACTACCCATTTATTAAAAAGGCAAGAACGTCTCAAAAATATGCGCACTATGCAAATTTAGTAACGACTATTGTCTACACATACCTTATGATTTTAACTCTCGCGTTTTTTAGTGAAAAACAACTAGCGAGCGCGATATGGGCATATTTAAGCATGATTAAAATTATACAATTTCCCTTTATAGAGCGGTTTGAATACATTATTGTTTCTGTTTGGGCTTTTTTTATATTACCTAACGTTTCCTTTACATTGTGGGGAGTAAGTCGTGGTATAAAAGAGGCGCTGGGAATAAAGCAAAAATATGTTTTGCCAGTTATCATCGTATTCATCTTCGTTTTATCATTTTTCTTGAATAACCGTAATAAAATTAACTTATTAAATACTTGGACAGGTCAAATTGGCTTTATGTATATATATGTATACTTACCTGTACTATGGCTAATTCAAACCGCCAAAATAAAGTTAAGGAGATAAACATGAAGCGATGGTTACTTTTCATTATAGTAAGTGTCTTCTTAATAGGTTGTGCTAAAACGAAAATTGTGGATGACATTGACTTAGTTCAAGTTGCGGCATATGATACCGAAGCAAAAGGTAAGCTAAAAGGAACCTTTGCGATTTCAGCTTATAAAGGAGGCGGGGAAGGTGAAACGAAAATCTATTCAGCATCAGGCCAGACTGGTAGAGAAGTTCTTGCAAGAGCATCCGAAAAATCTTCTGGACCTCTAGAGTTGGGGCAATTGCGTGTTATTATATTTAATGAAAAAATAATTGATAAGGGAATGCAGGAAATTTTAGAGACTTTGAACCGAAATCCTAGTGTAGGAAATGCAATTTATTTAGCAATTACAAATGTAAAAGGGGAATCACTATTAAAGGGGAATTATTCTGAAGAAAAAGAAATTGCTTCCTATCTATCCTCTTTACTGGAGCAAAATATGGATAATGGAACGCAGCCAAAAACAAATTTTTTTATGTTTTTAAACCAACTTAATGATGATGCGAGAGATTCCTATTTACCGATAATATCTAAAAAAGGTAATGTGTTGGAGTTAGATGGAATAGCACTTTTTAAAAGATGTAAAATGGTTGATAAAGTAAACCCTAAAGATTTATTTGTATTTAAATTGTTGACAGATAATTTTAAACAAGGTACATACCAATTCAAACTACCTGGTTCCTCAAATACTTACGCCACGATAGAGAATATAAAAGCTAGAACAAAATATAAGATGGAGGGGAATAGTAAGCCTCCATTCGTAAATGCTCATATTCAAGTTAAAGCTGAAATTCAAGAATTTACAAAAACAAAAAATCTAGATAATCCTAAAGAAATAAAAAAATTAGAAAAAATTATGGAAAAAGAAATAGAAAAAAAAGCAACTACATTGATAAAGAGATTTATTAAAAAAGACACAGATCCTATAGGACTTAGAAAGCTTGGTAGAACTCACGTAAGAAAATGGAACAGTCAAGAATGGGAAGAATCCTATAAACATTTACGTTTTCGTGTAACAGCTGATGTAAAAGTAACCCAATCTGGTGTTACAGAATAAATCAAATAAGATATGGAAAATTTTAATAAAAAAATATAGTCTCGCAGGAGATTAGGGAGAAGAGAAACGATTAACAAAGAATTTCATAAACATTAAGATGCTTTGTTAATCGTTTTTATACCTGTAGCTTTATCACTTATAGTAATCATAATTATAATAAAAGAACAACGAAACAAATTCCCGATACCACATAATTATAAGAGGACAATAAAGCATCAAGATATAATGTATGCTTTGTCTGGAAAAAAAGAATTTCAGTACTTCAAGGTTAAACACTTAACTTTAAAGTAGTAAATTCGTTGCTTGTAGCACTTCAACTAGACTGTGCCCCCAAAAGTTAGAAAGGTCGGTTTATTAAGTAGCCTCTAGGGAATGAGCCTAGTACAATACTGGATTCATTTCCTTTTATTTTTCCTTGATTCTTTCATGATTATAGTATTTTATATACTTTGCTAATTCTTGTTTAAATTCTGTTATACTTTCAAATTCTTTCGATACAGAAATAGACATACAAAAACGCCATTCTTTCTTATAAATCTACAGAAAGAATGGCGTATTCTTCAAAAGTGAGTTCCTTTATTGAAAAGTTTTAGTTCTATATGACAGATAAAAGGGCAAGCAACGCTAAAATAGCGAGAAATCCTTGTTTCATGATAATTGATTTATTGGATGTGAAACCTCGGAAAATAGCTGCTACCACTATACAAATGATGAAAAATAATTGAATCATATAACCAATGGGATTGTTTCCAAGTATAAGTCCCCGAATGAGGCCAGCTGCTAAGAATTTATTATATAAACCGTTTGCAAATTAATTGTCTAAGTATTTCTAAGTTTAAAGAGTACAGTGTCTTCGTTTTTTATTGAATCAACTTTTACATGTTGGTTCAATGTTTTCTATTCTCTTGGAACTTAGTTCTCGTTTACTTCTCACAAAAGCAATAAAATCTATTATCTCTTCTGTTGACAGTGCTTCTCCATCTATTAAAAGTGTTGGATCTGGATCGTTTAGGAGTCTTGTAATATCAATTACATCTTTGTTTTGATGAGAATGTTCAATTCGGCCTAATATATAATCTACAGATGTATCAAATAAATCGGCTATTTTTGATAAAGATTGTAATGAAGGTAATCTATAACCATTTTCATACCCGGCATAGGTGCTTTTCGCAATCCCAAGTCGATCTGCTGTCTCTTGTAAGGACCATTTTTGATTTTTTCTTAATTTAGATAAACGTTCCAGCATTCGTCTCATACCCCATCTAATTTTATTAAATTAATTATAACATAGAAAAAGAATCAAGAATAGAAAAAAAGTACGCGTATTGAATACAAAATCTTGATTAATTCAAATTAAGTTCTATAATGATAAATATAAATACGCATTACGCGAACGATATATCGTTGTTTATTTTATGGAGGGGTTGTGTATGAAGAAAATTTTATTACTTGCAACTGGTGGGACAATTGCATCTGTGGAGGGGAATGAGGGGCTTGTTCCAGGATTGTCCGCTGAGGAATTATTGAATTATTTTTCGAAGTCTTCTCGAAACTTAGAAATAGATTGCAAAATCTTAATGAATATTGATAGTACCAATATGCAACCTGAGCACTGGAAAGAAATAGCTAATGCTGTTTTTAATCACTATGATGACTATGACGGGTTTGTGATTACACATGGAACGGATACGTTAGCTTATACATCTTCTGCGTTATCTTATATGCTGCAAGGTTTAAGAAAACCAGTTGTTTTAACAGGTTCACAAGTACCTATTAGTTTTAAAAAGACAGACGCAAAGAAAAATGTAGCTGATGCTCTTAGGTTTGCCTGTGAGGATGTTGGCGGTGTGTTTATTGTTTTTGATAGTAGGGTGATTATTGGGACGAGAGCAGTTAAAATGCGAACAAAAAGTTATGATGCATTTGAAAGTGTGAATTATCCATATGTTGCTGAGGTAAATGAAGATGAAGTGAAATATCATTGGAAGCCAACTTCCTCACATAGTGAACTTTCAATAAATACTAATTTATGTACGGATGTTTTTCTTATGAAATTGTATCCAGGTACAAAGCCTGAGGTGTTTGATTGTTTAAAAGATTTGTATAAAGGGATTATTATTGAAAGTTTTGGAAACGGTGGATTACCTTTTGAAGGAAGGAACTTGCTTTCGAAAATTCAAGAGTTGACTGAAATGGGGATTGCTGTAGTGATTACTACTCAATGCCTGGAAGAAGGAGAAGACATACTTCTCTATGAAGTAGGACGGAAAGTGGCGCAACATCAAGTAATATTGTCTGGAGATATGAATACGGAAGCCATCATAGCAAAATTGATGTGGGCGCTTGGGAAAACTAATAAATTAGAAGAGATTAAAAAAATTATTGAAGAGCCTTTAGCCTACGATTTAACAATAAAATCTGATAAGGATTGGTAATGACTTCATATGATTTATTTAGGTTTTACATTTAATATGGGGGAGAAATTAAAATGGCAATGACAAACAAGAACGTGCGAGTGGAGAATGATTTTTTGGGAGGAAAGGAATTACCTATTGAGGCATATTACGGAATTCAGACTTTACGCGCTGTTGAAAATTTCCCGATTACAGGATACAAAATCCATGAAGGCTTAATTAGAGCGTTCGCAATTGTAAAAAAAGCAGCAGCGCTTGCTAATACAGATGTAGGAAGATTGGAATTGAACAAGGGTGGTGCGATCGCAGAGGCTGCTCAAGAAATTCTTGATGGAAAATGGCATGATCATTTCATCGTAGATCCAATTCAGGGCGGAGCAGGTACTTCAATGAACATGAATGCAAATGAAGTCATTGCCAATCGTGCTCTTGAATTATTAGGAATGGAAAAGGGAGACTATCACTATATTAGTCCAAATAGTCATGTAAACATGGCGCAATCCACAAACGATGCATTCCCAACGGCGATTCATATCGCTACATTAAACGCATTAGAAGGTTTATTACAAACGATGGGCTATATGCACGATGTATTTGAATTAAAAGCAGAACAGTTCGATCATGTAATTAAAATGGGTCGTACACATTTACAAGACGCTGTGCCAATTCGTCTTGGGCAAGAATTTAAAGCATACTCTCGTGTGCTTGAACGTGATATGAAACGAATTCAGCAATCACGTCAACACTTATATGAAGTGAACATGGGAGCAACTGCAGTTGGTACAGGCTTAAATGCAGATCCAGAATATATTGAAGCGGTTGTAAAACATTTAGCTGCAATTAGTGGACTGCCACTTGTTGGTGCAGAAGACTTAGTAGATGCAACGCAAAATACGGATGCATACACAGAAGTATCAGCAGCACTGAAAGTATGTATGATGAATATGTCTAAAATTGCGAATGACCTTCGCTTAATGGCATCAGGTCCACGCGTTGGTTTAGCGGAAATTATGCTACCAGCTCGTCAACCAGGTTCATCTATTATGCCAGGGAAAGTAAATCCTGTTATGCCAGAAGTAATTAATCAAATTGCGTTCCAAGTCATTGGTAACGACCATACAATTTGCCTTGCTTCAGAAGCAGGACAATTAGAATTAAACGTTATGGAACCAGTACTTGTTTTCAACTTACTTCAATCAATTAGCATTATGAATAACGGTTTCCGTGCCTTTACAGATAATTGCTTAAAAGGAATTGAAGCGAATGAAGATCGCTTAAAAGAGTATGTTGAGAAGAGTGTAGGAATTATTACAGCCGTGAACCCTCATATCGGTTATGAAGCTGCAGCTCGCGTTGCGAAAGAAGCAATCGCGACAGGGCAATCCGTTCGAGAACTTTGTGTGAAAAATGGTGTACTGTCACAAGAAGACTTAGAATTAATTCTAGATCCATTCGAAATGACACACCCAGGGATTGCAGGAGCAACTCTTTTAAAGAAAAATTAAAAGAAGAGGGGGGACAAGTCCCTCCTCTTTGTTTACAATATAGGGATTTTATACGTGAATAGAGGTAGGGAGATTATAAGTAAGTAACAGTGGCGTTTAATAGTTCATAGAAACAAAATTAAGAGGAGCAGCAATATAATCAACATCACTTTTAAATAAAGAGGATTTATTAAAACATCCTATCATGTTAACAACAAGTTTACATGAATCTTTATAAATAACTATGACCAACCATGAATCAATAGTTGGCCATAATGATCTTAAAGATCCATATCTTTTAATCCGGGACTATGCTCATTTGGCATTTCAGGAAGTTCTGGTACAGGAAAACCTTTTGGCGGGTCCGTTACTGCTAATGTTCCTTTGTTTCTACTTGGTGATTCACCTTGGAATATTTCTCCCATTCTTGTTGGATCTAAGCTAAAATTAAATTGTGCGTTATGGAATCCCATGTCTACATACTTTCTGCACTCTGGGTATTTATTAATATCATAGTTCGGCACAGGGAAGAGTTTCCCCCATTCAACACCCAATGTCTCTAAAGCCTTTGCGAAAGCATTTTGATGTGCATTATCACGTACAATTAAAAATGCAAGTGTTTCTCTAAAAGTTTGATTGGAACTCATTTCATAAATTCTAGTTTTTTGAAGTACACCTGTAGATTCAAGTACTACGTTATCTAATAAATCGCTAATTAAATTCCCATGGCTATATACCCAAGATCCATTCCATGGGTTGCCAGCTGCATCAACGGGCAATGAACTTTGAGCACCTACAATAAAGTGATGAGGATTGGCATGTTTAACCGCTTCATCAAGTGGTGCTGTGTCAACACCTGCATTTCCTGGTGTAGGTTCACCAGATCCAGTTAATAGTTGATTAATTGTATGTTGTACAAGTTCTACATGGCTTATTTCTTCTAAAAAAACACCTCGAAGTAAATCACGATATTGCTTCTCTTTCCCTCTAAAATTTGAGCTTTGGAAGAAGTATTGCATCATTGTACGCATTTCGCCATAATGCCCACCTAATATTTCTTGTAAAACTTTTGCGGCAGCTGGATCTGGCTTGTCCGGCTTGATAATATTAATCAGTTCTTCTTTATAATAAAACATGAAGTACACCTCTTTTTAAGATAGTTAACATTGATATAGTTTCCAATAATAGGATGTTTATTACTTATATTTCTCTTTTCTCTGATTGTAGGTTTTTCCTCAAAAATGTGAAGGTGTGAAACAACCATTTTAAATTTGAGATGAGTGTGGGAAGATTTGAACTTGTATTGCTTTTAAATAAAGTCACGGTGTTATTAAAAAAAGAAGCATTGTTTTGAAGAAGGACGAGATGTTTATAAAAAAGTTACCATGATTTACTCCTTTATGTTAAGTGACAAGAAAGTTGTTTCATTAAAAGGCCATTTTGTGAAATAAGAGGAAAGATCTCATTCTCAATTTTAATAGACATTTTAATTCGCGTACTGATAGAATAAGCAGAAATATAATATAGGTGGGATGGAATTGAGAAAAAGATTAGGCTGCTTACACGCCCATTATTCGAATATAGAATATATAGAAAATGCACTTTCTTCATTTAACATTGAATTAATACATTTTGTTGACCCGGCATTAATGTATCGAGTTACATCAAATGAAAATTTCCTAGAATCAGATGCTCAACTGAAAGTTAAAGAGCAAATAGAATGGATTGCCCAATGTAATGTTGATGCTATCCTTATTACTTGCACAAACTATATTGCTATTTTACAGGAAGACCAACTCTCAACATCAGTGCCAATTATTAAAGTTGATGAACCTTTCTTTGATTACATCAGCAATATACAGCAACCTCAGACAATTCTTTTTACAAATCCTGCAACTGTTGAAGGTACAGTAAAACGTCTTAAACATCATGCTAATAACTATCAAAAATCTTTAGATTTAGAAGTTATTGTTATAGATAGTACTTTTGAATTGATAATGCAAGGGCTAAAAGAAGAATACAACCAAGAAATTACAAAGTCCTTAAATCAAATTATTAAAGATGAAAAGAAAATTATCTCCGTTGCTCAATTATCTATGGTTGATGCATCTCAGCAAGTTGAGTATAAAACATCTAAGACTATTATTAATCCATTAAATACATTAGTATCTTACATTGTTAATCAATTAGAATTAGAGAAGAAAAATCAGTTATAAACTGATTTTTCCTTCAGCTAAAGGGCGTTTTAATTGAGCAAGGATCACAAAAATTATCAAACTTTTTTATAAAAGGATGATTCAATTAAATATAGAAAAGCGTGTTTTAATCAAAAAAAATTTTCAAAACACGCTATTTCAATTTGTTCTTTTATCAAGGTTTATTAAATTAATTGAATCAAGCCTTATACAAAAGCTACAACTTGCATTTTTTGTATAATAAAGAGGGCATAAAAGAAGGTAGGATGTAATCAAAAATAACTACTAATTTTGGGTGAAAAAGATAAGGGCATGGATTTTAATCTTATCTTTAGCTTTAAGAATAGTTAAAAATAATCATTTAAAAAGGATGTATTTTCAAGGCTTCAAAATGACTTTTATACAATCATCTTCCCGGTTATTAAAAATTTGATAACCATAACTCGCTTCTTCAAGGGGAATTTTGTGTGTAATAATCTCTTTTGGATCAAATTCTTTATTTGTTATTTTTTCAAATAGTTCCGGCATAAAATGAATGACAGGTGCTTGTCCCATTTTAAGATTAATATTTCTAACCCAAAATGCACCGAGTGGAAAGGCGTTATAATTGCCACCATAAACGCCGGTCATTTGAACCGTTCCATATTTTCTTACGGCTTTCGTAGCGATTTGAATAGGACCGAGAGTTCCACCTTGTAATTTTAATTTTTGTTCCAGAAATTCTAGAGGCGATTTTTTTCCATCCATCCCCACACAATCAATAACTACATCAGCACCGCCACGTGTAATTTCCTTTAAATGTTCTCCCATATCGGGGAATTTTGTAAACTCAAATACCTCAACATTGTTAATCTTTTTTGCATAATTCATCCGATAATCTAAGTAATCCACTGCAATTACACGTTTAGCACCTTGCATCCAAGCGAATTTTTGTGTCATTAATCCAACAGGTCCACAACCAAGGACGATAACAGTATCACCTGGCTTAACGCCTGCGTTTATTACACTCCAATAGGCTGTTGGTAAAACATCTGATAGAAATAGTAGGGATTCATCTTCAAGTTCGCATGATTCCGGTATAACAAATGGAGTAAAATTACCAAATGGAACTTTTAAATATTCTGCTTGTCCTCCTGGATGATTACCAAATTTCTCTGTATAACCAAAGTATCCACCAGAATCGTAATGAGGGTTTGAGTTATCACATTGACTTTCCATTTCATGTTGGCAATAGAAACAATGTCCACAAGAAACGTTGAAGGGGATGACAACACGATCGCCTTTTTTCACTTTAGTGACATCTGGCCCGACTTCTTCAACGATTCCCATTGGTTCATGGCCGATAATGTATCCTTGAGGTAAGGGCATGTTGCCTTGATATAGATGTAAATCAGAACCGCAAATAGCGGTTGAAGTAATTTTTACAATAATATCATCTTTTTTCTCTAATTTTGCATCATCCACTTGTTTAACCTGTACTTGGTTTGGTCCTTGATAGGTTACAGCTTTCATCTCATATCTCCTTTTGAATTATGTCTCAAAACATAATTTTATTTAATCTCTTGGTGAAATAGAAATCTTTCTTTTATTTACTGAAGGGAATTAGAAAGTATACATAGTGTTGTTATGAAAGTATGTTATATCAGTTATTCTTTCTTATATGTTTTGCCCTACTTTAAGAAAAAAATCAATTTTTATTCATAATCTAATTTCCATAAAAAGGATAATTATTATTTCATAATTTGTAGCATATTAAAAACATCGGAGGTGAAACAATATGGGAAAAAATAATAGTGGAAGTCGTAATGAAGTATTAGTTCGAGGCGCTGAACAAGCTCTTGATCAAATGAAATATGAAATTGCACAAGAGTTTGGTGTACAACTTGGTGCAGATACAACAGCTCGTTCAAACGGATCTGTTGGTGGTGAAATTACAAAACGTTTAGTAGCAATGGCAGAACAACAACTTGGTGGTAGAGCTAACCGCTAAGTAAATTAGCTTAAAATATAGCAAATATGTAAATCAATTTCTTTTGTGTATTCATAAAAATAAAAAACCTTATATTAAACAGATTCTCACTCAAAGATTATTGATAATCTTCTTTCATAATCTTTGGGTATTTAATTTGTAAACTACTTTCCTAAACAATAAACACGCAGTGTTGGAAAGGTGTTTTCCATGCATAGTAGAAAAGCTTTTGCAGGAAAAAGCATACTTAAAAATTTGATTTCAATATTAAAATCAATATTTATTATGATATTTTCGAAAGGGAGGAATTTAAAAATGGGTATATTAAGTGGAAATCCTCAAAATGAACCGTTACATTACGGAGAAGTATTTGATATTTGGAGTTATCTTCTTGCTGCACAAGGTGCAATCGCAAGCCATCAAGTATTTATGAATCACACAGGTGACGAAGATTTAAAGAAGTTTTTAGAAAGCTTAATTGAAAATGATATGAATTCGGAAATAGAAGAGTTAAAAACTCTTTTAAAGGTTAATGGAATAGCTTTACCACCTGCTCCGCCAGAACGACCAGTTGCATCTATTGAAGACATTCCTCCTGGAGCACGTATTAATGATGCAGAAATTGCAGCAGCGGTTTCTACAGGGTTAGCAGCTGGACTTGTGACATGTAGTCAAGTAATGGGAAAATGCCTTCGAGAAGATGTAGGTATGCTATTCGGACAATTTCATATGAAAAAAGCGCAGGCAGGTGTAACTCTGCTACGTTTAAGTAAGAAAAAGGGATGGGTAGTTCCACCTCCATTACATGTAAGAAATTCTGACCAAGCGTAATAAACAAAAATAAAAAAGTGGCGTTGGCCACTTTTTTATTTTTTAGATGTATCCTTAAGCTTGGATTTATTTATGGTGGAAGAATCTATATATTCATCTGACATTTCTATAGCATATTTATCATGATGAATATGATTGTGATTTCTTAATTCATTGTCGTTACGCAGTACTAGCCTCTTCATATAAATGTGGAAGAAAATTTCTGTTCCACCAATAATTAAAGCGGCTATAAATGAAGAAAGTCCAATATTACGAGTAACATCTAAATCAGTAAACAAGGATGTTAGTAACCAAATTCCAAAGAAGCTTAAGCCTAAATCTGCCATTGTAGCAATCATATTTCCGTATTTAGGTAAAATGAAGAGATCACCGATTAAATAGGCAGCTCCTGTAAGGAAAAGAGAAATAAGTAATACTCTAGGAATTGAAATGCCTTTAAAGATACTAAGTACGATAAGTAATACTGCAGTTATCGCTGTGTATTTAATTAATAAAGCAACAAAATGTTTCATCATTTTCCTCCATTGTGTAAAAGTATATGGAATACAATATTTCATTAAAAACGGGTTATGCTGTTAAATAGCTTAACCCGTTTTATGTTGTACTGGAGGCCTATTTATGATATCCCATGGCACGTAAGGTATATTTCGTTCTCCTATACACGATTATTTTTAGTTTAAAGAGAATCAACTATACCTTTGAATTCACGGTCGTAATTACCAATTAATTAGCTATATATTTTAGCATGTAATTTAACATATTAAAGAAAGAAGGAGGTGAATGAACATGTCAAACAATAACAGTGGAAACAGCAATCAATTATTAGTACGTGGCGCTGAACAAGCTCTTGATCAAATGAAATATGAAATTGCTCAAGAATTTGGCGTACAACTTGGTGCAGATGCAACAGCTCGTGCAAACGGATCTGTTGGTGGTGAAATTACGAAACGTCTTGTATCATTAGCTGAGCAACAACTTGGCGGTGGCGTTACTCGCTAATTTTATATATGAAATGGATATAGAGGAGAGGCATGCCGTCTCTCCTTCCTCATACATTTTTTTAATAAATAAGCTTAGTAGCGTTACAATTTTTTTAACTTTATTTGTTTAATTTTTATAATCTCGAGGTTTTAAATACATAATTAATTTCTGTGAAATGAAAGATAAGAGGTTATATTTGATGCGAAAGGGGCAGAAAAAATGAAATATGAAGCGTTATTTACAGTTGAGATTTCTGTAGGAAGTGAAAGAGTAGCAAACCATAAAATAAAGGCTCATGATGTCGTTGATGTTGTTGAAAAGCTTGCTGAGAAGTACTTAAGTGATCATGAGGGGCATTCTCAAAATGAATAAAGGAGAATAGTGATATGACCTGTCATGATGTTGAGAACGAAACGAAAGAAAAAAAAGATTTAAAATGGTGGCAACTCTCACTTATTGGGATTGGCTGTACAATAGGGACCGGTTTCTTTTTAGGATCCAGTATAGGAATTAAAATAGGTGGTTCGTCAATTATTCTTATTCTTATTTTAACTGGATTTACTACTTATATTGTATTTGAAGCATTGGCAAAAATGGCTGTAGAAGATCCGCAAAAAGGATCTTTTCGCATTTATTCAAAAAAAGCTTTTGGAAATTGGGCGGGTTTTAGTCATGGATGGACATATTGGTGTTCTGAACTGCTTATTATGGGCAGCCAGTTAAGTGCGTTAGGAATCTTTTCACGCTACTGGTTTCCTAAAATACCGTTATGGATATTTGCTGCTATATATGGAGTAGCGGCTATATTAATTATCTTTATAGGGGTAAAGATATTCGAACGTTTAGAGAAATGGATGGCTATTATAAAAATCGCTGCTATTATAGGGTTTATTGTAATTGCTATTTTAGTTATTTTAGGATTTATAAAAGGTGGTTTATATAAAGCACAAATTCCGCGGAATTTTAAAGACTGGTTCCCAAATGGATTAAAAGGCACTTGGTCCTCTCTAATTTATGCATTTTATGCATTTGGAGGAATCGAAATTATGGGGTTAATGACAATAAGACTGAAAGACCCTAAAGATGCACAAAAATCAGGAAGAGTAATGTTAATGATTTTAACGATTATTTACGTAGTCTCTTTAGGGTTGGCAATTATGATGGTTCCATTAAACCAGTTTAATACGAAAGAAAGCCCTTTTGTAGTAGCATTACAAGACTATAATTTGCCGTATGTGCCATTTATTTTAAATGTAGTATTAATTTTAGCGGGTTTTTCAACATTAGTTGGTTCATTATTTGCAGTGACAAGTGTACTCATGAACTTAGCTGAAGAAGGTGATGCACCTGCAATGTTTGCTAAAAAAAACAAAAAAAACATCTCATTCCCAGCCCTAATTCTTATTATAATTGGACTTGGTGCCTCTATCCTTAGTGCTTTATTACTACCGAAAAATATATATGAATATGTAACAACTGCAGCTGGATTAATGTTGTTATATACATGGAGTCTCATTCTTCTTTCATTTTGGAGATTAATGAATCCAAAAGGTTGGATGCAGATAAAAAGCATTATTGGTCTTATAATGATTGCACTAGCTGTTAGTGGGACATTATTGCAAAAAACAACGCGTTTTGGTTTCCTAGTGAGTTTGTTGTTTTTAGGAATAGTTATTATTGTTACTATAATTGTTCATTTTGTCTCAAGGAAAAGGAATACAGCTATATGAAGAATCTATTTTTACACAATATGAGTAGTATATAACAACTAAATAATAGAAGCTATTGAAAAATGATTTGGTAAGTTTGAAAACCAAAATATAATCCATAAATAATAAGTGATATTCCAGATATTACTGTTATAAGAGACAATATACGCGTATTTAAAATTTTACGAAATATACTAGATGTACTCGCCATCGTAATATCCCAAATAAAAATACCTAAAATAGTACCAAAGCTATATAACAAAAGCTGCTCTTTATTATAGGAAGAAGCGGCTTTTGCTAATATAGAGCCGAAAATTCCAAGCCAAAATAGAATTGTCAATGGATTCGATAAAGACATAAAAAAACCAGAAAAAAAGCTTTTAATAATTGAATCATCATTTCTAGTATTACTAATACTAATTTGATTCGCATTTTTTAAACTTTCAATGCCTGTATAGATTAAAACAAAAGCTCCGAAAGACCATAAGAAAAGTTTTATAATATCTTTTTCGAGGAAATGAATTACACCTAAATAAATAAGTGCCATGTAGATAACATCTGCAAGTAAGGCTCCTATGCCAAGAATCCAAGCGTGAAAAAACCCACTCCTAATACCTTTTTCTAGCTGCGCAGCATTTATAGGTCCCATTGGAGCAGATAATGATAAACCTAAGAAAACATAGCTTAAAAATATGCCCACGTATAATATGCTCCTCCCACTAAATTTGATCTATATTAAATCTATTCAGTGGTTAAAGTTTGTACAACTAAATAATAAAAAACGGAGTGAATTACTTATTTTTATGAAAGTATTTTATGATTCGAGAAAATGGACACTTGGATGGGACGGTTTCATCATCACGTAAAAAATATTGCTGCCATTCATAATTATCTTTTTCACCATAATCTTTAAGAGAGGGATGAATAGGAGCTTTGTCATAAGCGGCTAGACGTTGGCGTATTACGTCTTTTAGTTTTCGACTGCGTTTCTCAGAATTCATAACTCCCTGTAAAACCCATCTAGGTGTTAAAGCGAGCATCATACATGAAAAATGTCTACTTTGTCTATTGACATGGGCAGGTGTAGCGCAGTAAACGAAATATGATTCATTATGAAAGCAAAATTCCCAAGTATTCTCCATAGGGTCATTTGGAATGTGCGTAGGCCATTCCATCTCGTCCAAACAACTGGTTGTATTAAGTAGAGACCAATACATATGTTCAAAATCTTCAACTGTAGTTTCTCGCAGTAAATCTATTGGTGTATGAATAAAAACAATAAGTGAGGCGTATTGACCTGTGTCTCTAGAACATTCCGTATATTCTTTAAGTAATGTGGCAAAGTCCTCGCTAGTATTCGTATCTCTAGGATCACCAATGAATCCGTACCGGAGGTGATTGGCTGTAAAGCCGTGTTGAGCTGGTATACAAGGAAACAATTTATCTTTATCTGTCATTTTTAATTTAAAAGAACGGAAAGCTTCTCGTTGCCAATGTGGAAGGGTAATAATATTTTTTTGTAAAGAGTCTTTATCATAAAGTATAGTCATCTTTTTATCCCTCCTAAGTCATAATATATAACCTATTAATTATTTAAGAATAGGTGACTAACACGGCTAGAATAATTATTTTTTAATCTATAAAAATAAAATGATTTAATGAAAAATCCCCTTCAATGTAGTTACTTTAATAGTGGATCTTTAATAACGTATAAATTTAAGTAGCTATAAAATTTAAAAAATATAAAAGGAATATGTAGGTACAATGTTCACATTTATATTTTCTAACTAATATAGTTTATAACGAAACAAGAAAGGATGTATTATGATGGGGGTTTTCAAGGAAGAAAAAATTAAATTTATAGATTGTAAAGGCGAAGAAGTCATTTTGAAAATCAAAATTAAGGATATAAAAAAGTAGGGAAGAGGAATTAAGGATACTTTATTGTGATTAACATAGAAGGATGAAAAGTAATCATGAATTAGATTGAAATGAATTCAGTAGTATAGGCCCTTTTTGAATTTTTTTGCATAGTGTGGCATGAATGAATATTAAGGGGGAACATCTATGTCTTATCCTAATCAGCTAGCTTGGCATGAAACATTGGAGTTACATGAATTAGTAGCATTTCAAGCAAACGGTTTAATCAAATTAAAAAAATCAGTTAGGAATGTATCAGATCAAGCACTTCAATCGTTATATATTAAAGCTATAAATGTCATCCAAAACAACTTACAAGAGTTAGTACAATTTTATCCTTATGCTCCTGGATTTCAAGCGCAGCATCGTGATGACACTGGATTTTACGCCGGAGATTTACTTGGATTAGCAAAGACATCTGTTCGAAATTATGCAATTGCAATTACTGAAACTGCAACGCCCCGTCTTAGAGAAGTTTTAACCCGTCAAATAAATGGTGCTATACAATTACATGCGCAGGTTTTTAACTTTATGTACGAACGTGGTTACTATCCAGCTTACGATTTAAAACAACTATTAAAAAATGATGTTCAAAATGTGCAAAAGGCAATACAAATGCAATATTAAAATGAAGATATGGAAATTATCTTTAGAGGAAAACTATAGTTTATTTATAGGTCAATTAGTTAAGACTCAATGGTAATTTCCATTGTTAATAAATTGATTAAATGCTAAAAATATAGATTCATTCTAAAGTGTTAAAGAAATTGTACTAGCGCTATTTTAGAATAGTGAACCTCTTAAAGCTTTTTTAGTGAGTTTTAACCAAATATTAAATATGCTTGAGAATAAGTATTTATATGATACATCTAGTTGAATGTTATTTTCCTTTGGCACTAAGTATGTTTAGCACATTTTTCTTTTGGGAAAAATAATAATGTACATTAGTGGAAAGGATAGGATTTAATGGTTACCAAAACTGATAATACAAGCTATTTAACCTCTTCTGTTTATTTGACCCGTAATCTATGGTCAGGTATCTTGTTTGGGCTAGGGTTAGTAGCTTTTATAGATGAAACTATTTTTCATCAACTGCTGCATTGGCACCATTTTTATGATAAATCTACAACAGATATTGGACTCATTTCAGATGGTCTTTTTCATGCTTTTAGTTGGTTTGCAACGATTGGTTCCTTGTTTATGGTTGCTGATCTTCGTCGTAGAAATGCATTTTGGTTGAAAAGATGGTGGAGCGGATTAATGCTTGGTAGTGGTGGATTTCAATTATATGACGGTATAATTCAACATAAACTAATGAAAATACATCAGATTCGATACGTAGATAATGTTCTTATCTACGACGTAATATGGAACATAATTGCGACTGTAATGCTCTTAATTGGCATTCTGCTAGTTTTTCAGACAAGAACTGATGAAAGATTATTGAGAGGTAAAAGCTTAAATGAACAATAACCATCTTCATCATGAAATATGGAATGCACTGGATATTTTACTATTCGTATTCATTTTAATTATGTTAATAATTTATATAGTAGCCACGATTTTATCAAATCGCCATTACAAACGATGGCCGTTATATCGAAGTGTCTTCTGGATTTTAGGACTTATTTGTGTGGCAATAGCAGTTGTTGGGCCCTTAGCTCATCGTGCTCATAATGATTTCACAGTGCATATGCTTGTGCATTTACTCCTTGGGATGCTTGCTCCAATTTTTATAGCATTAGCCGCTCCAATGACTCTTTTTTTACGAACGCTCAATGTGAAAGCAGCACGACGTCTTTCAAGGATACTAAAGAGTAGGCCTCTACAACTTCTTACTCATCCAATCATCGCAACCTTGCTTAATTTAGGAGGACTATGGATTCTCTATACGACTAGCTTATACTCGATGATGCACGAAAGTATACTTCTTCATTTGTTCATACATTTCCACGTTTTTATTGCAGGATATCTGTTTACCACATCAATGATTTATGTTGATTTAATATCCCATAGGTATAGCTATATGTACCGATCAATTATTTTAATAATTGCATCAGCTGGTCATGGGATATTATCAAAATACATATATGCTCATCCGCCTACTGGTGTAGTTACTGAACAAGCCGAAATGGGAGGCGTGCTGATGTATTATGGCGGGGATTTCATTGATATTGTTCTTATTTTTATACTTTGTTTGCAATGGTCTAGGGGTAGCAGACAGAGAACAAAAGTTAATAATGTAGTAAGGTCATGAGATGTATCGGATTTTTTGAAACTAAAAACTTTGAAATAAAATTTAGTTAAATCGTATTATGGATTAAGTATGGTATGAACAAAATTTAAAAAAGTATGTTAAAAGTAAAAAGAGCAGTTATTTATTATGACTGCTCTTTTTTATGGTAAGAAGTACAACCTGGGTAAGAAGCAGGCTACACTACAGGTAGTGTTTGCGGAATATCGAGTTTTATTCAATAAGGATAGTTCCATTCTTAAAATAAAGATGTTGTCTAAGATTATTGTTTTTTACATATTTTAATATCCTTTGACGTTTTGATTTTGTGATACATTTTAGTTTTTTGTTTAATTTATGTTTTTATCTACATATTTTCCATAATCAGGTGTAGCAATTTTATCAAATTCTTGAGCGAGTGTATTGAGGCTTGTTGATAGCAATTCACCTGACATCGGTATCCCATGTCCAGTAACAGCGGTTAGAGGCTTTAACTTCTCTAGCTTAATAACTGACTCTTTAGCGGCTTTCCAGTCTGTTGTTAAATAACGAGGCGGACCGCTTATTTCCTGTTCCTGAGTAATTACCTTATATAGATATTCCTGCTTCACCGTAACAAAAGCGTCCCCAGCAATTAATGTTCGGTCTTTTTCTCGGAATAATGAAATATGACCTGGAGTGTGTCCTGGTGTATGAATCCATCTAAACTCTGGCATATGGGGAACAGTTCCATCTGTAGGAAGTACTTTTATGCTACTTCCTAAATCAATCGGTTCGTTAGGGAACAGAGGGGACATTTTCGCTACCATACCACCTTCAACTGTTGGATCTGGTTCAGGATAGCTTTGTTGTCCGGTCAGGAAAGGTATCTCCATTTGATGGGCATAGACGGGAACATCCCAATACTTAATGAGTTCAATTATTCCACCAACATGATCAAAATGCCCGTGAGTTAAAATAATTGCTTTTGGGCGGCTGTTTGTACCAAATCGATCCTCAGCGACAGAGATAATTTCATTTGCACATTTAGGCATTCCAGCATCAACTAAAACAAAATCATTGCTCTCGGGATTTCCAACAAAACAGATGTTGACGATTTGAATCGTGTAACAAAATAAATCAGGCAATACTTCGATGCCATGACCACTTTCAATTGAAGTTGCTGGAATAAACTTATAATCACTTCCATAATTCATCTCATTGTCCACTTTTTATCCCCCTTAATATATGTTAATACGACATTATAGTTCCCTAATTTCTCAAATCCATTTTGGAGGATCTGAGAAAAGAATGAGTGGGGGATTAAAAAAACAATAATTTACTCCTAGAATTAATGTGGAGACATATCAATTTATATAAAGTGCAAACAAAAAATATTGATTGTAAAGTCGTAGTTTCTACTATTATTTTGAGTTTAAGTGTATATCTTTTAAGAGGATATACCAAGTTCTTTTATTTTGATAATTACTTGAAACTTGAATAGGGAAAACATGATCAAGCCCCCATTCTAATTCGTTTATTTCATTTTCAAGTCCTGTTGGATAGAGTAAAAGAATCTTAAAATTATTTTTAACAATATTCGATAAAACGGTTTGTAATTCTAGTGCTTCAGTCAAGTTTCCGCCCCATCTAACAAATAAAATGGATTGTGAATGATGAATTTTTTCGTAAAAGTTATCAATTCTTCGATCTAATTTTTGTTTAAAATCATGGTATGTGATGAACCAATCTTCATTTGGAATAACAGGGAAATCATGATAAGATGTTACGTTATATTTTGTGTCTTTTATAATATGAGAAAAAACAGGTTGTATCACACCATCATTAAACACAATATTTTGTTCCGGCATTGCGTGCATGTTTTTTAAATCCATAAAGTCTATAAAATTATTTTTCAATAATGTATTGATAGAAGAAAGATTGGGTGATTCAAACCAATCTAGAGGACCTGAATATTTCCGCAGCCTATATTTTTTCAGATGAATAGCGGTATAACAATTTTCCCCTAAACTAATAACATCATCATAAATTCCTTGAAGCTTTTTCATTTCCAATACAATCATCCTTTTTTTGGGAAAATAGGAGAACTAATTCATTATAAATAATATATGTATGTATAAAACCTCCTGTGAAAAGGCTCACAGGAGGTTAAACTAAAGCGTATTTCGGGTTATATACTATTTGTCGAGGTAAGAATTGTGTGTGATAATTAATGGCGTTTTAGAAAAAAGGGGAAAAACAGAAGTACATTGAAGTTAGTTGTGAATAAATTATAATTTAAAATTGAGCGGAAATAAGGAGCCCCAGTTACTTCATTATGCAACTGGGGCATTTTTTAATCTCTTCCTAACTTAATTATATCATGTAAATCAAGTTCGAAATAGACTGTTTATTCGTATTTACTACTGCTACAATCAAGAACACATGAATAGTAAGGAGAGGTGCCAAATGAGTTCTTTCGTTCTCGGTTTTCAGGAAATAGAAAAAATGCAGCTTTCACTTGTTGGTGGAAAAGGATTGAATTTAGGGGAGTTATCCAATATTCAAGGGATACAAGTGCCAGAAGGATTTTGTGTTACAACGGTAGGGTATGAACAGGCCATCGGAAAAAATGAAGCATTTCAAACTTTGTTGAATCAATTAAAAATGCTAAAAATTGAGGAACGAGATCAAATTGGTGAAATTAGTAAGAAGATTAGAGAAGTCATTATGGCGGTGGAAATTCCAGTTGATGTAGTGGAATCAGTAGCTCATTATCTCTCACGTTTTGGAAATGAACATGCGTATGCCGTGCGTTCTAGTGCTACGGCTGAAGATTTACCGTATGCTTCGTTTGCTGGGCAACAAGATACGTATTTAAATATTATCGGAGAAAACGCAATTTTACAGCATGTAAAAAAGTGCGGGGCTTCTTTATTTACAGAGCGAGCAGTCATGTACCGTATGCAAAATGGTTTTGAACATAATCAAGTTTCTATATGTGTTGTTGTTCAAAAAATGGTTTTCCCGCAGGCTTCAGGAATTTTATTTACCGCTGATCCGATTACTTCTAACCGGAAGGTGTTATCAATCGATGCCAGTTTTGGACTTGGTGAGGCATTAGTATCAGGACTGGTCTCTGCTGATAATTATAAAGTAAAAGAAGGCGAAATCGTCGATAAGATGATCGCAACTAAAAAATTAGCTATCTATGGCTTACAAGAAGGCGGAACAGAAACAAAACAGATTGATCCGGCTCAGCAAAAAATTCAAACATTGTCTGAACAACAAATTTTACAACTAGCAAGTATCGGAAGACAGATTGAAGCTTATTTTGGTTGTCCGCAAGATATTGAATGGTGTTTAGTGGATGATACATTTTATATTGTCCAAAGTC
The DNA here is from genome assembly GCF_051916885.1 of Bacillus cereus group sp. MYBK14-1. NCBI lineage: Bacteria > Bacillati > Bacillota > Bacilli > Caryophanales > Bacillaceae > Bacillus > Bacillus cereus group sp. MYBK14-1. Next base: position 566,317 of record NZ_JBQAHM010000001.1, on the reverse strand, counting down.
GCCCCATTACGACTTTATATCCAATACCAGAAGTAAATGATGGGGGAAATCATGTGTATATATCGGTTGGTCACCAACAAATGATGACCGATGCGATGAAACCACTAGGGTTATCTTTTTTCCTGTTAACGACTAGTGCTCCTATGCGTAAAGCGGGAGGAAGGCTATTTGTTGATGCTACGCAACAATTAGCTTTACCTGCTAGCAGAGCTTATTTAGTAAACACTTTAGGGAAGTCGGATCCACTCGTAAGAGATGCATTAACGACTATAATCGAGCGAGATCATTTTATTAAATTATTACCGAATGAAGAAAAAGAAAAGAGTGCTAGTAAAAGTAAGCCACCAGTAAGTTCGCAACCAGAAATCGAAATTGATTCAGCAATCGTTACAGATTTAATAAAGAATAGTGAAGCATCAATCGAAGAGTTAAAACGAAACATGCAAACGAAATCAGGGGTGGATGTACTTGATTTTATTTTAGAAGACATTCAGCAATTAAAGAAAGTATTATTTAACCCGCAAAGTATAGCGGTCATTATGGCAGGTATGAATGCTTCGGCTTGGATCAATGAAAAAATGGAGCAATGGCTAGGCGAAAAGAATGTAGCAGACGCGCTTTCTCAATCGGTACAAAATAATATTACGTCAGAAATGGGGCTAGCATTAATGGATGTTGCTGATGTGATTCGGCCGTATCCAGAAGTTATTGCGTATTTACAACATGTAGAAGAGGATAACTTTTTAGATGAACTTGTTCAGTATAACGGCGGAGAAAAAGCTCGAGATACAATCATTGCTTTTCTAAATAAATATGGAATGAGATGTAGCGGAGAAATCGACATTACGAAAACGCGCTGGAGTGAGAAGCCAACAACCATTATCCCAATGATATTAAATAATATAAGAGACTTTGAATATGGTGCGAGTAAGCGGAAGTTTGAAGAAGGACTGCAAGAAGCTTTAAAAAAAGAAGAAGAATTATTAGACCGATTGCAGCACTTGCCGGATAGTAAACAAAAAGTAGAAGAAACGAAGCGAATGATTCGTAATATCCGTAATTTTATTGGCTATCGTGAATATCCAAAATACGGTATGATTAATCGTTATTTCATATATAAGCAGGCGTTATTGAAAGAAGCTGAGCAACTTGTGCAGAGCGGTGTTATTCATGAAGTTGATGATATTTACTATTTAACTTTTGAAGAGCTTCACGAAGTTGTTCGCACGAAGAAACTAGATTACGAAATTATTCATAAACAAAAAAATGATTATAAATTATATGAAAAACTAACGCCTCCGCGTGTAATGACGTCTGATGGAGAAATCATTACAGGTAAATATAAACGTGAAAACCTTCCAGCTGACGCGATTGTAGGCCTGCCTGTTTCTTCAGGAGTGATTGAGGGAAGAGCTCGCGTTATTTTAAACATGGAAGAAGCGAATTTAGAAGAAGGAGATATATTAGTTACTGCGTTTACTGACCCTGGCTGGACACCATTATTTGTATCTATAAAAGGATTAGTCACTGAAGTCGGCGGGCTGATGACCCATGGAGCGGTTATCGCACGTGAATATGGATTACCAGCAGTTGTCGGGGTAGAGAATGCTACGAAATTAATAAAAGATGGGCAACGAATACGAGTACATGGAACAGAAGGGTATATTGAAGTGTTGTAATGAAATAAAAGATCATCCGCTATAAATAGTGGATGATCTTTTATTTTGCAACAACTCATTTCTTTAAACCAGCCGCATAAAAAGGTCCATGAACGGCGATTGTTGATAAAATACGAGCAATCTCCTCAGGTGTTTCTTTTTGTCCATTATTTAACCATTGTTGGATGACACCTATATGTGCAGATGCCATATAAGAAGTTAAATATTCGCTTGGAACAAGTAAATTCTCCTTATTAATGAGAGGACCATTCGTATCTTCAAATAATGTTTTCCACATAAAGTCTTTCAGTTTTGTTTGGAAAGATAAATCTCCTTTCGGACTTAGTACAGCTCTCATAAAATCACTATTTTCATTTAGAAATTCAAGAATAGAAGTGATAAGTATAAATGGCATTGTTGGAGAAGGATTTGATCCAAGGTCAGCAATAACTTCCGGGAATTTCTGTTTAGCAATGCTAGAAAACTCGTACATAATGTCTTCTTGGCATTTTGTCATTAAATCAAATTTATCTTGATAGTGCGCATAGAAAGTACCGCGATTAATGTTTGCATTCGTTGTAATATCTTTCACTGTAATGGCGTCAAAACCTTTTTCTTCAATTAGCTCCACCAATGCATTTCGTATGGCAGTTTTCGTACGAACAACACGCAAATCTAAATTATTATCGCGCAAAGCATATCCCTCCTTAATTTTACTCAACACATTTGGAAAATGTGTCTTATAACCAACACATTCACGATTTTTGATTATTGTATAAGGTTCAACTCGAACATATAATTCAAAATATAAATAAACAACACGTTGTTGGTTATTATAGATCAAATTAAGGGAGGAGAAAAGAAAATGTTTAAAAATAAACTTTTATTTTTATCACCAGTTATTGCACTACTTGTTGTTTTTATTTTTTCATTAACGCTATTTCCAACTGTTCAACCGCAGCCGAAAAACTTGCCAATTGCAATTGTAAATGAGGATCAAGGTGTAGAAATTCCAAATCAACCGAAAATGAATATGGGGCAAACGATCGTTGATAACATGAAAAAAACAGCGAAATCAGAGGAAGAACCCGCAGTGAAGTGGGTAGAAGTAAAAAATAAAGAAGCCGTTCAAAAGGGATTAAACAATAAAGAGTATTACGCGGCATTAGTCATCCCGAAAGAATTTAGCGCAAAACAAGCGTCGTTACGAACACCACAGCCATCTTCACCTGAGATAGAAATATATATTAATCAAGGAATGAATACGGCTGCATCAACTATGGCAGGGCAAATATTACAGGCGATTGTTGATAATATGAACAATACTGTTCGTACACAAATATTAGAAGGGTTGAAAGCAAAAGGAGCTACTGTAACAACAGATCAAGCTGAGAAATTAGTAACACCTATTGTAAAGAACGTGAAAAATGTGAATGAGGTCGGCAAAAATAGTGCGAACGGTAACTCACCAATATCATTATTCCAGCCGTTATGGATTGCAAGTTTAGCTAGTGCAGCGATTATTTTTATTGCGATTAGTAAAATGCCAGTAAGCTCAAGAAAAGAAAACTTTCTGTTAAAAGTAAAACAAATCGTAACAGGAGCTATTGCGACACTTGTAATTGGGTTTGGTCTTACATGGATTGCAGATGGGATGGTAGGGTTAAATATTTCGAACTTCACGGATACAGTTCTATTCTTATCCATTACTTCTTTTAGTTTCTTCTTAATGATATCTGCAGTACTATCATTAGTTGGGCTAAAAGGAATCGGTTTATTCGCTTTATTACTATTCTTCGGGGCACCGTTATTATCATTAGCACCTGAGATGTTGTCTCCGTTTTATCAAGACTGGGTTTACTCATGGTTACCAATGAAATTTATGATTGAAGGCCTAAGAGAAATCTTCTTCTTCGGAAAAGGGTTAAGCTGGAATACACCTGTTACTGTACTCGTTTGGATTGGTATAGTAAGTATGGTTACTATATTAGCAACTGCACTCAAACGTAGTGTAGTAAAAGGGCATAAAACAGAATTGAACGCTTAAAAACAAGCCGTTTCACTAATTAGTGAAACGGCTTGTTTGTGATTTTTTCTCAATGTAAATGCTTGATTGTTGAAAAGTGTAGTGTTTAGAATTAAGGCGAAATCTTTAAAGATCGCGTACGTTCCAAACAATCTCACCACGTTCATCATCCCACGTACTGTGATGCCGCTTAAATCCTATCTTTTCTAGTACCCGGAGGGAAGCGATATTCCAAGCACCTACAGTCGACCAAAGTCTTTGGCGCCCAGTAGCAATCGCCGCGTCCAGTACAACAGATGCGGCCTCAGTCGCATAACCTTTACCATGAGCGCTGCGGAACAACTCGTATGCAATCTCCGGCTCTTCAAGTGTGGAACGACCGATAATTAAGCCACAGTACCCAATGAAATCGCCTTCGTCTCTCCTTCGAATAGTGAGAAGGGAAATACCATTTTCATCTGCCTTCTTGCGCATCTCAATAAGCCGGTTACGAACGGAATCAACGGCTGGAATGTCCACGCCACGTTCGCCAATTAATTTGCTCAGCCAAACGGAATCGGATTCCTCCCACATACTAAGCTCAAGTCTTTCGGTTTTCAGCTGGAAGGCCATAGTTTTAAATAAAGATGGCATAGTGGTACCTCCTAGTTATATGACTGGATTCATAATAGCTTCGCATCTCAACACCACATCTGGTTGGAAACCTGATTCATTCGCGAATTTATAGCAACAGCGTACAAAAAAATAGTGATATTTTATCCGCTATTTGCCGTGTAGTAAAATCCCCACTGATTATAGTTTCACTTTATGAATAAGCAATTCCTTTACAAAATAGACCCTTTTCTCAAACTTTTCTTTCAATCTAAAGCCGTCCCGTTATATACACAGGCTCCTACTATTTCTAAATGCATAAAATGTTAAGCGAAAGTATGGGGGGATATGATGTATAATTCGAATTATTATGATTGGTATAGGCAGAATGATAAGTTAATTAGTGATATTGAAAAAGCTATTAATGGAGAGTATAGCGCTATAAGCTGCTATGCAAAATTAGCGAATATGGCTCCAAATCAAGTAGAACAAAAACAAATTCTTGAAATTCGTAATGATGAAATAAAGCATTTCCACAACTTTGTACAAATTTATACGAACTTAACTGGTAGGCAGCCAAAACCACAAATTACTGAAGACTGCCCAAATACGTATTTACAAGGATTAGAGTTCGCTATACAAGATGAACAAAAAACAGTAGATTTTTATTTGGAAATTTCAGATGAGACATCGGATGCACATTTGAAAGAGTTGTTACGGAGAATAGCTGCGGATGAACAAAATCATGCAGTATGGTTTTTATATTACTTCGTGAAGTCGAAGTGAGCATTAAGAATGAACGACTGATGTGGTGCATATATTAAAAAATATTTTAAAACGTAGTGCAACAATTGAATGAAATATTTAAATGTAAGCAGAAGGAAACCGTTTCGCTAGTAGTGGAGCGGTTTTTTATGATGTACATATGTATCGACAAAATATAGTAATTACATTTGATATATAATGTATGAAACGAAAATGAATAAGTTAGGAGCAAGCATATGAAAAGAGGGATTACAGTAGATATACTAGATGAATATGATAATTTACTTTGGAAAGTATTAAAGCCAATTGATATTACTGTATTTGATTGGCGAGTGAGGGATGAGGAGTCCTACTTAATAGCACGTGGTGAATTGGATGAGGCATTATTTCCAGAAGAACCAAGTGTAGTGGAAGGGTTAGCATTGAAAAAGTTAGTTAAAGACAACATATATTATCTTATTTTTGCAGATTTAAAAGCATATCCTAAAGGAGAAAAAGCGATAGATATTGAAACATATGAAGAGTTTAAGGAAAGTAAGTGTGAGCTAATCGTATTAGCAGTGGATGCTCAATACATACAAATTTATGCGAAAGATCAAAAAGCGATTGAATTAATGTATGAAAACGCACGGAAACAAGGATTTTATGTGAAATATGTTACAGACGAAAACGACGGTAGAACGCGTTTGTCAGTATGGTAGCAAATTGAAAGGGGAAAGGCAATATGGAGAGAAATATAAGTAAAGAATATGCAATTCGAATTGCTACTGAAAATGAAAGTGATAGTATTATCATTTTATTAAAAGAGGTAGCACAATGGCTACAATATAAAGAAGTGGATCAGTGGCAGTATCTTTTAGGAGAGGAAGCTACGGCTGAAATACTAGAATGTATAAGAGAGAAATATACATATGTTGTTCTGAAAGAAGATGAAATAGTTGGTACGGTTACAGTTTCTCCTAAACAAAATGAATGGGATGAACATATTTTTGGTAAAGAGGAAGTTTCTAATTCATTATATATTCATAGATTTGCGGTGAAACGGAAGTATAAGGGAAATGGAATAGGAGAATGGATTTTACGGTGGGTAGAAGAGAATGTGCAATGTGATAAAGAGTATTTGAAGTTAGATTGCGTGGGGCATAATCGTACGTTAAATGATTTTTATAAGAAAAATAGTTTTGAATATGTTGGAAGTACGGATGGGCTTAGTAAGTTTCAAAAGAAAAGGAGAATGTGAATGCATCCAATTAACGTAAGTTTAGTGGAAAAGTTAATACAGGAACAGTTTCCTGAATGGGCCCATTTAGAAGTGAAACCTGTAAAGTTTAGTGGGCATGATAATAGGACGTTTCACTTAGGGGATGAGATGAGTGTAAGATTGCCAAGTGATGTGGCATATGCACCGCAAGTAGAGAAAGAAAATAGTTGGCTTCCTATATTGAGTAAGGGGCTTTCTTTACCAATTTCTACCCCACTTGCGAAAGGAAATCCGTCTGAAGCGTATCCATTGCCTTGGTCTATTAATAAGTGGATAGAGGGAGAAACAGTTACGAAACAAAACGTTCGGGATTTAAATGAATTTGCGGCGGACTTAGGATCTTTTTTAGTAGAATTGCAATCTATAAATGCGAGTAACGGACCTTTAGCTGGAACACATAATTTTTACCGAGGCGGACTTATATCTGTATATGATGAAGAGGCGAGAGTTGCTATTGAAAATAATAAGGATGTTTTTGACGAGGCATTATTAAAGCACCTTTGGAATGTAGCACTTAGTTCAACATGGGACCGTAAGCCAGTTTGGGTTCATGGAGATGTAGCGCCAGGGAATTTACTCGTTAAAGATGGAAAGCTTTGTGCTGTAATTGATTTTGGTATTTTAGGTGTAGGAGATCCTGCTTGTGATGCAGCGATGGCGTGGACGTTTTTTGATGAAAATAGTAGAAATGTATTTAAAGAAGTATTACGCATGGATGAAGAAACGTGGAATAGAGCGAGAGGATGGGCACTTTGGAAGGCGTTAATTACATATGACGCAAATAGGGATAGTAATGAGAAGGTGGTCGAAGAATCTTATCGTGTCATTCAAGTGATTGTGGATGATTATAAAGGGTAATAGAAAACCCTATTTCAAAATAGGGTTTTTCACATGATTAAATAGTAGAAACGGAAAGAAGGAATATAACATAATTATACAGAATATTTAGATAATAGGGGGTGTGGAATTTTGAGTGAAATTGAATTAAAGAGTAATGTAATTAAGACAGGGCGAGAGAAGGGGATTATTCTTCGGTTTATACTTGCTAGTCTTGTTGGAGTGTTTATGTTTTTCGTTCCTGTTACGATAAACGGTGCATCGTCTATTATGATTGATCATATCGTATCGTGGATTAGGGCTTCGGTTCCTGGCGTAGTACCTTATTATGCATTATTTGTTATGGCGATTGGTGCGATTTATCCATTTTATACGAAGAAATGGAATGCATCTATCGTAGACATTTGTTTTTCTATTTTAAAAGTAGTTGGCGTTGTTTTTGGCATATTATATTGTTTAAAAGTAGGACCAGCTTGGTTCTTTGCGCCAGATATTGGGCCGTTTTTGTATGAGAAGCTAGTCATATCAGTAAGTTTGCTCGTTCCAATTGGCTCGGCGTTTTTAGCGTTATTAGTCGGATATGGATTGCTTGAATTTATCGGTACATTTTGTCGTCCGATTATGAGGCCATTATGGAATACGCCGGGGAGATCGGCGATTGATGCAGTTGCGTCCTTCGTTGGAAGTTATTCGCTTGCCCTTCTTATTACGAACCGCGTGTATAAAGAAGGAAAGTATACGACAAAAGAAGCGGCGATTATCGCTACAGGATTTTCTACAGTATCCGCTACATTTATGATCATCATCGCAAAAACATTAGATATTATGCATTTATGGAATGTTTATTTTTGGACTACACTTGTTGTAACATTCATCGTGACTGCTATCACCGTAAGAATCCCGCCCCTTAGTAGAAAACCAGATACATATGTAACAGAAGAAGGGTTCCCAGAGCCTGTTTATAAAGAGAAAATGTTAGAACGTGCTTGGGAAGATGCGTTAGAAGTATCAAAGTCTGCACCGAGCATTATGAAAAATATTGCAGTGAATTTAAAAGACGGATTTATTATGACAATGGGAATTTTACCATCCATTATGTCAGTAGGATTAATTGGTATCGTCTTAGCGAAGTTCACGCCAATATTTGATTGGATTAGTTATATTTTCTATCCGTTTACATGGCTATTACAATTACCAGAAGCAGACTTAGCTGCTAAAGCCGCATCAGTTGGTATTGCAGAAATGTTTTTACCGTCATTATTAGTAGTTAATGCACCACTTGTGACAAAGTTTGTTATTGCAGTTGTTTCCGTATCATCTATTTTGTTTTTCTCCGCTTCCATTCCTTGTATATTATCAACAGATATTCCATTAAAAGTATCTGAACTTATTATTTTATATGTGCAGAGAACGATTTTAACGTTGCTTATTATTACGCCGATTGCTTATTTGTTGCTTTGAACTATAATGTAAGTTCTGAATATATGGCGTTTACTAAATTGTGTAAATGAATATTTATCGTAAAAGCGTAGGTAGTGTGAAATTATAAGTGCGATGCTTGAATAAAGGCATCGTATTTTTTATTTTTAGATGTACTATATGTTTATGGCGCTAATTCATTAATATATATTAATAAAACTATGTTAATGATGTGTTATAGTAACAACAAAGGGGGCTTAAAAATGGAAATTATTCACGAAAGAGCAAAGTTGCGGTTAATGGATAATATTGATGTCGAAACTTTGTTTTCGATTGTAGAAGGAAATCGGGATATTTGGGCGTATTTAATCTCTAAAATGGATAGTGTGCAAGATATGCAACAATACGTTCAAAAAGCAATAAAGGGTTACGGAAGAGGTACTCAAATACCTTTCATAGTCGTAGATCAACAGTCGAATAAGATTGTAGGAAGTACACGGTTATATAATATTTCAGTAGAAGATAAGACAGTTGAGTTAGGGCAAACGTGGTATCATCCGAGTGTGCAACGTACGAGTATAAATACAGAGTGTAAGTATATGCTTCTTCAGTATGCTTTTGAAAAACTGCATATGCTTAGGGTACAAATTAAGACGGATGCAAGAAATGAAAAAGCCCAACGAGCAATTGAAAGATTAGGCGCAGTAAAAGAGGGTGTGCTTCGAAATGAAAGAAAATTACCGAATGGTTATGTGAGAGATGCGGTGGTGTACAGTATTATCTCGAGTGAATGGCCAGGCATAAAAGAACAATTGTTAGAAAAATTAGAGTTGTATAAAGAAAAGTTATAATTCGTGTTTTGAAAGGTATATTGTTCGTGAGACATGAAAAATATACCTTTTTTCTTACAAAATGCTACTTTATTTTAATTCCTTTTGTTTCATCGTTCCCTTCTGAGAAAAAATTCGTTACAATGTAGTTGTATGGTAATAAACTTATGAATTTAAAAAATGTAATGAAAACCGCAAATGAAAATGAATTGATAATCCTCAATTTTAAATGAAAACCCTTTTATACATAAATAACAAGTAAAGTTCCTTCTTTTAAATAAACTCAAACAAAACGATTTGATATAAATGTTTTTTATAGAAGTATGGATGATGTACGGAGGCAATTACAAATGAAAGAAAATAAGAAGAGTAAGAAAAGACGAATCTTTCAAGTATTTTTACTAATGATTTGTTCTGCTATTTTATATGTAAGTTATGCAGCTTACGATATTTGGAGTTATCGTTTTAAAGCAAATGATGACGTGAAAACGGATGCTGGTATCGTACTAGGCGCAGCTTCATGGAACGGAAAACCATCTCCTGTATTTAAAGAAAGAATTAATCATGCGATTTCTTTATATAAGAACGGAAATATTAAAAAGATTATTTTTACAGGTGGTACAAAGTTCGAGGCAGAACTTGAGGAAGCACGTACTGCAAGAGTATATGCAATGAAACAAGGTGTAAAAGAGGAAGATATTTTAATTGAAACAAAATCCCTTTTCACTGAAGAAAATTTAAAGAATGCGAAGCAAGTTGGAATAGAGAACGGCATACAAACATACACGATTGTAAGTGATCCACTTCATATGAAACGCGCAATGAGAATCGCAAAACATATTAATATTGAAGCATATGCTTCACCAACGCCGACATCAGCATATAAAACGTTAGATACAGAAATACCATTCTTCTTTAAAGAATTATTCTCGTATATTGGATATGTAACCTCTTTGCCATTAAAAGCATTGAAGGGGGACTAATATAAGAAAAGGATCTATCCTTAAATAGGAACTTTTCTTATTAGTCAAAAACATTGTATTTTTATCGGAATAGTGAAACAATAGAGAGGTAGCTTCATATAATCATAATGACAAAATGAACGGTTTATGAATCGAGCATAAAGTGAAACTTTAATCAGTGGGTGGGTTTCTCACTGATTATTAGTTGAACCAATCGGGCGTTTACGGGCAGTTGATCTCCCACCTAACTTCCTTTGCTTCACCTGAATTTTTAGGTGGGAGTTTTACTGCCCGCAAATAGCGGGATAAAGGAGATTATAGTATGGCACTCTCATTTGTTGAAACAGAAGAACAGTCTTTAATTATTGAGAAAATAAATAAATTGATTCCGAAGTTCATGGAAAGGGAGCATCAGCTAAGTGAATTAGGATCATTTCCGTATGAAAATATAAATGATTTGAAAGATATCGGATATACGAAATTAACGTTACCGAAGGAATTTGGTGGTAGTACCATTTCTTTATATGACTTCGTTTTATTTCAAGAGAAAATCGCGGAAGGCTGTGGAGCTACTGCATTATCGATTGGCTGGCATCTTGGCATTGTGAAGGAGCTAGCGGAAAATCGCTCTTGGAATGATGAGATGTTCAAATGGTTTTGCGAAGAAGTACGTAATGGTGCGCTCTTTAACAGGGCAGCAACAGAACCGAAAACAGGGAGTCCGACGCGTGGCGGCAAACCAGAAACAATAGCGGTTCAACAAGGCGAGAAGTGGATTATAAATGGAAGAAAAACTTTTACAACGATGGCGCCAGTACTTGATTATTTTATTATTTCAGCAAGTATGGAAGGCCGTGAAGAAGTTGGTGAGTTTGTTATTCCAAGAAATACACTCGGTGTATCTATTGAAGAAACGTGGGATAGCGTTGCAATGCGAGGGACTGCTAGCCACGACCTTGTTTTACAAAATGTAGAGATAGACAACCGCTTTTTTACGGATGTAAAAGGCGGGAAAGTGAAACAAAAGGGTATTGGCTGGTTGCTACATATACCAGCATGTTATTTAGGAATTGCACAATCAGCAAGAAATTATGCAGTTCAGTTTGCGGGATCATACAAACCAAATAGTTTAAACCATTCTATTAGTTTATTACCGAATGTTAGAAGATTAGTTGGAGAATTAGAACTCGAGCTTATGCAAGCTCGCGTCTTTTTATATCAAATTGCGAAAAAATACGATGAGGCAGAAGATAAACTGTCACTGCAAGCAGAATTAGCGGCAGTGAAATACGCCGTAACAAATGCGGCGATATCCATAGTGGATAAATCAATGCGCATCGTAGGAGCAAAAAGTCTATCAGAAAAAAATCCGCTCCATCGTTACTATTTAAATGTCAGAGCAGGATTACACAATCCACCGATGGATGATGCAACATTATCTATGCTTGCGGATGCGGCGTTTCGGTCGTGATTTTTGAAGTTTACATTTTATTGTTTATGGATATTATAGTTGTTTTGAAAGCACGGGTTTGATTAGTAATCAAACCCGTGCTTTTTATGTGTATGAAGTACTTAATGGAGATGTAGGTTTTTAATATAAATGATTATCATGGTGTTGTGATTGTTTCTTGTTGAAAAATTCTTATTGTAATGCCAGTTTGGAGGCTGTATAAACATTTTTCGTATTTAATCCCAAATTAAAGGTCTTTCCAAGTTAACCATTCGCAAATATTGTAAAAATTGACCCGCATGTACCGCATCATGATAGGCAATTCGTAATAGCATATCACCTAAATATCGTTGATAGCCAACATCGCTTCGATCAATAAGTCTTGAATCTAGCTCGGCTATGCTTATTGATTGAACATATTCTATGAAGTCAGTAAAGTGTGATTGTGCCAATTCAATTTCTTTTTTTACACAAGTAATTGGCTCGTCATCATACGGGGTACGTATGTCGTTTATTGAACCGTTGTTTTTTATAATCATATGATAGTAAAAAGTTGAGCTCCATACGTGACGAATCATTTCACCAAAGGACATAGCCTCAGGATCAGGCTTCCAATTAAGAAAATTATCGGGAAGAGAATTCCATAATTTTTCTGAGCGCCTTCTCGTTTCTTTTAAATTTAATATACTAAGATCAATTGCATTCATAATACATTCTCCTTTACTATTAAACTTAAAATAATTGTATCAATTTAATAGTTAGGGTATCATCGAAATATGAATGTATATCCGAATATCTCATATATAGCTAAACTAATTGCTGAACCTACAAGAGCAATCATCTTAGATTGTCTAATGAATAATCAGGCACTACCTGCTAGTGAATTGGCTTATATGGCAAAAGTGTCACATCCAACAATTAGTTCGCATCTTTCTAAATTAGTAGAAGGGAATTTACTTACAGTTGAACAACATGGTAGACATCGTTACTATCGACTTGCTAATCAAGAAGTTGCAGAAGTGCTTGAAAAGTTAGGGACAATTGCACCAACAGTTCAAGTTCGCTCTTTAAAACAATCAAGCCAACTAAAACAAATTCGTTATGCTCGAACTTGTTATGATCATCTTGCAGGCAAACTCGGTGTAGAGATAACTGAAAAATTACTAGATAGGCAATTTATAATTTTAGAGGATGGAGAATACATTGTAACGGAACAAGGTAAGAAATGGTTTCTGAATTTTGGAATAAATGTTGATGAGGCAGATACAAAAAGGAGGGTATTTGCAAAACCTTGCCTTGATTGGAGTGAACGGCGTTACCATATTTCTGGTTGGTTAGGGTCTGCAATTGCAAAACTGCTTTTTGAACAGGGATGGATTACGAAAACGGATAAGAACCGAGCTGTCCATCTTACAAAGAAAGGTGTAAAGTTATTGGAAGATCAATTAGGCATTGATCTGAAAACTGAGGAAAGAAAAGCTTGAAATTAGAAAAATCCGTCAAAATGAAGGGCTTTTTTCATTATGGTAGGAGTGTACATGAATAATAGGATGTTACCAATAATCGTTGCCAATAAAAAATCTTTCTTTTCATTCTTCTTTTTTAAGTTTTAAAGGAGAAAGCTAGGCTTCTTATTTTTACTAATGTTATAATAAGAAAAAAGCACGAAAAGAGGTCATCTCATGCTAGAGGTTATTGCAACATGTTTAGAAGATGTAAAACGAATTGAAAGTGCTGGCGGGAAGCGGATTGAATTAATTTCATCTTATACAGAAGGTGGTTTAACACCGAGTTATGCTTTTATAAAAAAAGCGGTAGAAGTAGTAAGTATACCAATTCATGTTATGATTCGTCCGCATGCGAAGTCTTTTACATATACGGAAGAAGAAATTGAAATGATGAAAGAAGATATTATAGTTGCACAGAAGTTAGGAGCAGCTGGGGTAGTATTAGGCGTATTAAACGAACGAAATGAAGTGGATGAAGAGAAATTAGCGGATTTACTATCTGTTGTAGATGGAATAAATGTAACGTACCACCGTGCGATAGATGATATAAAAAATCCAGTAGAAGCGATGAGCACTTTAAAGAAGTTTCATAAAGTGACTCACGTTTTAACTTCAGGTGGACAAGGAAATATAGTAGAGAATATTCCGGTGCTTACAGAAATGCAAAAGGTAAGTGAGGGTCAAATTCAGCTTGTAGCTGGAGCTGGCGTGACGAAAGAAAATATAAAGCGATTGCTAGATGAAACCGGAATCACGCAGGCGCATGTCGGTACAGCGGTAAGAGAAGGAAAATCATGTTTTTCTGAAATAGATCCTAATTTAGTACAAGAATTAGTTGAAATAATAAAATAAGTGCTTAAGAAAGAGGAGAAACGATGAAGGAAAATACGAAGAAAGAATTATTCTCTTGGGCTAAAACGATAGGTTTTACCCTTGTATTAATTGCTATTATTCGCGGTGTTTTATTTACACCTTCTTTAGTACAAGGTGAATCAATGATGCCCACTTTAAAAAATAACGAAAGAGTTCTCGTGAATAAGATTGGTTATAGTATAAGTGGATTAGATCGCTTTGATATTATCGTCTTCCACGGGAAAGAAGGATACGATTTAGTAAAACGAGTAATTGGTTTGCCAGGCGATACAGTTGAGTATAAAAATGATGTTTTATATGTAAACGGAAAAGCGATGGAAGAACCATATTTAAAACAGTTTAAAGAAAAAGCAGTAGGCCGTGTATTAACTCCAGACTTTACGTTAGAACAAATCACTGGGAAAACGAAAGTGCCAGAAGGCCAAGTATTTGTTTTAGGGGATAATCGTGAAGTTTCTAAGGATGGTCGCATGTTTGGCTTTATTTCAGAAGATGAAATTGTCGGAAAAGGACAAGCTGTTTTCTGGCCGTTGGAACAAGTAAGAGCGTTATAAAGTGTGGTGAAGTATGGGAGAGATATTCTTCCATACTTTTTTATTTGCTTAAAATCTATTGATTGAATTGAAAGAATATTTTATAATTTTAAATTATATGTTTGTTTCGAAAAACGGAATTTAAGTTCCGTAATTCGGAACGAAAGGGAGATAGAATGAGTATAAATAAAACGGCAGTTAAGACAATGGATATTTTGGAGTTGTTTTATGAGCATGAAGAGCTAAGTTTAACAGAGATGGTTCAGCTTACAAATATGCCGAAAACATCTGTTTATCGTTTAATTGGCTCGTTGGAAGAGATGGAGTTTTTACAAAAAAACGAAAAGGGGAAATATCGTTTAGGGGTCGTATTTTTACGGTTCGGTCAACTTGTTTCACAACGATTATCAGTAAGAAATATAGCAATTCCTTATATGAAAGAACTTAGAGATAGTTTAGGACAGGCAGTTAATTTAATAATTCAGGATGGAAATGACGCAATTTATGTTGAAAAAATGGAAGGTGTTCAGCCGGTACGCGTGTATACGGCGGTTGGAAGAAGAGCACCGCTTTATGCTGGCGCATGTCCAAGAATTTTACTATCGTATTTCTCTGAGGAAGAGAAACGGAGATACATAGAGGAAGTGGATTTAAAACAGTTTGCAGATGGAACAATCGTGGATAAGAAACAATTGTTAGAAGTGTTGCAAATGGCAAAAAAGGAAGGCTACACCATTAGTTATGCTGAGTTAGAAAATCATACAGCCGCGATAGCAGCACCCATTTTCGCGAGCGATGGAACGGTTGTAGCAGGCATTAGTATTTCGGGATTAGCAATTGAGTACAACGAAAGTAACATTTCATATTTTATTGCGAAGGTGAAAGAAACAGCGCATCGCATTTCGAAAGAACTCGGCTTTTTGGCATAGAAAGAGGGAGTAGGATGAAATTTTCTGCGTTAGGGGATCAAGCAATTATTGTTATATTTGGTGAAGAAATTAAGAGGGATATATATGAGAAAGTACAGCGGTTATTTCAAGCACTGCAGCAACATCCGTTTGCAGGAATGATAGAGTGCGTTCCGTCGTTTACTTCATTAGCTGTTTACTACAATGTATACGAAGTATGGAAGGGAAATGAGAGACGTGAAAGGTCACATGATTACGTTCGCCAGTATATAAAGGAGCTGTGTGATTCTTATAAAGAAGAAGTAAAACAGGATGTGAAACATATTTCTATACCAGTGTGCTACGGGGGAGAATATGGACCTGATTTAGAAGAGGTTGCACATTATAAAGGTTTACAAGTAGAAGATGTGATTCGAATACATAGTGAAACTACATATTTTGTATATATGTTAGGTTTTACACCAGGGTTCCCGTATTTAGGAGGACTATCAAAAGAATTAGAAACACCTAGAAAAGAAATACCGCGGTTACAAATCTCACCTGGTTCGGTAGGAATCGGCGGAAATCAAACAGGTATTTATCCACTTGAAACACCGGGTGGATGGAATATTATTGGTCGAACACCAATCTCCTTATTTAATCCGGAAGAAGAAACACCAACCTTTATTCAAAGCGGTATGTATTTACGATTTATCCCAATAACGAAGGAAGAGTACGTATCACTTGAGGGGGCTAAAGAATGGATGTAGAGGTTTTGCATGCAGGAATGTTTACAACAGTCCAAGATTTAGGGCGATCTCATTATCAACAATACGGTGTACCAGTTGGCGGGACTATGGATCAAAGTGCACTTCGGATGATCAATATGTTAGTTGGTAATGAGGAGAATGAAGCGGGACTCGAAATGACGATTATGGGACCTAAATTGTTAATAAAGAAAACGACTTTACTTGCGATTGGCGGAGCAGATATGGAACCGTTATTGAATGGAGAACGTATCCCGTTATGGCGTCCCATTTTAGCGGAAGAAGGTAGTATGCTTTGTTTTGGAAAAGTGAAAAGTGGTTGCAGAGCGTATGTGACCTTTGCGGGTGGAATACATATTGAGCGTACAATGGGAAGCAAAAGTACGTACATACGTGCTACGATTGGTGGTATAGAAGGAAGAATGCTGAAAAAGGGTGACTACTTCCAAATTGGTGCACAACCAGAAATGGCGAATCGTTTCATACAAGACTTACAAAAAGATGAGCGTATAAAAACGAAATGGGCAATTAGCAACAGTGTACTACCAAAGTATAAAAAACATCCTAAGCTTCGTGTCATAGCTGACTTTGAATACGATCAATTTACAGAAGAAAGTAGAAAGGCATTTTTTACGAAAGAGTATAAGGTATCTAATTATGCTGACCGTATGGGCTATAGGGTTGAGGGAGAAGTTTTAAATAGGATTGAAGAAAAAGAGATTTTATCGAGTCCTGTTACATTTGGAACCATTCAAGTTCCTAATGGTGGACAGCCGATTATATTAATGGTAGATAGGCAAACGACAGGTGGCTATCCGAGAATGGGAAATATCATTTCAGTAGATTTACCTCTTCTTGCCCAGCTAAAGCCGGGGGACTATGTTTCTTTTGAGAAAATTACGCTTGAAGAAGCGGAACAATTGTACATAGAACAAGAAGTAAATATGAATCTATTAAAGAAATTCATCGCTTTACGAAGCTAAAATTAGGAGGAATACATTATGACTACAATCGATTTAAACTGTGATTTAGGAGAAAGTTTTGGCGCTTATAAAATGGGGAATGGTGATGAAATTCTTCCGTTCGTTTCCTCTATAAACGTTGCTTGCGGTTTTCATGCGGGTGATCCGTCTATTATGCGTCAAACTGTTGAAAAAGCTTTGGAGCATAACGTAGCAGTAGGGGCGCATCCTGGATTTCCTGATTTAATTGGATTTGGTAGAAGAAACATGAATGTTTCAGCAAGTGAAGTATACGATTATGTTTTATATCAAACAGGCGCATTAGACGCATTTGTGAAAGCGGCAGGCGGGAAAATGCAGCATGTAAAGCCGCACGGTGCCTTATATAATATGGCGGCGTCTAATCCGGAAATTGCAGATGCAATTGCAAAGGCAATTTATCATATAAATCCAAGTCTATTACTTTATGGATTAGCAAATAGCGAGGCGTTTATACAGGCTGCAGAAAAATACAAAGTAACTCTCGTACAAGAGGCTTTTGCGGATCGTACATATAAGCAAGATGGTACATTAACGAGCCGTACAGAAGAAAATGCGCTTATAAAAGATGAAGACGAAGCGATAAAGCAAGTACTTCAAATGGTGAAAGAAGGCTATGTATATGCGGTCAATGGAGAGAAAGTAGCAGTTCAGGCGCAAACGATTTGTTTACACGGTGATGGGGAAAAAGCAGTGCAATTTGCAGAAAGAATATACAGAACATTCAAACTTAACGAAGTTTCTATTTGTACACCGAAATAAAAAATGAGAGGAAGTGCTAGAAATGATTAAATTAATCGGGATACTACTTGTTGCAGTGGGCTTTTTATTTAGATTAAATACACTTTTAGTAGTTATGGTTGCAGGTATTGTTACTGGTATGGTTTCAGGATTAAGTTTTTATGATGTGATCAGCATGTTCGGTAAATTTTTCATAGAAAATAGATATATGTCTATGCCAATTATATTAACTTTACCGGTAATCGGAATTTTAGAGCGTTACGGTTTAAAAGAAAGAGCAGAAGCACTTATAACGAAATCAAAAGGAGCAACAACTGGAAGAGTATTAATGTCATATTTTACGATAAGAGAATCGTCAGCAGCACTAGGGCTTAATATTGGTGGGCATGCGCAAACAGTAAGGCCGCTCGTTGCACCGATGGCAGAAGGGGCCGCGCAAGGTAAATACGGTAAACTTCCTGAAAAATTAAGAGAAAAGATTAAAGCAAACGCAGCAGCTGCTGAAAATACAGCTTGGTTTTTCGGAGAAGATATTTTCATCGCAACTGGAGCTATTTTATTAATGAAAGGATTCTTCGATTCAGTAGGTATGCATGTCGGAGTATGGGATATGGCACTTTGGGGCATTCCGACAGCAATATCTGCACTTATTGTAAGCTGGATTAGATTTAGAAGGTTTGATAAATATATAGAGAAAACAATGAAGGCAGAAGGAAAAGAAGAGAAGGAGGCAATCTAATATGAACATCATCACAATGGATACAATCTATTATGTATTAGGGATAATCGTTGCTTTTATCGCTGTTCGTATCGCATTCGATCGTGAACATCCAAACAGATTCGGTTCTAGTTTATTTTGGGCATTGTTTGCAGTTACATTTTTATTCGGAAATGTAATTCCTTCGTTTTACGTTGGCTGTATCGTGCTCGCTATGGTCGTTTTAGCCTCGCTAAATAAAGTAACAAAATCAGAGGAAAAAGAAGTTCCAGTACAAGAACGTGTGAAACATGCTGAGAAATTAAAAAATAAAATTTTTATGCCTGCACTATTAATTCCTATTTTTACAATTATCGGTACGTTGACCTTAGGGAAAATTAAATGGGGAAATGTCTCTCTTGTTGATCCAGATAAAGTAACATTAGTTGCATTAGCGCTTGGTGCATTACTCGCATTCGTCGCGGCGATGCGTATTACAAAATCAAAAATAACAACACCTGTACAAGAAGGAAGCAGACTATTGCAAGCTGTTGGCTGGGCTGTAATTTTACCACAAATGTTAGCAGCACTTGGCGGTATATTCGCGAAGTCTGGCGTTGGACAAGTTGTTTCAGACTTAGTCGGACAAGTGCTACCGACAGAGTATCCGTTCGTTGCTGTTATGGCGTACTGTTTAGGCATGATGCTATTTACAGTCGTAATGGGAAATGCATTCGCAGCGTTTGCTGTTATTACTGGCGGAATTGGCTTACCTTTAATAGTTCAAATGCACGGCGGAAACCCAGCAATTATGGCAGCACTCGGTATGTTTGCTGGATATTGCGGAACGCTGCTTACTCCAATGGCAGCAAACTTTAATATCGTACCTGCGATGCTTTTAGAGCTAAAGGATAAAAATGCGGTTATTAAAGCGCAAGTACCAATTGCTCTTTCAATTTTTATCATAAATATGTTTATTATGTACGGCCTAGTATATCGTTTCTAATTAGGAGGATAAAACTATGAAAACAGTATTATTAACAGGGTTTGATCCGTTCGGCGGAGAAAATATCAATCCAGCTTGGGAAGTAGCAAAAGGTTTGCATGAAAAAACAATTGGAGAATACAAGATAATAAGCAAACAAGTACCAACTGTATTTCATAAATCAATAAGCGTATTAAAAGAGTATATAGAAGAACTAGCGCCGGAAATTATTATATGCATTGGACAAGCTGGGGGCAGACCAGATATTACGATAGAACGTATCGCAATTAATATTGATGATGCAAGAATCGCTGACAATGAAGGGAATCAGCCGGTAGATGTACCGGTTGTAGAAGAAGGAGCGATTGCGTATTGGTCTACACTTCCGATGAAAGCAATCGTAAAAAAACTTCGCGAAGAGGGTATACCGTCATCTGTTTCACAGACGGCAGGCACATTCGTTTGTAATCACTTATTCTATGGACTTATGCATGAACTAGAGAAACATGATAAGAAAATAAAAGGCGGATTCATTCATATTCCGTTTTTACCAGAACAAGCGAGTAATTATCCAGGGCAACCGAGTATGTCACTTTCTACTATTCGTAAGGGGATAGAATTGGCAATCGAAGTAACGACGACAGTTAAGGTAGATATTGTAGAGGTTGGGGGCGCAACGCATTAAGTAAAATGAATTGTACAACACCTCCTGTAAACAACTGGTATAATAAGAATAGGAAAATACATAGAGGTGATTTTTGTGCAACAATTTGAAGAAGTACGTTCAATTTTAGAAAAAGCGAAGAAAATTACAGTATTAACAGGCGCTGGTGCAAGTACGGAAAGTGGTATTCCAGATTTTCGTTCAGCAAATGGATTGTATGCTGATGCGAATGTGGAGATGTACTTATCAAGAGGGTACTATAACCGAAGTCCGAAAGAATTTTGGAAGCATTATAAAGAAATCTTTCAAATTAATACGTTCCATCAATATAAACCAAATCGTGGCCATCGCTTTTTAGCTGAGCTAGAAGAACAAGGGAAAGATATTACGATTTTAACGCAAAATATTGACGGTTTACATCAATTAGGTGGCAGTAAGCATGTCATTGATTTACATGGAACACTTCAAACAGCACATTGTCCAAAATGTAAATCAGGCTATGATTTACAGTATATGATTGATCATGAAGTACCGCGTTGTGAGAAGTGTAATTTTATTTTAAATCCAGATGTTGTTTTATACGGAGATACATTGCCGCAATATCAAAATGCGATGAAACGTTTATATGAAACAGGTGTACTTCTCGTTATGGGAACGTCATTAAAAGTACAACCTGTCGCTTCATTCCCGGAAATCGCAAAGAGGGAAGTAGGAGCAACAACTATTTTAGTAAATGAAGAGTTAACAGGACAGGAATATAACTTTGATTTTGTTTTTCAAAATAAGATTGGTGAGTTTGTTGAAGGGTTATCTTCAATGAAATAAGTTATCGAAAAAACTGAGGTATCTGCCTCAGTTTTTTATTTGAGTAATCACTGTTTTAAGCCATATGAAAACATTTTGATAATGTAGTAACAACATCTCTATAATTTATAAAAATCAATTTGCCCCATTTTTCTTTTAGAATAATATTCATGTTATTGTGCATTAAGGGAATGGTAATAAATAGGATGTAAAAACAAAAAACTGAAAATTAAATCTTTTATTTCTTTTATAATTAATATAAAATTCTATATATATCATATAAATAAATTTGATACATAATGATTTTGCGTAGAAATGTTAATAGAATAAAGCGAGGGAGCGAAATGAGACAGAAAAAGGAGCAGAAAAAACAATCGAAAAAGAAAAAGACTCATATTCCATTTCGGTTAAATGTACTATTTTTTATTGTCTTTCTTTTATTTTCAGCTATTATAATTCAATTAGGTAAAGTACAAATCATTGATGGAGAAACGTATAGAAATGAAGTAAACAAAAAGGAAGATGTAACGGTAAGTACTCCCGTTCCTAGAGGGAAAATGTTTGATCGACAAGGTCACGTTATTGTAAATAATAAACCATTGCGAACCGTTACATATACGAAAATGAGAGGAGTAGACTCGAAAGAAGTTTTACAAGTAGCAAGAGATTTAGCTAAGCTAATTGAAATGTCGCAAGAGGACATGGATAAGTTAACAGAGACAGATAAGAAAGATTTTTGGATGCAGTTAAATGAAAAGCGGGCAGCAGCGAAAGTAACGAAAGAAGATGAGAGTAAATTTAGAAAGCAAGAAATAGAAGGAAAAGAGTTAGATAAAAAAGTAGAAGAACTGCGCCGGGAAAGAATTACACAAGAAGAATTAAATGAGCTTTCAAAGGAAGATATAGAAGTATTAGTAATTAAAAGCAAAATGAATGCGGGATATAAAATGACGCCGCAAATCGTTAAAAAAGATGTAAGTCAAAATGAATATGCTGTCGTTAGTGAAAGGTTGGCAAGCTTACCAGGGGTAGATACGACAGTAGATTGGGAACGTGAATACCCAAATGATAAAATACTGCGCTCTATACTAGGTAGCGTTTCTAATGAAAATGAAGGATTGCCAAGAGAACAATTAGATTATTATTTAGTTCGTGATTATAATCGAAACGACCGTATTGGTAAAAGTTACATTGAAAAACAATATGAAGATGCACTACATGGAACGAAGGAACAGTCTAAAAATATTATGGATAAAGCAGGGAAGATTGTTCGAACAGAAAAAGTGACTGAAGGAAAAAGTGGAAATAACTTGATGTTAACAGTCGATATGGATTTACAGAAAAGAGTAGAGGGAAGCCTTGAAAAGAATTTACGAGCCTTTCATGCTGCAGAGCCGATGATGGATCGTGCGTTCGTAGTAATGATGAATCCGAAAAACGGTCAAATTTTATCAATGGCAGGAAAGAAAATTGTAAATAAAGATGGCGGGATGCAAATAGAAGATTATGCATTAGGAACGATGACAAGTTCTTATGAGTTAGGGTCAACTGTAAAAGGGGCTACTGTATTAACTGGATATCAAACAGAAGCGATTAAGCCGTATACACATTTCTTTGATGCGCCAATGTATTTTAAAGGAAGTTCTAAGCCGAAGAAATCGTGGAAAGAATTTGGGGATATTGATGATTTAAGAGCTTTGCAAGTGTCATCGAACGTTTATATGTTTAATACGGCTTTAAAAATGGCAGGCATTAATTATGTCCCAAACAATCCATTAGACATTAAACAAGAAACATTTAATAAAATGCGCTACTATTTTAGACAATTTGGCCTAGGTGTGTCGACTGGTATTGACCTGCCAAATGAATCAATTGGTCAAGTAGGTAGAACTGATAACATACCTGGATTTTTACTTGATTACGCGATTGGACAGTATGATACATATACGCCGCTTCAGCTTGCACAATATATTTCCACAATTGCAAATGGCGGTTACCGAATGAAACCACAAATTGTACAAGAAGTTAGAGAGCAACCGAATAGACCAGAGGATGTAGGAAAAGTCGTTCGGTCGATTGAACCAGTTGTATTAAATAGAGTGGATATGGACACTTCGTACATTAATCATGTAAAAGAAGGATTTAGAAGAGTTTTTCAAGAAGCTGACGGAACAGGTACCGGAACGTTTAAAGGTCTACCATATAAACCAGCGGGAAAAACAGGAACAGCTGAGACAGTATATGGTGGAGAAAGTGATATTGGAAGAGATGAGAACAACAACCGAAAAAAATGTTATAATTTAACTCTTGCCGGTTATGCACCATATGATGCTGATCCGGAAGTAGCTTTTTCAGTTGTTGTACCATGGGTGAATGATGATAAATCAGGAATTAATTCTGCGATTGGTAAAGAGATTTTGGATGCGTATTTTGAATTAAAAACAAATAGATCAAATGCAAATTCAATTCCAGTAGAACAACCGAACAAGGCACAGTAAAAATAGTATCACTGCATGGAAACATATTGTGCAGTGATATATTTTTTGAGTTAAAAAGCGCTTTATAAGGTGGGAATGGATATGAAAAAGGAGATTAAGAGAGGCTGGGGAAAGTACATACTATTTATATTGGTGATAGTCATAGGCTACCATTCTTTTACTTTATGTAAGGTGGAAGGGGAATCGATGCAGCCGACTTTATATGAAGAAGACTACGTATTTGTAAATAAAGCGGTAGTACGTCTTTCTAATTTACAACACGGAGAAATTGTCATTATAAAAGAAGAGGATGAATCGAAATATTATGTGAAACGTGTAATAGGGCTTCCTGGTGATGTAATTAACATAACGAACGGAAAGGTATATGTGAACGATAAAAAGCAAGAAGAACCATATACAAACAAAGATTTATTTAACAACACACAAGTGTTTTATAATTTTCAAAAGACAAAAATTCCGCCAAATAAGTTATTTGTAATGGGAGATAACCGCGAAGTAAGTAGAGATAGTCGAAATGGCTTAGGATATATTGAAGAAGATAACATAATAGGCAAGGTGGAATTTGTATATTATCCTTTTTCAAAAATGAAAATGATAGAATAAGTGGGGGATGAGCAAAACCCCACTTATTAAAGTTTCACTTTATTTTCTTTAAAAAACCTTTTGGATTAAATGATATGAAAAATTTATGTTTAGACTCGTCGATTATGAAGTTATTATTTTTAGTTAAAAACTCATCCACAGCTTCCATCGGGCCAGGACCCCAATCGGGAAGAAGCGGATTTCCATTAATGGAGGTATCTTCTACAATCATATAACTGCCAGTAGTGACGATAGATTTATATAGTAATAGTTCTTTGGAGACATGTTCTTTACTATGATCAGAATCTAAAATAACTAAAACCACATCATTAGGTTTGCGCATGCTTACAATTGTTTGGATGGCCTGCACAGAAACAGAAGATGCTGTTAAATACGTAATCCGATTATGTGATGGCCGATTTGGCTGCGGAGTTATATCGATAGTAAGTACGTGACCTTTTCCAATTAAATCTAACATAGAAGCTAAATACAGTGCACTACCACCGTGAAAAGTCCCGCATTCAATAATTAAATCGGGCTTTAATTCATAAATAATTTCTTGATACAAAAAGAGATCAGAGGGAAGTTTACAGATTGGAACCCCGAACCAGTGTGTATCGTTTAACCACACGAGGCTGTTGTAATATTGGTTTAGAAATTCATTGCTTATATTATCGATTTTAAATTCTCCTTTCTAAAAAGGATTCTCTCGTTTGACGTAAAGTGTTTACGCATGAAAGTTGTACTATATATTATGTAGTAAGGAATTGTAAGGCGAGTGTTTTTACTTGAAAATAAGCCAAATAACTCATGTGGAAAATGAAAGGAAATGATCGTATGTACAAATACACAATTTGTTTTATTAGAAAAAGCGATAAAATACTGCTATTAAATAGAAATAAAAAGCCGAATATGGGGATGTGGAATGGTGTTGGAGGAAAAATAGAAGAGAATGAAACGCCATACGAAGGAATAATTAGAGAAACGTTTGAGGAAACGGGTATAGAACTTTCAAGTGTAACGTATAAAGGGACTGTTGTTTTTAAAGGTAAAGATGAGCCCCAGGCTAGTGAAGGAATGTATGTGTTCGTTGCTGATTTTCCAGATGGAATGCAAATGAATACACCATTACGTACGGCTGAAGGATTATTAGAATGGAAAGAAATTGATTGGATATTAGATGGTGATAATAGAGGTGTAGTTAGCAACTTACCAAAATACTTACCGACAGTAATAACAGAAGAAAATAAGTTAAAACATATATTCACGTACGATAACCGGAATATTATTAATTACACAACTGCATGTTTGACAGAAGATGATGCGAACAAGCGATATGAAAAACAACTCATTTCTCAATAGAAGAGGATAGTGAAAAATCACGTTTTTGTTCTCATTATATATACGAAGTGATTATATGTTTCAGAAATACAATTTATTGGTCAGAATTGTAATATGTATGATATAACTTTTCTTATGGTGAAAGAGTAGAGAACATACGTAAACGGAAAAGAGGTGGCTTTGCCACCTCTTTTCCGTTAGTCACGAATCGCCTTAATGATAAACCGATGTTGTTTCACATCAAAATATCCTTTTTGTAAGATAATTTCATGTATACGATATAACTCCTCATAATACCTTTCGACAGTAAAATCAGGAATTTGCCACGGAATTGCTTTTAAATAATAGACGATAGCGCCAATATCATAAAATCGTTGGAAAGGGAATTCTTCCTTTGCTTCTAAAATAGTAAATCCAGTTTCCTCTAACTCACTACATGCTGCTTCAAGTGACCAACTTGCAAATTCGTTATTTAGCGGTGCGTTAAATTGCTCATTAAGTTCCACACAATCGAGACCACCAACTTGTTGTGTAAGGAAAATCCCATTTTGAGAAAGGATTCTTTTTACTTCAGAAGCAGCATATGATTCATGTTGGTTTAGGATTAGATTAAACTGACCATCTTGAAATGGCAATGCAGTATCATCGTTCACCTCTACAACAGTAACCCCTAAAGGCTCTAATTTCTTTCGAGCAATTGGCACGTTTGGAGCGTAGCCCTCAGTAGCATAAATAGTTGACGGGAACGGTTGTAACATAGATAAAAACTCTCCGCCGCCAGTCCCCATATCTAGCATTGATTTAGCGCGTTGCATAAGTTGGAAAGCAGTACTGCCGTACGACCACGATAAAGGCTCGCTCTTCATTCGACCCGTTTCTGAAATGAAAGAAAAATCCCAACCGCTAAAATGTGTATTTGCACTTTCTAATAAAGTTAAAAATAATGGATCACGTTTCATAATTATGTCCTCCTATTTTTCAATGAATGATATGATGAGAAAGGAGAACGGGAGGACCTCTTATGAAAGAGAAGCGGTTTTACGTTTCGTGTTCGAATAGATTCATATAAATTCGCTCCTTGTGAGAATGGTTATTTATATATTCGGGATAATTGAGTGGAAATCCTTTGAAGGAATAAAAGAAGGCAGTTGTTTAATGAAAAAATAAATTGAGTTATCTATTTTTATAGTGTAATTGTTCATTCATACGCATAAAAAATTATTCTCTCCATAAAATAGTAAAATTATATTGGAGGTTGAATTATGAAAAAATTTAGTGTGTTTTCAATAATCTTGATGACTTTTGGACTATTATTATTTGGATTAAATAGGATAATAGATAGCTATTCTGAGCCTATTATCCTATTAGGGTATATTTCTTTTTAAATTGGAATGGTTCTAAGTTTTATAGCAATTGCTAGACGTGAAGATGGAAGAGTAAAATTCATATCACTTATCTTTTTCTTTGTTGTCCTGTTTTTCATTACTTGGTTTGAGCCGGTTCAGGTACTACGAATTATTACTTGGCTAAAAAATATCTATTAAAATCTGAATTATTGGTAAAAATGGGAAACCTTAAATTTAGGTTTCTTTTTATTATATTCGATTATCAATAGTAAAATTTATTAGAGCCATTAATAAAAGAAATAAATATATAAACTGATTGTAAAAATATTTTAATTCTTTGAAAACATTCAACGATTTAGTATTCTTTATATATGGAATATTTTGTTTATGCGAAAAGAGGGCAAGGTGCTATATGAAAAGAATAAAAAATGTAATGTTACTATTGTTATGTTTCTTATGTTTAAGTGGTTGTAATTATGAAGATGAAGATCAGGTGAAAAAATATGTGAAAAAAAAGCACGGAATTGATGTGATTGTAACAGATTGGGGTGCTATACACGAAGGGAATATGGGGCATACATACCATACTGTTCAAGCGAAAAACAATAAAAATATTCAATTTAGAGTAGAGGTTGATGGCTTAGTATACTCAAGAATAAAAGGTGATGAATATCAATACGGAAAAAAAACATATGAGGAATATAAGAAATTTAAACCAATGCTAGAAGAAATTAAAAAATTAGGTTACGTGGAACCTGAAAATAAAAATGTTTTTCAATATATAGTGGATGATGATATAGAGGAGAAACCAACGGATACGTTATTATTAACTTTAAAAATGAGTGACAAGATTGATTACAGTCAATTCCAATCAAAAGAATTAGATCGTTTATATGCTCTAATCCAATTCATTCAGAAGAGTAATAGAAAGATAACAAAACTTGAAATTGAGGATTATAATGGTAAATCTATAGGTTTCCCTTTTCAAAATATACAAAAAGCTATAACGAAAGAAGAACTGCTTTTAACAATGAAAAACACAGTAAACGGTTATTGGACATATTTGGTTCAAACTGAAACCAAAGTAGGCGAAAGATTAAATGAGATACAAAATAGCCACTTTGAAATTGAGGATATTATTTGTCCACACCCGAAAGACGGCAATTGTCTAGAGTATGAATTGACATTAGTTTTCAATGACAGTGAGATAAAATATAGAAATGATCCATATGTAATAGAGGATTTGAGAAAGGTAGTCACTATTCTTAAAGAAGAACTATATAATAAGGAATTTAACATATTTTTAAGGAACAAGGATGGAACAAGTTATTCACTCTGGCTATCATCCGAAAAAATTAAGGAAAGTAATAACATAGAAGAGCTAGTAAAATAATGATATAAAGAAGAAATTTAAAGTGCTTTTTACGTTTGTTATTTCTGTATTCAAAAGGAAAACCGCTTATACTTCATTTTTGAAGCATAAGCGGTTTTGTTTAAAATACTTAAAAACAAAAATCTTTTGGTAAAGTACCATTTTTAATAACTGTTCTTAACCCATGTTTTATAATCCAAGGATTAATAGGATGCTGTTTATCACGTAATTGCTGTAACCACTGAAAAACGAGTTCTTTATCTTCTTTCGTAATATCGTTAATATGATTGGCTACAGATTTTTGAACATATTTAGAAGGGTCATTCATTAATGGTTCAAGAAGTTGTAAATTGTACTGAAAATCACCTTTTAGAGCTCCTATTTTTTTAGCCCAAGGAAGCCTTGGTCTTGTACCTTCAGAAACTAATCTCCTAATGTGGCTGTTTTCGTCATGAATCCACTGTTGTAATATGTTTAGTGTATCTTCATGGTATGTTTCAAGAAAGGGCCGAATGGCATATTCAGCAGTATTCCTTTTCGTTATTTCATACATTGCATTAAACGAGATTTTAAAATCGTTAAGCCCATATTTTTCAACGTATTTTGCAACAGGCATGTACATATATCCATTTGTAAATGTGCCTACTTCTGTTGTATTTTCTGGTCCTAATGTTTTCAGTAATATATGTATTGCAGCATTAAAATCTTTTTGTAAAGCATTGTGTAATTCATCTGCAATTACTTCAATACGCTGTTTTAACTCTAAATTTTCAACTTTACAAGCTACAGAATCTACAAAGATGCTTTTAGAGAAACAAGGATCGTGTTTACAAATAGAATCAGCTGTTTTTTCTGCTAATTCTTCATTAAATAAAAATTTTAACGGAACATATTTACCCATTTTTTCACCTCGGTGGTCAAATGAAAACAATTTTTATTTTTTAATCGACAATCCATAAACCAAAGTCTCACTCGGAGTCGTAATACTAAAACCTGTCGTCTTATAATCAAGCTTCACTGTATCACCAGTGTAGTCTTTCGTAAATGAATCCATTTGTACGATAAGCTCCGCATCTTCATATACAACATCATCTGCGTTAAATGTATCCCAAATTAAATCGACATCAACGAAAATACTACAAGAGTTTGTCATTGTTCCTCTAATGCGAATGATCTTTTTGTCTTCACGTTCTAATCTATGTATAGCTGCTTTTGCTTCATCAGTAATGCGAATGTTCATTGTATCCCAACCTTTTATTTATATTTCTTCTATTATGGCAAAAACAGGAGCAATAGGGAAGCAAAGAGGTTTGCAACAAAAAACGAGCAAACAAATTTGTTTGCTCGTTTCACTTTATTTTAGTTCACATTTATCAAGTGGAATCACTTTTGTTTTTTTCGTAAATTTATATCCTAACCATAGTACTAAGAAGAGTGGTAAACCGATGTAAGAAACGAGTACGCCATTCCAATCGATTGATTCACCCATAAATGCGCCGTAGTTTTGTCCTAAAATTACGATGATACAAAGTGTAAATGCGAAGATTGGACCAAATGGGAACCATTTTGCTCTATATGGTAAGTCTTTCAAATCTTTTCCTTGTGCAATATATGCTTTACGGAAACGGTAATGACTAATTGCAATGCCGACCCAAGCGATAAAGCCAGACATTCCTGATGCATTTAATAACCAAATGTATACAACACCGTCACCGAATAAAGAAGCAATGAAAGCGATACTACCGACAATCGATGTTACGATTAATGCGTTAACAGGTACACCGCGGCTATCTAATTTACCAAGAAACTTTGGTGCTTTTCCTTGGCGAGCTAAATCCCAAAGCATACGAGTTGATGCATACATACCAGAGTTACCAGCAGATAGTACTGCCGTTAAAATAACAGCGTTCATAACAGAAGCAGCAAAGGCAACGCCCGCTTTTTCAAAAATAAGTGTAAACGGACTTACTGTAACATCACTTGCAGCAAGGCTTTCAGTTGTATAAGGAATTAATAAACCGATAACGAGAATTGCAAGGATATAGAATAAAAGAATACGCCAAAAGATTGAACGAATCGCTTTCGGAATATTACGCTCTGGATCAGAAGTTTCACCAGCAGCTACTCCTAATAGTTCAGTACCTTGGAATGAGAAACCAGCTGCCATAAACACACCGATAATTGCCATGATACCGCCGTTAAATGGTGCATCTGCAACAGTGAAGTTTTTAAATCCAACCGTTTCACCGCCCATAATTCCAAAAATCATCATGAAACCAACAATTAAAAAGATAATAATCGTAACTACTTTAATAAGTGCGAACCAATATTCAGATTCACCAAACCCTTTAACAGATAAATAGTTTAAAAGGAAAATAATAGCTAAACATAATCCGCTCCAAATAAGAGAAGGGGTATCTGGGAACCAAAATTTCATAATTAATGTTACGGCTGCAAGTTCAGCAGCAATCGTAATTGCCCAGTTATACCAATAGTTCCATCCAAGTGCAAAGCCAAGTGATGGATCAACAAATTTTGTTGCATACGTACTAAAAGATCCAGTAACAGGCATGTAAGCTGCAAGTTCAGCTAAGCTTGTCATTAAAAAATAAACCATAATTCCAATTGCGGCGTATGCAATTAATGCGCCACCAGGTCCAGCTGTATGGATGACACCACCGCTGGCAAGAAATAGTCCGGTACCAATTGTACCACCGAGAGAAATCATCGTAAGGTGACGAGATTTTAATCCGCGTTTTAATTCACCTTGTCCTTGTGTAGTTTGCGTTTTAGAGGTAGATTGATTTGTTGCGCTATTCATGTTCAACACTCCTTTTCTTGTAGGTTAGGAAGGAGCGGGGGAGAAAAATACAAAAAACCGCCAAAGGAATTTGGCGGAACGTTTCACAAATAACCACCCCATCATACCCTTCCGTTAAGATAGCACCCCACGTTTACACGGTAATTTTGTAAACGTGACAGTTCTGTTCCTTTCGGAGACAGCCCCAGCTCATATTTCCAGAGAAGAAATATAAACTTCGGCAACTTTTCCTTTCAAACGGAGTCAGCTGACATTCTCTGTGTCTCGTCCGTTTTACTATTAAAAGTCGCAACCTCTACCTCATCGGATTGATGAGGATTTATATATTGCTAAGATTTTTAATATATGGCAATTGTAATGACTTTCTGAATATATTGCAAGATATTTTGTTAGGAAAAGTCAAAAAATATCGGTTATTGTATAGGAAACGCTTGCAAAACTCCACCCGAACCTACTATTATGTAGCAATAAGCAAAGAAAAAATTGTTATACAAATGTTTCGCAAAAAATATTGAAAAACCCTCTAAATTAAAAGAAAATTCAGAAAAATATAATTCGACATAACTATCAAAAGAGGATTATTCCTTAAATTCGTTTCAAAGAATAAGTGTAAATTTAACAAATAGAATGAATATTCTTTTTATTTTTAGTAAAATTGAGGTATTGTTTAATTGAAAAGGGGAAATCAAAATGAAATTAGAAACAGAAAGGCTCTATATAGTGCCGTGTACAGAAGAGAGGATTCAAGTCGCTAACGAGCAAGGATACAATAGCGGCCCGCATATTGTAGGGCATGTAAAGAATGTAAAAAAAGATGCAACTTTATTACCATGGGGGGCGTGGTATGTTCTTCGAAAAGAAGATGATAGCGTTTTAGGTGATATTGGGTTTAAAGGGAAACCAAACGAGAATCAAACAGTAGAAATTGGCTATGGAATCATTGAGAAATATTGGAATCAGGGCTATGCAACAGAAGCTGTAAAAGAACTAATCGATTGGGCTTTCAAAACAGGTGAGGTAGAAACAATAATTGCAGAGACACTTCTAGATAATTATAGTTCGATGCGTGTTTTAGAAAAGTTACATATGAAGAGAGTAAATGCTACAGAAATGATGATTAATTGGAAAATAGAAAAATAAAAAATACCGCTCTAAATTGAGCGGTATTTTTTATAGTTATGGTAGCATTTGCTTCTGATCATTCGGATACTCAGCCGTTGACGTATTAGGACGATTGGAATGATTACGAACAGCAATGAAAATAGAAATAATAACGACAAGACCAACTGCAACGTAAGAAAGTGAAATAATAGTTGGATCCACTTTAAATGTAGTAAGCAGTGTACGAATGTTTGTAAAGATAATAAGACCACCAACTAATACGCCAAGTAAATGAGAAGGAACGATGCGAACTAGCCATGCCGCGATTGGTGCCGCTACGATACCACCGAGCATGAGAGAAAATACCCAAACCCAGCTTACTTGTTCCCAGCCAAGTGAGATGAAGAAGCCGATTGTTGCAGCGAGTGAAACAGGAAATTCACTCGTATCTACAGATCCAATAACTTTTCTAGCTTCATTTCCTCTTGCTAGAAGAACAGGTGTCGTAATCGGCCCCCAACCACCGCCACCAGTTGAATCAACGAATCCAGCGAATAAACCAAGCGGCACAAGTTGTTTTGCAGACATACGCTTATTTGAAGTGACAATTTGTTTTTGAATGATGAATCGTAATAAAATATAAACCCCTAAAGTAAATAAAAATACGGAAATGTACGGTTTAATTACATCACCAGGTAAATTGCTTAAAAAACATGCCCCAACAAATGCGCCGATTGCCCCAGGTAATGTAAGCCTGGAAACTGTATATTTATCAACGTTTCCAAATTTGATATGAGATGCGCCAGAAGCTGCAGTTGTAACGACTTCAGCTAAATGAACCGATGCGGAAGCTACAGCCGGTGCAATACCAAACATTAATAATAGTGAAGTAGACGTTACCCCATACGCCATTCCGAGTGCTC
The DNA here is from genome assembly GCF_051916885.1 of Bacillus cereus group sp. MYBK14-1. Taxonomy (NCBI): domain Bacteria; kingdom Bacillati; phylum Bacillota; class Bacilli; order Caryophanales; family Bacillaceae; genus Bacillus; species Bacillus cereus group sp. MYBK14-1. Next base: position 533,074 of record NZ_JBQAHM010000001.1, on the reverse strand, counting down.
CATCGATCAGTTGAGCGAAAAATCCAATAATAGCAAAGACAATTAATTTCTGCATAAATAATCCCCCTGTAATAATAAATGAAAAAGACACTTTTCCCGTATGAGAAAAGTGCCTTTGGTTTTTCCAATCAGCAATAATTAAATTTGTTTCATTATAATACATATTAATCGTATAAATCAACTAGGTTTTAAAGTTTTTGAATTGAATGAAAGAAAAATAAAATATACAATAAAAGGATGGAGAGAAAGGGGAGAAAGACATGTTACGATTTGATCATCTCGTTCACACAGTTCATGGTACACCGGAGGAAGCGGCAAAACAAATACAGGAACTTGGATTTCATACTGTATTAGGCGGAGAGCATACGAATTGGGGTACTTGGAATAGTTTAAGTTATTTTGATTTATCATATATAGAATTTTTAGCAGTTCAACATGAAGAAAAAGCGAAAGAAGCAGAAAATCCATTAGTACAAGAAACAGTGGTGAAACTACAAAATGGAGAAGGAATGCTACAAATCGCGATCCGAACAGATGCAATTGAGGAGCTAGCAGTTAACTTTAATAAGTACGGCTTACATACGATAGGGCCATTTGAAGGGAAACGCATGAGAAAAGATGGCCGACTTTTAGAATGGAAAATGTTATTCGTTAAGCAAGAAGAGAACGGACCGAAATTACCTTTCTTTATACAGTGGAATGAAACGGACGAAGAAAGAAGAAACGATTTACGTAACAGTGGGACGATTACTGAACATAAAAACAAAGTGCAACAAATTGAAACGATTCATTACGCAGTAAAAAATGTTCGAGAAACAGTACGGAAATGGAAAGAAGTAATGGAGCTATCTACAAGCTCAGTTGTGAAAAATGAAAAATGGAATGCCGAGTGTCAAAGTGTAGTATTTGGAGATATTCATGTGCAGTTTTGTGAACCGATTGGAGAAGGGCTAGTACTAGAACATTTGAATAAGAATGGTGAATATCCATTTGCAGTAGAGTTTAAAGGTGGAAATAAACGAGAGCATGAAGTGCTAGGTAGTTTGTACATATATTAATAGAGGTGAATGCTTTGGAAGAAATGCTTAGAGAGATAGAGAGAATACTAGAATGGCCTCGTATTGCAACGTGTACAGCTATTTCAAAAGGTTTTTCACATGAAGAGAAGTATAAAATTGAATTAAAGAATCAAGAAATCTATTTTGTAAAAGTATGTGATGCTGTTCATTTTGAACGTAAACAAGAAGAATATACGTATATGAAACGATTAGAGTCATTACATATTCCAACACCCAAGTTAATTCATTTCATAATAATTGAGAAATTAAATAAATGTGTTCAAGTATTTGAATGGACCCGAGGTATAAATGGTGAAGAAGGTTTAACGAAGTTATCGGTGGAAGAACAGTATAAGGCAGGAAGAAAAGCAGGGGAAGTATTAAAGAGGATTCACTCAATTGAAAGAGAAAGTGCAAGTAATAAATGGGAAACATCTAGATGGAATAAATACGAAAGATACATAGAGGCACTAACAGATTACGAGGTGAATTTTCTGGATTTGAAGCCAGTATTAACCTTTGTAGAAAATCATAAAGATTTATTGGGAAATCGTCCAATAAGATTTTTACATGATGACTTCCATCCAGCAAATAGCATGATTCATAATAAGGAATTTATCGTTATCGATTTTGGTGGATATGATTTTGGTGATCCAATACACGATTTTTATAACGTAGCGATTTTTACTATAAGAATAAGTAAACCATTTGCGGTTGGACAAGTTCACGGTTATTTCGGAGGCGAACCATCGCTTCATTTTTGGAAACTGTATACATTGTACGTCGCGATGACATTCCCAGCGGATATCGTTTGGACGAATCGAAGTACACCGCATTTAGTAGATGATATGAAGGAAAGATTAAATGGAATTTTAGAAGATCATAATCATTTTTCATCTTATATTCCAAAATGGTATCAATCAAGCGAATTTAATAAATAAAGGAGTAATTTATATGGATAAAATAGCAGTAATTTCAGATATTCACGGTAATATTCAAGCATTAGAATCCGTGTTGAATGATATTAAATTAAGAGGAATCGAGCGCATTATTTGCCTTGGAGATTTAGTAGGAAAAGGACCTCATTCCAGTGAAGCAATTGAAATCATTCGTAAAGAATGTGAAGTAGTCGTAATGGGAAACTGGGATGATTTTATTACAAAGCCGACTGAATTTGAAGCATTAAAATGGCATCAAAAACAATTATCGGAAGAACAAAATGATTATTTAAGAAGTTTACCATTTTCAATCGAATTTTTTATGAGTGGAAAACTCATTCGTATGTTTCACGCTTCACCGAGAAGTTTATATGAAAGAATTCAACCACACGCTTCAAGAGAAGAACGTATTAGTATGTTCGAAAATAGTGATTTGACAGAAAATATAGAAGGAGAAAGAAAACCAGATGTCGTTTGTTACGGTGATGTTCACCAAGCGTTCGTTCAAAATTTCAGAGGGAAAACGTTATGTAATGCCGGTAGCGTAGGAAACCCACTTGAAATAACGCAAGCTTCCTATTTAATATTTGAAGGAACATATAATGAAAAAGAAGCGGCGAGCTTTTCTATTCAACTTGTACGAGTACCGTATGATATTGAATTAGCTATCAGATTAGCAGAAGAACTCGAAATGCCAGAAATTGAAGAGTATAAGCAAGAGTTACGGACGGCCTTATATCGGGGGTTTAAGGGGAAGTAAGCTAATAATATATCAACGATTTTTCAAATATATCTATCATAACTTAAAATATATCAACGATTTTTTCGATATATCAACGATTCGACAAAGGATATCGATTTACCGACAAATAGTGACATGAATTGTTACTTATAATTATATTATGTAAACTAATTATAAAGGGAGATATCATGAACCGAAAACAACGAATCAAAGAAATTGCAGATCATATTGTAAAGCTAAACTTAACCTATCCAACAAGAGTTGGAGTAAGTGGTATTACAGCATCAGGAAAAACAACATTTGCAAACGAATTAGCAGAAGAAATAAAAAAACGAGGATTACCAGTAACACGCGCAAGCATTGATGATTTTCATAATCCAAGAGTGATTCGCTATGCAAAAGGAAAAGAATCTGCAAGAGGGTATTATGAAGATGCACACGATTATACAGCTTTCAAAGAAAGATTATTAATGCCTTTAGGACCTAACGGAAATTTACAGTATGAAACGATTTCTCATAACTTAATAACGAATATGCCTGTACATAATGAGCCGCTATTGGCCACGCAAAATATGATATTAATAGTAGATGGAACGTTTCTATTGAAAAAAGACGTTGCGTATTTATTTGATTACAAAATCTTTGTAGATACAAATTTTGAGATTGCGAGAAAACGTGGTGCTAAGCGGGAAACTGAAGCTTTTGGAAGTTATGAAGAAGCAGAGAAGATGTTTTTGAACAGATATCATGCGGCCTGTAAGATGTATATAGATGAGCATAATCCAAAAGAGTGTGCGAATGTTATATTTAAGAATAGTGATTTAGGAAATCCAGAAGTTATATTTCATGAAAGAGCGTAATACATAATCAGAAATATATGTATAGCCTTTTGTTTATTGTTATAATTAAATTAATTTTATGAAGCAAATAAAAGGGGATAAGACAATAAAAAACGCAAAAAGGGGACAAGAAATATAATGAATGAAGTACTCGAACTAAAAGAAGAACTACTACAAATTAAAAATAACAATTATGCTGTACCAGAAGACGTAGATGCATATCCATATGCGCAATGGATGCTAGATTATATCGGATCACCTGATGCTGAATTACGTGATGATTTAATTTATAGTACGCTTCACACATGGATTACAAATGATGTATTTAGACAAAAAGAGTTAAGAGGATTAATGTTACAAGCAATTAGTCCTGATTATTTATTTTATAAAATTGGTGAAAAGGGAACAGACTCTGTATTTAAACGTGCATTCTCCGTATTAATTCCACCACTTATTTTATCTGTTCATGAAAGAGAACCGTTGTTATCGGAAGAACAATTGTACAGTGTGGCAGAACAAGTGTTGGAATATGTATATTTAGAAGAAGATGTAAGGGGCTACGTAGAAGGAAAAGGCTGGGCACACTCTACTGCACATGCAGCAGATGCGCTTGATGCTTTAGCGCGTACAATCCAAAATCGTGAGTTCTCATATGCAATACTAGCTGCCGTTCGTCAGAAGGTACGCTTACATGACTACGTATACATTCACTTTGAGGATGAGAGATTAGTAGCACCAATTATGTCGTTACGTAACCAAAATCTTTTAACTGAAGAAGAGTGGAGCAACTGGTTACATAGTATAGCAATTGTTGAAGACATCCCGCATCCTCAATATGATATTTTAGTACAAAATATTAGAGCTTTCTTAAGAAGTTTATATTTTAGAGTTTTAGAGACAGAGGGTAGCACAGCCTTTACAGATGATATATTGGAGACTTTGAAAGGGTTGCGTAGGTATTAAAAATACGTTTTTCTAAGAGAAAAGTACATAAAACCACTACCTCCCAACCATACTAATAAAATGTGTTGGAGGTGAGTTTTATGGACAAAAAAGACTTTGAAAAGGTGTATAATGATTATTTACATCAAGGAGAAGAGCAAGCTCAATTTGAAGTAGGCCATGAAGTCAATACAGGAGCAGAACAAATTGTTGCTGTTCGTAAAAATGATGATGGAGATTTAATAGCGTTTAAAACAAGTAGCGGGAGAGAGTTAGATTATATGACTGCTCTTAATGAAGCAAAATCAGGGAAGTTAGCTCATGTGGACGTATTTCATAAGTATGGCAGAGATATTATACGTAGTGAACCGGATGGAATAAAAGAAAATAACTTAGATAATTTACCTTCATTCTAAACGGGTAAACCTCAAGAAGAGAATGTTCATTACGATATTCTCTTCTTTGTTTTGCGAAGTTTTCCTAGCAAATAGACGATTCATTTTTAAAGTGCGATCATACTTTTAAAGAGCGCTCTAAATTTCTCTTTATCTTCTGCTGTAAATGGTTTCGGTCCTTTTGTACGCTTACCACTTTTTCGAACCATTGCACTTAAATATCGTGTTTGTAACAATTGTTCAATGTTATCATTCGTATACTTATAGCCTTTATGGTGTAGTACGATACAGCCTTTTGCTAAAGCGAGCGAAGCAAGACCGTAATCTTGTGTTACGATTAAATCTTCTTTTTTTGCTAACTGCATAATTCGGTAATCAGCAGCATCTGCTCCGGAATCAACATATATTGTTTCCACACCTTTTGGTTGTTCCGCATTAGAATAATGAGAAAAGCTAGTAACGAGGGTTACAGGGATTTCTGCATTCGTAGCTTCAAAAATAATTACATCTTTTACAGGACAAGCATCTGCATCAACGTAAATTTTCATTTTTATCACTCCTATAACTAGGTTCGTGTTGATAATAATGGTAGATTTTTCTTTTGTCAAACGAGAAAGCTTTATCTCACGTTATTTTTCACAAACCAAAATAGCCTCCCGCAAACGAGAAATACCTTCCTCAATTTGATTAATATTCACTTTTCCATAAGATAAACGTATATAACCATCTTTTGCGCCGAAAATACTACCTGGCATAAAAGCAATTTCTTGTTTTAAACTTTGCATAATAAGTTGTTTTTCGTTTATCGGTTCTTTTAATTTTCCCCATATGTATATTCCACCGGTCGGATTTGAAAAAGAGATTTTATCATGAAGTTGCTCGTTTAGAGCGTGGACGATAACGTCTCTTTTTTCTGCTAGTTGTTTTCGTAACGGTACGATATGCGACTGAAATGGTACAGTTTCAAAAAATTGTTGCATAAGCCACTGTGGGAAAATGCTCATACCTAATTCCATTTGGTGCCTTGCGTCGGATAACCTTTCTACTACAGACTGCGGGGCAACGAGCCAACCAACTCGTAAGCCTGGTGCAATCATTTTTGATAAGGAATGTACATAAATGACAGTTCCATTTTCATCAATTGATTTCAAAGTAGGGCAAGGTTGTTTCTTTTCTAGCGTAAGTAAACTAGAAGGATCATCTTCAACAATCGCAATTCGTAAGTCTGCGCAAAGTGATAACAGTTTTTTTCTACGGTTTGGATGAAGCATTGTTCCCGTAGGATTTTGGAAGTTTGGATTTAAAAAGATCATTTTTATACGATGCTTTCTATATAATTCTTGCACATCGTCTGGGTTAATACCGTGTTCATCGACAGGTAAAGGGAAAATACGAATACCTGCTGATTGGAATAACGGTAAGGAATAACAGTGTGAAGGACTTTCGAAAGCGACTGCATCACCGGGATTTAATAAACATTGTACGATAAGGTGAAGTGCTTGCTGTGCGCCAGATGTAATCATAATGGATTGCTCAGTCGCTTCAACTTTTAAATATTCCTTCATATATTTTACGACCGCTTGTCTTAGCGGGAGATAGCCTTGCGGATGATCATAACTTAATGAATGTGTTAACGGTTGTTCTCGTAAAATCGTTTGTAGTTGATCGTGCGGATAGAGGTTACAACCGAGCTCTCCGTTTGCGAAATCAATGATATTTTCATTTTGTTGTACTTCCGCACGAATATGGCGAAGTAACGGTAAGTTTGGTAAAAAAGTACCACCTTCTACGAAATTTCTCCAGTTCGGCGTTAATGTTGGAGAGACGCCCCACATATGTGTACTTACACGTGTCCCTTTACCAGTCGTACTTTCTACAATCCCCATAGCACGTAGTTCATTATAAGCAGTCGTTACTGTACTTCGGTTTACATTTAACTGCATAGCTAATTTCCGTTCGGAAGGGAGGAAGCTACCAGGTGGAAGTTCTCCGTATGTAATACGCTTTTCAATAAAGTCAACAACTTGCTGATAAATAGGGATTTTACTGTCGTTATCTAGCTTCCATTCCATACAAACGCCTCCGCATCTCTTATATACATTAAGTATAACAAATTGGCTGGGTAAAAAAACAGCCAATTGGACGGTGTTATATCCAGCCAATTTTACTATGCTAAATATGGAAGGGGAGATTCGGATGAAAAGATGGCAAATGGAATGGCTCCTAGTATCAGTAGCGTTAGTATGGGGAGCAAATTATACAATAGGAAAGTATGGCGTGGCATTTATGTCATCCATTCAATTTAATAGTTTACGATTTTTAGTAGCATCACCGGTATTATTACTTATTACATTTTTAATGGAACGCTCATTACGTATTGAAAGAAAAGATTGGTTACGATTAGTAGCAGTTGGTATCGTTGGAACGGCAATGTATCAAACGATGTTTATGCTATCTGTAAAATATACTTCAGCAACGAACGCCTCATTATTAATTGCAATGTCACCTATTTTTACAGGGATATTAGCAGTATTGCACAAACAAGAACGTTTTTCGATGAAAGTACAAATTGGTTCAATAGTGGCCTTTGTTGGTGCAGCATTCGTTTTATTAACAGGGCATACAGGAGGAGCTACTTACGAATATGCGTGGCTCGGAAACATAATTGGATTAGTCGCAGCGATTGCGTGGGGATGGTACCCAATATTAGCGCAACCTCTTATAACAAAATATTCCGCAATGAGAGTCACATCTTGGTCAACTTTAATTGGAATTGTACCTCTCGTTGTATATTGTTTATTCAACGTAAATACATTAACGTGGCCAGTAGACATGCCAAGCTGGGGGTCTCTAGCATATTCAATCGTCTTCGCGACAATCTTCGGACTTGCAATGTGGTATGTCGGTATTAGTAAAATAGGCTCAACGAAAGTAATGGTTTATATGTATCTTGTACCATTGTTCGCAGTTATCTTCGCGGCAGTAACTATCGGAGAGCAAATCAACATGATGCAACTCGTTGGCGGACTTATAATCTTTATCGGCTTATATGTTGTAAAAAAGGGTGGAATTCAAAAGCCAGCTCTCAATTTGAAAAAAGTAAGTTAACAATAAAAAGGATCTCTTTCATATAGAAGGAGATCCTTTTGGTTTTTGTAATAAAAGCGCTTGTTCAACAGCCCATTTTTGATGATCATGAATGAGAAGCTCTACAGCAAGTAAAGGAGACATCCACCGCAAAACATGATCTTCCTCACAGTTTTCAGTTTGTGTCTGCACCATGTTCGCAATATAAAAAAATCCATCGTTTAAATAATATGTATCTTCTTTTTCCGCATAAAAATATCGCATTGCATTACCGATATATTGATTAATTTCAATTGCCCATCCTAATTCCTCTAGTAGTTCACGATGTAAGCATTCATCTTTTGTTTCGGTACCTTCCATACCGCCACCAGGTAAAAAATAACGGTCTCCTTTTTGGATAATAGCAATGTTTGAAGAAGTTGAGTTAAAAATAATTGCATAACAACTAGGCCGTAATACATATTGCTCAGTAGGCTTTTTATAACCAAAAATAAGTTTAGATATCATAAGACACGTCACCTCTCTATAAAATACACAAAAGGAATAATAAGGTGAAAATAGAATTGTATAAGTATAATCTTACGAGATTGGAGTGATAACAAAATGATAAATCGAAAGTGTTCGCGCTGTAAAGAAATTACAGGTACATTGCACGGTGGTAAAAAAATTAAGGAAGAATTTCTATGTGAGGACTGTTTACAAAAAGGAATTGCGAGTGGAGAAATCGAATTATCACAAGTGGAAGAAAAACAAACTTTGTATCTTTCTATAAAAATATTCAAAATAATGAGTGTGATTTATTTAATAGGATCTATTTTAATGGCTTTTTCAACTGGTCCATTTATACATAACCTGGGGTTTGATGAAATGTCCATTTCAGGATCAGAATTAGGTTTAATAAGTATTGTTATGCTAGGTTCTATATTTCAGTCAGTTCTCGTATTTTGCGGGATATGGGTATTCATCCTATTAGTAGAAACAGTCATTAAAATTTATGAAAAAATGAAGTGAGTGAGAGGGAGAAACATATGCGAGTAAGAAACATCCAAGGGGAAGATTATGTAAAGATTCATTCTGTTTTAAATGATTGGTGGGGCGGGAGAGACATGGCTGCCATGTTGCCAAAATTGTTCTTCATTCACTTTCAAGAAACGAGTTTTATTATTGAAGAAGAGGGAGAAACGTTAGGTTTCTTATGCGGATTCTTCTCACAAACGCATAAAGAGGAAGCGTACGTTCATTTTATCGGTGTCAATCCGAAGTATAGAAGAAGAGGAATTGCATCGACATTGTATTCGTATTTCTTTGATGTCGCACGTGCAAATAACCGTAAAGTTGTAAAAGCAATCACGTCACCAGTTAATAAAAAATCGATACAGTTTCATAGGGAGATTGGCTTTCAAATTGAGGCTGGGGATGATGAGATAGAGGGTGTATCGGTACATACAAATTATGATGGGAATGGCGGTAGTAGAGTTTTATTTTTGAAAAATGTGTAAAAGTAGGCTAGCACAAAGTTAGCCTTTTTGTTGTGAGGAGGTATTAGTATGGAAAATAAACAAAGCAGAAATGAGTATGTAAGACGCATACATACAGTTCAAGATTATATAGAATCAAACATAAATAGTTCACTATCTATTGAAGAGCTAGCCGAGGTAGCTGGATTTTCAAAGTTTCATTTTCATCGAATTTTTAAAGGAATAGTAGACGAGCCGTTATCACGATATGTAAATCGATTGAAGTTAGAAAGGGCAACAAACCTTCTTACATATCGATTGGATATGACGATTACGGATATCGCTTACCATTTTGGTTTCACAGATTCAGCAGTTTTCTCCCGTACATTTAAAAATTATTACGGAGTAAGTCCGTCTCAATATCGAAACTATAATAGCAAGAATTGCAAAGACGTAAGGGGAATTTCTCAATACAATGAATGTAAGAAGGTTCGAGGAAATGTTGAAATTGTAACAGCGGACGATATAAACGTCGCATACATAAGACATATCGGTACATATGAGGAGTTAACTATAGCTTTTCCAGAAATGATAGAAAAACTATTTCATTACGCAGCTAAGCAAAACTATCATGTATTTGATGATACGAAAGTATTAACCATTTACCACGATCATCATGAATTTACTGAGGAATATCATTTAAGAACAAGTTTATGTGTAACAATTTCAGATGAATCCACAGTAGAAACGAACGACGTTGGAATAATGGTAATACCTTCTGGAAAGTATGCAGTAGGACATTTTGAAATATGCCAAGATGAATATAAAGGAGCATGGGACTTTATATACGGTGAGTGGCTTCCAAATAGCGGATATAAACCGAGAGATTCGTATCCTTTTGAAGTATATAGAAATGACCCAAAGCAGCATCCAAAGCATAAACATATAGTTGATATATATGTACCTATCGAACCTTTTTAATTATAGGTTAAAGGGGAAGGAATAATGAAAACTGCTGAAAAGTTAGATCAGATTATAAAAGAAGAATATGAAAATATGAATGGTATGTTAGTAGTGCAGAAAGGTAATGTTATTTTTGGAAAATATTATAACGGTTACGGTCCAGATGATGCATTTCACATAGCGTCAGTCACAAAAACGATAATCTCTGCGCTAATTGGGATATGTATAGATAAGGGCTATATAAAAAGCGTTGATCAAAGAGTAATAGAATTTTTCCCGGAATATAACGTTAATTCATCTGAAATAACAGTACGACATCTGTTGACAATGACAGCTCCACATCCTTTCGTAGACTGGCAGGAGCCGTTAGAAGAACTATGTATGCAACGAGATTGGGTAAAGTATACGTTAAATAGGATAGGAAACGGCGGAAAAATTGGATCTTTTAAATACTCATCTGCAGGAGCGCATGTACTATCAGCGATTATTACGAATGCAACAGGGAAAAGTGCACGTGAATTTGCGAATGAGTACTTATTTCAACCACTGGGCATGAGCGAAATTCCAAACTACAATATGAAAGCATTTGGATTCGATGACTTATTCGGAAAAGATGTGAAAGGATGGGTTCACGATCCAAATGGTATTTCGACGGGCGGCTGGGGAGTAACGTTAACGGTTAGGGATATGGCTAAGTTTGGACAGATGTATTTGAATGAAGGTATTCATAATGGAAAACAAGTTCTATCAAAATCATGGATAAAAGAATCGACAGAAATGAACCAAAATCAATATGGTTACTTATGGTGGTTACGAGAAGAAGATGGAATCTTTTCATACTGCGCTATGGGTGATGGGGGGAATATGATTTGTTGTATTCCAGAGAAGGAATTGGTGGTGGTGATGGCTTCTGAAGTTGTGCCAGAAGCAAATGATAGATGGAGATTAATCAAAGAGTATATACTTTTAACAGAGTAATGGTGAGCTTGTAGAAAAATTTAAACGCTCCCCGTAACTTTCCTCAATAAAAAATCGTTAAACATTAGGAAGGGTTATTAATCACGAATGGGGGAGAACCATGAAAATTTTAATACTAGGTGGTACACGTTTTTTAGGAAGAGCTTTTGTAGAAGAGGCTTTACAGAGAGGGCATGAAGTTACATTATTTAATCGTGGAACAAACCGGGAGATTTTTCTAGAAGTGGAGCAGCTTATCGGTGACAGAAATGGAGATGTATCAAGTTTAGAAAATCGAAAATGGGACGTTGTCATAGATACATGTGGATTTTCTCCACATCACATTAGAAATGTTGGAGAAGTACTTAAAGATAATATTGAACACTATATATTCATCTCAAGCCTTTCCGTATATAAAGATTGGATTCCGCATGACATAAAAGAAGACTATATATTACAACCTGAACCGACGGCTGAGCAAATAAAGACTGTAGAAAATGGTGAAATATCTCCTTATGAGCATTATGGTGCGCTTAAAGTATTATGTGAAAAAGAAGCAGAGAAGTATTGGCCTGGGCGTGTTTTACACGTAAGAGCAGGACTTCTTTCAGGAATGTTTGATTATACAGATCGGCTTCCATATTGGATTCAGCGTGTAGCAAAAGGAGGTAAGGTGTTAGTTCCAGGAAGAAAAGACCGTCCAGTGCAGATAGTTGATATAAAAGACGTCGCAAATTGGGGACTAAACATGGCAGAAAACAAAAATGCAGGTACATTCAATGTAACAGGTCCAAATTATGATTTGACGATGGAAGAGCTATTAAATACGTGTAAAAAGGTTATGAATAGTGATGCTGAATTCGTTTGGGTAGAGGAATCGTTTATGAATGAACATAATGTGCAGCCTTGGACAGAAATGCCTTTATGGCTTCCAGAAATTTTTTCATTAGAAGGGGAAACGAAGCCGTGGAAAGGCGGGTTTACTATAAGTATCGAGAATGCTGTGAAAGAAGGGCTTACTTTTAGAAGAATAGAAGAGACAGTTACAGATGTGTATGAGTGGATGGAGAGTACGGAAGAATGGGAATTAAAAGCAGGTATTTCAGGCGAGAGGGAGAAGAAATTGTTAGAAAGATGGTATCAATAAATTTAGCGGAGTTCTTTGAATATGCTTGATTGCACATAAGGAGGAAAAGGTGATGTGGAAAGACACCATTCACAGTATCTCATCAAATTTAAGCTTGAAAAACCCAGCTACGAAGGATGAACTTACTGATATACAAAAATGTTTACATGTGGAGTTACCGAATGATTTATATCAATTATTACAGGAAACAAACGGTATAGAAGGTGAATACGGTGACTTTATATGGTCTGCTTCAAAAATTAAAACTGAAAATATGAGTATGAGAAATATAGTTGATTTTAAGGATTTATACATGCCTTTTGACTGTTTATTATTTTTTACTGATGGGGGAAATGGTGATTTGTTTGGCTATTCCATTTTGAATGGAAAAGTACAAAGAGATGATATATATGTATGGAACCATGAAAATGATAGTAGAACGTGGGTTGCTCCTTCTTTAAAGACTTTTATGGAGTGGTGGGAGAGTGGAAAGATAATAATTTAAATATAGTATCAAAAAAAGTGCCTTGTTACTAAAGAAACAAGGCACTTTTTCACGAATAATTAATCTACCACTCAATTGGTTCTTCTCCGTACATCTCCCATAGCTTAGGAAACATCTTTTTTAAACCTTCCTCATCGTCTTCATCCCAATCTAACTCGATATCAACTTCCTCAAACTCTTCATTTGTTAAGACATGGTATAGTGTAAAGTAAGTATCATCTTCATCCCCAGTCTTCTCCATGTAAACTTCTTGCCCGAAATATAGAGTAAGTTCTTCAATCTCTGGGACGTCATACTCACTCAAATTTTCTAATACAGGAATTAATCGTTCTGGATCTTCAATACAAGCTTTGTATGTCTCTTTTCCTTGATATAATAACCATCCGCGGAAGTAATCGAAAGTATCATCTGAACAGCCACCCATAATAATATAGGCTGCTGCCCATAAACGGGAGGTATAGGAGTCTTTCAAAAGGCGATGCATATGCGTATCAAAAGCTACAATTTCATGTACTGTACGTTTAGCAAGGTGAGAAGTAAGCCATTCTATTTGTTCTTCTTGGTCCTCACCTTTCGTTTTTGCACGATGAAGTAGCTCCCAAAATTCTTCTTCGGTTATCGTTTTTTCTTTTATGTAATCTTCCCCAGGCAACGGGTCTGTATATCCTTTTTTACGTTTGGAAGCAACTAGTTTATTAGCTTCATTCATACATTCTTCTTCTGTTTCAAACTCTTTCGCTTTCACACTGCCAGCTGTGCCAATTTTTCCGTAAAACACAACATAGTCTTTTTCTTTCACAACGATTTTCCAAAACTTATTTGATTTCTCAGTTTGCTGGATTAATAACGTTTCCATCCGTACCCCCATAATGTTTTCTAGTGTGCAATATGATTGTAACATATGTATATACACTTGTAATGATGAAAAATAATAGTTTAGAAAATTCAAAAACCATTGAATGGAGTGGATAAATTTAGTAACCTTATTTGTACAGTAATTACATAATTGTTTTGTAATAATTCGATATTTATATAAAGGGGCGTTACGGATGGATCTTACGTTTAAAGTTGAGGAAACATGTTTTAATTACCGAGTCGGAGCAATTTGTAAACAGGATAATAAAATACTTATTCTGCAAGGTGACGGTGAAGATTTTTGGTACGTACCGGGCGGAAGAGTGAAAATGTTAGAAAACAGTGAGGATGCGTTACAACGGGAACTTGCAGAAGAACTAGCTGCTCCTATTAAAGGGAAGAGATTAATATGGTCAGTAGAAAATTTCTTTACACTTTCTGAGCAAAAGTTTCATGAGATTAGTTTTTATTATGAAGTAGAGCTACATGAATTACCTGCAAATGGAGCGGATCAATATATTTTGGAAGAAGAGGATAGAACATATTTGTTTAAGTGGGTGCCGGTAGAAGAGTTACATGCATATAATTTACAGCCTGCATTTATAAAAGAGAAAGTAAAGAATATAGCAGTTCATACAGAACATATCATTTTACAAGATTAAATGTATTCGGAGGAGAAAAGGATGAAGGGGATTAAAAAAGAGATACATATAAATGACAAAGTAATTTATTACACACATATCGAAAAAGGTTCTAGTACGGTTTGCTTTATGTTTTCAGGTTCAGGATACAATTATGATAAGCCGTTATTTTATTACGCGACGATGCTTATGCTTGAACATAAAATTGATGTTGTACATATTCATTATTCTTACGACGAACAAGTAATGAATAAACCAATGGAAGAAGTAACAAAAATAATGATGGATGATATGAATCCTGTAATGAAGGAAGTATTAAAAGCTGAGCAATACAACGATACTATATTTTTAGGGAAGTCACTCGGAACAATTCCAATTGCGAATGATTTAATGAAGAGAGAAGAGTTTTTACAGTCGAAAATGATATTACTGACACCGTTACTGACGTTTGATACGATTTTTGATTCTATCTTGCATAGTAATCACGAAGGGTTTTTAGTTATGGGGGATAAAGATCATCAATACAATGCAGATCAAGTTGATCAGTTACATAAAACGAATTTACAGATTGGAGTTGTCAAAAATGCGAATCATTCTGTAAATGTTGGGGGATATGAAACGGAAAATTCAATTGAGGCTATAGCGAAAATAATAGGAAAACTTAAAGAAGTTGTTAGGACAAACTAACCTATTAATACATGCAAGAGAGGTGCGAATTGCACCTCTTTTACTTTAATAAGCCTTCAAAACATGAAGTAAATAATCCTTACGATTCAGCGGATTATAATCAACACGTTTTCGAGTAGGGAAGGGAGCCATAAGCTTTGTGAAACCAGCTGGCTTCGTTGTAAATATGCCTTCTCCTTCTGTAAATGAATGAAGCATGCGTTTAAAAATTCTCTGTTTTCGCAACAGGTAATGATCCTGTTAATTGGTAAGAATCATTATATAATATAGGCTCTGCAAAAGTTGCTGGAACGGCAGCGAGCTTATACATTGCGGTACTAATTGCCTGCTCCGGTACAGTTAATTCAAACTCATTTACTGGTTCATATACATATGTTTCAGCTTGCTTTAAAGCATCCATTAATACGATCGGTGTCAAATTTCTAAAGTCACTCGCTGTTGTAACAGGACTAGCATAACCTGTATGCGTTAACGTGACAGAAATGTCCGTAACTTCCCATCCGTATAAACCTTGTTTTAACGTTTGAAATACAGTATCTTCAATTGCTTTATGAAATGCTAAAGGCAATGAACCAAGCTCAACACCTAATTTATACGTTATGCCAGAGTTAAGTTCACCACGTTCAATTTTAAAACCAATTGTTGCGTAAAATGGATTCGCTTTTTCACCCATGACTTCAACGGAATTCCCAATGCCAATTGGCTTTTCAATACATACAACTCGCGTATTTGAGAAAGTAACCTGTAAGTTATATTTATCATAAAGTGTTGTTTCGATAACCTCTTTTTGTACTTCACCGAAAAGGCGAATATAAAGTTCATTATGAATATCATCTTTCCACACTTTAATGAGCGGATCTTCTTCACATAGTTCCATAAGTGCAGCGTATAAATCATGAATTCGTTCTTTTGGTACTGCATTGATGGCTGCTTCCATTTGTGGTTCGGCAAAGTGAATATCTTTTATATAATCCGTACGTTCACCGATAATATCACCAATTTTAATATCATTCAGCCCCCACACTTTACAAAACTCACCGCTAGGAACGGTAGCAGTTTGAACGGCATCTCCATTATGAAATATGCACATTTTTTTTATCTTTTCCTTATGTGGTAGAGACTCATCGCGCTGTATATCAACATATTTTCTAACATGTAAGCTACCTGAAAAAACTCTTATATACGCAACCTTTTCTCCAGAAGGTTCACGTTCAATTTTAAAAACAACACCAGATAATGGTTCCTCTTGTGCCGATGTAAGAGCTGGCATTAGGGCCGGAAGTTTTTCAAGTATTTCAGTTACTCCTATACCTGTCATTGCTGAACCGAAAAAGATTGGATACACATTTGCTTGCTGTATTTGCTGTTCTAGTTTTTCTCTTAATAGTGCGTCCGGTATTATTTCGTTATTTACATATGATTCAAGTAACGATTCATTAAATGGTGCTAACAGTTCCATACAATCGTCATATGATTTGTATTCAATGATCCGGGCTTCTTTCGTTCCTTCGTTTAGAACAGAGTAGAAGGGGAATGCTTCATTTGAAAGAACCTCTTTTATTTGTTTCATAACTTTTTCAGTGTTTGCGCCACTACGATCAATTTTATTAACGAATAAAATAGTCGGTATGTTTAGTTTCTGTAATGTTCGCATTAAAATTTTTGTTTGTGCTTGCACACCTTCAACGGCAGAGATAACTAAAATCGCACCGTCTAGAACGCGGAATGATCGCTCCACTTCAGCGATAAAATCAGCGTGTCCAGGTGTATCAATGACATTTACTTTTACATCATCAATAAAGAAAGAAACGACAGATGCTTTAATCGTAATGCCGCGTTGTCTTTCTAATTCCATTGAGTCAGTTTGTGTATTACCACTATCTACTCGGCCAATTTCTTTAATCACATTCGTTTCATAAAGAATACGCTCAGTCAAACTCGTCTTGCCAGCGTCTACGTGCGCGACAATCCCTATATTTATTGTTGTCATTTGTGAATATCCTCATTTCATTTTCCATTTTCATTTCCTCATTTCTATTTGTGTATTGCCGCATTATCAATCACTCTCCAGTCATTTAAATTATTACTATTATAGTGCAATTAACATTATTTGTAACGCTACAAAGCGCCTTAATTTGGAAAAAATAAAATGAAAACAAAATGCTTGCATTCTAAATCGATATAGATTATATTAATTGACATATCAACTATTGATACATCAAATGTTTTTATTTTGATTGTAAAGGAGGGTTAATTTGACAAGTTCATGCTCAAAAGAAGCGATTATTTTATATAAATTACACTTTCTAAATAAAGAAGTAAGTTCGAAATTTGAAGGGTGTACGGGTATGAGCCAGTCTCGATTAGAGCTTATACTTCAATTATTTGAAGTAGGTGAAATTAGTCAAAAAGCACTTCAGCAAGAAGTGAATATTGATAATGCTGCGATAACAAGGCATTTAAAGCAGCTTGAGGCCAATGAAATGATTGTAAGACGTAAAAATCCAGATGATAACAGAATTACGTTAGTTTCTCTTACTGAAGAGGGGCGAAATAAAATTCAGGCGTTTCAAGAAGAAAAAGAACGTTTTGCAGCATCTGCATTTAAAGGATTAAGTGAGGAAGAACGCGATAATCTTTTAAATATGTTAAATCACATTCAAGAAAATATAAAAGAATTATAAAAAAGGGAGAATACAACTATGACTAACTCAGTAAAAACAAATGATTTTAACGAAATTTTAACAGGACGTCGTTCAATTCGTAAGTACGACCCTTCAGTGAAAATTAGCAAAGAAGAAATGACAGAAATTCTTACAGAAGCAACACTTGCACCATCTTCAGTAAACATGCAACCATGGAGATTCGTAGTGATTGAAAGTGACGAAGCGAAAGCAACACTTGCGCCACTTGCGAAATTCAATCAATCTCAAGTAGAAACATCTTCAGCAATGATCGCTTTATTTGGTGATTTAAACAATTTTGATAACGCAGAGGAAATTTACGGTACAGCAGTAGAGCGTGGCTTAATGCCAGCAGAAGTAAAAGAAGACCAAATGAAAAAACTTTCAGCTTACTTCTCAATGGTTACACCAGAAGTAATGAAAGATACGGTATTAATTGACGGTGGTCTTGTAGCAATGCAATTTATGCTAGCAGCTCGTGCGCACGGTTATGACACTTGTCCAATTGGTGGATTTGAAAAAGACCAAATCGCAGAAGCATTTGGACTAGATAAAGAACGCTACGTACCAGTTATGTTAATTTCAATCGGGAAAGCTGCAGACAGTGGTTACCAATCAGTACGTCTTCCAATTGAAAAAGTTGCAGAGTGGAAATAATTTTATGAAAGAACTTCAATAAGTGAAAGATGAGAGGGGAAGCGCCATGATTATTATTCACGCAATATTTCAAGTAGACCCAGCAAAACAACAAGCATTTTTAGAAGAAATTCAGCCACTCATTCACGGTTCAAGAGAAGAAAGTGGAAATGTATCTTATGACTTATATAAAGATACAGAAAAAGAAAGTGTTTATACGATGGTAGAAGTATGGAAAGATGAAGCAGCAGTTGCGAGTCATAATACGAGTGAACACTTCACATCTTTCGTTAGTAAAGCAGCACAGTTTTTAACTGCTCCTCTTGATATAAAAGCTTATAATGGAGAGTTAGTAAAATAATAAGGTAGAAAAAGATGACTTTAGCATATGGCTGAAGTCATCTTTTTTGTATAAGTAGAATCCATTTTGGACTCAGTTATGTTGATTGATAAGTGTTGCTCGTATCCTCAGTAACTGTGGTGAATTGTATGTTAAATTCGAACATTTGGTTTATTGGGATATTTTTCCGTGTTATAATTTTCTTGTAAATAAAAGGTAGAGGGGAGTAAGTAATGGGAGAATTTCAAAGTAATTTGCATACGGCAACGCAACTTGCAACGAAAATGAGAAATGCTTCAGATAGGATGCAAAGTGCTACTAGTCGCTCTATAAATAAGGCAACGCGTACGACACTATCTGTGAACTTCCAAGCACAAGAAGCAAATCAACAAAATTTACAAATCACGAAACAGTTTTGCGCTGCTTTTCAACAAACGATTGATAATATCCATTCCGTAGCAAATGAATTTGAGAAAATGGATACAGGACTTCAAAAGACTTTTCAATAATGTAACAACCTACGTAAAGGGGAAAAGGTAGGGAGAAAAGATGAGTCAAGAAATTGAAAAGAGAATCAGTCAATGTAATCAAAAATTACGAAATATATTTGAAGAACAAAATGAAAACCGAATTGCGCTGCAAAATCAAGAACGAGCTGAGGTTAGTTTTCATGTATGGAAAAATAGAAGTAATCGTTTATTTAACCGAATACTAGAAACTTGGCACGGCGACAAAGAAGTGTTTCACCTTTTTACGAATATGCGGCAAGAAATCGGACAGTATGAAAGAAAACTTACATTCGAATTAGAAAATGAAAAAGAGACGTTGCTTAAAGAAAAACGGCATCTCAGTGAGAAAGAAAACGACCTTTCCTATGAACAGCAGCAACTACAAAGGGAGGCAAATACATGAGTTTAAACATGTATTTGGGAGAAGTACAAAGTCAAACTCAAAGTATGAACGCTATATGTAATGCTACGATTCAAAGTATGGAACAAGTCATTCAATCTATTGATGCCTTTGCGATAGACACAGTATTACAAGGACAAACATACAGTAGTGCAAAATCCTACCTTGTCCAAACATTTCGGCCATTAGCGCAAGGAATTATATGCTTATGTGAAGAATTAATTCGCCAAAACGAAGCATTTCCAAATGAGTTCCAAGCGAAAGTTGCTTCGACAGATGTGATTGAACAAGAAATAAGAGAACAAATAAGGGGAATTAATCAATCGATTACAAGTATAGAAGCAATCGAAGTACTTACACCGATGCCTGGAGTAGACGCAATTGTAACGGTATTAAGAGCAATGAGAAAAAAACTGGAAGAAAAACTAGAGCATTTATATGAATTCAATCATTCATCCAGCAACAACTACAGCACCGCCCTCCAATTAGCAGCTAGCATCACAGCCGGACTCTCTGAAGTGCAAAGCGGGAAAGGATTTAGTCCTGTGAGTGGTACGTTTCATAGTGAAAGGTTAAATATGGAATGGGCAAAACAAATTCAAATAACTATAGAAGAGAAAATACGGAAATCTGACAATGGTATTGGAAAAAGCGTAGACTTAGAGCACAATGTGTATAACGAAACGGAAGGAATAAGTAGCGAAAATATATCTATCAACAATAGATTTACAAAAGAAGAGATACAAGCGACACAAAAATATCTTGAAGGAATTAAAAATGGTACAATAAAAGGGAATATAGGTGAGGATTTCCAAGTTGAAACCGATGATTATGAAATGGAGCATAACATTTTTGGCCAGCCAGTCGGTGGTAGAAGGCCAATACTCGATCCTTTTTTAATCGGTGTGGCGAAGTTTGGATTCGATTTTCTCTTTGGTGATCTTTTCACACTCTTTGACTCAGAAGCTACCTATGGTGAAAAACTCCTAGCAGTTGGAATGATGTCCCCATATGGGAAGGGTGTAAAAATAGTTGATAAACTTCATGATTTAAAAAAGGTTGGAGATGTGAAGAAAGCAACGGCTGGGAGTGCGGGGGTTACTAAGGGGATAGATAATCCTTTACTACCAGGTGAAGGGAAAGTTGGAACATATGAAGAATTAATTGATGCAGGAACACGTGGAGACAATATAACTCCTCACCATATGCCGTCTGCAAAATATATGAAAACAAAAGCAGAGGTACATAAAAATGATGGAGTAAGTATGAATATGGAGCACCCTCATCCAGGGAAAGGGGGCAGGCACCGTCAAACTGAAACATACGGAATGACTGGTAAGAAATTAGATGCCTATCTTAACCTTGAACCACGTGACGCTTTAGCTCGTGATATAATTGATGCAAGGAATATTTATATAAAAGAAGGACTTTACACTCCTGAGATACGTTCAGGACTATTGGAAGTAATAAAATTAAATAAAACAAAGTACCCAAATATTTTTGACAGACAATAGGAGGTGGGGAAAGTTGGACATTTTAGTCGAACTTACCGAATTAAAGAATAATCGTTTATTAAGAGATGAGAATGAAGTAGAAAAATTTGAAAAATCTATTGGGAATATTTTAGAAATGGAGGATGTTAACCATATAGAAGTATTGTGTCAAGGCTTTGATGATTTAACTGAAAATGATGAAGTAATGTTTGGTTTAATTCATGCTATAGAGTCGTATGACAAGATTGTTAGTTCTGAAGTTTCGCTGAAAGTGTTAGCTAATTCTATTCCTAAGATGATTCCTCATGCTAAGGAATGGTTAAAGATACTTCACAAAAGAATATTGAATCATGAACCATCGAGGAATATTTATAAAAAAATCATCCCTACATTAAACAATGATATTCAGAAATATGTTGTTTCTCAATTAACTAGTATTAAAGAAAGAAACCCAAGTCGTTTTGAAGAAAGTGTAAATTCAATATTAGATTTTTTAAAGTAAGTTAAAAACCTTGACTGGCTAAATGCCTTTCAAGGTTTTTTAGTAAACTAAAAGGTTTTACTTTTTGAAGATTTCACATGTAAATCAAAACTTATAATAGTAAATTGATATTCAAATATAGCGACAAAACTTACAGAATAATAGTTATCTATTAAATGAAACTACAATTCATAAGTGTTGATTTCTTTTTCTACCATTTTAAAACAAATATTATATTACTCCTGAGATTAACGCAAATAGCTACCACAATATTAGGCGATAAGGTACTAAATAAAGTAGGACATATCGCAAAAGGAGCAAAAGCATAAAGTGGAGTAAGTACATTTGCTAATGCAGTAACACTAGCAAAAGAATTGAAGCCAACGCTTGAAATGTTACAATCATTTAAGAGAGATGCTTCCTATGCATTCTCTAGTGTTGGTGGAACTATTGTAACCAAAATACCTCAAGGCGAATTATTAGAAGCTTTTTATAAGTTTGCGAAGTCTAAAGATGGTGGTAAGGGTACGGGTAAAACTGGTGAAATAGCTAAGGAATCTGGAAAAGTAGCTCAAACATTAGAAGTAGCTAGAGCACAACAGCGTAAGGTAATAGGATCAGTAGAAAGTGGCGAAGTAGCTTTAAAAACAACGAAGCGTAAAGGGAATTATGGTGAAATGAAGATGGATGACTTTTTTGAAAGTCAAACATATACCAGAATTAGTGATGATCGTGTAATAACATTAGATCAAAAAATTGTTAAGGGAATAGATGCTGTATATGAAAATTCATCTCCGCCACCTAAGTATGTGATAGCGGAGGCTAAGTATAATACTGCGCAACTTTCAAATACAAAAGATGGAAAGCAAATGAGCGAAACATGGATAGATGGTTCTAGACGTTTGGAATCAACTGTTGGAGAAGAAATGGCAGATAAAATTCGAGAAGAAATGCTTTTGAATCCTGAAAATGTACAAAATATACTAATTAATGTTGATAAGGATGGTAATGTGGTTAAAAGCATTTTGGATTCTTCTGGGAAGAAAATAATTGAGTGAGGAGAATGAAATGAGAGATATTTTAAAAAATGAAGATTATTTCGAGGATTATTTAAATAGACAGAATAATAGAATAGAAAAGTATAAAGAATTAGCAATAAAAGTAAAAAATGAAAGACCAAATGATTTAGGTAGTATTAAAAGAGCTTATGGATATATTGAATCAATTTGTATTGATAAATTTAATTGTTTATATTCAATGGGAAGACCTATGGAAGTACTAAGAGATTTTTACCCCGAAATAATTGAGGCGATGAAAAAGGGATGGAGTGGTAAATATAGATATATAGATTTATTGTGGGTTCTTTCTATTGGGATAATGCTAGATGTTTCAAAAGATTATATAATTGAATTAGAAAAGTTGGTAGAAAAAGAGAAATTGAATGATTATTTGATTGATTTTTTATTTAGTTATAAAGATGAAAATTGGGAAGGGAATAACACGGAATTTATCTTTGCAGACCCATATAAATCAATTTATCGTGTGGTTAATGCAAAGAATAAAGAAGAATCAGTAAAAGAATTGAAAGAATATTTAGAGGGAAAATGGTATAAGGGGCATAGTGATACAGGCTGGTATGATTCACATGAAAATAAAAATGATATCTACAATGGTTATTGGAGTTACGAAAGCGGAGCAATCGTAAAGATTTTAAAATTAGATGATTCAAGTTTAAAAAATACTTTATACTACCCTTATGATATGGTGCATTATCAAGGAAAATAAATGTAAAAATCCACAGTGATAAATTTTTTACACTGTGGATTTTTAAGTTTGTGTTAAAGTACCTATTAAGGGTACGGCTAACGGTAAACCTAGCAGTAACAAAAATACAAATGTAGACAATTTTGATGCAAAAACAGCTACAAATAAGCAAAAAGGTAATTATGGTGAAATAAAATCTAGTGACAATTTATTGAATAATCAAAGTTTAAAAGAAGCTGGATTTGATTTAAAGCCAGTCGGAAAAAGTGCACCATCAGGCATAAATGATAAAATAGTAAAAGGAATTGATGGATTATACGAAAATACAAATGCAGAATCAAAGATCAAATACGTTATAGATGAAGCTAAATTTGGTAGTTCACAATTAGGAAAAACTAAAGATGGACGACAAATGTCAAATGATTGGTTGAATGGTGCGAAGACGCGAAAAAGTAGGATATTGAAGGCTGTTGATGGAGATATGAAATTATCAATAAAAATTACGAATGCATTGAAAAAAGGTGAAGTGGAAAGAGTACTATCAAAAGTTGATAGTACTGGGAACGTTAAAACTTATAGAATAGATGCAAAGGGAGACATTATTGGAGAATGGCCATAAGTTTAGAAGCCAGGAGGAATTGAAAGGTATGAGAGATCATTTATGTATAGAAAAAAAATGTAGAGAAGTAATAGAATATAATAAAGAGTTTATTCAAGAAAATAGAGTTGAAATTAAAAGTTTAGAAGAAGATGAAAAAAAGGTATTCAAAGGTATCCTAATGATAATATAAGTATCATAGAAGAATTCTATCAGTCAAATTTTATATACGATTTGGATAATGTTAATGCAAAATATTCCCTAGGAGAAGCTATCCATACAATAGAAGGAGATTTTGACAAAGCTCTTATTAATTTGAAGCATATAGGAAAAAAAGAAGTTGGATATTTAAATCTAATTTGGATGATATCTCTAGGGATTTTATTAGAGACGGAGAAAAAGAATCTTGTAAGTTTAGCTAAACTAGTTGAGAAGGAAAATATGAACGACGCAGTAATTGATTTCCTCTTATGCGCTAGTGATATCGGATACACAAACATGACGAACAGATATTATAAAGAAAATCCATATGCAAAAACGAGAGAGATTATAGAACTTGTACAAACAGATAAAAAAGAAGCATCTAAAAGATTACAAACGTACATGGAGAAAGAATGGTTTAAAGGCCATTATGATTATGAATGGAAAAATGCGTACAAAGAACCTGGATATGTGGGGTACTGGAGCTTTGAGACAGCTGCAATAGTAAAGATACTCGGACTTGATGATACAAGTTTAAAAGATAATAATCATTATCCATATGATTTGGCACATTATAAAAATGAAATGAAATTCAAGCATATAGACCTAAGTGAATATCACTATGAAGATGAGACAGAAGAAATCGAGGATATAGTAGAAGGAATTGAACATAATCCTGCATTGGAAAATATTATTCCGCCAAAATGGCATTCATTGGTCAATGAATTAATACATGATTATGAGAATATGGATGATAGTAGTTTTTATGAAAAATACAAAAAAACGATAGGAATAGGTCAAGTGTGGTTCTTACCACAAGAGTATGAAGAAGAAAATGAGCAAAAAAATCTATTAGGAAGTTTAATTGTGTTTGCCCTGACGGTAAGAGATTATATATTACAACTGGACTATAAAGACGATTTAGAAGACTACATTGATAATCTTAAAAATTTCTGGAATGTTTCAGAAACAAAGTTAGTTCAATTTATATTAGAAAATGATCAAAATTATTATGCATGGGTACCAAAAGAAGCAAGCATCCCAAATATGTATGAAGTGAAGATTGAGAGTGTCGATGTAGAGGAAGTTCTATAACGAACAAATCGAAATGGTTTTTATTATATGTAATATTAGAATGCATTTTACTAGTTAATTGAAAACAATGTATGCGTGGGAGTAAAAAGGATGTATTGTTACTAAAAATTAGAGGGAAAGAAGGCTGTTGGATTGAGTTAAGCACCTCATTGTCAATATACGACAATAGGTGCTTTTTTGCGTGCAATGAAGAAAAAATAAAAGATTCATTTTCACTCTATTTCATCTTCGAATTACATGTTATAATTTGGAAAAAAGTATATTCTTAATTTTTAGATAATTAAAAGGTGGTAGATAATATATGAGTACATTAAAGAAAATTACTAATAATATTTCGAAGGTTATTATAGGAAAAGACGAATCGATTGAACTGGCAGCTATAGCTCTTATAGCAAGAGGACACATTTTATTAGAGGATGTACCTGGGACAGGAAAAACAACATTAGCGAAAAGTTTGGCTAAAAGTGTGGACGCCAAATTTCAAAGAATACAATTTACAGCGGATACTTTGCCTGGAGATGTTATTGGCCTTGAATATTTTGATGTGAAGGAATCGGATTTTAAAACGAGGTTAGGACCCATTTTTGCAAATATCGTATTAGTGGATGAAATTAATCGAGCTGTACCGAGAACACAATCTTCGTTACTTGAGGTTATGGAAGAGCGTACTGTTACAATTGCGAAACAGACACATTCATTACCAGAACCTTTTTTAGTTATAGCAACGCAAAATCCACTCGAATCAGCGGGCACATTTCCTTTACCAGATGCTCAATTAGACCGATTTTTACTTACGATTCGCCAAGGTTATCCTACGAGAGAAGCTGAAAAGGAAATGATGAATCGGTTTCAAATGAATGATCCGTTAGAAACATTACACTCTATTATTTCAAGTGAAGAAATTATTACGATGCAAAAGCGTGCAAGAGAAGTGTTAGTAGGGAATGATGTGCAAGATTATCTTCTTGAAATTATTGAAGCAACTCGTAACCATGAGTTAATTGAAATTGGTGTAAGCCCTCGGGGAACGTTGGCATTTATGAGAGCGATTCAAGCACGGGCAATATTAAATGAAAGAGATTACTGTACGCCAGATGATATTAAGACGCTCGCTGCATCAGTTTGTGCTCATCGTTTAACGTTAACGATTGAGGGAGAGATGAAAACGACGAAAGAACAAATTATGAAAGAAATTCTTCATACGATTAGTGTGCCAGTGGAGAATATACGATGAATCAACAGCTTGTGTATACACCTTTAGCGGAGCCTTTCGTAATAGGGGTTATGTCAGTTGTAGCCGTTATTTTAAGTGTATTTTCAAGTAATCTACTGTTTTTATCTCTCGTATTTTTATATGTAATTTTAATAGGTGCTATGCATGTATATATACGTAAAGTATCTCGTGTTGAATGGGAATACAGTCAAGGGAATTCGAATGTTTTTATAGGTGAAACGAATATGTGCAAAATGAAAATTTCAAACAAGTCGATATTTCCTATTCTTAATATCGTATTTCGATTTAAATGTGAAAATAAGCTAACTTGGAATCATGATGAAATAAACAAAAATCATAGTACAGGTTCAAATTATTATATGAATTTTAATTTAAAAGGAAGGGAGTCAGTTTCATTTGATTTGCAAGCTGTAGCGTTAAAAAGAGGCATCGCGAAATGGGAAGAAGTTGAAATTGTTATTACTGATCTCTTTGGATTTATAACGAACCATATAACATATAAACAAGTTGATACGCCCTCTTATTTAGTTTTACCAGCTGTTCCGAAAATACAAGTTCCTGAATTACAAGAATGGTCACGAGGATTTCGAAAAGCGATGTCTTCACCCTTATATGATGAAACGAAAGTAATGGGAGTAAAGTCTTATGAAAATGAAGATTTTCGTTCCATCCACTGGAGTGCAACAGCGAAAACAGGGACAATAATTGCGAAAAAGTATGAGCGAACACAATGTGATAAATACGCGATTTATCTCAACTTGCAAAATAAAAGTGGTGTTTCTTTGCGAAATGATATAGAGGAACTAATTGAATTAACAGCAGGTATATGCAAACAACTTCTTATGCAAAACTGTTCGTTTGAAGTATGGATCAATAGTGTAAAAGATAACGGTTTGCTACATATAAAAAATGGGGATAATCGGAAACATTTGCAAAATGTATTAAGGATACTTGCCTCGATATCAGACCAAGATACGCCTATATCTTCTTCTTACTTTTACACAGCAGGCTTTCGTCGAAAGGAACTGGATGCGGTTCCTTTAATTATTGGTACTTCACCAAAGAAATACAGTAGAACGAATAAATGGATTGTAATGAAAGAATAAGAAGGGGCTTATGTCATGGTGAATAAAAAGCGACATATGAAAGTGAAGTTATGGAGTGTGAGAACTTTAATCATACTTTTCTTTGCGATTAGTGCGATAACGTTATCACAAGGTATTGTGTATGTACAAGACATAGTAAAAGAGCGTTTTTTCAGTAAGACTAAGACAATATCGGAAAGAAATTATGACTTTACTAGTATAGGTGAAAATTTTGATGATTCCAAAATAGATGAAGATGAATATGAAGAAGTAAAAGATACGGGTATAAGAACGAAAACGGGTAAAAAATTTCAACCTTTCGAAAGAGAAAGTCTATGGAGTGACGTGCTTTCTGTTCTTTCAAATGTATGGATTACTATAGTTTTTTATGTGATAATCGCAATATTAATTATATATGCCATCTACAAGTATATTAGGAAAAAATTGACGAAAACAGAAATAGTACAGGAGAAAGAATCGATCACAAAGCAAACTGCGATAAGAAGCATAAAGAATGAAAAAGTCATTCATCAGTTAGAACAGCCGTTACCGACAGATAAGATAAGAAAAACGTTAGTTGAATGGGAAAGAACATTACCATTTCATGAACAGAGAAGGTCCTATGAAACGATACAACAATGGTTAAAAAGAATTTGTAGAACAAGGAATATTATCTCGTTATATGAGTCTGTTCGTTATGGTGAAAAGACGTATACGGATTTAGATGTGGAAGAAATAATGAAGTGGGTAGAGGGAGACGGGAAGGTGGATACATAAATATCCACCTTTTCTATTTTTATACGGAAATTTGATTAACATGAATTATTTTCTTATATGAAAGCGTCTTCAAATAGGTAAACAAAATTAACTTTATTTACTTATACTTCATTACATGTTAACCTATACTTAATTTTTATAAATTATAATTAATTTTTGATTTTTTAAGGATGTGAAAATGTAATGAAATCGGTATTAAAAAGCATACTTATTTCCTTTGTTTTTTCAGCAGTAGGTATGTGTTGGTTACTGTACGTATTATTCAAAGGAGACGGAGACTGGTTATTGTCTTGGATAGGTGTATTAATGGCATATTTATCTTTATATACTTTAATAGATTTATATTGTAAAAATACATACGATAAAAAAATAAATAAATGGCTTATAAAAACATCGGTGACTAGTTTTAGTTTTGCTGTATTAGGAATCTCATTTTGTATCATACATGAGCTATTAACACCGTGGAGTCTTAGTTTAATGGTGTGGTATTGGTTGCTAATGTTAGTATTATTTTTAACAACTATAATATCATTAATCAGTTTAGTATTTGTTAATCGTAAAAATCACAATTTCACCGTTGGATATAGAATGCTCATACTTCTAAATGTATTTCTTACATTGGGACCAGTATTATGGCCGCTATTACTTTCTATTATTGGAAATGGTATGAATGCTAGTGCGGGCTGGTAAAAAGGAATATAAATTAGTTGTGTAAAGAATAGGATGAAAAGTTGATATAGAATTTTAAATGTTTAAGAGAACATGTTTACATAAAAAATGAAAACATGTTCTCTTTTTATTTGCATGCATAACTCTTCCTCAGTTTACCGTATTTAAATTTAAACGTAAGTATTTCGTAAGGAATGGATAAGAAAAAAGAGAGATTTATCATATAGGATGAAAGTATAGCTTGAATCAATTCGATATTAATGGAGGAGAGAAAGCCTTATGAAAAAATGTAATTCAATTAAGTTAGCAAGTTTTGCAGTTTTATTAGCGGGTACTGTTCTATTCACACCTGGTTTTACTGTGACTGCAGAGTCAACTCAAAATATTTCTAGTTCGTCACAAGTACATGATCAAAAGAATCGTAATGGCTGGAAACAAGTAATGCAGGAAACAGTACAGCTTGGTGCTGTAGGAATATTAGCTAAGGCGTCTAACAACGGAAAAACTAGTAGTTTTACTGCTGGCGTGGCGGACTTAAGTACAAAGAAACCGGTGAATTCGGATTATCGCTTTCGGATTGGTAGTGTGACGAAGACGTTTACTGCGACGACTGTGCTTCAATTAGTAGGAGAAAATCGCTTACAACTTGACGATCCAATTGAAAAGTGGCTACCAGGTCTCGTGCAAGGAAATGGGTATGATGGTAATCAAATTACGATACGCCAACTTTTGAATCATACGAGTGGTATAGCTGAATATTTAAAGTCAAAAGATGCTGACATAATGAATTCGAAAAAAACGTATACAGCAGAAGAAATAGTGAAAATAGGACTTGCGCTGCCTCCGGATTTTTCGCCAGGTAAAAGCTGGTCGTATTCAAACACAGGATACGTAATACTAGGAATGCTTATTGAAAAAATAACTGGAAATAGTTATGCGGAAGAAATCGAAAAGCGAATTATTGAACCTTTGGACCTATCAAATACGTTTTTACCAGGAAATTCACCCGTCATCCCAGGAAAGAATCATGCTCGTGGATATGTGAAAATGGAAGGAACAGGCGAGTTGAAAGACATTACGTATTATAATCCGAGTTTAGCTAATGCAGCTGGAGATATGATTTCTAATGCGGATGATTTAAATAAGTTCTTTTCATCTTTACTCGGTGGTAAGTTACTGAAAGAACGCGAGCTAAAAGAAATGCTTACTACAGTTCCTATAGAAGGAAAAGGCGTTGGTGACGCATACGGTCTTGGAATCTATGAGACTAAACTTCCAAACGGTGTTTCAGTTTGGGGGCATGGAGGAGGAATTCCTGGATTTACAACTTTTGCTGGGGGAGTAATTGGAGGCAAACATACATTGGCTATCAGTCTCAACTCTATAGGTGGGGTCGATATTGTTCCGCAGTTTAATAAAATGATGCAAATTGAATTTAATAAATAGATGAAAAGAAAATGAATAGAATTTTGTTATAGTTGTATTTAAAAGAGGTGCTTTTTTAAGTTCGCAACTATGGACAGTAGTTGCATTTATGATATGACATCAAGTGTATTCCAAAGTGAAAATCAATCTTAATGCTTACGACAAAATAAAAAAGGATGTCAGTTACATGACATTCTTTTTATTTTGGATAAAAGAGGTATGTATATAGTTCTGAAAATTGTTATTTTTGAAATTGTTCCATATAATGAAGGATATAAGGGCGCCAATTGGGGAGTTATGAATGGAAAATACTTTAGTTAGTTAAATATTTCTCGTTTTAATCAAAATAATTATGAGTTGATTTGGAGTTGAATACAATGGAGGAAAATCATTATAAATGGAGTAATAAACAATTACGAGAACATGTTGAAGTACTAGATGGTAAGAGAAGTCCACACATATTATTAAAGAATGCAACATATTTAAATTCCTATATGCGCGAGTGGATGACAGCGAACATTTGGATATATAATGATCGAATTGTATACGTAGGGGAGCAGCTGCCAGAGCAATTAATGGAGTGTGAAGTTGTTGATTGCGAAGGAAAGTATGTCGTACCCGGTTACATAGAACCGCATGCACATCCGTATCAGTTGTATAACCCAGAGACGTTAGCGAATTATGCGATGCAGTTTGGGACAACAACTTTTATTAATGATAATTTAACTTTATTTTTCACATTAAAGCGTGAAGAAGCATTTCGTTTATTAGATGAATTCAAAAAGATTCCAGCAAGTATGTATTGGTGGTGCCGTTTTGATGGACAGACTGAATTGCAAAACGGAGAATCTTTGTTTAATCGTGAAGAAATAATAGAGTGGCTGCAGCATGAAGCGGTTCTTCAAGGCGGCGAGCTAACAGCATGGCCAAAACTATTACATGGCGATGATGAAATGTTAACTTGGGTGCAGGAAACGAAGCGATTGCAAAAGAAAGTAGAAGGACATTTTCCGGGTGCATCTGAAACGACTTTAGCGAAGTTAAAACTGTTAGGTACAGATTGTGATCATGAAGCGATGACAGGGCAGGAAGTTTTCACTCGTCTTATGCAAGGTTACACTGTTTCCCTAAGAAATTCTTCAATCCGCCCAGATTTAGAAGTTTTACTGAAAGAATTGTTGGAACTAGGCGTAAAGCAGTTTGATAGATTCTTTTTTACAACAGACGGCTCACATCCTTCGTTTTATGAAAATGGAATGACAAACGTAATGATTTCTACCGCGATAAAACAAGGAGTGCCAGTAATAGATGCATACCATATGGCAAGTTATAATATTGCTCGCTATTATAATATGGAACATGTACATGGTTCGATTGCGACAGGTAGAATTGCTAATATCAATATTTTAGAAAGTAAAGAAAACCCAGTACCAATTAGTGTCCTTGCAAAGGGGAAATGGGTGAAGCGTGACGGTGTAAATACGCATGAAGCATTACATATAGACTGGAGTAAATATAAAGTAACTCCATTATCATTAGATTGGTCAATAGAAAAAGAGGATATGATTTTCTCTAATAAAACGGGGATACACTTATTAAATAACGTTATTACAAAACCATATACTAGTGAAATCAATATAGACTGTGATGAATTATCCACAGATCATGATGAATGCTTCCTCATGATGATTGCTCGTGATGGTACTTGGCGAGTAAATACAGTTGTAAAAGGTTTTGCGAAAGAATTAGGTGGTCTTGCTAGTTCTTATTCCGGCACAGGTGATATGATTCTCATTGGAAAAAGTAAAGAAGATATGCTTACAGCTTTTCGTAGAGTAAAAGAGCTCGGTGGTGGAATGGTCGTAGCAGAAAACAATGAAGTGTTACACGAAATAGCATTACCATTGCTCGGGAGTATGTCTAATTTAAAAATGAGTGAATTAATACAGGAAGAGAAACAGATGGTGAAATTACTACAAGAGCGTGGCTACGCGTATGATGATCCAGCATTTACAATTTTATTCTTTTCTGCGACGCACTTGCCTTTTATACGAGTAACACCTATAGGATTATATGATGTGAAAAGTAGTAAGGTAGTTGCCCCGCCCGTGAATTTGATAAAGCAATATTAAAAGGAAAGATCCTATAAAAATTTTATAGCATAAGAATATTGTAAGCCTCAAATGATATAGTATCTAAATCATTTGAGGTGATATGTAAATATGAAAAAAATATTTTACATTTTAAGCGTATTTATTCTGTGTGTATCGATACAACACGTTGTACATTCCCAATCAGATGCACCAGAATTATCTTCGGATTGTCTCGAAGAAAGAAAAGTTAGAGATGAAAAGCATGTGAAGAATATAATACAGGACATTAAATCCACATTTAATTTAAATATTGATGAACATAGTTTTTGGGAAGTAAGTAAAAGAGATCTGGAGGCTGCTCATTTGATGTATGGTGGAAAGGAAAATGATTCTTATTATAATTCGCTAACTAAAATTTATGATAGTGGTGGATTTAGCGAACAGCCCAGCTTATTTGTGAGGGCACAAGAAGCATTTTTACTTTATAAAGAAAAAGATAATATCAATGTAATGAAACGCCTAAAACTAGACGTTGAAAAAGGGGAATGGCTCGTTATAAAAACGAAAAAGAAGAAAGGGAAAAAAGTGAAATTCAAGCTGTTGCAATGTGAAAAAGATTATATGAAAAAGAGAAATGAATAACAAAATACTTATTCATACTGTTTTTATTCAACGATATTTTGCTGTTGATGTGAAATAGAAAAAGGTAAACGAACATATTAGCTTTATGGAATATGTTTGTTTACCTTTTTTTGAGAGATTTAATAATTGGGGATTATTTACTGGCTAATGAACTTATAATATTCAATGAATTTGTTCTTCATAAACATTAGATTTTGTGTCAAATGATTTATACATTGCCGAATCACCTATGTATATTTTATTCTACAGTATTTATAAAAGAATGTTGGCTATTCATAAGAAATATGATTGGCACGGTTTTTGCTTGTATTACATGTAAGGAAGGGAGATTGTATGTAAGGAATCTGTACTCGTAATAGTATAAAACAAGCTACTATTGCATTATTAATCATAGTTGTATTTATAGCGGAACTGTAAATACATACAAATAAGTGGGGTTTTTGATTTTAAAATTCTGAATTTTCTTTTAAGTTATTAGGGGGCAATGGGATGGTTAAATATTCGAAAATTTCTAAGTGGATTCTTGGTGTTGGATTAGTGACAATAACATGTAATGGTTTGCAAATTCAAGCAGAGACAAAAGAGCAAAATGTGAAGAACGTATTACAAATGGAGCCGGTAGGAATACAGAAATCTGTTGATGAATTGGCGCACCCTTCAAAAGTACAAGAAAATGCATCTTTTACAAAACGGTTAAAATTAGCGGATTTATCACAGCGTCCACTAGCACCAACCGATAATATTAAACCGTTAGCTGAAGAAAAAAAGTATTCAATGGCTGAGTTAAATCAATTAAATAATAAACAATTAACTGATCTTCTTGTGACAATTAAATGGTATCAAATTCCGGAATTATTTCAGTTTAATAGTGATAGTCTTAAATTCTATCAAGATGATAGCCGAATGCAAGCAATTATTAATAAACTAGCAGAACAAGGACAAGCTTATACGAAAGATGATTCAAAAGGGATTGAAACATTAGTAGAAGCTCTACGTGCAGCATTTTATTTAGGTTTTTACCATGATGAATTAAGCAAACTAAATGAGCGTAGCTACCATGATAAGTGTTTACCAGCTTTAAAAACAATTGCAAAAAATCCAAATTTCAAACTTGGTACATCAGAACAAAATAAAATAATTGCATCATATGGAAAATTAATTGGAAATGCATCAGCAGATGTTGAAACGGTTTTATATGCAGGTGAAATTTTTAAACAATATAACGATAATCTTGCAACTTTCATTGAAGACCGAACAAAAGGAGACGCTATATATGAGTTGATGAAGGGAATTGACTTTGATATTCAGACGGATATGTACACGACTGGAAAAGAGCCAAAAGATACGATGTGGTTTCGGAATATCGATAACTTTATTAATGAAGTAAATCGTTTTGCACTACTTGGTACAGTAACAAATAAAAACGGATGGTTAATTAATAATGGAATTTATTATGCTGGCCGATTGGGCAAGCTTCATAGCACGCCGACAAAAGGACAACAAGTTGTTACAGATGCAATGCGAGTTTACCCATATTTAGGAGAGCAATACTTTGTTGCGGCAGAACAAATTACTACAAATTATGGAGGAATAGATGCGAATGGAAAAACTGTAAATTTAGATCAAATTCGAGAAGAAGGTAAAAAGAAATATTTACCGAAAACGTATACGTTTGATGATGGAGCAATTGTCTTTAAAGCTGGGGATAAAGTTAGCGAAGAGAAAATTAAACGTCTATACTGGGCGGCAAAAGAGGTGCGTTCTCAATTTTATCGTACAGTTGGTAGCGATAAACCACTTGAAAGTGGACATGCTGATGATGTGTTAACGAT
This sequence comes from Bacillus cereus group sp. MYBK14-1, assembly GCF_051916885.1. Taxonomy (NCBI): domain Bacteria; kingdom Bacillati; phylum Bacillota; class Bacilli; order Caryophanales; family Bacillaceae; genus Bacillus; species Bacillus cereus group sp. MYBK14-1. Next base: position 497,924 of record NZ_JBQAHM010000001.1, on the reverse strand, counting down.
GGTTATTTATAATAGCCCAGATGAGTATCAATTTAATCGTCAACTGTACGGATATGAAACGAATAATGGTGGGATTTATATTGAAGGGACAGGAACTTTCTTTACATATGAACGTACACCAGAGCAAAGTATTTATAGTCTGGAAGAATTGTTCCGCCATGAATTTACGCACTACTTACAGGGAAGGTACGAAGTTCAGGGATTATGGGGCCAAGGGGAAATGTATCAAAATGAACGTTTAACATGGTTTGAAGAAGGGAATGCAGAGTTCTTTGCAGGTGCAACTCGATTAGATAGTGTAGTACCGCGAAAAAGTATAATTGGCGGGTTATCTAATGATCCTGCAAAACGTTATACAGCATCACAAACATTAAATGCGAAATATGGAACGTGGGATTTTTATAATTATTCGTTTGCGCTGCAATCATATATGTATAATAAGCGCCCAGAAATGTTCGATAAAGTACATGATTTAATTCGCGCAAATGATGTTTCAAGTTACGATGCATACCGTGCTACATTAAGCAAAGATAATAAGTTAAATGAAGAATATCAATCTTATATGCAAATGCTTATTGATAATCGCGATAAGTATACGATCCCACAAGTATCAGATGAATATTTAACTCAACATGATCCAAAATCGCTTTCGGACGTTACTTCAGATATTACGAATGAAGCGAAATTAAAAGATGTGAAAGTAACAAAGAATAAATCACAATTCTTTAATACATTTACACTACAGGGAACATATACAGGAAGTGTGGCTAAAGGAGAAGTTGAGGACTGGAAAGTGATGAATGAAGCAACAAATGATATGTTGAAACGTCTTTCAGGAAAAGAGTGGACTGGATATAAAACATTGACTGCTTATTTTGTAAATTACCGTGTAAATAATGCTGGGCAATTTGAATATGATGTTGTGTTTAGCGGAGTGAATACGGAAGAAGGTAAGGCTGTAGAAAAAGAACCAAATAATTCATTTGAAACAGCAAACCCACTATCTTTGAATATTTTGTTAAGAGGAACCTTGAGCGATCAAGATCAGGGGGATAAATTTGTTATTGATGTAAAGGATCAAAAAGATTTACAAATTTCTGTTACGAACGAACAAAATCTTGGACTGAACTGGGTATTATATTCTGAATCAGATTTAAATAATTATGTAGCTTATGCAACAAAACGTGATGGAAACAAATTGCTTGGAAATTATAATGCAAAGCCAGGGAAATATTACTTAAGTGTATATAAGTATGGTGGTGGAACAGGGAATTATACGGTACAAGTAAAATAGTTTACTATAGTTTGTTTTGAAAGGCTACTTATCGCATTTTTTAGCGAAATAAAGTATGTAATGTTAAACATTAAACTAAGCCAACATATCCCTGTTCTAATTATAGAACAGGGATATGTTGGCTTTATATTTTCAAATTAAATAACCCTCATTGGATTTTGACAAGAAAATAATTAATATAGATTTGAATTCTCATTCGTAAAGCATGTTTTAATCTTCTTAATGCTCTTTCATTTTTGTCTCAATGCTTGTTTTCAAATCAGTTGATACTTGATTGAAATACCCCAAAACGATATCCCTAATATCATCGGATATAACTTTCAAATCACTAGCTAAGTTTTCAGCGAGATGTTCTTTTTCTATTGGCTGTAACTTCGTATAAAATTCACCAGCCTGCGTAAAGTCATCCTGTTTCATTATAGAAGTTCTTTCAAGTTTACCTTCAACGTACCTTCCTTCACCGGTTGTAATTTGATTAGCAGGTGTCCAATCTTGCTGCTGGTTAATCGTTAATTTGCGAAATTCTGGACCAATTCTTCTTCTTTGTGAATCACTGTAAATGTTAGCGCGCCCTTGCAGCATTTTATCATCTGATAGTTCTGCACCATCCAGTAAATTAGAAGGAGAGAATGCGACCTTTTCTACTTGTTCCATAAAATTTTCAGGATTTTTATTTAATACCATTTTCCCGACTGGTATGAGAGGATACGTCTGTTCATCCCATACTTTTGTGTCATCTAAAGGATCATAAGAAAGGTGCGCTTCATCTTTCGGATCCATGAGCTGGACGTATAAACCATACTCCACTGGTTTACCATTTTTAATAGCATCATATAAATCTTTCCCGCTATAATCAGGATTTTCAGCAGCTAATTTAATTGCTTCTTTACTAGTAATGTACTGTACACCTTCAAATGGGTACCAATGATACTTTACATACTTTCGATTACCTTCCGCATTTCTCCATACATATGTATTAACACTATGTCCTGGAATGTGGCGAAGACTTTTGGCCGTACCATTATTAGAGTATAAACGGACAACAAAATGAATAGATTCAGGTGCTTTAGCGACAAAACTCCAAAATCTATTAGGGTCTATTAAGTTATTTTTAGGTGAAGGCAATAATGCTTGAATCGTTTCAGGGAAACGCATTGGATCACGGACAGAAAAAACAGGAATGTGATTACATAAAAGGTCAAAAATGCCTTCTTTTGAATAAAATTTTGTGGAAAAACCGCGTACATTTCTAGCAGTATCCGGTGTTCCTTTCGTACTAACAGCTAACGAAAATCGAACCATAACAGGAACTTTCTCATTAGAATTTTGTAAAAAACTTAATTTAGTATGTTCAGACATCGAATATATCGTTTGAAAATAACCGAACGCACCAAATCCTTTTACATGAACAGGTCTTTCTAAAATTTTTTCATGAATAAATTGTTGTAATGACTCATGCAGTACACTATCTTGCTCTAGTACAGGTCCACGTGAACCAACTGTTTGAGAGTGAAATTTAGCTGGTTCAGTAAGTTCTCGATGTTTATTAAAGTCTTCTTCTAATAATTCTTTCCTATGTTTATCATATTTTTCATTCATCGATATAGCCTCCAAATTTTTTCGTCGATTGTTACTAAATATGATTTTATAGTCTCGATTATGTATGACATACAAAGTTCAAAGCAGTAACATACCGCTAGATGAAAAAAACACATATGTAGTGGACCTGTTGAAATAGAAGAAATTATGGAAAAATGAATATCGGGAAGAGAAAGCACACGTTTTAATAAAAAATGTGGAAGAAAACCACTATTAAAATTTCAATCTTAAAACTTAATTTATAAACGATTATATAGAGAATAAACGTTAAAAAAGGAAAAATAACTAGGAGGAATTTAACATGTCGGATTGGTTTCAATTAGATAAAGAATATATGATGTCTACATATTGTCGGACAGAGGTTGCAATGGAAAGAGGAGAAGGATGTAAACTATATGATGTAGATGGTAAAGAGTATTTAGATTTATTTTCTGGCGTAGGAGTAAATGTACTAGGATACAATCATCCTAAAATTGTACAAACGACAATGGAGCAAGTTGTGAAATCGTTGCATTTACCGTTTCATTTCTTAAACCCAGTTGCAATTGAGTATGCAAAGAAATTAGTAGAGTGTACTTTAAAAAGCGGAAAAGTCTTTTTTACAAACTCTGGTACGGAAGCGACAGAAACGACATTAAAATTAATTGATAAATATAGATCTATTGCGAATGAAGAGCGTGACGGAGTAGTTGTGTTAAAAGATAGTTTTCACGGGAGGACGTTAGGGGCACTACATTTTACGAGACAAGAAAAGGTATATCAAAATTTCCCTAAAACATCTATTCCTGTATACGAAGTAGAGCGTGAGAATATAGACCAATTAGAGGAGACCATTATTAAAGAAAAACCAATTGCGATTATGCTAGAGCCTGTTTTAGGAAGTGGGGGAATTTATCCTTTATCAAGTAAATATTTGCATGGTGTTCAAAATTTATGTGAAAAATATAATGTACTTCTTGTCGTTGATGAAGTTCAAAGTGGTATGGGTCGAACGGGAAAACTATTTGCTTATCAAAATTTTAATATCACACCGGACATTATTCAAATTGGTAAAGGAGCAGGAGGCGGGATACCGCTAGGAGGAATTATTGTAGGTGAAAAGTTATGTGATGTATTTTCACCAGGAGATCACGGGACAACGTTTGCTCATTCATCAATGGGAACAGCTTTAGGTTTAACGGTATTAAATACATTACTTGATGATGGGTTAATGCAAGAAGCTTATGAAACGTCACTATATTTGAATGACAAACTGCAAGACATTCAGAAAGAAAATTCTTATTATATACAGGAAGTGCGTCATGCTGGCATGATGTTTGGAATTAGTCTGAATGATACGAATGAAAATGTGAAGAAATTACAGGTTGAGCTAATGAATAAAGGAATGTTAGTCGATGTAACACAAGGGAATATTATTCGATTACTTCCGCCGTATATTATTACGAAAGAGGAAATTGACGCATTTATGAATCAGTTTATTATTTGTTTAGATAAAGTTGCTGCTGTAGTAAGTGCTTAAAAATTAAAGCTATATTTTATATAAAGTGGACTCTAATTGTTGGGGATAGTTTACAATTTGGGTGCATTTTTTATAGTTGAATTTTGTAAAATACAGTCGTTTGTATATGATAACGGAAAAATAGAAGGAATTTCGTTATATTTGAGTGGTGAAGAAAAGGGAAAGTAAGTATAAAGATAGTAGATAAAGCGGGTGGTTTAAATAACTAATGATAGAACGTTTTGAAAATAATAGCATACGAATATATAAATAATAAGAATGAGGTGATATATTGGAAAATAATGATATTCAATTTACTTCTTTACAAATGAGAACGGATAAATATGGTTGGGCTAGTATTCAATATACAAATAAAAAGCAGGCTATCTTATATACTCAAAATAGAGGAGTAGAATGGGATGTTGTCAATCCTCTTAATTCAATTGTATTATTTGGGTATCCAATAAACGCTCGAAGCTCTTGGGCATATGGTTTAACAAAAAAGAATGACGATTTATTGCCAGCTATATTTTATACAGTTAATAGAGGAGAAAGGTGGAGTGAGTTTATTTTACCGGTTGAAGAAGATTGGGAGAAATCGACTGATGTTCAAGTGCAATTGCATGCTACGAATATGGATAGTATATGGATTGTATTATCTAGAAAGCTTGCATCAAATAAATTTGAACATAATTTATACTATTTGAAAACGAAAGGGAAAGTTTGGAAAGTAATAAAAAATATAAGTATTAGTGATAGTATTTCAGGGATAACATTTATAAACGATCTAATTGGGTTTATTTCATTACAAAAACATTATGAAACATCAACGGTATTTAAAACAATAAATGGTGGGGAAAGTTGGAATCCTATAAAAGATATTCCAAGTATTGAAGGAATTAACAATGGGACTGCTATGGCTTATAAAGCAATCTATAAAAATAACTTATTAGTAATACCAACTAAAAAGAATGATGATGTATTTTTAATGAATTACTCATTTGATAATGGGAATTCGTGGCATATTTCAAATAAAACAATAAATACTAGTAAAGTGGCTGTTTCGTTTTTTAGTTCCTATTATGGCTGGGTTATAAATAGTGAAAATGGAAGTGTGTATCAAATAATAAAAAAAGGAGCAAAATGGATTAAAGTATCAAGTAATCCATTGTTAAAAAATGTATTTTGTTTGCATTTTTTTAATCGGCGTAAAGGTTGGGCGTGTAATAAAAAAGAAATATTTACTACAAAAGATCGCGGTATAACATGGAAAAAGGTAGTATATAAAATTAATAATATTGATAAATTTATTTAAAAAAGTCCTAAAGAAATTAGGACTTTTTTTGTTTTTTATGGTGAGAGTTATAACAAACAATGATAAGAGAAAGGAGGTAAGTGCAGAACTTATATTTTTAAAAATAGACGTTTGTTTTCACACAGTATAATTCACTTTTGAATATGTTAATAAAGTAGCAAATTCATAGGAAATGGTAATACTTAATATTTTATGTCACATGATGTGTAAAGGGGGCGTGTAATGAAATCGTTAACGGTTATTATTTTGTACAGTGAAAGAGAGCAAATATTAGAAGAGTCAATTCAATCTATATGGAAGCTAAATCCTCTTGAAATTATAATTTTAGTTCCTAACGATAGAAGTAATTTGTATGAAATAGCAAAGAAACATAAATGTCATATTGTTTTTATGGACAAATATAATAAGCATTATGATGGATATGGAGCTTGTATAAAGGCAGCAAAAGGAGAAGTTTTATTATTTTTAGATGGCAATTTTTCATTATCCACAAATGAAATGCAGAGATTTATTGAGCCAATTGTTACAAATCAAGCCGATGTAGTTTTAAATAAAATAGATAAATTGATAGAAATAGGTAAATGTCCAAATATGGATATTGTATGGAGAAAAATGTTAAATGAAATTTTAAGTCGACCAGATTTAAAAAGCAATTCAATACTTTCGTTACCATATGCGCTTACGAAGGAAGTAGTGGAAAATATCGGCTTTAATTATATGGAAGATATCGTTCTATCTCATATGAAGATTGTGAATCAAGGGTGGCGGATTAACGATCAATATGCAATCAATACGTTATCTAAAGATGAGACTATAGAGGAAGGAGGATATTTAATAAAAAAAGAGTTATCCAAAAATGAAAAAGAGAAAGTAGAAAGATATTTACGCGGTATAGCTAAATGGATAGAGAAAAAAGGAAGAAGAGTAGGGTTTACTGATGCAGGAAAAAGAAGAGATATTGTTCAAAAACTAGGTGAATGTAAGCGATACCCTTCCTATCATCAAGGGTGGGGAATGCATTCTTCAATTTATGATGGGAAGCAACTTTCTGTCATTATACCAGTACAAAATGAAGAAGAGACTATAGAACAAGTAATACTTGAGGCGAGAAAAATAGAACCACTAGAAATCATCGTCGTTGTAAATGGTTCGACAGATCAAACGGCTAATATTGCTAAAAGACTTGGTGTTACTATTATTGAATATAACGAACGACTTGGTCATAATGTTGGACGTGCTATTGGAGCACTTGAAGCTACAGGAGATATTCTTTTATTTATTGATGGTGATTTTAGTGTTTCAGGAAGTAATTTGCATCATTTTACAAAAGCAGTTTCAGCTGGTGTAGACATAGCATTAAATGATTTGAATCCGATGTTACACCCTCCGTTTTATGTTGTAGACGTCGTAAAATATATGCTTAATTTAGCATATAATCGTCCAGAATTAAGCAATGGCTCATTAGTAGCAATTCCACATGCTATGAGTAGATCATGTTTAGATGCAATAGGCTGGGAAAGCTTACTATGCCCTAGTCTTGCACAAGTAAAAGCAATATTACAAGGGTATAGAGTAGAATGTGTACATTACGTTGATGTTGTAAAACCGAATAGAATTCGTTTAATGGAGAATGTAAGTCACAATGGGCATCCTCCGGCAGTATTAAGAATAATTGGTGATCACGTTGAAGCTCTCTCTTACTTGATAGAACAACTCGAAATGGATGGAAAGGGTGATTAAACTGTTAGACCAGTATAAAATAATTAACATTTCATATGAACAATTATGGCAAATGGATTTTCAAATTACAGAACCATTTATACTCAAGGTTGATTGGGATAAAGTAACGTATGAATTTTTAATTCGTATTAAGCCCGATGCTTCTAACACTATTGTTTTTGGATCCGGAGCAGGTGGGTTTCAAGAACAGCCAATTGGTCCACCTATTTTTCATCGACATTCTTGGATGGATGAATTTGAAGATACTGTTATATATTATAATGACCCTACGTTATATCTTGGAAAATTATCTTTAGGTTGGGGACAGGGAGAGTTAAATAGATTTTATTTACAAGATATAGCAAATATTTTAGAAATAGTATTTGTAAAGTTAAAAGTTGATTCGAAAAATGTGTTGTTTTATGGCAGTTCTGGGGGAGGATTTATGTCTTTAATTTTAGCTGGATTCGTTAAGGGCTCCACAGCTTTCATTAATAATCCTCAAACAAATTTATTAAAATGGATACCTGTACCAATAAATCTAGTTTTCGATTTGTCTTATCCAAATTTATCAAGAGAAGAAGTTGAAGAGAAATTTGGCGAAAGAATTAATGTTGTGAAATTTTTTAATCACATTAAATATGTACCGAATATTTATTTTTTGCAAAATTTCGCGTGTGAATTTGATGTGCAAAATCATTTGCTACCATTTATTTCCGAATTAGAGCAACTTGATAAAGACACGGAAGTAAATCAAATTATAATTGACTTATATTTTGATAAAAAAGCAGGGCATGCAGCTGTAGGGAAGAGTGAAACAATTGAATATATAAAAAAAGTAAAACCTAATCAGACTGTAAAAGAAGAACAAAAAGAAGTGGACCTATCAGTCGTTATAGTTTTAGGAGAAGAAAAATCAAAATTGAATCAAATTTTAAATAAAGTGCAGCATATAAAACCACTAGAAATTATTATTGTAGCTGATGATAGAATGAGTGCGATACAATCTATACCAACATTTGTTGAAAGTAACGTTGTTGTGATTGAGGAGAAAAGTAAATGGAAAGCACCAGTTCATGGGGCAAAAGTCGCCAATGGTGATGTAGTCTTATTTTTAAATGGAGAAGATGTTATTTTTTCGGTAGAATTAGAACGATTTATAGAACCGCTACTAAAAAAGGAACAGGATGTAATTTTAAATAATATAGACTCGGTTTGTTTTGAAAAGATGAGAGTAGAATGGCCAAGCATTGCTATGGTGTATAGAAAAATAGTAAACGATGTATTGGGGCGTATGGATTTAAAATATGATTCGATGTTATCTATGCCATATGCTATTACTAAAAAAGCAATTGAAGACATTGGATATGATCTCTTGCAGAACCCTATTCTGTCCCAAGTAACTCTTATTGAGAAAGGGTGGCGACTACAATCCTCGTCAGCCATCACTAACACCTCCTTGAATAATATGCCTGCAAACAAAACCTCTTTCTATAAAAATGGATTAACTAAATTAGAAGTATATGAGATTAAAGAAAATATAAAAGCTTTGGAGAGTTGGTTACAACGAAAAGATGATAGAGGTAATTATACAGATGGAGGAAGAAAAAGAGAAATTATAGAGCAGTTAAAAAACCAAAAGAATTATTCACGTTTCCATAAAGGATGGGGAATGAATTCCTCTATTTATAATGGAAAACAGTTATCAATTATTATACCAGCACAAAATGAAGAATCAACGATTAAAGAAGTTATTCTTGAGGCAAGAAAAATTGAACCGAAAGAAATAATTGTTGTCATTAATGGGTCAACAGATCAAACAGAAGCAATTGCTAAGCAATTAGGGGCAACAGTAATTGTTTATGAAGAAAGATTAGGGCATGATGTAGGACGGGCAATTGGTGCACAAGAAGCGACAGGAGATATACTTCTCTTTATTGATGCTGATTTTGCTATTCCAGCAAAAGATCTTCATCCGTTAACGCAAGCTGTTGCGGATGGTGTTGATATGGTTTTAAATGATTTAAATTTAAATCTTAGATTTCCTCTATATATTGTAAGTTTATATAAATATATGTTGAATATTGCTTGTAACCGTAAAGATTTAGGGGTAGGATCTACAATTGCTGTTCCCCATGCTATTAGTAGAAAATGTTTAGAGGGAATTGGCTGGGACACTCTTCACACAGCGTGTGTTGCACAAGTAAAGGCAATATTAGAAGGGTATAAAGTCGAATGTGTCCATTTTGTAGATGTAATGAAACCAAATCGTATTCGGCCACAAGAGCATTTTGCGACGATAGGACATCCACCAGCTGTATTGAGAATTACTGGGGATCATTTAGAAGGACTTTCATATTTATTGAAGAATAAGGATTTTAAAGATTTATTTTAAAAGGTAAATTTGTCTATTGAATGAGTAACTTAAACATTTCATTTATGCAACTTGACGATATTTAGTATTGCAATGAAACTAAAATCAAAAATTTTTATTATTTTTAGCTCAGGTACAAGTGAAGAGCATGTTTCACTGACTGATAGTAAATGAACAAGTAACTAAAAGGTAAAGGCTTCTTTATATATATGAAGAAGCTTTTATCTTTTTTATTTTAAGTATGGAAGATAAAGAGTAAATAAAGTTGTAACGGTATTTTTATTTTTGGATAAATTGATATTAGATATAAGAAAGGAGGGAATATCTTGTCTTGCATCAATAAAAGTTGTTTTCATATTTCTTTAGAAACTAAAGTCAATCCAAATGGTGGGGCAGAAATATTCGTAAGGTGCAATGATGAATGTTTATCTAATTTTAATGTAATACCGTTTATTGCATGTGTTTCTATTTCAGTAAAGGATGATTTGAGTTTTTTAGTTGATTTAGATAGTTTAATAAAACGTTAATTTTCTATGCAGTTAATAATAAAATAACATCTAATTTATAAGACTTAGTAAGAGAGTCGTGTCCAAATTTAATTAACTGCATATATTGTTAAAAGAAAGGAGGGAGAGTTATGGCATGTACTACGAATAATGTTTGTTTAGATGTGTGTCTTAAAATTACAATTACCCCTGGTAGTGGAATTGATGCAGTAGTCGATTGTGGAGGCACATGTGGGACAAGTCCTACTATTGTAATTAGTCCTAGTGGATCAATTGTTATTACTTTACCATTAGTTGCATGTTTCTCAATTGCACTAAAAGATGATTTAAGTGTTGACTCTTCATTAACAAGCCTCTATTTTCAAACTTCTTAAGAAAGATACAGAAATGAAAAGCCTGCCTGCTACTTTTCTTTTGATCTAATGTAAAAATAAAAAAGATGGTTACAACCATCTTTTTTTATTTTGCTATATATTTAAAATGAATTCATATATTATTTGGTGGTAAGAATATACAATTAAAAGTATTCAGTGTTTCTTTTTTGTTCAATGAGGTAAGAAATTGCTTCTATATGATCACCAATGATTTGTTGCGTTGCTAATGAAAGGTAGCCTTCCTGCGAGAAGTGTTTTTCTGGTCGAACTCGATTTATCTTGTCAACGTCGATAGAATGAACATTTTGTACATGCAATCCTGCTAAAATTGTTTTAACTTGACTTAAGGTTGGTGAAAGAAGAGAATCAAACCCAATTGTATCAATGCATTTTCGACTAAAAGCATGAGGGACAGCAGTTGTGGAGCCCATACCTAAATCTTTTCGATTACATGCTAAATTAACAACATGCTTACATGCAGTTACGATAGTATAAGGAACACGATACATGTAGTAGTGCTCTAATTTATTTAAAGCTAAATCGGTTCCATTTTGAACAGATTGTACAAATGGTAATAAATCAGAACTAGGAATTAAGAAATCACCATCAATAAATAATAATATATCACCTTTTGCAAAATATGCACCAACGGCACGTCCGGTATCAATGCCGAGTGCTTCTTTGTAAGTAATAACTGTTGCACCGCAATTCTTCGCCAATTCCTCTGTTTTATCTGTTGATCCATTAACAATAATGATGATTTCTAAAGGTTTTAATTTCTGCACCTCAAAAATGATAGATTCTATCGTTTTTTCTTCATTTTGAACAGGGATAATGATGGATAATTGTTTATTTCCATAAGTATTTGAATAAAACTTTTTACCTGTAATTATTTTAGGTATAGCTCTTTGTTCGCCGTTTTGAAGTTCTAAAATAATATCTCGCCTTCGATTATTATCAGTATAGTTTCCTCTTGAATTTTGTGATATATTTACCCAATTTTCAATTGCTTCTAGGTGATAACGAATGAGTTGTTTTGAGGGGAAGGAGGGAATTTGCGGTATAGAAATTTTAAAATGATTGCTAATGCGAAATTTATTTTTAATAATTTTCATTTGTGCCAGTATCGGATTTAATAAACTTTCTGGAGTAATTGCTTCAAGAGTTTCTTTTGTTATTGCATAGGGAGGAAATAATAATGAGTTAACATGTAAATCTGGACGATGAAAAAAATGATTCGTAACTTGCTGCCAAATCATTTCTATAGTGGGCTTTTGCTTTTGATAAAAAAAATCATCTAAATTGTTTAATACTACGTCAGCTGATTCGTCTAGTAATGGTTGAAGAAATGGTATAAGTAAGGAAGGGTGAATAATGTAATTTGCATCTAAAAATAAGAGGTACTTACCCTTTGCTTTTTTGGCACCAATTACATAACAATTATTTAATTCTGTCGGTTCTTCTAATGTGATAATTTTACAATTGTAAGATTGTGCAGTATCAATGGAATCATCGATACATCCGTTAATAGTAAGGATGATTTCTAAAGGCTGTAGTTGTTCACAGGCTTTCAAAATTTCAGGTAAAACTCTTATGTTATGCTGTATACGAATAATAATAGAAATCGGATTTTTACACATAAGTAGTCTCCTTTTTAATCAGAGGTAGTTATTAATAAGGTTAGATAAAATAGGAGATATATATTTTATTATATACGTAACGACTATTTAGTTTTATCAGATTTAAAATTTTCATTACTTGAATTCGAACCTTTATTTATTCCAGAAGCGAGTAAATTATTGAGAACGCTAAGGTCTAATTGCATAGGGATTGAGTTTTCGGATGGAGTTTTCTCATTTTCTTTTTTGGTAGTTAATATAGTCTTTATATTTTTTATTTCTTTATATTGCTTTAAGGTAATGAAAAATCCAGAAATAATTAAGAGAAAAGAAACAGTAGCAAGTAAAAGTATTATTTCCAACATAAAATAGCCTCCTTTAAATCTATAATAATACTATAGTTGAATGTAATAAGACAAAATTCGAGCTAATGAGTTCACTTTTTAAATATATGCAAATCTTTAGTAAAAGTTACTGATTTCCAGGTTAAAGGAAGCAATTATAGAAACGTTATAAATATAAATAAATTAAAGTTTCATTTGTAGTGTAAAGGTATGTATTATATAAGCTAAACGTCATTTTATAACAAGTTAAACAGGGTTTAATTTTATATAAAAAGAGCATTTAATTGGACAAATAATTAATTATGTGAAATAATAATAACAGATAAGGAGACGTTGCTTTTCCTTAAGTGCTTCGAATTAATTTTATTCAATAAGAGAAGGTGTGCTTAAAGAAGTTAAATTAAATAAGGAGCTGTTTTATTATATGCAACAAAATAATGATTTAAATTTTGAACCTCAAGACGTTAATATTGTTAATCCTAAACAAGCCAGGAAAGCAGTAATTGCTACTGGTATAGGGAACGCAATGGAGTGGTTTGACTTCGGATTATACGCGTATTTAGCGGTAATTTTAAGTCAATTATTCTTCTCTGGTGTTGATAATAGTGGATTGCAACTTGTACTTACATTCGGTACATTTGCAGCAGCCTTTCTCGTTCGACCAATCGGAGGTGTATTCTTTGGTAGAATAGGAGATAAGTACGGCCGAAAAATCGTGTTAAGTACTACTATTATTTTAATGGCACTTTCTACATTATTCATCGCATTACTACCAACCTATGAACAAATTGGTGTATGGGCACCAATACTACTTTTAGTTGCCCGAATGATTCAAGGCTTCTCTACAGGCGGCGAATATTCAGGAGCAATGGTTTATATCGCAGAATCTTCTCCAGATAAAAAGCGTGGTATACTCGGTAGTGGTCTTGAAATTGGAACACTCTCAGGTTACATTGCTGCATCGGTAATTGTTACCATTTTGACGTTATTGTTAACAGATGAGCAAATGCTCAGCTGGGGATGGCGTATTCCGTTCTTAATAGCTGCACCAATTGGTTTGGTCGGTTTATACTTACGCCGTCATCTAGATGAATCTCCAATCTTTGAAGAGATGGAAAAAGCACAAGAGGAATCTGAAGACAATGAACAATTTTCATTCATGGATATTATTAAATATCACAAAAAAGACTTCTTATTAAGCACAGTAATTGTCGCCTTCTTTAATATTACAAATTATATGATTCTTTCGTATATTCCTTCTTATCTAACTCAAGTACTTAAAGTCGAAGAAACAACAGGTTTATTAATTATTTCTATTACGATGGCACTTATGATTCCACTAGCACTATATTTCGGTAAATTAAGTGATAAAATTGGTAATAAACGCGTTGTGCAAATTGGTTTACTTGGTTTAACTGTATTTGCAATTCCAGCATTTTTACTAATAGGTAACGGACATATTGCAGCTATATTTGCAGGTATTTTCGTACTAGGTTTCTTCTTAAGTGTATATGAAGGAACATTACCTTCATTATTACCATCACTCTTTTTCACTGATGTACGTTATCGAGCACTTTCGATCTCATTTAATATTTCTGTATCGATATTCGGTGGAACAACACCGCTTGTATGTTCATACTTAGTTCATGCAACTGGTAACCCGCTCGCACCGGCATTTTATTTAGCAGGTGTAAGTATTATTGGATTAGTTGTATTTAGTGTACTATTCGTTACAACTTCAGGGCGTGCGCTAAAAGGTTCATATCCTACAGTAGAAACGAAAAAAGAAGCACACCAAATCGCTAAAGAAGACCCTGAAGAAACACTTTGGTGGCATGAAGAGTCATTAGAAATTGAAGCAGGGAAGAATGCTTCCATTTAAAAAGCAACGTAGAAGTACAAAAAGACTCCTATGAATATAGGAGTCTTTTTGTTACGTTATTTCTTTCGTTTCTTCAAACTTTTTTGATATGCATAAAGCTTATGAATCTCTTCCTTAAATTCATGTAGAAGTACAGTGTTTGCACTATTTGAATAACGCACCGTATTATAAGCATCTATAATAATATCACTTTGAATATTTACATCTTCTTCATCGTTTATTCTTTCTAGCCAAGCCTCAACAGTTTCTCCCCGTTTTCTATTTAAAGGAGGGGTTAACTTACTCTCTAGCTTGAAAATTTCCTTCCGAATTTCGTTATGTGGCGGTTTATTTCGTTTAAAACGATTTTGGCTCATTCCTTCTTTATCAGTAATGATAGTAGATTCGAAGGCGGGCATATTTGGTAAACTTAAATGTTTTCGTTTTTTTACTATTTTCCAAACGACGTAAATAGCGATAGCTGTACAGACTATTATTGTAGTGCTATTTATGAGTATTGGATCAAAATCAGGAATTTTTTTTCCGTCTTCAATTTTTGGTTTTAAGAGATGTCCTTTATTTGCCCAAACATCTTCAGTATCTTTTAATTCCGCTGCTTTAATTAATGGCATTAAAGCATAGCCGACGCCTAATGCGACTACTTCCGTTATAAGACCAAAAATAAGTCGAATGAAAGGAAATACATGAACAATTAATATACTCATTAAGCCAATCGTAATGATAGAAGAAAAACGTAATAGTTGTTGTTTGCGATTTGCCCCGGTTAACCAAAATGTAATCATAAGATGCAAGGCTAACATTAATAGTTTCCACAACGGTGGAAAGGGTGCATAAAATATAGCTGAAACGACAAACCATACAATACCACCTAAAGATTTTTGAACTGGATATCCAGGTCCGACCACATGTACGATAAAGAAAAATAGTGGTAATATGATTGTGCCAAATAGAGAAAAAGGTAAAAATAAAGAGAAAAGAACGATTTGAAGAACTAAAAGTATTACAAATCCTGTTGTTTTTTTCTGCATAAATTTATGAATAAGAAATACTCCAATATAGCCTGTTGTTAAAAATATTGCAATACTAATTAGTTCATCTCTTTCTGTTAATAATGAAAGCAGAAGGAGCAGAATGAAATCATGAATGTGATATAGCCAAGTTTTCAACTGGTTCCACCATCCCTTCACTAGTAATGAGAAACGTTGGCTGCGAGAGAAGAGGGAGTTCATTTCTTTGTAAACCAATGTATATCATTGTAGACGATCGTTCTCTCTTTCTCTTTACATAATGAAGGAATCCTTGTTTCGGAAGTAACGTACTATCATCTGAAATACGGGCTAATTCTTCTAAAGCTTTTGCATATTGTGTTTGTCCTTCATTTAACGGTACATGTAATGCACCGCCTTCTGCTAATACACTAATAAACAATTCAAACGGAAGGTGGTGCTTCGTTGCATACTGGAAAATGTATGTTGCATATGAAATAAGTTCTTCTACATTATCTTTCCAACCAAATCCACGATCGGCAGCTAAAGAAAGACAAATCGTCCAACTATAATTTTTTACAGGTTCATATTGCTTCGCCTGTAATTGTTGCATTTTAGCAGATGCCTTCCAATGAATAGAGCGGAAAGACTCACGCTCATATCGCTTTACACCGATAATAGATGTTTCATCATTGTAAAAAGAAAAATTCGTTCGATAAGATCCATTCAAAAGTTGCTGAAGTTCTTGCAAACCTGCTACTTCTTTAGGAGAAGGATACACAATAATTTCAGTCCTTAATTTATCAAAAACAGGTAAATGTACAGTTAATAGATGAAATGGATCTTTTAATACACATTCAAATTGTTCAATTTGAAACACACCACGCTTCGTGGCGGTTAATGTTAACCCCCATTTTTGTGCCGAATGTGCAGGTTGTGAAAATGGGAAAGAGAATAACGTTTTTGATATTTGTTCAATGCCTTGCTCTTTATGCGGTATAAGGGACGAATTTAAATGAAAGTAACAAACACCATTAACGATTGGTATGCTGGCTCCATTTTTTAAATGAATAAAAAACTGTCCAGATTCCTCAGGAAAAATCCGTGTAGTTTGTTTCTCATTTATGATTTGAAACTTCTTCTCTATGAAAGCGACATATTTATAAATAAAAATCGCAAATAAATAATAGAAGAAAAAGAGAAACATAAGCATTCGTTGCGGGAAAAAGAATGTGAAAAGTAATGCGATTGGAACGGTTAGTTGAATAATATGGAGTTGAAAAAATAAAGGCACAGTTACAACACGCTGTCCATTCATGCTTGTTCAATCTCCACAGGTACGTCAACTTCTTTTAAAATACTTTGCATAATATCATTCTTTGTCGTACGCAGGGCACCTTCCATTGATAAGACGATACGGTGATTCCAAACAGAAGGAACTAACAATTGTATATCTTCTGGTGTGCAATATTCTCTCCCGCGTAAAAAGGCTAAAGCTTGAACAGCACGTACTAAAGCTAATGTGGCACGAGGGCTTACACCGTTAGCGATATAATCATGATTTCTTGTAGCATGAGCAAGTTTAATAATGTAATGTTCTAACGGTTCCGAAACAAATATTTCTTTTACTCGTTTTTGAGCTTCTAAAATATCTTCTAATGAGATGACAGATGTGACACTTTCTAATGGTAAATCGTTCCGAAAACGTCGCATCATTTGTAACTCATCTTTAGGAGTTGGATGACCGATTGAAATCGTCATTAAAAAGCGATCAAGCTGTGCATCTGGAAGAGGGAAAGTCCCTTGTGATTCAATTGGGTTTTGCGTCGCAATAACAAAGAACGGTTTCGGAAGAGGAGTTGACTGCTTCTCCAGCGTCACTTGTCGTTCTTCCATCGCTTCTAACAAACTCGACTGCGTTCTCGGCATTGCACGGTTAATTTCATCTGCTAGCAAAATGTTTGTCATAACTGGTCCAATTCTTAATTCGAATTCGCTTGTTTTTGGGTTGAAGTATTCAATACCTGTTACATCACTTGGAAGTACATCAGGGGTAAATTGAACGCGAGAAAAACTACCACCAATACTTTTTGAAATGGTTTTCGCCAGTAACGTTTTCCCAGTACCAGGCACGTCTTCGAGTAGTACATGTCCATCAGCAAGAAGTGAAACGAGCAGTAGATCAATAACATTTTCTTTACCAACAAACACAGATCCGATGTTTTCTTTCAATTTATTTATCATATGTACCATTCCTTTCATTATAAAAGAGCTAATATTTCTATATTTTAACAAATTATTCAGAAAATCGGTATGATTTTTTAATTCAAAGAAATGGATATTTAATTATTAAATTACTCTTGCATATTTTGGAATATAATTATACAATATCGATATACGATGTATCGTGAGTCGATATATCATATATCGATGTATCGGAGGTAGTTATAATGAATGCGAAGGCGCAAAAATATATTCCGTTAACTGAGGCGACATATTACATATTATTGTCACTCGTGAAGCCGTTGCATGGCTACGGAATTATGCAAATGGTAGAAGAGATGACAAATGGGGAAGTAAAGCTCGGCCCTGGTACTTTATATGGAAATACGACGAAATTACTAAAAGAGAAGTTAATTGTTGAAGTTGCCTCTACAGACAGAAAGAAGTGCTATGAGTTAACGCCGTTTGGGAGAGAAGTGTTAGAGCTCGAGTATAACAGGTTACAGAGATCTGTAAGGAATGGGAATAGTATATTAGGGGAGTGAATGAGAGATGGAGACAAAGAAGGTATTTAAATTTTTCATGGCATGGAGTTTAGAAAAAGAAGAAGCTTTTTTACGGAAAATGCATCAAAAAGGTTGGGCGTTACAAAGGTATAATTTGTTGTATACGTTTAAGAAAACAGAACCGAAAGATGTAATATATAAAGCAGATTTTAGATTGGTTTATTGGGATTCAAAAGAAAAACAACAGGAGTACTTTGAAATATATGAAATGTCTGGTTGGAAACGTGTCACAAGTTTTACAAGATGGAATTATTTTTGTAAGGAAGTAGAGAAGGGAATTGAGTTACCTGACATATATTCAGAGAAGGACACGAAGGTGCAAAAAATGAAGGAATTATTACAATTTTTCGCATTAATTTCAATAACTATATTACCCTCAATGTATAGCGTATTTTTAAGTTCAACAGAATCAAGAGTGCCAATTTGGGCGAAAGTTATGACAGGGCTTGTAGGTTGTATGTATGCTTATTTCTTCATGAGAATTTTTTGGAAAATCAAGAAATTGAAAAGTGAAATATTATAATAAAGATTAGACTCTATAAGAAGATAATGATGAATATGACATCATTATCTTCATCTTTAATTTTTATGTAATTCTATTTTGTTAACTATTTTTTATATAATAAAAATATATATTTAATTCATAGAACTAACAGTTACAAAGAATAATACCAGTAACAATACCTAAAAAAATCATAAATGAAGAAGAAATAATTAATAATAAAGAATTAGCAATAAATATCACTTTATTAGATTTTTGATTTTTAAAATGGTAATAAAGTAAAAGACCACAAATAGTAGAAACAATCCATATTGTTAGACCGTAAGGAGTCGTTATTTTTTCAAAATCGAAGATCCAAAAGTAAAAGATGACTATGTGGCAAGTTACTAGTAGAAATGTTGATGGAAGCATTATCTTTTTATTTAAAATCATTTGTTATCCCCCCCTTATGTAAATATTACCAAAAGGGTGTGGGTTTTAATATATAATAAGGAAGAAATACATTTTTAATTAACGTATTAAACGAAAAAATCCCTTATAGAAAAATCTATTTCTACAAGGGATAATCATGTTTTTATTAGAAAGACTGATTTTGCGCAGGTTTAATAAATTGTTCAGGGTTTTCAACAAGTCCGCATACAGCACATTGGACACGGTATGTAGGTCCTTGATAGGCCATATGAAAAGCATTCATCGTTTCATTTGTGTATTCTTCTTCCACTTGACCAGTTTGTGGATTTATTTTGACTGGTTTTACTTGTTGCTCAAGAATATTAAAGCGAGTACGGTTCGTTTTACAACTTGGACATAGCATTGGTTCCATATGTATACACCTCCATTTGTATCATTTCTTAAAATCTTTAATTTTATGCAAGCAAAAAACTTTCTCAATATAAATAGGCGTTTAATGTATTTAAAATTCAGAAAAAATAAAATATAATAAAAGTACGAACTGGTTATGTCCAAACCAAATCTCCTGTTTTATGCCAATAAGCTGGGGGGCCGAGAAATCGGCCTCATTTTTTTTGCTCATTACTAGAAGGAACAAGGTTTTTATGAGACTTTTGTCGAAATTTTAGGGATAGATACAAAGGGGGATGTAAAATGAATTTGAAAATGAAGTACATCATTTTATATGTAGAAAAGTTTGAGGAATGTTTAAAGTTCTATAAAGATATTTTACAGTTACCTATAAAAGCAGAGCACGGAACATATATTGAATTTAATACTGGAACTACCATTTTAGCGATGAATACGCGGCAAGATGTGAAAGAATTAACAGGACTACCGCTTACAGAAGGTGAATTACAGTCTTCTCATTTCGAGTTAGGATTCGTTGTTGAGAATGTACAAGAAACGATTGAGCAATTTAGAGAGCAAGGTATTAAAATTTTAGTGGAGCCAATTGTAAAACCGTGGGGACAAACAATTGCCTACATTGCTGATCCAGATGGAAATTATATTGAAATTTGCAGTTCATTAGAATAGAGGGAGAAAGAGAAATGGGATTTCCGAAACTAGAAACAGAACGTTTATTCTTAAGAGAACTTACACTATTAGATGCAGAAACGATGTTCCAATATTTTTCGAAAGAATCAGTTATACGTTATTTCGGAATGGATTCTTTCCAAAATATTGAGCAAGCGAAAACAATGATTCAAACGTTCAAAAATCGTTATGAAGAGGGCAGTGTATTTCGCTGGGGAATCGAGAAAAAAGGGACGGGCCAATTAATCGGAACGTGCGGATTTCATTTAATTAATAATCATCATAAACGAGCTGAAATTGGTTATGAATTAGATGATACATATTGGGGACAAGGATATGCATTGGAAGCATTACAAGCAATTTTAGCTTACGGATTTGAAATACTGCAACTAATAAGAATCGCAGCGGTTGTATATGTAGAAAATAAAGCTTCTCAAAAATTATTAATAAAAGCAGGATTTCAAGAAGAAGGATTACTTCGAAAACATATGATTCAAAATGGAGTTGCTCATGATACCATTTTATATTCTTTATTAAAAGAAGAGTGGAAGAAGTAATGAGTACAAACGAACTTATAACGATTATGAAGAAGCATAGGGAAAATAGATTCATTTTAGGTATAGATGGTTTAAGTCGATCTGGAAAAACAACATTCGTAGCCAATTTAAAAGAAAATATGAAACAAGAAGGCATTCCGTTTCGTATTTTCCATATTGATGATCATATAGTGGAGCGTAATAAACGATATCATACTGGATATGAAGAATGGTATGAGTATTATTATTTACAATGGGACATTGAATGGCTAAGGCGGAAATTTTTTCAAAAGCTACAACATGAAACAAAATTGAAATTACCTTTCTTTCATGAAGAAACAGATATATGTGAAATGGAAAAAGTACAGATTCCTATTGTAGGCGTAATTGTTATTGAAGGAGTTTTTCTGCAGCGAAAAGAATGGAGAGATTTTTTTCATTATATGGTCTATTTGGACTGTCCAAGAGAGACAAGGTTTCTACGTGAGAGTGAAAAAACGCAGAAAAACCTTTCAAAGTTTGAAAATAGGTATTGGAAAGCAGAGGATTATTACTTAAAAACGGAATTGCCGAGGGATAGGGCGGATTTAGTCATTGAATGATTTGAAAATAGAAGGTGAATAGAATGAATATTTTATGGGATTTTGATGGGACGTTATTTGATACGTATCCTGCATATACAATGATGCTTTCTGAAATATTAGGTGATTCAGTAGAAAAACAAGAAATATACAAAAACTTAAAAATATCATACTCTCATGCAATTCAGTATTATAATATTTCATGTGAGCAGGAAGAAAAGATTAAAGTTTTGAAGGGGAAATTCACGCCAAAAGATATGAAACCTTTTGCAGGTGTCGAAGAGGTTTTGAAATTTGCAGATAAAAATGTGATTATGACCCATAAACATAGGGCAGGGGTTATGGACATTTTTAAATATTACGGCTGGGAAAAGTACTTTGTAGATATGGTTACAATTGACGATGGCTTTCCACGAAAGCCCAACTCTTTAGCTTATAATCATTTACATAAAAAACATAATATTGATTTAGCTATTGGAGATAGAGAATTAGATTTATTACCTGCAAAAGAATTAGGTATTTCAACATGTATGTTTCAAGGTGATTGTGATGTAGCGGATTATTCTTTATCACATTACTCGGAGTTTTTTAAGATAGTGAGTGATAGAGAGTTTTCTTTATAAAAAAAGTTATTAATAAAGACTGAATCTTTCATTTTAAAGGTACAGTCTTTATTTTTTAGAACTCTTTCATTTTATTCCGCATTAACGGGTAGCCTGATTGGTTCAACTAATAATCAGTGAAGGGTGAACAAAACCTCCACTGATTAAAGTTTCACTTTATTTTCTGTATATAATAATTACTAGAGGGTAAAGAATGATCGTCCATCTTTATTAAGGAAGTAGCCAGGTTAATTGTTAGATAGAAATAAACCGAAAGATAAAGTGATAGCGTCTACTTTATCTTTTTTATATTTTAACCAAATTATGGTTATTCATGTTAATATGAATTCATAGCTATATAGAAGGGGTGGGGTTAGTATGAAAACTGAAATAGTTCCTAAAAAGAAGTACAGTATAATAAGCTATGTATCTTTACTCATCGGCATTTTGTGTTTTCTATTCGTTTTTATAACGCCAACAAGGATAGCCAATGCAGGTAATATAGTTGGAGATTATATTACAATTGCCCTGACAGGTGTAGGTATCATACTTTCAATAATCACAATGACGAAAAGAACAGAGAAGAAGGGAATTGCTATTCTTTCATTAATACTGTCCTCATCATTTTTTATATTTTGGATCATAGCAATTATCCTATTGTTTACTGGTCAAATTAGTTTTGCACCGTAATGTGTAATAAAAAGAGTCCTTCTCGTATGAAGGACTCTTTTTACTCGGTATCTTCAGGTTGATATTCTAAAATATCCCCCGGTTGGCATTCTAATGCTTTACATATTGCTTCTAAAGTTGAAAAACGGACTGCTTTTGCTTTTCCATTTTTCAAGATAGAAAGGTTAGCCATTGTAATTCCAACCTTCTCCGAAAGCTCTGTTACACTCATTTTTCTTTTCGCTAACATTACATCAATATTAATAATAATTGCCATATTATTCACCTCAGACCGTTAAATCATTTTCTGATTTTATATCTATAGCATCTTTTAATAGTCTTTGGAGAACGGCAGCAAAGACCGCGATTACCATTGAAGCAAAAATCATAATCATTCCGATAATAATAATGCCAGGGGCGTCATCTCTCTCTGCCACGAGATAGAAAAGTGGCATACCTAATACATATAATACACTAATTGCCAATGCGCTGTACTTAATATTTTTTAACGCTTGAACAGATAACTCTGAGAATGCGTTATTTTTATCAATATAGTTTAAAAGCTTAAATGTTTGGTACAGTGCGAAGTAATAAGGTATTGCTGTTGCATATAAATTGATAAATACAAGATATTTAATATATGCAATATCTGGATATAATTCTGCAGCGAAAGCTCCTATTTTAGGGACTAAAAAAATGCACATAGCAAGAACGGGGATTCCAATCAGAATCACAACGGTCTTTAAAAAGAGTGTGGATCCTTGTTTCATAAAAAGCACCTCATTTATTTAATATCTTATTAATTTAACACGAAATTTATTGTTTAACAATAAATTTTTATTTCTTTTGATCGAGGATTTATTGTTAAACAAGTAATTAATGAAAAGGATGTTAAATCTTTTTTATAAGATAGATGATACATACCGATATTTAATAAAGGAAAGAAAGGGAAAGTAACTATTGTTAGCTTTATGAGAATTGGGAACTAATAAAACATATGTAGGTTTTGGTATGGAAAAGGAAATAGTGTGTATTTAAATGAATGCAAAGTTTATGGAGGAACAATCATGTTGAATTATGGTGTGAAGATGAAAAAGTTGCTATTAGTGGCAGCTATAATAGTAAGCGTATTAAGTACGGAAAGTATGATGAATTATCATGCGGCCAAAGCTAAGGTGAAAAAAGTAGAACATCAGCCTAAAAATATAATTATGATGGTTATGGACGGAACGAGTTCAACGGCGACAACATTGGCTCGCTGGTATAAAGGGGCACCGCTTACGTTAGATCAAATTGTAACAGGAGGAGTTCGTACGTTTTCGGCGGAATCAGCTATTACAGACTCAGCGCCAGCAGCAACAGCATTAGCAACTGGAAATAAATCAAATTCAGGATATGTAGGTGTATTACCTTCTATTGTAAGTTCGCCTAGCTTAGAGCCAATAAAAGAAGAGGACAAGTTACGGCCGGTCGCAAACGTATTAGAAGGTGCAAAACGTACTGGTCGTGCAACTGGAATTGTTGCTACATCTGAAATTCAGCATGCTACTCCGGCGGGATTCTCGGCTCACCATGTCAATCGCAAGCAATTTGACGTAATTGCGAAGCAGCAAGTATATCAAAATATAGATGTCGTATTAGGCGGGGGAAAAGCAGCGCTGCTACCTATGCAAAGTAATGGAATCCGAAAAGATGGTGAAAATTTAGTGAAGGTGATTCAAGACAAAGGATACGATTTCGTTGAAACGAAAGATGCGTTATTGAACTCCAAATCTAATAAAATTTGGGGCTCTTTCTCACATCATGCTCTTGCGTTTGATATGGATCGTATAGCAACAAACCCAGAACAACCAACACTTTCTCAAATGACAGAAAAAGCAATTCAAACATTATCAAAAGATAAAGGTGGCTTCTTTTTATTCATAGAAGGTAGTAAGCCTGATTGGGCAGCCCATGCTAATGATCCAATTGGGATGATTAGTGATGTATTGGCATTTGATGAAGCGGTAGCAAAGGCGTTACAATTTGCAAAGAAAGATGGGGATACGATGCTCATAGCTTTAACTGATCATGGTAACAGCGGTATCTCTATAGGGAATAGAAATACGACAAAAGGATACAATACTACACCGGTTTCTGCATACATTGATTCATTGAAAAAGGCGAAAATGACACTTGAAGGAACTATAAATAAACTGAAATCTGATTTATCAAATGTAGAAGATGTAGCTAAACTATACGGTTTGGATAATCTAACTCATGATGAAAAAGAAAAATTAAAAGCGGCAAAAAAGAAAATGGATGTAGGACGAATTCTTACTACATTATTGGCTAATCGTGCAAATATCGGCTTTACGACAGGAGGACATACAGGTGAGGATGTATTTTTACATTCTTATGGACCTCAAAAACCAGAAGGCTTAATCCAAAATACATACATTGCGAAGACGATGGCGAAAGCGATGGGCTTTAACTTAGAAGAAGTAACGAATAAAATATTTTTAGAGAGTGAACAAGCCTTTAAGAAAATCGGTGCAACTGTAACAGCCGACAAAACCGAAGGAGCAAACCCGTTACTCGTAGTAAAACGTAATAAAGTAGAAGCACAATTATTTGGTAACAAAAATATAATTCGTATCAATGGTAAAGGGTATGAATTAGGAAGTATTATTGTAGAGAGTAATGGAAAGTGCTATGTACCAGAAGAAGCAATTCAACTATTTGTAAAGCATTCTCGTTAAAAAATTGCCAACCAGTTAAGCTAACTGGTGGCAATTTTTTGTGTTTATTCTAAATATAAGGGTTCGGATTGTTTTGTAAAGTTTTCCATATGAGACTGGTATAAATGTTAAAGGGAAAGTATAGTTTTTTCTTACATTAAAAAATTTCGTTTTGTAGAATAAGAAGTTATACATATAGTAAAGTCTAATGGGTTATCAATTAATATTTACGAAAAATATATTAATACTTTAGAATTTCTTTAATGTTCATTATTTTTTATTTAAGGTTATCCGTTATATTTATAATGTGTTTATTTCAATTTATTGTATTGAAGCTCAGTTTTATATAATTATAAAGCAATCATCAAAATAAAATCTCCACTAGAGTAAATTTATTATTTTTTTGCGGAAATTATTATGCAGTTAAGAAAACTGTAATTTATTGAATTAGAAATATATTAGAATTTAGTTGAAGAAAGAGAGAGGGAATAAAATGAATATAGTGCACTTACGTCCTAAACAGCGGTCTAAGTATCGCATTATGCTAGGTAAGTGGTATTACTCTACAAAGAGGCACATTCAGTGGTTAGCAGACGGAAAAACATATGCAAAAAGGTTCCAACAAGAAAAGCTACCTTGTACAGCAATTCAGCACCAAACAATATTACTTCGTAAGCTCAAAGATGTAGATATGTGGTATCAACAGAATAAGGTTGTTAATTTGAAAATTGCTGTTAAAAAACTAAATGGTATCGTCATTAGACCGGGAGAAACATTTTCTTACTGGCGTTTAATAGGTAAGCCAACGAGGAAAAAAGGGTATGTAGAAGGTATGGTATTACACTACGGATCTTTTCAATCAGGTATTGGAGGAGGTCTTTGTCAGCTTTCAAATTTAATATATTGGATGACTCTACATACACCACTGACAGTAACCGAACGATATCGTCATAGCTTTGATGTCTTTCCTGATTCTAGGCGAACTCAACCGTTTGGGAGTGGGGCAACTTGTTCCTATAACTATTTGGATTTACAAATTAAAAATGAAACGGATCAACCGTATCAACTTCACCTTTATATGACAGATGAACATTTAGTTGGTGAATGGAGAACAGTCTATCCGCAACTTTATCAATATGAAGTGTATGAGAAAGAACACTCAATTCAACCTGCATACTGGGGCGGTTATATACGACATAATGTGATTCAACGTAAAGTATATAATCTACAGAAACAGTTAATAGAAGATCAATATGTAACAGAGAATCACGCTATAATGATGTACGAACCACTATTAGCTTGTAATAATGAGATTAGTGAGTAATATGGTAACCCATAGATTAAATAGTATAGAGAATATTTAATTCTTATTTTTACTAAAAAAGTTCACTGTTATTTATAGGTGAGTTTGTTTTTCTATCGTATGTATTTCACCCTGCATAAAAAATATTTCTCAACATTTTATTTGTTGAAAAAGATTGAATATTCGTATTATAACGAATATTATGTTGTTATCGGCAAAAAACGATAATTTGCAGACACTGGGGAGGAAATACATTGAAAAAGAAAAAGAAATTAAAACCATTAGCGGTATTAACAACAGCAGCAGTACTAAGTAGTACGTTTGCTTTTGGAGGTCACGCAGCGCATGCTGAGACACCAACATCATCTCTACCAATAGATGAGCACTTAATACCGGAGGAGCGCTTGGCTGAAGCGCTAAAACAACGGGGGGTAATTGATCAATCTGCATCGCAAGCTGAGACGTCAAAGGCTGTCGAAAAATATGTTGAGAAAAAGAAAGGGGAAAACCCTGGGAAAGAAATTTTAACAGGAGATAGTCTTACGCAAGAAGCTTCTGATTTTATGAAAAAAGTAAAAGATGCAAAAATGAAGGAAAATGAACAGGCGCAGCAGCCTGAAGTAGGCCCAGTAGCTGGACAAGGTGCAGCATTGAACCCTGGGAAATTAAATGGAAAAGTACCTACTACATCAGCGAAGCAAGAAGAATACAATGGAGCTGTTCGAAAAGATAAAGTACTTGTTTTACTTGTAGAATTTAGCGATTTTAAGCATAACAATATTGATCAAGAGCCAGGATACATGTATTCTAAAGACTTTAATCGTGAACATTATCAAAAAATGTTATTTGGTGATGAACCATTTACTTTATTTGATGGATCGAAGATTAACACATTTAAGCAATATTATGAAGAACAATCTGGTGGTAGCTACACAGTTGATGGGACTGTAACAGAATGGCTTACTGTTCCAGGAAAAGCATCAGATTATGGTGCTGATGCGGGTACTGGGCATGATAACAAGGGGCCTTTAGGACCAAAAGATTTTGTGAAAGAAGCATTAAAAGCAGCGGTAGCAAAAGGAATCAATTTAGCAGACTATGACCAATTTGATCAATACGATCAAGATGGTGATGGAAATAAAAATGAGCCAGATGGCATTATTGATCATTTAATGGTTGTACATGCTGGCGTTGGTCAAGAAGCTGGCGGCGGTAAATTGAAAGATGATGCGATTTGGTCACATCGTTCAAAACTAGGTTCAAAACCATATGCAATTGATGGCACGAAATCTTCTGTTTCGAACTGGGGCGGAAAGATGGCTGCATATGATTATACAATCGAGCCTGAAGACGGGGCAGTTGGTGTGTTTGCACATGAGTATGGCCATGATTTAGGCTTACCAGATGAATATGATACAAAGTACTCAGGACAAGGTGAACCTGTTGAGTCATGGTCTATTATGAGTGGTGGTAGCTGGGCTGGAAAAATTGCAGGAACAGAGCCAACGAGTTTCTCACCACAAAATAAAGAATTTTTCCAAAAGAATATGAAGGGGAACTGGGCGAATATCCTTGAAGTAGATTATGACAAACTTAGCAAAGGAATCGGTGTTGCGACATATGTAGATCAAAGTACTACAAAATCTAAACGACCTGGAATCGTTCGTGTTAACTTGCCGGACAAAGATATAAAAAATATCGAATCAGCGTTTGGTAAGAAGTTCTATTACAGTACAAAAGGAAATGACATTCATACAACACTTGAGACACCAGTATTTGACTTAACAAATGCAAAGGATGCTAAGTTCGATTATAAGGCATTTTACGAACTTGAAGCGAAGTATGATTTCCTTGACGTATATGCGATTGCAGAAGATGGAACGAAGACACGCATTGATAGAATGGGCGAAAAAGATGTAAAAGGCGGCGCGGATACAACTGATGGTAAGTGGGTTGATAAATCATACGATTTAAGCCAATTCAAAGGAAAAAAAGTAAAACTGCAATTTGAGTACTTAACAGATATTGCAGTAGCTTATAAAGGGTTTGCATTAGATAATGCAGCATTAACTGTAGATGGAAAAGTTGTTTTCTCTGATGATGCAGAAGGTCAGCCAGCAATGACGTTAAAAGGCTTTACTGTGTCTAACGGATTTGAACAGAAAAAACATAATTACTATGTAGAGTGGAGAAATTACGCTGGTTCTGACACTGCGTTACAACATGCACGTGGCCCAGTATTTAATACAGGAATGGTTGTATGGTATGCGGATCAAAGCTTTACAGATAACTGGGTAGGCGTTCATCCAGGTGAAGGGTTCTTAGGAGTAGTAGATTCTCATCCAGAGGCAATTGTAGGGACATTAAACGGACAACCTACTGTGAAGAGCAGTACGCGTTACCAAATTGCCGATGCGGCATTCTCATTTGATCAAACACCAGCATGGAAAGTAAATTCACCAACTCGCGGTATCTTCGATTATAAAGGATTACCAGGAGTGGCAAAATTTGATGATTCTAAGCAATACATCAACAGCATTATTCCTGATGCAGGACGTAAGTTACCGAAACTAGGACTGAAGTTTGAAGTGGTAGGCCAAGCTGAAGACAAGTCTGCAGGTGCAGTGTGGCTTCATCGATAAAATAAGGTAAAACGAAGAGGAGCTGCGATAAGTCGGTGAAACTGACTTATCGCAGCTTTTTTCTTCTTGTGAAAAAACTTGCTGTTTTTTTATGTACTTATTGGAAAAATTCGAAGTTTCTTTTATAAATAAAATACTCCGCCTGTCCAATTATAGAAGCTATTTTGGGCGTAAGTAATTTGTAAGTAATGAGTAAGAAAAAAGAGATTTTCATAGTATATAATATTTATTATAGCTACTTTTAACACCTGATACTAATAGTGTGCTATAATATGAATTAGCAACAAAAAGGAAAGGAATTAGAACAATGACCTTAGAAAATACTAAAAATTTAAAAAAACAAGTTGCTCCTTTTGAAAAATCAACGATTAAAAAAAGTGTTTGGCAACTGATCAACACAATCGTGCCATTTATTATTTTATGGTATCTTGCTTATAAAAGTTTGTCAGTTTCTTATTGGTTAACATTAGTTCCAGCACTGTTAGCCGCTGGATTTATGACAAGAATTTTCATTATTTTTCATGATTGCACCCATTATTCGTTCTTTAAAAGTCGACGTGCAAATAGAATAGTTGGAACGTGTATGGGTGTTTTAACATTATTCCCATTTGATCAGTGGGGGCATGAACATTCTATTCACCACGCTACGAGTGGTAATTTGGATAAGAGGGGTACAGGGGATATTTGGACGCTTACAGTTGATGAATATGTAGCTGCACCATTTAGACTTCGTTTAGCATATCGCTTATATCGCAATCCATTCGTTATGTTTGGATTAGGTCCGATTTATGTTTTCTTGCTTAAAAATAGATTTAACCGAAAAGGTGCAAGGCAGAAAGAACGTATGAATACTTATTTGACGAATATTATAATTGTTGCTGTAGTAGCTATACTTTGCTGGGCAATTGGGTGGCAATCGTTTCTGTTAGTACATGGTACTATATTCTTAATAGCAGGTTCAGTAGGGATTTGGCTGTTTTACGTACAGCACACATTTGAGGATTCTTATTTTGAAGAGGATAAAGATTGGGAATATGTGAAAGCGGCAGTGGAAGGAAGTTCTTTTTATAAGCTTCCTAAAATTTTGCAATTCTTAACTGGTAATATTGGATTCCATCATGTTCACCATTTAAGCCCAAGGGTACCTAACTATAAACTAGAAGAGGCACACAATAATACGCTTCCGTTAAAAAATGTACCAACGATTACGCTTGCTACAAGCTTACAATCACTACGTTTCCGTCTTTGGGATGAGAAAAGTAACAATTTTGTTAGCTTTAAAGATGTCAAAAATATAATTAAAAATAATGTTTCTGTTCGAGTGAAATCTGAACTATAATTGCATCGTATATAAAACTCCCCTTAATCATTTTCGATTTAAGGGGAGTTTGTGTTTAAAGAGTAGATGCCAGATAAGAGGAAAATTTACATAATTCAAATTGTAATTGAAGCAGATTAGGAATTGCTCGTACGTAAGTACAAATATAAGATGACAGTAAATGCATTATGTTAACAAATTCATAGTAAAAGGGGGGATCGTACAACATTATATCCAAAAATAAGAAAAGACTTGAACGAAAATTCCATTCATTTTTCTTGGTGTTCCGCATTCCATACACTTAAATAGGACGCATATTCTAATTCATCTGGATTCTCATGTAGCATAGAAATGAATTCTAATTTGTTTCCATCACAATCTAGAAAGTATACACTTGCAGCAGGCATCCACCTTTGGACAATTGGCTCTTGATTTCCTTTTCCTTGACTTCCTATCACTGCTATTCCACGTTCCTCTAACCACGCTTTAGAAGTCATTAAAAACTCTAAATTTACACCAAAAGCAAAATGTCTCGGCTCAAAGTCTTCAATGTTATGTACTTCCCATAGTCCAAGCATTTGTTGTTTATTTTCTCCGACCCAAAAGAAAGCCACTCTTCTTTTGGAGAGTTTTCTTGCTAACGTTAATCCTAGCTTGTTTTGATAGAAATTTATTGCCTTCTCTAAATTTCTTACATGTAAATGAGTTTCGTATATGTTCTGTATTATTATGATCATTCCTTTCTTTATTGGTAACTACCAATTGAATAGTGAATATAATTCTAAAGTTGAAATATGTATAAGCCTAGTAATGTACATCTATATCCGATATACCTATTTACTATTATATTGAAATTGGAATGTGATAAATCCCACTGAGGTAGTAAGTGTTTAAATGAACACTCTACTACTTTTGTAGGAAAGGGGATATATTCATTAAATTCAGATGAAATCATATTAAAATAATGAAAAAAGACCACACATGAAGTGAAACGCCAGGTGTGGTCTTTTATGTATAGTCAAATATTACGAAGTCTCGCTAATTTTAGTTTTACTATGAGTGTTAGTAGAATTTCTTTTCTTAACTTTAAAGTGATAGTAAGTGTAGCAAAAGATGATAAATGGGACAGTGCAATAGATTCCAAGTCGTTGTTCTGGGATAAAAATAAGACTGATTAATATAATGCCATACAATCCAAAACCAAGAATTGGTACGAGTGGATAAAGTGGCGTTTTAAATTTTAAGTCTTCTAATTTTCCGCCGTCTGCTAAATAATGTTTGCGGAAAAAGAATTGAGAAACACAAATTGACATCCAAACAATAATGGTAATGACTCCGGAAATTGAAATGAGCCACAAGTAAACAGTTTCAGCAGCTACTACACTTGTCAAAAGAGAAAAAGCAGAAATAGCTATTGTCATGATTAAAGCGTTGAGAGGAATCCCACGTGATGATAATTTCTTTAAAAATGCTGGAGCCATTTCGTTTTTTGATAAAGACCAAAGCATTCGAGTAGCAGCGTATAGTCCTGAGTTTGCGACAGAAAGAACAGCAGTAAGAATAACAAAGTTCATAATATCAGCTGCATATGGAATACCGATATTATCAAAAACAGCAACGAATGGACTCTTTGTTAATCCAGCTTCTTCCCAAGGAATTAAAGCAACAAGAACAAAGATTGCTAAGACGAAGAAAAACATTGTGCGCCATATAATATTTCTAATAGAGCGAGGTAAAGTTTTTGCTGGATCTTCACTTTCACCTGCTGCGATTCCGACAAGCTCTGTACCTTGGAAGGAATAATTGACTGTAACCATTGTTAATAGAATAGCTGCAAGTCCATTCGGAAATAAACCACCATGATTTACGAAATTTGAAAGAAGTGGAGCTGGTTCATCGCCTTTTAAATCAATAAAACCGAACATAGCGGCGCCACCAAGAATTATAAAAGCTATAATGGCAGATACTTTTATACTTGAAAACCAAAATTCTGTTTCTGCATAACTACGAGCAGATAATGCGTTAATAGTGAAGATGGTAACGCCAAATATTAAACACCAAACCCAAACAGGAATATCAGGAAACCAGCGCTGCATTGTAATACCGGCAG
The DNA here is from genome assembly GCF_051916885.1 of Bacillus cereus group sp. MYBK14-1. Lineage (NCBI taxonomy): Bacteria > Bacillati > Bacillota > Bacilli > Caryophanales > Bacillaceae > Bacillus > Bacillus cereus group sp. MYBK14-1. Next base: position 465,154 of record NZ_JBQAHM010000001.1, on the reverse strand, counting down.
TTGTAAATTCAAGACCGGTCGTATTCGCCCAGCTTAACCAATACAACCATCCGATTGTAAAGCCAGTTGCAGGATTGATGAATTTAGTAGCATATTCCTGAAAAGAACCTGAAACAGGCATGGCTACAGCAAGTTCACCAAGACATAGCATAACGAAATACATTAATAATCCACCAGCAATAAAGGCAAGTACGGATCCACCAGGTCCAGCCTGACTTATAATAAAGCCAGATCCGTTAAATAACCCGGTTCCAATCACACCACCGAGTGCAATCATGAATAAGTGTCTACTTTTCATCGTACGTTTTAATTCATTGTTTGTATTGCTTACTTGCGCCATTGTTTTCCTCACTTTCGTAGTTGATAGAAGAATGTTTGATGTTTTTCCGTATTATGGAATGTATTCCGTGATGTGAAATCTTGTTATAATTTTCAGATAATTAAAAAGAAAAGTCAATATTTTTTTGTTTGCGTTTTCAATTCGTTGTTAGTGATATGTTTTTATTGTTAGAAAATTAAATAAATAGATTGATTTCATTTCGAATGTTTGCTAAATTGATAGTTAATTAAGCGTACTAACATATTACGAGTAAAGTTGAGGCGAGTTATGGTACAGTCCATTGATCGAGCGATAAGTATTATTAAATTATTGAATTCTACAAATGAAAAAGAGTATTGGGCTATTTCTGATATAGCTGATGGAACACATCTCCCGGTTAGTACAGTACATAGATTACTTAACTCTCTAATGGAGCATGGGTTAGTTACACAAATTACAGAGACAAAACAGTACAAAATTGGACCAATGTGGATGGAAATAGGGTTGCGTCAATTGGAGAAGGTAGACTATAGATCTGTTGCAAGAGAAGTGATGAAACGTTTGGCTTCTGAAGTGGAAGAAAGTGTCTATTTGAATATTCCAAACGGAACACATTCTATTATCATTGAAAGAATTGATAGTCCTTTAAAAATTCGAGTTATTGATAACTTAGGGGAACAGATTCCTCTTTCGATTGGTGCTGCAAATAAAACGATGCTTGCCAATATGAAACAGAATGAAACGGAATATATTGTTGAGCAACTACTTTCTGCTTTACCAGAACAAAAGCAAATTCTTCTTGATCAAATAAAGCAAATAAGAAACGAAGGATATGCTGTCAGTTATGGTGAAAAAACAGAAGGGACAGCTTCAGTAGCTGCACCTATTATCGGATTTAATCATAAAGTAGTAGGAGCATTAAGTGTTGGGTTAATTAGTCATCGTATTAATGATGATCGACTATCTTTTCTTATTAGCAAGGTAAAACAAGCGGCTCATGAAATATCAATAAAAATCGGCAGTACATCAGAACTATAATTTTGATAGCTGTCGTCATTTTTTATTCATATACTGGAATTAGTTTTCATAATGCGGAAAATAGGGGGATTTATATGTCAAAGTGGCAATCAAAAGAACAATTGGTTCAATTATTAAGCAGTCTTGTTGAAATTCCTAGTATTACCGGTTCAGAAGCTGAAGTAATATTGCCAGACTTTGTTGTGGAACAATTATCTGACTTACAGTATTTCAAACAAAACCCGCACCATTTGCAAAAAAATCCGACAGGGGACGGACGATATTTTGTTACAGCACTAGTAAAGAAAAGCGATAGTACAAAAAATACTGTAATTCTAGTAAGTCACTTTGATGTTGTAGATGTACAAGATTACGGAATGTGGAAAGAAGATGCATTTAATCCTAAAAAGTTAACATCTATGTTTTATTCTCATAAAGATGAACTTCCAGACCATGTACGTGAAGATATAGAACATGGAGAATGGCTGTTTGGTAGAGGAACAATGGATATGAAATGCGGCCTCGCATTACAAATGGCAATGATTGAGCAAGCTTGCGAAGAAAGATTTGATGGGAATGTTCTTTTATTGGCTGTACCAGATGAAGAAGTAAATTCTGTAGGGATGAGGGCCGCTGTTCCGAGACTGTTAGATTTAGCAAGAGAGCATAACTTAGATTATAAAACGGTCTTAAACTCAGAGCCTATGTTTTCAAGACATCCTGGTGACCAAAATAAGTATATTTACACTGGCTCTATTGGTAAAGTGTTACCTGGTTTTCTTTGCTACGGAAAAGAGACACATGTAGGTGAACCTTTTGCAGGGTTAAATGGGAGTTATATGGCTTCATTAATAACAGCAGAATTAGAGTTAAACACAGACCTTTGTGATATTGTAGAAGGGGAAGCGAGTCCTCCGCCAACTAACTTACTTCAAAGGGACTTAAAAGAGGATTATTCTGTACAAATTCCGCATCGTGCAGTTACATTATTTAATTTGTTTTTATTAGAAAAATCAATGACAGATGTAGTTTCATTGTTACGTCAAAAAGTAACGAAAGTAGCAGAGAAAATAGAAGAGTCGTATGAAAAACATGCATATCGTTTTTCTAAATATAATCCATTTATACCACCTAATCTCAAAGTAAATGTATTAACTTATGAAGAGCTTATCACATATGCAATTGAGCAACATGGACGAGAAAAAATAAATCATATTCAATCTAATATTATAAAAAATAGAGGAGATAAAGATGATCGTGCGGTAACGATTGATTTAGTAGATAAATTAGCGATTTTATGTAAAGAAAAGGCACCGATGATTGTACTTTTCTTCGCTCCGCCGTACTATCCAGCTGTGAGTTCACGTAACAATCCTTTAATAAAAGAGGTAGTTGTAGAAATGGAAAAGTATGCACACTACAATCATAAAATTACATTTGAAAACCAAAATTATTTTGGGGGGATTTCAGATTTAAGTTATGTAGGCTTGCAGTATCCACTGGATTCAATGAGTTCGCTTGTAGACAATATGCCATTATGGGATAAAGGTTATTCAATTCCGCTTCAGGAATTAGAAGAGTTTGATGTTCCAGTATTAAATATGGGGCCGGTAGGAAAAGATGCACATCAATGGACAGAACGTCTAGATGTAAACTACGCATTTGAAACGCTATTAGATATGTTACCGAAATGCATTGAAAAATTATTAGTTTCTAATAAAATTACACAATCATAGTAGGGAATAGGTAAGGGATAAAACAGAACCTGTAAAGAAGATTTGAATGAAATTATTTTAATATAATTAAAGCTGAAACGGCCAAACTCAAGTATATATGAGTTTGGCCGTTTATCATGTAGTGAATTTCTAATTAAATTCATATGAATTCATAGCTAACGCGATCTCTTTTACAGTTTTACTTTTTAGTTTGACCAGATAGTTCAACAGATTTTTGCGTACAACGCTGCATAGCTGAAATAATCGCTGTTCTCAGTCCTTTTTCCTCTAATGTTGCTACAGCTTCTATTGTCGTTCCGCCAGGAGAACAAACCATATCTTTCAATTCACCTGGATGTATTCCTGTTTCTAGTACCATTTTTGCAGAGCCTAACACAGCTTGAGCAGCGAATTTATATGCTTGATTTCTTGGCATACCATCTAGTACAGCAGCATCTGCCATCGCTTCTATAATCATATATACATAAGCTGGTGAAGAACCACTTACAGATGTTACAACATCCATTAATTTTTCACTTACGATCTCTGTTTGACCAAAACTATTGAAAATGTTTAGTACATCTTCTAAATCTTTTTCTGTCACCATTTCATTAGGGCATAATGCAGACATTCCCTCTCCAACAAGAGCAGGAGTATTAGGCATTACTCTTACAACCTTTACTTTTTTATTAAAGGCATTTTCAGTACTTTCAATACTTTTCCCAGCAGCGATCGTTACGATGATAGCATCGTTTTTGATTACTTCTTTTATTTCATTAATTATTGACGCGTATAGGTCTGGTTTGATTGATAAAATTAAAATATCAGCATTTTTAGCTACTTCATTGTTGTCGGTAGTTGTAGTTAGTCCATATTTTTCACTAGCATTTTTTAAATTAGCAGTGTTTAAATCTGAACAAATAATTTGATTTGAAGACACTATATTTTTGTTTATCATTCCGCCAATCATAGCCATTCCCATATTTCCGCAACCGATGAATCCAATTTGTTTATCCATAATAACTCAATCTTGCTCCTTTTATAATCAATTATATCGGTTTGATATTATTTTCTTAGAATAAGAATAACATCCCTGTGCAATATAAAGAAACATTCTAAGAGAATATATTCCTTTTTGCAACACTAAAAGATAAAAATTAATTATATTCGACATTATGTAAATATATACACTATAATGAAAGGTTTTATGTTTATGAATATGAGTTAAACTTATATCATTTTGTATTTTCATTCAGTAGGGCGATAATTTCATACAAATAACTTGCGGCTCTATTTATTTTTAAAAATACCTCTTGACACCGAATCGAACTATATCGCATAATATAAAAAAATTAGATTGAAAATCGTTGAAGGGAATTAGTACATATGTCTTCTTGCGAAAGAGAGTGGAATTCACCGGCTGAAAGATTCCTCGTATAGAATATATCGAACCTATCCCTGAGTCTTAAATGAAAGTTTAGGCGTTCGCCTGCGTTATAGGCACCAAGTGGATATCTATGTATATCAATTAAGGTGGTACCGCGGAACAATGACCGTTTCGTCCTTTTTATTTTATTAAGGGCGAAGCGGTCATTTTTATTTTGCTCTTAAATACCTCATTGCAGCATTGATGAGAATAGATATAGTTACAAAGTGAATGAAGTGTAATTTATAAAAAACTTTGATTTTAGACTTGGGGGATAAAAAAGTGAAAAAACAACGAGTTGTTGTAAAGATTGGGAGTAGTTCCTTGGCAGATAGTCACGGAGGCATCTCTACAGAACAGCTTTCAGATCACGTTGCCGCATTGGCTCGGTTGAAAGAAGATGGGCACGAGGTTGTGTTAATTACATCTGGAGCCGTCGCTGCAGGTTTTTCAGCGCTAGGATATCCTAGCAGACCTGTAACGATTAAAGGGAAACAGGCTGCAGCAGCTGTCGGACAAAGTTTGTTAATGCAGGCGTATACGGAGGAATTCCGTAAATATGGCATCGTTACTGCGCAACTTTTGCTGACGAGGAGTGATTTTTCTAGAAAAGAACAATATAGTAATGCTTACGCTACGTTAGGAGAATTATTAAACCGCTCCGCTCTTCCAATTATTAATGAAAATGATTCCATCTCTTTAGAGGAGCTGACGTTCGGCGATAATGATATGCTGTCAGCTTTAGTAAGCGGGCTTGTTTCGGCGGATATGCTTATGATCTTTACGGATGTGAACGGGTTATATGACAAAAATCCTCAGAAAAATGCGGATGCAAAAAAATATTATTTTCTTCCTGAAGTTACGGAAGAAATTTCTTCTCTTGCAGGAGATGCTGGCTCAAAACTTGGGACTGGCGGTATGAAATCAAAAATCGACGCTGCAAAGACAGCGCTCTCTCTTGGTGTGAGTGTATTTATCGGAACAGGACGTGGACAGGAAAAGTTTGTAGATGTTTTGAAGGGTAAGGGTGATGGAACGTATGTTGGTAATGCTCCTCAAAAAGAAATGAAGATGAACAAGCAATGGATTGCCTTACATTCGCTTGTTAGCGGACAAATTGAAGTAGATGCTGGGGCAGCTACTGCCATCATTCAGCATGGTAAGAGTTTACTTCCAGCTGGTGTTACGAATGTATCAGGATTTTTCCAAGTGGGTGAAGTTGTAGAGGTTGTAACGCAACAAGGGCGCGTAATAGGAAAAGGACAATGCACATATAGTGCAGAGGAACTAATAGATGTAAAAGGTATGCAAAGCCAAGATATTCAAGTAAGAGGCGAGAGACATAGTTATGAAGTCATCCATAGGGATCATTGGGTTTCACTTTAAAAAGGAGGAAATAAAAATGAATGAAGTGTTGGCAAAGGGGATAAAAGCAAAAGAGGTTGCTAGAGAGCTTGTGCTTAAATCTACAGAGCAAAAAAACGAAGCACTTTCCGCAATAGCTGATCAGTTAATATTAGAAACAGCTTATATTTTAGAAGAAAACAAGAGGGATATTGAAGAAGGTAAGGCAAAAGGATTTTCTGATTCACTCCTTGATCGTCTTCTGCTAACTGAAAATCGTATTATTGATATGACAGAGGGGATTAAGCAGCTAATTGAATTACGTGATCCTGTAGGAGAATGTGTAAGTGCATGGGAAAGGCCAAATGGACTATCTATTCAGGAGATGCGCGTACCACTTGGTGTTGTCGGGATGATTTATGAGGCAAGACCGAATGTAACTGTTGATGCTGCTACAATTTGTTTAAAAACAGGAAACGCAGTAATACTACGTGGTAGTTCTTCTGCTATCCATTCTAACAAAGCCATCGTTAGCGTTATTCACCGGGCGCTTAAGCAAACTAGCTTGCCTTCAGAAAGTGTACAGCTCATAGAAGATACAACGAGAGATAGTGCAAAACAGTTGTTTACATTGAACGAGTACTTGGATGTTCTTATACCAAGAGGTGGCAAACAATTAATCGATACTGTTGTGAGAGAAGCGTCTGTTCCAGTACTTGAAACAGGTGCGGGAAATTGTCATATATTCATTGATGAAACAGCAGATAAACAAATGGCGTTTAATATTATTATAAATGCAAAAACACAGCGCCCATCTGTATGTAATGCAATTGAGACGATTGTACTTCATGAGAATTGGGCAGAGCAATATGGTAGCGAGTTGTTTTCTTCCTTGAAGGAAAGAGGAGTGGAGCTACGTGGTGATAATAAAGCAGTGGCGATTGATTCTTCTATCTTACTTGCGACAGAAGAAGACTGGGAAACTGAGTTTTTATCTCTCACACTAGCAGTGAAAATGGTTTCCACTGTTGAAGAAGCGATTCATCATATAAATACGTATGGATCTATGCATTCTGAAGCAATTATTACTGAAAACGAGGAAAACGTCAGCAAGTTTTTTACTTCTGTAGATGCCGCGGCACTTTATCATAATGCATCGACTCGTTTTACAGATGGATCCGAATTTGGATTCGGAGCGGAAATTGGTATCAGTACACAAAAGTTACACGTAAGAGGACCAATGGGGCTTCCAGCATTAACTTCTACAAAATATGTGATTCGTGGAAATGGACAAATTCGAAAATAATAATAAAAGACACTCAATTGGCTTGGGTGTCTTTTATTATAAAAATTAATTACCATACAAATAGCCCAACGAGCATAGCACTTAATAAAGAAACAGCCATCCCGCTAACAAGAAGCTTCCAAACATTTTTACCGATGACTGATGATTTTTCTCCGCCAAATAATGAATTGTAAGTTCCGTAAATCATACCTACTGTACTAAAGTTAGCAAAAGAAGCTAGAAATGTCGTTGCAACCGCAACCGTATGCGGTTGTAGCGACTTTAAGTTTGATTTTAAATCCATCATTGCAACAAATTCATTCGTCGTTATTTTGATCCCCATTAATTCAGCTACATACATAGCATCACTGCCTGATAAACCGAGTAAAAATGCAAAAGGACTAAAGATAATGGAGAAGATTTTTTGAATTGTTAACCCCGTTACAAAAAATCCTAAAATCCCATTTAAACATGCTGTTAAAGCTACATAACCAATTACCATAGCTAAAATAACGATAACCATATTCATCCCAACTAACATACTGTTTGAAATAGTAGAAAAGAAATCCTTTTTTTCATGTTTTGAAGGTGTGTAAACAACGTCTTCTTCTTTCGAAACTTCCACAGGATTTAATACATTGGCTAAAATTAATGCGTTAATACAGTTTAATGGGATTGCGCTGAAAATATATGTTGCTGGAACCATTGATAAATAAGCACCAAGAATGGATCCGCTAACGCTACTCATACTCATAATTCCAAAAGTTAATAATCGATTTTCTTTTAAAACAGATAATTGATCACGAACAACCGCAAGTGCTTCGGTGTTTCCTAAAAACATCATTTGAATCGAAAAGAAACTTTCTAACTTTGGTAAACGAGAAATCTTTGAAATAACTGCACCTACTTTATCAATAATCCAAGTTAAGATTCCGAAATAAGAAAGAATATCGAAAAAAGTAATAACAAAAATGATAGGAAGTAACGCACTAAAGAAGAAATCAATGTGCTGACTTTCCATAGCTGAAGGAAATGCAAATCGAATACCTTCATTCGCACATGCTAGTAGCCAACTGAAAAATGACGCAATTTTATTAATGATAATACTGCCGAGCTTTGTGCCTAACATAAACCACGTAATAAAAAGCTCCAATAGGATGAGAATTACAATTGGTCTCCATTTTATATGTTTTTTATTAGGCGAACATAAGAAAATGATTAATATGACAACGAAAATCCCTAACATATTCAATATGAAATACATGTCAACAACTCCTTGAGAGTTATTATTTGTATATAAAAAAGCATCTATTCTTCCAAATTTGGATTATGATTAGAAGTTATGAAGCATGTAAGTTATGTTAGGAATCAATGTATTTTAATTTGCTTTATTTTGAGCAATCGCAGTAATTATCGAACAATTAGCTGTTTTCAATTGTTTTGTTGGATATTAAACGTATGCGATTTTAAACATCGTTTATTCCGGATTAACGGACAGTAAGATTTTTACCTCAAAATTCAAGGAAAGCAAAGAAGTGAGGTGGGGATGGGCTGCCCGCAAAATCCCGATTGGTAAGAGCTGATTAAAATTTCACTTTATAAATAAGAACGGTGAGTTGGCCATGAACCTTGAAGTTTCCGAAGCTGTATAATTTGTCCTGTATGATAAGCATCATGCAAAAGGATATTCATATATTGTTGCCAAACTGGTAGAGAAGGACTTAGTTGATCTAGTTCTGCTTCTTGAAGGGCGGTTAATGAAGATTGTAAGGCATCATGTACTTGAAGCGTTCGCTTTACGGTTTGCTTCCAAGCGGCATCATCATTAGGTCCACCTTGGATAAACGTCTCATCATTATTTTGTGGAGCAACAAATGTGTCGTCTTCATGTAAGCGGGAAAGTAGGCGTTCTTTAAAGATTAATAAATGGTTCACATTTTCCCAAATCGTATTACTGGCAGCACCTTCTGGTTGCCAACATGCTTGTTCAACCGTAAGATTCTTTAACGCTTCTGATATTGGTGGGTACCATTCTTCTTCGTAAAAAACTTGTTGGACTCCATTTTGCAACATTTCTTTTCTTCCCATTCGTATAGCCTCCTGTTCATTTTTCTTAATAAAACCAATTCTCTTTTCTCTTCAATAAACCTTTTCTATAGTTGCACAAGAGGGTGAAAGACAACTTATAACAGAGCCATTAAAAAACTTCTTTTTAATATGATACTTAATAATCAAGGCTTTAATTGAGTCAGAATGAAAAAGAGTATAAACCTTTCTCTATTTGCTCATGGATTAGAGTTTTTTTGAAGTTGCAAAATAATTCTAAAAATATAGAAGGTTAAATTCGATAAAAATAGAATTTGATATATAGCAAACAAGGAGGGGATAAAAATGGAGGTCTATCACATAACGAGTAGAAAGAGGGAAACTTATAACGTTCAAGTGAAATATTCGATACTTTTCGAATGTGCGCTTGGCATTGCAGCAATTACTCATAAGAGGTTAATTGATACACTTGAAAAGAGTCAAAATGAATGGGAAGAAATTAAGAAATCATTAACAGAAGAAATGAGAGAGCACTTACAATTTGTCGAAGAAAATAATACGTGGAAAGCATTGCTTCAGTTGTTGTATGAAGAAGACATACAGGATGTATCACAGTTTCATGTTAAAATCGATTCACTTTCAGAAGAAGATTTGAAGTATATATGTTTACCGTTTTTAGGGGAGAAATATGAGAAAAAAAGACGTTTAGCCGCAAGTAGAGATGGAACTGCAATACATGAACTAAAGGAATTAACACATGATCATCAGTTTTTCTCTACGTATATTCGCTTTATATGTGATGTAGATGTACAAGTGCTGAAATCTCATTTAATCGCTGTAATGACAGGTTGGTATGAGAGTGTAATTAAGAGTGAGGAAGAAGAAATACTTTCTATATTAAAACGAGATTATGAAGCAAAAAATGAAATGAATAAAAAGATGAAGCCGGAAGAGTTTGTCGAGTGGGCGACTGGTGGCGTGAACTATATGCCAGAGCCAAGTGTTCATCACGTACTTCTTATTCCGCAAATGACGTACAGACCGTGGAATATTGAAGCAGATATTGATGATACGAAAGTATTTCATTATCCAGTTGCGAATGAAAGCATTCATCCTGAAGATCCGTATGAACCGAATTATTTTTTAGTTCAAAAACATAAGGCTCTTGGGGATGAGGCGAGATTGCGAATTGTAAAAATGTTGTTTGAAAAAGAACGTACATTACAGGAAATAACGGAAAGATTGCAGCTTGGTAAATCGACAGTACACCATCATTTGAAATTGTTACGTGCAGCGAAGTTAGTTGATATACATGATGGAAAGTATGTATTAAGGAAGAAAGCAGTGCAGTCGTTAGCGAAAGAATTAGAAGCGTTTTTGAGTAGATAATATGCAACAAGAATGTACATAAAGGGAGGAATTTAAGAGAAAAGTTGGTGAGCTATAATGAAGAGTGTATTGAAAAATCGTTCGTTCTTTTTTATGTGGATTGGTAGTGCAATCTCTGAATTAGGAGGGGCTTTCGGAACGTTATGTAATTCAATTCTAGTATATGAGTTAACAGGATCAGAAATGGCTTTAAGTAGTATGTGGTTATTATATTTCATCCCATCACTCATATTACAATTAATAAGTGGCCCATTTATTGATAAATGGAGCCGGAAGTGGATTATGATATTTTCACAATGGATACGAGCGTCCGTATTTTTATTACCTTTGGTGATGCTAGTTTCGGGTAGTATAGAAGTTTGGCACATTTATGTTGTTCAAATTGTAGTGGGACTTATTACACCACTTTATACACCTGCAAGTCAAGCAATTACACCGAGCATTGTAGGGAAAGAACAACTTCAAGATGCAAATGCGTACATTGATGGAATGACTCGCCTTATGATGTTTCTTGCGCCAGTATTAGGCGGAGTAGTCATTCATTTGATTGGAACAGAACTTACATTATCTTTCGTATGCATATGTTTATTTGTTAGTGGCACTTTCTTATTTTATATAAAAGAAAATAGAACGTCGCAACCTATTCGGAAAACGTGGCTAGAACAGTTTTTTCACGGTTTTACATATTTTTTCACAAAACCAATCATCGTTTGGCTCGGTATATTTCTTACTTTCGTGCAGTTTGGAGTAGGGGTAACGATGGTCACAAATCTTCCTTATATAAAAGACGAGCTGTCAGCGGGATATGCAGAGTACGGTTATTTCATGGCAGGTTTTCCACTTGGCTACGTAATTGGCTCAGTATTAGTCGGAAAAGTAACATATAAAAGCCGGCGTATACTTATGCTTGGAGGATTGTTTATAGGGGGACTCACATACATTTCATTAGGATTCAATCATAGTATTATCATTGCAATAATAATTGAAGTAATAGCAGGGATTTGTATTGCATTTTTCAATGTTCATAACACGACAATATGCCAACAAACCGTCCCAAATAATATGATAGGACAAGTATTTTCAGTGCGTTTATTTTTTATACGATCCGCTATGCCATTAGGTGTGTTAGTAGGGGGGATATTGAGTGAAATGTGGGGAGTAAGAGCGCTATATGTAATCATCGGTGCAATTATATGTGTTACATCTTTAATAGGGATGTTACTTCCATATTTCAAATTTTTAGATGAGGCGATAGAAAAGAAATCAGCATAATTCAAAAAATTAAAACTTTACAATTGAAAATAATTATCATAATCAATTATAATAGAAGAATACTAGTATTCGTATAACAAAGAGGGAGTGGGATATATGTTTATCGAAACGAAAACATTTACAGTAAAAGAAGGTACATCAAATATAGTTGTAGAACGTTTCACTGGAGAAGGTATTATTGAAAAATTTGAAGGCTTCATCGATTTAAGTGTTCTCGTGAAAAAAGTAAGACGCGGCGACGAAGAAGTTGTCGTAATGATTCGCTGGGAATCTGAAGAAGCATGGAAAAACTGGGAAACAAGTGAAGAACACTTAGCTGGACATAGAGCGGGCCGTGGTAAACCAAAGCCAGATCATATTATTAATGTGGATCATGCAGTTTATTATGTGAAATCATCGAAATCGGCTTATCAACAGTCGTAATATATAAGTAGAGGATACATGTTGTAGAAGCAATCATGTATCCTCTTTTTTATGACTGGGGGGATGGGAATGATAGAAAAACTTGCATTCATTACATATGAACAACATAAAAAATTAGTGCAAACAATAGTAGCGGAAGTCTTATCTATGGAAAAGGTAAATGGATTCATGCTAATTGGATCTGTTGCAAGAGGCGATGCATATCCTGAATCTGATTTAGACTTCTATATTCTTTTAGAAGACGGACAAAAGAAGAAATTTCATTCTGAAATGAGAGAAGATATTTTAGTTGAATATAAGGGTGCAGATTTTAATCAAATTCAAGTAAACTTTAAAAACAATCCGATGGAACTATATTCATTTCTAGAAGGGAAAATTTTGTTTGATAAAAGCGGTGAGTTAAAAAAGTTAAAGGAAATAGCTACATATGAATTTGAAAACTATCGTGTTTCAAGCGACAAAATGAAGGGCATTTCTCATTGGTTGCATAGTTCGCTTATTAAAATTCAATCTGCTTTAAAAGCAAATGATGAGTTAAAAGCTTCATACTTAGTTCATACGTCAACTTGGACATTGTTAGAAGGGATATGGGCTATTAATAATAAGCCAGTACCGCCAGCGGGATCTGCTTTAAGGTATATTCAAACGTTGCCGAATAAGCCAATTCATTTAGATGAGTTACTTAATAAGCTATTTTTAGGCGATACAACAGAGCGCATCCCTTCAGCAATTTTCCTGGTTGAGTGGGTTCTACACAATCTGGAAAATAAATAATGAGACTATTTTATATAGGTACATTAATATTTCACGTCGAACAGTTTATATAATTGCAGTCATAAAAAACGTTCTAGGCTATGGAGAAAAGTATTAGACTTATAAAGCATAGTCTTAGATGGAACGCTTGAATATCTTGCCTTACATATTTAAGGGTTATGAAAATGAGTCTATATCCCTTCTTTTTAAAAGGAGATGAGTACATGAAGCTGAATCATTTAAATTTATGTGTTGATGACTTATCAGAAGCGAGACATTTCTTTGAAACATTTTTTGATTTTCAATTTTTAGAGCAAAAGGGAAAGGCATTATTAGTAATGAGTGATGAGAGTGGATTTATACTGGTGCTAAGCGACCCCAAAGCATTTAAGGGGAATAAGGAAGTGATGTATCCTGAAGCTTTTCATATTGGTTTTTTAGTGGATACTTCAAATGAAGTTGATCAAGCGTATAATCGTTTAGTAGCAGGCGGCATTGAAATAGATAAGGAACCTTATTCGATGCGAGGTAGTAGTTATGGTTTTTATTTTACAGTATTTAATGGCTTATTAATTGAAGTGTCTTGTCTTGATTATAGAGAAGGTAAGAAAGTTTCAAAGCTTAATAGCGATCAACAAGAGTAATTATTTGAAAATGTATAAAATTTAAGTATGTATCATATTAGAAGACGGATTATGAAAGTTTCACTGTAAAGTAAAAAAGACAGACTAATAAATAGTCTGTCTTTTCACATTAATTCTTCACATCATCATAAAGTTCAAGTGCCTCTTTCACATTCAATCCATTTTTCACAATGCCATGTATTGTTTGGATCATCGCAGCTGGGTGCTCGGATTGCCATATGTTTCGGCCCATGTCTACTCCAATTGCTCCTTCTTGCAATGCATTGTACGTAATGTTTAATGCGTCTTCAATTGAATCTAGTTTTGGGCCGCCCGCGATGACGACTGGGGCAGGGCATGTGCTCGTTATTTTTTCGAATCCTTCGCAGTAATACGTTTTAATAATATCAGCACCCATTTCAACACATACGCGGGAAGCAAGTGCTAGAAAGCGAGCTTCACGTTTTTGTAATTCCTTTGCGACTGCGGTAATGCCGAGTACTGGTAGGCCGTAATCATGAGCTTCAGAAACTACATTTGCGAGATTTGTAACAGTTTGTGTTTCATAGTCTGATCCGACAAAAACAGAAACGCCAACGCCAATTGCGTTTTGCTTCACTGCTTCTTTTACAGGTGTAACAATTGTTTCATTCGCTAAATCTTTACCGACGACAGTAGCGCCGCCAGATACACGCATAACCATCGGTGTGCTGCAGTTTTCAGGAATGCAGGAACTAAGTACACCGCGTGTTAAAAAGAGGGAGTCTGTATACGGAAGTAAGTTTTTAACTGTTTCAAGTGGTTGTTCTAGCCCGTGAATTGGCCCTAAAAAGTAGCCGTGATCTATTGCTAACATAACCGCTCTACCATCAGGTAAAATTGTATTTAATCGATTTTTAAATCCCCAAGTCATTCAAAATCACTCCTTCGTTAATGTTGGATTTTCCGTTTGTACCGTATCTTTATTTGGTAAATGTGGTGACTTTATAAAAACAGCTTTAAAAGGTTTGTCAGAATGGTTAATCAGATAGTGAGATTCATGAGGGCGAACTTGCAGGACATCACCTTGTTTAATCGGAACTCTTTCGTTATTTACATAGAAATCTATTTCACCTTCTAATGCATAAAAGACCTCTTCGCACGTCGTATGATAATGGTTTTGAAACTCCTGGCCCGGTTGAATGACAACAAGGCCAAGATCAATATTTGGCCCTTGTATTAAATATTTCGGCCCGTTATCACCGAAGCGATAGGAGAAGTCATTTTCATTCGCTTTTAACATACAGTTCACTCCTTTATGTAATGTGTTACAGTGCACCAGGTGCAATCCACATATGTGTTGTAAGTCCTTTATCAGCTAAAGCGAGCTGACTGCTATATACGGTTTTCCATGTTTCATAGAATTCTTTGTATAGCTCGTGATTTTCAGTGATTGGTTCAAATGTATTTTCCCACTGTACAAATTGTTCGGCAGTCTCTTCCATAGATGAATATATGCCAGCGCCAACTCCAGCAGCAATTGCAGTTCCTAAAGCAGCTGCTTCTTTCACAACTGGTACTTTTACAGGAATGCCGAGTACGTCTGATAGAATTTGTGGCCATAGTTTCCCTTTAGCGGCACCGCCAGCAAAAATGACTTCAGAAGGGAATGTACCAGTAAGATTTTCAATTAGTTTTAAGTTTCCAAGTGTAACGAAGGCCGCATTTTCTTCAATAGCACGGAACATTTCCTTTTTTCCGCATTTGTCAGCGTCTAAACTTAAATTTAAGAATGAAGGTGCGGCATGACGCCAAGAAATGTAGTTCATAACGTTTGAAAAAGTAGGGATAATACCATATGAACCGACAGGTACGTCTTTCGCTTGTTCTTCTAGTAATTCATAAGCATCTACACCGAGTTTATCAGCAAGTTTCTTTTCTTCTTGGCAAAAAGCGTCTCGAAACCAGCGCATAACGAGACCTGGGAAAAAGGCGATTGTTTCATATTGCCATAGGTTCGGAACGACGTGACAATTTACTCGAATCGCAGCATGTGGATCTGTTATTGGCTCAGTAACATTCACTTCTTGTTGCCAAAAGCTACCCCCGCATATTAACGTTTGATTCGGTTTCACGATTCCTGTTCCGAGCGATGCCATTTGAGCATCTCCACCCCCGGCGACGACAGGAATCCCTTCACGTAATCCAGTTAATGCTGCACACTCTTTTGTAACGTTGCCAATTACTGTACCAGCTTCATTTACTGTTGGTGAAAATGGCAAAGATAGACCGCACTCCTTAGCGACATCGTTATCCCACACTCTATTTTGTAAGTCAAAAATACCTGACGTGCATCCGTTTGAGGGATCAATTTGTAGTACGCCGCTTAGTTTATATAAAATCCAATCGTTTAACATTGTAAAAGAGTAAATATTATTATAGACGTCGGGTTCATGTTTTTTTATCCAGAGTAGGCGTGGTAAAGCACCTAATGAAAAAGTTTGACCAGACTTTGTATATAAATCTTTTTCAAGATGTGACCGAATTTCTTTTAATTCACTAACTTCGACGGATGCGCGCCCATCAACATTTGCACACGCCCATATTTCTTGCCCATCTTGATCATATAAAACAAATCCTTCTCGCATACTTGTAGCGCTAATAGCAAGAATAGAAGAGGCAGGAGTGTTGCTTTTTTGAAGCACCTCTTTCGTACATTCTTGTACTAGCTTCCAATTTTCTACTACATCAAAGTTCATAGAGCCTGGATAACGAAGGTCAGATTTGTGAATCCATTCTTTTTGACTTACTGCAATTTGATTACCATGTAAATCAAAAAGAACTGCTCGAATGCTCCCTGTACCAGCATCGAAAGCTAATAAATGGGACATTAACAATCACCATCCTTTCGTAATAAGGAGAGGGCAGTTTCCTCATCGGTAATTAATGAATGAATAAACTTTCCTTTTAAGGCACCATAAATTGCATCTATCTTTTCAGTACCTCCAGCAACACCGACGACATGCTTCATATTGCGCAAAATAGAGAGGGGCGTGCCAATTAGACGATTGTGATGCGAGAGTTCTAATAAATCGCCATTTGTATTATAAAACTGTCCTAAAATATCGCCAGCACCGTTTTGACTACGAATATATGTCATCTCACGTAGTGTTAATTTTTCTTCTTTTACAATCGTAGCGTCTTGAGATAATCCCCCAATACCGACAACAGCCGTATGAGCAAGTGAAGCGACTTGAAGCATATCTTTTACACTCGGTTCTGATAGAATACTTTGTGCCATTTCGGTTGTAGACGCTAGAAACGGCGTAGGGATAATGTGAAGTTCGCCTTGCATGTAGTGTAAATAGTTTTGTTTTCTCGGGAGATAGTGATTTACCCCGCCTGTGAGCGTTACGATTGAAAGGTTGATAGAACTTTCAAAATGAATGTTTTCTAGCATTTTGCTAATTGTTTCTCCCCAGCCAATACCGAGTAAATCGCCTTGCTGGAGATGAGTTTCTAAATATTGTGCAGCAGCTTTTCCGAGAGAAGCGTGATAATTGTTTACTGGGGTAGGGATAATAAAAGCATCTTTTAAGTGGAATTTTTTCATTAGGTCACGCTCAATACTTAAACAGTGCAAACCAGTCCCTTTTACGTGAAATGTAACGATACCTTCACTCCGCGCTTTATCTAATAACCGGACGACTTTATTTCTTGAAATATGAAGAAGTGACGCGATCTCCTGTTGTGTTAATTGGTCTTTATAATAGTACCAAGCTACTTTAGTTAATAAATTTTCTTCAAAGTTCAGCTGAGTCATACTCTTCATCCCTTTCAACAATTGACCACAGCTTAAACATATGTACCATATATTTTGTTTATTCCAGTTGAAACGATTAATAGTACGTAGAAAAAAGTGTTCTAGATATAAAAAAAGGAATATACAATGCTACAAAACAAGTAGAACAAATAATCATTTTCTCAAAAAATGTTCTGGATAAAGGCAGGTGACATCATGTGGAGAACGTACCTTTATTACAAGTAAAGAAAATGAGTAAGGCGTTTTTAAATCAACTTGTATTAAAAGAAGTGAACTTACAAGTAGAGCGCGGAGATATATACGCTTTAGTGGGGGGAAATGGCGCCGGGAAATCAACATTAATGAAAATATTAACGGGGTTATATTCGTATGATGATGGAGAGATGTATGTAAAAGGAAGGAAGCAACAGTTTTCAAATCCATCAGAAGCACACCGAAAAGGTATTTATTTAATACCGCAAGAACCACTCATTTTTCCGCATATGACTATTGAAGAAAATATATGTATCGGGTTAAAAGAAAAGAAAAAGAAACTAAAAGTACAGATTCAGCAATTGATTAGCAGCTTAGGATGGGATATTGACCTTAATAAACTAGGAGGAACATTATCGATTGCGCAACAACAGTTAGTAGAAATCGTTAGAGGATTAATAAGAGAAGCTGAGATTCTTATTCTAGATGAGCCAACATCGACATTAACAACACACGAAATTAAGAGTCTTTTTGTGTTGATGAAAAGTTTACAAGAAAAAGGAATTGGGATGATTTATATTACGCATCGTTTTCCAGAAATCTTTGAAATTGCCAACAAAGTAGCAATACTACGTGATGGAATGGTTGTAAGCCAAGGTGATGTATGTGACTATACATATGACATGCTGATGGAGGGACTATTGCCAAAAGGATATAAACAGAAAGAGAAAATAGAAGTAGTTCAAGAGACAGTAAAGACGAAAAAAATATTAGAAGTGGTTGATATAAATGGTCACGCATTCGAAAATATATCATTCACTGTACATGCGGGTGAGGTTGTAGGTGTTGCTGGCATTATAGGATCTGGCAGAACGGAATTAGCAGAAGCGATATTTGGATTGAAAACTATAAAATCAGGGTCTATCTTATTGGGTGGAAAATCAATTGATACGTGTTCTTTGCATAAAAGGCTAGACGAAGGACTAGTTTATGTGCCAGAGGATAGGGCGAGGAATGGAATTTTCTCAATTGCTTCTGTTAAAGAAAATATTGCAGCAGCAAGTTTATATCAAAATAATCGCTTTTTTATAAATCAAGAAAAAGAAAGCGCTTTAGTTAATTCGTTTATAGAACAGTTCCGAATTGTTGTACAGAATATGAATAAAGAACTGGCATCTTTATCAGGAGGTAATCAGCAGAAGGTCGTGCTTGCGAAGTATCTTGCATGTAATCCTAAAATTATTATTCTTGATGAGCCGACTCGCGGAATTGATGCGAAAGCAAGGCTTGAAGTGTATGAGACGATAAAAAAAATGAAAAGGGAAGGACTCGCAATTTTATTAATCTCTTCAGATGTTGAAGAAATTGTCCAATTAGTAAACCGTGTATATGTAATGAGAAATGGGCGATTTGTTTCTCATATGGAAAAAGAACAACTGAGTGTGAATGAAGTTACACGCCTTGCATACGGAGGTGTAGCGGAATGAAACATATGTTAAAAATGCATGAAACGTCTATCATACTGTTACTACTAATTTATATAGCTATTGTAGGAATGATAAACCCTAGTTTTATTCAATTTAACTCGTTATCTTTACTGATGAAATCAAGCGTTATTTTAGTCGTGCTAGCAATCGGTCAATCGTTCGTCTTATTTACGAAAAATATAGATGTATCAGTTGGTTCAAGCATGGGGCTAAGTGCAGCAGTTTGCGGAATGATGTTAACGAATGGGTATAGTGCATTCTTGTCGATATTTGTAGCTATTATACTTGGAGCCATTATCGGTTTCGTAAATGGTATTGGAGTTGCGAAGTTTCGGGTACCAGCCATTATTATGACATTAGGCATGTTAGGAATTATTAGAGGTACAATGTTAATTTTCACAGGCGGGAAGTGGATTGAAGATATTCCAAACGATTTTAAGCAGCTGTCATCTATCATCATTCTTGGTTTACCTATAACTGTATGGTTCGTTCTTATTATTTTACTACTACTATACTTCTTTTTAAGAAAAGTGCCATTGGGAAGATACTTTTATGCGGTAGGTGATAATGAAGATGGCGCGAGGCTTATTGGTATACCTGTAAATAAAGTGAAGATATATGCGTTTATGATTTCAGGCATAAGCGCTGCGCTCGCTGGTTGCATATTTGTTATGAATATCGGTTTCGTGCCAAATCAAACAGGTACAGGATTAGAATTACAAGTAATCGCAGCCGCTGTACTAGGAGGAATTCATTTAAAAGGAGGAACAGGATCTTTATTTGGAGCTGCATTAGGAGCGTTATTTTTAGAAACAATAAGTAGCTCACTCGTCTTTTTAAAAATACCAGCATTTTGGAATAATGCTATTTCAGGTTTTTTATTATTACTTATCATCATATTAGATAGTGTTATGAAAAAGTGGAAGGCAGAAAGGAGGATGAATCTATGAAGTATGTATATAGATGGGAAGGGGTTCTAATTGTATTACTTCTTGTAGAATTCATCCTTTTTAGTTTAATAAATAGTGATTTCTTAAATATTAGTAATCTCCTTTTTAGTACAAATGATTTCCTATTTATCGCAATTGCGGCGATACCAATGACTTTTGTTATAGTAACAGGAGGAATTGATGTATCGATCGGCTCAATAATGGGGCTCACTTCAATCTTAATCGGTGTACTTTGGATGAACGGAATACCTATTTTGTTTGCTGTTATAATCGCCCTAATAATTAGTTGTTTAGCAGGCGCTTTAAACGGACTCATTATAAAAATGACGGATGTAGAACCACTCGTCGTTACACTCGGAACGATGTTTTTATACGGGGGAATTGCCCTCGTCATTTCAGGAGGGGCAGGTGCTTCTGGGTACGAAGGAATAAGCGGTTTACCTGACACATTTGTACAACTGGCAAACGGTAGTTTTATAGGAATACCGAATTTATTATGGCTACTGATCGTATTAACAGTTTTATGTACTGTATTATTTCACCGAACTATATACGGGCGCCATGTAAAATTAACAGGTGCGAACGAAAATACAGCAAAATACACCGGGATTAAAACGAAAAAAGTAGTCATTATTGCTTACATACTTTCAGGGTTAGGAGGTGGATTAGGAGGCGCTTTCTTAACTGCCTACTTCGGTTCCGCACGTGCTGATATGGGAAGTGAAACAATTTTACCAATCATTACAGCAGTCGTCTTAGGCGGTACACTTATTACAGGCGGAAAAGGAAGCATTATTGGTACTGTACTGGCGAGTATTTTCATTGGGCTCATGCAGTATGGCTTGCAAATGACGGGTTTAACAAATGAACAATCCAATGTAGTAATAGGTATTATCCTTATTCTTTCAGTTATTATGAGACATTTCAAATTACATCAATTCTTAGCGGAGAAAAGAAAGAATTTGCATAAGGGGGAAATGTCATGAAGAGAAAACTGGGGATTGTATTGATTGTATGTATTTGTTTAATCGGTTTAATTGCGTGTTCTAGCCAAACGGCAGATAAGAAAAAGGTTGATGATGTGAAATTTGCATTTATTCCGAAATTAACAGGAGTTGGTTTCTTCACATCGGGTGGTGAAGGGGCAAAAGAGATGGGAGATAAGTTAGGCGTGCAAGTGAAGTATGATGGACCGTCTGAAGCGAGTGTTTCAGGGCAAGTTAAATATATAAACAATTTCATTAATCAAAACTATGATGCGATTATGGTTTCATCTACGTCAGTGGATGGGTTATCGCAATCACTGCAACGTGCTAAGAAAAAAGGGATGACGGTGTTAACATGGGATTCTGATGTGAATCCGAAAGACCGTTCCTTTTATATCAGCCAAGGAACACCAGACCAACTTGCTAATTTATTAATAGAAATGACTTCAAAGCAAATTGGAGATAAAGGAAAAGTAGCCTTCTTTTATTCTAGCCCGACAGTAACGGATCAAAACCAATGGGTAACGAAAGCGAAAGAAATTATTAAAAAGAAATATCCGAACTGGGAAATTGTAACGACGCAGTACGGTGAAAATAATGCGCAAAAGTCTTTGTCAGTAGGAGAGAATATTTTAAAAACGTATCCTGATATTAATGCAGTCATTTGTCCAGATGCAACGGCACTTCCGGCAATGGCACAAGCAGCTGAAAATTTAAAAATGGATAAAAAGGTTGTCGTAACTGGCTTCTCTACACCAAACGTTATGCGTGATTACGTAAAACGAGGAACAGTAGCACAATTTGGTTTATGGGATGTAAAACAACAAGGTGCTCTCGCAACGTATGTAGCAAATGAAATTGTTGTAAAAGGGAAGAAGTTAAAAGTAGGGGATAGCTTCGAAGTAAAAGGAATTGGAAAAGTGAAGGTAGAGCCAAACTCCATTCAAGGATATGATTATGAGGCAGAAGGGAATGGAATTATCGTATTACCAGAACGAGTTGTATTTACGAAAGACAATATTGATAAGTATAATTTTTAGTAGACAAAAAAACGTCCGAATATATCGGACGTTTTTTTATTTCTTCATTAATTATGAACAGTTTCTTTTTCGTTTAATCCAAGTGTACGACCAGTAGAAGTGTGAAGATCTTGGAACAATCTTGGATTTTCAGTTAGTGAAATGCCATATGAAGGAATCATTTCTTTTATTTTTTCTTCCCATTCTACCATGCGGCTTGGGAAACATTTTTCTAATACTTCAAGCATGACGTGAACAGCAGTAGAAGCACCTGGTGATGCGCCTAGTAATGCGGCGATTGAGCCGTCAGCTGCACTTACTACTTCTGTACCAAATTGAAGTGTCCCTTTACCGCCAGCATCAGTATCTTTAATTACTTGTACACGTTGCCCAGCAACTACAATATCCCAATCTTCACTTTTCGCGTTCGGAATGAATTCGCGTAATTCTTCCATACGTTTTTCATGTGATAACATAACTTGCTGAATTAAGTATTTTGTAAGTCCCATTTCTTTTACACCAGCGGCTAACATCGTTAAGACGTTATTCGGTTTTACAGAACCGATTAAGTCAAGATTTGAACCTGTTTTTAAGAATTTAGGTGAGAAGCCTGCGAATGGTCCAAACAGTAAAGCTTTTTTATTGTCTATATATCTCGTATCTAGATGAGGTACAGACATTGGCGGAGCACCAACCTTAGCTTTACCGTACACTTTCGCATGATGTTGCTCTACAACTTTTTGGTTTTTACATACCATAAATAGTCCACTTACCGGGAATCCACCGATATGTTTTGATTCAGGGATACCAGTCTTTTGAAGTAGAGGTAGGCTACCGCCACCGCCGCCAATAAAGACGAATTTAGCAGTATGATGCTCAATTTTACCACTATTCATATCGTGTACTTTTACTTCCCACAAACCATTTTTCGTGCGCTTAATATTTTCGACACTATGCTTGTAGTTTAGCTCGACATTTTTTGTTTTTAAGTAATCAAACAACATACGTGTTAATGCACCGAAGTTAACATCTGTTCCAGAGTCAATCTTCGTTGCCGCCATCGGTTCATTAGATGTGCGGCCTTCCATAATGAGTGGAAGCCATTTTTTTAATGTTTCAGGAGCATCAGAAAATTCCATTCCTTGAAACAGTGGGTTTTTTGAAAGCGCTTCAAAACGGTTTTTTAGAAACTCAACATTTTTTTCCCCTTGTACTAAACTCATATGAGGTAGTGGCATAATAAAATCTTGTGGATTACGAATTAATTTGCTCTTTACAAGATATGCCCAAAATTGTCTTGAAAGCTGGAATTGCTCATTCACTTTTACAGCCTTACTAATATCTATAGATCCGTCAGCTTTTTCGGAAGTATAGTTCAGTTCGCATAGCGCAGAATGCCCTGTACCTGCATTATTCCATTCGTTAGAGCTTTCTTCCCCGGCACTTGCGAGTTTTTCAAAAACTTTAATTTCCCATTCTGGTGCTAATTCTTTTAGTAATGAGCCTAACGTTGCACTCATAATTCCTGCACCAATTAAGATAACGTCTGTTTTTTGCTGCATGTTGCTCATGATAATCTCTCCATCCCCTATATTGGCAAAAAAGTGTAGGTGTTTTCTATGTCTAAGCCGTAAAAGAGAAACACCGCCTAGGCCCCACCTAGGTGTATACCTTTTTTGTCTCAATTATATAACCATCTCATACTCTATTATAATAATTAATAGACTAAAATATCTAGTGTTATCTGATAATTTTAAACTATTTAACGTTTTATTCGCTAAAAATCTTATTTAACAAGCTCTTTTAAGGTGATAAACGGAAAAAAATTACAGTTTGAAATTATCTCGAAAAAGCTTACGTATCCTTAAGTGACTAAATCGAGTACCTTTTTATAGGATTATTCTTTCTGTAATGGTAAGATTATTCTGAAAAATAAAAAGGAGGGACTCTAATGTGTACAAAAGAACAAATTTCAAACTTATTTCGAAACTTTTCAATAAAGGAATGTAAAGGGTCAAGTGATTTATATGAATATTTATCAATGAAAATTGCTGAAGATGAGGAAGTACTTACACTATCGTCCTATGCTCAGGTAGGTCAACCAGTCCCAAACTTACTATTAGGTGCAGTACATTATTTATTGCTAGCAGGGAAAGAACATCATTTAAAAACGTATTATAGTAGTTTAGTTGAAAATGCTGATACAAATTTAGATAAAGCTTTTAATCATTTTAAAGATTTCTGTAAAGAGTACCGAGAAGAAATCATTACTTTGTTACAAACGAAACTCGTTCAAACAAGTGAAGTAAGACGGTGCGCATACTTATACCCAAGTTTCTGCTACATATTTAACAAAGTGAAGAAGCCGTTAGCGTTAATTGAAATTGGGACAAGTTCTGGGTTGCAACTGTTCTGGGACCAATATAGTTATTCGTACGGGACGGATGAAATGTACGGAAATATAAATTCAAATGTGCATGTAACTTCTGAAATAAGAGGGGAAAATGTGCCGCATTTTCTAAAAGAAAGCCCATCTGTCGTAGAAAGAATTGGACTGGACTTACATGTGAATGATTTACATAATGAGGAAGATTATTTATGGTTACGTGCTTTAATTTGGCCAGAACATAAAGAAAGGCTTGAGATGTTTGATCAAGCTGCATCTTTAGTGAAAAATGAATCTGTCCAATTAATAGAAGGAGACGGTGTAGAGCTATTATCATCTATTATTGAACAAATAAGTGAAGAAGCTGTTATTTGTATTTTCCATACACATGTTGCAAATCAAATGCCAGAACAAGTAAAACATAAGTTAGAAAAACAAATACAAGAAATTGGCGCAAAACGTGATGTATTCCACCTGTATAACAACATGTGGGATCGTGACCTTCATATTGATTATTATATTAACGGAAATGAATATCGTGAAACGGTTGGAGAAACAGAAGGGCACGGGAGATGGTTTAGCTGGAAGATTGGAAATGAGACGCTTATTTAGATTAATAGGGGCGCCCTCACTTGTAAAAGATGGGGCCATAGGCTCAAGCATTGACTAAATGGTTAAGGAATAAATGTATTAGTAACATACAAAAAATGCTTCGGAGAAATCCTAAGCATTTTTTGAATTACATTTAAACCCCATAATGGATCATGTACTTCTGTTCTGCTGCAGCTTGTACAATTTTTGAAGCTAACTCATTCAGCTCATCAGATTTTCTGAAGAACTTTGAGGATGTAACTGTTTCATAGAAAATTGCTAATGATTCAGGCGGGATAATTGTAATACCACAATAAGCTAAACCGTATTTCTGATTTTTGACTGTATGGAAGTAGGTTTTCATAATTGATAAATTTTGATTTAAACTACTGATAATATCATCATCAACAGATATACAATGATATTTCTCTGGTGTATAATCTTCGTAATTTTTTTGAGAAGTAAAATCGTCAATTATTCCAAAATCATGGACACATGCCATCATTATCATCCTTTCAACTTTAATAAAGTGAGTTCTATTAAAGTAAAATCGTCATTTTGTTTACGTGTAATAGAAATGATTATGTAGTTCATTAGTATAGTACTTCATAAAATATCTTCGTTTCTTCTTCGTGAAGACAGTTTACTTATCGGTAAACTCATCGGGAGCCCAAGTGGCGATTTCATTCCCAGGTGCAGCGACTACAAGCCATTGCTCACATAGGACACCAGCTTGCCAACATTCATAATAATCATGAAAACCATTTAAAAAAATAATTTGTCCACTCTCTA
Organism: Bacillus cereus group sp. MYBK14-1; assembly: GCF_051916885.1. Taxonomy (NCBI): domain Bacteria; kingdom Bacillati; phylum Bacillota; class Bacilli; order Caryophanales; family Bacillaceae; genus Bacillus; species Bacillus cereus group sp. MYBK14-1. The sequence goes on along the minus strand of NZ_JBQAHM010000001.1, from coordinate 439,337 downwards.
ATGTAATAATTAAATGAGGGCTTTCTAAGCCAAGTTGTATATCGGTAACTTTTTGTCTTCTTATCTTACATATTCTTTCATATTCTTCTTTCTCAGAATAAACTTCAAATTCATCTTCATTTAATGGGTAGCTTTTTTGAGGTTTATTAAATAAACACCATTTGGATTCGATATTGATATATAATTGTCCGTCATAATAAACTGAGTCGTGAAAGTTTGTGAAATGAATCTTTATAGCGCCTGGAGAAATACCAAATTGTAATCCATCAACTTGTGATCCGATGAATAGATTTTTTAACACTTTTTCAGCGTGAATTTTATCCTCTGTATTCATTATTGAATTCCTCCTTTTCATAAAAATATACCTTATATTTTTATTGTAATAAATAAATTTTCATGTAAAATGAACCTTTTGTGAAAAACGAGCGAATATAGTGTGAAGGATCATGAGAGGGGAACGGAGCTTTGGATGAATTACAATTAAAAGAATGGCTATATAAACGAAAGTATGTTATCTAAAAAAGACCTTGAGAAAGTGTTACTTTCGATTGCTGAATAGATATTTAGTAAAAGAAGCAACTAATAATTATATTATGTAAACTCTTTTTGTAAAACACCCATAAAAAAATGGATGTTTTATATTTTGATATATTAGGTGGAATATATAGTTTAAAAAAGCGGAATACTTTGCGGAAAGTTAAAGACATTTTTCGCAAAGTATTCCGCTTTTACTTCCATTAATCGGTCAAAGTTGCAACTGAAGTATGCATCTGGCCAATTTTTAATGGATAGGTCAGGAGTATTAACATAGACACCTTTTGTAAATGGAAGCATTGCTAAGCGGAAGTCTTCAACCCATCGAATACTTCCACCAGCACCTTCTGGCTGTTCCCAAGTAGCGAATATTGGCATGTTTGATAGTGCTTTTCGGTAAAAGTAAGCAGTTGCCTCATTTGGCACCTCAACAACAGCACCGCCTAATCTGTGGAAAAATACGGAGGTGGTGGAAAAGGGTAAGTTAAATCGTAATTTCTATTTGATTGCCTTCTGGATCGCCTATTACACTTTCATAATAGCCATCTCCAGTAAAACGTGGTCCATTTAATAAAGGATAACCAGCATCTTTTATCACCTTTGTTAGTTCATTCACACGTTCTTCACTACCGACAGAAAAAGCCATATGAGTATAGCCGGTTATGTTTAAATTAGGCTTATTTTCAATCCCTTTTTTACGCATAAGTTCAAGTCTTGCTCCAGATTCGAACGTAATAAAATAAGATTCAAATTGTTTCGTTTTATTATGATATAAAGAGTTTGCTTTACCATTAAAGTATTTCATATAAAAATCACGCATACATTCTAAGTCATTTACCCAAATTGCAATATGTTCAATTTTCATAGGTTTCACCAATCCTATCTGTATCAATTAGGCTTCCACTGTATTAAATTTGCATTTGCATTGCAACAATTTTGCTTCGCTATTAAAGCTAGTTGTTAATTTTTGATTATGTACGTACATACAATATGTAATTAAGTGAATGACCATCATAGTAATTACAGAAAAGGGTGAATGAAGCATATGAATCAATTTGAGCAAATGATGTACGTTGGTGTCATCATGTCTATTGTACTATCCGTAATGATTTTAGGGTCCTTATATTATAATCCTCGACTTTCGTTAACTGATTATCCGAAAGATATTCAAAAGGTAGTTTTTCCAAAATCGATTCATGAAAAAAAGCAAACCATTTATTTTAATATTGTATATAATACTATTCTTTTCGGTACTCCTTTCGTTTCTACATATATACTACATAAGCATGAAAAGTTAATGTATATGGATGCCTATTTACACACTTTTGGTATTTTAATGATTTTCAATTTAGTAGATTTACTTATAATTGATTGGCTAATTTTTTGCTGGATTACTCCAAGGTTTGTTGTGATTCCTAGTACGGAAGGTATGAAAGGATATAAAGATTATAAGTTTCATTTAAGAGGGGCTATTGTCGCTACTCAAATTTTAGCAATCGTAAGTTTATTTTTGGCGGGAATTGCCACAACTATTTAGTGTGAAGAAGGGCATGGAGCTTTTATAAAAGATAAGGAGATTTATAATATATAGAATTAGAAATGAGAATTTGATAGTATTGGAGTAAGGAGTTTTAATAACAGTATATTAAACAATATTAATATACTGTTGCAAATGTTTTGATATTATGTAAAATTATACGATTTTACGGAGGCATTTGATAAAATTCAAAAAAATTTAATGGAGGCTAATATGAAAAAAGTAATTGGCGCAGCAACAGCAACTGTTTTTGGATTGGGAGCGTTTACCACAACTGCTACCGCAGAAACAATCGTAACAGCAGATGTACTTAACGTACGTGAAAAACCGACTACAGAATCAAAAGTGGTCGAAAAAGTAAAGAATGGGCAAGAGTTAAAAGTCATAAATACCGAAGATGGCTGGTCAAAAATTGAGTTGAATGGTAAAGAAGTGTTTGTAAGTTCGGAGTTTACAAAAGATGTATATCATGTAACGGCGAATTTGTTAAATGTACGTACTGAAGCAAACACAGATTCAGAAATTCTTGGCAGACTAAAAAAAGATGATGTAATTGAATCAACGCATCAAGTAAAAGACGGATGGTTGCAATTTGAGTATAAAGGAAAAACTGCTTATGCAAACGTTTCTTTCCTATCAAGTACAGCACCAACTGAAAAGAAAACTGAAGAGAAAACGAAGCAAGTAGCGAAAGTACAAAAATCAGTTAAAGAAAAGAAAGAAGTAAAGACGCAGAAAGTAGCAAAAGCGAAAGAAACAACGAAAGCACAAGAAATAGTAAAGCCTAAAGAAGAGGCAAAAGTAGTAAAAGTTAAAGAAGAAGGGAAAGCGCAAGAAATAGTAAAACCTAAAGAAGAAGGGAAAGCGCAAGAAATAGTAAAACCTAAAGAAGAGGCAAAAGTCAAAGAAGAAGTAAAAGTTAAAGAAGAAGAAAAAGCGCAAGAAATAGTAAAGCCTAAAGAAGAGGCAAAAATCAAAGAAGAAGTAAAAGTTAAAGAAGAAGAGAAAGTGCAAGAAATAGCAAAGGCTAAAGAAGAAGAAAAAGCGCAAGAAATAGCAAAAGCTAAAGAAGAAGAGAAAGCAAGAGAAATAGCAAAGGCTAAAGAAGAAGAGAGAGCGAAAGAAGCATCTAAAAACAACATACAGTCTGCTAAACGTGAATTAACGGTAGTAGCGACAGCGTATACTGCTGATCCAAGTGAAAATGGTACATATGGTGGACGCGTTTTAACTGCGATGGGGCATGATTTAACGGCAAATCCGAATATGAGAATTATCGCAGTTGACCCGAAAGTAATCCCATTAGGATCTAAAGTATGGGTAGAAGGCTATGGAGAAGCGATCGCTGGTGATACTGGAAGTGCAATTAAAGGTAATCGTATTGATGTTTTAATGGGTTCAAAAAGTAAAGCTATGAATTGGGGAAGACAAACTGTTAAAGTGAAAATTTTATAATAACAATAATTATCCAAATAGAAGTCAGTTCTCTTTATTGAGGCTGGCTTTTATTTTTTTAGTAGAAGGATAATAGGATTTTTAAATGACTTATTAATAAACCTGTAATAAAACATAAAAATTGTCTCATGTTTAGAAAAACTATTAAGAATGAGGTAAGGAAGTAGAACAGAAGGTTATTGAGAAGTAGAGAAGAATAGTATGTTGAAAACGAAGGGTTAACGTATAATGAAATATATAAATCGGATCAAATCGTTTACTAAACACTTTCACTCATAATAGTGTAATTAAGTTCAAAGGATAGGTGTATTTCATGAAAGAAGTAAGAGAATATATTGAAACAAAGAAACAAGGTGTATTGGAGTTGCAAATAAAAGAAACGGAAGAAAAGCTAGGTGCTGCTTTCCCAAATCAATATAGGGATCTTATTAAATTAGTTAATAATGCTGAAATAGGGAAATGGATACTATATCCGATTAAAGATAATAGAAATGTAACGAAAACTTGGGATGATATTGTTAGACAAAATATTGACATGAGAGATGAGTCTATACCAGAAAATCTTATCATAATTGGTGACGATGGTTCAGGGGATAAATTGTGCTTTAAAATAAATAATGGAAAAATGGATGATAAAATATATATTTGGTATCACGCGGATGACGAAATGGAAGAAATATCTCCGAGTTTAAAAGAATTTATTATGGAAACTATTCAGGAAGACGATGTTTTTTAGTCTTAATTATTATCATTTTGTGAATCATTCTTATAAAAGGCGAGGATAGAATATGACAATAGAATTATATGGCGCACATTGTAATGAGCGGAAAGGGTATAGAGTAATTGAAGGAAGAGGTTCATATAATCATTACTTTGGCGGTCAAGATTGTAATTTGCCAGTATGTAAGTTATGCGGTGAGAAGATGCATCAAATTCTCTGTTTTGATTTAAAAGATGGGAGACTTGCTGAACTTAAAAGTAATGAACTAAATATTTTACCATTCGTTTCATGCTTGAACTGTGCGATGGTGTGGGAACCGCAATATTTTCAGTTAAGTGATGGAGGTAAAACAGTTCAAATCATAAAGCAGCAAAATACAGAAGAATGGATAATGGAAGAGGAAGATAAGTTACCAGTTTCATTACCAAAAACAACGGTAAAGCTTATAAATATGAAAAATGAAGATATACCTACAGATGAAGATAGTTACTGGGAAGCTTTTGACTTGTTCGGTTCTGAATATGTATGTAGATTATTAGGGGCACCATTATATGCGGATCTTCCAGAGCATTTGGCGTGTCCAACTTGTTCTAAAGAGATGAAGTATGTTGCTACAATTACACAAGATATCGAGGAACGTGAACTTATTTCAGTAGTTGATTTCCAGTTTGGGGAAATGAATATATACTATTATTTATGTAAAGATTGTTCAATTATAAAAACGGAAACACAAAGTACATAACAAGACTAACATATTATATTAGTCTTGTTTTTGTATCGCAACATCATTAAGAATCGCATCAAATATATCTTTTTGCTTAAAGTTATCTGTAAAAATAGTTTCTCTGGCAACCTCAATTGTATCGTGCGGATTATACCATTTTTGGAGGGAATCTTCACCAAATTCATATCGTTTGTCCCTTGTGTTATGTCGTCTAATAGTTTCCTCTAATGATAAATCAAAGTAATATGCAAATGCATCTTCATCAAAATAACGAATTAATTCTTTTAACATCTCACCATACCTATGACTGTTCAATATACCTTCTAAAATAACAAATTCACATTTTCCTTTTCCGTACTTCGTAATTTCAAATAGTAAATCATGTGATAAATTACCCATTGTGTCGTGTACTCTAAGCATATCTCTACGTACAACATCCTGTGATACTAAAAGTGTTCCTTGTCCGAAATGTTCTTGTAGTTGTTTTGCAATCGTTGTTTTACCACTTGCGGAGTTTCCTCTAAGAATGATTAAAGTGGATGTAAGTATAGGATTAGACATAATGTATTTCCCCCCAACAGCATTAATTATATAGAAAATTTTAACAAATAAAGTGAGGAAAGTGTATAATTAATATGATGGATATTTAAGGAGGGGGTAAGATGGGAGATATATTAAAAAATGCACAACCTATATGGAAACGGACTTGGTTTCGTTATCTAGGGGCATTTTTTTTTGTTCAGTTACTGTTTACCCCGCATTAAAGGGCAGTAAGACCCCCACCTCAAAATTCAGCGAAAGCGAAGAAGTTAGGTGGGGGGATCAACTGCCCGTAAAAGCCCGATTGGTTCAACTAATAATCAGTGGGGGATGAACAAAACCCCCACTGATTAAAGTTTCACTTTATTTTGTGTGAAATCACTGCGTGGGCGCCAAACTTTAGGCCAGGCGGAGAGTTTTTTAATAGAATATTAAATTCTCAAATTTTCACTGAATGGTTCACACTCTATACAATCCCGCAATTTAACGTATTTACAGCATTTTTTGCGATTACATTACTACCATATGCATTAGTAGGTGCAATGAAAGATGTAACAGCAAGAAAAAATATAAAGAAATAATAGAGGTATAATATGCTTTTTCAAAAAGAAGGTTTATTGATTAGATACGTAATGGAAGATGATGCATCTATCATTTCTAAATGGTTAACGGACCCAGCAGTCCTGCGGTATTACGAAGGACGAGATAATCCGCAATCTGTAGAAAAGGTGCTTGATCATTTTATACATAGTCCAAACAGTAATGAAAAAAGATGTTTAATAGAATTTGATACCATTCCGATTGGTTACATACAAATGTACCCAGTGGATTCAGAGTGGAAAGCGTTATATGGCTATAAAGAATCACAAAATGTATGGGGTATGGACCAATTTATCGGTGAACCAGCCTATTGGGGAAAGGGAATTGGAACAAAACTCGTTCAGGCAGCAATTACATATATTATGGGTGAAATGGGAGCAGAAGCAATTGCAATGGATCCGAAAGTAAATAATGAACGAGCAATAAAGTGTTATGAAAAAAGTGGATTTAAAAAAGTAAAGATTTTAAAGGAACATGAGTTGCATGAGGGGAAATTAGAAGATTGTTGGATGATGGAATATAAACAATAATAATGGCTTATACAAATAAAGGGGGATGTGTGAAATGAAAAAAGCATTAATCGTAATTGATGTGCAAGCGGGTATGTATACAGCTGGAATGCCAGTACATAATGGGGGAAAGTTTTTACAAACATTGCAAGAGCTTATTAGGGAATGTCGTTCAAATGATATTCCAGTTATTTATATCCAACATAACGGTCCTAAAGACCATCCGTTAGAAAAAGGTACGGATGGATGGCGAATCCATGCGGCCATCGCTCCGCAAGAAGGAGATAATATAGTTGAAAAGACGACTCCAGATTCATTCCATAATACAAACTTAAGCGAAGTGTTACAAGAGAAAGGAATTGAACACGTTATTCTTTCGGGAATGCAAACAGAGTATTGTGTAGATACGACAACGCGCAGAGCATGTAGTGAAGGGTATAAAGTAACGTTAGTGAGTGATGCGCATAGTACATTTAATACAGAAGTGTTACGTGCTGAAGATATTGTGAAACATCATAACGCAGTATTGGGAGCGTTTGCGGATGTTGTTGCAGTAAAAGACTTAAAAGTGGCTGCCTCTAAATAAGAGGCAGTTTTTTATTAGAAAAAATAGCGTCAAATATTGTTAGTAAGTCGGTATTTTGAAATAATCACTTATATAATTTCACGTACCATAATGAAAAAATACAAAAAAGGAGCACCACATAATTAAAAAGGGCGCTCCTGCATTAAAATGTTACTTTTTCTTATCTTTATCCAATATATTTTGTTCTTCAGCAAACTCTGTACCATATGCAAAGCGGCGATTAATACGAATGTTATCATTGTTGTGCCTTGTATGAGAGTTAGAGAAGCGATGAACGATTACTTCAGATAAAGTGAAGACGATGGCAGAAAGGATACTGCCCCATGCAATTTGCATATAGTTGTCTAATAAAATATTACCGAAAATCCATACGCTTAAATATGTTAATAAGAAATCCGACATAATGGCACCAGTATTGCCAATTCGATTTAAAATAATTTTATCAACGAACATGTAGGATACGATTGTAACAAAGAGACTGAATGAAATAATTTGAACAAACGTTGCAGGGAAAAATAAAGCAAGCCCAATGCTAAATGCAATAATGCACGATATAAACTTGATAAGCACTACTGTGAAATCATTCAAAATTTACACCTCCGATTTATACATAGTTTTTCAATAAATTCTGGAGTTCATACATTGTAACGGATTTATTTACATAAAACTTTTTCATGTTCGGAATTTAGTCTAAATATTATAAAAACAATGAAAAAATGTTATAGTAAAATGAGAGTGTATGACATTTTTAGGTAAGGGGGAATCCAAGATGTGGATTACTTCAGAAGTAGAAATTCCAGATGAGTTAATTGATCACCTTGAGCAAGGAAAGTTAGTGTTATTTGTTGGAGCGGGAGTTTCTATGAAAGGGAAATCAAACTTACCGAATTTTGATGATTTAGTTGATGAAATTGCAAAAACGTTATATGTCGAAAAACGTGAAATAACAGAGCCACATGATTATTATCTTGGCAAAATTGCGAAAACAAAAGATGTACATCAAGTCGCAAGAGATCTCGTTCATATAGAGAAATCAAAACCGAATCCATTGCATTATGCAATTCCAAGGTTATTTCCTTTAGATACAGATATCCGCATTGTAACAACAAATTTTGATCAACATTTTACAACTGCAATTAAAGAAATAAATAGAGATATCAATGTTTATTACGCTCCAGCTTTACCGACTGGAAGAGCTTTTAAAGGTCTTGCTTACATACATGGTAATGTAGAACAGGAGAAAGAGGCTTTAATTTTAACAGATGGTGATTTTGGAAGGGCTTACTTAACGGAAGGGTGGGCGAGAAGGTTTTTAGTTGATCTATTCTCAAATTACACCGTTTTATTCGTTGGATATAGTCATAATGACCCAGTAATGAAATATTTAGCAACTGGTTTACCGCCAAGTACAAGACGATTTGCTTTTGTCGCACAAGGAGAAAATACATACCACTGGGAACATTTAGGGATAAGACCAATTGTGTATCCGAATAAGGTGAATAATCATCAATCCCTTGTAAAAGCGGTAAAACGCTGGGCTGAATTAATGGGTGATAATTATATTACGAAAAGAATGCGTATTCGGGATATTGTAACGGTTCCCCCGTCAGTAGAACAGGAACAATTATCATACATAAAGCAATCAATTAAAAAAATTGAAACAGTACGTTACTTTGTGGAATTTGCTCATGATTATGAATGGGTCGAATGGTTAGAAGCAGAAGGTAAATTACAAAATTTGTTTATGCTTACGCCAAACTATAATGAAGTAGATGAATTACTTGCAGAATGGTTAGTGGAACAATTTCTTTTTAGTCATCAGAAAGAATTATTTCAATTAATTTATAAAAACTATTCTAAAATATCACCGTTATTATGGAGAACAATTTGTAACTACTTAAACGAAACGAAGAGTAAGATGGACCCGTTGTTGTTTGCAAGGTGGACACTCCTTTTATTAGAAACAGCTGAAAAAGATAGTAGCTCTATAGAAAAGATTTCTAAGTTACTGCAAAAATGTTCTTTTCCTGAGCATAAAGAAATTGCCTTATTGTTACTAACTTTTATTTTAGACGGAAAACTGAAGTTGAAACGTGTAAGGAAATGGGGAAATGATACGCAAGAATCAATAGAACTCGAGGAATCGAGTCGCTTACCAGTATCTACATTTTCTCATGTGGAGCAAATTTGGAACGAAAAGATGAGGCCATATATCGCTTATTATGCTGTTCCAATTATGATGATTGGATTAGAAAAATTGAGAATGTTGTCGTTAAGACAAACGGCACTGAAAAAAAGAAATAAGGAAAATGTAGAGAAAGAGTTTCATCAAAATGACCTTGCATTTTTAATACGAATTGTAAAAGAGTGTCTAACTTATTTATGCGAAAACAATGAGAAAAAAGCGGATTATTATATTACAGAAATGATAGAAGCAAATAGTGTACTTCAAAAGCAAATTGCAATTGATGCGATGAATAAAAATATTTTTGTTCGTGTAGATGACAAAATGAAATGGTTGTTACATGAAGGACTTCTTTTAGATTTCACTTATAAACACGAAGTTTTTCAACTTTTAAAAAGGCATTATGCACATTGTTTAGAAAAAACAAAAGAAGAAGTCACTCGAACTGTAATAAAGCATCTTACAGAAGAGAGGGTATTTGATGCATGTCTCGTATTAGACATATTATTCAAGTGCGATTCAAATAGTCCATCTACGGCAAATGGGTATGAGTTAATGAAGCAAAAGCATCCTCATTTTCATTCCGAACGATACAGTGTACAAAAGAAAGAGGATACAGAGCAAAGTATTACTTGTAATGTAACTGCTGACGGATTATTGCAACTGAAAGATGTTGAAATTATGAAGCAAGTTCAGCAATTTTCGCAAGATTGTGTTTTTGAACAACGCCATTTTTTAGAGATGTTATCAAAAGCATGTAAATTAAATACAGAGTGGAGTATTTCATTTGCATACCAATTAGTAGGAGTGCAAGAAATAAGTAATGAAGTATGGTTTGTTTGTATTAGAGAATGGCGAAATAATCGAGGATTGACAAATGATCAAATCCAAAAAATTATTCCGCTATTGCAGAAATTTGTTAGAAATACTGCTTTTCATTGGTTAATTAGTAGTTTTCTATATGAAATTAGTAATCGACTAGAAGAGTTAGAAGAGAATAGTATACGTGTTGTAAAACGATTTGCTTTTTCAGTGTTTCCTCAAGTTATGAAGAGTGATACAGACTTTAAGCTTGGGAAACAAGATTTTTACAATGAATCAATTCAGCATCCAGTTGGAAAAATGACAGCTGTATTATTAAAGTTGTTATCATATGATCATTTATACGATCGTAATGTATATGAATATTTATTTTTATTTGAAGAACAAGTAAGAGTTAATTCGGAACGAACAAACTTTATGTTTGCTCGTTTAATAGCAGATATTACATTTCTATATCATATTGAAAAACAATGGTGCCGAAAATATTTGTTACCATACTTAGATTTAAAAAAACAAAATGAGATTACGGAATATGCATGGGCCGGCTTATGTTACACGCAAATAAATTTACCTTTATTTACAGAAATGAAGCGATTTATTAAGTATGCGGTAGAACATTTGGAAGTATTACATCCGCATACGAGAGAAGCTTTCTTGAAGTGGCTTAGCTTTGTATTTATTAAATGTGTACTATATTGGGAGCAAAAAACAGATTGGTTATACCCGTTACTCATACTAGAAAATGAAGAAAATAAAATTAAGTTTATGCAGTTTTTATGCTATTACGTCAAAACATTAAGCGTAAAAGAACAACAAAAATTTTGGACAGCTTGGCTCAGTGTATTTTTGCGAGAACGACCAAAAATGGGTGAGATAACTGCGAGAGAATATGTAATGCTTTTACGTATTATTTTATACATGGATGAAATATTAGAAAAAGGATTATGTATTATGTCTCGTACATTTTCAAGTGTACATGGTAAATGTACAGGTGAGGAAATGAAGCGGTTATTGATTGAAATGCTTCATAAAAAAGAAAGTATGAAAGCGCATAAAGAAATGTTTGCAAATGTGTTTTTTATTTTACTACAAACATGTCACGAAGCCGTTTTATTTGAAAAAGAAATCATAAAAATAAAAGAATTATTAGTTCAGTATGAAGTAGAGGAATATGTTTTACATTTACTAGAAAATGAAATAATTCGCATAGGAATTGTAATGGGTGATTTACAAAAAGAATTATAGAACGAAAGTGGAATTTTAAAAAATATATAAAAAGTTGTTGACAGTGTTTTGAAAAGCGTTCTATAATACGAATCATACTTATTCAATTTCAAAAACATTTGAATAAACAAAGTGCAATGAAGAGATCACAGTAGTGGTTAGTCTTACTGTAACAGAGAGCTGGTGGTTGGTGTGAACCAGTACAGGGATAATCATGAATTACAGTCTTGGAGCATCTTTTTCGTAATAAAGATAGTTTTTCTTTATGAGGAAAAAGCGGTCAATTGATCGTTAACAGTGAAGAGAGGTAGACGGAAAGTTAGTCTACAACTAGGGTGGTACCGCGATAAATATCGTCCCTACTGATTTATTCAGTAGGGACTTTTTGTATTTTAGTGGTCCAACTTGAAAATTAAATAGTCATGCATTGAAAGGAAAAGCAGTAGTTGTTGTTTCCCTGTAACAGAGAGCTGGTGGTTGGTGCGAACCAGTACATAAACAAGAGCGAATTACAGTCCTAGAGCATCTTTTTCGTAGTAAAGATAGTATTGTCTTTATGAAGGGAAAGACGGTCAGATGATCGTTAACAATGAAGAGAGGTAGACGAAAGAAGTCTACAACTAGGGTGGTACCGCGATAAATATCGTCCCTACTGATTGGATCAGTAGGGCTTTTTTGTACAAAAAAGTGGATTTTTAACTAGTAGTTTATGTCTGTGTACGAATTATTAGTTTAAAATAAGAAGAGGTATCGATTCCACTATAAATTTGTATAATTAGTCAGTTCAGAAAATAGAGAATTTTTTATTCTCTTACTATACTTTTAAAACATTAGAGGAGGATTTCCAAATGGCAAATCATGAATTAGATCAATTACGTAAACAGGTAGATGAAATTAACTTACAACTATTACACCTTTTAAACAAACGTGGTGAAATTGTTCAAAAAATTGGAGAGCAAAAGCAAGTACAAGGCACGAAACGCTTTGATCCAGTACGTGAGCGTGAAGTACTTGATATGATCGCAGAGCATAACGAAGGACCATTCGAAACATCAACAGTTCAACATATTTTCAAAACGATTTTCAAAGCAAGCTTAGAGTTACAAGAAGATGATAACCGTAAAGCGTTACTAGTATCACGTAAAAAGAAACAAGAAAATACAATCGTTGATGTAAAAGGTGAATTGATTGGAAACGGAACACAAACGTTCATCATGGGACCTTGTGCAGTAGAAAGTTTAGAACAAGTTCGTCAAGTAGGGCAAGCGATGAAAGACCAAGGCTTAAAATTAATGCGCGGTGGTGCATTCAAACCGAGAACTTCTCCATATGATTTCCAAGGTTTAGGAGTAGAAGGACTTCAAATTTTACGTCAAGTAGCAGACGAGTTTGACTTAGCAATTATTAGTGAAATTTTAAATCCGAACGATGTTGAAATGGCATTAGACTACGTTGATGTAATTCAAGTTGGCGCACGTAACATGCAAAACTTCGATTTATTACGAGCTGTAGGTAAAGTTAACAAACCAGTATTATTAAAACGTGGATTAGCAGCAACAATTGATGAGTTCATTAACGCAGCGGAATACATTATTGCGCAAGGTAACGATCAAATTATTCTTTGTGAGCGCGGTATCCGCACATACGAAAGAGCAACACGTAACACATTAGACATTTCTGCAGTACCAATTTTAAAGAAAGAAACACATTTACCAGTTATCGTTGATGTAACACATTCAACTGGACGCAGAGATTTATTATTACCAACAGCGAAAGCGGCACTTGCAATTGGCGCAGATGCAGTAATGGCTGAAGTTCATCCAGATCCAGCAGTTGCATTATCAGATTCTGCACAACAAATGGACATTCCAGAATTCCATAGATTCATGGATGAGTTAAAAGGTTTCAAAAATAAATTATCTTAATTCCATATCATATATGCGTTGAAGAGGAAACAGTAGTGCTTATCTCACTGTTAAAGAGAGCTGATGGTCGGTGTGAATCAGTACAAAGGTAAGCATGAATTACAGCCTTGGAGCATCTTTCCCGACAACTTTTGGAGGGGAAGACGGTCAAACGATCGTTAAAGAAGAAGAGAGGTAGACGAAAGAAGTCTACAACTAGGGTGGTACCGCGATAAACATCGTCCCTACTGAGCGCTCAGTAGGGACTTTTTTGTACAAAAAAATAGTAAAGGGGCAAGAGAAATGAGATACATTACAGCTGGAGAATCACATGGACCGCAGTTAACAGTTATTTTAGAAGGTGTACCAGCAGGTTTGACACTTACGGCGGAACATATTAATAAAGAATTATTAAGAAGACAAAAAGGCCATGGACGCGGAAGACGTATGCAAATTGAAACAGATACAGTTGAAATTGTAAGTGGTGTTCGTCACGGGATGACACTTGGATCACCGATTACGTTAATTGTAAAAAATGATGATTTCAAACATTGGACGAAAGTAATGGGTGCAGAGCCAATTTCGGAAAAAGAAAGTAAAGACATGAAACGTACAATTACAAAACCACGTCCCGGACATGCAGATTTAAATGGAGCAATTAAATATGGTCATCGTGATATAAGAAACGTATTAGAGCGGTCATCTGCAAGAGAAACGACAGTTCGTGTAGCTGCTGGAGCAGTTGCAAAACAAATTTTAAGCGAATTAGGCGTGGAAATTGCAGGACATGTTCTTGAAATTGGTGGAGTAAAAGCAAAACATATTTCAAACTTATCAATTGAAGAAATTCAAACAATTACTGAAAACTCACCAGTTCGATGTTTAGATAAAGAAGTAGAGCAAGAAATGATGAATGCGATTGACAACGCAAAAAGTAGTGGAGATTCAATCGGTGGTATTGTGGAAGTCATTGCAGAAGGTATGCCGATTGGCGTCGGTAGTTACGTCCATTACGATCGTAAATTAGATGCAAAACTTGCTGGTGCAATTATGAGTATAAATGCATTTAAAGGTGCTGAAATCGGCGTAGGTTTTGAAGCGGCACGACAACCAGGAAGCAAAGTGCATGATGAAATTCTGTGGGATGAAGAAAAAGGATACACGAGAAGAACGAATAATGCCGGCGGTTTAGAAGGCGGTATGACAACAGGTATGCCAATTATCGTAAGAGGCGTGATGAAGCCAATTCCTACTTTATACAAACCGTTAGCAAGCGTTGATATTGATATGAAAGAAGCATTCCAAGCGAGTATTGAAAGATCTGATAGTTGCGCAGTACCAGCGGCGGGTGTAGTAGCTGAATCTGTTGTGGCATGGGAACTTGCAGATGCACTAGTCGAACAATTCGGAAAAGATCGTATGGAATTATTAAAACAAAACATTATGCAACACAATAACTACGCAAAAGAATTTTAATAAAAAGGTGGGTTTAACGTGCAAGTAAAAGATCAACTATCATCATTACAACCATATAAACCAGGTAAATCACCAGAACAAATGAAAGAAGTGTACGGAGATCATTCGTTTGTGAAATTAGCATCGAATGAAAATCCATTCGGCTGTTCGTCACGTGTTTTAGATGAGTTGCAAAAATCGTGGTTGGAACATGCTTTATATCCTGACGGAGGTGCTACAACGCTCCGTCAAACAATCGCAGATAAGTTACATGTGAAAATGGAACAAGTACTTTGTGGTAGTGGTTTAGATGAAATCATTCAAATAATAAGCCGCGCCGTATTACGAGCGGGAGATAACATTGTAACAGCAGGTGCAACATTCCCACAGTATCGTCATCATGCCATTATAGAAGGTTGCGAAGTGAAGGAAATTGCGTTAAATAACGGTGTATACGACTTAGAAGAAATTTCTTCAGTAGTAGATAACGATACAAAAATTGTATGGATTTGTAACCCGAACAATCCAACAGGCACATATGTGAATGACCGAAAATTGACTCAATTCATTGAAGGTATTAGTGAAAATACGTTAATTGTCATTGATGAAGCGTACTATGAATACGTAACAGCAAAAGATTTCCCAGAGACATTACCGCTTTTAGAAAAACATAAAAATATTCTTGTACTTAGAACATTTTCTAAAGCGTACGGATTAGCTTCTTTCCGCGTTGGATATGCGGTTGGACAGGAAGAGTTAATCGAAAAATTAAATGTCGTTCGTTTGCCATTTAACGTATCTTCATTAGCGCAAAAAGCAGCGACGATTGCTTTTGGTGATGACGAGTTTATTGAAGAAATAGTTCGTGTGAATATAGAAGGATTACAACAATACGAGAGCTTTTGTAGGGAAAATGATATTCCATTTTATCCATCGCAAACAAATTTCATCTTCTTGCCAGTTGAGAATGCTGGAGAGATTTATGAAGCTTGTGCACACGCAGGATTTATTATTCGTCCGTTCCCGAATGGTATCCGTATTACAGTCGGAACAAGGGAGCAAAATGAAGGGGTGATTTCAGTGTTACAACAACACTTTGAAAATAAAAAAAGAAAGTCTCGAGATGAGGAAAATGCGTAAAAAGGTAGTATTAATTGGAACTGGTTTAATCGGAGGCTCTCTCGCATTAGCAATTAAGAAAGAGCACGATGTAACGATAACAGGTTATGATATATTTCAAGAACAGGTAGAGCGTGCAAAAGAATTACACGTAGTAGATGAAATAGCAGTTGATTTACAGCTTGCATGTGAAAAGGCACATTTAATTGTTTTTGCTTCTCCAGTTGAAGAAACGAAGAAGCTATTACACAAACTTGCGTCATTCCGTTTACGAGAAGATGTTATAGTGACTGATGTTGGTAGTACAAAAGGCACGATTATGAATGAAGCAGAAACTTTATTTTCAAAGGAAGTATCTTTCATTGGTGGACATCCAATGGCAGGTTCTCATAAAACGGGAGTTGAAAGTGCAAAAGCGCATTTATTTGAAAATGCATTTTACATTTTAACACCGATGCATCATGTGCCAAATGAACATGTGGAAGAGTTAAAAGATTGGTTAAAAGGAACGGGGTCACATTTCCTTGTTTTAAATACAGAAGAACATGATTATGTAACAGGGATCGTTAGTCATTTCCCGCACCTTATCGCAGCAGGTTTAGTGAAGCAAGTAGAGAAACATGCAGGAGATAATCCGCTCATTCATCAGCTAGCTGCTGGAGGGTTTAAAGACATTACACGTATCGCATCTAGTAGTCCGAAAATGTGGAGTGATATTGTAAAGCAAAATCGTGAGCATTTAATGGTATTATTAAAAGAGTGGATCTCTGAAATGGAAGATTTATATAAAACAGTTTCTACCGGAGATGCATGCGAGATTCAAAACTATTTTGCAGATGCGAAAGAATACCGTGATTCTTTACCAGTAAGAAAGAGAGGGGCAATTCCTGCCTATCACGACTTATACGTCGATGTATTAGATAAGGTGGGGGCATTGGCTCATATTACGAGTATTTTGGCGCGCGAGGAAATTAGTATTACGAACTTGCAAATATTAGAAGCGCGTGAAGGACTGCTTGGGGTATTACGTATTAGCTTCCAAAGGGAAGAAGATCGTATGAAAGCAAAACTAGCGCTTGGAGAAGAAGAATACCAAACTTATGAAACAATTTAAATGAGAAGGTGAAAAACGTGAAAGAAAGAACAATACAACCTGTTAATAACGGATTGAATGGCAATATTACAATCCCAGGTGATAAATCCATTTCACACCGTGCTGTTATGTTCGGTTCTATTGCAGAAGGGAAAACAACAATTAAAGGTTTCTTGCCCGGTGCAGACTGTTTAAGTACGATTTCATGTTTTAAAGAAATGGGAGTAGAAATTACGCAAAACGGTGATGAGGTTACTGTAGTTGGTAAAGGATTAGAAGGTTTACAAGAACCGAAAGCTGTATTAGATGTTGGTAATTCTGGTACAACAATCCGATTAATGTCAGGTATATTAGCTAACACACCATTTTTCTCTTGCGTACAAGGTGATGAATCTATCGCAAAAAGACCGATGAAGCGTGTAACAAACCCATTAAAACAAATGGGCGCAAACATAGACGGCCGAGAAGAAGGAACATTTACACCGTTAACAATACGTGGCGGAGATTTAAAAGCAATTGAATATATTTCTCCTGTTGCAAGTGCACAAGTAAAGTCAGCTATTTTACTTGCAGGTCTTCGTGCAGAAGGTGTAACAGCTGTTACAGAACCACATATTTCCCGCGACCATACGGAAAGAATGCTTGAAGCATTTGGTGTTAAAGTAACTCGCGAAGGGAAAACAGTGAAGCTGTCAGGTGGACAAAAATTAACAGCAACAGACATTCAAGTGCCAGGTGACGTATCATCAGCAGCATTTTTCTTAGTAGCAGGTGCAATCATCCCAAATAGTAAACTAGTATTACAAAATGTAGGGATGAATCCAACCCGTACCGGTATTATTGATGTTTTAGAAAAAATGGGTGCTATGTTCACTGTAGATCTAATTAACGAAGGGGCATCGGAACCAGCTGCAAATATTACAATCGAAACATCTTCATTAAAAGGAATTGAAATTGGCGGAGATATTATCCCTAGATTAATCGATGAGATTCCTGTAATCGCATTAGCGGCAACGCAAGCAGAAGGAATTACAGTAATTAAAGATGCACACGAATTAAAAGTAAAAGAAACAAACCGTATTGATACAGTCGTTGCTGAATTAACGAAACTAGGAGCTCGCATAGAAGCAACTGATGACGGTATGATCATTTACGGAAAATCAGCTCTAAAAGGCAATACAGTAAATAGTTATGGTGATCACCGTATCGGAATGATGCTTGCAATTGCTGGTTGCCTGGCAGAAGGAAAAACAATTATTGAAGATGCAGAAGCAGTAGGTGTATCATATCCTGCATTCTTCGAAGAACTTCAAAAGTTAGCTAAATAAAGTGAAACTTTAATCAGTGGGGGGGCTTCATCCCCCACTGATTATTAGTTGAACCAATCGGACTTTTACGGGCAGTTGATCCCCTACCTAAATTCTTTGCTTTCGCTGAATTTTGAGGTGGGGGTCTTACTGCCCGTTAAAGCGGGATAAAGTAATGAGAAGCAGATACAGGATGTATCTGCTTTTTTATATTGAATTTGTGTCGTTAAGTCATTATAATTTCATTCACCGCACTGTAATATTTTAAATTATGGTACAATTCAAATAAAGGAGGGGGGAGAAACATATGAACGTTATACGATTAAAAGAAGATAAATTTAGAGAAGCACTACGCTTATCAGAATACGCTTTTCAATATAAAGTAGAAGAAGAACGAATGCAGCAACAACTTACAAAAATGAAGGAAAGTCATGAAGTATACGGTATTATGGAAGGTGAGGACTTAGCTGCAAAACTACACCTCATCCCGTTTCATATTTACATAGGTAAAGAAAAATTTAAAATGGGTGGCGTTGCAGGAGTAGCGACGTATCCAGAGTACAGAAGAAGTGGGTATGTAAAAGAGCTACTTCAACATTCACTTCAAAAAATGAAAAAAGATGGCTTTACAGTCTCTATGTTACACCCATTTGCTGTTACATTTTACCGTAAATACGGCTGGGAACTTTGTGCGAATCTTCTCGTATGTCATTTGACAAAGAGTGATTTAGTTATGAAAAAACAAGTGAATGGTACTGTGAAACGTTTCAATAAAGAAAATCACCCAGAAGAGGTCGAGAAGCTTTATGAAACATTTGCAGAACGTTTTTCTGGTATGCTAGTTCGCAATGAAAAATGGTGGTTACAAGCTGTTTATGAGGATTTAACATTAGCAATTTATTACGATGAAAATAAAACTGCAGCCGGCTATATGTTATATAAAATAGAAAACTATAAAATGACAGTAGATGAATTTGTTCCACTGCATAATGAAGCACGAAATGGTCTATGGAATTTTATTTGCCAGCATGATTCTATGATTAAAGAGCTTGAAATGACAGTAAGTGAAAACGAACAGTTGTTATATACATTGCAAGAACCACGTGTGAAAACAGAAATAAAACCATATTTTATGGGAAGAATTGTAGATGTAGAGCAGTTCTTAAAACAGTATGAGTTAAACTGGAACAATGTACAACAAGAAGTCATTTTACATATTACAGATTCATTTGCACCGTGGAATAATGTATCGGTGAGACTTGCAAATTATGAAATAGCAATTATAGAAGAACCAATGGATAAAGGGATCAACCTAGATATAAATGCACTATCTACAATACTGCTTGGATACAAACGCCCATTAGAACTAAATGAATTAGAATTAATTAGCGGAAGCGAAGAGGAAATACGGGCATTTGAGAATGTAGTACCAGTGCGCAAGCCGTTTATTTATGATTTCTTTTAATTTGCATATAAGATGGAGTTGTTTCGAACAAAATTTTGGGATAGCTCCATCTCATTGTATTAATTTTTGTCGGTAAGTTGATATATCCTGAAAATCGCTGATATAATTTTATTCACATACAAGAGAATAGAATCGCAACTATACGTTGTCACGCACTTGACTTTTATTCCCTGTAATTTATAATTAAAAACGGAATGAATTTTCATTCCTGAAAATAGAGGTGGAAAAAATGGCTAAAAACAAACAAGAGGATATTTTTGATGCTGCGATGCAACTTTTTGCAGAGCGTGGTTACGATGGTACGACAATTCCAATGATCGCTGAAAAAGCAAATGTCGGTGCGGGTACTATTTATCGCTATTTTGAAAATAAAGAGGCGCTTGTTAACTCATTATTTTCAAAAAGTATGTTACAGCTTTCTGAAATGATAAAAACGGATTTTCCTGTTGAAGCAAATATTCGTGAACAGTTTAGTCATACGTATAACCGTTTATTTGAATTTGCGAGAAACAATGTGGATGCTTTTTTATTTACAAATTCTCACTGTGATAGTTATTTTCTTGATGAGCAGAGTAAGAAAATATTTGACGATTTTATAGGCTTCTTTATGAATATTATTGAAGATGGAATCGCAAAAGGTTTGCTTCGTCCATTGCCTCCAGTTGCTTTAATTATTATTGTATATCAACCGTTAGAAAAATTAACGAAAGTAATTGCAACAGGGCAATTAGAATACTCGAAAGAGTTAGTAAAAGAATTGGAAGAAAGCTCTTGGAACGCTATTAGAATCATTTGATTCTATAGCTTTATAAGGACAGGAATGAATATTCATTCCTAAATAGAATTAAAAAATGAGAGTAGGAGAGGGTATTTGTGCAACTAAAGGAATGAATATTCATTCCGGAAAGACTAGTTTAATAGAGTTTACAAATAATGTAATAGAATAATAGGAATGAATATTCATTCCGTAACTAACGTAAATTTTAATCGCGGGAGATGATGCAAATGAGCAAGCTGAAAAATTGGAGAAGTTTATCTTTTCTATTATGGATAGTTATTACCATTACAATGATCGTAACGATGCCTAATATGGATAAATTAGTGAAAGAAAAAGGGCACATTACGATTCCTAATACAGAACAAAGTAGTATTGCTGACAAAATGATAAAAGAAATGGATAAAGACGGGACAGAAAAGTATGACATTATAGTTGTTTTTAATAGTGACAGTAAAACAGCTTTAACGACTGAGCAAAAAGAGGAAATAATAAAAACAATCAACGCTTTGCAAAATGAAAAAGAACAATTAGGAATTAAAGAAGTTGTTTCACATTTAGATAATAAAGAATTAGAGAAACAATTAGTTTCTAAAGATAATACGACTATTTTAACGCAAATATCGATAGATAAAAAGCATGGTGAAATATCGAAAGTTACAAATAACCTTCATAATAAAGTGAAAACGAAAGGGGTAACAACGTACTTAACAGGAAGTGATTTAATAGCAGGAGATTTCCTTACATCTTCTCAAGAGGGAGTGAAAAAGACTGAAGTTATTTCAATCATTTTCATTCTTGTAATATTAATCATTGTATTCCGTTCACCTATTGTTCCAATTGTTTCTCTTCTTACTGTTGGGGTATCATATTTAGTTTCAATGGGGATTATTGCTCATTTAGTAGATCAATTTAATTTTCCATTTTCTAACTTTACACAAGTGTTTGTTGTTGTTGTCCTGTTTGGGGTTGGAACAGACTATAACATTTTATTATTTACGAGATTTAAAGAAGAATTAAGTAAACAAGAAAACGCATTTTTGGCTACGAAAGAAACATTTAAATCGGCAGGGAAAACCGTTTTATATAGCGGGATAGCAGTACTAATTGGTTTTGCATCTCTTGCTTTAGCGAGTTTTAAACTATATCAATCTACTTCAGCGGTAGCAATTGGTGTCGCAGTTTTATTACTAGTATTAACTACGTTAAATCCGTTTTTTATGGTGCTTTTAGGAAAAGGGATGTTTTATCCCGTTAAAACATTTAAAGGTCATGAAGACAGTCGTCTATGGGGATTCTTTGCGAAAAACTCAGTAGTGAGACCATTTGTAGCTTTAATTATTGTATTCGTGATATCAATTCCTTTTATATTAAAATATTCTAATACACTTAATTACAACGATTTATTTGAAGTAGACAATAAATATGAGTCGAAAATGGGGATTAACGTAATAGAAGAACATTTTCCACCTGGTTTTTCTTCACCAAGTACGTTAGTCATTCAATCGAATAACAAGTTAGATGAGGCGAGTTCGCTTCAAACTTTAGATGAACTAACTGATAAGATTTTGAAAGTAAAAGGTGTTTCAGAAGTATATTCACCGACACGTCCAACTGGTGATAGGATTAAAGAACTATATATAAATAAACAAGCGGGTGAACTAAATACAGGTTTAGGAGATGCCAATGGTGGTATAAAGGAAATTAATGATGGATTAACTACTGCGAAAGATAAGATGGGTAATAAGGACTCAAATAGTCTTGCGAACGTTCAAAAGTTAATTGATGGAACAAATGAAGCGAAAAGTGGTGTATCAGCATTAGGAACAGCTTTAAATCAACTATCCAATGGCATAAATGACGGAGCACAAGGTGCGCGGCAAATTGAGAGTGGGTTAACTTCAGTAAATGAAAATATAAGTGTATTATCTCAAGCAACTTCACAACTTCATGCTGGCTATACACAGTTAGAAAAAGGTTTAAGTTCTTACGATCAATACTTCGGAAGTATTTCTCAAGCGATTGACGGTGCGAAGAAAGGTTATGAACAAATTGAAATGTTAATGACCAATTTCATTCAAACGAAACCAGAATTAGCAAATGATCCTAACATTCTGCAGACGATAGGAATTGCTAAAGAGGCTCAAAAGCAATTAGGTGGGCTTTCAAATGAATTAAATAAATTGAAAGCGCAGCATAATGCGGCGATGGGATCATTTAAAGAAGCGAATCAATCGTTATTGAAAGTGGATAATGGCTTAAAAGAAATGAACAATGGAGTTACTAAGTTACAAAAAGGAGCAGCTGATCTTAAAAATGGATTAAATGAAGGTGCTTCAGGTTCAAAACAAATTGCGAACAAGTCATCTGAGTTACAAACCGGATTAACGAAAATAAACGATGGGCAAGGTCAGCTATTAACCGGACTGAAAGACTTGCAAGAACAGATGGGTCAATTACAATCCGGACTAACTAAAAGTACAGAAGGCCTTGAAAAGGTAAGTAATGGCCTAGGGGATGCTCAGAAATATTTAGGAGAACTGAACGAATCAAAAAGCTCTGAGAAATTCTATATTCCAAAAGAAGTTTTGGAGGGAGAAGATTTCCAAAAAGCTTTGAATACGTACATGTCACATGATAGAAAGACTGCTAAAATGACAATCATTTTAGACGTAAATCCGTATTCAAAAGAAGCGATGCCAATTATTCAAGAAATCAATAACACAATAGATGGTACTTTGAAGGGGTCGGAATTAAATCATGCGAAAACAGCAATCGGAGGAACGACAGCTAGAAACGTTGATTTAAAAGAAGTAACTGGGCAAGATTTCTTACGTACAGCTACAATTATGTTAATTGGAATTGCGATTGTATTAATTGTGATTACACGTTCATTATTAAACACCATCTTTATTATTGGATCGTTACTATTAGCTTACTTTGCATCATTAGGGATAAGTGAACAAATTAGTACGCATATTTTACATGTAGATTCATTAAGCTGGAATGTTCCATTCTTTAGTTTCATAATGATTGTCGCTTTAGGAGTGGATTATAGTATTTTTGTAATGATGAGATACAATGAGTTAGAAGGGGACCCAGCGACGAAAATTGTAACTGCTTCTCGTCATATCGGAGGAGTCGTATTATCAGCGGCACTTATTTTAGGTGGTACATTTGCTGCATTAATCCCTTCAGGTGTATTAACGCTTATACAAGTAGCATCCGTAGTTGGCGTTGCACTTCTTCTATTAGCTTTAATTGTGATGCCGATATTATTACCGGCGTTAATAGGGTTAACGAGTAAAATGAAGAATTATGCAAAGAAATTAAGTGAAAGAAAATAAAAGAATCCCCTTTTAAAAGTAACTGTTTCAGTTATGGGAGAGAACATATAAAATAACACACAAATTAGGGATGTAAATCACATATGATTTAGCATCCCTTTTTTAATTGTTATTGCATTGTTTAAGTACTTTTATATAGTTAAATTGCAAAGGAAGAGAAAAAGAAAACAGTAAAAACACCAGCGCAACGATTGGGGATTACTGACAAAGTATTTGATTTAAAAAATATAATTTACTTTAGATAGTTCACTCAAATAATGGTGGACTATCTTTTTTAAAAGGTAAATGGAAATTTATGTTAAAATAATGATAGAGATTGTGAAAAAATGTTCTTAAACTAACGGTCAGGTTACTTTAAGAAGGATTTTTCAAAGGAAATGTTGAATATCGTATTTTGAAGGAGTGATTGCAGTGGAGTAAGTAATTTTTTAAATCTTGGTTAAATACTTTGAAGGAAGGGATTTATAAATATGAATACAAAACTAATAATA
This sequence comes from Bacillus cereus group sp. MYBK14-1, assembly GCF_051916885.1. Taxonomy (NCBI): domain Bacteria; kingdom Bacillati; phylum Bacillota; class Bacilli; order Caryophanales; family Bacillaceae; genus Bacillus; species Bacillus cereus group sp. MYBK14-1. The sequence continues at coordinate 414,944 of NZ_JBQAHM010000001.1, read as the reverse complement.
GTAGAAGGTTTACCTGGATTCGGAAAATCGACCACTGCAAAGCTAATAAATGAAATTCTAAGCCAAAATATAATTGAAGTTGAACTATTTTTAGAGGGGAATTTGAATCACCCCGCCGACTATGATGGTGTATCTTGTTTTAATAAATTTGAATTCGATAGATTAGTATCTAACAGTGGAGATTTTAAAGAAGTGCTTCTTAAAAGAGTTTTAAAAAAAGGAAGCAATTATTTATTACCATACAGAAAGATAAAAAATGAGTTTGGTGACCAGTTTTCGGACCAATTATGTAATGATATTTTTAAAAACGATATATATGAATTACCATTCGATAAAAATGTTGAATTAATTGCTGACAAATGGAATGACTTTGCTGAAATTGCTCTAGAAGATAATAAGGTTTATATTTTTGAATGTTGTTTCATACAAAATCCATTAACAATTGGGATGATTAAATACGGTGAACAAAAAGAAAAAATAATAAATTATGTAATGAAAGTTGCAAAAATCATAGAGAATTTAAATCCAATGTTATTCTATGTAGAACAAGATGATCTTGAATTTTCATTTAGGAAGGCATTAAAAGAAAGAAATCCAGAATGGTCCACAGGAATTGTCGACTATTATACGAACCAAGGCTATGGGAAAGAACATAACCATTCAGGGGTAGAAGGAGCGATAAAAGTTCTTGAAGCTAGAAGGAATTTAGAGTTAGAAATATTCGATATGTTAAAAATGAAAAAAGAAAAAATCAATAATACAAAATATGAAATTGACTCATATAGGTCAATGTTAAAAGATAAGTTAACAATACAAATGGTGAAATAGCTTTTTACACTACCTGGTGCTTTAGTTGGAGAAGGAAATGAAAACGCTCAGAATATTTTCTGAGCGTTTTAGTTTGCTATTTATAATGCGAAATGCATACAAATTATTGTGTTATTTCAATTGATAAACATAATGCTCCAATTATAAATGTTTTTTCAAAATGAATCCTCTTTAAAACGTGTATGTAACTTTAATCTAATTAAAAACAAAGGTTTTATTCGAGTTTGGAAAGAAAGGAATAGCAATCAACCGTTGCTATTCATCCAGCTTCTACTATATAATAGCTATAGTCTACAATAATTGAGTCGTAATATGCGATTTTTTAAGACAATCGGTGAGAAAACGCTGAAATAAGCGGTATTAGTAGGAGGACACAAATGATTACAGTAAGTAACGTTAGTTTGCGTTTCGCGGATCGCAAATTATTTGAAGATGTTAACATAAAATTCACGCCAGGTAACTGCTACGGTTTAATCGGAGCAAACGGTGCTGGTAAATCTACATTCCTAAAGATTTTATCTGGAGAAATTGAACCATCAACAGGTGACATACATATTACGCCAGGTGAGCGTCTAGCAGTATTAAAACAGAACCACTTCGAATATGAAGAGTTCCCAGTATTAGAAACAGTAATTATGGGTCACACGCAACTTTACAAAGTAATGCAAGAGAAAAATGCTATTTACATGAAAGAAGACTTTAGTGATGAAGATGGAATGCGCGCTGCTGAACTTGAAGGTGAGTTCGCTGAGCTTAACGGTTGGGAAGCTGAGTCAGAAGCTGCAATTCTTCTTAAAGGTTTAGGTATTGGTGAAGATCTTCATGATAAGAAATTGTCAGAATTAACTGGGGCAGAGAAAGTAAAAGTATTACTTGCTCAAGCTTTATTCGGTCAACCTGACATTCTATTATTAGATGAGCCTACCAACCACTTGGACTTAAAAGCGATTCAATGGTTAGAAAACTTCTTAATGAACTTTGAAAACACAGTTATCGTAGTATCCCATGACCGTCACTTCTTAAATAAAGTATGTACGCACATGGCTGACCTTGATTTCGGTAAAATTCAACTTTATGTTGGTAACTATGACTTCTGGTATGAGTCAAGCCAATTAGCTTTAAAATTAACACAAGATGCTAATAAGAAAAAAGAAGAGAAAGTAAAAGAGTTACAAAACTTCATTGCACGCTTTAGTTCAAACGCTTCTAAAGCGAAACAAGCAACTTCTCGTAAAAAATTATTAGACAAAATTACATTAGATGATATTAGACCGTCATCACGTCGTTACCCATTCGTTGGCTTCACACCTGAGCGTGAAGTAGGAAATGACTTATTAACTGTTGAAGGTCTTTCTAAAACAATTGATGGTGAAAAAGTGTTAGATAATGTGTACTTCACTTTAAATAAAGGTGATAAAGTTGCATTTATCGGCCGTAACGATATTGCGATGACAACATTATTTAAAATTCTTATGGGTGAAATGGAGCCGGATAGCGGTTCATTCAAATGGGGTGTTACAACCTCTCAATCTTACTTCCCAAGAGATAACTCTAAGTACTTTGAGAACAGTGATTACAACTTAGTTGAATGGTTACGTCAATTCTCTCCACAAGATGAGTCTGAAAGCTTCTTACGTGGTTTCTTAGGCCGTATGTTATTCTCAGGTGAAGAAGTTAAGAAGAACGTTTCTGTATTATCTGGAGGCGAAAAAGTTCGTTGTATGTTATCTAAAATGATGTTAAGTGGTGCGAACGTAATCACACTTGACGATCCAACGAACCACTTAGACCTTGAGTCAATCACAGCATTAAATAACGGTTTAATTGCATTCAAAGGTACAATCTTATTCACATCTCATGACCATCAGTTCGTGCAAACAATTGCAAACCGCATTATCGAAGTAACACCAAACGGTGTAATCGATAAAGAGGCTACTTATGATGAGTTCTTAGAAAATGAGGAACTTCAAAAACAAGTAGATGCAATGTACAAAGGTCAATAATATATAATGAAAAAACTCGCTCTTTTTAGAGCGAGTTTTTTTGTCGAGAAAACGTAACATCGCTGGTCGGTCAAATGAATAATTATTCAAATATAATATTAATGAACAGGAGAATTTTTTCATGTATGAAGGGATGTAATGACTTTAAGATTTAAAGAGTTAGTTGAAGAAGGGAAATGTAAGTGGAGTAATATAATCAAATCGTATTATTTTGTCATGTGAAATATGTACCAAATTTGGAGATAGAATAGTTTGCGAATGAGTTTATAAAGGTATATAGTATGGGGTGTCATAATTAGTGGATGAATCTTGGGAGAAAACAGGAAATGTTACAAATTTATTTTGTTAAATAGAAACCAAGGTCAAAATGTCTAGAAAGAAATAGTTGAATAAATACTAGCTTCAAATTATAATTACTAATATTCTTCATATAGTTAAATAAAGATAATCTATTTGAAGAAGAAAATTTGAATAGAGAGACAGACTTATAAAAAAATAAGCCTTGGATGATCAAAAGAGGTGGAGAAATGAAACAGTTCTTATTAAAGAGCAAAAGTGTGTTAAGCAATCATTTTGGATTCTTTCTGTTTGCCGTTATTTTATTGTGGCTCAAAACATATGCAGCTTATGTAACGGAATTCAATTTAGGAATTTCAAACACAATTCAAAAATTCTTGCTGTTTTTTAACCCGCTTAGTTCAGCAGTTCTATTTTTAGGACTTGCATTATTTGCAAAAGGGAAACGATCTTATATTTGGTTAATTATCATTAATTTGTTATTGTCGATTCTTTTATACGCAAACGTAGTATACTATCGCTTTTTCAGTGACTTTATTACGTTCCCGACATTAACACAAACGAATAACTTTGGAGATTTAGGTGGTAGTATTCTTGCGTTGCTACATCTTTATGATCCATTATACTTCTTAGACACGATTATATTAATTGTGTTAGTCGCAACAAAATTTGCAAATCCAAAACCAATTCGTGTTGCGAAGCATAAATTATCTCTAGTATTTGTAGCAGGTATTTTATTATTCAGTGTTAACTTAGGTCTTGCAGAGTCTGACCGTCCTGAATTATTAACAAGAACGTTTGACCGTAATTATATTGTGAAATATTTAGGTGCATACAACTACACAATTTATGATGGAATTCAAAGTGCGAAAGCATCGACAGAACGAGCATTAGCTGATGGTGATAATATGACAGAAGTACGAAATTATTTAACATCAACTTATGCAAGTCCAAATCCTGAGTATTTCGGTAAAGGAAAGGGAATGAACGTAATTTACATTCATTTAGAGTCATTCCAAAACTTCTTAATTGATTACAAATTAAATGGTCAAGAAGTTACACCGTTCTTAAACTCATTTACAAAAGATGCGAATACACTTTATTTTGATAACTTCTTCCATCAAACAGGACAAGGGAAAACATCTGATGCGGAGTTTATGTTAGAGAATTCAATGTTTGGTTTACCGCAAGGTTCTGTCTTTACAACGAAATCTCATAATACGTATCAATCAGCACCAGCTATTTTAGGACAACAAGGATACACATCAGCAGTATTCCACGGTAACTACAAAACATTCTGGAACCGTGACGATATTTATAAATCATTTGGTTTTAATAAATTCTTTGATGCGTCATACTACGATATGAATGAAAAAGACGTAGTAAACTACGGGTTAAAAGATAAACCGTTCTTTAATGAATCTATTCCGTTATTACAAACGTTGAAACAACCGTTCTATACGAAGTTTATTACGTTATCGAACCATTTCCCTTATCCAATCGATAAGGCAGAAGCAACGATTGAACCAGCAACAACAGGTGATTCATCAGTAGATACGTACTTCCAAACAGCACGCTATTTAGATGAATCTGTAAAAGGCTTCATCGATTACTTGAAACAATCTGGTTTATATGATAACTCAATTATTGTTATGTACGGAGACCATTACGGTATTTCAGATAATCATAACGCAGCAATGTCAAAAGTAATGGGTAAAGAAATGAACTCATTTGAAAATGCACAGTTACAACGTGTACCATTAATCGTTCGTGTACCAGGAGTGAAAGGTGGCGTACAACATCAATACGGTGGTGAAATTGACGTTCTTCCAACGCTATTACACTTACTAGGTACAGATACAAAGAATTATGTTCAATTCGGTTCTGATTTATTATCACCAGATCATAAACAAGTCGTTGCGTTCCGTAACGGTAACTACGTAAGCCCAACAGTTACTGCACTAAACGGCAAATACTATGATACAACTACTGGAAAACCTGTAGAATTTACAGATGAAATAAAGAAAAATGAACAAATGGTTCAAAACTCACTAAAATACTCTGACCAAGTCGTGAATGGTGACTTATTACGATTCTACACACCGGAAGGATTCACTCCAGTAGATCGTTCGAAGTATAACTATAACAACCGCGATAAAAACAAAACGAAGGTAAAAACGACTCCGGAAGGGGAAGCTAAATAAATAATAAAAGGCGCTATTCATATGAATAGCGCCTTTTATTTGTAAATATACCATCATTATGAGACAGAACCAGCTGTTGCTTTTTGTTTAGCCTTTCCGAAGAAAACTACACCGATGATGATAATAATGATAAATGCCCATTTAACGAAAGGGTTACTTTCGAAAAATCCAGCGAACCATTTCTCATCTACAATCATTTTCGCGGCAGTATAAGCTAAAACGGCTGCTCCAATCGTAATGATGACAGGAAAACGATCTACCCATTTTAAAATCAATGTACTGCCCCATACGACTACTGGAATAGACACTAATAATCCGATGATTACTAAAGAAAAGTTACCATGGGCAGCTCCTGCAACAGCGAGTACATTATCGATGCCCATTAACGCATCAGCAATAATAATGGTTTTAATAGCAGACCAAAATCCTTCTTCGGCCTTAATATCATGATCTTTGCCTTCAGCAATTAATTTATAAGCAATCCATATAAGGAGTACACCACCAATTAGAAGTAGCCCTGGTATTTTTAACAACCAAACAACAACTAAGGTAGCGAGGGCTCTAATCGCGATTGCCCCGATAGTTCCCCATATAATAACTTTCTTTTGCTGATCTTTCGGTAATCTTCTTGCTGCTAATCCAATTACAATGGCATTATCACCGGCTAACACTAAATCAATTACAATGATGGCAAGTAGGGCGGACAAATATTCGGCTGAAAGAAAATCCATATACACATCACTCCTTAAGAGTAATATGTGCTAAAGTGTTGATAATATAAAAAATAGGATTGAATTTGTATATTCAATCCATAATTTCTTACTGTATTTTGATATATGTTTTAATTTCGTATAAGTCGCTTTTGTATTCTTTTTTGTTTATCGTTTCGCTTTCTTAATTTTCGATTCATCTTTTTAATGCGGTTTTCTTTTCTATTATCCCAGTTATCACTTCGGATTTTACTAATAGACTTATCTGTCTTAGCACGAAAACGTCTTACTTTTTTCACGAAGGAAAGGGGTATTTTGCCGATAACACCTTGTTTTTCTAACGAATCCTCTTTACCTAGACACCAATCAGGATGAGATAATAAATAGTCAAAATCAAATATTATCCCGTATTCTTTATCCATATATGTATACCATTCATCTAAAGTACACTTATTTTTTGTATGTAAATATGTTGATCCATCAGTCATAGCACAGCACCAATAGTCAAAATAGCTCCATAGTACCCATTCTTTCGGTACATCTAGTGTTAAAATTACCATTTTTGAATTTGTTCTACCCCAAGCTTTATGATTTCGATTTGGGTAATTATTTGCTTCCCAGACCCAAATAGGATAGTTACCTTCGTAATGAGGCAATCTTGTTTTAGCGACGCGCACCATCCAGTCATATGAATATACATCGTCTGGATCGATGAATTCTTTATTACCTTCTAAATAACCAAGTTTCTTAAATTGTTTCCATGCTTCTTCAGTTTGTACTGTATATACGATCATATGACACCTACTTATTTAAACTAAATTATAGTATAACATGTGATTTTGAATTTTTATTGATATTAGAGAAGGGGGAGTTTGAGTCGAATATACGAGGAGTAATTCCCAAAATGATAAAAAGACTTGATTCCCAGCTAAAGGAAATCAAGTCTTTTCATTACATACGATTATCATGCCAGAAGTTTAATGGGAAGTGTTCGTTCTCATTATATGCTTCTAATTCATATCCTTTTTCTTTCAGTCCTTTAATAATTCCAGGAACTGCTTTTACTGATTGTGGATGAATATCATGCATAAGGATAACTTCTGTTGGATTTGTAGCACCATGTAACACGTTTTCTACAATTTTAGCAGATGCAGCATCAACTTGCATTTTGTTATATTTCCAGTCTAAAGAATCAATTGTCCAATCCCAAACTTTTAAGCCATTTTCTACAACTTTGTTGCGAAGAGCTTCGTTTAATCCTGGCATAGAGCCGTAAGATGGACGAGTTAATACTGGTGATTTACCTAAAACACCAGCGATTAAGCCTTGGTCTTCCTTCATTTCATCTACGTAATGACCTTCAGTGTAAAGTTTCTTGTAGTTATGAGTCATACTGTGCATCCCAACGTAGTGACCTTCAGCATCTTCGCGTTTTACAAGATCAGGGAAAGCTTTTACGTTTGAACCAATTAGGAAGAATGTTGCTTTTGCATTTTCTTTCTTTAACATATCTAAAAGCTCAGCTGTGTATTTTCCAGGACCGTCATCAAATGTTAAATAAGCGACTTTTCTAACTTGCCCGTTATAATGTTTTGGAGCTTCTTTCGGAGCAAGAGATGTTTGAATCTCACTTACAAGTTGAACAGATTTTGCTTCATCCTCTGTACTAGCTAGAGCAGTATGTACTGATCCAAAAGCCACTTCGTATGTGAATAATACCCCCGCACAAACTAACATAGCCCTTTTTACTAAAGTTGTCATTCGAATTCCATTGTGCATAATTTTCCTTCTCTCTATAAAAGTTCTACTCTACTATATTAGCAATTATAGGTAGGGAAATGCAAAAAAACTTTTTTACAAGTGTAAAAAAGTTTACTCAAAAGTATGCAAGATTTTATATCAATTGCAGTTTTGAAAAATAGGATGAATTTAAACTTTATTATTTAAACTTTCAATCACCAAATCATACTTTCGTATCATTTCATTTTCGTTCCAATTATTGATTCGAATATTTTTGTTTTTTATTAAAATATTGGTAAAGAAACAATTACATGAAAAAAGGAGTGGGAATATGGATAATTATATTTGCACTACATGTGGAGTACAGTATCCCGAAAATGAAGAAGCACCTTCTCGCTGTAAAATTTGTAATGAGGAAAGACAATATGTTAATCCAATTGGGCAGTCATGGACAACATTAGAAACGATGCAAAATAGCAATTTATACAAAAACGAAATAATAAAAGAAGAAAGCGGTTTGTATAGCATTACTACTAAACTTAAATTTGCGATTGGACAAACAGCATTTTTAATACAAAGTAAAACTCTAAATGTTATGTGGGATTGCATTAGTTATTTAGATGATAAAACGATACAACGTATATATGATTTAGGTGGTATTCAAGCAATAGCACTTTCTCATCCACATTATTACTCTACACAAGTTAAATGGGCGGAAACATTCAATGTACCTATTTATATTCATGAAGATGATAAAGAGTGGGTGGTTCGTCCGAGTAAGCAAATTAAATTTTGGTCTGGGGAGCATCTGATATTATCGGAAGAACTTACATTGCATCGCTTAGGAGGCCATTTTAAGGGTGGAACAGTTATACATTGGAAAGACGGTAATGAAGGGAAAGGTATTTTGTTATCAGGTGATATTATACAAGTAGTTTCGGATCGGAAATGGGTAAGTTTTATGTATAGTTATCCCAATCTCATTCCATTACCAGCGAATAAAGTTAGAGATATGGCAGAGAAGGTAAAAGATATCCAATTTAGTCGACTATATAATGCATTTCATGGTGTGGTGGAAGATGCGAATAAAGCTGTACAAAGATCTGCTGATCGGTATATAAAGGCCCTGCAAGGAGAACTATTTCATACGTAATAGCTTGTAATTCATCTCTATATTTATATAACTAATTTTATATGAATTTTATACTAAAGTCCTATTGTTTATTAACTAATAGGTCTTTCAACTTAGGAAGTTCACACTAATGAGGGATGTTAAAGGGAATATATGTAACCTATACTAATTACTATAAAGCTTTGGAAAATGAAAAGGAGGAGATTTGCATGAAGAATTGGGTTCAATTTAGAATTGCAAGACCAACAGATAAATTTGAAGAAGTGATAAGTTTTTATGAAACAGGATTAGGTTTAAAACGTATAGGGGAATTTCACAATCATGAAGGATATGATGGGGTTATGTTTGGCTTACCAGATGAAGAGTATCATTTGGAGTTTACTACACATGTTAATGGAAGTCCATGTCCGGCACCGACAAAAGATAATTTACTAGTTTTTTATATGCCTATTAAAGATGAAATTGAAAAGATAGTGAATCGATTAAGTAATATGGGCTATCATGAGGTAGAACCTGAAAACCCGTATTGGATAGAGAAAGGAACCACAATAGAGGATCCAGACGGTTGGAGAATTGTGCTTATGAATGCATCTGAATAAGAAAACTATTTTCATATGAAATAGAGTGTAACAAAATGATTTAGACATAAATCCCTACAGTGTTTGTAGGGATTTTTATATAAGAAATTTTTATTGAGAGAGTTATTAAAATGTAGAAAGTATTTTGGCTAAGAACAAATGTAGTAAACATAATTTATGAAGGAGGTATAAAAGTATGATAGTAAACCATTTTGAAGCGTTTTCTAAACATGTTGGAAATACACCGCTCGTGAAATTAGAATGCAAAGAAACGAAGGATCTTTCTATCTATGCTAAATGTGAATGGCATAACCCTACAGGATCGATTAAGGATAGGGCAGCACTTGGAATGATTAATAAATATTTACAAGAAGCGGACAAAAAACAAAATATTTTAGAGTATAGTGGTGGAAGCTTAGCGAGGTCAATTGGGTGTATTTGTAATTATTTAGGGATTCAATGCACGTTAGTTTTAAGTTCTGGAACCGATAAATCTCTATTAAATGAACTTGATCGTTATGGTGCTAACGTAATCTTAGTTGATAAATGTAAAGGGTTCTACGCAGTAATTGAGAAAACAATAGAGATTAGCAAACAAAAGCCAGAATTATATTTTTTATTCCAACATTATAATAATGCAAATCTAGTAAGTCATATAGAAGGTACAGGGCGAGAAATTATTGCACAAATGATTGGAAAACCAATACATGCATGGGTAGCATCTGCTGGTACTGGTGGAACTCTAATGGGAGTCTATACAGCAATAAAGAATTATACAAAAAATGTTGAACTACATTTAGTAATGCCTGCTGAATTGCCTTATGGTTCGGAACAACCACCAAATGATTTAAAGAAATATGCTGGATCAGGTGGGTTCGGCTTAGGAAGGAAACAACATTTCATAGAACAGGAAGAAAATTTGATAGAAAAACAATGGACTTATTCATATGAAGATACCCTGTATGAAATGGCACGTTTTTACAAAGATACTGGTATAAAAATAGGAACTTCTGCGGCAGCGAATTTATTAGCAGCTAAACAAATTGGGAAAGAAAAAGGTGCGAATTTTAATGTAGTTACAGTTTTTCCGGACGCAGGGTCAATAGAAGAGTGGTCAGATGTAAAAAATTCAGTTGAAAAAATAGGTGATTGAGAGGACCATTAAAAGTTCTTTCGTAGTTTATATCTTATTCTACGCAAAATTGATACCATCAAAAAACTGTATGTTTAACATGTACAGTTTTTTGATGGTATAGCTGTGCAATGTTTAGAAATTTCACATACCGTATTTTAAAAATATATATAGGAAAAACAAAAAGTGATGTAGAATATATCGTACATACATATATACAGTCAACATAAAAGATAAAGAGGTGGGTATATGTTACTTGAGGAAGTAATGCAGCAACTAGAGGAATATGGAACAGAACAAAATCGAAAAACGTATAAAAACCACGGAGCGAAAGAGCCGTTATTTGGAGTTAGTTTTGCGAATTTAAAATTGTTAAAAAAGAAGATAAAAAAAGATCACGATTTAGCAGTTGAATTGTGGGAAACGAAAAATATGGACGCAATGACATTAGCAACTTATATTTTAGACCCGAAAAAAATAACGACAGAACAGCTTAATAGTTGGATTCAGGATGTTGATTATTACTGTTTAATGGATGTTCTGATGACATCTATATGTACTTCGCCAATTGCAATAGAAAGAATGGAAGAGTGGACAAAGTCTAATGATGAATGGATTGGAAGAGCTGGCTGGTCTTTATTAGCAAATATAGCGATTAAAAATAAAACGCTACATGATGATTTCTTCTCTCCGTACTTAGAAGAGATTAAAGAAAATATACATAATGAAAAAAATAGAAAAAAAGAAGCGATGAATAGTGCTTTAATCGCAATAGGAATTCGTAATGAAGACTTAGAGCGACAAGCGATTGAAATTGCAAGTGAAATTGGAAAAATAGAGGTTGATCATGGTGCAACATCATGTAAAACACCAGATGCAGAAAGCTATATAAAAAAAGCGAGAGAAAGAGCTGAAAAAAAGAAAGTGAAATAAGAAAAGAGGATCGGTTATGAAACCAATTGAAGCAGCACAAAACATAATTACATTACAATTTCCGAATTGTGATGTAGCTTTACTCGGCGGAAGCGTTGCACGAGGAGAAGCGACGAAAACATCTGACCTTGACATTGTAATAGTCGATCAAAGTTTAACTTCTTGTTATAGAGAATCTTTCTATAGTAATGGATGGCCTGTTGAGGTGTTTGTTCATAATTTCGAAACATATAAAACCTTTTTCAAAATGGATTGTGATCGAGGGAGGCCGTCGTTACCACAATTAGTTTCAGAAGGGATTGCCTTAAAAGGGGAACAGGAAATTGTTGAGAAATTAAAAAAAGAAGCGAATGATTTACTACATAAAGGACCAGCTAAATGGACCGAAGAAACGATTAAGCAGAAGCGATATTTTATTACGGATACTTTAGATGACTTTATTGGTGCAACAAAAAGAGAAGAAGAATTGTTTATCGCTAATTTATTAGCCGATTTAGTACATGAATATGTATTAAGAGTAAATGGTAAGTGGCTTGGGAGTTCAAAATGGTTTATTAGAGTGCTAAAAAGATATGATGAGCAATATGCAAACAAATTTGTAGCCGCTTTTGATCATTTTTATAAAACGGGAGGGAAAAATGAATTAATTCATTTTATAGAAAAGACGTTAGAACAGTATGGTGGAAGAGTGTTCGAAGGATTTTCTATTGGTAAATAAAGAGAGGAGAAAAAAATGAATGTACCATATGTTCAATTAAGAGAATTGACACTAGATGATGTAGAAGATCGCTATCAATGGTCATTAGATAGAGATGTAACAAAGCATTTAGTTTTACCAGATCAATATCCTCCGTTCACTCGTGGAGATACGAGAAACTGGATTGAAGCTTGTATAAGCCGAAAAAATGGTTATGAACAAAGGGCAATCGTTACTGAGACAGGTATACATATTGGATGGGTAGACCTTAAAAATTTTGATAAAACAAATAAAAATGCTGAACTAGGAATTGCGATTGGAAATAAAGACTATTGGGGTAAAGGATTTGGAATGGCAGCTCTAAACAGCATGTTACAAATAGGTTTTTCTCAGTTTGAATTGGAGAAAATTTGGTTACGTGTAGATGAAGATAATACAAAAGCTAAAAAGAGTTATGAAAGTGCCGGATTTGTATGCGAAGGGTTAATGAGAAATGATCGATTGAGACAGGGAAAGTTCATTCATCGCTATCGTTACAGTATATTAAAAGAAGAGTATGAATCAAAAAAATAATAACCTATAAAAATATTATGTAAATTAAAAAGGGGAAAATAAAATGATTCGATTACTTACAAAAGCGGATGCAAAAAAATATTGGGAGTTGCGTTTACAAGCACTACAAGTAAATCCAGAAGCATTTATAACGACTTATGAAGAAGCAGTACGTCAAGAAAACCCTCTTGAACGAGTTGCTAGTAATCTTTCATCCAACAGTAGTTTTACATTTGGTGCTTTTAATAATGAAAATCGTTTAGTTGGGGTTGTTACTTTATTAACAGAAGAAAAAGACGCATATAAGCATAAAGGACATATCGTTGCAATGTATGTAGATACTGAAAATCGAAGAAGTGGTCTTGCACGTGATTTAATACGTAAAGCAATTGAAAGGGCAAAAGAGATGAAGCTAGAGCAATTGAATTTAGGGGTTGTGTCAACGAACGAACCAGCCAAACGATTATATGAATCAATGGGATTTAAAACATACGGAATTGAAAAAAGGGCTATAAAAATGAATGGTGTGTATAGTGATGATGAACATATGGTGTTGTTCTTTTAAGAGAGGAAGTTTTGTATGAAAGATCTCCATTTAGAAAGAAAAATGGACCCTCAAGTAGCGATTTTGTATGCGACGGTTGCTGATACGTTTAATAGATTGCAAAGGTTAGTCGAAGGTACTGAAGAGAACGAACTATCCTATAAAGGGTCTGAAAATAATGAAAATAGTATTGGGCAGTTACTTCAGCATTTAGCAGTTGTTGATTTACATTGGGTGTATCGTTTCAAGGGAGAAGATGTTCCGCCAGCATTTGAAAATAAATATGGTCCTATGTTAAATGAAGTAGGAGAATTACCAAGTTTAAGAAAAAACACATTGCAAGAGTTAATGCAAGATTATGAAGCAGTGCAAAAATTGTTTTATGAAGAATGTATGAAACTAACAGAAACTGATTTAACGCGGGAAGTTTTGTATGAAAAAGGCGAAACTGCGACAATAAGATGGGGAATATGGCATATAGCAGATCATAATCGGTATCATCAAGCTCATATAAGTCGATTGAGGAAATTATACAGAGAATATAAACTACATATTCTTTAATTTTTGAATGAACGAACGCCCCTAAATAATAATTAAAGGAGGCGTTTGTTTTTATTCGTTCGCTTTTCTTCCCAAGCTATCATTAAATTTTTATGATAATCTTTTGGTTTCTCAATAGAAAACCAGTAAATTGAATGTGCAATAGTTGGTAGCCATCTTTTATAGCGGATGCGTATATTTTCATGGTGAGTATAGTGGGTCGAGATTAAAGTAGATTTTGACCCTTGAAAATTTTGATATGTAATGGCCTCGATTTCATACCAATGCACTTTATTCCCATGTAAATCTACTACAATTCCTTCATCATCCTAAAGTGAAATGTAAGTTTGAATGTAGATTTTTCATCGCGTATACTAAAATATAGGTCATAGAGATAAAAAATTAAATACAAGGGGTTTTACAATGAAAGCAATTGTTATAGGAATACTGGCATCATTTTTCTTTGCCTTTACTTTTGTTTTGAACAGGGCAATGGACTTAGAAGGTGGAAGCTGGATTTGGAGTGCATCATTACGGTATTATTTTATGGTTCCAATGCTATTACTTATTGTTATGTATAGAGGGAACTTAAAGCAACTCTTTCAATATATGAAAAACAATCCGAAAGAATGGTTAGTGTGGAGTATCGTTGGATTTGGTCTCTTTTATGCACCGCTTAGTTTTGCTGGAGCGTTCGGACCAGGTTGGCTCGTTGCATCAACATGGCAAATTACAATCGTTGCAGGGATTTTGTTAACACCATTTTTTGCGGTGGATCCACTACATAAAAAACTTCCGATGAAGGAATTAGTAATGTCGGGCATTATTTTATTCGGTGTCGTTCTCATGCAAGTAGAACATGCTTCTTCATTAGGTATTCGTGAAACCGTTTTATGTGTAGTTCCTGTACTTATTGCAGCATTTGCGTATCCTCTTGGAAATAGAAAAATGATGCAAGTTTGTAAAGGGGAATTAGATGTATTTCAGCGAGTACTCGGTATGACATTAGCAAGTTTACCATTTTGGTTTTTATTATCTGGTTACGAAGTATCAACAGGCGGATTACCGTCAAGTAGCCAAGTTTTTCAATGTTTTATTGTAGCAGTTAGCTCTGGGTTAATCGCGACAGTATTATTTTTCTTTGCAACAGATCTTGTGAAAGATGATCCGCAAAAATTAGCAACAGTGGAAGCGACGCAGTCTGGTGAAGTTTTATTTGCGCTAGTAGGAGAGTTGATTTGGTTATCTGCACCAATTCCATCATCATTATCTTGGATTGGTATGAGTCTCGTTATTATTGGAATGATACTTCATAGTTATGTGGCTGTCGTTGTAAAAAAAGAAGAAAAAATAACGGCGTAATGAGATTAGCTCTTTTTATTAAGAGCTAGTCTTTTTTCATAGAAAGGGATGAAAGTATGAATTTACAGTGTGTTAAACAAATTGAGAAAGATTCAATATTAAATGTGCTACAATATGCCGTCGGTCCAAATGAAATAAGCTTAAAGAAAGCAGTAATATTTTATCAAAGTAATAAAGGGACTTTGTACAAATATGAAGAAAAAGCTTGTCTAGGTATTGAAATAATCGGAGAAACTAAAGCACGCATATGTCATATAGCAGTGGCTCCAGATTATCGTCAAAAAGGAATTGCACTGCAAATGATTAAAGAAGTGGTAAGGATATATCAATTGACTTATATAGAAGCGGAGACAGACGATGGGGCGGTAGAATTTTATAAAAGAATTGGTTTTCAAGTTAAAAGTTTAGGAGAAAAATATCCAGGGATAGAAAGACTTCATTGTTACATGGAAAAATAGTATAAAAATATGTATATGGAGTATAGTTTGAAAAAATAGGATTTACATTTTTCTTCATTTCAAAAAAACTCTCGCTCATCATTATCTACGATTTTAATAGAGTTTTGAGGCTTCAGTATAATAATATACATATTTTTGTAGTAATGAATATGATTAAGTTAAAAATTGAGAAAAATATGATAATATATTTATATAAAAGTTTAAATTTACGTGGCTAGTGGGGGAACCAATATGAAAATGAATGAAATAGTAGCAAGTACACAATTTCCAAATACAATCGAAACAATAACAAAAGATTTAAAAGCATTAGGAGTCGAAAAAGGAATGACAATTATCGTTCATTCATCACTAAGTTCTATCGGGTGGATATCTGGTGGTGCCGTTGCTGTAGTAGAAGCATTAATGAAAGTTGTTACGGAAGAAGGAACGATAATAATGCCAACGCAATCTTCGGATTTGTCCGATCCGAAACATTGGTCAAGACCACCTGTACCGGAAGACTGGTGGCAAATTATCCGAGATAACGTCCCAGCATTTGATTCACGTATAACCCCAACAAGGGGAATGGGTGAAATAGTTGAATGTTTTCGTACATATCCGAATGTAGTACGTAGTAATCATCCGTTAGGAAGTTTTGCTGCATGGGGAAAACATGCAGTAGAAATAACAATGAACCATTCGTTATCAATGAGCTTTGGAGAAGAATCTCCATTAAGAAAAATATATGATTTAGACGGGTACGTATTATTAATTGGTGTTGGATATGATTCCAATACGTCTGTTCATTTATCCGAGGTGCGTTCTGGTGCATGTGAGTTAATACAAGTAGGAGCACCTATTATAGAAAACGGTGAAAGAGTGTGGAAAGAGTTTGTTGAAATGGATTACGAATCTGAGAAGTTTGTAGAAATTGGTGTGGAGTTTGAGCGAGAAGGAACTGTAAAAAATGGGAAGATAGGGAATGCAACGTGTCGTCTAATGAAACAGCGTGATATAGTTGACTTTGGAACAGAATGGTTTCGTAAGAAAAATTAGTAAGGGATGGTTACAATGAAGGGGAAAAAGGTATTAATTACGAGCGGTGGTTGTCTAGAAAAATGGGATCAAGTACGCGGGCATACGAATATGGCCAAAGGTACAATCGGAAGGATAATCGCAGAAGAACTTCTAGCTAAAGGGGCACATGTTATATATTTACACGGTTATTTTGCGGAGAAACCGAGTGATGTACATAGAGGGTTAGAATTACATCCATTTGAAGGAATCGTTGATTTACAAGATAAAATGAAAAGTATCATATCACATGAAAAGGTTGATGCAGTCATTATGGCAGCGGCTGGATCAGATTGGATTGTAGAGAAAATTTGTGATCAAGATGGTAATGTTCTTAATATGAACGGAAAAATTTCAAGTGATATAGCACCGATTATTCACTTTCAAAAGGCTCCAAAGGTATTAAAACAAATAAAAGAATGGGACCCAGAAACAGTACTTGTTGGTTTTAAACTTGAAAGTGATTTAAATGAAGAAGAACTGTTTGAAAGAGCAAAAAATAGAATGAAAGAAGCAAGGGCGAATGTAATGATTGCGAATTCACCACATTCTTTATATTCGCGCGGGGCTGTGCATTATGTAATTGGACAGGATGGTAAAGGAAAGTTGTGTAATGGGAAAGATGAAACAGCGAAAGAAATTGTCAAAAGCTTAGAGGTATTATGTAATCGTGTCACTGCTTTTTAAAATTAAGTTTTTAGATGAGAATGAATCCGCATAGTAATAAGTAAGCGAAACTTTAATTGGTGGGAATTTTACTTTTACACGAATGTGAAGCGTATACCAATCAAGAGCTATACACAGAATAATTGGTGAGGAGTGGATTCTATGGAACATTTATTAAAGCAAGCTATTAAACTTAGAAATGAAAAGAAATATGCGCAGTCTAAAGAGATGCTTATAGGATTAACAAACTTTACAAAGGATGCAGAAGTACTGTATCAGTGTGCGTGGATACATGATGTAATGGGGCTAGAAACAGAAGCAGTTCCGTATTATGAGCAGGCAATCGCAAATGGACTTGATGGCGAATCGCTTTGCGGTGCTTATATTGGTTTAGGAAGTACATATCGTTGTATAGGGGAATATGAAAAGGCAATTACAGTATTAGAAGCTGGGGTGAAAAAATTTCCAGAGAACGCTCCGATGAAAGTATTTTTATCATTAGCAAAATATAACGTAAACGATCACGAATCAGCGATGAAATTATTACTTGAAACTGTCGTGAAAGTAGAGGAAGTAAAAGAATTTGAACGTGCCATTTCATTTTATAAAGACCATTTAAATGAGGTTTTTAAATAAAGGAGTGAACGTATGAAGGTTACACTATCACGAAGGCGAAAAGGTATTTGGATTGGACTCGTCTCTTTAATTATGCTATCAAACTATTTATTGTATGCCCTTCCAATTGTACCAGTTGCGCCGAAAGAAGTTGTGCTTGGGTCATTATTAGATTGCTTGTTTGTCATTCCAATCATCACATATTTCTTCATTATTCGAAAAAGATACTCGTTAACATATATAGTTCCTGTTGTAATAGCTGGTTATATTTTTGCAAGATTTATTATTCCAAGTGATTATTTACAAGCTTTTTCATTCATCTCTTATATTATTGCTGCGGCTGAAATTGCATTTGTAGGTCTAGAATTATTCCTTCTCTATAAAATTGTTAGAGTGCTTCCTAAAATAATAAAAAAATATAAAGAATATAGAAGAGAAAATTATTCCTTTTCTTATGCAATTGATGCAGCGTTTGACGCTACTATGAAAAGAGGTAAGTTAATAGATGTCATTCTAACAGAGTGTAAGTTAATCTATTATGCGTTTTTATCGTGGCGTGAAAAAGTACCAACAGGTAAATCTGTATACTCATATCATAAAAAGACTGGTGCTATAGGTGTGTATATCATGATTATTCACGCAACAGCAATTGAAAGCATTGGTTTTCATTATTTACTACATCAGTGGAATCCAGTAATAGCATGGATTTTACTTATTTTAAATGTATACGCGATGATTTATTTTATAGCTGAAATACAAGCGATGCGCAAAAATCCACTTGTCGTAACAGAAGAACAAGTAATCATTCAAATCGGATTAGGAAAGAAAATTGTTATGCCATTTACACAAATTGATAATATTGCGTTCTACAAGGGTGAATTGCTAACGGCAAAAGAAGGGAAGCAGGTATTGGATGCAACTGTTATGGAGTTCATAAAAGAACCTGCTACTTTTGAAATAACATTAAAAGAGCCAGTGAAAGCGCAGTTGTTATACGGCTTTTCTAAAACAGTAAGTCGTGTTTACTTAAATGTTGATGAAGAACGAAAATTTTATGATGCGGTTAAGGAAAAGTTAAAACATGAGTAATAGTACTGTTAGTTGCATGAAAACAAATGAGTTTCCGTTAGAAGTGAAAAAATATGAAACATGGATAGTGAAAAACTCTTTCTAAATAAGAAGGAGTTTTTATTATGTACTTGTATAAATCATTATATAAAAAACTATACACTTCTTTATCACTACATAAATAGATATAATTGAGGATAGAACTAGCATAAGGGGAAACAAAATAATGAATAAGTTACTTACATCGAAAATTGAAATTATAGAAAGAAAAATCCGGTATAACTCAACAATAGTAGATCACAATTGCTTATTACTTGAAAAGCAATCACAAAGTATCGTTTTATTTCACGAGGTGCAGTATTCATTTACAATGACTGCAAATGATACTAAGTTAACAATCCCAAAAGGGAGTTATACAATCGCATATTACTGGAGAGATCGTCCGTACAATTTATACGTATGGAGAGATATAAAAGGAAAGTATTTAGGTTCCTATTTTAATATCGTAAAAAACACACAAATAAAAGATGAAGTGGTTTCCTTTGAAGATTTAATCATCGATATTATGGTACTTCCAAATGGAGAATATTTCATATTGGATGAGGATGAATTACCAGAACCATTAGGAAATTTCGAAGGTGGTTATGTGAAGAAAGCTCTTTATGAATTAAAAGAAATCATTCAAAAAGAGCTTCCACCAATAGTTTTGGAGACAGCCAGGGTGCGGAGGAAATAAAATTTAATTACATAAATATTTTGAATGGAAATGAGTAGTCTCAAGTTATATGATCTAACTTTTTTGATAAATCTAAGGTTAGTAGCATATCTCTTGAGATTACTCTTTTTTTGTAGAAATTTCGTCGCTTAGTTATTAAATCGATTTTAAATTTATGAAATAATATTGACTGAATCAAGTTCAGTCGTTTATGATTGAATCAGATTCAGTCGTGGTGAAAACATTGTAGGAGATGACGTATGAAAAGAATATCAAAAGAACCAGATGTAAGACGCCAAGAGTTAATGGATATTGGTTTTGAACTATATATGAAAAATGGTATGAAAGGATTTGGCATAAAAGATGTTGTGAATCATGCAGGTGTAGCAACGGGCTTATTTTATTATTACTTCAAGTCTAAAGAGAATTTTGTTGATGAAGTTTTAAATGACTGTATTGTGAAAAATATGGAGTTAATTGAAGAAATACTTGTTTCAAATGAACGGTCTGTCATGCAAAAGATGAAAGATTCACTAGATATATTTTGGACATTTATTGAAAAGTTAGCACCCTATAAAAATGTGAGTTCGTTTCAGACGGAACAACATTTTCAACTGGAACAGAAATTATTCGCACGTATGCAACCGTTAATTAGACAAGTAATTGAAGAGGGAGTAAACATAGGGGTTTTTTATACTGATAACTCATTATTAGCTTCTGGGTTTATTCTATACGGTCTTAGCAGTATTGCTCATTCAGAAGTAAAGTTGAATCTAGATACAAAACATGAAATGGTTAATTTAGTATTAACTACACTACGATACAATCAAAAGGAAGGAGAAAGTTTATGAAAATTATTATCGATGGAAATAATATCTCACAAGAGCAACTTATAAAATGGAAAAGAGAACGGATAAAAAAAGTATTATATATATTAGGACATAAAGAGCCTGAAATAAATGATACAGACGTCATGATAAAACAGCTAACGGAAATAAAGTTGCGATATACATACAATGAAATGTACGAAAAGTTGAAATCAAAACTTAGATTAAGTGCAATAGGTATGCGTATCTGTACTCTTTTATCTGGCGATAGACGAAAATTTTCAAAAACTAGTATTTATTTAGATGGGATTACAGCAGAAGAAGCCATACATGGAATTGATAGTTTGATGCTTGAACAATCACGTGAAAATAACAAAGTGAATTTATCTGCTTGTCCTGATCACTATGTACTAAGACCCTTTGGGGAAAATGAATTAGAGGTTATCGAAACTACTGGTAATTCTCCGTTTCCAGTTCAATTTTTCATTGTTTTTGGTGACGAAACCGGATTGAAAACACCGAGAGATAAATCTTATCAATACCAATCAACAGGTGTTGCACGTATGAAAGATGGTACTACTATTGGTGGAGTTCGACATCAATTTAAAGATACTGATACAGGGATAGAAGTAAGTCTAGTTGTTGAGTTCCCAGCCCTTTGTCCTAATAGTCTAATTAAATCCCATCAAATGCATTTAGCGTGTGAGTTTTCTTATTGGTTACAGTGGATTAAAGATCAGAAAAAATAGTAAGTAAACGTCGTTTAAATAAACAAAAGTAAAATGTTCAAACAAATCATATGTATGTTTTAATAAAACCTAGTTGACTTATCGGAAATATTTGTATAATATGTACTTAATTCCATAACGTATTGCTGATTGGAGAAACCAAAGGCATTTTATCAACAGATAAAATGCCTTTGGTTTTTTTATTGCACAAATACTGAATCTGTTCATTTATATGAATCATTTTAAGGAGGGAAAGAAATGACTGTTTCAATTGATGGGGTATCAAAATATTTTTTGAAACAAACTGGTACGGTTCAAGTGCTAGAGAATATTAATTTTCAATTAGAGGAAGGGGATTTTGTTACAGTAATTGGTCCGAGTGGGTGCGGAAAAAGTACATTACTAAAAATTGTTGCAGGTCTAGATAATGATTTTGAAGGTGAAGTTGTTATTGACGGGGAGCCTATCTTAAAAACGAGCAAGAAACAAGGTTTTATTTTTCAAGAACATAGGCTTTTTCCATGGTTAACAGTTGAAGAAAATATAGCGGCAGATTTGTCGTTAAAAGATAAGTATGTGAAAGATAAGGTGAGAGAATGGGTTGAAATCGTTCGGTTAGATGGCTTTGAAAAATCGTATCCGAAAGAAATTTCAGGCGGGATGTCACAACGTGTTGCGATAGCGAGAGCGTTATTAAGAGATCCAAATGTATTATTACTTGATGAACCTTTTGGAGCGCTGGATGCTTTTACTCGAAGTCATTTACAAGAAGTATTGCTAAATATTTGGGAGCAGAAGAAAACAACAATGATATTCGTTACACATGATATAGACGAAGCGATATATCTTTCAAACCGAATCATCATTATGAGTGCAAAACCAGGGAAAATACATAAAGTGATTGAAAATAATTTGCCTTATCCGCGAAATAAAACTTCTCAATCGTTCCAACAACTTCGAACGAAAGTATTACAGCAGTTTGAATATGGAGGGTTGATTCAAACAAGTATATAGGAAAAGGGTGATTTTATATGTATAAAAAATTTAAAATTCTTTCTTTTGCTTTAGCTATATCAGTATGTTTATTAGGATGTGAAAAAAGTACAGCAAGTAGTAAGAAAGAAGATGTAACAATACAAATTGGTATACAGCAAGGGTTAAGCCCGCTATTACTAGCAAAGAAAAAGGGGTGGTTTGAAGAGGAGTTTAAAAAAGAAGGAGTTAAAGTGAAATGGACAGAGTTCCAAAGTGGACCTCCTTATTTTGAAGCAATCGCATCAAACCGATTAGACTTTGGTGAAGTAGGGAATTCTCCAGTCATTTCAGCGCAAGCAGCAGGTATTGGATTTACCGAAATCGCCAATACAAGTTATGCGAGAAAAGGAACTGGAATTCTCGTTCAAAAAGATAGCAAGATTGCGAGTGTAAAAGAGTTAAAAGGTAAAAAAATTGCAGTAGCAAAAGGAAGTAGTGCCTTTAATTTATTGTATCGAGCACTTGATAAAGAAGGGATTGATGCAAAAGAGGTAAATGTCATTCAATTACAACCAGATGAAGCGCAGCCTGCATTTGAATCAGGATCAGTAGATGCATGGGCGATTTGGGACCCTTTCATATCATTACATACGTTAAATAAAGGTGCGAAGGTGATTGCAGACGGTGAAACATTAAATGTCTCTTCACCAGAATTTTTAATTACGAGAACAAAATTTGCGAAAGAACATCCAGAATTAGTTGAGAAATTCCTCAAAGTTTATGAGAAAGCACGTGTATGGCAAGATGCTAACTTAGATGAAGCAATAAAAGTATATACTTCTGTAAAAAAGATAGATGCGGAGATCGTAAAAGAAGTGTTTAATCACGACAAACCAATTTTAGTTCCGGTAACGAAGGAAATAATAGCAGAACAACAAAAGACAGCGGATTTTCAATATAAGCTCGGTTCTATAAAGAAAGAAACTAAGGCGGAAAAAGTTGTAGATAATTCTTTCGTAGAAAAAGCATTGAAAGCGAAGTGAAAAGAGGTTTTGTAAAGTGGAAAATACGAAAGCTGTTATGAAACCAGCGAGTATAACGATTGAGAAAAACAGAGTTAAGAATGTGCGAAAGTTAAATGTAAAAGTTTTAGTAAGGGCAATTACTATACCGGTTATTATATTAATAATTTGGCAGTTAGCTGGCGTATTCGGTCTTGTTTCTAAAACAGTTTTACCAACACCATTAGATATTTTTTTAGCTTTCCAAGAGCTTATTAAAACAGGAGAGTTATTCGGCCATTTAAGTATTAGTGTATTCAGGGCTGCGGCTGGTTTCTTTATTGGTGGGGGCTTAGGAATCATTTTAGGAACGATTGTTGGATTTTCAACGAGAAGTGAGCAATATTTAGATCCATCTGTGCAAATGTTAAGAACTGTACCTCATCTAGCTGTTGCGCCACTTTTCGTATTATGGTTCGGTTTTGGTGAAACATCGAAAGTGTTATTAATTGCAGATGGTGCATTTTTTCCTTTATACGTAAACGCATTTTTAGGTATTAGAGGTGTGGATTCAAAGTTATTTGATGTAGCGAGAGTGTTAGAGTTTAGCAAAAGAAAACTAATTACGAAACTCATTTTACCATCTGCATTGCCTAACCTTTTACTAGGAGCAAGGTTATCGTTAGGTGTTGCATGGGTGAGTTTAGTAGTAGCAGAACTTATGGGATCTACAGAAGGTATTGGTTATATGATTATGGATGCAAGGCAATTTTCAAATACAGATATCGTATTTGTCGGCATAATTATCTTTGCATTTGTTGGGAAGTTTTCTGACTCTCTAGTACGTTTACTAGAAGCGAAGTTTTTAAGATGGCGAGATAATTTTAAAGGTGAGACTGGGAATTAACATATAAATTATTAGGGGTAATTTATATAGAATGTGTTAGTATACGATTCAAAATAAATAAGGGGTGTGTAAAGGCATGGAATTATTATGGTTTATTCCGGCTTATGGAGATGGTCGATATTTAGGAACGACAAAACGAGGAAGAGCAGCTGAATATGGTTATTATAAGCAAGTTGCTGCGGCAGCTGATTATTTAGGATATACGGGTGTTTTACTTCCAACTGGTCAAGGATGTGAAGACCCTTGGGTGTTAGCTTCAGCTCTTGCTGCTGAAACAGAAAAACTAAAATTTTTAGTAGCAGTGAGACCAGGACTAATGTCCCCTACAGTTGCAGCGAGGATGGCATCTACATTTGATAGAATTTCAGATGGGAGACTGCTTATTAATGTAGTAGCTGGAGGAGATCCAGTTGAACTACAAGGAGATGGATTATATCTTGATCATGATGAAAGGTATGAAGCAGCGGATGAATTTTTAAAAGTTTGGAAATCGACATTGCAAGGTGAAACGATCTCTTTAGAAGGAAAACACATTCAAGTTACAGATAGTAAAGTTGTATTCCCACCAGTTCAAACGCCATATCCTCCTATATATTTTGGAGGATCATCAGCTGCTGGAAAAGAAGTAGCAGCTGAACATAGTAATGTATATTTAACGTGGGGAGAGCCGCCAGAGCAAGTAAAAGAAAAAGTAGAAGAAGTAAGAAAACTTGCAGAAGAGAAGGGGCGTACAGTCCGATTTGGCATTAGATTACACGTAATTGTAAGAGAGACAGAAGAAGAAGCATGGGAAGAGGCCGAACGTTTAATTCAATATGTGGATAATGAAACAATTGAGCTTGCTCAAAAGACATTTGCAAGATATGATTCGGTTGGTCAAAAACGGATGACACATTTAAATAAAGGTACGAGAGAGTCGTTAGAGATAAGCCCTAATTTATGGGCTGGTATCGGACTTGTAAGAGGTGGGGCAGGTACTGCACTTGTAGGCGATCCGCATACAGTAGCAGAAAGGATAAAAGAATATGAATCGTTAGGAATTGATACGTTTGTTTTATCAGGATATCCGCATTTAGAAGAAGCGTATGAAGTGGCAGAATTGTTATTCCCATTATTGAAAGACAAGAAGAAAGAAGAAAATAAAATTGTTGGTGAAATGATTGCTGATGCATATGCATTAAAAAAATAGTGAGAAATAAAGTTTCACTTATTTATTGCTTCATTTTGTTTACTGCCTGTTAATAGGGTATAAAAAATCCGCAAGTTATTCGCTTGCGGGTTTTCATCGTAAATTATTAGAAAATATGGTAAAATCAAAGGGTAACTTAAGGTGCGGTTGGTTGTTCAATTATCACTTCTCCGAGTAGGAGGGGGGTGATAATACGTGAGTGAAATAGCGTTGCTACTGCAGGGTGGACTGTTTCTCGTTGCATTGTTAACGTTCGTCGTCGTTTTAATAGACAAGCTCAAAAAATAACAACCCACCTATGCCTATAGAATGTGGGTTGTTTTGTTTGTAAGAAACAAATAGGATAAATGAACAATCCAATCTGCTAAGTTACGTGGACTAGTGTGTAGCCGCACACTAGTCTTTTTTATTTATATACAATTTATAATTGGTTTATGTGATTGTATTGTTCTTTTCATACTCATTATAACACAGTGTCTTTTCATCAAGAAAGGAGACCGTATGTTCTGGTATCTATTATATAGTAGGTGCTTTTTCTTTGAACAGCCCATCCATATACTGTTTTAAACTTTGGACATAAAATTTCTGTGTATTCACATTATTTACACCGACAATGGGTGATGGAAGGTCAAATCTTTTTTCTGATAAATGAACGACAACATCAAAGATGTCAAACAAGCGAATGAAGCAAAACAGACCGTCTTTATCGCTAAGTAAAATAAAGTAATGATTTTCACTACTTGTATTTAGCGTATTCCATAAAGAACTTTTGCTTAAATCACGTACAATGCTTTTTTCTTTTAGTTCCACGAAATCTGCATTTGAGAGAATGGTAGAAATATCAATTGCATCTTGATCTTCAAAGTAGCCATCAACTGCTTGTACAGCGAATGTATAAGCCATTTTTAATATACTCATTTTATATTTACGGTTATCTAATAGTAATTCACGTTGAATAGAACTCGCTACTTTCGTTACACGTTCCTCTTTCCAAATTTCATTATGTAAGGAAATATCGTGCTTTTTACATAGTTTCATAATTAATGCATTAGAATAAAGAATTTCGTCGCTTACTTCGACAACATCAGTCTCAGCAGCCGCAAGTTCCTCACCGTGCTCATTCGTATAGAGTGGGGAATCAATTTGTCTTTTCATTTGTTCAATCTTAAATTGACTCAATTTATGCCTAATTAAAGGACGATCAATATTTGTTGTCATTTGTTCATGACAAGTATCACAAATTGAGTTTGTGAAATAATATCCACATAATATTTCTGGAATGACATATTGTTCACTAAGTTCTTTCGTATCTTTTCTGCAAATGATGCATTGTGTCATTTTTATCACCTTTACCTGCAAATTTGTATGTAATCTCATTGTAGTGTATTTATTGGTATTTTGGAATATTGTAAAGGAAAATATTATGTGAAATTCATACTTATTTTGGTACAATGAAGAGAAGTGCTAGTTTAAAGGAGGCCATTTTTTTGAAATCAAAAGTGCACTTTTGGACATTAGAAGTGCTAATGGTTGTAGGAATCATATTTATTTGCACAAAAATATCATTTTTATTTCAACCGATTGGTATCTTCATATCAACATTATTTTTCCCAATCTTAATCGCGCTTTTTTTATACTTCATATTTAATCCTGTATTAATCTTTTTGGAGAATAAAAAAGTACCTAGAAATTTAGCGATATTGCTGTTATATCTTTTTATCATAACATTAACTGCGGTTGGCGTTGGAGTAGTTGTTCCTACGATTTCACAACAGCTAATGGACTTAGTAAAAAATATGCCAGGCTACATAAAAGAGGGAAAAGTATACATACAAGAATTATCACATCATAGGTTGTTTGAATGGTTATCTACACAAAACTACGTTTCCATTGAAACAATTGAAAAAAATGCGATTGAATACTTAAAAGATATACCAAATACAATTACGTCGAGTGCAACGGCTTTATTTGGTATTATCACGAACGTTGCATTAGTTGTATTTACTGTACCGTTCATTTTATTTTACATGTTTAAAGATGGACATGCCTTTCCAGGAAAAGCGGTAAGTTTATTACCAGAATCTTACCGTGAAGAGGGGCTTCGTATCATTAAGGAAACGAACGAAACATTATCTGCATATATTCAAGGGCAAGCGCTCGTTTGTATATTTGTAGGTGCGTTTACTTTTATCGGTTATTTAATTATTGATTTACCGTACGCTTTCGTTTTAGGAATTATCGCAGCATTTACAAACATCATTCCTAACTTAGGTCCATTTATCGGGGCAGCACCAGCTGTTATTGTAGGACTGTTCGTATCTCCGATGCAAGCCTTATACGTAATTATTATCGTAACAATTGTACAACAGTTTGAAAGTAATATTATTTCACCACGTATTATGAGCTCGAAATTAAATATTCATCCACTAACAATTATTATTTTAATTTTAGGGGTAGGTAACTTTGCGGGAATTATCGGAATGATTTTAGCAGTACCAGTTTATGCAGTAACAAAAACAGTTGTTTCGAACTTAGTGAGATTGTTTAAGACGAAGAGAAGTAACCGAAAATAGTAAAAACTGAGGAAGATACACCGCTTTTTAAGTGGTGTATCTTTTGTTTATAAATAAATAATTAAAAGTGGGTTAATTTGATTTTATTATATATTTTTTATACATCAAATTCAGTGATAAACTTGTGTGGTATAAGCTCTATAAAACTATGTGGAATCCCTCTGAACTATCCAAATCATTTCCTTACAGCGTGCTATCAACATCATAATCGACTCCTTTCAATTCCATATAGTTAAACGATTAAAGGTGAGTGTAGTATTTGCTTCTACGATCTCGAATTTCATTAATAACTTGTTTATATTGTCTTTCTTGTTTTAATTCATTTTGAGATATTGTTTCTTTTTGAATGGTAATGGTTAAAAAGAAAAGGTGAAACTTCATATGTGAATTCCTCCTTTCGAATTGGAATTACAGATGACTACAGTAATGACTTTGTCTTTCTTTTACAGAATCCATAGCCTGATTAATTTGTCGTTCATGAAGCATTTCAGACTCAGAAAATTTATTTTTTTGAATGGTAATGGTTAAAAAGAATACTTTAAATTTCATAAAATAATTGCCCCTTTATAAATGATTTAGAAAAAACGAGTGTAATAAGAAATTATAGGTGACTACAGTAATGACTTTGTCTTTCTTTTACAGAATCCATAGCCTGATTAATTTGTCGCTCATGAAGCATTTCAGACTCGGAAAATTTATTTTTTTGAATGGTAATGGTTAAAAAGAATACTTTAAATTTCATAAAATAATTACCCCTTTATAAGTGATTTAGAAAAGACGAGTGTAATAAGAAGATTGGCGCTCTTTTACTTCGTCCATAATGCTTTGGATGTGTTGCTCACGTAAAATCTCTTTCTGTGAAAGCTTACGTTTTTGAATGGTGATTGTTAAAAAGAATGCTTTAAATTTCATGAATATATTACCCCTTTAAAATATATTTTTAATACATTTGAGTGTAGTATGAACTTTTAATGTCAGTTATTTTATCAGTCAGTTGTTTTAACTGTTGTTTACGATTGATTTCAGTTTCAGATAAAGTATTTTTTTGAAGCACAGTCGTAAAAAAGAAAATATGAAAAGTCATAAATGAATTCCTCCTTTCGAAAAGGAATTACAGGTGATCACAGTAAAGTGCTTGGCGCTCCTTAACATCATTCATAGCTTTTTCAATTTGCTCATTATGAAGAATTTCATCTTTGGAAATTGTATTTCTTTGAATCGTAATACTTAAAAACAATACGCTAATAGTCATTGAATGTTGCTCCTTTCTTAGAAAAATAATGTAAGAGACTAAAAAATCGCGCAAAAAAACCACAGGAAGATACAGTTCTCCTATGGCTGGGCGTGAAAAAGCCACAGGAAAGTATACGACCTCCTGTGGCGAATTTATGAATTAAATGAAATAAAGTACGATTTTCAATTCTCCATTAGGGTGGTCGAATTCATATTTAATTGTCCAGAAAACACAGGTGCAGTTAACGCTAAAGTTAATGCATGTAATTGTAATTTCATCATTTCCTTCGACCTCCTTTTAGAATTTTTTTCTTACGTTAGTAAGTATATACAATTAATGGATAATTGTAAACATAAAAAATGAAAATTTTTAATTTTGATTAAAATGCGTATATTTAAAAAGGGATTTGAAAGTAAATATTGTAATTAACGAAATATCGATAAAAATGGGGGATGCTAAATGAAATATATGCATCATAACATAATCGTTATGCTAACAATTTTTTTATTCATTACGGCTTGTTCTAACGGGGAAAGAATAAAAGATATATATGATGTTAGGTCAGATGATTTTAAGAAATATACTGGGACATACGTTGGTAATAATTCAGATGTGGTTGCAATTATTCATCATTTACCTGGTGGTGGAACAGTTCAAAGTATAAGTTTAGAAAATGAAAATATAAAAGTGAACTATGGTGCAAAAGAGAGTGGAGCTCTTACAGAAGAAATGATTGAGACGTATTGGTTTGATGAGAAAGATACGATGAAGAAGAATTTTCTCTTTAATGCTACCTATCTAGTAATTTTAGTACCAAACGCAAAAGCTTATGAGTTTCAAATAGAAAATAAAAACTTTAAGATAATGAGGGAAGAAATGTTATCAATTTTGCATAGGGAATTCGATGATTTTCCAAAAGAAAAAGATATATGGGATAAAAATAAAGTTATAAAGTTCTTTAACGGCAATGAAGAAAAAATTAAAATGCTTGTGGAAGATAAAGATTTTCGGAAATCTTTATTTGCTAAATATCCAGTGAGCCAGTTGAAATAATGGAGGGGAGAAGATGGAGTTAGTATACAAAATTTCTTATCATAGAATGCAGGATCATTATTTACCTAAATTAGTACAGGCAATTAGGCTCGTTAGTGAAGAAGATTTGTGGAAAAAAGAGACCTCTGTTAATTCAATTGGTGGAATCGTACTACATATTTGTGAACATTTACAGAGAAATACAAGGCGTTATAAGGATCCAAATACAGTTTTTGAAAATGGAATTGAAGAATATTTTCCAGTGAAACAAATAAGCTCTGAAGCTTTGTTAAAAACTGTTGAAGAAATATTTGATGAGTGGGGCAAAGCATATATACAGGTCTGGGAAGAAAAAAGGCATATTGATCTTCAAAGTCTATTACATTTGGTTGAGCATACAAGCTATCATTTAGGGCAAGTAGTAGATCGTACAAAATGTATTGAGGGACAACAGTTTAATTTTTGTCAAAATGGTATAAATGAAAAGAATTTGAGAACAAGAGTTGAAACTTCGAATTTTTAGAAAGAGAGACATTCTTAATTGAATGACTCTCTTTTTTGTAAAAGAAATTTATGGAAAAAAATAATTCTATGTGATATGGTTAATTACATAAGTAATGAACCTATGAACCTAAGGTGGTGAAAATGTGAAGCCGACTCTAGAACAAAATAAATTAATATACATACAAATTGCAGAAACGATTGAATCTGATATTTTAAAAGACATATTGCTTGAAGAAGAACAAGTTCCATCGACAAATCAATTTGCGAAGATGTTACAAATAAATCCGGCTACCGCAGCTAAAGGGGTGAATGTATTAGTGGATGAGGGAATTTTATATAAAAAGAGAGGGATCGGGATGTTTGTTGCAAAAGGAGCAAAAGAAGTTGTACTAAAAAAAAGACAAAATACTTTTATGACTGAATATTTACCTAAAGTGTGGGAAGAAGCGAAAGTACTAGAAATATCAAAAGATGAATTGATGGATATGATCCAAAAGATTACGAAGGAGGGGAAAGAGGGATGATTGCACTTGAAACGAAAGATGTAACGAAAAAGTATAAAAAGAAAATAGCTGTAAATGAAGTAACGATTTCATTGGAAGAGAATAAAATATATGGTTTGCTTGGAAGGAACGGAGCAGGGAAAACGACTTTATTAAATTTACTAGCAGGACAAATTACTTCAAGTAGTGGAAGTGTATCAATATTTGGTGAAGATGTTTTTGAAAATAGTAAAGCGATGCAAAATATTTGTTTCGTTAGAGTAAAAGAAGAGTCTCATTTAAGTTATAGCGTAAAAGAAATTTTTAAGATATGTAACATGTTTTATAAAAATTGGGATCAGAAGTTTGCTGAAGAACTGGCGGGTAAATTTCAGCTTAATATAACAGAGAAATACCATAAACTATCTCATGGCATGCAAACAGTTGTAGGAATTATTAAAGGGTTAGCAAGCAGAGCGACAATTACTATTTTTGATGAACCAACTACAGGATTAGACGCAGCACATCGTGAGTTATTTTATAGTTTACTACTAGAAGATTACGGGGAGTATCCCAGAACAATTATATTATCAACACATCTGGTAGAAGAAGTAACCCATGTTATTGAAGAAGTAATTATCATAAAAGAAGGTGCACTTGTTGTTCAATCAACAGTGGAAGATTTATTGCAACAAGGTCATATTATTTCAGGGCAAAAAGGTAAAGTGGAGGAGTTCTTGATTAATAAAAAAGTTATAAATAAAGAAATTTATGGGAATAAAGGTATTGCTGTTATATGGGAAGAGCTTTCTAATGAAGATTGTTACTCTCTTGAAAAAGAAGGTTTAGTAATTGATAGAATTACATTACAAAAACTATTTATTCACATGACTGGTGGTGAAGTGGAATGACGATGTTAATGAAACAATTGAGGTTACATATAAATTTTCATTATAAAGCAATTTTAATATTTTGGATTGTAGCTTTATTAATAAAAGGAGCTTTATATGCTGCTCATTTAAATGAAGCGAAAGTTGGTTATTTACCCGAAATTATCAATAATCCTTCAATTGCAATTATGATTTTTATAGTAGGGAGTGTTTTCATTGTTCAAGATGATTTATTTCGTTTAGCAGTTTCATTTGGTATAACGAGAATACAATATTTTATCGGAGCGATTTGTTATATTGTGTTGCAATCCGCATTGTTTTCATTCCTTCAAATACTATTTTTACAAGATATAAAATATAACTTAGTAAATGTTAACTTTGGAGAGCAATTAATACAACAGTTTATTTTACAATTTTTATTTTATGTTACGATAGCATGTTTCTTTCAAGTAGTAGTAATTTTTAAGCAAAGATTTCAATGGATTGGTCTCATGATTGGTGGGTCGCTTTTCCTTTCAACAAATAGTGTGCTGTATGGAGAAGTAGGGATAAAAGGATTGTTATTTACAAATGATGTATCTTTAATAGATATCCCTTATTTTATTGTTATTTCAATTGGATTAACAATTCTTTATATCATAACTAGTAGTATATTTATTCGTAAAGTATCATTTGAACGAACAGTTTAAAATAGTGATAGATTATTTTTTTAGGGAGAAGGAAAATATATGGGAGACACGTCCTCACTAATAACCGTCTTTTTATGCATTGCACTACTAATATTTTGGCGTCGTTATCGCTCCATGCATAAGTCAATAAAGGGATCAGGAAAACGTATTTTATGGCCATTACTATTTTTAACACCAGGTATTGTATGGTTTTTAAGTCCCGTACATCCAGCTATATTGCAAGTAAGTATAGCGGTATTCATTGGTGTACTTTTTGCTGTGCCGCTTATAGTATTAACAAATTATGAACGAAGAGATGATGGGAATATTTATACGAAAAAAAGTGCAGCTTTTTTAATTACTTTTATTGCACTTGTCGTTTTGAGATACGGTTCAAGAAAATATATTGTTGACTTAGATCAGCAAACAATAGGTTTATTATTTTATGTTGTTGCAGTATCGTATATTTTTCCTTGGAGAATTGCCTGTTATATAAAGTTTAGAAAAGTTTGGCAGGAAAATAATAATCATGCTATATGAAAACTTCTCATTTGAGAAGTTTTTTTATTTTTACAGGTAAGCAAAACAAGTTGTTGAAGGGCAGGCTGTCATAGAATATGATACATATTATAATGAGGAAAAGTTGAGGGGATAAAAATGCGTACAATTTTACTTTTTCTAAACAACATGTTCATTAGCGAAATCGAGGACATTAGGCGAAAACATGATCCTTTATTTGGATTAATTTCACCGCATATTACAATTGTATTCCCATTTGAAAGTTCGATTTCAAATGATGAGCTGAAATTACATATTATAAATGTATCAAAACCGATACAGAATATAGAAATTGAATTTACGAATCAAATTACAAGTGAAAGAGAATATTTGTTTTTACGAGTTGAAAAGGGGAAAGAACAAATAGAGGAACTACATAATATTCTATATACAGGACCTTTATTACAATTTTTGAAAGAAGACATTCCGTACATCCCGCATGTAACAGTCGGAAGAAAAGAAAGTGCCGAATTAGCTGCTGAAGTAGTGAAGGAGATTCCTAGTTTTCATGGGAAGTTAAATTGTGTGATTGATAGAATAAGCGTGGAGCGAATTGGAGAGAACGGGGAATCAATTATTGAATTTGAAGTGCCATTTCTAAAAAGCTGACAAAAGTCAGCTTTTTATTTCGTAGCATGAAGTAATGCACCAATTGCACCGCTATTACCACCATCTTGTAAAAAGATTGGTGTTTTATTTTGATATTCGGTGTAGCTACTAATAATATGTTGAAGTTGTACGTTATTACATAAAGTCGAACCAATATAAATAATATGTTCAATGTTTTTTGTTTCAGCGAATTGAAGGCTTAATGCAGTAACGACTTCACCAACAAGTCCTTGTACAGTAGCTAGTATATCGGAGCTACTATTATTTGATTCTGTAATGGCTGCTTTTCCGAAGTTACTAGCAGTTAAGTTATTATCGATAGGGGAAAGAATACCACCATAAATATCTCCAACCGTAATATCTAGTTCTTTTCTAGATCCTACTTTTGTTAGAGGGATTACATCTTCAAAATGATCTATATTTGTTAACAATTTTGAAAGTCCCATAATAGTCCCACCACCAACTCCGGTTCCACCAGCGCGAATATATTGTTGATTATAAACGTAATGGATAGAAGTACCTGTACCGATATTGGTTAAAATAAAATTGCGTATAGCATGTTTTTCTTCTTTTAATATGTATTGGACACCTGGAAGAGTAGCTTCAAATTCGTTTAGCTCTATTATTTTATATGAACCTGTAAGCAGATGCTGTAATAGTTTCGATTTACCACCCGTAATACATATTTGTTTTATGCCATTGTTGTTTTTAATCCAATCTATTATTTTATGTTGTTCATGCGAATAAAATTTTTCAAAAGTTAATAGCTTTTTTTTGTTAAAATAAGCTATTTTCGTTAATGTGCCTCCAGCATCGATACCGATAGTACGTTCCATTTTCCTGCTCCTAACTACGTAATATGTTTTCCTATTTACTCAATCGGTTGAGAATAGATATTTCCAACTGATATAAGGAACACTTTAATCTGCTTGATATATTAATAGTTTTTCTATAGTTACAATAGGCTGGTCGTTTACAGTTGCAATACCTTTACCAAGAACAAAACCTCGGCGATTGCGCGTTAGCTCATAATGTAAATCAAGTTTATCACCGGGATATGCTTTTCCGTGGAATTCAACTCCATCTAAAGAGGAGAGGAATCCTAGTCCTTCAGAATCACTTGTATGTACAAATGCACTAAGCTGAGCAAGTGCTTCTACAATTAACATATGAGGCATATGTTTGTGACTATCATTTATAAACCATTCGTTATTTGTAATGAGTTTATATCCTGTAACGAATTCATCTTGTTTTACATTTGTTACTTTATCAATCATTAAAAATGGATAACGATGGGGAAGTGTGTCTTTAATATGCATATGAAAGTACCTCCAATTAATAATACCCCTGCTAAAGTTAAGCAGGGGAGCCGGAATTAATTTTTAACTAATTCATTTACTTTTTCAAGGACGAAAATGCCGCTATTTCTAATGTTTTCAACAACTTGTTGCAACACTTCTTTATCTTGAACGAGTGCAATACGTACGAAGCCTTCTCCGTGAGGTCCAAATGCATGACCAGGTGTAACAACGACATTCGCACGATCCATTAATGCATAAGCGAAGTCTAGAGAAGTCCATCCTTGTGGAATTTCTGCCCAGACAAACATACTACCAGCTGGCTTATCGACATTCCAGCCAAATGTTCGGAATCCATCGATTAGTGTATCTCTACGTTCTTGATAAATTTCACGGTTTTTCTCACAAAACGTAGCACCGTTTCTTAGTGCAGCACATGCCGCTTTTTGAATTGGTAAAAATACACCGTAATCGGTATTAGATTTAAATTGAGTAAGTGCACGAACAATTTCTTCGTTTCCAATCATATATCCAATACGGCTACCTGCTAAACTATAACTTTTTGACAAAGAATTGATTTCTACGCCAACTTCTTTAGCACCAGGTACAGAGAGGAAGCTAATTGGCTTATTACCATCAAAATAAAATTCGGCATAAGCAAAATCATGGACAACGATAATATTATGCTTTTTCGCGAATGCGATTACTTCTTTAAAGAAATCTTCATTAGCCATTGCTGGAACGGGATTCCCTGGGAAGTTTAAAATCATCATCTTCGCTTGATCGGCAATTTCTTCAGGGATGACTTCTAAGTCTGGTAAGAAATCATTCTCTTTCTTTAAAGGCATGTAGTAAGATATTGCACCAGCCATTTGAATACCTGTTTCATAAGCTGTATATCCTGGATCAGGAACTAATATAATATCACCTGGATTTGCATAAACCATAGGTAAATGAACGAGCCCGTCTTGTGAACCCATTAATAATAAAACTTCTTTATCCGCATTTAATAAAACGTTATGAGTATTGTTGTAATATTCAGTTACAGCTTCGTGAAATTCTTGAATACCTGATAATGTATACCCGTAGCTCTCTTTCTCACTCGCTGTATGTACCATTGTTTCTCTTACAAAATCAGCGGGCGGCATATCAGGATTTCCGATGCTCAAATCAATCATGTTATGACCTGCTGCAATTTTTTCTTTTTTATAGGCTCCTAATTCACTAAATATAGAAGATTGGAATGCTTTCATTCTAGTTGCTAACGTGTAAGTCATCAAAACCCCTCCTAAAACAGTGCTTTCATTCTGCGTTTTTAATTATTCTGAAAACACATGTTTATATTTTATCATTTTTTTATGAAAATTAAAATGATTGACAAATTTAGAGGAAGGATTAGCCTATTTTGAAAAGTATCGATGTAAATAGCGTAGATGTGTTAATTGAAATGTCTATTATAGGATTCATTTTATATAACTTAAGGTATTCTCTAGTTTTTATTAAGTATATTTCTCATGTTTTGAATGAAAAAGAATACGAAAACAAGGGCTATTTTTGTGGCCGATTTCTAAAGTGAAATAACGCAGAAAATATTTTCTGCGTCTCCTCTGAAATGTAATCATTTCTTTTTATATGTGCATAATTTTTCGGCTGTCAAAAAGTATACATTTAGTGTACCGTCGGCAACTTTTAAAGTTTGGTCCGATGTAAATGAATTACCATAATCAATGTGATATACATTAGAATTTTTGACAAATGAGCCTTTATATAAATCGTCTTTATTCTTTGTTGTTTGCATTTCTACTAAATTTTGCACAATTTCCTCTTTATTTTCTTTTTTGACAACTGTTTCAAATTTATAATATACAGGGCATTCACCATTTTTATTGTCAACGACTTCCCAAGAACCGTATATATCGTTATTGCTGCATCCACTAAGTAGGATGATTAGTATAGGAATTGTAAGTAGAACCTTTTTCATTTTGTGCTCCTTTCTTTTAAATTTGAATAAACGTGCGAATACGATAGGGATATTATAATAAATAAAGTTTAAATTTTTTTAAAGAATTATTTAATTTCATATAAAAATTTAGGAGAAATTAAATAAGCATGAATCTAGTGTAAAGTCAGATTCATGCTAGTACCATAGCCTATGTTATGTCTTTTTTGAGCATAAATAAAGAGGAAAGCAGAATCACTATTCCATTTAATATATATACGCTTGCGATCATAAAGGCTAACGTACCTGCGCCAAATCCTGCTTTATCGAATATAGAAGCAAATGTTGCGATAGTCAAAAAGATAATGGGAGTCAGTAGTAAAAATATGAAACCTGCCACGATTCTTTTTTTAAAACTATGTCCAGATAAGGAAATGGCTAAAAAGTTTAGGATGCTAAACAGAGCAATTGCAAAGAGCAGGACAATAAATACTTCGATGCCACCAGACATTTTACCACTCCTTTTATAAAGAGTATTTTTTATAATCTATTCGAAATTAAAGGAGGATACTCCTTTAGGTAATTTCAATAAACGTAATAAATAGGCGTATTATAAAACAAAGAAGTATGGATTCAATATTAGATCCATACTTCTTTGTTTATTTTATAAATTCGCAGATTGCGAATGCTGTTTTTCATAATGTTTCTGCTTAGAGAGGGAAATAGAAATAATCAATAATGAAACGACTCCGAAGATGAGAACCATATATTGTAACCCAATTGTATCTAAGAAGAAGCCTGTGCCAAGTAAGACGATTTGGAACATAACCCTCTCAAACATATTACGGAATGAGAAGAGGCGACCGTGATAACTTTTTTCCACTTTCGTTTGGAAAATCGTCGACATAATAGGGAAGAAGCAGCCAACACTAAACCCAAACAACCCAAATGATGTAAGAGCCATCCATTTTATATCGCTAAAGAACAATGACAGATGTGCAAAAGCAGTACAAACTGCGAAGAAATATAGTAATTTTTCAGGTTTGAAATGATCAGATAGACGTTTAATTACGAAGGCACCTATCATAAATGCGACACCTTCAATTGTATATATGAACCCTTTAATCGTAGGATCATGTTGCATTTCGCTAATGTTAATAACCATTAAATTAAACCCAGCTATAAATAATAGAGGGATGATACTTAATATAAGTGCTGTAAAAGCAATAGGAATTCCTTTTAAAATACGAAATACTTCCATAAAGCTATTATCTTTTGCAGCTTGTTTACTTGGTGTTGTTGATTTCTTGTCTTCGAATTGTAGGAAGAAAGTCGAGAGGAATAATAAGGCGTATGCTGCCATTGAGAAGGCATACATGTACTGTAAACTCATCACAACTAAAAGAATTCCACCTAGTGAAGTACCTGCAATACGAGCAATTGTACCAACATTCATATGTACACCGTTCATTTGTAATAACTCATGCTCACGTACGATGAGTGGAATTACAGATTGTAATGCAGGGAAATAAAATGCTGCTGAAATTTGAAGAGCAACCATAAATGCAATCATAAATGCGATACTTTCAAATTGAATAGCAAAAAACATGAAAATAACACTTAAAACTCGACCAAACCCAGCGTAAAGAAGAACCTTTTTCTTTTCATACTGATCGATGACACGGCCAGCCATAGGTCCAACTAGAACACCGGCTAATAGTCCGATAAATAATATAACTGATTTCATGAAATCAGAAGGGACATATTTTTGCATAAATTCAAGGTTGCCAAGAATACCAAGCCATAATCCTAGACCTGCAATAAACTCCCCAATTAAAACAATCCAAACGTTTTTATTACGCCACATAACATAAAACCTCTCCGTCTTTTAAAATGAAAAACGCGTATATAAAACCTCCTTATTTATGTAGTGTTTTTATACCAACTTTTTTAGAGTCAGAGTCTATATTACGTGTTTCATAAGTGGATTTCAATCTTTTTGATTTGTCAAAAATTTGATGTGTTAAGTGCTGAAATAAGTGAATCAAAACGTAAAAATTTTATGATTAAAGCTAATAGAAAGTAAGAATATATATAAAAGCAAGAACGTATAACTACGCCTCGCTTTTCTCAAGTACAAAATTAAATATTAGATTCACTTAGCAACATTTTTGCTCTTTTCCAATAGCTAAAGCGCTAAAAGATAGAGGACCAACAACTTCTGCACTAGCACCACTAGTAAGGTTTTCTACAGTTAATGAATATTCGTGTGTTCCACTGCTAACGTTTTGATCTATAGCTTGAAATGTTTGTACGTAAAATTGTTCAGAATCTGTAGATTCAATACCTACTTGTGCATTAAAAATTTCAATATTATCACGGAAAATTCGGAATAAAACTTGTGAAGTCCCAGTTATTCCTTCTACACCAATTGTAGCGATTAATTCTACTCGATTATTACGTGAATCTCTACTTGAAATTCTCAATTTCAAATTTGCTAGAATTGCTTTATTTGGAGAAGAGGGGATTGCAAAAGTTGTTTCACCAGTTTTACTAATAGGTTGAGTAGCTTGGTAATCAATGATATGAGTCATATTCTTCACTATTTTCATATACTAGAATATGAAAATAGTGAAGAATTAGCTTGGACAAATACTAGATTATTTAATAGAGTCAACAACAATTATTGAAAAGAAGAAATTCACATAAAAGCATTAAGAATATATCAAAATAAGATGATATTTTTCTTAATGCTTTTTGTAATTAAGCAGAGTATTCTTCTTTACGTACTTCAAAAAATTCATTACGTCGTAAGTAATTATAAATTTTCTCTGAAACCTCTTCTTCTTCAGACACCAAGAAACGATGATCAAAAGCGTAGAAAGATTGACCTTTAATTAATTTTACGTAATACATATTAAACGCCTCCTGACACTAGATTATTACTTGCTTCATATTTATGATGGCCTATATGTCTGCTAAAAATACTTGGAGTTTCAAAGGGGGTAAGCAGAGGGATGAAAGAGCTTACAATTCTGTAAGGTTTATGTCACCTTTTTCGATAGTTTACATTCGCTAATTTCTTCTATACTACAAATAAGTTACATAAAATAAGGGGGTAAAAAGATGGATGAAGTAATTGGAGAAGTTGTAGCAGGTATTTGTGAATTTGTAGTGGAAGTAACAGCGGATGCTATAGGAAATTTAGTTTCCGGAAATGATGAGGAAAAAGAAACATTATAATAATTTGTAAAAGAATAAAGTTGATCGAATTATAAAGGCTGATTTCTAAAGGGGATTCAGCTTTTTTATTTTTTACATTATATTAACTTAATTTGAATATTCATTTGTTATCATATTTAAGAAGCCTATATAAGGAGGTGGATAAACAAATATGTCGAATTCAGGGCCTGATTTATCTGTTTCTCGTTTGATTGTGGTAAATATAGAGGAAAAAGAATATCATTTTATTGTTCGTGAACATCCGATTGTAGGGAAATTTATATCGCTATTTGAAAATGGAAAAGAATATGGTTTAATAGATAAACAAATCGCTAATAAAGATAAATTTATTACATCGGAGCTTACTAAGTTAGATTATTTTAATATAGATGTTTTATATCTTACACCTGGGTGGATATGGATTGGTATGGATCAATTTGGTTTACATGCTCGTGAGGCTACTTATAACGAAGTAGATGTTATTATGAAGTTGAAAGAGGATTTATATTATATAGATATATATGAAGAAATAAAAATGTAGTAAATATTTAGTCAGGTTAGGGGGCAAGTTCCCGTAGCCTTTTTTGTTTAATAAAAGAACGTATAATCATATTATTTTGATTATAAGGGAACGTGATGAGAAGTGAGATGAAAAGAGGATTTGAAAATACATGAAGAGAATTGTAATAATTATATGAGTCGTATATGTAAATAACAATAGAAAGAAGATGATAATATGAGTAAAGAAGAGCTTGTGAAAAAACAGTTTGGCAGTAATGCAGATAAATATGTAAATAGTAAAATACATGCTAAAGGACTGGATTTACAATATGTAGTTCAACAAGTTGAGTCTCGTCATAATAATCGTCTTCTTGATGTTGCTACTGGTGGCGGACATGTGGCAAATATGTTAGCACCCATGTTTGAAGAAGTAGTTGCACTTGATTTAACAGAACAGATGTTAGAAAAAGCAAAAGTTTTTATAAAGCAGAATGGGCATGAAAATGTATCTTTTGTAGCAGGAAACGCAGAGGATTTACCATTTGCAGACCATTTTTTTGATACAATCACATGCCGGATTGCAGCCCATCATTTTACGAATCCGGCTCAATTTATTTATGAAGTAAATCGTACATTGAAGGATAATGGATTATTCATCTTAATAGATAATGTTTCGCCAGAAAATAATGAATATGATACATTTTATAATTTTATAGAAAAAAAGCGAGACCCAAGTCATGAACGAGCTCTAAAAAAGACAGAATGGCTTACTTTATTAGAAAAAAACGGTTTGCAAATGCAGTCATGTCTTACTTTTGATAAGAAGTTTGATTTTGACTGGTGGTGTAATATGATGGATGTCCCTTTACAAAAGCGTGAAAAATTAACAGAATGTATGATGAAAGCACCAAACGAAATGAAGGGATATTTTAATATTCAATTTAAAAATAATAAAGTAGAATCGTTCTATACTGAAATGGCTATGTTTATATGTAAAAAAAGTACAACGTTAAAAAGATAAATGTGTTGCAGTCTTTCTGAAGTACGATATACTTAGTACAGAGAAACTGAGAATTGAGGAATAGTTATAATGATTCGTGTACGCATTGAAGGTTCTGAGGAAGAAATGCTTGAATTTATGGGGAAAATGCCAGACATTCCTGGATTTGAAAAGACACATATGAGAGAGCCGAGAAAAGGAAATAACCCGAAATACGATTCAAGTAAAAATGTACTTGCATATTTGTCTTATAAAAAGATTGAAGTCGCCAATAAATAGGCGACTTTTTTAGTTTGCGCTGTTTCACCGCCTTGTCTTTTTCACATAATAATAATAGTAGATTATGCTTAAGAGGGGTGAGAATAGTTAATAAGAAAATTATCTTTTTTGGAGATTTTGGTATTGATGACGCCGTAGCGTTAATTTATGCAAATAAAACATGTAAATTAGATATTCTAGGTATTGTTGCTGAGTACGGGAATGTATCACGAGATATCGTTACGGAAAATGTTTATTT
This sequence comes from Bacillus cereus group sp. MYBK14-1, assembly GCF_051916885.1. Classification (NCBI taxonomy): domain Bacteria; kingdom Bacillati; phylum Bacillota; class Bacilli; order Caryophanales; family Bacillaceae; genus Bacillus; species Bacillus cereus group sp. MYBK14-1. The sequence goes on along the minus strand of NZ_JBQAHM010000001.1, from coordinate 372,463 downwards.
TTTAGAAAGGTACTATGCTACACAAGTGAAAATTATTGAAGGTGCGAGTAGACCGATGACAGCTGAAGAGCCTTTGTTTTTCCCTGAAATCCACGGGGATCACGGTTTAGGTCCTATTATTCCACCTGAGATGAGAATTTGTAAACGAGAAAATTTTTGTGAATTAATCAAATTAATCGAACCTTGTCCAGAAGATATTATAATTGTGGCGACAGGGAGACTAACGACGCTTGCTACGTTATTTTTATTGTATCCAAATATAATGGATCGTATTTGTTCGTATTATATAATGGGCGGCGCTTTCCTATTTCCAGGTAATGTTACACCAGTATCTGAAGCGAATTTTTATGGTGATCCAATTGCAGCAAATATTGTTATGAAATATGCGAAAAACGCTAGCATATACCCGTTAAATGTAACACAGGGCGCGCTTATTACGCCTGAAATGGCCAATATAATAGACAAACAAGGAACTGGACAGGCGAAACTCATTAAACCAATGATTGATTTTTATTATGAGAATTTCTATAAAAAAGAATATCCGGGTATTGGTGGAAGTCCTATACACGATTTACTACCGTTTATCTCGTTTATAAATGACAGTATTTTCGAATATAAAAAATCGGCAGTGTGGATTAGTACGACAAATGATGTGACTAGGGGCCAAAGTGTAGCAGACTTTAGAAAAATAGCTGAGCCAACAAGGTTTGATGATCGGCCGATTCAAAGAATTGCTGTTGGTTTTAACTATGCAGCTTTTAAAGAAGAGTTTATGCGAACAATATTGAAGCCAGATTGTTCTTAATGTGTGTAATAACAAGTCGGATAAATCGTTAGTTCAAAAAAAGGTTTAATCTGTGTGTATTATTCTCAAAAATCTTAAAGTTGAACAACATGAATAACTTATGAAAAATGTCACATAACTAATGGTAAGCAATTGTTTCTAATTATATTTTGATTGGTGAAATGTAAAGGAGGTTATTATATGATTTGGTCTTTAATCGTCGGTGGTATATTAGGATGGCTTGCGAGCTTAATTACTGGAAAGGACGTACCTGGTGGTGTAATTGGTAATATTATTGCTGGTATTATCGGTTCTTGGGTTGGTTCGAAATTACTTGGTAGTTTTGGTCCAGTCATTGGCGGATATGCAATTATTCCAGCTTTAATCGGTGCGATTATTTTAATTTTCATCGTAAGTTTCTTATTACGAGCAATGCGAAAATGAATGTAAGGACTGTTTACATTTGTAAGCAGTCCTTTTTATATGTTATGCTAGTATTATACAATCAGGAGGTGTCAGCATTGAAATCATTTACAGTAAATTTCCATCAAGAAGATAATGCAAAAGCGACAACAGTACATAAATTAAGTGAAGAGGACTTCAATAAAGCAACTGAAAAAGGTACTCGTCATTTATTTGATTTAGATACAAACGTTGGCTTCTTCGTATTCTTTGATGCAGAAGATGCAGAAGGAAATGATCAATACTTAATGTTACAATATGAAGGGGATCATGAAGAACCAACTGCATGCTACGGATTTGATTTAAAACTATACTATCAATTTTTAGCACTATACTTAAACGATCTTGAATTCCAAGGCGAAACAGATGAGGAAGAGGAAGAATACGGTCCAATTCATCATTTAGCGCATTTACTTTATCATATTGTTGAAGATGGTAAATCAATCGAAGTGTAATATACATATTTGAAGCTGCTCTTTTTGGGCAGCTTTTTTATATGACATTGAAATGGTGTACTGTAAGCTAAATAAGGTGAAATTTTAATCAGTGGGGGTTTTGTTCATTCCCACTGATTATCAGCCCTCACCAATTTAGCTTTTACGGGTAGCAGGGCCCCCACCTAACTTCTTTGTTTCCGCTGAATTTTGAGGTGGGGATCTTACTGCCCGGCAAATAGCGAGATAAATTAATAATAGAAATTTATTTATTACTTTCATGTTAGCGTCGTAAAACACCTGTTATAATGATTGTAATTAAATTCTTGGAGGCTAATTCTATGCTTGTAGATGTAAAAGCTTTTATTAAAGCTGCAGGTTTAACATGTATTTCATCATTAAGTGGAGATAACACGTTTGCTTATAATTTTGAAACAGTAAAAAACACTATCGCTACATTTTTTAAGAAGCTAAGATTTACCGTTTAATTTCATTTCAACCAGTAGGAAAAGAGTAATCACTTCCTACTGGTTTTTTTGTTTCAAGGAGCTGTTGTGACAGCATGTTTTAAGTTATAGATAGAGGATATTATCATTGAGAAGAGAAGGTTTAAAGAAGGAGATGAATACGATGATTAACAATATAATTCCAAGTTTTTTAAAATTATGGGAAAGTGACGATTTAGAATTAGAAGTCCTTAATTAATACTATACTTCGCATCCGGTTGATTATCGAAATGAATAAAATACAATAGGGGGTAAAAATGATGAAGGTATATTTGAAAATAGTTATGTTATTTCTTGCTTTTACATGCACATTTGCATTAGCAGCATGTAAAGGGACAGACGAAAAAAAGGAAGCAAATCCAGCCTCGGAAAATCATAAAAATGAACAAAGCAATTCTTCAGAAGAAAAGAAAAATCTTGAAGCAAAACCAAGTAATGAAAAAACAACAAAACCATCAGCTGAGCAAGATTCGAAAGATAGAACACTTAATCAAAAATCAATTAACCACGTTAAAGATTTGTTTGAACTAGCAAAAGAAGGAAAGGTACCTAATGTGCCATTTGGAGCCCATACAGGGGATATTGAAGAAATTGAAAAAGCGTGGGGGAAAGCAAATAAAACCGAATATGCAGGGAATGGAATGTACGCAACTTTTACAAATAAAAATGTTGTTTTCGGATTTAATAAAGGGTCACAAGTTTTTGATGTACGCTCATATCATGCAGAACTAAAATTGATTACATTACAAGAAATTGAAAAAGCATTAGGAAAACCATCTTCAGTTAAAGAGAATGGTGAAGATAAAATATATGTATACAAAGTAAATAACCAGTATGAATTGAAATTTGTCATTCCAAAATCGACTGGTAAGGTCGATCATATTTCCGTATTTTCGCCAGAGGATAGTATTAATAAAATGGCAGGATAAGAAATTAAGTGATTTCAAAAACACCTCACTTTCTTGAAGTGAGGTGTTTTTAGTTGTAAACAAGGAACGTCTCCTGTCATATAAAACATACTTTCATATGCGAAATACTTCACTTTTATTTTTTAGCATTTATCCAATAAGAAATGTTGATTTACTGAAAAAGTAGTAACCTATAAATTATGTGTAGGATGGTTCACGATTTTTTTACGTTCCAAACTTTGAACAAATAGCGCTTGAACAATACCTCCAACTAATAAGAAGCTAGCACAAATATAAAACAGCATACTTCCATTTAACTTACTTAATATAACTGCACCAATAACTGGTCCACACGTTCGAGATATATCCCAGTGTATACCGTAAATTGAAAAATATAAACCACGTTTATCATGAGGTGCAATTTCTGAAACGAATCGTAATAAATGGTTTAGAGCAATACTTTCTCCAATGACTAAAAAGAGTAAGGTGAAGAATAACGACAATATCGTCGTTGAATAACTAAAGCCAACTGCAGCTATTGTATAGCAGGCGTAAGAAATAAGGATGATTTTCGCCATAGAAAATCGTTCAGACCATTTTACGAGGAAGATTTGTAGAATGATTTCCAAAATGGCTTTGCATGTTGAAATAAATGCGAGTATGAATACGAGATTAGGAAATACATGTTCTGCAAAAATACGATAATTCGTCTCAGTTTGTGCATAAAAAAAGCTAATAGGAAGTGTAGAAACCATAAGACCGAATATGGCGTAATGTTTAAAAACAAATTGCTTTGGTGAACTTGCCTCAACTGTTTGTTTCGACTTACTTATAGGTGGAACAGTTTCTGGGAGCTGGGTCCAAACAACAACAGCATATATCGTAAGAGTTACACTTTGCACGATAAATAAATATTCTGGGTGAGTATTATAAAAACTTGCACCGATTAAAGGGCCGACTACGGATCCGATTGCTCCCATCGTTTGTAGGAGAGCAAAAATCTCTGCTTGCTGCTCTTGTTTTGTTAAATCAGCAATTTGTGCACGCTGAGCTGGAATGTATAAGGAACGGCCAATACCATTAATGACATATAACAGTGCAAATATAAAAACGGATTGAGCGAAAACGAAACTACCGATTGCAACACCTTGTAGTAATAATCCGAGTAACATAATCTTTTTTCGGCCATATTTATCAGTAATTCCTCCAGCAATAAGTGTAAATAAAATGTCTGAAAGTGGCTGCAGTCCGAAAATCAGCATAGTTATTATTACATTGCCGTTTAACATTTTATTGACGTAAATAATCATAATGAGAGCTAACATAGATTCAGTCGTTCGGGTTAATAATTCACCGCACAGTCTAATAAAAATAGGTTTATTGTAACGAAGTAAGAGATAATTCAATATTAATTCCTCCTTTCTATATTGAAATGATAAGATGAAAGGAGAGTTGGAAAAAGGGTAGAAACAATAGGGAGTATTTTTCACCTTTTAGGGGGAGTATGATGTTTATTTTAGATCAATACATTGAACTATGGATTGCTTATGGAAAAGGGAAAAAAGAGGGAGAACGATTGGAAGTAACAGTGCAAAATATATCTAGAACACTATTTTGTACAGAGCGTAATAGTAAATTAATTATAAAAAAATTAGATGAGTTAAATTGGATTAAGTGGTTTCCAGGTCGCGGCAGAGGAAATCGTTCTAAGTTAATATTTCAAAAGCACCCGATGTCTTTAATTTTAGATAGAGGAAAAGAAATAACGAAAAAAGGGGATGTGAAAAGCGGAAGCATATTTGTGGAACGCTATAGCTCACATTTTCCATCGGTAAAGGGAGAATATCACTCCTGGGTGGATTCAATATTTGGTCATAAGGTTGAAATGACATCTGAAGGGAGAAGAGATGTACTCCGGTTGCAAGTACAAATGAATTTAGATATCACATTAGATCCTGTATACGCTACAATGCGTTCAGAATGCCATATGGTAAAACATATATTCGACACACTCGTGTATGTAGACGGTAATACAAACATTATAGAGCCAAGACTTGCATTTCACTGGGAATATAATGACGCTGAAAAAATATGGACGTTTTACTTACGAAAAGGAGTTCACTTTCATAATGGAAAACAACTTACTGCACATGATGTTATATACTCGTTGAATCGATTTATGAAGCTGGAAAATAATGCACACGCATGGATGTTACAACACGTTGAAAATATCCGTTCAGTGGATGACTACGTTTTCGAAATTCAATTACATACGGAAAATCGAATGTTTTTACATATGCTAAGTGCAGAACAGTGTTCTATCGTGAATGAAGATGAAGCAGGAGGGTTAATTGGAACAGGGCCTTTTCAATTATATAAAAGTAATGAAAATCTGTTCATTTTAGAAGGACATCCTTTATATTTTCGTGAAAGACCTTTTTTAGATCGTATTGAGTTGTGGAATGTAGAACAAGGTGTAAGTACATACGATGTTTTAGTAAAGGCGCAGTATAAAGATAAAGAAAAATATAATAAAGAATTGTCTCGGCTTGAGTCGAACGTGACATATATAACATGTAATCTTACGAAAGAAGGACCAATGCAAGATGCGTTATTTCGGAAAGCGTTATATCAAATCATTCATGGTTATACAATCGTTCAAGAACTCGACGGAGAACGTGGAGAAGTGGCAAAGAAACTAATATTAGCAAATGAAAGCATAGTAGATATTGACGAAGATATCGAAAGTTTAATTAAAAGGAGTACTTATCATAGTGAAGTGCTACAACTCTACACATTTACAGGACGAGATCATGTTGAAGATGCACAATGGATACAAAAAGAGTGTGCGAAGTACGGGATTCGTGTAGAAAATAATTTTCTTGAGATAGAAGAGCTATTGGAAGTAAGTACGATACAAAAGGCCGATATGATGCATGATAGTGCCACAATAAGTGAACGAATAGAAGATAGTTTATTATATATGTTTCTTACAAAAAATAGTTTTATTCATGGACAAAGCAGCATGGACTTTCATGAAAAGTTGTCTCCTTATTTTAGACAAGAAGAATTAGAGAAAAGAGTTACACTGTTACGCGATATCGAGGATACTTTGTTACGTCAAATTCATATTATTCCTTTATATCGTAATAAACAAGAGGTAAGTACACATGAAAAAGTTCAAAATATAATGATTAATTCACAAGGTTGGATTGATTTTTATAATATTTGGTTTAAATCTTGATATATAAGGGCTTTTGCACATTTTCATAAGATGTGTAAGAGCCTTTTTTTATGTGAGAATAGGTTTGTTTTACACATTGTTACGCTACTTGTGATAAAAGTCTATTTACAGCGTAACAGTGTTATGTTACATTGTTATCAGGAAGGAGTGTTATACAGTTGAGTACAGATTTAATTTCAAAAAAAGATTTATTAGAACTAACTGGTATTTCATACGGACAGTTATATAGGTGGAAAAGAAAAAATTTAATTCCGGAAGATTGGTTTGTACGAAAATCAACGTTTACAGGTCAAGAGACATTTTTTCCGAAAGAAAAGATATTAGAGCGTATCGATAAAATCCAAACGATGAAAGAGGATTTATCACTTGATGAACTAGCGAACATGTTTTCACCGAGTGTGAGAGAAATTCTTTTAACAAAGGAAGAGATTTTACGCAAGGGGATTGCATCAGAACCAGTTTTACAATTTTTCATAGAACAAACGAATAAAACAGCAGAGTTTCAATTTGTAGACATTCTTTATGTGTACATGTTAGAAGAATTACTACAATCAGGAGAGATTAGTTTAGAAGAAGGAAAAATGGTCTTGCAAGTTTTACGTGAAAATTATGAAGCAATGAAACATAAAACTTGTGACTTAATCATTGTCCGAAAGTTAGGTATTTCGACATGTTTATTAGTTTCAAACGTGGACGATTTAATTTTTGAAAAAGGCACCAAAATCGTTTTACGCGAAGCGATTATGAAATATACCGAAGCATTAAAAACTAAATTGTTGTAGTGGAGGAGAAAGTATGCGTACAGATAATTTGATTATAAATGGTTACGGTTCATCGAATGGTGGCGAGTTTCATAAAGTGCAATTAAACGGAAAAGGAACTGTGAATGGAAATGTTGAATGTGAGCAATTTGAATGTAACGGTTACGGTGCAGTTACTGGCGATTTGAAAAGTAGCAGTGCATGAATTAGCGGATCTGGTAAAGTTGATGGCACAGTTCATGCTGAAACGATGCGAATTGATGGAAAAGCAACAATTACGCAAAATGTAAAAGCAAACAGTTTGAAAATTGCAGGAAAAGGTACGATAGGTGGAAATGTTACTGGTGAAGAATTTAAAGTCAATGGTCAAGCTACAATTGACGGTAATTGTGAAGTGGATACTTTTTCTTCAGAAGGACAATTTACAATCGGTGGTTTATTAAGCGCAGATGAAATTAATATAAATATTCACGGTACATGTCGAGCGAAAGAAATTGGTGGTCAAACGATTAAAGTAAGACATAGATCAGGTACATTTAGTAGGCTATTTAAAACAGTATTTGGCTTGCAGTTAGAAGCTGAACTATTAGAAGGTGACAATATCGATATTGATTATGCTCACATAAGAACGGTAAGAGGAAACAATGTTACAGTAGGAGCAAACTGTGAGATTGAACTGATTGAATATACGGGTGTTCTTACTGTTGATAAAAATGCAAATGTAAAAGAAATTAAGCAGGTTTAACGGAAGGGAGAAATCAGTATGGAACATCCACATAGTCTCACAGTAAATGGTTCTGGTAATTCAGCAGGCGGAGATTATAATAAAGTGAAGATTCGCGGTGAAGGAACAATTACCAATGATATGAGTTGCAATGAGTTTAAAACGTACGGAACGAGTGATGTACGCGGTAATGTGAAAGTGAAAAACTATGTCGTGTATGGAGATAACGAAGTACAAGGAAATGTAGATGCGGAATATGTAAAAGTATATGGTAATACACAAATTCATGGTGATGCTCATATTGAAAAAACAAAAGTTAGAGGTATGATAGATATTGCAGGAAAGTTTTCAGGTGATTTCGTAGATGTAAAAGGTGCTTTAAATGTGAAGGGAGATATTGAAATAGAAGATTTATCATTAACTGGTGGTCTTGAAAGTGCTGGATTACTTAATGCTGAAAATATTCAAATCTCACTTCGTTATGAAGGCAGTAAGGTAAGAGAAATTGGTGGTAAAAAGATTACTGTTCGTAAAAAAACGAGATTTATTCCTTTTACTAGTCATGCTGGAAACCTCCAAACTTCGATTGTTGAAGGAGATGATATCTATTTAGAACATACGATTGCTGAAGTTGTAAGAGGCAACAACGTCACAATTGGTCCTGGATGTGAAATTAGTGTTGTAGAATATCATACTAGTTTTAATCAAAAAGGTAATGCAGTCGTAAAAGAACATAAACAAATATAAGTAGTATGAGGGAGAGCAAGAGATATGGTTGAGAAGAATAATAAGCTCGGCTTTGTTGTGGCGGGCTTATTGCTAGGTATTTTAATGGCATCGATGGATAATACCATTGTCGTAACGGCGATGGGAACAATCGTTGGTGACTTAGGAGGCCTCGAAAACTTTGTATGGGTCGTTTCTGCCTATATGGTCGCAGAAATGGCAGGCATGCCGATTTTCGGTAAGCTATCAGATATGTATGGTAGAAAGAGATTCTTTATTTTCGGTTTAATTGTCTTTATGATTGGTTCGGCACTTTGTGGTACTGCTGAAAATATTACACAGTTAGGTATTTATCGTGCCATTCAAGGTATTGGCGGCGGGGCATTAGTGCCAATTGCGTTTACTATCGTTTTTGATATTTTCCCACCTGAAAAACGCGGGAAAATGGGTGGCTTATTCGGAGCGGTATTTGGATTATCTAGTATTTTCGGGCCATTACTTGGCGCTTATATTACCGATTACATTAGCTGGCACTGGGTATTTTATATTAACTTACCACTTGGCATTTTAGCACTTATTTTTATTACATTCTTTTATAAAGAATCACGCGTTCATAGAAAGCAAAAGATTGATTGGTTTGGTGCAATTACTTTAGTTGGTGCAGTAATTTGTTTAATGTTTGCTTTAGAACTAGGTGGACAAAAATATGATTGGGATTCTAGCTTTATTTTAAGCTTATTTGGTGGATTCGCCATTTTAATCATCGCATTCATTTTTATTGAACGAAAAGTAGAAGAACCAATTATTTCATTTGAGATGTTTAAGCAGCGCTTATTCGGAATGAGTACAATTATTGCTTTATGTTACGGTGCTGCATTTATGTCAGCAACTGTGTACATTCCGTTATTTATTCAAGGTGTATACGGTGGTACCGCAACAAACTCAGGATTATTACTTTTACCGATGATGTTAGGATCAGTCGTAACAGCGCAGTTAGGCGGATTTTTAACAACTAAACTTAGCTACCGAAACATTATGATTATTTCTGCGGTTATTATGCTAATTGGACTATTCTTATTAAGCACGTTAACACCAGAAACAAGTCGTGCATTATTAACAGTTTATATGATTATTATCGGATTTGGAGTCGGTTTCTCATTCTCTGTACTAAGTATGGCAGCTATTCACAACTTCGGTATGGAACAGCGCGGGTCTGCGACTTCAACGAGTAACTTCATTCGTTCGTTAGGAATGACACTAGGCATTACAATCTTCGGAATGATCCAAAGAACAGGTTTCCAAGATCAATTAGAAGAAGCATTTAAAGGGATGAGCGGGGGAATGAATACAAACGCTTTAGGGGATTCAAGAGCTATTCTATCAGAATCGGCAAGATCTCAAATCCCTCCGCAAATATTAGATAAGATTATTGACGCTCTTTCTAGTTCAATTGTTCAAACATTCATGTGGGCATTGGTACCAGCTGGATTAGCATTCATATTCATTTTCTTTATGGGAAATGAGCGCATGGTAATTAAGAAACAACAAACGAATAAAAAGAGTGAAACATCAAAAGCGTAATGAAAAAGCTCCTTTCTAATTGGAAAGGAGCTTTTTCGTATGTACGGATTTAGATTAGCCTTCGATAATTTCGTATTCTTCGTCTGCTAATAGTAAAATTTGTGTTTTCTTACCTTTGTTTTGAACTTCGATTACATCGTAAGCACCTAAGTCTCTTACTTTGCTTTGAGAAGCGTTAACCATAACTTCAATAGAATCAATTAAGATATCTTCTTCAATGTATGATTCAGGCAATGCCATATCTTCAGTATCTAATACACATGCGTATAGATTTTGTAAGTTTTCAGCAGTTGGGTTTTGTTCCTCAACATCAATGATGTTTTTTACTGCTTCCATATTTTCCTCTTTTGCTTGGTATACTTTAATTTTAGCCATTGTTTTAATCTCCTTTATAACGTAATCGTAGAGGCTACACCTTATTATAACGTTTTTTTTATGAAAGATGAAATTGTTATATGTATTTATAGTAAAAATTATGTGTCCTTACTCAAAAATGGTGTGATTTCCATATAAATGTACGAGTAGGTAACGATATTACTACGTTAACGTTATATTGTCCAAGCTTTTCTTATTTTCTTCTCATATATATGTAGTAGCAATTCTATATAGAGAAGGGATGGAGTGTAAGTGGGGTGTGAACCGAAACGTGATTGTGGGTGTTGCCAAAATAGTATATGTGAGTTTTTACAGAGTCTAGAACCGTATACAAAAGTTGAAAGTATCATAATAGCAGGAAACGAAATTGCTGTATCTTATTTTCTTTCATTTAATAAGAAAACAGGTATCGTATCATTCGTACAAGAAGACAATGAGGTTATATTTGTCGATTGTTCAAAGATTGATGCAATTCGAATAGGGAAAGTATGTAGTTGCAAAACAAAAGTTAAATATATTGAAGAGGACTTTAGCTTGCTAGGAAATGTTTGCCCGCATTGTTTAACGGAGGGGAGTACAATCTTTTTCGATTTTAACAATCCTGAATTAAATGTGTCTTTCCAAGCAACAACAATTAATCCACCTAGATGTACTGAATTTACAGATGATCTCGGGAATGTAGTAAAGCAAATTACTATAGTAGGTGAGGCGAGAGTTTCTAGAGATTTTGTTCAAGTACCTGAACTGGTAGGTTTTCGATTACTTTTATCACATCCAGCTGGAGACCCTTTAAACTACGGATTATTATTTATTAATTTTCCTGATACGATTTTTATTTTTATATTGGCATCAAGCGGATACCTTTCCATTTCGAACTGTTTAAAAATAGAGGGCGGAACTGGTGATGCCGAAATAGAAGAGATGAAAAAAATGATAGAGGATGACGTTAACACGTACAAATCAGTTGTTAAATTGACTAAAGTATATAAGAACGGTGAGACGGAATCTTTTATTTATAAAAATGAGTTATAACACATGTATTTAAATGCACCCTCAAACTATTGTTGAGGGTTGTTACATAATTAATTATGTTGGTCCTTCAAACCGTTTGTTAACGGGTAAGAAATATATTTATTGTTGACTTATTTTATATGTTGATCATTTCATAGTTAGTAGATGTTATAATCATTTTATGTTTACTGATATTTTATAAATATTCGAAGTTTTAATTTAATAGTCAATTGCTTTTATGATGAACAGGTGGGTATGTATATGAATACGAATTATGGAGCGCTCATGAAAATGTTAAGAGTAGTTGATTCTAAAGAAGGCGGGAATGTAAATGATGTATGAAGCGAATATACATACAAGAAAAAAACTAGTTTCTATGTTTGAGGATTTCAATAACGTTGTTTTACTTTCTTATTTACAAGGGCATATGGGTACTGCTTGGGTAAATGATCTTGAAAATCCAAAAGTAGCACAAGTTACGGTAGGGATTTTTACATTTTACGCTGGAGACCCAAATACGAAAGAAACAGAAGAGTTATTACGTAATATTCCAGAAAGAATTTTAGTTATCGTAAATAGTGAAGAGTGGAAACAACGCTTAGAAACATTCCATGAAAGAAAAATAGATAAGTTTTTACGTTATAAATTCAAACGAAATCCAGAAGTTTTTAATCGTTCAAAATTAAAAACTTTTATATCAGCACTTCCAAAAGAATATGAGTTAAGAAGAATAGACGAGTATATCGCAAATAGCCCTACATTACATAAGATATCTGAAGATTTCACAAGTCAATTTCATTCGGTAGAAGATTATATAAACCGTGGTATAGGTTATAGCATTTTATATAACGGAGAAGTTGTATGCGGTGCATCCTCGTATAGTATTTATAATGATGGGATTGAAATTGAAGTTGCGACTGATCACAATCATAGAAGAGAGGGCTTGGCAACTGTAGTAAGTGCAGCTCTTATATTGGATTGCTTAGAAAATGGAAAGTATCCAAACTGGGACGCAGCGAATACTACATCTGCTAAACTAGCAGAAAAGTTAGGATATGAATTTGATAAGGCATATGATACTTATTTTGTGGATAATAGATGAGTGAAGGAGTTACATACTAAAAAATAAATACGCCCTAGTACGTAAGTCTAGGGCGCATTTATTTTTTAGTAAATATCTTCATAACAATCATATCATATTTTATCTTTTGAATGTTTGGAATTAAAGATATTTATGTGACTTTTTGAAAAAATAAAAGAGCAGCTAGCAAAAGCCAACTGCTCCTCTCCAAGGGGAAATGGAGAAATACAATCATCTTATCTATAGTATTGACGGAACATAGAGTTTTAATCAAAGCCCGATTGGTGAGGGATTTGATTAAAACTCCCACTGATTAAAGTTTCACTTTATTATATTTACAATTTAAATAGTAGAACGTGTTTATCGTAGTTCTCCAAACACCAATTATATTTTTTTAGAATAATTGGATGGACTGCTTCTGTCGTAGTATCGACTTCAGTATATCCATATTTCTTATAAAAGTTTTCTAATTCCTCAAAAGGAAGACAATATACATTTTGTATTTGTGATTTTTTCGCAGTTTCTACTAAAAATGAAACAAGCTCACCAGCTAATTGAAGCCCTCTAAATTGAGGCAGAATAAAAATCCCGCCCATTTCTAAAGTATCTTCATCTATTTGGACTAATCGGCCAACACCTGCATACTCGTTGTTATATGTAATAATTGCAACTTTATCTCTCTTTAAATCACTTCGTACAAATCCTATTGAGTCATATTGACTATTAATCCATTTTAAATCGTTAGATGTGGCCAATTGAATACTCATATATATCCTCCTTCGGAATACTAGCGCTCTCTTCATTATATAGAACATAAGATACTATATCAAAGGAACCTTGAGGTAGCCCATTTGTTTAAGTTATTAGTTAAAAGTGTGGGGTTGCTGGCATTGAAATGATGGATTCGCCAAACATAGGATAATAATCTTGTGAATTTAGTGTTACATAGTCAAAATAAAAATTAATTCATGCGTTCGGTAACGCACGATGGTTTAAGTGTAGAGAAGATCATAGGGGTATTTTAATTAGTAGCTACTGTATTCATTGAAGTTATTAAGGAAATGTCGTAATCCCTAGCCTTAGTGATACAAATCAGGGTTTAGTAAAAAAACTCTTCCTGAAAAAGAGGGGGATTAAAGATAGGAGCACTTCGAAAAGTGCCCTTCAGTAAACGACTACTTATTCTAAAAAGAAAGGATGCAATATATTATATGAAGTTTAGTGTATTTAAGTATGGGTCTTTTATATAAATGTGAAATAAAAGAGGGGTGTCTTCTTATTAGAAGGCAGCCTTTTGTTATTAGAAAAAAGAATTAGAAGTAAAATAGAAAATCAAGTTACTTGTCCAAACAAATTTTTTAAAAATACATAAAATGCTAGTAGTTAGCCAATATTTTCATATTGCTAATTTTTTAGTCTAAAAGGGGTGATTTTATGTGTGAATGTGAAGTTTGTAGAAGAAAGAAAAATCGGGATCCATTAAACCGGGAGTTTGAGCCGAAAAAACGAGTTCCTGAGCCAAAAAAAGAGGATTGCGAGCCAAAAAAAGAAGATTGCGAATCATTAAATGATTATTCGTTTAGTAAAAATGCAAATTTTTTAGAGGAAGCTATACAAACAGATGAAATCGATCAAATTTCTGAGGAATATATTGAAATAGTTGATTCAGCAGATGTACAAGTTACTACTACAGATACAAAAGCTGCGCTATCTATCCAAGCGGCATTACAAGCAGCTATCGTAGTTGTAGTAAGTATTTCTATAGCAGATAGTGAAAAGGCAGATAAAATAACACAAGAATTATTTCAAAAATCAGCTATTAAACAAATTAATAGACAAAAAACATTTATTAAAAATTCTAGAAACGTAACCGTAACAACTACTGATACAGATATTGCAGTGAATATTCAAATTCTCCTTCAAATTTTATTAGCGCTACTAGTTAAACTAAACATTTTATAAAGTTTAGCTATAAGGGTTCACTCTAAGTAAATATTTTTTGTTGTAATATGTGGTACAAGCTTGGACTTCTCATTATGACCGAATTAATATTCAAGATTTATGGGAAATTAAGTGTGGAAAACTACACAATAACAAAGATGAACTTATTATTTAACAGTGAATAAAACTTAAATATGTGAAGTAAAGGAGGGCTGTCTTCGTATTAGAAGACAGCTTTTTGATTTTATTAGTAAAAAAAGTAAAAATAGAAGATTAAGTTACTTGTCCAAGCAATTTTTATTTAAATACATATAATGCTGGTAGTTATTTGAAATTTTTATAGAAAACTGATAGGAGTGAACATTGTAAATGGATGATTTAAATAAATTTTCTTCCTTTAAGTTTGATAAGGATCAAAAGAATATAATTATAGACCTTTTACTCTCAGATATTTTTAATAGGCATGGGATAAATGAAGAAAAATTAAAAAATTTATCACCAGAAAAAAAGCAGCAAATTAAAAGTATTGTTTCTGAAATACAATCACAAGTTAATAATTATTTAGATTGAAGGGGGGTGAACATATGGACAAAACATGTCATTCAGATGAAAATAAAAAGTGGAGTGCATTAGATTCCTCAAATCCTCATCCATCTTTTAAAAATGCTAGCGTTTCAGAAGCAGCTGCGCAAGAAAGTAAAACGTATCAAATTTCTGAAGAATCTATTACAATTGTAGATTCCGCAGATGTAGAAGTTACTACTACAGATACAAAAGCTGCTTTATCTATTCAAGCAGCATTACAAGCAGCTATCGTGGTTATAATAAGTATTTCTATAGCAGATAGTGAAAAAGCTGACCGTGTAGCACAAGAACTGTTTCAAAAATCATCTATTAAACAAATTAATAAACAAGAAACTGTTATTAGAAATTCTAGAAATGTTACAGTTACGACTACGGATACAGACATAGCAGTAAATGTTCAAATTCTTCTCCAAATTTTATTAGCTTTACTAGTAAAATTAAATATTTTATAAAATGTTTAACTTGTTTTTATCTAGTGATTCTTACAGGTGAATATTCACTGTTTTAATTATAGTACAGGCTATAAATATTTATCATAACTGGACTAATATTCAACATCACCAAAGTATGAATGTAAACAAACAATTTGATGGAAAATAAAG
Organism: Bacillus cereus group sp. MYBK14-1; assembly: GCF_051916885.1. Taxonomy (NCBI): domain Bacteria; kingdom Bacillati; phylum Bacillota; class Bacilli; order Caryophanales; family Bacillaceae; genus Bacillus; species Bacillus cereus group sp. MYBK14-1. The sequence continues at coordinate 356,738 of NZ_JBQAHM010000001.1, read as the reverse complement.
TTTGGTTATTTTATGAAAATGTAAAAGCCATTTCCTTTATTGGATTTGGCTTTTAAATTTTAAACAGTATGAATTTGAAAAGATTATATTAAGATAAAGAATTAAAATATAATGATACAAAATACTTATAAAATTATTCGTGTTTTAGAAAAATAATAAGAAAAAGGTGTTTAAAATAGAATCATTTTCATTAATAGTTCAAGTTTTGAAGAATAGTGCATACAATATAAAGTGTTTTCCTTTCTTCATTTAAGTTTTACGTATATAATTTAAAAGTACTATTTTTATTTTATTATTTTATATTTATAACAGAATAGAGGTTTAAAAATGGGTGTTAAAATCATTACGGATAGTGCGGCGGATTTACCAGTAGAATTGCTGCAAGCATATGATATTGATTTAATTCCACTCCGTGTATATGATGAAGCAGAAACAGAGTATTTAGATGGAGTAACATTAGAGTCAGTTACATTATTGCAAAAAATGAGAGAAGGCGCTGTTTATAGAACGTCATTGCCTTCACTTGAAACGTTCCAAGAAAAATTTGTTTCTTATGCAAAAGAAGGTAATCCTTGTATATATTTAGCTTTTTCATCTGAACTGTCTGGTACATATCAATCATCAGTTGTCATTAAAGAGGAAGTAAAAGAAACATATGCTAACTTAGATTTAGAAATTATTGATACGAAATGTGCTTCGCTTGGTCAAGGTCTTGTCGTTTTAGAAGCTGCTAAAATGGCAAAAGACGGCGCATCAAAAGAAGATATTTTAAAGCGTGTTGATTTTCTAATGAGCCATATGGAACATATCTTCACTGTAGCTGACTTACAGTACTTAGTGAGAGGTGGACGTTTAAGCAAAGTCGCAGGATTTATCGGTGGTTTACTAAACATTAAACCGATCTTAAACGTGGAAGAAGGAAAACTTGTACCACTTGAAAAGGTACGAGGGAAAAAGAAAGTATTAAGCCGTATTGTTGATATTATGGAAGAACGTGGTAAAGACCTTAAAGGTCAAACAATCGGTATGACTCACGGTGACGATTTAGAAACAGCGGAAGCATTAAAATCATTAATTACGGAAAGATTTGGCTGTGAAGTATTTATCGTAAATACAATTGGTGCAGCAATCGGTGCACATACAGGACCTGGCGTTATAACGTTATTTTTCTTAAATGAAGTAGAGTAAAGGATTGATCTTTTGATCAATCCTTTTTTATTTTTTAATCTGTGATAATCGGTCGATATGGTATTGATGAAGATAAAATCTTTGAAGTTTTCCTATATCAAATGCAATCTTGTAGAGGGAGTATTTTTTATATGTGTAATGATACTTAATGGTAGAAGAAAAGAGTATAAATAAGAATATATTTATAGGAATTTAAATATTTGGAGATATCAAAATTTTGCCATTTCATATATAATTGTGTGGGGAGAAATATCTGTAACTATTTGTAAAAATAGGAGGCGGCTATAAAAATGCAAGAAAGTGCTAGATGGGATTTAAATCGCTTGTATTTGAATGAGGATATTCTATTTCCGATTTTGGAGTTGAAAGAGCAATATTTTGTAACAAAAGATGTAGAGATTCTTTCAAAGCTTATACAAGCTATTGAAAAAGCAGAATACTATTTGTACTGTCGATCGGTTGAAGAAAGTGTTCCATCTGACCTTACTAAATTGACCGTGAAAGTGAAGGAACTAAAAAGTGAATTACAGCAAGTAATAAAACATAATGAAGTGGAAACTTCAGATAATACTAAGTTAATAAAAGATGAACTTAATGCGTGGGAAAATATGTACATACAATTACGGGATAGGATAGAAATAGAGCACAATAATAAACTATTATCCTTTGGACAAGCAAATACTATTGCAATGAATAGTGATAATGAAAAGGAAAGATTAGAAGTATTCGAGTCATTAACATGTGCTTTACATAAGGAAAAAGAAATCTTTGCTACTGTATTAAATCAAGTAGGGAGATTGCGTAATGCAAAGAGTAATGAAATAGAAGATAGAGAGATTTTAACACAATCTTTTCATGCGAATGGCATTTCAGAAACTGTATTATTCCAAATGTGGAATGCGACAGAAGAAAACCTTGATAAATTAGTAAGTGCTTTAAACGTGTATAAGAAAGGGAAAGCTTCAATTACATGGCATGCACTTATGACGGTAAAGGAAAGTAATGAGGTCATGATTCCTTTTTCAGTAGCAATACAAAACGTTTATGATGCATGTAAGAATATTGATGAAGAATTAGCAGAATTTGCACGTAATGCGATAGAAAGTGGTTGGGTAGATGCTGAACCGAGAGAGAATAAACCACCAGGTGGGTTTTGTGCTCCATTTTTCAGTGAGAAAGAATCAAGAATCTCCATGCGTTATGATGGGAGTATAGATAGTGTAAGAGTGCTCGCTCATGAATTAGGACATGCTTGGCATTTTTATAATATGAGTTTTGAACAATCTACATCTTTTTTAGATGATTATTTGCCGATGAGTACGGCTGAATCAGCATCTATTTTCTTTGAAACGGTACTCTTAAATTATCTAATTGAAACAACGGATAGTAAAGATATGAAAAAGTCATTACTTAGCTGGAAAATAAGAAATAGTTTTAATTATGTAATGGCAATACGAGCATCGTATCAGTTTGAAAAAACATTTTATGAAAAATGTAAAGAGGGTCCATTAAGTGCTGATGAAATTGAGAAATTATCTATAATGGTACAAAAAGAAGCTTATGGAAAAGCTTTAAGTGAATACCAGCCGTTTGTATGGATGAAATATATTCAATTTTATATAGCAGATGTTCCTTTTTACAATTATCCATACACATTTGGATATTTAGTAAGTTTTAGCTTATTAGAAATAGCTCAAGAAGGTAAAAGTACTTTTCATTCGAAATATAAAGAGTTCTTACGAGAAACAGGAAAGGCTCCAGTAGAGGAGCTTATGAAAAAACATTTTGAAATAGATATAAGAAATTATGAATTTTGGAATAAAGCTTTTATTCAAATTTCTAAAGACATTGATGAATATTTACAGCTTATGTAAGGGGAGAGTATAGTGGATCAGCAGTTTATAAAAGGTATACCTTTTTCAACTTTAGAATATGCAAAAGCTATAAGTTTATTAAAAGGTTGGCTACATGAACAACAAGAGAAACCAAGGTTTGTAGTAACTGCAAATCCTGAAATTGTTATGTCTGCAAAGGAAAATACGGAAAAATCAAAGCAGTTTAAAAAGATGTTACTATCTGCGGATTTAATAACAGCGGATGGGATTGGTGTCATAATTGGCTCGAAAATATTAAAAGGAACTTTGAAAGAACGTGTTACTGGGGCGGATTTAACTCACGATTTAATAAAATATTGTAACGACAATGAATATCGTGTCTTTCTTTTTGGAGCTGCGCCAGAAAGTAATAAAAAGGCATTAGAAAAATTAAATGAGCAGTTCCCAGGAGCACAATTTAAAGGACAGCATGGCTTTGTAAATGGTGAAGAAATAGAAGAAATAAAAATGAAAATTAAGCAATTCAAGCCGCATTTATTACTTGTAGGACTAGGTTCACCAAAACAAGAAGAGTTCATTTATGAAAACATACAAACATTAAACGTTCCGCTATCTATTGGTATCGGAGGAATGATTGATATAATATCTGGTACTGTAAAAAGAGCACCGAAAATAATGAGGGATACTGGAACTGAATGGCTGTATAGGTTACTCTCACAGCCGAAAAGATTAAAGAGACAACTTGTACTTCCGAAATTTTTATTGTCGGTTATGTCAGAGAGGATTAAAGGGATTAATTAATAAAGGGGACTACATACATGAACAGAATCGGCATTATCGGAGCAATGCAAATTGAAATAGATTTACTTTTAGAAAAGCTAGTAATACAAGAAGAACAGACAATAGCGGGAATGCCATTTTATATTGGAGAATTCATGGGAACAGAAGTAATTATTGCACGTTCTGGTGTAGGGAAAGTAAATGCAGCTGCATGTGCGCAAACATTAATTCATAAATTTAATGTAGACTCTATCATCAATACGGGCGTTGCTGGTGGATTACATCCAGATGTAAAAGTTGGTGATGTAGTTATTTCAACGAATGTTACTCATCATGATGTAAGTAAAAATCAAATGAAAAAATTATTCCCGTTTCAAGAGGAGTTTATTGCAAGTAAGGAATTGATAGAGTTAGCACGTAAAGCATGTAACAGTAATAGTTCAAATATTCAAGCTCACGAAGGAAGAATTGTAAGTGGTGAATGTTTTGTTGAAGATTCAAAGTTAAAGGCAAAATTAATAGACGAATACGCACCTCATTGTACAGAAATGGAAGGTGCAGCAATTGGACATGTTGCCTACATAAATGATATACCGTTTCTTGTTATACGATGTATTTCTGACAGTGCAGATGATGAAGCTCAAGTTTCTTATGATGATTTCGCGAAAACTGCTGCAAATTATTGCTCAGAAATTATTATTGAGATTCTTAAAAATATATCTGGTAAAACTATAGTCCAAAAGGAGAGATAAGAATGTTACAAGCATTAATTTTTGATATGGATGGAACATTATTTCAAACAGATAAAATTTTAGAATTATCGTTAGATGATACTTTTGATCACTTAAGATCACTTCAATTATGGGATACGGTAACACCGATTGAAAAATACCGTGAAATTATGGGTGTGCCGCTACCGAAAGTTTGGGAAGCTTTATTACCGGAACATTCTATTGAAATAAGAGAACAAACAGATGCATATTTTTTAGATAGACTAATTGAAAACATAAAAAGCGGAAAAGGCGCTTTATATCCAAATGTAAAAGAAATATTTATATATATAAAAGAAAATAATTGTTCAATTTACATTGCTAGTAATGGTTTGAAAGAATATTTACGAGCAATCGTAACGTATTATGCTTTAGACAAGTGGGTGACTGAAACGTTTAGTATTGAACAAATACAATCGCTAAATAAAGGTGACTTAGTTAAAAGGATTATGAACAAATATGATATAAAAGAGGCAGCGGTAGTCGGTGACCGGCTATCTGATATAAATGCAGCGAAAGATAACAGTTTACTTGCAATTGGATGCAATTTTGATTTTGCGCAAGAAGAGGAACTTGCTCAGGCTGATATAGTAATAGATGATTTAATAGATTTAAAGCGGATACTGCCTGCTGTACAGAGATAAATAAAGTGTGTGCATTTTTTTCGAGTCCTATATGTCTTATTTTATGGAGGGGAATATGCTTAAAAATAATTTTAAAATTAGTAATATTCCTGCGGTTTTGTGGGGAGATAAGAGTGAAAAAATTTTTATTGCAGTACATGGAAATATGTCAAATAAGGAAGATGCAGTTATTCAAATATTAGCTGAAGAAGCCGATCGAAAAGGTTATCAAGTATTAAGCTTTGATTTACCTGAGCATGGAGAAAGAAAGAATGATAACACTCCTTGTAAAGTACAGTTTTGTGTTAATGAATTATCTATAATTATGAACTACGCAAAAGAACATTGGAAAGAAATAAACGTGTTTGCATGTAGTATGGGAGCGTATTTTAGCCTTTTAGCTTTTCAAAATGATGTGATAGAAAAGGCATTATTTTTATCACCAGTAGTTAATATGGAACGAATTATCGAAAATATGATGAAATGGTTTAATGTAACACCGGAGCTTTTACAAAAAGAAATGACTATAGAGACACCTATTGGTCAAAAGTTATATTGGGATTATTTATGCTATGTAAAAGAGCATCCTATTAGTACATGGAATACAGATACATATATTATGTACGGAGCTAAGGATGAACTGTGCGAATTTGAAACTATTAACTATTTTACAAAAAAAAATCGTTGTGAATTAGAAGTTATGGAGACGGGTGAACATTATTTTCATACTGAAGAACAGTTAAAAATATTTGAACAGTGGTTACACAAACATATTGATTAACAAATTACAATTTATCTTGAACCTGTTAGAGAAGAATGGGGAATATATAAACTGATATTATATTTGAGAGACATTATAAATGTATATGTATTCATTTAAGTAAACAGGTGCTTTAGTTCAATAAGAATTACACAACTTTAAAGAGCCTTACCACACACTAGATTGTAGCAAGGCTCTTATATTTTCATAATAAAATTAATTAACTGTATTATCGATTTACATATGAAGTGAAGTATATGCATACTATGAATTAAATAAAGTAACAACCATAAAAATGCTCAGAATAAATGATTCTCGAGCATTTTTATGTATTTTCGTACTTAGGGGGAATGGACTTGAAAGATATACATATTCAACAAATAGAAAATTTAATGGAATATGAATTCAGTCATCTCGTTCAAGACAGTGAAGAAGAAGGGTTTAATTTCCTTATAAGACTAATAAATGAATATAAAAACAAAGTAAATGTATTCAATAAAACTGGAGAATGTTTATATGGTATTTTCCAAGGGGATATGTTAATCGGAGTTGGAGGTTTAAATAAAGATCCGTACACAAAAGACAATAAGATTGGGCGGTTGAGGAGATTTTATATTTCCAAGGATTATCGGCGTATAGGGTTAGGGAATTTATTATTAAATCAACTATTATGTCATGCGGAAAAGTATTTTGAAGTGATTGTTTTACATGCTGACACGAAGCAAGGGGATGTGTTTTATACTTCAAATGGATTTGTAAAAGGGGGATTATATAAGGGATCGAGTCACTACAAACTATTATAGAGATTGCTATCCAAAGAATAGCTACGGAAAGGTATTTTCGTTGATAAATCGATATATTTTAAAAATCCCTGATATATATGAAGGTGCGACCCTTATATTAAAAACAACTTTTATAATTTCATTTACCAAATTGTTATTATAAAAAAGAGCACCTTAGCTTTTAAAATTTAGCTTATAAGGTGACTCCTTTTCATTCAATTACATTTTAACCTTCATTTGTTTCAATAATAATCCTGGTTTACCTTTTACATAATAAAAATGCGGATTATTTTCATCATCATAAAGCATAATATAAGGCTTTTCTTTTAGTGGGAGTAGTATAAGTACTTCGTCTATTGTAGTGTGTAACCATTGATTAGTAATAGAAACCGGCTTAGATAAAGGGATTTTTATCATATAGCCATCTTTTGGAACGACATTTAAGTTTTTAAATGGACCAGTAATTGATTTAGCGTATTGAACTGCTTCTTTTTGGATTACTGGATCTAAAGATTGTTTTTGAATGACCATTTCTTTTTGACAATCAAATACTTCAATTTGTTGATTTGTATTTGCGAACGCATTTGTTGATAATAGAAATAGAAGAAGAGAAATGACCCCGATTTTTTTTATCATAGTACAACACCTCACCATTACTATCCCCTCAAAAGCTTTAAATATTTTTCTGTCACATTCATGTAACAAGGATGTTGTATGATACAATTGGTTTTTGTTTAAAAGCAATGGAGGAAAAAATATGAAAGTTTTAATTGCAGATGACGAACAAGATATGTTAAGGATTTTAAAAGCTTATTTTGAAAAAGAAGGCTTTGAAGTATTATTAGCGAAAGACGGAGAGGAAGCACTTCAAATATTTTATGATGAAAAAATTGATTTAGCTATTTTGGATTGGATGATGCCGAAACATAGTGGTATTACTGTCTGTCAGGAAATAAAAAAGAATTCAAGCGTAAAAGTATTAATGCTTACGGCGAAAAGTGAAAGTGAAGATGAATTAGCAGCGCTTCAAAGTGGGGCAGATGAGTACGTAAAAAAACCATTTCATCCAGGAGTACTAATTACGCGAGCGAAAAAACTTATTCAGCATGATGATATTATTCAAGTACAAGATGTAAAGATAAATTTTGCCAAAAATAAAGTATATAAAAATGATATAGAGTTAGAAATTACAAAAACAGAGCTCGAATTAATAAAATGCTTTTTAAATCATAAAGGAACTATTTTAACTCGTAAAAAATTGTTAGACATTGTATGGGGATTTGACTATTTTGGAGAAGAGAGAACGGTTGATACACATGTAAGAAGGCTGCGTAAAAAAATTGGAGAAAATATTATTAAGACGCATCGTGGGCTGGGTTATAGTTTGGAGGAACAAAGTGAATAAACTTGGGAAAAAGCTATTTCTCAGCATTTCTTTAACCGTTATTCTTATATTTACAATTTCTTTATTATTAATTAACTTTCTCCTGCCGAAATATAATATTTATAAAACACGTGAAAACTTAAATGAATTTACAACTCAAATACAAAATGCGCCAGTCAATGATTTAGAAGATGTTATTCATACAATTGAAAGTGAAAATAACGTTACAATTGCGTATACGCCAATTAATCAGTCAGAAGATGCTATGAACGACGCGTTACGCATGCAACTTACGAAAAAGAAAGTAACGTTAAATAAGCTTTGGATTACGAAAGACGAAGTTATGAAAGTGAAGACGGAAGGGCAATCGAATAAACTGTACGATCAAGGAAAGGTAAAAGCGAGTTTTTTTGCTAAATATATTGCGAAAGATGATACGATAATTTTAATTGGGACTTCCATTGCGAATTCAAATGAAATTATAAATACGTTAAATACATTTTACTTATATATCCTATGTTTCTCGCTCCTTCTTATTATTTTACTTGTGTGGATACTTTCAAAAATAATAACGACACCACTGAAAGAGTTAAGTGATGTGGCTCAGGATATTTCACATTTGCAGTTTAAAAGAACGAAAGTGAAAACGAATGATGAAATAGGAGAGTTGGCCAATAGTATTAATATCATGAGTGAAAAACTACATGAAGCACATCAAGACTTAACTGATCGTAATGAACATTTAAAACGATTTATGGGTGATGTAACGCATGAATTAAAGACACCGATCGCATTAGTAAAAGCATACTCTATGGGGATTAAAGATGGATTAGATGATGGGACTTACGTAGATACAATTATTAAACAAACAGATCAAATATCAAACTTAATTGAAGAACTATTACGATTTTCTAAACTAGAAAGAGATATTTTACAAAAAGAAGAATTCCCCATTGAACCACTGGTCCAGAGTATATTAGATAAGCATCAGATTGAACTGGATTCGAAAGAAATTAACTTGCAAGTAAATTGTAATGCGGGCAATACAATCGTTTATGCAGATTTAAATAAAATGAGAATGGTGTTTCAAAATTTAATTTCTAATGCGATAAAATATACAGCAAATCAAACCATAATAATTACATTAGAAGATAGAAATAAAAGTATATATTTCCAAATAAAAAATGGCATTCCTACGGATAAAATTAAGGATATCGAGAAAATTTGGGAGCCTTTTTACGTACTAGAATCTTCTCGTAGTAAAGAAAAATCAGGTACAGGATTAGGGCTAGCGATAGTGAAAAGTATTTTAGAAAGGCATGGTTTTGAATATGAAGTTTCCTCTATAGATGGAGAAATTCAATTTTATATAAATGTGAAAAAGGACTAATGAAAATATTAGTCCTTTATGCAGCTTTAGAGATTAGCGATATAGGATGAATCACCATAATTTTCAAAATTGATGTATTAAATGGAGAATTAGCAAATGTTCTACTTTCATTAAATTCACGTGAAGTTCACAGGAAAACGTTATATTTACATAGTTATATTTGAATTTAATGAAGTGAGGTATTCAGATTTGAAAAGAAAGAAATTAGTAATTGGTAGCATTTTAATGGGTATGACGTTATCTTTATCTGCATGTGGTTCATCAGATAATATTGTAACGACAAAATCAGGAAGCATTTCAGAAAGTGATTTTAACAAAAAATTAAAAGAAAACTACGGTAAACAGAATTTATCTGAAATGGTAGTAGAGAAAGTATTACATGATAAATATAAAGTTACGGATGAAGAGGTAACGAAACAACTAAAAGAATTAAAAGACAAGATGGGCGATAATTTTAATACATATATGGAATCCAATGGTGTGAAAAATGAAGATCAGTTGAAAGAGAAATTAAAGCTTACTTTTGCTTTTGAAAAAGCTATTAAAGCAACCGTAACGGAAAAAGATATTAAAGATCATTATAAGCCAAAGCTTCAAGTTAGCCATATTTTAGTAAAAGATGAAAAGACAGCAAAAGAAATTAAAGAAAAATTAAATAGTGGCGAAGATTTCGCGGTATTGGCTAAACAATATTCAGAGGATCCAGGTTCTAAAGAAAAAGGTGGGGAACTATCTGAATTTGGACCTGGTATGATGGTGAAAGAATTTGAGGATGCTGCGTATAAGTTAGAAGTTGGTCAATTGAGTGAACCTGTTAAATCTTCTTTCGGATATCATATTATTAAGCTAATGGATAAAAAAGAGCTTAAACCGTATGAGGAAGAGAAAGAGAATATTCGTAAAGAATTAGAACAGCAACGTATACAAGATCCTCAATTCCATCAACAAGTTACTAGAGAACTGCTTAAAAATGCAGATATAAAGGTATCTGATAAAGACTTGAAAGATACCTTTAAAGAGTTAGAAAAATAATAAATGGAATGTAAGGCAAGCGATAGAAATATCGGTTGTCTTTTTCTCTATTTATCCCGCTATTTGCCGGGCAGTAAGACCCCACCTCAAAATTCAGCGAAAGCAAAGAAGTGGCCCTGCTGATCGTAAACGCCCAATTGGTGAGGGCTGATTAAAGTTTCACTTTATAAAGAAGGTGGGAGTGGGAAAATAATTTCACACCTCCATTAAATTTTACTTAATAAGAAATCTTTGAGTTTCTCAACTTTTATATAAAAATAAAACTGAATTTTCAGTTATTTTGTTATATAGTAAAAGAGAACGAATAAGGGGAGGGAATATTTTGAGTAAAAAGAAAATGGCAATTACACTGTCAGCAATGCTATCTGCAACAATTATACCTAGCTTTACTATGGATGTGCATGCAGAGAAGAAGGAAGAGACTAAAAATACGAAAATTGAATTAGAAAATGGGATGACAAAACCGATTTATTCTCTCGATGAAGCTATTATCGAAAATTTATATGTAGAGACAGAAGTTGATAGTGATCGAGACGGTAAGAAAGACAGAGTATCGATAAAAGTTATGCGTCCAAAGACAGATCCGAATGTGAAAGTTCCTGTTATTTATGAAATGAGTCCATATCGATCTGGATTAAAAGATGTTCCTGTATATAATGTAGATGAAGAATTGTATGCGTATGAAGGAAAACCGTATGGAGCGATTAATCTTGGTTCGTATGGGAACTATTACGTGCCAAGAGGTTATGCAGTTATTTTAGGCGAAAGTATTGGTACTGGAAAATCAGATGGATGCCCTACAACTGGAGATGAACAAGAGATACTCGGGACAAAATCTGTTATTGATTGGGTAAACGGTCGCGCGAAAGCATTTACAGAACAGGGTGAGGAAGTTCAGGCAAATTGGTCTACAGGCAATGTAGGTATGACTGGAGTTTCTTATAATGGTACATTACCAAATGCTGTTGCGACTACTGGAGTTGAAGGTTTAAAAACAATTATTCCAATCGCAGCAATTAGTAGTTGGTATGATTATTATCGTGCAAATGGTGCAGTCATTGCTCCAGGCGGGTATCAAGGAGAAGATACAGATAATATGGCAGAAGCAGTACTGACAAGGGAAACCCCTGAAGTTTGCGGACAAGTTATAAAAGAGTTAACGGCTGGACAAGACCGAAAAACAGGTAATTATAATGATTTTTGGGATAAACGTAACTATGTAAAAGATGCTAAAAATGTAAAAGCGAGTGTATTTGTTGTTCATGGTTTAAACGATTGGAATGTTAAAACGAAACAGTTCGCGCAATGGTGGGAAGCACTTGGAGAAAATAATGTTCCGCGTAAAATGTGGCTACACCAAGGTGGTCATGGTGGGACATCAAGTAATAACTGGCAGCAAACACAAAATAAATGGTTAGATTATTGGTTGTACGGAATTGAAAATGGAATTATGGATGAACCAATGGTTGATGTGCAAAGAGAAAATAAAACGTGGCAAAAGATAAAAAATTGGCCAGATCCAGCGGCTGTACCTTCAAAAATCCGTATGTATTTAAGCAATAAATCAGTCAATTTGCCACTAAGTATGGGATCGGCTAATAAAGTTTTCTCATTCTTAGATGATGCACAAATAAAATCAAATCAATTAGTAGCAAACCCAGAATTAGAAGTAGCAAATCGATTAGTATATACAATGCCTGTACTGCAAAAAGATACGCGTATAAGTGGTACACCAAAGATTTCAATTACAGGAAATATTGATCGATCTGTATCAAATTTAACAGCGTTACTTGTTGACTATGGAGGAGCGAAGCCGGAAATCGTAACGAGAGGCTGGATGGACCCACAAAACGTAAAGAGTATAGAAAATTCAACAGCGATTCAACCGGGCAAAGATTATACATTCACATGGGACATGCAACCAGATGATTATGTATTTAAAGCGGGGCATCAAATCGGAGTTGTTTTAATTGCAAGTGATTATGATTATACAATTAGACCGAAAGCTGGCACGAAACTTACAGTGAAATTAAGTGAAGTGACATTGCCGATTGTGAAATAAATATTTTTTCTAAAGAGCTTACTAAAGTAAGCTCTTTAATTTGTAGTCTGAATTTTTAATTTTTATATTTCGAATTGGAAGGTTATGTAATACAATATCATTATATTCTATGGAAAGTGAGTGATATATTATGATAGTCAGCTCTTTCGAAATCTCATTAAAATTAGAGGTACAGGAAGATTAGTTGAATTGAAATCTTCCGTACGTAAAAACGGAGGAGAAAATAAATGTTTAGCTTTTATAGTACACTTTGTACGGAACTGTATGATTACACAAAACCAGTCGGTTATTCTTTAAATGGTGATATTGAGTATTACAAAGAACGTTTAAAAGATTGTAGAGGAAGAATCCTCGAAGCTGCAGTAGGTTCAGGGCGTGTCATCATTCCGCTTCTAGAGGCTGGTTTTAAAGTGGATGGGATAGATTATTCGCCTGAAATGCTAGATTCTTGCCGTAAGCGCTGTAAAGAGAGAGGCTTACATCCTAATTTGTATGAAGGAAGCTTGCAACAATTTTCACTTCCGCATAAATATAACGCAATTATCATTCCTACTGGATCTTTTTGTTTAATTGAAAATCGTTTGGATTCTATAAATGCATTAAAATGTTTTTATGAACATCTTAATCCAGATGGACAATTAATCGTAGATATTATGCTTCCGCATGACTGGAAGACTGGAGAAATTCATACATCGACTTTCTCTTTGCCGAGTGGAGACGGAATCACATTAGAAAATAAATCAATTGAAATAGATTGGCTGAACCAAGTTACTGTATCATATTTGAAATATGAAAAGTGGAGTAAAGGACAGCTCGTACAAACAGAGTTACAACGTTTTGCGCTGCGCTGGTATGGAATAGTAGAGTTTAAACTCCTTTTAGAAAGTTTAGGTTTCTCTAACATTACTTACTCTGCTGAATATGATTATGAAAAAGAACCGTCAAATGCAAATCAAATGATTACTTTTGAAGCTGTGCGAAAAGAATAGAACTAAAACTATGAATAAAAAATAAGGCAATCGATTAAAAATCGGCTGCCTTATTTTTAATTTTATGTAATGGTTTATAGAGAAAGATTGGAGGGAAATAAATGAAACTTATATTAATATTTGGCCCACAAGCAGTTGGAAAAATGACAGTGGGGCAAGAATTAGCAACATTAACCGGTTTAAAACTTTTTCATAACCACATGACAATTGATTTAGTAAGTCCAATTTTTGATTATAGTACGAAAGAAGCAAAAAGACTAGTAAGTTTATTTCGTAATGAAATATTTGAAGAAGTATCTAAAAGTGATTTATCTGGAATGATTTTTACGTATATATGGGCATTTGACCTCCAAGAGGATTGGGATTATATACATCATGTAGAAAATATTTTTGAATCAAAAGGTGGGACAGTGTATTTTGTAGAGCTGGAAGCGGAATTAGATGAAAGATTAGAACGAAATAAAAGTTCGAATCGATTAGAACATAAACCGAAAAAAAGAGATATTGAGTGGTCTGAAAATAATTTGAAAGAAACGATGAAAAAGCATAGATTAAACTCTCTTCATGGTGAAATTGAAAAAGAAGAGTATATAAAAATTAATAACACGTATTTGAGTGCAAAAGAAGTAGCGGAAATGATTAAAGAGAAGTTTCAATTGTAAAATTCCCGAAGTCTATTTCGTTTCTATTGTCCAAGCATTCTCCTACTAATTACATATACTATTTATGTTAAAATCGGTCACTATTTTAGATGGTGCTATTTTAATATATATAACTATGCAGGGAAGAGGGGAGAATAAATTTGGAAAACGTAGAACAAGATAGAATTGAAAATCAAGTGTATTCAAATCGTGTAGTAAGATCAGAATTTGATGCGAATTGGGAAACTTGTATATCAAAGAGTGGTTATGTAATTTATATAGCAACAAGTAATAATGCTGAAGTAATAGTGCTTCTTGCAGATGGTTCAAGTAAATTATTAATTTTCGAAAAAGGCGGTAAAGTAGTTGTAGGTGGCGGTGGAACAAGTCATTACAGTAAGCCGCATATTGCAAGAAATATTTAAGATAGAGCATGTTAATTAAGAAGAAACTAGAAAACGGTTGTCATTCATGTTTAGGGCATGAATGACAACCGTTTTTTATTTGTTTATAAATTTAGAAGAACTTCATTGATTACAAATACATCAGGATGAGCAGCGAAATTAGAAGAAAACTTGGCGGGTAATCGTACAAAATATTATGTACATTTGCAAGAATCTTACAGCGATATAAAAAAGCATTTCCTATTTGGGGAAACACTACTTCTATGTTATAGTATAATAGTGTTTTTAGATGGTACTATTTTAATATATCTATAATTTTGTTATGTATTATTTTCATATTAAATTAGCACCTAAAGTATTTTTTTATATAAGGAGTAGTAATTAGAGAAATGAAAAATATAGACTTTATACTAGAAAGTGACGAGGCATTAAAACCGTCTGAACGATTAGTACTATTATTATTAGAGAAGCATAGAATGTTATATACGAACGATCTATTGGCATTATCAAATTTATCATATAAAACATTAACAGATTCATTAACGGCGCTAGTTTTAAAATCGTATGTGTTAAAGGAAACAGGTAAGGGAAGAAGACAGAATTGCTATAGATTAGTATGATAAGGCAGCTGTTTTAGAAACTTTTACATATGTTTTTTCAATCGTAAGGTGAAATTGTATTTTTGTTTTCAAACGAAAAAATTACTATAAGAGGGGCTAAGATAGTAGTGTTTCATTTTTGTAAATATAATTATTTTATCATTGAAAATACAAAAATAAAATAAACCGCATAAAACAGAAATAAAAAAACAATCCATTTTAAAAATGGATTGTTTTTTTATTGGAATAATATTATTTGATACGTTGAAAGCATAAATAGCAGAATAAACATTACCTGTTTTAGTTCATGCAACTGAACAAATATGATGAAAACTATGTGTATAGTTTTTTGCTTGCTTTTTCAGTCACTCTAATGAAATTATGGTCTTCATTGTTTAAAGGCAGTATTTTTAACATTATTGCTATTCAGCATTAAGCACAAAAAAGTGATATATAATATTATTATGTAAACTTAAGATTTTAAAAGGAAAATATAATAATGAATAGAACATGTAGAAGGAGATGCTTAAATATTTTGAAGGATGGGAGATTATTATGGAGCATTTACAATCAATAGCACAAGCTGTTATAAGTGGTAATAAGGAAAAAGTAGTGAAGTTTATAAAGGCGAGTCCAAGTATTGTTAACGAATGTAGTGAAGATGGCTGGACACCACTTCATTTAGCAGCTTATTTTGGACAGAAAGAAATAACGAGTTTTCTTTTAGAAAGCGGTGCAGATATACATAGTAGAGCGAAAAACGAAAATGAAAATACACCTTTGCAAGCGGCAATTGCGAACAAGCAAAGTGAACTTGTCGCTTTCTTAATTGAAAAAGGATCAGATGTAAATATTATGCAAAGTGGTGGCTGGACAGGACTCCACGAAGCAGCATTATTAGGAAATGAAGAAATAATTATGTTGCTCCTTAAAAATGGAGCTAATAAGATGATTAAGAAAAATGATGGGAAAACAGCGTATGATATTGCATTAGAAAAAGGGTATAATCACCTTTTACATTAGTTGAAACAGGAAGTGAACTTATGATGAATAAATGGAGTGTTGGTATATTTTTATTTAATGAAGTAGAAGTGTTAGACTTTGCAGGGCCATTTGAAGTTTTTTCTGTAACTGAGGTGAATGAAGAAAAAACATTTACTGTTTATACAGTTAGTGAGAATGGGGAAATGATTACAGCAAGGAATGGATTGAAGGTACAGCCAGATTATAGTATTGAAAATTTACCACCAGTGGATATTTTAATAATTCCGGGCGGGCTAGGTGCTAGAAAATATGAAATAAAAAATGAAATAGTAATAAAATGGATTCGCCAACAAATGAAAGAAGTAAAGCTGATGACTTCAGTTTGTACAGGAGCGCTATTACTGGCGAAAGCAGGTTTACTAGAAGGTTTAAAAGCAACAACACATTGGGCTAGTATTGAAAAGTTTAAAAATGAGTTTCAAAATGTTGAAGTTATAGAAAATGTAAAGTTTGTAGATGAAGGACATATTATAACATCTGCCGGAATTTCAGCTGGAATTAATATGGCATTTCATATTGTGAAAAACTTGTTAGGGGTGCATGTTGCGGAGGACACAGCGAAGCGAATGGAGTATGATATTAGTTTCCCAAATTAAAAAGCCCGGATTGGGCTTTTTATATTGAATGAATATAGTTAAGCTCTTCATCACTCAACATAGGGCGAACAGATGCATTTGCATTTTCTTGTGCTTGTATTCCTGTTTTGGCACCAGGAATTACAACACTTACTGCCGGATGAGAGAGTACATAGCGAAGTGCAAGTTGCCCTAAGGTCTGATTTTTATTTGAGAGCAACCGAAGTTTCTCTACAGTTTGTAAGTCTTCTTGAAACCAAGTTTCATTTGGCCAATCTTTACGTAAATCTCCATCCGGAAAAATTGTTTTATTTGTGAATTTTCCAGTTAAAATGCCCATTTTTAATGGACCACGAATAACAGCTCCTAAATTTTTCTCTTGTAAAAATGGTAATATATCTTTTTCTGGTTTTCGATTTAATATATTGTAATCAAGCTGTACGATATCAATTTCGTTGTTGTTATTGAAATGATGAATGTATTGTAAATCATGAGTCGAAACACCGACTGCCCTTACTTTTCCATCACGTTTTAATATGTCAAATGCACGTAGAAATGCTTCTGTTTCTCTACGATTATGCCACCAAATATGACAAAAATAAAGATCAATATAATCTGTTTGAAGACGTTGTAAACTTGTTTCAAATACGGCGATGATTTTTTCGGGAGTATCATATACAGGAACTCCATTAGGGTCGTAGTGGTGTCCGATTAAACCACCTTTCGTTGATAGGATAATATCATTACGATGTCCTTTAATCGCGGTAGCCACCAACTTTTCACTATGTCCTAAACCATACACATCCGCAGTATCAATAAAATTCACACCACACTCAATTGCTTTTTTTATAGCAGTTATAGATTGTTTATCGTTAACAGGTCCCCATTCATCACCACCGATTGCCCATGCCCCAAAACCTATTTCAGAAACAGTTATTCCAGTTTTACCTAATGTGCGGTAATGCATATTTCTCCTCCTTGTAAGCATGTTATAACATGGATATGTGGGGTAAGAATTTTGTGTGTGAAAAAACTCTTCTACAATAGTAGAAAAAGAATTACAGAAACTACTATTTTATAGCAGCATGTATAAAAAAAAACGGTGTAAATGTAGAAATGTCGTCGAATGCTATCTTTAATTGGTTAATTTATGGGATATTTTTGTGAAGGAGTTTATTTTATAAGAATAGAATTTAGTTTAGTAAGAAAACGTGCCGATGGTAGTGAAAAATATGGGTTAGGGGGATTTGAATGAGGAAACTCAAACGAGTAAATGTTCCTAATATACCAGAACAATCATCACAACCTAGTGACAAGCGTAAGATAAATAAAAAGAAGTTAAGGCGTCTTATTTTAATGGTCCTTTTTATTGCAGCAACTACTCTGTACGTTCAATATATTTTAACGAAACAACAAGAAGTAATTGATAAAAAGAAAGATACGATTATGGATCAAAAGAAACAATTAGTATCTTTAAAGAAAGATAAAGATTCTTTAAAGACTAACATAGAAAATTTAACAGACGATGAGGAAGAAATTTTGAAGTTAGCGAGAAAAGAGTATCAATTTTCTAAGTCAAATGAAACTATATTTGTGATGCCAAAGTAATAAAAAAACAGTTAGCCATTGAACTGCACCTCCAATTGTTAGGCAGCGTCTAACAATTGGAGGTGCAGTTTTTTATGTATGAATGTCATGGTACAAGGAACAATCACATATTGTAAAAATGAAGAGTTTAAGCTGTTTTCATAAATATGGAATATACACTAAAATAAATGTTGTTAAAATTCTGTCAATTATATTATAATACAAGGTAAGCGGATACATTTTTTAATCAACGTTGAGTTCCTCGCTCATACGACTATTAAGAAACCCGTTATCCTCGTATAAGAAAGGAAGATAGCTGTGTACGCTTCAAATACAATTTATATCGTAGGGGATGCGAAAGCACCTCAAAATAATCCCATTACTGAAAAGTTTAAAAGCTATTTCGTAGCATTTATCCTTGTTAAGGATACAGGGGAAATTGTAGATGCAGACTGCTCAGCGACAATTGCATTAACATCTCAATTTGTTAAATATTTATTTCTACATAAAAATATAAATGACCCGGCGTTAGTAATGGAAGTAAAGAACCGATATTTCGGTTCTTCTCAAAAAGCGTTACTTGTAGCGCTAAAAGATGCACAGAAAAAATATAATCAGCTTGCTGCTTTGTCTACTCAATCATAGACAAAATCCAGCCGTAAGAATCATTCTTATGGCTGGATTTTTTTATTTCACATTATCGTCCTACATTAAAAGTAAACGAAAATAAAGTAGAGAGATAGGAGAGTAAATGCCCAATGGGTTTACCTAATAATCCGTGGGTATAAATCTCCGGTGGATTAAAATTTCACTTCATTGGAGAACGAAAGGATGAACAAAATGAAAATTACAGATGTAAAAGTAAATCGTAGACGTGTAAAACTGCATACACCGTTTAAAACCGCGCTTCGTACTGTAACCGAAATTGAAAGTATAGATGTTTATATTCATACAGACGAAGGAGTGATTGGTAAGGGGGCTGCAGCCGCAACGCCAGTTATTACGGGGGATTTCACCAGCGGAATGGAAGAAGCGATTTTAGGGCCGATGCGTTCATGTTTAATTGGTCAAAATATCATTCAATTTCAGCAGTTACTACAGCGCATTCAAATGAGTTGTATTGGAAATTCAAGTGCGAAAGCAGCGGTAGATATCGCTTTATATGATGTATATTGCCAATATCAAAATGTGCCGTTATATGCATTGTTAGGCGGGAAGAAAGAAATTCATACCGATATTACAGTGAGTGTGGATGAGCCTGTATTAATGGCAAAAGAAGCGAAGAAACATATAGAAAAAGGATTTCAAACATTAAAGATTAAAGTGGGTAAAGAGGCGCATTTAGATTTGGAACGTATTGAGGCAATTCGAAATGTGGTACCAAGAAATACGACATTACGTTTAGATGCGAATCAAGGTTGGAGTCCAAAAGAAGCGGTCTCTATCATTCAAGAGATGGAAAATCGTAATTTAAATATAGAATTTATTGAACAACCAGTACACGCGAAAGATTGGGATGGGTTAAAGTACGTCAAAGATCGTGTGCAAACGCCAATTATGGCCGATGAAAGTATATTTTCAGCAAGTGACGCATTAAAGCTCGTTCAAGGAAGATATGCAGATTTTATTAATATTAAATTAATGAAATGTGGTGGCATACGTGAAGCATGGCGTATTGCTGATATCGCAGAAACAGCTGGTGTGAAGTGTATGGTGGGCAGCATGATGGAGTCTTCACTTTCCGTTAGTGCTGTTGCGCATTTAGCGGCAGCGCATCCTAATATTCATTATTTTGATCTTGATGCACCGCTTTGGTTAATGGAAGAGCCAGAAGGAATGACTTATTCTGGATCAAAGGTAAACCTTCAATCGACAGTGAATAGTAAATCTTAGGAGAAGAGACAAGTAAACTATCTTTTAAGGGGGATATATATGAAAAAAGTAGGAACTGCATTTTTAACAACTTTATTTATATTTTCATCGTTTACATCGGCAAATGCTGAAGAAAAGAAGGATAATAAAGCATTTATAGATGTATCTGCTGCAACGTTATGGACAGCACCTGATTCATTAAGACCAATCGATACACCGAGTGCAACAAATCCAGTGGATCTATGGAAATGGACGAAATCAATGACACTTGACGAGAAACTATGGTTAACAAATGCAAATAAATTAGAAACACAAGCTTTACTCGGTCAAGAAGTAACTGTTATTGATAAGAAAGGTGAATGGGTGAAGGTATTAGTGCATGGACAGCCAACACCACGAAATGAAGAAGGTTATCCGGGCTGGATGCCTGAAAAACAATTAACATATAATCAAGAATTTGCAGATAAAACAAATGAACCTTTTGTCTTAATAACCAAACCAACAGCGATTTTATATATAAATCCTTCTGAAAAACATAAATCACTTGAAGTCAGTTATAATACAAGACTGCCGCTATTAAGTGAAGACACAATTTCATACCGTGTATTGTTGCCAAACGGTCAGAAAGCATGGCTACGAAAAAATGATGGAACAGTTTACCGATCTCAAACTGATATTCCAACTCCGGCGGCCAATGATTTAATTAACACAGGGAAAATGTTTTTAGGCTTACCGTATATATGGGCTGGTACAAGTGGTTTTGGATTTGATTGCTCTGGCTTCACACATACGATCTATAAATCGCACGGCATTACAATTCCGCGAGATTCTGGACCGCAATCAAGAGCAGGGGTTGCAGTTGATAAAGAAAATCTACAAAAAGGAGATTTAATTTTCTTTGCACATGATCAAGGGAAAGGTAGTGTCCATCACGTTGCAATGTATATTGGTGATGGCAATATGATTCACTCACCAAGAGCTGAAAGGTCGGTAGAGATTATACCGCTAAATACACCAGGATATATAGAAGAATACGCTGGTGCTCGTCGTTACTTACCTTAAAAATAGAAGGGGGTTTTTAAATGAAAAAAGTTATTCGTTACTCATTAGTTAGTACTCTATTAGTTTCTTCATTTTTAGTTGGTTGCGCAAAAGAAAAAACTGCAACAAAGCCGAAAGATGAGAAGAAAGTATTACAGTTACTAGAAACAGGTGAAATTCCGTCGTTAAATTCAGGGAAAGTAACAGATGCAGTCTCGTTTAACGTTTTGAATAACGTAATGGAAGGACTATTCCGTCTATCGAAAAATGATGAAATAATTGAAGCCGGCGCACAAAAATATGAAGTGAGTAAAGATGGAAAAACATATACATTCCAATTGCGTGATGCGAAATGGTCTAACGGAGAGCCAGTAACCGCTCATGATTACGTATACGCTTGGAAGCAATTGATAAATCCAGATACTGCTTCTCAATATGCATACATTGCGTACGATGTAAAAAATGCTGAGAAGATAAATAAAAAACAACTAGGTCTAGATGAATTAGGAGTAAAAGCGAAGGATGATAAAACATTCGTCGTAGAGCTAGAACATCCTGTACCGTATTTTACGAAATTATTAATTTTACCATCCTTCTATCCAATTAACGAAAAATATGCGAAAGAGCAAGGTGATAAATATGGATTAGAAGCAAATAAAGCGGTATATAATGGACCGTTTACATTATCAGAGTGGAAGCATGAAGCTAGCTTTACAATGAAGAAAAACGATAAGTATTGGGATAAAAAAGAAGTGAAGTTAGATGAAGTAAACTATCAAATTGTAAAAGAAATTTCAACTGCGGTAAATTTATATGAAACAGATAAAGTTGATAGAGCTGTTATTTCTACAGAATTCGTAGATAAATATAAAAATAATAAAGAGCTAAAACAATATACAGATCCAGTTATGTACTTCTTCCGATTTAATGAAAATGTACCGATTCTTAAAAATAAAAATGCACGTCTTGCGCTAAGTACAGTTTTTGATAAGAAGGGACTCGCAGATTCATTTTTAAATGATGGATCGGTTGCAGCAAACTATTACGTACCAAAAGGATTTTTAAAGGGGCCAGATAAAAAAGATTTTAGAAGTACGGCAGGTGAGTTTAATAAAACTGATGTAAAAAAAGCGAAAGAATATTGGGAAAAGGCAAAGCAAGAAACAGGTACAGATGAAGTGACGTTAGAACTATTAAATTATGACTTGGAAAACTTTAAAAAAGTTGGAGAGTACATTAAAGAGCAGCTTGAGAAAAACTTACCAGGATTAAAAGTGAATGTGAAATTACAACCACATACGCAAAAATTAGCACTTGAGAAGAAGAAAGAATATGAAATGTCGTTATCACGCTGGTTACCGGATTATCCAGATCCAATGACTTACTTAGAAGTATTCCTTTCTGGAAGTAGCGTCAATAATACAGAATATGCAAACCCAGAATATGATGCGTTAATTAAGAAGATTAAAACAGAATTAGGTAATGATGAAAAGGCCCGCTGGAAAGCAATGCAAGATGCTGAAAAAATGCTACTTGATGATGCAGTAATTGCACCGGTATTCCAGCGTGGATTATCTTACTTACAAAAACCATATGTGAAAGATTTATATGTACATCAATTTGGTCCAGCTACAAGTTTAAAATGGGCAGATGTACAAAAATAAAAGAATGGAGAAACAGACTTCATGTATGTGATAGTCTGTTTTTCTTATTTAAAGTTAGAAAAATAGTTCATGGTATAATTTATTAGTCTGTAAACAGTATTTGGAGGGGAAATGATGTCTATGTTTGAAGAAGAGAAAGTAATTTATACAAAAAGATTATTTATGAGGAAACCAATTGTAGAAGATATTAATCAGTTTTATAACATATTAAAAAAAGATACTGTTGGCAAATGGTTGGCTAAATCAAGAGGAATGTCGAAGGAAGAAACAAATGATTATATTGGGCAACTTATCTTACATTGGGAACAGTATGACTTCGGGGTATGATTGTTATTTAATAGTGAAACAGGAAAGCTTTTAGGACATTGTGGTTTAAGAAAGGTAGATGAAACAGGTGCAATAGAAATTATGTATCTCCTTGACCCAGAACATTGGAGGAATGGGTATGCATTAGAAGCAGCAGAGGCTTCCATTAAATATGCAATAGAGACTTTGAATGTAACAAGAATAATTGCTAGAGTTAAAGTAGCAAATGAGAGCTCGAAAAAACTTTTACGAAAGCTCGGGTTTATATATACTCATGAAGTTAATCATAGCGGGCGTTTATTATCATATTTTGAACTTCATACATCATCCGAAGAATTCTAGACATTTCATATGTTTTTTTATTGTTAAAAAATAAAATTATTACTAAAATTCCAGTGTGAAATTTATGTAGAATCTTGTATAATTAACATGTTTCTATGGAAACATTTTCTTGCGCTATTTATATAGGGCTTAATAGAACAAGGAAGGAAATACATACATGTATATAATAGATAAATAGAATGGAACATGTATAGAGACAAAGGAGAGAAAAGATGACGTGTCAAAAACAAGGGTTACAATTTAATAACGATAGAAAGAGGGACAGAAGATGAAAATGAAGCATGCTTTTGGTCCTATAATTTTAGCATGTGTGCTTTTTTTCATTATCATTCTAATCCCATCGAAAAGTTTAGTATCACTTATTAGTGATAAGAAGGTAGAAGATGCGGCAACTTCTTTACAAAAAGAGAAATTACAAAGTGTTTTCTTACAGCAAAAAATGTTAGAGAATTCACAGTATTTACCGATGTACGGTTCATCAGAATTTTTACGAATGGATGCATATCATCCGTCTAATTATTTCAAAGTAAATCCAGCTGGTTTTACACCGTTTTTAATTGGAACTGGCGGTACACAAAGTTTAGCTCATATTTTAAATATGACATCTACTATGGATGAATTAGAAGGTAAAAAAGTAGTCTTTGTTCTTTCACCACAATGGTTTACAAAGACTGGTGTCTCACAAGGGGATTTCACTAATAATTTCTCCAAACAACAAGCATATCATTTTATTTTTAATGATAAGATAAATCCAGAAATGAAAAAGCAAATCGCGAAACGGCTATTAGATTATAAAGTTGTTCAAGAAGATGATATATTAAAAAATTCATTAGAAGGTATTGTATATAATGATACGAAACATAACATAAAAGCAGGTTTAGTTAAACCACTTGCTTATATGCATCGAAATATTTTAGATCATAGAGATATATTTAACTCTTTATTTAAAATCGAACCGATGAAGGAGAAAACAAATATCGGACTTCGTTCAATTTCTTGGGAAGACGCACGTAAACACGCAGAACAAGAAGGGAAAGCTGAGTCTACTACAAATACATTCGGAATTGAAAATCCGTATTATCATAAGAATAATCTGAAGAAAAAACTAAAAGGGTTAAAAAACTTTAGAGCAAATGAAACATATGATGAATCACCAGAATACGATGATTTACAAATTATTTTAGAGTTATTTAAAGAGAAAAATGTCAAACCACTCTTTATTTCTGTACCTGTAAATGGGCCTTGGTATGATTATACTGGCTTCCCGAAAGAACGCCGTGAAGTGTATTATAAAAAAGTTCGAGAACAGGTTGAGAAAGCAGGATATCCAGTAATTGATTTCTCTGGTCATGAATATGATAAGTATTTCTTAAAAGATACGATTCATTTGGGCTGGAAAGGTTGGATTTATTTTGATGAAGCAGTGCAGAAATTTTATTCTGAGAAATAAAGTATAGAAATCGGAATGGCTATGAGCCGTTCCGATTTTTTTAGTATAGAGGATTTTGGTGAGGACAATTTGGGAATGCATGTATATCTTGAATCTGTCTATAATCATAATGTTTCATTGCAAACTGAGCTTGATAAAGGTATTCATACACATATAATTGACCATCATGCGCTGAACATAATACACCAGAAGTTCCTTGCCCATTTATGAAGGAAATGCCGATAGGGCGTCCGATTAAGTACGGTATTTTTTGCTGCCAATGCATAGGGGAATCACTCCTTTTTGAGATAATATACGAAAGAAATGATCAAATGGTTGCTTATCCATGTAAATGTAGATGGAAAGGTATTATATAATTCCTGAAGATTAATTCATATATAAATAAAAAACCGCTATAATTCCGAATGAATTTATAGCGGTTTTTATTATATTCTTAAGCGAGATTTTTACGCTTTTTTGTCCATTTTTTTATAACGAAGTATAAAAGTATAAGTACGACGCCACCAATTGCGAATGATTTCACATACGGACCAGCAATATCATTTATATTCTCCCAATTTTCACCTAGTTTTTCACCTAAATAAATGAAAATAATAGACCAAGGGATAATCGCAAGTGCTGTTAATGTAGTGAAACGTAGTAATGGCATTTTTGTAATACCAGCAGGAATTGAAATCGCATGACGCACTACTGGAATGAAGCGTGCTGTAAAAATGACGCCAGTTCCGTAACGATTAAACCAATCTTCTGCAGCATCTATTTGTTTTTTATGTATGAAAATATATTTTCCGTAACGTTCTAATATAGGGCGTCCGCCGTATCGTCCAAGCCAATAAATAAAGATTTGAGCAATAACACCGCCAATTGTACCGAATACAACAGCGCCTATAAATGAGATACTTCCATTGAATACTAAGTATCCTGCATAAGCAAGGACAATTTCACTTGGGATAATTTCAATCATAAGTCCAAGCATAATGCCCCAATAACCTAATCCTTCAAAAAACGTTAATACTGAATAAATAAAACTACTTAACATTGTTGCACCTTCTAGTTTATGAATTTTTGAGTATAAGAACCTTTTATTTAATGACGTAAAAGGTTCACTATATGTAGATTATACCTTATTTACATAGGGGATTGCTATTTCAATTCTTTTATGTCTCTCATAATTATTATAGTAAAAGATATAAGCCACGTTTTCATGAAGGGTTAATGAAAAGATTATTAAAAATTTCTCATATATCAATGATAATAGACTGAAAATTAAGTATAATGGTATAGGTCTTTCATTTACAAAAATAGGAGGAGAACGTATGTATATTACAGATCCGATTTATGGACCAATCTCTATTCGTGATAGAGATATCCTTCGATTGATAGATACAAAAGCATTTCAAAGGTTGGCGAATATTAAACAACAAGGACATACTTATTTTTTACATGAGAACGCAATGCATACGAGGGAAGAACATTCGATAGGTGTATATGTGCTAGTAAATAAAGTGATAGAACATCTTACTGAGATTGGTGACATACATTTATCGAAATATGAACGAAAGCTAGTATCTACTGTAGCCCTTCTACACGATGTTGGACATGGGCCATATTCACATTGTTTTCAGCAAATATCGGGTGAAGATCATGGTGAGTGGACGGTACGAATCATTCAAGAGGACGAAGAAATACGTACGATTTTAAATCAAACACATAGATTATTAGATGATGTAACGAAAGCTTTAACAGAAGATGGAGTTTTTCCAATTATAGATGAGCTCTTATTTAATTCATTAGGAATGGATCAATTAGATTTTTGGAATAGAGATTTATATTACTCATCGCTTGAATTAGAAGGTTTACAGATAGAAGAATTGATTGCTAACATGCGTTTAATTGACGATAAACTTGTTATTGAAGAATCAGGAATCCCCTTCATCGAACAATTAATGAAAATGAAAGAAGAGCTTTACAATAATGGATTTGACCACCCGTTTGTGATAGGAAAAGACATATTGCTGCAAACAATTTTAAAAATGATAGAGGAGAAAAATCTTTCGTTCTATACTCCTGAACTTCAAAACTTCTTTCATAAAGGAGAGAAGTTAGAAGTAGAAGACTTTCTTCCGTTACAAGATGAAATGATTTTAAATGAAATAAAGTACTTTGCAAAATCAGAGGACGTACAATTAGCGACGTTAATTCACCTTTATTTTTCAGAAGCCAAAAGTTTATCTTTTGAAAAAGGACTAGAGGGTGATTTTAAAAAGGAAAATAGCACCTTAGCAGTAATAACTGAGAAAAAGGCGTACAGTTCATATGTAGGTGGTATTTACGTCTATAGTGAGGGGCAGTTAGAGGACATTTTAGAGAAATCAAATTTCATTCAAGAGATAGTAAAATTGCCTAAAAAAGAATATGCCTATTCAATTTGATTTGGTTCGAAAATAAAAAATGAATGAGATGGAAACGTAAATTTAGAGGAGGGAATAAAATACATGAAACATAAAATTGCTGTACTGGCAGATGTACATGGAAATGCAACTGCTTTAAAAGCAGTTATCGAAGATTCTATGAAAGAAGGTGTGACTGATTATTGGTTTTTAGGAGATTTAATTATGCCTGGTCCTGGATCGAATGATTTATTTGAAATATTAGAAAGTATTAACGTTGATACTTATGTACAAGGAAACTGGGAAGATAGTTTTCTTGACGTTCTTAATAAAAATATTGATATTGATAACGCAACTGATATTTATGTTTCTAGATTAGTTCAGTATCAATGTGAAAACTTGGATGAAAACTATATTAAGCATGTTAAAAATTTACCATTACATATAACAAAACAGGTTAATGATTTATCAATCAGTATTAGTCATAATCTACAAAATAAAAATTACGGGGGAGATTTGTGGCCCACTAATAATCAGGGACAGTTTGATCGGTTATTTGATCGTGATTATGATATTGCGATTTACGCTCATACCCACCATCAATTATTGCGCTATAGTAGCAATGATCAATTAATTATTAACCCAGGAACAGTTGGACAACCTTTTTACAAGTGGAATAAGCTAAACTCTGACTTACGTGCTCAGTATGCAATTCTTGAAATTGATGAGGCAGGGATTACTGATGTGAGGTTTAAAAAGGTTTTTTACGATGTAGAAAAGGAATATAAAAATGCCATAAATAAAAATCTTCCTTATATTGATTTATATCGTGAGCTGTTAGAGACAGGAAAAACTCATACGCATGATATTGAATTATTACAAGAAATTAATGACAAATATAATTATAAAGATGAAGTAATTAAGTTTATTGAGAAAATCTGATGGGAATTTAATAAAAAGAAATGAACATTGTTGAATGTTAGGTTAGTCATGATTTTTACATAATCAAGAGCTATTGTAGAATGAAACTTAGATGTAAAATGATTTTTGTATTTTATATTGATTGAAAACAAGCATCCCCCTGTACTACGTATATGACGGGGGGATGCTTGTTTTTTAAGGCTTCACATCTAAGTTCTGTAAAAATAAAGTTGCTGTTACGTAACGTTTTGCTAACATTTGTACATATGCGGTATGTACAGAAAGGGTCGCAATAATAATAGCGTTACGAATTGCTTCGCGTTGTTCGTTATTAATTTGATCGAACTTGCTTGCGATTTTATCAGCTTTTTCTTTTACGATGTTTTCAATTGTATGAACGGTATCTGTTGCATTTAATTGTAAGCAATTCCCTTGATTGAGTTCTTCAAATAGAGAAGAGTATGCTACATATAAATGAACAGGATTGATTAAATCATCACTTCGATCGGCCGGGTCATTTACAATAAGGCGTAATAGCTTACGAATGGATTCAAAATCAAGTGCTGTTTTTAAATCTTCGACAATAAATAGTAAGGCTGCTTGTTCAATTGAATATTTTTTCCCCTTTTGAGGAGAGCCAATCATTTCTTTTATATCTCGTTTCACCCAGTTTTGCATAGCAGTTACAGAGAAACTTGTGTTTTCAATCTGATTGCCAAGCGCAACTATTTCATTTAAAGAAAAACCGACATCAGTATCGTCAATTTTAATCAGCTTTTCAAAAATAGGTGAAAGTGCGGTAGTAATAAAAGCTGTAACGCTTTGTCCGCTTTCAATATCTTTTTTATGTGACTTTGCCCAAGCTTCTTGTAAAATACCGAGAGGCTTTTTCGTATTCCATCCTCTTAGTGATAGAAGAAGGGTAGCCATTTCGTTTCGTGTGAGATGAAATGTTTCCATCTTTTCACCTCCAAAATAATAAAAAGTTCTTATGAACTTATAATATGTTTTGTTTCATTTAAAGTCAATTCTGTTTTGCTTAATTTTTCCTTTGTCACCAAACTGTCGGAAGTAAATAATACTTGCATATTTCGACAAAAGTTCATATAATAAGTTCATAAGAACCTTTAAAATGTTCTTAAAAACAAATCTATCATTCTGAATTTACTAGAAAGATAGATTTCACATATATCTATATAAAAGGAGAATGGATATAATATGTTGAAAAAACTTGTAGCAGTAATGACAGCATTCATGGTTATCTTTGGGGCTAGCAGCTTTATGTTCGTAGATCATGCGGCAGCGAAAAGTTACAAATCTGGTAAAAAATCATTTACACCAAGTTCAGGTCAAAAGTCAAAAGTTGATTTAAACAAAAAAGACTCAAATGTAAATTCTCAAAAAACGACTCCAGATTCAAAAACGAAAGCAACAAATACAGCACCAAAAAGTAATAAAGGAAGCTTTATGAAAGGTTTATTACTAGGTGGTCTTGGTGGTTTACTAATGGGTAGCTTATTTGCAAATATGGGAGCTCTTGGTTCTGTATTAGCGTTTATGGTAAATATGTTAGTAATGGCTGGTATCGTAATGTTAGCAGTTCGTGCATTTAAATACTTCAAAGACCAACGTAAGAAGAAGGCAGATGAAGTAGCATGGAAACAATAAAAATTTCTGAACAAGAGCTTATAAATGCGCTTTGTATATATATCGCTGAAAAAAGACAAGTGGGTCCAGAAGAAGTATTAGTTGAACTTATGTATGATGATGACTACGGTTTCTCTGCGGAAGTAGAGGTAAATGGTCGCCAGCAAATTTTAATTCAAGCAAACTTAATCGAAGCTTTACGCTTATTGCTTGACAGAGAATATAATGTCAATCCATTCGTAGCGAGATTGCAACTTGAATTAGATGATGAAGAAGGAATTTACGCATTAGCGAAATTTAATAACTCAGATGAGTAGAGAAAAGAGCTGTTGAGAATAATCTCAGGAGCTCTTTTTAGTATGTGCATATGTAGAAGAATAATCACGCCAAATTTCATTCATTTTTCGTCTACCGATATCTACCATCGGATTAAACTGAATTGCAGCTTTCTGACGAACAAAGTGAACGTTTTGCATGGCGTGAGATAATTGTTGGTCGACTATATCACGTTTTTTACTTGCATATTTTGCGATAGATAGACCTGCAACTGTTCCTTGCGCCATCGCAATTTTTCCGCTTTCAATGCCTGTAATATTGCCAGCTACAAATAAACCAGGAAGAGGAGTTTCCATTGTTTCGGAATGGAGAGGAACGTGTCCGCCTAATTCTGAAATGTAATGGAAGGGACAACCGGCTACAGCTGCAAGTTCGGCAAGTGGGTATAATCCCCCGGCAATACATACAAAATCTGCTTCATATATTTTCTCTGTTCCATTAATAACATTTCCTTTAGAGTCAATATTAGCAATACGTACACCTTCAACTTGATCTGTTCCGATAATTTCAAGAGCTGCTTTCCGAAGGTGAAGTGGCGTTCCGTTTATTTTCATTCCGTTGTTTGGATAGAATGTTAATCCAGCTTTTCGAATCCAATCAAATTTCATAAAGTGGCTACCTATTCGCAAGAAAGCAGAAGGAGCGAGGTGAGCTGCATTTAAAAGAGAGTTTAAAACTTCTTCAGGTTCACCAGCTTTTTGACTTAACTCGCTTTTCTCAGGGAGTACAATATGATCCACTGTAATTCCCGCTAATTGCAATTCACTTAAAATGGCGAAAGACAAAATGTTAGCACCAATAATAATTCCTTTTTTTCCAACTTGCACGCGATGAACATTTGTCATAACTTGAGCTGCTCCAATTGACATCACTCCTGGAAGTGTCCAGCCAGGAAGGGGAATAGAATATTCCGCAGCTCCAGTAGCAAGTAGTACGAAAGGTGCTTCTAATGTACCGATATTAGTATGTACAAACCAATTGTTTTCATCTCTATCTAAATTATAGACCGAAACACCGCACCTGATATGTACTGAAAGTGATTCTGCTTCTTCATGAAGTCGCTTCGATTCTTCTATTCCGTTCCACCATTCTCCAGTAGGCTCTTGATGCAACTGTCCTAACAATCTCCCGCCCGGCTTCATAAATTCATCAATAACGAGCACTTTTAGTCCGAAACGAGCACAAGAGATAGAAGCAGATAATCCCGCTGGCCCTGCACCTATAATAATTACATCACTCATCGCTTTTTCACCATCTCTCTCACGATATTCGGATGCTGTTTCCCGCTTTCAACAACCATGTTTTCTTCTACAACAGTTAAGCATGCGCGTACATTTGTTTGATTATTTACTGTCACGCGGC
The DNA here is from genome assembly GCF_051916885.1 of Bacillus cereus group sp. MYBK14-1. Taxonomy (NCBI): domain Bacteria; kingdom Bacillati; phylum Bacillota; class Bacilli; order Caryophanales; family Bacillaceae; genus Bacillus; species Bacillus cereus group sp. MYBK14-1. Next base: position 324,962 of record NZ_JBQAHM010000001.1, on the reverse strand, counting down.
ATTCGGAACAGTGCCCGATATTACAATAAATACCTCGCGGTGTTCCGCTATCTTCATGAACTCTTAATGTCCGTATTCCATTTGCTAACAGGGCAGCAGCTATCGTTTCATGTTCATATGCTTCGTATTGATGACCGTTAAATTGAAAGGTAATACGCTCACTACTTTGTAAAGTACCTAAAATAGGGTGATGTGTAATTCTACTCATTTACTTTCACCTACTGATCCAAAAGTAACTGCACGTATTGGTGGTTGATATTTTAACGGTAGTTCATTAAGAGTTACGTCAGGATTCGCATTTTCAATCATTCGATCTATCATTATTCTGCATGTGCGCCCACCGCAAAATCCCATGCCAGCACGTGTTCTTAGTTTTAATTCTCTTGCCGAGCAGTTATATTCAGCAATTGTCGATTGAAGTTGTCCATATGTAACCTCTTCACAACGACAAACGATTAAGTTGTTTTTATTTGTCATGTGTATTCCTCCTCTAGTTCGATTTTCACAAATTATATATGCAAAAATCATGCCAATATAGAGAGGAGATGGCTACCTGTAAACGCCTGATTGGTGCATAATGATTCTTTATTGAAGTCCAAGTTTCTTTAAACGGTTATATAAAGTAGCCCTTGTTACGCCAAGTTGTTTTGCGCATTCTAATTTATTCCCATTTAAAATTCGTAAAGCCCTTTCAATAACTTTTTTCTCATGCTCATCCATCTCTTCTTGTAAAGAAAGGATTGTATTATTGTTGCTGAGTAATAGGGAATGAGATGTATGGTTGTCTAAAGTTTCAGTCGTATGAAATGGTAGATATTCTTGTTTTATAATTCCGTCTGTTGCGAATACCACAAGCCGTTCAACAACGTTTCGAAGTTCGCGAATATTACCTGGCCAATTGTAATGAAGCAGTTCATGCATAATGCTTGAAGGTAGGTCACGAATTGGTCGGTTATAGTTGATTGAAAAATCATTTAAGAAAGAATAAGTTAATTCAATAATATCCTCGCGTCTTTCGCGCAGCGGTGGAATATGCAAGCTAACTACATTTAAGCGGTAATATAAATCTTCTCGGAAAGTTCCTTTTCTCATTTCTTCTTGTAAATCACGATTTGTAGCAGCGATAATGCGGAAATCAATATTAATTTCTTTTTCACCACCAACTCGGTAATACTTTCGCTCTTGCAGTACACGTAACAGTTTTACTTGCATATCAAGTGGCATTTCACCTATTTCATCAAGAAATAAAGTACCGCCTTGCGCGAGTTCAATTTTCCCTTTTTTTCCTTTACTATTTGCTCCAGAAAACGCCCCACGCTCGTAACCGAATAATTCACTTTCAAATAACGCTTCTGGAATTGCCCCGCAGTTAATCGAAATGAAAGGCGCCTTCGCTGCCTCACTTGCTTCATGAATTGCTTTCGCAAATACTTCTTTTCCAACTCCGCTTTCCCCAAGTATTAAAACAGTTGATTTTACCGAACAAACTTTTCTAGCTAATTGTATCGTTCTTTGTATAACAGGACTTTTCCCATTCATCGCAAGGAATGGATCGGATTCATCTTTATACTTTGCCACTTCTTGTTCTAAACGGTGCATTTCATGTGACATATTGAATAGTTTTTCATTTAAAGCGACTTGATTTGTAACATCTGTTTCTGAAACGACTGCTCCTATAATTTCATCATTACAATAAACTGGATTTGAATTAATTAATACGAATAAATCGGGACGAGGCTGATGGAACTGAGCGACTATGCTTTTTCCATCATGTAAAGATTGTAAAATTTCCAAGTCTTTATAATCAAAAAAACGAGTAATCGGTTGCCCAATAATCTCATTATGGTTGACTGAAAATATTTTTTCAGCGCCATCTGTCCAAGTTCGAACGTATTCTTTACTATCAATGACTGTAATAGAAGAGTCAGTTGTTTGTATTACAGTGTCATAAAATGACTGTAGTTCATTGTAGGACTTATAAAGAAATGGAATCATTTGCTGAGAAGTTATACAGCATAGCGGCTCATCGTTTTCGTTAAGGATGATAACAGCTAATTCATAAGAAAAAGCGTCAATTAATGCAGTGAATGAGTCATCTACATAAATAATTGCGCAATTATATTCTTCTGTAGTAGAAGGGAGATAATAAAACCTTTCGTTTATTTTCTTAATGCGATCAAGGCTACATGTATGATTGATTAAAGCGCTTTCCAAAAATTCTTGTATAGTCGGAAATGAAAATGCCATAATGTCCTCCTGTTATGTATAAAAATTTTGACAGTGATAAAAAAATAATACACCTATTTACTATAAATTTAAAATATTTTTACAAATAAAAATATTGTTTATAAAAATTGTATATGTACAGAATTGGCACGTCAATTGCATAAAAGAAAGTGAGAGGTTTAGGGAAAGGAGGAGTATAGTGTGAGGCACTGCGACGTTTTAATTATAGGTGGTGGAATAATAGGGTGTTCTATCGCTTATTACACTTCAAAATACGGAAGAGACGTAACAATCATTGAAAAAGGAGAATTTGTCAGCGGGACGTCTTCACGGTGTGATGGGAATATTTTGGCCATTGATAAAGACCCAGGGTTTGATAGTCAAATGTCTTTAGTAAGTCAAAAATTAGTAACTGATTTAAGTGAAGAATTAGAGCATTCATTTGAATATAGGGCACCAGGAAGTATTCTTGTATGTGAGTCAGACGAAGAGATGGAAGCTGCGCAGCAATGGGTAAATCGGCAAAAAGAAGCTGGATTACCGTTTCGAATGCTTGATAGGCAAGATATAAGAGAAGAGTCGCCTTTTTTTGCTGATGATTTATTAGGCGGTTTAGAATGTGCGACGGATTCAACTGTGAATCCATATCTCCTTGCATTCTCGCTTCTGTCAGAGGCACAAAAGTTTGGCGCAAAAGCTTTTAAACAGACCGAAGTAAAGAGTATAAACATAGATACGAATGGTTCATTTGTTGTAGAAACTACGAATGGAACTTTTACAGCACAACAAGTTGTAAATGCAGCGGGTGTGTGGGCTCCTAAGATTGGTCAGATGTTAAATATAAATATACCAATTGAACCGAGAAAAGGGCATATTATTGTAGCTTCAAGGCAACAACACGTAGGATGCCGTAAAGTAATGGAATTCGGTTATTTAATTTCTAAATTTGGCGGAAAACGAAAAGTAGATGCTTTAACTGAAAAATACGGGGTTGCGCTCGTATTTGAGCCTACTGAAAGTCAAAATTTCTTAATTGGAAGTAGCCGTGAATTTGTAGGGTTTCATACGAGAATAAACAATGAAGCCATTAAATGTATTGCAAATAGAGCGATTCGCTTTTATCCGAAAATGGCAGATATGATGGTAATTCGTTCTTACGCTGGTTTACGTCCGTGGACAGAAGATCATTTACCGATTATTTCACGAGTGGAACATATTCCAAATTATTTCATTGCCGCTGGGCATGAAGGGGATGGAATTAGTCTTGCAGCAGTTACTGGGAAAGTAATTGAAGAGTTATTAAATGAAAAAGAGACAATTATTCCTATTGAACCACTTCGTTTGAGTCGTTTTACAGAAAGGGTGTTAAACGGATGAAGTCACAAAGAGTCTTTACGACAATTGATACACATACGGGTGGGAATCCAACGAGGACATTAATTAGTGGACTTCCAAAGTTGATTGGAGAGACGATGGCAGAGAAGATGTTACATATGAAAAAGGAGTATGATTGGATTCGAAAATTGTTAATGAATGAACCGCGTGGTCATGATGTAATGTCAGGGGCATTATTAACAGACCCGTGTCATCCTGAGGCTGATATAGGTGTTATATACATAGAGACAGGTGGATATTTACCGATGTGTGGTCACGATACAATCGGTGTATGTACAGCGTTAGTTGAATCAGGTTTAATTCCGGTAGTTGAACCGATTACTTCTTTAAAACTAGATACACCGGCTGGCTTAGTTGAAGTAGATATTGCTGTTCAAGATGGAAAAGCAAAAGAAGTATCTTTCTGTAACATACCAGCTTTTTTATTAAAAAATATTACTGTACAAGTGAAAGACATTGGAACTATAGAAGCTGATATTGCGTATGGAGGGAATTTTTATGCCATTATTGATGCGAAATCAGTAGATCTAGAATTAGTACCAGAAAATGCATCTACAATCATCGATAAGGCGATTCATATAAGAAACACAATTAATGAGAAGTTTGAAATCACTCATCCAGAGTATTCGTTTATAAGAGGATTAACACATGTTGAATTTTATACAGATCCTACTCATGAATGTGCGCATGTGAAAAATACAGTTGTTGTACCACCAGGCGGAATAGATCGATCTCCATGCGGTACAGGAACATCTGCGAAGCTAGCTGTATTATACGCTCAGAAAGAAATCGAAATTGGTGAAGAGTTCATTCATGAGAGTATCGTTGGTTCTTTATTTAAAGGATATGTCATGAATACGACACATGTTGAAAATATTGAAGCTGTCATAACGAAAATTACGGGATCAGCTTGGCTTATGGGTATGCATAGATTTTTTTACAATGAAATGGATCCACTTAAAGAAGGATTTTTGCTAATTCCGCCGATGGAACATGAAACGGAGGATATAAAATGAACATTCAAAAAATGTATACAGCAGTAGACGTACATGTAAATGGCGAGGCATTTCGTGTAATGAAAGACGTACCATGCAAATACTACTACAGTTTGGAGCAATTAAATGAACAATTTTCAGGTGAATTAGCAGAAGAGATGAAGCTTTTATTAAATGAACCACGTGGTTTTATCGGTTTGAATGGGTGTATTGTCGTTCCATCTATCCATAATGAAGTGGATGCAGCTGTATTATTTTTTAATCATGAAGGTTCGATTCCGCTTCATTATGGAGGCATTGTTGCAGTAATAACGATGTTACTCGAAAGTGGGTATTTAAAAAAGAGAGAGTCCAATCAATACAAAATTGAAACGTTATCTGGAATATTTTTAGTTCATGCGTATGTAGAGAATGATGAAGTTATATCGGTTTCGTTTGAAAGCAAACTATGCTATTTGATTGAGGAAAATTTACAGGTTGGTAATGTAAGTTATTCTCTCATACAAGCAGATAAAGTATATGCAGTTGTAGAAAAAGGTGCGTATTCGCCAGAAATTCGTGTTGAAAACATTTCAGAATTGAAAAGATGGGGAGAAGCTACACTGCAGGCTATACAAAAACAGTCGCTAATAAAAAGGCTTATTTTAGTAGATCCTTCGCAAAAAGAAAAGAACCATATAAAGTCGATTACATTTCATGAAGATAACTTTATCGTACGTTCGCCAGGTTTTGTTTCTACTATCGTTTCCTATGTTCATGCGTTATTTAAAAATGATTATATGGCGGATAAACCTTTTAAAAATGAAAGTATATTTAATAGTTTTATAACTGTGGAAAAAGTGAAGAAGGAGGAACTAGGATACATTTTCCGTTTTGAAAGTAGAGGATTTATTACAGGAATGCAGACGTTTCTATTAGACCCTACGGATCCATTTCCGGCAGGTTTCTTATTAAAATAAAATGTGATAAGGAGAGATAAATATGCAAAAAATTAAAGGGGCATGTCCAGTATTAATAACACCGATGGATGAATTTCAGGAAATTAATTGGGATGGGGTAAAACAAAATGTAAATTACTTTATCGAACAAAAGGTTGCAGGTGTCATCATTAATGGAAGTACAGGAGAGTTTGTAAGTTTATCAAAAGAAGAACGATTTAAAATGGTAGAAACCGTGTTGAAAGAAATTGATGGCCGTATTCCAGTCATTGTTGGAACTGCAGCAGAGACGACGAAAGAAACAATTGAATATACGAAACATGCAGAAGCGCACGGAGCGGATTGTGCATTAATTATAAACTCTTACTATTGTAAACCGAAGGAAGAGGAGATTTATTTTCATTTTAAAGAAATCTCAAATTCTGTAAATATACCAATTATGCTATACAATAACCCATTTACTTCTGGTGTTGATATGAGTACAAAGCTAATGCTCCGTATTGGAAAAGAGTGTGAAAATGTTACACATATTAAAGAATCTAGCGGAGATATTCGAAAAGCGAGAGATTTAGTAAGACAAAGTGAAGGGGCTTTCCAAGTCTTCTGTGGTTCTGAAGATTTAGTTATGGAATCATATTTAGTTGGTGCTTCGGGATGGGTTTCAGTAGCAGGAAATATCGTTCCCGGTCTCGTTACAAAAATGTATGAGCATTTTCAAAATGGTGAATTAGAAAAGGCGTGGGAAATAAACGATGCTATTTTACCACTTTGCGAGTTTCTTGAAGGATCAGGGAAATATGTTCAAATCGTTAAACGTTCCATGGAATTACATGGGCAAGCGGGAGGACCTTCTCGCTATCCAAGACTAGGATTAACTGTTGACGAGGATCAAAAGCTTCAAACGATTTTATCAAATATTGCAGCTCATGTAGCTGTTTAAATAAGGAGGAGAACATAATGTTAAAGACAAATATTGAGCTGAAACCAAAAGTGGAAGCGTTTTTAAATGAAGAAATTAAAATGTTTATTAATGGCGAATTTGTTGCTGCTATTGGGGGAAAGACGTTTGAAACGTATAATCCAGCTACAGAAGATGTTCTAGCTGTCGTATGTGAAGCGCAAGAAGAGGATATTGATGCTGCAGTAAAAGCGGCAAGATCTGCATTTGAATCCGGTCCGTGGGCAGAAATGACTACTGCTGAAAGAGCGCATCTTATTTATAAATTAGCAGATTTAATTGAAGAACATAGAGAAGAATTAGCGCAACTAGAAGCTTTAGATAATGGAAAGCCATATCAAGTAGCACTTGATGATGATATTTCAGCAACTGTAGAAAATTATCGTTATTACGCAGGATGGGCTACAAAAATTATTGGGCAAACAATCCCAATTTCAAAAGATTACTTAAATTACACGAGACATGAACCTGTAGGTGTTGTAGGTCAGATTATTCCGTGGAATTTTCCGCTCGTTATGTCTTCTTGGAAAATGGGAGCTGCACTGGCGACAGGTTGTACGATCGTATTAAAGCCAGCAGAGCAAACGCCTTTATCTTTACTATATACAGCAAAACTCTTTAAAGAGGCTGGATTTCCAAACGGCGTTGTAAACTTTGTACCAGGCTTTGGTCCTGATGCAGGAGCGGCAATTGTAAATCATCATGACATTGATAAAGTTGCTTTTACAGGATCTACTGTTACAGGAAAGTATATTATGCGTCAGTCTGCAGAAATGATTAAGCATGTAACGTTAGAGCTTGGCGGAAAATCACCAAATATCATTTTAGAAGATGCGGACTTGGAAGAAGCAATTAATGGTGCATTCCAAGGTATTATGTATAATCACGGTCAAAATTGTAGCGCAGGATCACGTGTATTTGTTCATCGTAAACATTATGAAACTGTAGTAGATGCACTTATGAAAATGGCGAACAACGTAAAACTTGGAGCAGGTATGGAGAAAGGAACGGAAATGGGTCCACTCGTATCTAAGAAACAACAAGAGCGTGTGTTACATTACATTGAGCAAGGGAAGAAAGAAGGTGCTACAGTTGCGGCTGGTGGCGAACGTGCGCTTGAAAAAGGTTATTTCGTTAAACCAACTGTATTCACAGATGTTACAGACGATATGACAATCGTTAAGGAAGAAATATTTGGACCAGTTGTTGTTGTACTTCCATTTGATTCGACAGAAGAAGTAATTGAACGAGCGAACAACTCATCCTATGGCCTTGCTGCGGGTGTATGGACGCAAAATATCAAAACGGGTCATCAAGTGGCAAATAAATTAAAAGCAGGAACAGTGTGGATTAATGATTATAACTTAGAAAATGCAGCTGCACCATTTGGTGGATACAAACAATCTGGTATTGGCCGCGAATTAGGTTCATATGCGCTTGATAATTATACAGAAGTGAAAAGTGTTTGGGTAAATATAAAGTAATAGGGTGTTTTACTGACAAAAATTGAGGGATGAAATAATGAAAGATGCGGACAACTAGAAAGTTTGATAATAGTTGTCCGTTTTTTTATATACAAAATTGCTTTTCCGAAGAATGATAAGGGGGATTTGGATGGAGAATTTAGTAGAATGGTTAGTAGGGCAAGTGTGGAGTATCGGTTTAGTTGTTTTTGCATTAGGGGCAGGCGTATATTTCACGATTGCAACACGTTTTTTGCAAATTCGTTATTTTAAAGAGATGATTAAACTATTATTTGAAGGAAAGAGTTCCGAGACGGGAATATCATCTTTTCAGGCATTTTGTTTAGCCTTATCAGGAAGAGTTGGAATTGGTAATATTGCAGGGGTAGCGACAGCGATTGCTTTCGGCGGGCCTGGAGCTGTATTTTGGATGTGGGTAATGGCTTTGTTAGGGGCAGCGAGCGCGTTTGTAGAATCAACATTATCTCAAGTATACAAAAGTAAAGTAGGGAATGAATATCGCGGCGGTACTCCATATTTCATTGAGAAAGGTTTAAAAATGAAATGGTTTGCAGTCATTGTAGCGGTAGTTGTAACACTTTCATATGGCGTGTTATTACCAGGTATTCAATCTAGTAGTATCGCAGTTGGATTCGAAAACTCTAATGGTATTAGCAAATATATAACTGGTATATTTTTAGTCGTGTTACTAGCAGCAATTATTTTTGGTGGTGTAAAGAGAATTGCTGGCGTTTCTCAAATGCTTGTGCCATTTATGGCAATTGGTTATGTAATTGTTACATGTATCATATTAATTGCGAATGTAACGGAGATTCCAAGTATGTTTGCTTTAATTTTCTCTAGTGCATTTGGTGTAAATGAAATGTTTGGTGGAATTGTTGGTGCAGCTATTGCATGGGGCGTAAAACGTGCTGTATTTTCAAACGTTGCTGGTGTCGGAGAAGCGACGTATAGTTCGGCGGCTGCTGAAGTATCGCATCCTGCAAAACAAGGATTAGTTCAAGCGTTTTCCGTATATATCGATACAATTGTCGTATGTACAGCGACAGCTCTTATGATTTTAATAACAGGTATGTATAATGTTATACCTGAAGGGAAAACCGCTATTGTACAAAATATAGGAAATGTGGAAGCTGGTCCAATTTATACACAACAAGCAGTTGAAACTGTGATAACAGGGTTTGGTCCAATATTTATTTCAATTGCGATTTTCTTTTTTGCATTTACAACGTTACTCGCTTATTACTATATCGCTGAAACGACACTTACTTATTTAGATCGTCAATTGAAGTATGGCTGGTTAAAACCAGTTTTAAAATTTGGATTTTTAATTATGGTTTACATCGGTAGTGTTGAATCAGCGTCGCTTTTATGGAATCTTGGAGATTTAGGAATTGGTAGTATGGCATGGTTAAACTTAATCGCAATCTTACTTTTAAGTAAAACCGCATTAAAAGTGTTAAAAGATTATGAAACGCAGAAAAAAGAAGGGAAAGATCCAGTATTTAATCCTAAAAATATAGGGATTGAAGGATTAACATTTTGGGAAGAAAGAAGTAAAGAGGTTGAAAGAAAAAGTTCTAGAGAAAAAGTTATTGTAGATGATAATTTAAAATTATAACTTAAATTAACTGAAAATTCTTAATTTAAAAGAAGGTATATTGCCTCCATTTCATCACATACTACAATAGGTATGGATAATATGACTGGAGGGAATAAGATGGAACATGAGCAACATAGTTCGATAAATGATATTCTACATCATTATAAAGAAGGTATAGGTAGTTTTACAAATCAAATTCCTGAAATCGCTGAGACATATAATGCGTTCACGCAAGCTTGTTTTCAAGAGGGTGCTTTAACAAAAAGAGAAAAGCAACTTATTGCATTAGGAATTAGTTTAGCAACGCAAGATGAGTATTGTACAATTTATCATACAAAAGGTTGTCTTGATCAAGGATGTTCAGATAAAGAGATTCTGGAAGCATGTGGTGTTTCAGCAGCATTTGCTGGCGGAGCTGCGATGAGTCAAGCGGTAACTTTAGTGCAAGAGTGTTTAACAGAACTGAAAAATCAAAAGCATTGAATAAAAAAACGTTTTAAACTTTATGTTTAAAACGTTTTTTTATTTGAAATTAAATTTGTATTCAATTCAATTCAATATTCTATATCTTCATAAATAGATTTTTCTACATCAGGAAGAACTGTGTATATACTCTTACCGATTAAAGCTTCTAATTCTTTCTTAATCGCATAAAACCCTTTCCAATGTAAAGATGTATGAGATGTTGTACCATGACGCAAACCAACAGAAATTAATCTTCTTTCCAGCGTAGTAAAGCCACCCGCATCAGCAAGAGCGTCACAAAGAGTAATTACTTTATTGTATAAGTCGTAGTTACAATGTTCATTTAATATTTCAACTAACCGGCTTCTCATATGGTCAGGAACGAGACTCCATTCCGCTGCGATATCTATATGTTCATTTTTGCATGGGAATGAGTGTGTCACACAAATAACAGCGTTTCCTGTATACCCTAAATCATTCATATACATATAACCATCATAGGAATGAATGACCGATTTGGTAAAACCTTTGTATCTTCCGATATCATGCAAAAGGGCAGCGTTATATGCTATGTCAGCATCTAGGTTATACCCATTTTTAATAAGTTCTATAATTATGTTTTCAGTTGCATGAGCAACATGTAGTGAATGTTCAAACCAAGGGCCCGGTTTTTTTTCATATGCCCATTCGAGTAATTCTTTTGCGTACGTTCTATCTAATATATATTTCATATCGTTATCCTTTCACAAAAAGTCATATCTTTCTATAAATTCATCTTATTATTTCATTATTCCTTCTTTAAAAATTGTTACAATGAAACAAAAGGGGGAAAAGTAATGCGAAATTTAGTAATTGAAGAAATAAAGCAACTAGAAAATGATATGGAAGAACTTTCGAAACTTTTGAAAATGGTTGTAAATGATGGGGCATCAATTGGTTTTTTGCCTCCACTGGAACAAAAAGACGCAACAAAGTATTGGCAAACAGTATTAGCGCCAGAAGTGATATTGTATGTGGCTAAAATAAACAACGAAGTAGCAGGGAGTATTCAATTACAATTAGTTACTAAGCCTAACGGAATTCATAGAGCCGAGATTTGCAAATTAATGACTCATCCAAACTTTAGACGTAACGGTATTGGGCGATCGCTTATGCAAAAAGCAGAGGAACGAGCAAAGCAAGAAAACAGGTCTCTTTTAGTATTAGATACTAGAGAAGGAGATCCTTCCAATAAACTGTACAAATCACTAGACTACCAAGAAGTTGGAACAATACCAGGGTATGCAATTTCTCCGAATGGTAAGTTAGATGCTACGATTATTTATTATAAAAACATTTAAGGTATAATCAAACGGGGAGAGTGCTTAATTATTAGTAAGTGAATAATAAACGACTATTTTTAACACCGTCTATATTTTTCTGGCGGTGTTAAAATAGTTAATTATAATCTAATTAACGCACTAAATGAATTTGAGAAAGTTTTTAGAGGGTTCTTTTAGTAATGATTCTCGTCTTATAATAAATGTAGAGAAGATGACTAGCCAACTATAGTTATTTTCGCTTTATTATCGGAAGGGGATGAAAGTATGAAAAAGAATAGTTTACAAAAGATGAAGAAAGTTATTTTAAGTGGTGGAGTATTACTTACGGGATTATTAACATTTGGATTTTCAGAAAAGGCTTCAGCTCATGGATATGTAGAATCACCAGCGAGCCGATCTTATTTATGTAAGCAAGGGGTAAATGTAAATTGTGGACCGATTCAATATGAACCACAAAGCGTAGAAGGGATAGGTGGATTTCCGCAACTAGGACCTTCTGATGGACAAATTGCAGGGGCTGGTCATTTTCCCGCTTTAGATGTTCAAACTGTAGATAGGTGGAAGAAAGTTACGTTAAATGGCGGGACGAATACATTCAAGTGGAAACTAACGGCTCCTCATAGTACAAAAGAGTGGAAATATTATATTACGAAAAAAGGTTGGAATCCAAATAAACCTTTAACGCGATCAGATTTAGATTTAGTGCCATTCTATGTGAAAAATGACGGTGGAGCTAGACCAGGGACAACAGTAACGCACGAAGCAAATGTACCAACTGACCGTAGTGGATACCATCTTATTTTAGCTGTTTGGGAAATTGCAGACACTGGAAATGCGTTTTATCAAGTTATAGATGTAAACCTTTTGAATAATGGCTTATCCTCAAATTTCGCTTTTAACAATGTAGTGCAAGCTCCTACACTATTTTAATTGAAACATACATTTCGATCATCTAATTCATTTTAGATGATTTTTTTTATGAAAATGATGAAAAATATAGAAGAAAGTGCAATTATTTATAAAAAAATATGCTTTAAATATTGTCATATTTGCTTCTTTAAGATATCCTTTTCATGAAGAGGTGGAAAACATGGAAAAAGTACTAGTTTTCGGGCATAAAAACCCAGATACAGATGCAATTTGTTCTGCAATTGCTTATGCAGAATTGAAAAAAGAATTAGGAATGAATGCTGAGCCTGTACGTTTAGGCGAAATCAGCGGTGAAACTCAATTTGCGTTAGACTATTTTAAAGTAGCAGGACCGCGTTTTGTTGAGACAGTAGCAAGCGAAGTGGACAACGTTATTTTAGTTGACCATAACGAGCGTCAACAAAGTGCTAACGATATCGAATCAGTTCGTGTGTTAGAAGTTATTGACCATCACCGTATTGCTAACTTTGAAACAAGCGATCCTATATACTATCGTTGTGAGCCAGTTGGCTGTACAGCTACAATCTTAAACAAAATGTACAAAGAAAATGGCGTAACAATTCGTAAAGAAGTTGCAGGTTTAATGTTATCTGCAATCATTTCAGATTCTTTACTATTCAAATCTCCAACTTGCACAGAACAAGACGTAGCAGCTGCTCGTGAATTAGCGCAAATCGCTGGTGTAGATGCAGATAACTACGGCTTAGAAATGTTAAAAGCTGGTGCTGACTTAAGCGGAAAAACAATGGAGCAATTAATCTCTCTTGACGCTAAAGAATTCCAAATGGGTAATGCGAAAGTTGAAATCGCACAAGTAAACGCTGTTGATACAAACGACGTTCTTGTACACCAAGCGGAACTTGAAAAAGTAATCTCTGCAGTAGTAGAAGAAAAAGGTTTAGACCTATTCTTATTCGTTGTAACTGATATCTTAACTAATGATTCTGTCGGTCTTGCGATTGGTAAAGCAGCAAACGTTGTTGAGAAAGCATACAACGTATCACTAGAAAACAACACAGCTACTTTAAAAGGTGTTGTATCTCGTAAAAAACAAATCGTACCAGTATTAACAGAAGCATTCCAAGCTTAATCGTATTGCGTACAGATGAACAGTAAGGACAAGTAGTCAGATTGGCTACTTGTCCTTTTTTATCTCTAAAAAACAGAAAATTAAAAACGGGAGGATTGTGTATGTTTAATGATTTGGAGAGTAAATTACAGTCACTTTTAGAACGAAATATTACGTCGGTTTCAGAATTAGAGAGCTGGCTCTCGGAGGAGCTACGTTTAAACGCTGAAATACAGAAGTTGCGTTTGACTTTTTAGAAGAAAGGATATAAAGTACTGCAAGGGTCATTCTAAATTTGATTAACGAATTAAAATAAGGATAGCGTTAGCTATCCTTATAATCGTTTATTCGTAAGATTTTTTCTTGTTTATATAAAATGTAATTATAGCAGTAATGAAGAAAATAGGTATCGCATACACTTGCCCAACAAATAACTTCCAGCCGACATAATTATAGCCTTCAGATGCTGGGATGATAACGGAAATAACGCAAACAATAAAATAGACTAATAGTGCAGGGATAATATTTTTCATTTTTATGGACCTCCTTCCTAATTTAATTTATAAATCATAATATTTCAATTTAATTATAAAAATTTGAAGAAAAAAATGCAAAAATTTTTATGGTATTATAATATTTGCAATGAGAGTGATCCATAGTACATATATGGTAAAATGTGTAATTTAAACTTTTCAGAATTATTATATAGTATTTTGAGAGAAAAATGTACAAAATAACGAATTTTATTTACCAAAGTAAAGGGAGTAGAAATATATATGAAAAGGATATGTATAATTCCATGTGGAAAAAAGAAAATTTGGGATAAACATTCAGACTACGGACCGATGGAAGCAAAAGATGTGTATATTAGTCCGTTCGGAAAAGCATGTCAGGCGTACGCAACTATGTTTTTCGAAAACTGGGTTATATTATCGGCGAAACATGGATTTTTAAGACCAAATGATATTGTATTAGAAAACTATGATCTTGCATTTGATTCAAAAAGCGATGAGGTAATAAATATAGAGCAATTACAAAAACAGATGGTAGATAAAAGTTTATTACAGTTTGACGAAATCGTCTTACTAGCAGGGAAGAAGCATAAAAAAGTAGTGACAAAGTTATATCCAGAAGAAATGATTACATATCCGCTAGAGGGGTGTAAAGGGATTGGATATATGTTGCAGAGGTTGAAAGAAGCGGTGAAGGAAGGGGAGGAAATATAGGTGTAGTTTCAGTGATTTTAAACTCTATTTATTTAGGGAGCTGAAAAGTAAAATAGAGTTTTTAGGCATCGCCGAAAGGGTGATGCTTTTTTTGTTCGTGTCGTCATTCATGTAAAAGTAATTTAGAGAATAAATCATTCGATTTATGAAGCGATAGCTTTTTTATATCGAAAACAAATTGCTTCACTTCTAGAAAATGTAGGACATATGGGTACAGTTAAAATTGTAAGTGGGAATAGCAATAAGACAAGTTTTGAATAGGATATTAAGAAAGGAGATGTTGATAAATAATGGCCAGATATAGTTTGCATGGAGGACACAATAGTATTGTTCAAGGTGCTAATTTTGGGAATCGGAAAGAACACGTTTTAGATAGGCAAGTTAAAGATGCTGTGGCGGCTAAGTTAAGATCCCTAGGACACACGGTTTATGACGATACGGACGAGGTAGGGGCAACTCAATCACAAAATTTAAATAATATCATTCGGAATAGCAATTCCCATGCTGTGGATTTAGTTATTTCTTTTCATCTTAATGCAAGTGATGGAAATGGACAGGGTGTTGAGGTTTTGTATTATGATCAGAAAGATTTGGCGGCTAAAATCTCAGCTCAACTAGCAAAAGATATTGGATGGCGTGATCGAGGTGCGAAACAGCGTACAGATTTAGCGGTATTAAATGGGACGAAAGCACCTGCTATTCTTATAGAATTAGGATTTATTGACAATGAATCTGATATGGCAAAATGGAATGTTGATAAAATCGCTAATTCTGTTGTATTTGCTCTTACAGGACAAACTGGAGGAGGTGCAGCGGATTTGCTCAAAGTAAAAACTGGTGGTGTAGCATTTAGTAATTTACAAGCTTTGGCTCAAGCTATGGTAGATGCGGGTATTGATGGACAAATTGTCGTTCAGAAAGATGGCATTGGTTATGCTATAACGAATGGCTATCCGTCTGGAAATATCGATAAATTTACAGCTTGGTTAGATGCACGAAAATGGTACTATGAGTACGTGAGATAAAATGAAAATTAGTTTGATTAAAAACTAAAAATTGTCTTATATTTAGTTAACAAGTATATTAAGTAACTAATAATTATGTAACTATAAAAATATGGACAATGTATATGTAAATTAGTAAACAAAACCACCTGTCAGAAAGGTGGTTTTGTTTATCTAGCTATTTGTGGGCAGTAAAATTCTTATCTCAAAATTCGGATGAAGCTAAGAAATTAAGTGGGAATTTCACTGCTCGTAGCCTCCTACTAATTATAGTTTCACTTTATATAGTTTAGAGCTTTGTAAATCTTTACTTGTTAAACCTGTAATAATATTTTGTTTTCTCAATACATAAGCCGAATTTTAAATTATTACCCAATAATATACTACCTCTCATACTATTTATTAGTTGATAATAGCAAAAAAACAAGCTTTGAATATAATAATGAAAAAGGAGATGTTAAATAATGGGTTATATTGTAGATATTTCGAAATGGAATGGCGACATTAACTGGGATATCGCAGCACCACAATTAGATTTTGTAATTGCACGTGTGCAAGATGGTTCAAATTATGTAGATCCTTTATATAAAAATTATGTACAAGCAATGAAAGCAAGAAATATTCCGTTTGGTAATTATGCGTTCTGTCGTTTCGTTTCAGTAGAGGATGCACGGATAGAAGCAAGAGACTTTTGGAACCGTGGTGATAAAAATGCAACAGTTTGGGTAGCTGACGTAGAAGTAAGAACAATGAACGATATGAGAGCAGGTACACAAGCTTTTATTGATGAATTACGCAGATTAGGAGCTAAGAAGGCTGGTTTATATATTGCTCATCATATGTATGCTCCATTTGGAATGGCAAATGTCAATTCTGATTTTGTATGGATTCCTCGTTATGGTGGTAACAAACCGGCATATCCATGTGATATTTGGCAATACACAGAAACAGGCAATGTGGCTGGTATCGGCAAGTGTGATTTAAATAAGCTGATTGGAAATAAGCCGTTAGCTTGGTTTACAAATCAAATTGTTGAGCCGATAAAAAAACAAGAAGGGGTTGGAATTATAGTGAATAAATATAACAAAGTAGTTACTTATGAATTTGGTGTAAATTTAGTTCCTGACATGATTCAAATGATGGATAAGCTTGGATATACTTCTAAAATAATATCTCGTGGAGATAACCAAGGGCTTGTGTATTTCGAAACAGATTATCGTCAAGGGAACGAACTGGACAAAGCAACTGCTTGGTTAGATACGAAAGGAATTAAATATTTTTATACAAAAGAGTAGTTTGCTAAATAAAAAGCCGTCATGTGACGGTTTTTTATTTTTATGTAATCTTTTAACTCTACTTATAATATGGAGAAAATAGACTAATAAACAAGCCTTTGTATACTTTTAAACATAGAATATGATGAATTCTATTAAGGAGGAAGCAGATTCATGGGGAATACTTGTCATTGTGGGCATTCCCGAAATTGTAATACATTTTGGGATAATTTAATGTTTGGGAGATGTAGATGTAAACGCAATGATTTTCACGAATGTTGTTGCAAAGAGAAACCGAAATGTGAGTGTGAAAAATGTCATTGTAAAACAAAACCGAAATGCCATTGTATTCATGAAGAGGAAGGGTTTTAATAATAAAAAAGAGTACGATTGGTATTATCCCCTATAGGTAGACAGTAAAAAAAGAGTCCATCTGATATGATGGACTCAATACTGTTTTATCTGGAGGGGATTTTTTTATGGCAAGAAAAGGACAATCATTTCAAAAATATACAGAAGAACTAAAGCGAGAAGCAGTTCGTCTTCGATTAGAAGAGAGAAAATCATTGCGAGAAATTCGTGAACAACTCGGTGTGAAGAGCGATGCCCAGATTATTGAGTGGGTAAAACGTGCGCAACAGGGGGAGTCCTTTGATGATCAACGTGGTGTCTGGAATCGAAAGAATTTTAATAGTCTAGAAGAAGAAAATGCTTATTTGAAGGCACAGGTTGAGTATTTAAAAAAGCGCAATCCAAATCTACACGGGAAGGAATGGTCCTAAAGAAAGAACGATTTTCTCTTATCGATTCATTACGCCAAGCCTATCCACTCCGATAGTTGCTTCAAATCGCGGAAGTTTCTAAGGCTGGCTACTATAAATGGCGGAAATATCATAACGTGCAGCGTTTACGTCAGAAAAGGGATATGTGGCATAAAGAACATATTTTATCTATTCATCGTCAGCACCCTTACTATGGGTATAAACGTATGACTCGTGCTTTAGCTCGAGAAGGAATGGTAATGAATCATAAACGTGTTCGCCGTCTCATGAGAGAATTAGGTATCCAATCTATCATCCGAAAAAAACGTCCATTTTACGGAAGGAAAACATCGGTGATATTTAAAAATCATTTGAACCGAGAGTTTCAAGCGGACAAACAAAATCAAAAATATGTAACGGATATTACTTATGTACGAATTGGAGATCAGTTTGCTTATTTGTCAGCCGTGTTAGACCTATATAACAATGAAATTGTCGCTTGGAAGCTATCTCGAAGAAATGATTTAGATTTGGTTTTAACTACATTACAACAATTAGAGGGGAAATCCTTATCCATTAAGCCCCTTTTACATTCAGATCAAGGGTTTCAATATACATCAAAATCTTACGCAAAGCAGTTAGAAAGATTAGGATTTGTCGGTAGTCATTCTAGACGTGGGAACTGTTTTGATAATGCATGTATTGAATCATTCTTCTCACATTTAAAAACAGAGAAGTTGTATTTAGTGCGCCCAAAAACATATGAAATGGCTTATCAAGCAATTCAAGAATATATTCAATTCTATAATACAGAAAGGTTCCAAGAAAAACTTCACGGCCTTTCCCCGATAGAATATCGGGAAAAGGCCGTGGCATAATACTCTTTTTATTACTGTCTACTTGACAGGGAGATGACCAGATACGTACTCTTTTTTTGGGTGATTATATTCCATCTTGAACAGATTTCTTTACAATTACCCATGTGTCTTTCTTTTTAACCGTTATAGCTACATTAGTTCCATTAGATTCCTTATAAAAGATATATCCATTGTTTGAGTTTACATATGTTACTGGTTCGCCTATGCAATCTCGCGAGCAGGATTTGTTGACCAGTTCAATTAGGGATAGTTCACTTGGATCGGTTTTGCTTGCTTCTATAACAGCATCAAGGCTTGTTTTTCGATAACCTTGCAAGTTTATATGAAAAAGCTGCTCTATTTCTCCTGTAATGCTAGTGTTCATTACTTCTACTGAATTCTTTTTTTCTTGAAGAAAGCCGTTTTCATAAAGTAATTTTGTATAGCCAATCCATGCTATTAACACTAGCATGAAAAACATACCCGTCATTTTAAGTATTCGAAGTCGTTTGCTTATAATTGTTTCTGAGTATTTCATTCACTCTAATCCTCCAATGTTTTTAATTTAAAATATGCTTGGATACATACTTTTAGAAGAGGATGAAAGTTAATGAGTTTTCAATAAAAAAGAAAACATCCAGAGTTAGATGCTTTCTTTTTTTTGTATTTTTGGCTATCTGTTCGTTACTTGTTTCATAAGTGGTCTTATTTCTTTAACTGGTGGTTTCTTATCATAGGCATCAACGTAAGAAAAGTAGTAGTTTAAGTTTCTTAGAAGACCTTTTCCTATTTTTGCACTTAAGAAAGGAAATACTTGTCCGGTATAATCATCAAGAGATTTACAGTAATATTTTTCATCTAAATATATACTGTATTTACATGTTAGTTCTACTAAAGGATTCCCTTCATCATCAAATACTTCTTTAGAATCAATAATATCTATTAGTGCAAATTTTTCATTTAAGTAAACTTTCTTTTTTTTCTCGTGTTTATTTGTAAGTATAAAAACGAGACCAATCGCGTTAATCAAACTATTTCCTCCTATAAAAAACGGATATTAATAAAATATATCGATATAAGCTAAATGTAAAGAGGAGAGGTGAAATATCATGGAGAGAAAACTAAATAAGCCGATTTATGTTTGGAAACCGACTTATTTTTATCAAGTATTACTTAGTAGTAATATCTACTCTGATTAAAGTTTCACTTTATTGAAATACTTGCGGGAATTGTTTTACGATTGCGTTTGTTATCATGTCGGCCATTTCTAATGCTTCTTTTTCAATTTTATCGTAAAGTTTTACTCCTGCTTCATAATCTTTATTTAGGAAGGCAAGTGCTTCTGCTTTCGTTAGTGCTAAATGTTCATAAAACATTTTTCTAAATTCTTCTTTATCTATATATGGGTTGATACTGTTAAGAAATTCAATAATTTCATCACCATTAGCGTACCATTTTTTCTCTATAGCGGCCGCTGCATTTTGATTACCAGCTTTTGCGGCTTTAACAAGATCCGCTGCAATTACTAAGTGATCTTTAATTAATGCACTATATTTTTTCACTGCATCCTCACCGTAAAATGGTTCAAGTGATAGTCCCATATGTGTTGCGTTTTGTAGAAGTCGTCCAACAGTAACGTTAACATCTGGTAAATTAAAGACTATACTTATAATAGCCAATCTCGTCCAAGCGACGTGTTGTTCCCATAAAGAACGCATATACCCTTTTAAAAAATTCTCATTTTTACTAATTCGGTAGTTCCGTACGGATAAATCATAGTTTACATAAGGGTTATGGTAGGGGGAGTAATACGATTGCCAATAAGAATACATAAATAGTAACACTCCTTTGAACATGTATAACTCAAAGTATGATGAAGATTTATTTTTAGTTACGTGTCCTAGATTATTTTTAGGGAATTTGAAATGGAGAAATTCAATGAATGATGTTGTGGTATATATGAATAAATTGAATATAAAGTAAAAGAGGGTCTGCAAGGGAAGTTGCAGACCCTCAAAAGGGTATTGCCGAGATGTCGGACTCGACTACGTAATGTTATCATAAAATTCTTTTGAAAAACCCTGGTAAATGTGTCCAAATGAAATTAGGACCTTCATACAGTCAAAGGGACCTGCTTCCCGCGGCAGGCCCCAATAACTAGATAATGTCGATGAGCAAAAAACTCATCTGGAGTACTTTTATAGTAACAAGTAAAATGTCTTTTGTGTATTGAGAAAGAAGAATTGCATAATTATATGTGAACAATTTAACTCCCAACAATTCATGATAATCATGAATTGTTGGGAGTTAAATATGGTTATAAAATGGAGAAAAGACTTGGAAGTGAGATCGAGGTACACAGAAGTATGTAATCATGAAAAAGACCTGCTAATATAAGCAGGTCAACTTAAGGGATTTATCCAACAGATTATTATATATGGTAACAACTGAATTGTAGTAAGTCTATACGTTTAATATTGAGAAAACTTCTGTGAATGATACATTTTTTGCGCATATATTAACGTCTAAAAAGTTGAGAAAGAAAATGTAAAAGCTTTTTATAAGAGAATAATGGCTGATACTTATAGTATGATTCATATTTCCACGCATCATTATTAGAGAATTGGAGTTTTTGTGTTTTCGTTTTCGCTGTGATGGAACTCATATTACGATGCTTCATATAGTAACCTCCTGAATTTATATGTATACGATTAGTAGTATTCAAGAAAGGGAAATAAAATGAACATTTAAATTGAAACTCTTTCTTCTTGTGTACTGGATTTACGTTATAAATGTTGTAAAACATATAAAACACGGATGCTAATTCATATTAAATATAGAATAATGAAAAAACAATAAGCGTTTATCCATCCCTTTCAAGTCGCATAAGTGATTGATATAATAGAAGTAGATGAAAGATAAAGAAAAGCAGGTGACTCTTTTTTGTTTACTAAAGCACAAGAACTTTTAGCGTCCTACTTTGGTTATTCTTCGTTTCGAAGAGGACAAGATGAAACAATTAAAAATGTACTAGATGGGAAAGATACGGTTTGTATTATGCCAACGGGTGGCGGTAAGTCAATTTGTTATCAAATTCCGGCATTAGTATTTGAAGGCACGACGTTGGTTATATCTCCTTTAATATCACTTATGAAGGATCAAGTAGATACATTGGTACAGAATGGCATTTCAGCTACATATATTAATAGTTCTATTTCGATTGCTGAAGCAAATCAGCGAATTCAATTAGCGAAACAAGGACATTACAAATTACTTTATGTCGCGCCTGAGCGTCTTGATTCGATGGAGTTTGTTGACCAACTTATCGATATGAAAATCCCTATGATTGCGATTGATGAAGCACACTGTATTTCACAGTGGGGACATGATTTCCGTCCAAGTTATTTACATATACATCGCATATTAGATTATCTTCCAGAAAAGCCGCTCGTATTAGCATTAACAGCAACAGCAACACCGCAAGTACGTGATGATATTTGTAATACACTTGAAATTAATAAAGAAAATACAATTATGACAACGTTTGAGCGTGAGAACTTATCGTTTTCTGTCATTAAAGGGCAAGATCGAAATGCATATTTGGCGGATTATATTCGTCAAAATCAAAAGGAATCTGGGATTATATATGCAGCTACTAGAAAAGTAGTCGATCAGTTATATGAAGATTTAATGAAGGCAGGAGTTTCTGTATCAAAATATCACGCTGGTATGAGTGATAGTGATCGAAATGAGCAACAAGAACTCTTTTTACGAGATGAAGTAAGTGTAATGGTAGCAACATCTGCATTCGGGATGGGTATTGATAAATCGAATATTCGTTACGTAATTCATTATCAGCTTCCAAAAAATATGGAAAGTTACTATCAAGAAGCAGGACGTGCTGGTCGTGACGGATTAGATAGTACATGTATATTGTTATATTCTTCTCAAGATGTACAAGTACAGCGTTTTTTAATTGATCAATCAACTGGAGAATCACGTTTTTCAAATGAACTTGAAAAATTGCAAAATATGACCGATTACTGTCATACAGAACAATGTTTACAATCATTCATTTTGCAATACTTTGGAGAAGAACCGAAAGAAGATTGTGGACGCTGTGGTAATTGTACAGACAATCGCGAGAGCATCGATGTGACAAGGGAATCACAAATGGTTTTATCATGCATGATTAGAACGAACCAACGCTTTGGAAAGCAAATGATAGCGCAAGTACTAACTGGGTCGAAGAATAAGAAAGTTATTGAATTTAATTTTCATACTTTACCAACGTATGGGCTTTTATCGAACCGTAGTGTAAAAGAGGTCAGTGAGTTTATTGAGTTTTTAATTTCAGACGAGTTAATTGCAGTTGAGCATGGCACTTATCCGACGTTAAAAGTAACAGAAAAAGGGAAAGAAGTATTACTTGGTAAAGAGAATGTTTTACGAAAAGAACGAGTAGAGACAAGACAAATTGTTCAAGACCATCCTTTATTTGAAGTGCTTCGTGAAGTACGTAAAGAAATTGCACAAGGAGAAGGTGTACCTCCGTTCGTTATTTTCTCTGACCAAACATTGAAAGATATGTGCGTGAAAATGCCGCAAAGTGATTCCGAATTGTTGACGGTAAAAGGTATCGGAGAACACAAACTTGTGAAATATGGCTCGCACTTCTTACAAGCAGTTCAGCATTTTATTGAAGAAAATCCAAATTATGCTGAAACGATTAAGACAGAAGTAGTTTCAGAGCGTAAAAAGTCAGGAAAAGCGTCCGCAAATTCTCATTTAGAAACGTATGAAATGTATAAACAAGGTATTGATTTGAATGAGATTGCAAAAGAACGTAACTTATCAAGACAAACAATCGAAAACCATTTAATTCGCTGCTATGAGGATGGAATGGAAGTAGATTGGAAAAGCTTTGTTCCAGCAGAGTATGAATCTCTTATTGAAACTGCCGTTCAAAATGCAGATGGTGGTCTGAAATCTATTAAAGAACAGCTTCCGAATGAAGTGAGTTACTTTATGATTCGTGCTTATTTACAAATAAGAAAGTAGAGGCATATAAAGGGGATAAGAATTTATGTATCATGTTTTCGTTTATGGCACGTTAAGAAGAGGACAAACGAATGCTCATTATATGCTAGGTGCAACATGCATCGCAGACAGAGCTTGGACATATGGCAAATTATTTGATACGAACGAAGGATATCCGGCCATGACTTATTCGATTGAAGAACAGGTGTATGGAGAAGTTTATGTAGTAAATGATGAGATATTGTGTAAGTTAGATGAACTAGAAGAATATACAGGTAATGCGGAGACTGATTTATATGATCGAATCACGCAAACAGTATATGTTGCTGATAGGGAAATTGAGGCATATGTGTATATCGCTCAAGATAAAAAGATGTTAAAGAAAGTGATAGACTCTGGTGACTGGCTTATGTATCAAAAAATATAATAAGGTAGTTTTAAAAATTGGAAAGCAGATAATGACGAATTCATTATCTGCTTTTTATTGTGTGAATAATTGTCGTTCTCTTTTTATTCTTATAGTTCTTAGTACGATTCCAATTCCGAGAAATAAAACAGTAGCAGCGACCCCGCTAATAGGATTTAACCAAAAATCACTACTGTTTGTAAGGGTAATAATCCCTGTTAGGGTAACTAAAACAGTAGGAACAGCATCCTCAATCGCATGCATGATAACGCATGGCCAGACGGATTTTGTAAGTCTATATATTTCAACATACATAATTGACCAACAAACCATAAGGATATAGCCAGATAGAAGCATATTTAATCTTGAGATAGATTCAAAATATTCATTTGAAGAGCCTCCTTTACTTTTATTTATCCTACTATTTATGGGCAGTAAAGCGCCCATTGATTAAATTCTTTAATTTTTACAATGTTTTTTAATAGATAAATTAAATAGGAGACAAATAGAAAGTAGTATCTTTTGCATGCATCATTATACTATATGTGTATTTGTGTGATTTAGATGTTGCATATTCTTTTTAAATTAGAAAGATGAAAAGTAAGTTTTTTCGGAAAATTTAAATGGAAACTATTGACTTTATGATTGGATTTTTAATACAATGATACTTCGACTGAAAAATTAGAACGGACAGGAGGGAATCGTCGAAATGAGCAACATATTTGAAGATGAGTTACAAAAAATGAAGGATACTTTACATACGATGGATAAGCAATTGGATAAGCTTGAAAAAATCCCAGTTTATTATGGAGAAGATTTTAAAGAGCAAATTCTTGAAAGTATGAGGGAGTCTAATAGACAAAACTTACGTATTGGTGTGCAAGAGCCGTACTTTGGAAGGTTAGATTTTCAGGAAGATGGAAAAGAAGAAGTTATGCCGATTTATATCGGAAAAGTAGGGGTTTCGGATATGGACACGATGAAGCCAATCATTATCGATTGGCGGGCACCTGTCGCAAGTATGTTTTATTCATTTACCGGTGGAGACGAATTAGCATTTTATCAATCACCAGATGGGTTAGTAGAAGGTGATGTGTATTTAAAACGAAACATTTCCATTCGAAAAAGAGAACTTGAACGTGTTGTTGATACATATGTAAAAGGAAATGAAGATGTATCGCATGCCGATGATTTTCTTCTATATCGATTAGGTGAGAATAAAGATAATAAGCTAAAGGATATTGTTTCAACGATTCAATCGGAACAAAATGATATTATTCGAGCGGAAAGAAATTTACCATTACTTATTCAAGGGGTTGCAGGGAGTGGAAAGACAACAATTGCTTTACATCGCCTTGCTTTTTTAATTTATGAATATCGTGAACAACTAGAAGCAGAAAGAATGATCGTATTTGCGCCGAATAGTCTGTTTTTAGACTATATTTCGAGTGTACTTCCTGAATTAGGTGTAGGGAATATTAATCAAACAACGTTTCCGGATTGGGCATTACGTACGTTAGATGATTCAGTGAAACTAAAGCAGACAGAAGAAAAATTGAAAGAAGCATTTTCAATTAGTCGTGATGAAAAGAAGGTAATGCTAGGTAAATTAAAGGGTACGTTGGAATTTAAGACGTTTATTGAAGAGAGAATGATCCAATTTGAAAATGAGTTAGTTCCGACAAAAGATTTTGAGGCGTGGGATAGAGCAATTATTCCAGTAGAAGATATTAAAAAATGGATGCAAGTTGAATATAAACATTATCCTTTACAGAAAAGAAGAGAACGATTAGTAGGACGAATGAAGCGCTGGATTGAAATTGAACTTAAAAAATTCGGGGAAACAAACGAGAAAAAATTACTTAAAAAAGAAGCGACTAAGAGACTGAACGCATATATGAAGTTTTGGCCGAAAATGAGTGCTCTTTCACTGTATAGTTCAATAGTAAAAAGTAAAGAAATACTTGAGGTATTACCTGAAGAACTTGTTAAAGAAACAGAAAAGAGTTGTCGTAAAAAAGAAGTGTATGTAGAAGATTTACCAGCTTTAATATACATACATCATCGTATAACAGGGATTGAAATCGGGCAGAAGTTTCATCACGTTGTTATTGATGAAGCGCAAGATTTTTCGCCTTTCCAAGTTTATGTATTAAAAGAAATTACATTAGGTAATTCTTTCACTATATTAGGTGATTTATCGCAAGCGATTTATGATTACCAAGGAATTGAAGATTGGAATGCTTTTAAGGAAGTATTCCAAGAAACCGGTTATTATGAATTGACAAGAAGTTATCGTTCTACAAAAGAAATTATTGAATTTGCAAATGAAATAATTAAAAATGCAGAAATCCCAGTAGGACTCGCAACACCAGTCTTCCGCAGTGGAGAAGATGTGAAAGTAATTCATGCAGAAAATCAATTTACTGAAATTGTGAAGACGGTAAAACATTTGCAAAATGCAGATGTGAAAACAATTGCGGTAATCGGAAGAACAGAAGATGAATGCCGTGATATATATGTGAAATTAACAAATGCAGGATTAACGGTCAACGTAATTGAAGCAAACCAAAGTAAATATGAAGGTGGTATATCAGTAGTACCTGTCTATTTAGCGAAAGGTTTAGAATTTGATGCGGTGCTTTTAATTGATGTGGATGAAGAACATTACAAAAACACAAAACATGATGCAAAATTACTATATGTCGGATGTACGAGATCACTTCATGACTTATGGATTTTCCATAGTGGGGAAGCGTCACCTTTAATTAAAGGATTAAAATAAAGTGGAACTATAATCAGTGGGGAGTTTTACTGCAAGCTAATGTGGGATAAATATAAAAAGAGGATTTCTATTACTGTCTACTTAACAGGGAGATGACTATGAAGATCCTCTTTTTATATTGAAATTAATGTTCAATTTTAAACGAATAAAGCCATTAATATTAAATTTTGATAGCTATCATCCAATTTTACACCCTTTGCTTTTCTACCCTCTTCAAAGAAGCCTAGATTCTTATATAACTGGATTGCACCTAGATTATCTTCCATTACCTCAAGACAAACTTTTTCAATCTTACTGTTATTTTTAGCCCAATTGATTAACGTTTCTAGAAGAGCTCTTCCAATACCATAATTTCGATATTCAGGTAGTATGGTCATCGCAAAAGCCCCTTGATGACTAATTTTTTCTTTGTTTCCGTTCTTAAAATCTATTGCACCGACTAACTTACCATCAACTTCAGCAATAAACTGTACATAATTTGGATTTTCATGATAAGCTTTTAACGTTTTTTGAATAGCATCGATACGTACCTTTTTTACATCCTCAACCGTACTTAGCATGTATGGAGCGTTTATTAAAGCTTTTGAAGCAGAATCTAGTATTCTTTCTGCATCCTGTTCTTTAGCTTCTCTAATTATTACTGTTTTTCCATCCTTAGATTTATAAGTAAAAACATTAGTTGATAAGATACTACACACACCCTTTCGGAATATAATTAATTAAAATTTTCAACTGTTTCGCGATTCTTAAGTAAGAAAAAGTCGTATCACCTTTTTCTGCAATCGTTCTGCTTCAACTTAATAATGATTATTTCAAATATTTATAATTTTTACAAGGATTCATTCCATTATATAGTCCGATTGTTGAATAACATGACTGGCGTTTTTCAAACAATTTTATTATGTTTTAAACAACTTTATTATCTCTGTACAAGATGAATTAACGACTTGAGCTGTTGTGTAAATAATATACAATGACCATTTCTAATTCCTTAGTTTGTTCTTTTTCCCATATACGAACAGCATCTACTGGAGTTTGTGTATGTTTTAACCAATCTAGAATAAGGTGTAGTTGTTCTTGTATTTGACCAATGTTTTGCTCCTTTATGTTCTTATTCTGAATTCTATTAATTAATTGAAGCATATAGGGAAGTTTTTCTATACATTCGCTTAAATCTCCGCAATAACCTGAAGGGAATTCATGTGTACCAAATTCTAAAGTATGGATGTAATTAGAAACTAGGTATATCATAGCTTCTTGTTCGGTATCACCACCTAATTCAATCGCTTTTCGAAGGAATTTTTCTAAATCGTCATCTTTATTGCTAGAGTCCATATAAATTCCTATCCATCTAAAAGGTCTTGAATCAAATGGGTTGTTTTCTGTCCATCTATATAGAATGTCTATTAGAAAACTATTTAGTGAAAAAGTTAAGACCTCATCTTTTTCGTTTAATGCATCTAAAATAGTAAACAGTGAAATGGCAAACTCTTCTTGATCTTTTGATTCCCATTTCTTTGCATTTGAAATAAATGTCTCTAAAGGTTTATAAGCTAATTTTCGAAGTCCCGCTTCGCGATGCTGACAATAACAAATAAAATCATGCCAATGTTCATTTGTATTCATATGTATAATAATAGTTTGTAATGCAGTGAGAGGTTTATCCATTATAAGTCCCCATTCTATTAAGCACGTGTTGAAAATTTATTGTTATTATATCATTACATAAATTAAAGTAGGAAGAATTTAAGATGGATTTTATTGGTCACGGAATCCAATCAATTGGTAATGTAGCGGTTCTAACAGGACTCATTATTGACTTTGAAGATGAAACGTAAAAAAGTTATTATGTTTATCTGAATATTGAGGGAATACAAGAATTTTATTTATTTAATTTTTAGAAAAAATAGACTATAACTTTAATGAATGGTATAATTTCCTTGTTATTGGAATTAAAATGAAAATATTAGAAGAAAAAGGATAGGGTTGGTTTTAATGGGGGATTCTGATCACAAAGAAACAAAGGCAATATTAAAGTTATGGTTTATTTATATACCACTTGCATTTGGAGAGTTTGTCTTTTCGAATATCATAGATTATTTAAAAAAATAAAGATTTTGCATTTGAAAAACAATTAACCTAATTTAATTGTTTTTTTATTTTTCTCTAATAAACCAAACAAAAATAAAGATTTTGAACAAGATGAAGTTTATGAAGGAAATAACGTTGATTAGGTGCTGAAAACGGGAATCATTCAAGCATGGTAATTCGCCATTTTTATAGCTTCCTATAGTGAAATGTTATGTTCACATCATATGTATACGATATTTGTAACTTAATATAGCATTACTGGAACTTCAAAATTAGTAGTTAGTGCTATAGATATATAACTTAGCTAAAAAAGCAAAAATCATATAATTTGCGCTTTTTATTATCCGTTTTTTGGTAAATGATTATAGTTTTTGTCACATTAATACTGTACGATACATAGTATAAAACACATACTGTATGACATATAGTAATGGAAATGAGGTGAGTGAATGGATACTTTATTAAACTCGTTAATTACTGAGTTAAGAAGAGGGACATTAACGTTAGCTGTTTTAAGTCAATTAAGAACGCCGCAGTACGGATATTCACTTGTCCAGTTATTGGAGCAATCAGGGATTACAATTGATCAAAGTACTTTATATCCACTACTTCGCCGATTAGAAAAGCAGGGGTTAGTGACGAGTAGTTGGGATAAAACAGAGAGTAGACCTCGTAAGTATTATGTTTTAAGTGAATATGGATTAGAGATATTTTTACAATTGAAAAAGCAGTGGGTAAAGGATTCGAAAGAACTTTATAACTTATTAAAGGAGGAGGACGAAAATGAGTTTGATTGATATGTATGTCCATGAAGTTGCGAAGAGATTGCCTGAACAAAATCGTGAAGATATTACACTTGAACTACGGTCAACAATAGAGGATATGTTACCAGACGATTATAATGAGGAAGATGTGAAGAGCGTACTCGAAAAATTGGGAAGTCCAGTTTCATTGGCTAATGGGTACTTGGATAGACCAATGCATTTAATTGGACCACGTTATTTTGATGTATATACGACGCTATTAAAAATGATTATACCAATTGCAGCTGTTATTGCGCTCATTTCAATGGTTGCAGAAAATTTTATAGGCTATAATGGTGATCAAGCGGTATTAAATGTTATTTTACAATTGATAGGTAAAGGTATAGGGGAAATTTTTGAAGTGGGTCTCCATGTATTTTTCTGGTTGACACTTGTGTTTGTTATTTTAGAAAGAACAGATAAAGACAAAGGTATCGAGCCGTTGACGACAAGTTTAAAAAAATGGACACCAGATGATTTGAAAAACATCTCGTATATCCCAAAGAAAAAAGCAATCTCGAAGTTTGAAGTTTTTGGAGGTTTAATGTGGACAGCAATATGGGCTACACTTTACTTTTATGCGAATCATCTTGTAGGCGTATATCATGGTACAGAAAACGGATTGAAGTTTGTCGCGCCAACGTTTAATCAAGATGTTTTGCTTCAATACTGGCCCCTAATTTTGGTTATGATCGTTTTCGAAGTAGCTATATCACTTTATAAGTTAGTACAGGGACAATGGACGAAAAGGTTGGCAATTGGAAATGCTATTCTTCAAGTAGTCGGAACAATCATATTCATTGTAATTGTAGTAAATCCACATTTATTAAACGAAGGATTCATTACGTATTTGGCAAATGCATTTACTATTTCCTCAGAGGAGTTTAAAACGTGGCTCATTGGGGGAGGAATTTTCTTCTACATGTTATCTGCTGCAATAAATATACTTGATGGTTTCCGAAAAGCTAGTATTCGTATGTAGA
Organism: Bacillus cereus group sp. MYBK14-1; assembly: GCF_051916885.1. Lineage (NCBI taxonomy): Bacteria > Bacillati > Bacillota > Bacilli > Caryophanales > Bacillaceae > Bacillus > Bacillus cereus group sp. MYBK14-1. The sequence continues at coordinate 294,347 of NZ_JBQAHM010000001.1, read as the reverse complement.
TAAAAATCGGAAATTTCGATAAAATAAAACTATTGAAAAGATAGTGAAATAAGATGAACATGATGAAAGGAAGAAAACAATGATAAGGGAAGCAACGAAAAGAGATTTAGCATACATTTTAGATATTTATAACGATGCGATACTTTATACAACAGCTGTATATGCGTATAAACCTGTAACCCTTGAAAATAGAATAGATTGGTATGAACAAAAAAAGGCTGAAGGGTATCCAATTTTCGTATATGAATCAGATAATAAAGTAGTAGGATTTGCGACATTTGGACCATTTAGAGCTTGGCCTGCTTATAAATATTCAATTGAGCATTCGGTGTATGTTGATAAGGATTATAGAAAAAATGGGATTGGGACGTCTTTAATGAAAACATTAATCGAAATTGCAAAGGAAAGAGAGTATATGACCTTAATTGCTGGAATTGATGCAGAGAATGAGAAAAGTATTGCCTTGCATCAAAACTATGGATTTATTCATGCAGGAACAATAAAAAAAGCTGGTTATAAGTTTAATAAATGGCTAGATTTAGCTTTTTATCAGCTGGAACTTAACGGTCCTGAAAATCCTATAGAAGAATAAATATTTTTCGGTAGCAAGAAAAAATTCATGCTACCTTTTTCTTATTTTAATAGCTAATGAAAAGTTTTTTTACATTCAATGTTGAAATATTAGAAGTTAATATAACGATATAAAAAGAGGGATGGAAATGGAAATTGTTATAAATAAAATAAAAGAGGTACAATCTAATTATGTGGGAATGGCAATTTATTCTACAAAAGATAATCGGATAGTTGCTTCATATAATAATGAATTAAATATTCCGTTAGCATCAGCAGCAAAATTAGTCATTGGATTTGTAGTAACGCAAATGGTGAAGGAAAATAAACATAATTGGAATGATATACTTCATCACATTAAATTTAATCCGCATGAAGATAGTGCGCAGTTATATCCGCATTTACAAGGAAGAACTTCTTTAACACTTAGTCAAGCGGTAGAGGTAATGATTGCTTGTCATGATAGTTGCGTTGCACAGTCAGTTGTAATGCACTGTGGTGGATGGGATGCTGTGAAAATGTACGCACAAACGTACTTTTCAAAAATTTATATACAAGAGAATGCTAGAGATGAGAAAAATGTTGGAGAATTAAGTGAAGTTCTTGCCCTTTTCATACAAACCTTTCAAGGTTATAAATCAGAACCAGAATTATGGGAACCAATTATTTGCGGCATGGTAAGACAGCAAGGAGAGTATGAAGAAATCCCATATTATCATCTAGCTCATATGAAAGGTGGATTACTCACAGCTACAATAAATATTGGTATTATAGGAATGTTTAACGAATTTCCGCTTCTTTATGTGATGGGGGAAAAGATTTACCGAATCGCCGTGAAAATAAAGAGGTAGATGAAGCTTTTGCAGTAGTTTTAAAGTACATATACAAAGAATATAGTGAAAGCATGCTAGGAGTGAGCGATTGAAAAGAAACTTAAAGACTTCAACAATCATTATTTTAATTTTAACGATTATTGCTCTTGAAGTTGGAATCGCACTATATGATCACAATTTGTCATTAGATACAATTTACTTTGCAGCGATCCTTATTTGTATTGTATTGCTTTTTGGCACACGTGTTTCTGAAGTGAAAGAAAGTACATCGAAACGAGGACGAAGAAAAATAGCTGTTATATTTTGGCCATCTGTTTTATTGTCTATCGCTTGTTTTGCAGTTATAAGTTACATAAGGGTAGGCTATGTCTCTGTACCAGGGATAATTGGCTTTTCATGCTTTATTACATATGGTGGATTCGTTTTGATTAGTATTTTAAAAGGGAAAAATAAAATGTAGCTTACTAAGTTGAAAGGAAGCAATGTATATGAAACATATAGAGAACGGTACACGTATTGAAGGAGAATACATTAAAAATAAAGTTATTCAATATAATATGTCCATCTTAACAGATGAAGTAAAACAGCCGATGGAAGAAGTAAGCCTCGTAGTAAAAAATGAAGAAGGAAAAATATTTGGTGGTGTAACAGGTACGATGTATTTTTATCATCTTCATATCGACTTTTTATGGGTTGATAAATCAGTTCGTCATGACGGTTATGGTAGCCAACTTTTACATAAAATTGAAGAAATTGCGAAGGAAAAAGAGTGCAGATTAATATTGCTAGATTCATTTAGTTTTCAAGCACCAGAATTTTATAAAAAGCACGGTTACAGGGAGTATGGTGTCGTTGAAGATCATCCGAAAGGTCATAGTCAGCACTTTTTTGAAAAGAGATTATAATAATATTATGTATACTGATTGATGGGAGGAAGCATATGTACACGTATAAATTGCAACAAGAACAACCAATCTGTGCAGAAAAAATAAAGAAGCTTTATGATTCTGTCGGTTGGTGGCCAGAAAGAAAAGAAGTCGATATTGAAAAAATGTTAAAGAATAGTATAGCCATTGGAGTATGGGAAGAAAATGAATTAGTTGGATTTACTAGAGTCGTTTCTGATGGTGTTTTTCGAGCATACATTGAAGATGTTGTCGTACATGAGAGTGTAAGAAATAAAGGTATTGGAGAGAAAATGCTTACAATATTACTTCGAGAAATATCTCATATTGATATTGTTAGTCTATTTTGCGGTGAGAAGCTAATAAAGTTTTACGGTGAGCAGCAATTTCAAGCAACGAAGCAAATTGTGATGCATCGTAATCAAACAGGGAAAGAATAAGAGGTGCCAATTAAAATGAATGCAACAAGAGCGTACTGTTTATCGAAAAGAAAAGCGACAGAAGATTCTCCAGATGGCTGGAGTGCAACGTGTATGAGGCTTAATAATAAAATATTTGCGATAGTAAATCATGAAGAAGGCGAAAAAGCTGCGATTACATTGAAGTGTGATCCAGAAGTCGCATTAAGAATAAGAGAAGATTATCCAGAAACAATTATTCCAGGGTATCATATGAATAAAAAACATTGGAATACTGTTTATATTCATAAGGATATAGAGCAGGAGCAAATTAATAAAATGATTGATTGGTCGTATGATTTAGTACTACAATCATTTTCAAAGAAAAAGCAGCAGGAGTTAATGGATTAATATGTATTAGGAGTGTGTGTAATGAAAGATTCGATTAAAGATACGTATGATAAATTAGCGAGTACATATAAAGAAAATCTAGATTTCGCAAATCCATATAACAGTTATTATGAAAGACCGGCGATGATGGAGCTTATTCCAAAGGAACTAGAAGGAAAAAAGATACTAGATGCTGGATGTGCAGCTGGATGGTATACTTCTCAATTCATAAAAAGAGGAGCAAATGTTACAGCAATTGATGTAAGTCCTGAAATGGTAAAAGCAGCAAAAGAAAATATAGGAGAAGAAGCAACGTTCCTTTGTCATGATCTGCAAGAAACATTGCCATTTAAAGATAATACATATGATGTGATTGTAAGTTCATTAACTCTTCATTATATAGAAAATTGGAATCAAGTATTTCAAGAATTTCGTCGTGTATTGAAGCCAGGTGGGGAACTTATTTATTCTATTCATCATCCTTTTATGGATTTCACAAAGTTTCCATGTGAAAATTATTTTGAAAAACAGTTATTAATAGATACTTGGGTTAAACCGAATATTACTATTGAAGTCAAGTTTTTTAGAAGATCATTACAAGACATACTAAATGAAACTACAAATTATTTTGTATTAGAAGAGATAGTAGAACCGAAGGCAATTGAAAAAATGAAAGAAGTAGACGAAAAATCATATTATTATCTAAATACGAATCCACATTTTCTTATCATTAAAGCAACTAATAAATAGCTAGTAAAATAACTTTGTTTTACTAGCTATTTACAGTTTTACATTACATATTAGGGGACTTTAAAATGAATACGAAACGAAATAGAGTAGTATATGCACTATTTACTATAGTTATTATTATTTTAGGTCTTAGCTCAAGAAAGTTTGCTTTTGCACTACCACATCTATTAAATGATTACTTAGGCGATGCTTTATGGGCATTAATGATTTTCACTGGCTTTGGATTTTTGTTTCCTAAAACAGAGACGAAGAAGTTGGCTTTTATTAGTTTAATGTTTTGCTACGGGATTGAAGTGAGCCAATTGTATCATGCGGAATGGATAGATAATATTCGTGCAACGACTTTAGGTGGACTTGTGTTAGGGTACGGATTTTTGTGGAGTGATTTAGTTGCTTATACAATTGGTGTTGGAGTGGGAGTACTGTGTGAGGTTATTTTTCGGAAGACATAAGAATTGTAAAAGGGGTATTTGTAAATGGAACAAGCACTGGAAATTGCAAAGTTTTGGTTTCAAAATGAACATGTCACAGCTACTGTAATTCAACAAAAAGTAGCGAAGGTTATATGCAAGAATAAAGAGTATATTTTAAAGAAAACAGGATCAATAAAGCAACTTCTAGTTGAATTCGATGTTTTGAAGCAACTGTATGAAAAGGGAATTAAAGTACAGAGAGTAGTAAAGACAGAAAATGATGAACAATATGTATTATATAAAGAAAAATATTATTGCTTATATGAGTATGTTGCCGGAAGTGTTTTAGAAATAAAAGATACGAATAAGCTGGAAAGGCTAGCAAGTACAATTGGAGAAGAAATAGCTAATCTGCACAAAGCATTACATTCGGTGAATAGTGACCATGAGTTAATAAAAAGAGATTTATATAGGATGGTATTTGAATGGGCTATACCGATTTTAGAAAAGAATGAGTATGTTCATCGAGAGGTAATTCAAAAGATGGAGCGAATGCACGCAGCTTTCAAGGAAACAGTCCATCCATTACCGAGACAAATTATTCATCGTGATATGCATCTATCAAATGTAATCTTTAAAGATGATAAACTGGAAGGGTTTATAGATTTTGAGATTTTAGAAAATAATGTAAAAATATTTGATTTATGTTATTGTTGTACAAGTATATTAAGCGAGCTATTTAGTGATGAAAGATTAAGAGGGAAATGGTTACATATCGTTAGCAAAGTCTTTGAAGGTTATTATAAACAAAATGATTTAACGAAAGAAGAACTAAAAGCCATTTGGTATGTTATGCTTTCAATTCAAATTATCTTTATTGCTTATTTTGTCCAGTTACCAGATTTATTAAAGTTAAATGAAGAAATGTTCTCCTGGATTTTCGCTAATAAGGAAGCTATTGAAGAAGTTATAGAAGGTATCGTAAAGGTATGAAAAAAATAATATTAATTGGTTCTGGTGGTTCAGGAAAATCTACATTACCAAGGCAGTTAGGGAATAAATTAAATATTAAGGTGCATCATCTTGATGCATTATTTTGGAAACCGAATTGGGAAGGTGTTCCGAGAGAAGAACAAATAGCAGTTCAAAATAACTTAATTAAAGATGAGAAGTGGATTATTGATGGGAATTATGGTGGGACGATGGGTATAAGACTGAATGCAGCTGATACAATTATCTTCCTTGATATTCATAGAACAATTTGTATTTATCGTGCTTTTAAAAGAATTGTAAAATACCGGAATAAAATAAGACCAGATATGGGCGCGGGATGTGAAGAAAGATTTGATTTGCAATTTTTTAAATGGATATGGGAATATCCTAATGCTAAACGACCTACAATTTTAAAAGGGTTAGAGCAATTGCCCGAAGAGAAAAAGGTTATTGTTTTAAAATCTCCAAATGAGGTTCGGAAATTTTTAGAGCACATATAATAATAGAATGTAACACAAAAATTCTTTGTGGATCTTACCGATTAGTTTAATAAAACTAATCGTTTTTTATTATGAAAGATTTAACGCTTTTTGAAAATTGTATTTTGTAATAAGTATATGACTATAAGTTCATATAAAATGAACGTTTGGAGGAATAGAAAATGACTAACGATTTAATTCAACTAATCGATTCATTAATGGTCAATATTCCAGCTGGAGAGGTAGTATTAAGAGATGATCGAATAAAAAAAGAATGGCTAGTACAAATTCAACCATTTCTTCTTGCAAAGTATGCTGTAACAATGGAAGTATATGATGCTATTACAAATAGTACATTAAATAATTTTGTTGAAAATCATAAACCAGTTGTCAATATTTCATGGAACGATGCCATTGCGTTTTGTAATGTACTTTCAAAAAAAGCGGGATTAAAAGAATATTATTCTATTAGTGATGGTGGTCAAATTGTTAGATGTAAGTTAGATTCAAATGGCTACCGATTGCCATCTGAGGCAGAGTCGCAATATGCATGTAAAGCAGGTACAACCGGATATACATACGGGAAACTTCATGATATAGCATGGTATAATGAAAATTCAAATGGACATATTCATGACGTTGGCCAAAAGGAACCGAATGCATGGGGACTCTATGATATGTTAGGGAACGTTTGGGAATGGTGCTATGATTTGTATGATGAAAAAGTATACGGAACATACCGCATTTTTCGTGGAGGTAGTTGGGCGGAGGTAGCGAGAGGTTGCGGCGCTACTTGTCGTCGTCGAAGCCATCCTACATTTCATATAGATGATCTCGGTTTTAGACTCGCTAGGTCAATTTAGTAGGAACATGATACGAACAGCTAGGAAAAGAGTATGGAGAGAATCCGTACTCTTGTCAACATAGAAATGATTTAACGTAAGGAGTGTTTATTATGGCGCGTGTTTTATTTATTAATGCTGGATCAGAAGGACATATAAATCCAACTTTACAAGTTGTAGATGAATTGATTTCTCGTGGTGAAGAGGTCGTTTATTTTTCAATAGAAGCTTTCAGGGAGCGGATTGAGAAGACAGGTGCTACTGTACGAACGATTGATGATCAAAAATTTATAAAAGCGTTTCTAACTGGAGGCAGAAATTATTTGCAGGAAAGAATAAATGGCCTTCTACATACAGCGGATATTGTAATACCTAGCGTTTTAGAACAAATTGAAGGTGAACATTTTGATTACATAATTCATGATTCTATGTTTGGCTGTGGCCATTTAATTGCTCAAATCCTTAAACTTCCAGCCATAAATTCATGCACATCTTTTGCGCAGGATGAAAAATCCTTTGAGCAAATGTTAGGTCATCTATTAAAAAATATCCCAGTAGAAATTTATGATAAAATACAGAATGATTTTCAAAACTTAACGAAGGGAATTGCTGAAAAATATGGTGTTGAAATAAAATCATCGTATGAAGTTTTCTGTAATCCTGCACCCCTTACTATTGTATATACAATTAAGGAGTTCCAGCCTTTTGGTGATACGTTTGATGAAACATATAAATTTGTAGGACCATCTATCTCTGCACAAATGAAAAACAGAGACGTTGATTTTACTTCAATTGAAGAAAAAAGTCCGATTTATATTTCATTAGGTACTGTTTTTAATGAAGCGATTGACTTTTATAAACTGTGTATGAAGGCCTTTGAGAATAGTGAGCATACAATTGTTATGTCTATTGGTAATAAAACAAAAATAAGTGATCTAGGCGAAATCCCTAAAAACTTCATTGTGAAAAACTATGTACCCCAAACTGAGCTGCTTACATATACGAAACTATTTATTACACACGGCGGGATGAACAGTGCGCATGAAGGACTGTATAACGGGGTTCCGCTCGTTGTAATACCGCAAAGTGCAGATCAGCCAGTAGTCGCAAAGCAAGTGGAGAGTCTTGGAGCAGGAGTAAAATTACAAATGCAAGGATTAACTGCGGATCAACTAAGTGAAAGTGTAGAAATAGTATTAAATAATCGTTCATTTAAAGAAGTTGCTTTGAATTTGAAGGAATCTTTCCAAAAATCAGGTGGATATAAGGAAGCTGTTGATGAAATTTTTATATTTGTAGGTCAGTGAAAAAAATGAAATTATACATTAGAAAAGCATCTAAATAGGATGCTTTTTATTTAACTTTATAATTCTTATTTTTAATATCTAGTATGGTTAAAACTAAGGCACTGAGTGATATAAGTATAAGAATAAAAGTTAACCAGTTAAATGTATTGTTAATTATGAAGTAAAGATGATAGATAAATATATTCAAATTGTATTTTAAAATGTTAGGACTTAGTTTTACATGTTAGTAATAATTTCACTGTTTCTGCACAACTTCTGCACATACTCAGGTAATTTCTATGTCATGATATATTCATAAAGTGAAATATTTCACAAGAAAAATATAATTTCACTGCGGTGTATGCATAATTAACACATACATCGGTACAAGTTTGTCTCTTGTTATTCTTTTACATCAAAGCCCACATTCCACTACAAAGTATAACAAGAAGGAGACATGAACATGAATAATCGATTTTTAAAACAACTACAAAATATGAAAATGAACAAAAAAAGTTTAGGAGCTGTAGCATTAACAGCTGGAATTATTAGTACGACACTTATTCCTCAAAATGCTTATGCGCACGGTTTTGTTGAAAAGCCTGGTAGCCGATCTGCTTTATGTAGTCCAACTTATGGTGCGCTAAATGTAAACTGTGGAAGTGTTATGTATGAACCACAAAGTTTAGAAGCTCCAAAAGGGTTCCCACAAGGTGGTCCAGTAGATGGACAAATTGCTTCAGCAGGCGGAAAATTTGGTGGTATTTTAGATCAACAAACAGCAAATCGTTGGTTTAAAAATACAATCACTGGTGGGGAAAATACATTTACTTGGAAGTATACTGCGCCTCACTTAACGAGTAAGTGGCATTACTATATTACTAAAAAAGGATGGAATCCAAATAAAGCGCTAACAAGAGCAGATTTTGAACCAATTGGAACTGTACAACATGATGGTTCTGCAGCTTCAAATAATTTAACTCATAAAATCAATGTACCTACTGATCGTAGTGGATATCATGTGATTTTAGCAGTATGGGATGTAGCTGATACAGCAAATGCATTCTATAATGTAATTGATGTTAATCTTATTAATGATGTGAAACCAGACATAGAAGCGCCAAGTATTCCAAATGGACTTCAGACGCAAAAAGTAACAGCAAATAGTGTAGAACTAACATGGAACGCTTCTACGGATAATGTAGGGGTAAAAGGATATCAAATCTTCCGTAACGGAGAGATGATTGATACAGTAATAGGCACTCATTTTATTGATAAGAAATTACAACCAAGCACAGAATACTCTTATACTGTAAAAGCAATTGACGCAGCTGGCAATATATCGAAGGAAAGTACAGCGCTTACAGTAAAAACAACAGTTGAGATTCCTGATACAGAAGCACCAACACAACCAAAAGGATTACATAGTATGGGAACGACAGCGTCAAGTGTGGATTTAATGTGGAGTCCATCTGACGATAATATTGGTGTAGACCATTACGATATTTATAGAGAAACAGAAGGATCAATGAAAAAGATTGCAACATCCAATACAACTTCTTATATGGATAAAAATCTGCTCGCTAATACTACTTATAAATATGTAGTAAAAGCTGTTGATGTAGATGGAAATGAATCCGTACAGAGTGATATATTCACAATTACTACAAAAACTGAAAGCGCTTCATATGAAGCGTGGGATGCAAAAAAAGCATATAAAAAGGGAGATAGAGTTCTACACGAAGGAAAAGTATATGAAGCAGTCCAGAGTTATCAAGGAAATGGTGATCCGAACTGGATTTATGCATTATCATTATGGAAAACAGTGTAAGCTTTACCTAGGTATGAACTAAGAGATGATGGGCTTTGATGAAAAAGAGAACCTTGAGAATTCACTTTTCTATTAATAAAAAAGGGTAGTGTATGAATACATAAGATTCATATACTACCCTTTTTATTATGATAACATTTTCGTCATAAGTATATGCGGAATGCCATCTTCCATAAATATATCAGAAGAAGTTTGATAGTCTAATTTTTTATAAAATCCTTCAGCTTGTGTTTGCCCGTGTAGTTTCACTTTTGTAGCTTGTTCGTTACGAGCAATTTCTTCTAACGTTTGAATGATGACTTTACCTAATCCGTATGTACGATAATCTTTTAAAATGCAAATACGTTCTAATTTTCCGACGCCATCAACAAATCGTATACGCCCTGTACCTACAGGAAGCTTATTATAATAAACTAAAATATGTTTACATTGCTCTCCGATTTCATCGAATGTATCGAATTCATCTGCAAGAGGGACACCTTGTTCTTTTACAAATACTTCTTTTCGAATATGAAAAGCAGTTTCTAAATCAGTAAGTTCTGTTATAAGTTTGGATTGCAAAATGTTCAGTCCTTTCTAGTATGATGTGTTTTCATAGTATATCATAATAAAGCGCTATCAAGAGAAAAAGAACACACTAAAAAGCCAACTTTAAAAAGTTAGCTTTTATTACAATTCCTTTATCCCATTTTTAGCGCCGATAATTACTTTACTCGTCATACTTATAAACAACCCTGTTTCAACTACACCAGTAATCATTTTTAATTGAGTGTGTAAATGGGCAGGATTAGAAATATGATTAGGGAATATACAATCGATAATCATGTTATTGTTATCGGTTATATAGGTTTCATTATTTTTTAAACGTAATGTTGTTTGACATCCTAAAGACTGAATTTTATTTTCGATTTGTTTCCATGAAAAAGGGATGATTTCAATAGGTAATGGAAAAGTACCTAAATGAGTTACAAGTTTCGATTCATCAGCAATGATAATTAGTTCTTTAGAGGAAGAGGCAACGATTTTTTCACGAAGTAATGCACCGCCACCGCCTTTTATAAGTTGTAAATTTGAATCAATTTCATCCGCTCCATCAATTGTAAGATCAAGACTTTGTACGTCGTTTAACGAAATTAGGGGGATATTTAGTTGATGTGCTAATGCTTCAGTTTCCTTTGATGTCGGTACAGCTTGAATTGATAATCCTTCTTTTACACGCTCACCTAATTTTTGTATTGTCCAATATACAGTAGAACCTGTACCAAGCCCAATCTTCATGCCATCATTTACAAAGTTAGCGGCATATTCGCCAGCGAGCTGTTTTAAATTCATCGCTTTACTCCGCTGGACGCGGTCCAGCATCAAGACCTGAATTTTCAACTGTAAGTACCGGACGAACGACTATATCTTTATGTACACGCATTTGACAAGATAATCGTAAATGATCTTCAATCCCTTTTTCCGTCATTGCATGTTTCTCATTCGCACTCGCTTCACAGAAATCACCTGCTAGTATTTCTACTCTACAAGTTGTGCAACGTGCATTCCCGCCGCAACGATGAAGAATGTTGACACCGCTATCTTCAATTGCTAATACTAACTTTGTTCCTTCTTTCACATCAAAAGTTCCCGCACCTTCAATTGTTAATTTTGGCAAATTTGTTCCTCCTCACGTAAAATTGTACATAACATATTTATGACCGCGAATTATTGAACATAAACATTATTTTTTTATATCCCCGTAACTTTTTTTAATGTTGAATCGTTTATTAAGTAAGCGCTGAAAAGGAGTGGTTATTTTGTGCACAAAAGTAACTCATGTTTTAAAGAACCATATCGATATGAATCATTCAAATATAAACTTTTTAATTGAACAATATGGAGAGTTAAAAAGATACTGTACTTTTTTAACGAAAAACAAATGGGATGGGGAAGATCTCGCCCAAGAAACAGTGTGTAAAGTGCTTCAAAAATATAGAAATAAAGATATTTGTATGACACTCGTCTATAAAATAGCAAGAAATCGTTGGTTAGATCAGATAAAGTCTAAGTCTGTTCATGAAAAAATAAGAGAACAAATCACTTTTGAAGAACCACATGAGAACATTGCAGATTTGCATGAAATGGTAGGGAAAGTATTGTCTTCATTAAATGTACAGCAATCCGCAATTTTATTATTAAAAGATGTTTTTCAATATAGTATCGCTGATATTGCTAAAGTGTGTTCTGTATCAGAAGGTGCAGTAAAGGCTTCTTTATTTCGGAGTAGAAATAGGCTGAAAACTGTAAGTGAAGAAGGGATTGAGATAGTCGAATTCACAGAGGATATTGAAGTTGTTGTAACATCTATTCGTGAGGAAAGACCAGAATTGTTAACGAAACTTCTTCCGACAATAGATTTTACTAAGTTACCATCTAAACAGCCAGTGTTATTATTTAATGTGAAAAACCCTTCTTCCTACAGTTGTATGCTTTGCGCAGCATAACAAGTATTGGAGGAATTTAAAATGAATACAATTCCATATGTAGTAGAACAAACAAAATTAGGAGAACGTTCCTATGATATATATTCAAGGTTATTAAAAGACCGCATTATTATTATCGGATCAGAAATTAACGATCAAGTAGCGAGTAGTGTCGTAGCGCAATTATTATTTTTAGAAGCAGAAGATGCAGAAAAAGATATATATTTATACATCAATAGCCCAGGAGGTTCAACGACAGCAGGTTTTGCAATATTAGATACGATGAATTTAATTAAACCAGATGTGCAAACGCTGTGCATGGGCTTTGCGGCATCATTTGGTGCATTGCTATTATTATCTGGAGCAAAAGGAAAACGGTTTGCGCTCCCTAACAGTGAAATTATGATTCATCAGCCGCTTGGTGGTGCACAAGGGCAAGCAACAGAAATTGAAATAACTGCGAAGAGAATATTAAAGTTAAAGCATGATATTAATAAAATGATTGCAGAAAAAACAGGCCAACCGATTGAAAGAGTAGCACATGATACAGAAAGAGATTATTTTATGACTGCAGAAGAAGCGAAGGTATATGGGATTGTAGATGATGTTGTTACGAAAAAATAAGATGAAAAAGGCTAGAGGATATGTTAATTCTCTAGCCTTTTTATTAATCCTTTACCCATTCATCAACTAGCGCTTGATTGTTCTTAATCCATTTTCGTGCCGCTTCTTCGGGATCTTTCGTTTTATTTAACTCGACCATTAATGTACCAAGCTGCTCATCGTTCATTTTCCATTTATCAAAGTATTTTATGATATCCGGGTGATCTTTTTCGAAACCTTTACGAACGGAGTAATAAATGTCATCTTTTTCACCATATACTTTCTTAGGGTCTTTTAAATATTTTAAGTCAAATTCTGAAAAACCCCAATGCGGATTCCAAAGCGTAACAGCGATTGGTTTCTTTTTTGTATATGCTTTCTTTAGTTCACTCATCATCGCAGCTTCAGAAGATTGGACAAGTTTTAGTTTTATATCATATTCTTTCATTGCTTTATTCGTTAAATTCATAAGACTACTACCGGGTTCGATACCGACAATTTTATTATCTAGTTCATCTTTATGAGCATTTAAATCTTCGATACTGTTTATGTTTTTCATATAAGAAGGGACGACTAAACCTAGTCCAGTACCTTCGTACCATTTTGATTTTAAGACAATATCATCTTTATAACGATCGTTTAGCGGTTTATCTGTAACTGGTAGCCATACTTCTAAATTCGCATCAACATCGCCACGAGCGACACCAGTCCAAATTGCGGCTTTTTCTAAATACATGAGCTCAACTTTGTAGCCTTTTTCTTCTAATAAAACTTTCCACATGTTTGCAGTTGCAATATTTTCTTTCCAACTTGTTACACCAAGTTTAATTTTTCCTTTCGAATTTGCATTTGTTGCATTACATGAAGTGAAAATCATAGTAATAAATAATGCAAGGCATATAAACCAAATTTTCTTTCGCATCGAAAACCTCCTAAGTAACGTTTGCCTTATAAAATAAATGTATAAGTAAGCATTCTTATTATGAACGGAAACGAGAATTTTAAAGAAATCTTATGAATGTCATTTTTATGTAATATTTCTTTGTAAAATCGCAACACTATGTGAATAGATGGGTAGAAAAGGAGTAGTGACATGGATAATACAAAGGTGCGTGTTGAAAACGTAACAAAAGTATTCGGGAAACATCCGCAAAGAGCCCTTTCCTTATTAAAAGAAGGAAAAAGTAAATCGGAAATTTTAAAAGAGACAGGAATGAACGTTGGGGTGAAAAAAGCAACGTTTGAAGTTTACTCTGGAGAGATTTTCGTTATTATGGGTTTGTCTGGCAGCGGGAAATCTACGCTAGTTCGTATGTTAAATCAATTGATTAAACCAACTGCAGGTCATATATACATAGATGGTGAAGACATCGCAACGATGGGAAAAGAAGAGTTACGGAGAGTAAGAAGAACGAAAATGAGTATGGTATTTCAGAAATTTGCTCTATTTCCGCATCGTACAGTTATACAAAATGTTGCATATGGTTTAGAAATACAAGGAGTTCCGGTTGAAGAGCGAGAGAAAAAAGCGTTAGAATCGCTACAGTTAGTAGGACTCGATCATCATAAAGATAATTATCCAAGTCAACTTAGTGGTGGTATGCAGCAGCGCGTTGGAATCGCAAGGGCACTAACGAATAATCCAGATGTATTACTAATGGACGAGTCATTTAGTGCATTAGATCCACTTATTCGAAAAGAAATGCAAGATGAATTGTTAGAGTTACAAGATAAAATGGAAAAAACGATTATATTTATTACGCATGATTTAGATGAAGCGCTTCGAATTGGAGATCGTATTGCATTAATGAAAGATGGAGAAATCGTCCAAATTGGAACGCCAGAAGAAATTATGATGAGCCCCGCAAATGAATTTGTAGAAAAGTTTGTTGCGGACGTGAATTTAGGAAAAGTAATTACGGCTGAGTCTATTTTAAAACGACCAGAAACTTTATTAATTGATCGTGGACCTCGTGTGGCTCTTCAAATTATGAGGAATGCAGGCGTCTCAACTGTATATGTTGTAAACAAAAAGTATGAGTTTTTAGGTATATTAACTGCGGATGATGCTAGTAAAGCAGTACAAAAACAGTGGCCGATTGCTGATTTATTACTTAATGATATTCCGCATGTGTATTTGGATACTTTACTGGAAGAGACATATGCAAAAATGGCAGAGATGAAATATCCGTTACCCGTAATCGATGAGAAGAAAAGGCTAAGAGGAATTATTAAACGTGAAAGTGTCATTCAAGCTCTTGCAGGAAACATTGAGGAAGAGGTGAAAGACGATGAATAGTATACCACGTATTCCATTAGGGGAATGGGTCGACTCATTTGTTGCAAGTTTATATGAGCACTTTGAAGGCTTATTCCGAGGGTTCTCTTATATTATTGGTGGATTCGTTGATTTACTCACTAATTTTTTAACAATAATACCTGCCATATTGATGATTATTATCTTGTGTTTCTTCATTTGGTACACAACGAGGAAATTATCTTTAGTCATTTTTACGCTTATTGGATTATTATTCATTTTGAATATTAACTACTGGGCACAAACGATGCAAACATTAGCACTCGTACTTACGTCTGTTATTATTTCAATTATTGTCGGAATTCCAATTGGTATATTAGCATCTCAAAATGAACGTTTCTCAAAATTTTTAAAACCAACATTAGATTTTATGCAAACAATGCCTGCATTCGTATACCTTATTCCAGCGATTACATTTTTCGGAGTAGGTGTAGTACCTGGAATTATTGCATCAGTAATCTTTGCAATGCCACCGACAATTCGTTTTACTGACTTAGGAATTAGACAAGTTCCAGAAGATTTAATTGAAGCAGCAAATGCATTTGGATCCACGGCATCACAAAAACTATTTAAAGTACAATTACCACTTGCAACCGGAACGATTATGGCTGGTGTGAACCAAAGCATTATGCTTTCGTTATCGATGGTTGTAACAGCATCACTTGTAGGAGCTCCAGGACTTGGAGTTGATGTATATCGCTCTGTAACACAAGTTAATATCGGAATGGGATTTGAAGCTGGATTAGCTATCGTAGTGATCGCAATTATATTAGATCGAATTACACAAGGGTTCCATACGAAAAGAAAATAATGACCAAAAAACACACTTTTATAATACAAAGTGTGTTTTTTATTGCATCCAGATTACATACGAACGATAACAGAACCTCCAGCTGGTGCACAAACTTGGTTTTTTGTTGTTCCATTGATTGATTTAATTAATTGATTATTTTCCTCGATTAATGAGATTAATTTAGTTAATTGATTTTCAAGACTTGCGATACGTTGCATCATATATTGTGAATCATGATGCAATGTATTCCTTACGGGATGGGGGAATAAACATACTGTTAATTTATATTTGGATTCCAATGAGGATACATTTGAATTGTTACTCTTTCAATAAATTACGGATTTTTCTTATAGTAAAATGCCTATGTATAATTAATAGTTACTTGAAAATTTTTCAATATAAAAGGAGTATGTACAGAAAATGGAAAATATTATATGTGAAGTTAAAGCGCATTTTTTTTGAAATATTCAATCAAAATAGTGCGTATATTAATACATTCAAGTAAATGTATGTTATTTAGGGAGAAATGGTGGGAGGAGATGTAATTTTGGCTAAAAATAAAAAAAGAAATGATGCTTTGGCAATAGGTGTCGGTATAGGGGTTGTAATCGGTGTATTTCAAGGGCACTTTACAAATAATTTAGTAATCGGAATTATAATTGGGATTGCGTTTTTGAAGAAATAATGAGATGTAAATTCATTTCAAAAATTGTTGTATCAAAAGAATGAAAATTCGGAATACGAAACCTGTTTTTCCTTTTTTTGTGCTATTATATATGAAAAGGAAGGTGATGGATATGTCAACAAACAATCAAATAGAACAAAACTGTTTCATTTGCGAAAAACATAAAGGAAATATTATAGTTCCAGGTGGAGCTATTTACGAAGATGAACTCGTTTACGTTGGACATGTCCCTGGCCTTGCTGAACTAACAGATGAAGAAGCGAAAGCATTCGGACTTATAACAAGTAGAGTAAGTAAAGCGCTAAAAGCAAGTGAAGGTGCGGAACATATTTACACTTTTGTTTCAGGAAATGGTGTACCACATATGCATATGCACATCATACCGCGTTATGAAAATACACCAAAAGAGTTTTGGTCACCGACTGAAGTAGCGAAATGGAACGGTGCGCCTTATGGTGACGCAGGAAAAATCAAAAAACTATGCGAAAGATTACGAAAGTATATGGTGAGTGAATATGCATACAACAAATAATAGACAACATTCATGGGTTGGAAGTAGTGAAATGTGTTTAGACGAAGTTTCAGTAAAACAATATGGTGACATCGTGCTCGGTACATATGGTGGGAATATAAGTGCTGGAGCAAAAAAGAACGAAGATGGTGCGTTAGTTTGGTCAAATGGTGATTGGGAATTTGCAGCTATATTAGATGGACATAATAGTGCAGAAAGTGTTGATTTAGTAGTAAATACAATTCAAAAAGAATATGAAAATATAAAAGAAATGATGAATGAATCAATTGATATAGTATTTCGATCTATTGAAAATCATATTCTTACTATCTTTCAATCTTCTTCATTTAAGGAAAAGTGTCAAAGAATTAAAGGTGAAACAGCTTGCTTACTATGTGTAAGAAAAGAAAATTATATATGGTGGCTATCTATTGGAGACTGTTTAGTTTATGTATTTCATGAAGAGTTACATAAGTTAGGACAATATGCATTAAATCAACGTCATTTTTACGAATGGATTGGAAATGTAAACACATTTGATTTACCTGTTCCTTGTTATTCAACAGGCATTCGTGAATTACGTAATGGAAAGAATCGAATTGTAATGGTGACAGATGGAGTATTAGAATGCGGGGAACGTCGGTATGAAACTCCTGTAAATCTGTATAGTGATATGAATAGAAATAATAACGTACTTAAAGTAAATATCCATAATGTTTTAGAACACGTTCACCTGCAATTAGGAAGAGATAGTGCGACGATTATTAGTTGGGACATTGATAATAAAGGAAAAGCTACTTATCCGAGTGATCAGCCAGATAAAAAGTAAAGGAGGAGACATCACTGTTTTTAGTTAAAGGAATTTTATTAATAGTATGGATCATATTCTTAGTTGTTTTGGAAAAAGTAGTGAGAAAAAAATTAAATATACCGAAACAAACAGACTGGAATAGTAAATATGTAAACAACGCTCATAAATGGGGCACTAGGGCTCTTATCGTTTCTTATATAATTGTTACGCTGATATGTGCTACTTTAAATCCTATTTATATTAGTAATTTACCCATTTTATTTTTAATAACCTTATACTGCTTTCAATCATATATGGAATGGAAATTTGATAAAGAATCGAGGGAATATGTCATTTCTTTAGGAACGGTTCCGTTATTAATAATAACAGGAATTATGCTTAATCTTTTCTTTTATAGATATTGGATTTAATTATATATGGAATGAATGGGGAGACAAAATGAAAATGCCTAAATTACGTGCTGAAGCAATGATTGTAAATAAAGATCATTCTAAAGTACTAGTACAATGTGATTTAAGTGAAACATTTTATCGTTTTCCAGGAGGCTCTATTGAATTTGGGGAACCTGCAAAAGAAGCGATAATACGAGAATTAATGGAAGAATACGATTTGAAAATTGATGTCCAAGAGCTAGCTGTTGTAAATGAGCATATTTTCGAGTGGAACAACGAAAAAGGACATCATTGTACATTGATACATTGGGGAACTGTTCAAGAGATGGTTACAAATGAAATAAGGCATAAAGAACATGAGAATATTATATTAATATGGATGAGCATAGAGGAATTAAAGGAGAAGCCAACATATCCTGAAGGAATTGTAAGTTATTTAGAAGAGAATAACCATAATATAGTCCACTTTGTTTCTAAAAATATATAAAGTAATTGGAGGGATAACAATGGATACCTCTACAATTTTAATTATTATTATTGGACTGGGTATAGGTGGTTACTTTTTAGAACAGTTTTTAAGAAGAAAATTAAATATGGAGAAAAGAGGCTTCTTTGGATATAAGCATGTGAATAGTTTACATGTAAAATTAGAAATAGGTCTTATTATTATTTATGTAATAAGTAGTTGTTATTATATGTTTAAATTTGAAAACGCTAAAATGGCTCATGTCATGTTCACTTATTTAGGGATATCATGGACTTTAAGAGCATGGATGGAATGGAAATATGATAGAAAATCAAAAGAATATATACTTTCGATAACGGGAATGGTTTCTTTTATATTGATGCTCTCGATACTATTTTATTTCGTTCCACCTGCTGTATAATTAAAAATTTGATTATAAATAATGAGATAACTAATAAATAAGAAACCATTTACTGCTAAATGGTTTCTTATTTAATTTAAACATTTAATTTCGCTAATACGGATTTAATGAAATTTGTTTTATCCTCTGCATATTGATGTTTATCATTAGGATTAGCTTTTGAAAGTTGAATCTTCAACTGTTCATACTGTATACGAGCAGTCTTATTGTCTATTAAGTAATCACGAAATTGTAATTGTTCTATTAAATATGTATTCCCTTGTTCATACATATGAATTTGATGAGTTCTTGGTTCACCTTTATTAAAATAGTATCTTTCGGGTAATACTTCTTTTCTATATTTATAGTTTAGTAGTTCTAACTTTTTAATACAATGTATACCGTCCGTATAATTTTCTAATTCAATTGCTATATCAATAATTGGCTTTGCACTTAAATATGGAATAGAAGTACTACCAATATGGTGCATCGCTAAAATATGTTCGCCAATTTGTTCCTCAATGATTTGTTTCTCTTTCATAAACTCAATTTCCCATTCTTCAATCCACGGCACTAAAAACACTTTCCCATACGGTAAACCTAACATTTAATTAGCACCTCTTTCAAAATAGTTTTCAAAAAGTTTATTACATCTTCTTAAAGCTTCTCAAAACAAGGTATTCCCACAATCTCCAAGGAAGAATCTTCTTCGTAAAGATCATAAATTTTACACCTTTTCCAATAGGATATCGTAAAGTAGTACGCTTTGTTTCAGCAATTTCAACGATTTTATTAGCAACATCTATCGGATTACCAAATGTATCACTACCGCTATTAATATGTTTTTGTATTTTATCCATATATTCTTTGTAAGGAGATGTTGTATCAGATTGGTTTTCAGCTAGTTGTTTACCAACCTCCCATATATTTGTGTTGTAAGAACCAGGTTCAATTAAAGCGACATCTATTCCGAAAGCTTTTAATTCTAAGCGAAGCGATTCACTCCAGCCTTCTAATGCATATTTTGAAGATACATAAGGAGATAAACCAGGGAATCCAACTTGGCCGCTAATGCTGCTTATATTAATGATTTTTCCACTTCTTTGTTTTCTCATATCTGGTAAAACAAGCTGGGTAATTGATATAGCTCCAAAAAGGTTCGTTTCAAATTGCTTTCGATATTCGTCTACTTGGATTTCTTCTACAAAGCCCCCATTTGCATATCCTGCATTATTTATAAGGAGATCTATTCTATTAATTTCTTTTAAAAATAATTGGAAATTATGTATAGAATTTTGATCTGTTACATCTAATTGTTGAACTTTTATATTTTGTTGTAAGTTAAGTTGAGTAACTTGGGATAGTAAGGTTCCTTGTTTTTCAAGGTTTCGCATTGTAGCGATAACTAAATAATCTTTTTTTGCGAGTTCGAGTGTAGTTAATAGTCCAAATCCACTTGAGGCTCCAGTAATTATTGCGATTTTTTTATTCATTTTTCGCCAGCTTTCTTTTTCTTTTATCATAACGAGTTATGATAAGAAAATCTATTATTCTTACATTCATTATGAAATCAATTTGTATGTAAAAAAAGGGGATTATAGGGAATCAGCGTATATAGAGTAGTGTATATTAATATGATAATGAAATGAGGGAAGAAAAATGGTCCATGTAAAAGCTGTATTAGCAGATCAGCTATTAGCGAATGCAAATGATCCCAGTTGGTATATGCCATTTTCAGATGCAGTTAAGGATTTATCCGAGAGGGAAGCTTTCTGGAAACCGAATGAAGAGAGTAATAGTATAGCTGAAATCGTACAACATTTACTGTATTGGAACTCTACGTGGCAAACTAGGTATAAAGAATCAAATGTGAATGCAGTACCCGCTATAGGAGATAATAACAAAAGTTTTATGCTCTCAGATAATCAAACTTTCGATGAATTACGGGAAAAACTACTAGAAAAACTGTTACAATGGCAAAATCTCATAAATGAAGAAAAGGTTGAAAGTGATGTAGTGGGATTTCCTGTTTCTGCAAAGTGGTGGGAAGTGCTAGCGAATGTAACAACTCATAATGCATATCATATTGGTCAAATTATTTACATCCGAAAATTACAGAAGAGCTTTGATAATGAATAAAGTAACAATTCTCTTATTAAGGGAACAAAAGTGGACAAAACGAGACAAACGTCTCATTTTGTCCACTTTTTTATTGTTTAAAGATAGAGAAAACCTATTAAAACAAGGATTTGAAATTGGCACAATACTTGCAATATAAAAGACGAACAAGAAAATAGGAGGGCTGGACATGTTAAAAACAACTGAAAGTAAAGGGAATGAAATTACGAAAGAACAAGCTCGTTGGATGTACGAAAAAATGTTAGAAATTCGTAAGTTTGAAGATAAGGTGCATGAATTGTTCGCGCAAGGCGTTTTGCCAGGTTTCGTTCATTTATACGCAGGTGAAGAAGCGGTAGCAGTTGGTGTATGTGCCCACTTAACGGATAGTGACAGTATTACAAGTACACATAGAGGTCATGGACATTGTATCGCAAAAGGTTGTGATTTAAATGGTATGATGGCTGAACTTTTCGGGAAAGCGACAGGATTATGTAAAGGAAAAGGCGGTTCCATGCATATTGCCGATTTAGATAAAGGAATGCTAGGTGCGAATGGCATTGTAGGCGGCGGTTTCCCACTTGCTTGCGGTTCAGCATTAACAGCTAAATATAAAGGAACAAAAGATGTAAGTGTTTGCTTCTTCGGTGACGGAGCAAATAATGAAGGGACATTTCATGAAGGGGTTAATTTAGCGGCGATTTGGAAGTTACCAGTTATTTTTATCGCAGAAAATAACGGTTACGGTGAAGCAACTACATTTGAATATGCTTCAAGTTGTGATTCTATTGCTGATCGTGCAAAAGCTTATAATATTCCAGGTGTTCAAGTAGATGGAAAAGATCTTCTAGCTGTATATAAAGCTGCTGCAGAAGCAGTGGAACGTGCACGTAATGGTGATGGTCCAACAATTATTGAATGTATGACATATCGTAATTATGGTCATTTCGAAGGTGAAGCACAAACATATAAAACATCAGAAGAAAAAGAAGAACATTTAAACGAAAGAGATGCAATTGTGAATTTCCGTAAGCATTTAATTCATGAAGGTTTATTAACGGAATCTGAACTTGTTGATATGGAAAAAGCAGTAGATGATGCAGTACAAAGATCCATTGAATTTAGTGAAAATAGTCCATACCCAGACGATGAAGAATTATTAAAAGATGTATACGTTTCTTACAAATAAGAGGAGGGTGAAAAATTATGACTAGAACAGTAAGTATGTCAACTGCAATTAATGAAGCAATGAAAATCTCAATGCGTCGTGATGAAAATGTAATTTTAATAGGTGAAGACGTTGCAGGCGGTGCACAAGTTGATCACCTGCAAGATGATGAAGCTTGGGGCGGTGTGCTTGGTGTTACGAAAGGACTTGTACAAGAGTTTGGCCGAAATCGTATATTGGATACACCAATTTCTGAAGCGGGTTATATGGGAGCTGCGATGGCCGCTGCTGTAACTGGGTTACGTCCGATAGCTGAGTTAATGTTTAATGATTTTATCGGTAGTTGTCTTGACCAAGTATTAAACCAAGGTGCGAAATTCCGTTATATGTTTGGAGGTAAAGCAAAAGTACCCGTTACAGTACGTACGATGCATGGCGCTGGTTTTAGTGCAGCAGCTCAACATTCACAAAGTTTGTACGCATTATTTACGAGCATACCAGGTATTAAAGTTGTTGTTCCTTCCACACCGTATGATGCAAAAGGCTTATTATTAGCGGCAATTGAAGATGATGATCCAGTAATCTTCTTTGAGGATAAAACACTTTACAATATGAAAGGTGAAGTGCCAGAAGGATACTATACAATTCCATTAGGAAAAGCAGATATTAAACGGGAAGGTTCTGATGTAACAATTGTCGCAATCGGAAAGCAAGTTCATACAGCGCTTGCAGCTGCAAAGCAATTATCGAAAAAGGGGCTTGAAGTAGAAGTAATTGATCCACGATCTTTATCACCACTTGATGAAGATACTATTTTATCATCTGTTGAAAAAACAAATCGTCTTATCGTCATTGACGAAGCGAATCCTAGATGTAGTATTGCAACAGATATTGCGGCAATTGTAGCGGATAAAGGTTTTGATTTGTTAGATGCACCTATTAAACGAATTACAGCACCACATACACCTGTTCCGTTCTCACCACCACTTGAAAAGTTGTATTTGCCAACACCAGAAAAAGTAATTGAAACTGTATCAGAAATGATCGGAGACCAATCTTTATTACATGTGTAATAAAACGATGAGAAGGGAGAGAGAGACATGGCTGTAGAAGTTGTAATGCCGAAGTTAGGTATGGCGATGAAAGAAGGTATTATTACGAGCTGGAATATTAAAGCAGGCGATAATGTAGCAAAAGGAGAACTAATTGCTAGTATTAATTCAGAAAAAATTGAAACGGAAATTGAAGCGCCAGCTGATGGTACGGTACTTGATATAGCTGTAAGTGAAGATGAAGGAGTGCCGCCTGGTACTGTAATTTGCTACATCGGTAAACCGAATGAAAAGGTAGAAATGCAGGAAAGCACACATGTTGTAGAAGAAAAAATATCTAATATAGAAGTACAAAATGTACAAAATCAAGAAGCAAATGGGAAAGAAGTATCGAAGCAAAGAATTAAAATTTCACCTGTAGCCAAGAAAATTGCAAAGTCTGAAAATCTGGATATCAAGGCATTAGTTGGTACAGGTCCTGGTGGAAGGATTACAAAGGCAGATGTATTAAAAGCACTTGAGGTAAGAGTAAACGTTCCGGAAATATCTGAACAAGAAGAAAGTAACGTGATTCCTGTTACTGGTATGCGTAAAGCGATCGCAAATCGTATGCACGCAAGCTTACAAAATAGCGCACAATTAACGTTAACGATGAAAGTAGATGTAACAGATGTAGTTGCTTTACATAAAGAAATAGCGAAAGTTGTACAAAAAAGAGATGATAATAAATTAACCATTACGGATTTTGTCTCGCGTGCTGCTGTATTAGCACTTGGAGAGCATAAAGAAATGAACAGCGCTTATATAGATGATGCAATTCATCAATTTGAACATGTGCATTTAGGCATGGCAGTCGCATTAGAAAAAGGGTTAATCGTTCCAGCTATTCGCTTTGCAAATAATTTATCTTTAGTAGAATTGTCTAAAGAGATTAAGAATGTGGCACAAAAGGCGCGAGCAGGTAGCTTAAGTAGTGATGATATGCACGGAACGACATTTACAATTAGTAATTTAGGTAGCTTTGGTATTGAATATTTCACACCGGTATTAAATACACCTGAGACTGGCATTTTAGGTATTGGCGCAATTGAACATGTTCCTGTATATAAAGGGAAAAAATTAAAAAAAGGTAGTATGTTACCTTTAAGTTTAACATTCGATCATCGTGTACTAGACGGTGCACCAGCAGCTGCATTTTTACGCACAATTAAACATTATTTAGAAGAACCTATAACAATTCTTTTATAAAGAGAAGGTGAGAGAATGAGTAAACTAGTTGTAATTGGAGGCGGACCAGCTGGCTATGTAGCAGCAATTACCGCGGCTCAAAATGGCAAAGATGTCACTCTTATTGATGAAGCTGACCTTGGCGGAACATGTTTAAATGTTGGGTGTATGCCGACGAAATCACTGTTAGAAAGTGCTGAAATACATGACATTGTGAGAAAAGCGAATGATTATGGAGTTACGCTTAATACAGGAAGTATATCAATTGATTGGGATCAAATACAGGCGAGAAAATCACAAATCGTAATGCAACTCGTCCAAGGAATACAATATTTAATGAAGAAAAATAAAATTAAAGTTGTAAAAGGAAAAGCGAAATTCGAAACGGATCATCGTGTGCGAGTTGTACAAGGAAATAAAGAAGAAGTAGTTGATGGAGAGAGCTTTATTATCGCATCTGGTTCCGAACCTACAGAATTACCATTCGCTCCGTTCGATGGAAAATGGATTTTAAATAGTAGCCATGCCATGTCTCTTGAGAGTGTACCATCTTCATTGTTAATCGTTGGCGGTGGTGTAATAGGATGTGAGTTTGCAAGTATTTATAGTAGACTTGGCACAAAAGTATCGATAGTTGAAATGGCACCGCAATTACTACCTGGTGAAGATGAAGATATCGCGAATATTTTAAGAGAGAAATTGGAAAAAGATGGTGTGAAAATTTTTACGGGAGCAGTTTTAAAAGGATTAAATAACTATAAGAAGCAAGCTTCATTTGAGTACGAGGGAATTACTCACGAAGTAACTCCAGAATTTGTTCTTGTTTCTGTAGGAAGAAAACCACGAGTGCAACAATTAGGATTAGAAAAGGCAGGGGTTCTGTTTTCAAATAAAGGGATTGCTGTGAATGAACATATGCAAACGAACGTATCGCATATATACGCAGCTGGTGATGTAATCGGTGGAATTCAGCTTGCTCACGTTGCCTTCCATGAAGGAACGACAGCAGCATTACACGCAAGCGGAGAAGACGTGAAAGTAAATTATCATGCTGTGCCCCGTTGTATATACACAGCTCCAGAAATAGCTAGTGTCGGGTTAAGTGAAAAAGGTGCAAGAGAACAATATGGTGATATTCTCATCGGAGAATTTCCTTTTACAGCGAACGGAAAAGCTCTTATTTTAGGAGAACAAGTAGGTAAAGTAAAAGTCATTGTAGAACCTAAATACCAAGAAATTGTAGGGATTTCTATTATCGGTCCTCATGCAACTGAACTTATTGGTCAAGGAACCGTAATGATTCATACAGAAGTTACCGCTGATATAATGAGAGATTATATTGCAGCACACCCTACTTTATCAGAAGCAATTCATGAAGCGTTAATGCAAGCGGTAGGACATGCTGTACATGCTTAAATGGAAATATAATAAACCACTATTCTCTAAACAAATAAGAGAATAGTGGTTGGATTTTTTATTAATAGAATATCTTATTATTTTTTAATTTCAATCGCTGAAGTAATATCGTTCCAATCAGGAGCTAAATTAGCAGTTTTACCATACCAATCAGCGTGTTTAAATATAACACCTTTTCCATATCCTTGTGTTGAAGTGTGCTCCCAAAGTGTCGTTGAATAACTTGCAGAAGGTGAGGCTGTACTTACAGAAGAAATTCTGTCATTCCAGCTAGATGGTAAGTTTTTAAAGCCGCTGCTCCAGTAAATATATTGACCACCTTTATCTTTATGTTCGTAAAAATCAGTACTACCAGCACCGCTACCTAAAGGATTAATATTATTTTTAATTGCTTTTTTATCCTTTGCAATATACGCATCCAATGTTTCACGGCTAGTAAAACCATAAGCTAGCCAATCTCCATTTTCATTTTGCTCTGGTAATACCATAGTAATTTGGATATCTTTCTTATCCTGATCACTTAATTTTGCAAATGAATTAACATTTTGTTCATCCACTTTTAAATAATCAAATGACTTAATTGTGTTACTTTTTTCCTCAGCACTTACTGCACCTAGTCCTCCAGTTAATGCAAAACCCGCTACTAATGTCCCTGCTACTAATTTCTTCAACATATAACCATCCCTTTTTGTTTGAATTTTTGTACAGATGAATCTTGTACAGCTAAAATGTATTCTAATTTTATATTTTTGTAAATATTCTGAAGTTTTAGAAATAATAGGCGGAATATTTACATTTTTACATTATTTCTTTAGAAAAAATGGTTATTGGAATGATATAATAAATGGATGTATTGCTTTTACTGGATGTAAAGATATTTTAGGAGAGGTGTCATTGAAATATTTTACAAGAGAATGGTATAAAAAAATGCAAGTTTTAGAATTTATAAGTTTTATAGAGTCTATAAAAGAATGGTCGGAAATGGATATACAAAGTTTAAAGGAAGAAATAGAGGAAAGGAAAATAGATTTATTAAAATTCCTTCCTGAATCGATATACTCAATTATACAAAACATCACAATTAATTCAGAATACCCATCAGGTGAACTGAAAAAACTTATGCAAGAGTGGACAACAGATTATGAGAAAAGAATGGCAAAATTAGATCAATCATACGTAGAATATTTTAATTCCATTGAGAAAAAACTTCCGTCAAATGTCGCTCAGTTACACAAGACATTACTACACGATAGTGTAATTAAAGTAATAAAGAGAGAATCAGAAGATACTTTGTCTATCGTATTAGATTGCAGTGGTACTTTTAGTGAATTTGATAAACTTGGAGTAACCTTTATAGGAGTAACACAGTGTTCTATGCCGGAAAACTTTGAAAATGCTTGGTGGTTATATCATGAAATAGCTCTTACTGAAGATGGTTTTGAACTAGGCGTTTTATTTGACTCTCCGTTTAGAGAAGTGACGATTTGCGCAGCAGATGTATTACTTGTGAAGAAATAATGTTGTATGGAGCATTACAAACGTTTGACATAATAAAAAAATAAAGTTATTGTAGATATATGAAGTCTACAATAGGAGCTGTACTATGAAATATTCTAAAGCTACAAATTATGCTCTTCATACAATGCTTTTTCTGGCAAAGGCCACACCAAATAAGTTAGTTAGTGTTCACCAATTGGCAGAAATGCAAAATGTTTCACCAACGTACTTGTCTAAAATACTAACTAAGTTGACGAAGGAAGGGATGATACACTCATCATCTGGTCCAAAAGGCGGTTACTCGCTTAGTAAGAATTGGGAAGATATTTCATTTTTAGATATTATACATGCAATTGAAGGTAAAACATCATTGTTTGAATGTTGTTTACATGACAAACCGGGATGTTTAATTAATGAGGCAATGCTCGCAGCAGAAGAGAAAATGGAAGAAGAGTTACGAAATCAAAAAATCGTAGATCTTGCGAAAAAAATAAAAGTGGATTTTTAATCTGCTTTTATTTTTAAATTAATTAAGGATAAAAAGGCTCTTTGATATCTTTAATTGTAGTTAGAAAATGATATGAAGAAGGAGAGAAGATGATGACTAAATTTTGGAATGATCGATATAAATCAGATGAATATTTTTACGGGGAAGAACCTAATACATTTATTAAAGAACAAGCATTTCGTTTAGCAAATCACAATAAAGTAATAGCTTTCGCGGAGGGAGAAGGTAGAAATGCTGTATTTCTAGCAAGACAAGGGAACGAAGTAACAGCTATTGATTATTCGGAAGATGGATTAGAGAAGACAAAAAAATTGGCAGAGAAGCACAACGTAAACGTGCATACAAAAAAAGTAGATTTATTAGCTGATAGTTTGCCAGAAAATGAATATGATGCAGCAATTATGGTATTTGGACATTTTCATGATGATTATAAAAAAATGATATTAGGTAAAATGATACAAACGATAAAGCCTGGTGGTTTAATTATGTTTGAAGTTTACTCAAAAAAACAAATAAACTATAGTACTGGTGGACCAAAAGATGTTGATATGCTGTATGATCCAATTGATATCTTTACTTGGTGTGAAGAACATAAGGTAATTCATTTCTTTAATGGCGAACAAGAGCGAATTGAAGGGAAAGGGCACACTGGTTTAGCTGATGTTATTCAAGTTGTTATTAGAAAATTAATATAAGTGTTAATGAAAGTTAAATGTATGAATGTAAAAGACCAGTCATGTAAGACTGGTCTTTCTATTTAGATACTAAATTATCAAGCTTCCAATATGTATTTGTTAACGGCGCTGCTTTGCTATCTATGTATAAATACATATTATTTAAATCTTTTGGTGAAGTTTTCAGTTCAAATACAACGTCAGTAGTTAAAGAGAATTCGTGTGGAACATTTTTATAGTGCTCGTCATCTATCGGATGAGCTTCACCTTCATATTTCTCACCAGTTTTTTCATCTTGTATGAAATATTTTATTTCCGAAAGATCAATAGTTTGTCCATCGTCTCGAACATTATTAATCATAACACGAGTAGTAAGGCGCCGCTCTTTGTCTATTTTTTCAAACTTTGCATTCTCAACTGTCGCTCTATAGTATTCGTTTTTAACTATTTCTCCATAGTGCATTGCATTCTTTTCGAGAGCGCTCTTTTCTTGTTTTGATGTAGTATTGCTATTACATCCTGTTAATATTCCAGTAAATAATAATGCTGTACATGTCGTTTTGATTAATGATTTCATAGTAATCCCTTTCTGTATTAAAAAGTAAAACATAGGAATAATTTCACATCAACAGGAAGGTGAATGGAAGTATTTTTGCGTAATATACAGATATACATTTATTTGGTTGTCAAGTTAACAGGATAGAAAGAGGGAGAAGACTGTATAAAACGGAATAAATAAGAATTGAAAATATTGTAAAACGGAAGAGGCATGCATATAATTAAAATAAAGTTTAAGTTTCTGAACCTTCAATAACGGTGGTGATAACATGTTTACTGAAGAACGTCGAGAGAAAATTTTAGAACTACTTAATACAGATGGAAGAGTAATAGCAAAGGATCTTGCGGAAAGATTTGATATGTCTATTGATTCTATAAGAAGAGATTTGTCTATTATGGAAAAGGATGGTTTATTAAAAAGAACGCACGGAGGTGCAATTGAACTTACGCGAGTGAGAAACTTAGCTGCGGAACCAACTAAACGTTATAGTGATAGCTCAATATATGAGGACACAATTGCAAGAGTTGCGGTATCTTATATACAAGAAGGTGATTCAATTTTTATTGGTGGGGCTTCCGTTCATAATGCGATGCTGAAATATTTACCGGAAGTATCATTTACGGTTATTACGAATTCTATAGAAATAGCTGGTTATCTACGAGAATATAAGAATATTGATACGTATTTAATTGGCGGAAAAGTAAAACCTTCAGGGAATATTACTGATACACTTGCCTCTGAATTGATAAGTAGATTTTCTATTGATCTGTATTTCTCTACAGGTGGAGGCATTTCATTACAAGGTATTAGTACCGCAACACCTGAAGTTGCTTATTTTAGTAAAAGAGTAAGTGAAATTGCTAGAAGAAATATTTGTTTAGTTCCGCATAATAAACTTGGAATAGATTGTTTTATAAGAGGAGAGTCTCTAAAAAAAATTGACATTATTATAACTGACGAAGAGGCTAGTAAAGAAACTGTTCAGGACTTTGAGAAACAAGGTAAACAAATTGTAATAGCACCATTATATTCATTTGAAAGGAGTTTGACATGATTGTAAAAGAGCAAGAGTTTCATATAAATGGATTAACTTATACAATTCGTTCTGCAGCTGAGAAAGATGCTGACCAGTTATCGAAAATTAGAGTTCAGATTGATGGAGAAACTGAAAATATGGATAGAGCTGCTGGAGAGGGATTTATAGATAATCTAGGATTTCAAAAAATAATAAAAACAGATAGTGAAGAGACGAAGAATCTCTTTTTAGTTGCAGAAGTGCACAATCGAATCGTTGGATTTTCAAGGTGTGAAGGATCAAATTTTAAGAGATTATCTCATAAAGTGGAGTTTGGCGTTTGCATTTTAAAAGAGTTTTGGGGATATAAAATGGGTAAGAGCCTATTACAACAATCTATTAAATGGGCTGACGAAAATGCAGTAAATAAAATATCTTTACAAGTATTAGAGACAAACGAGAAAGCTATTCATCTTTATAAAAAATTAGGTTTTGAAGTAGAAGGCGTTTTGAAAAATGACAAAAGACTATCGGACGGAAAGTATTATAATACGGTAGTGATGGGAAGGTTTACTGATACTTTTCATAAAAGAGGTGAAGAAGTATGTTTTACAGAAGGAAGTACTATGTAGTGAAAAATGAATTCATAGAAGTATTTAATGATCATTTCAATAACACGAACTTACCTAATCAATTAAAGCATGGTTCTAAGCTAATAGGACGCTGGATGAAAGATAATAAGAATGGTACGTCTGAAGTATTTGCCATATGGGAATATGATAGTTATGAACAGTATAAAGAAATAGAATCGAAAATTAGAAGTGACGAGAGGCATATTAGAAGAATACATGAATGGTATAAAAACCATGGCGGGAAAGAATATGTTTTACAGGAGTACATAGTAGAGATGAAAAATGAAGAGTTAGTATGTACTGTAAAGTAATAGAGGGGTGAGGGATAATAGGAATGAAAACAAAATTATATTTTAGTTTAGCATCCACTATTTTATTTGCAATAGCCGTGATTGTTTTCTTTATAAACGGTAATCCACAAAAGTGGTTTTGGTTATGTATTTTCTTTGCTTCCATTATACAAAATATAGTGCTACTAAAAAAGAATAAAGAAGTGCATTAAGATATTCAAATTATTAACATATTTGTGTCGTCTTTCTAGTTTTATTGAAAACGCTTTTATTCAGTTTTATAATAAAAGTATGTTTTTACAGATCTCCAAAACAATGAATAGGGAGATGATACAATGTTAGCTTCACCGTTTTACTTACATACATGGAAAAAGTTTATTAATGAAGGAGTCCTTGATTCGAACCGTATAAACGAAAGAATTTCAGAGTCATGGCATCGATGTAAACAAGCAAATGTGAATCCTCACATGAATAAGGGTCAGAAAATTTTGTCTTCTAATTTTTTTCAAGATCAAAAGAAAAAGAGTGAAATCTTCCTAGATATCGCAATCCCTCAAATACAAAATATGAGAAAAACCATTGATGAACTACAAATGATGGCATTATTAATCGATCCAGATGGTTATGTTCTATCCTTAAGTGGAAATAAACAAACGTTAAAGCGAGCGAAACATATTAATTTTATTGAAGGTGTAAAATGGACAGAAGCAGCTGTGGGGACAAACGCAATAGGAACAGCGCTAGAAATTGAAGAAGCTATTATGATAAGTGGTACTGAACATTACTCCGTGGCATCTCATAGTTGGAGTTGTGCGGCTGCTCCCATTCATAATGATGATGGGAAATTAATTGGTGTTCTAGATTTCTCCTGTCCAATTGAATTTTCGCATCCATATATGCTCGGTATGGTAACTTCAATTGCACATGCGATTGAACGTGAATGTAGCATAAGAGTTCATCAAAATGAATTACACTTAATCCATCGTTTTTTAGATGTCATTGATAGTGATGAACAAGTAGTTATTTGTAATCATCGTGATGTTATCGTTTCTGCGAGTAAGAGCGTTCGGGAACGAGTAACTAATTGGTCAAGAATGAAACTTGAAGATTTAGTGCACCATGGATTGGAAACTAAATTAGAAATACCGGTATATAGTAATGAAAGAATGATCGGGAAATGTATGTATTTAAAGGAAAACAAACAAATGAATACATATTCTGCTTTCACATTTATAAAAGGAATTACTTTTCCAGGAGTTACCGGGACAAGCAAAGCATTTCAACACACACTAGAAGAAATTAAGCTTGTTTCACCGACTGATGCTAGTGTGTATGTATGTGGTGAGACAGGAGTAGGAAAGGAATATGTCGCGAGAGCGATTCATGAAAATAGTCCAAGAAAAGACGGGCCCTTTATAGCTGTTAATTGTGGTTCTTTGCCTAAAGAATTAATGGAAAGTGAATTGTTCGGTTATGATGAAGGTGCGTTTACAGGTGCGCGACGTCAAGGGTATAAAGGGAAATTTGAACAAGCGAATGGAGGAACATTATTTTTAGATGAAATTGGTGAAGTACCACCAGAGATGCAAGTAGCATTATTGCGTGTTTTACAAGAACGTACAATAACTCCAATAGGAAGTTCAAAAGAGGTACCAGTAAATATTCGTATTATTACTGCCACACATAAAGATTTACTACGGTTAGTAGAAGAAGGGAAATTCCGTCAAGATTTATATTATCGTTTACATGTTTATCCACTATATGTTCCATCGTTAATAGAAAGAAAAGAGGATATTCCATATTTTATACAACACTTTTGCGAACGGAAGAATTGGAATGTTGTATTTCCGAAGAGTATTTGTAATCAATTTTTACAACATACATGGCCCGGAAATATTCGAGAACTAGTAAATACATTAGAACGCATTTACATTTTGTCGCAAGGACGGGAAATATGCGAAAAACAAGTCGCTTTTTTGATACAAACAATGATGGGAAATCAACAACAACTTGAGTTACAAGTTGAAAATAAAACCGAACATACATTGAATTTTCGCGAAAAAATACAGCGTGATAGCATGATTGAAGCATTACAAAAGACAAACGGAAATGTTTCATTAGCTGCAAAACTATTAGATGTACCCCGTAGTACATTTTATAAACGAATGCAAAAATATAAGTTATAAAGTAGATTTTTGTAATCTACTTTTTCTTTGTGGGCTCATGTTCTGTCGGAATGTGCGCTTACCGGGGAAATAATAGAATTGTTAGAAGGGAAATTTCCTAATGGGGGTTAGTGTGTGAAGTACATTGAAATTGGAATCGGGAATAGGTGGTTCGTTCGAACAGAAACCGAAAATAAAGATGGAACTGAATTTGAAGAACGAGGAATTATAAAACCTATTTATTTTGAGTCACTATATGTACGAATGTGGTTTCGGAAAACGTGTTTAATTTTTGATACGAAAGAAGGATTTAAAAAGATTAAGAAGAAGAGGATTGAATATAAATTTATAGTTGGAATTGTAAGTAGACTGAATAAAGAAAAAGTGTGCTAACATACATAGTTATATTGGCCAGGAAATTCTATTGACTTATATCAAACTCATAAAAAGTAATTTTACTAAATATAAATTGTTAATAAAACCACTAAGGAAACTTAGTGGCTTCTTTTTTTATAGGAAGGATTTTCATATGAATAGGATCTTAACGATTGTACTTGCAATTATTGTAATGGGGTATTCCATTTATAGTTGGAATGCTGTTTCGGAACAGAGTATGCTAATTTTACAAACGCTTATAGGGATTATGTTAGTTAGTTTAGGAGTGCAAAATTTTAAAAAAAAAAGAAAATAAAAGTATGGACATCGCTTGACTACTCGTTGCATTATATTTAATTGTTGTATTGTTAGTAAAACATTTTGCATGAATAAGTATTTAAATTATTTATTCATGATTTTCTTATTACGAAAAACATTCTCGCAATAAAAGTTAAAATTCCACTTGTATTTCACTATATAAAATATGGCATAATGATTTAGTTAAATAGAAATGGATAGGGTATTTGAGAGGGGCAGTATAATGAGTTTTGCAATTGAAATAGTAATAAAAGCACCAATGGATATTGTATGTGACTATATAATAGAAGATGAAAAAATAAAAGAATGGAATACGTTTATAATAGAAAATCGCTATCCTTCAAATATGGATAAAGAGAATCCACGTGTAGGAGATAAATATATTACTGTTCAAAAAGTCGGTAAGAAAATATTCGAGGCAGAAGTAGAAATTCTTGAATACGATACACCGCATATTATTTCACTTGGTAGTGAAATGAAGCAAGGATATTCAGCAATGACTTATATGTTAGAAGAAGATGAGGAAGGTACAGCACTAACATTAATTTCAGAATATGAACCTAGTAATTTTTATTATAAAATGATGTATAAGTTAACAGGTTGGATTTCACGAGGTTTAACTATGGAACAAATGGAACGTCTAGCAGAATGTGTAGAAGCTGCTTATCATAAAGAAGATTAATATTAAAATATATTAAGGTAAAAGCGTTACTCAATCTCATGAGTAACGCTTTTACTGTTTGAAGATTTTTCATTGAAAAACTCAATAGCTCTTTCATATATTTCTTTATCAACACAAAATCTTTCTGTTATCCAATAATTAAGTTCAGAAGATGTAATGATTTGTTCTCTTTTCTTACCTTGGAAATATCGTTTTAAAACATTATCATTAATAGAAGTTGGAATACCATCGATATAACCGAAAATCTGAATTTTCTTTAATACAGGAGATGTATGCCAATCGTTAGACTTTTTAACGAGTTCTTTCATACTTGATAAATGTATTGGATCTGTATGTAAGATTTTTGCTGGACCTGGATTTCTAGCAATTTTAATCCTATTATTTGAGACTTCATAAGTGAAAGTTTCTCTTACATTACTTACTTGAAATGATTCATAAAGTGGGTAAGCTTGGAATAAAGGTGCACAATAACCAACATCAACATAATAAGGTTGGTCTAAGTTAACCCGTAAGCATAAATGTCCGGGATCCATATACATATAATGAATATTAAAACCAAGATTTGATAATAACCAATGGAATCCAATTGAGTGCGTCCAACAAGTACCCCCGAGACCTTTTGTTGTAATACGGTTTATGTATGTCTCAATGGAAGGAAAATAATTACCTGTTTCATTACCCTTTTCCCAGTCAATTATTTTAGTAAGGGTTTCCCATTTTATTTTTTCTTGATGAGCTTTAATAAGCTCATTTAAAAACTTTAAGCTAGTAGGCTGTTTTGTCGTACCTAAAAATGATAGAAAGCTATTTACTAGTTGTACTTGGGTCATTTTCTTATCCTTTCTATATAGAAATTGCTATTGGTATTATTATACAATAGGTGTCAGAAAATACAGTTGTTTATTATTGGGGTGGGAGAGAATTATATGTCGATGTCGCTATATTATAAAAAAATCCGTGAGCAATTAGGCCATGAACTAATATTCATGCCAAGTGTAGCTGCAGTTATTAAAAACGAGCAGGGAGAAATCTTATTTCAATATCCTGGCGGAGAATATTGGAGTTTGCCGGCTGGAGCAATTGAGCCTGGAGAAACTCCAGAAGAAGCGGTAGTTCGTGAAGTGTGGGAAGAAACGGGTTTGAAAGTGCAAGTAAAAAAACAAAAAGGGGTATTTGGAGGGGAAAGGTTCCGTCATATATATCCGAATGGCGATCAAGTAGAATATATTGTTGTTGTGTTTGAATGTGAAATTACTAGTGGAAAACTGAAATCGATAGATGGTGAATCTTTAAAACTACAATATTTCTCATTTTCTGAAAAGCCTACTTTAGCACTACCATACCCAGATAATATATTTTTATAGATGTAAAATAACACACCTTACTTATTGAAGGTGTGCTATTTATATAACCCCGTCGTATACATCTCCGTTAACGTATACACAATTTCCTCTAAGTTAATCTTTTTGTCATTTTGCGTAATAGTCCAAAGAAACGATTCATTCATCGCGAACCAACCGCGTGCTACAATCTCTTTATTTAAATTAGGTTGTGCTAATCCACTTTCTTGAGAGTAAGTAATATCCTGTTTAATGCTTGTTATAAAACGTTCCCGAATCTCATCCCATTTTTGCCGTATTTCTCTTGATAATCCTATCGCTTCCTCTACAACTTGCAAAATAGCGCGTTCTTCATCTGCTAATTGCAGGAATGCTCTAACTTGATTTTGAATCATTATACGTGCTTCCTCTTTTGTTTGTGGAGAAAAAGAGCGTTCAGCGATATTATAAAAACGATTCATAACATCTTCCATTAAACTAATTAGGAGATCATCTTTGTTTTTGAAGTATACATATGCTGTTCCATAACCAGTTTCTGCATGTTTAATAATTTGTGTAATTGTCGTTTTTTGAAATCCATTATTTATAAAAATAGTGTAACCAGAGTGTAATAGTTTCTTCTTCGTTTCTAAGGAGCGGTGTTTTCTTGATGAAAGAGTAGAATTTTTCAAAGAATCACCTCTTTATACTGAAATATCTGAAAATATAACTGTATTGTAAAAGAAGTTCATATATAAAGTCAACTGACATAATATCATTGACGTTGTATCAATTAAGGTGATATATTTCAATTAGTTAGAATAAAAAGAAAATTAAGAGAAGGTGACACCATGTATAAAGAGCCATTTCAACCAACTTATGAGTATGCGCTTGAATGTGATAAACATGATGAACTGAAAGATTTTCAAACTGAATTCTATAAAAACGAAGGTACTATATATTTAGATGGAAACTCATTAGGGCTACTTTCAAAAAGAGCAGAGAAATCATTACTTACGTTGCTAGATTCGTGGAAAGAGTATGGCATTGACGGCTGGACAGAAGGTGAGCACCCGTGGTTTTTCCTTTCAGAGAAATTAGGTAAACTTACAGCCCCTCTTATTGGTGCTTTACCGGAAGAAACTATTGTAACCGGTTCTACAACTACAAATATACATCAAGTTATTGCGACGTTTTACGAACCAAAAGGAATACGTACAAAAATACTTGCGGATGAATTAACTTTCCCATCAGATATTTATGCACTTCAAAGTCAAATTCGTTTAAAAGGATTAGATCCAGAGGAGCATTTAGTAAGAGTGAAAAGCCGAGATGGTAGAACACTTTCTGAAGAAGATATTATTTATGCGATGGAAGATGATATCGCTTTAATTTTATTACCTTCTGTTTTATATAGAAGTGGTCAAATTCTGGATATGAAACGTTTAACAACGGAAGCTCATAAACGCGGCATTCATATCGGATTTGATTTATGCCATTCAATAGGATCTATTCCGCATCATTTCAAAGATTGGGATGTCGATTTTGCTGTTTGGTGCAATTATAAATATTTAAATGCAGGACCGGGTGGCGTTGCAGGAATTTATGTGAATAATAAACATTTTAATAGACTACCAGGGTTGTCTGGATGGTTTAGTTCTAGAAAAGATAAGCAGTTTGATATGGAGCATACATTAACAGCTGCTGATCATGCAGGTGCTTATCAAATTGGTACACCGCACGTTTTAAGTACAGCACCATTAATTGGTTCACTTGAAATTTTCAAAGATGCTGGTATTGAACGTTTACGTGAGAAATCTTTACATAT
Source organism: Bacillus cereus group sp. MYBK14-1 (assembly GCF_051916885.1). Lineage (NCBI taxonomy): Bacteria > Bacillati > Bacillota > Bacilli > Caryophanales > Bacillaceae > Bacillus > Bacillus cereus group sp. MYBK14-1. The sequence continues at coordinate 256,371 of NZ_JBQAHM010000001.1, read as the reverse complement.
TACGAGATACATGCTGAATTTAATTGGACATGAATTAAAAGATTTCGAATTTACAATTGGAAATCCATTAGAGGATGAAAAACGAGGCGGGCACATTTATTTAGAGCATGCAGAAGCAGCACGTATATGTAAAGCACTAAAAGCAAATGGAGTAATTCCAGATTTTAGAGCGCCAAATGGGGTGAGACTTGCGCCGGTCGCTTTATATAACACATACGAAGAAGTGTGGAAATCTGTACAAATATTAAAGAAAATTATGAAAAATGAAGAGTATAAGCAGTTTGAAAATAAGCGAGAGGTTGTGGCATAAATATGAAAACATCAGAGTGGATTGATATTTCACAACCGCTAAATAATAATATTGCAACGTGGCCAGGAGACACACCGTTCTCGTATGAAGTTTCATGGTCAAAAGAAGAAAGTGGCTCAGTAAATGTCGGAAAGTTAACGATGAGTATTCATACAGGCACTCATATTGATGCACCATTTCATTTTGACAATGATGGAAAGAAAGTATTGGATTTAGATGTTCAAGTTTATGTTGGCCCAGCACGGATTATTGACGTTTCTAATCTTGAAAGCATCGGGAAAAAGGAATTAGAAAGCTTTCATTTAGAAGGTGTAGAACGATTATTATTACGTACATCTTCACATGGAAAAGCTGAAGAATTTCCAGAGGTGATCCCTCATTTACGTGCAGACATAGCGTCGTTTCTTTCAGAGAAAGGTATTCGTTTAATCGGAGTAGATGTACCATCAGTTGATCCGCTAGATGATAAAGAATTAGCAGCGCATCATCAATTATTTAAACATGGAATTCATATTTTAGAAAATGTCGTACTAGATCATGTAGCAGACGGTGATTATGAACTTATTGCATTACCACTTGCATTAACTGATGCAGATGGAAGTCCAGTTCGAGCCGTTATTAGACCAATATAAGTAGAATCATATAAAAGGGGCGTTTGGCTAATATGAAAGAAAATGAAAAAGTAATTATGGAAAAAGGGATTCATACGGATTTTAAAGAGAATATGACGTATGGGGAGTATTTACAATTAGATAGTTTACTATCTTCTCAAAAAAGATTATCGGACCATCATGATGAAATGTTATTTATCGTTATTCACCAAGCAAGTGAGCTTTGGATGAAGCTCATTTTACATGAGCTAAATGCGGCGATTGAATCTATTAAACAAGATAAATTACAACCAGCTTTTAAAATGTTAGCACGTGTATCAAAAATTCAGTCTCAAATTATTCAATCTTGGGATATTCTTGCGACATTAACACCATCAGAATATATTGAGTTTCGTGATTCACTCGGTCAAGCTTCAGGTTTTCAATCGTATCAATATCGTATGATTGAGTACGCACTTGGCTATAAAACGCCACACGCATTAAAAATTTATGAAAAGGATCCAGAATTACATGCACGACTTCATAAAGCGCTACATGCACCAAGTCTATATGATGTCGCGATTCAAGCATTAGTAAAAGAAGGATTCCCTATTCATAAAGATGTATTAAACCGTGATATTACGCAGCCTTATGAAGAAGATGCAACAGTAGAAGCAGCATGGTTGGAAGTGTATGCGGATGTGAAAAAATATTGGAATTTATATCAGCTTGCTGAAAAATTGATTGATATTGAAGACTGGCTACAACAATGGCGTTTCCGTCATATGAAAACAGTAGAAAGAATTATTGGACATAAAATGGGTACAGGTGGATCCTCCGGTGTTTCTTATTTAAAGCGAGTACTTGATCAACAATTCTTCCCAGAGCTTTGGAATGTTCGTACGAAATTATAAAAATAAACCTGTCAGTTCATTATGGCTGACAGGTTTATTTTTATTTGAGCACAATTATGTTTAAAATGAAGGAACAAGATATAATAAATGGAGTAACTATTTAAATGGAGGTAAAGTTTTTGGATTTCAAGCAACTAGAAAATAAATTCGAAAAGAAAAAAGTGAATACATTTCTTGTTTATCAAAAAGGGGAATTAACAACTGAGTATTATAAAACACCCGAATGTGCAAATAACTTATATAAAATAAATTCGATTACAAAAAGTATCGTATCTTTATTAATTGGTATTGCAATTGATAAGGGCTATATAAATGATATACATACATCAATTACAGAGTGGATTGAAAATGTACCTGGGGAAAAACATGATTTAACGCTATATCACTTATTAACAATGACTACTGGTGAGGACTGGAAAGAGTTTGGGAATGGAGTAGTATTCCCAAATGACTTTGTAGAATCAGAGAACTGGGTACAGTACATATTAGAAAAGCCAATAATTGAAGAACCTGCTACAAAAATGAATTATAATTCAGGTTCTTCTCATTTACTGAGCTATATTATTCAAGAAGCTACTGGAATGTCGACAGAGCGGTTTGCAAAGAAATATTTATTTGATCCATTAAAAATTAACGAATACGAGTGGCAACAAGATCCGCAGGGTATATATGTAGGTGGCTTCGGTATGAAAATGAAATCTACCGATTTATTAAAATTAGGAAAATTATGTTTGCAAAATGGATATTGGAATGAAAAAGAAATTGTATCAGCAAAATGGTTAGAAGAGTCAAGTAGGGCGCAATTTGAAACATATGAACATGTCGGCGCATATGGATATCACTGGTGGGTATTACATAACGAAAGATTTCACATACCGTATTGTATATATTTCGCTATGGGATACGGCGGACAATACATCGTTATCATTCCTCAATTAGAAGTAGTATCTATTATAAGTAGTCATATGCCAAAACGTGGGCTCGTTCCGTTAAATTTATTTATTGAGCATGTACAGGGAAATTCTAATTATATATAAGAAAAGGAGGGAATGTATGAAAGATGAAAAAATTTTATCTTTATTTAGACTATGTTTAAGCCTTCTAGCATTTAGTGCAATCATTACGCAATTTATAATACGGGCACAAGTGAAACCGTTCAATCCAGTTAACTTTTTTAGTTTCTTTACGATCGAAAGTAACATTTTAGTTGCATGTATTCTCCTTTTAAGTAGTATCGGAACAGCTACATTTGGTCGCTCAGAACAGTTTAGTATACTTCGTGGTGCAGCAACGGTATACATACTTACGACTGGACTCATTTATTTTTTATTATTAAGAGGGTTAGAAGAATCACTTCAAACGGCAATACCATGGGTAAATACGGTGTTACATTATATCATGCCAATTGCTATGCTTTTAGATTGGATATTAAATCCACCAAATAAGAAAATCACTTGGAAACAAGCTTCAAGTTGGCTCTTATTCCCGTTTTTTTACGTTGTATATAGCTTAATTCGTGGTCCAATCGTGAATTGGTATCCTTATCCATTTTTAGATCCGAGAATAGGTGGATATGGTAGAGTACTTTTATACAGTATAGGGATAGCAGTTGTAATTGGCACTATTTGTATATTGGTAAGATTTTTAGGGAATCGATATTTTAGAAAAGAATTTTAGAAATGAAAGAAACCCGGCTGTTATGAATCTAAATAGCCGGGTTTCTTTCATTTTATCTACTCGTCTTCTGAAACGACATTTTAATAAATTTCTCCGTCTTCGTTTCAAATTCCACATCAACAAAAACACCATATTCTTTTCCGTCTTCACGTAGCCACAATTTGAATTTTTCAACTGTTATTTGAACGGTTTTTGGTTTTCTACCTATATGAAGGTAATCAATAATCTCTGCTTTTGGGTACTTTTCTTTCGTTTTCTCTACAGCAAGCTTACCCCATTTTGCATACGGCGGCTGCGCATGAACAATTGATGAGCCTGTATATATATTTGAACATGTTGTTAGGAACAGAAGGACGAGTGCGACACGCTTTAACAAATTCTTCATGATGAACTCCTTTTATCCTTTTTTTATATTGTTTACATTTTCTTTCTACGATATTAGTTTGGATTTTTTTGTCTTCTTTACATAAAAGCGAGGCTTTTACAAAACATAACCAAGAAATCATTTACATAATTAAGGAGGGAAAATTATGCGCCAAAAAGCTATGTTTAAAATAGCGGTTTTACTTGCGTTCATAGGACTGTCTTTAATGGTCAGTAGTATACAACTAAAGAATGTAGAAGCATTTTCTAATCAAGTCATTCAAAGAGGAGCATCGGGCGAAGATGTCATTGAACTGCAATCTCGTTTAAAATATAACGGATTTTATACGGGAAAAGTAGATGGTGTTTTCGGATGGGGTACATATTGGGCACTTCGGAATTTTCAAGAGAAATTTGGATTACCCGTTGATGGTTTAGCTGGAGCTAAAACGAAGCAAATGCTCGTGAAGGCAACGAAGTATGACAAATCAACTGCTAATAAAGGAACGACAACGAATAAAGGAAATAGTGGTGGCACTGCACAAGAGAATAAACCACCTCAAAATAAAGGGACAAATGTTCCGAACGGTTATTCTCAAAATGATATTCAGCTGATGGCAAACGCAGTATACGGAGAATCACGTGGTGAACCGTATTTAGGACAAGTTGCAGTAGCTGCTGTTATTTTGAACCGTGTTACAAGTGCGTCATTCCCAAATACTGTTTCAGGTGTAATCTTTGAACCTAGAGCATTTACAGCGGTAGCCGATGGACAAATATATTTAACACCAAATGAAACAGCAAAAAAAGCAGTTTTAGATGCGATTAACGGATGGGATCCAACAGGAAATGCTTTATATTATTTCAATCCAGATACTGCGACTAGTAAATGGATTTGGACTCGTCCACAAATTAAAAAAATCGGTAAACATATTTTCTGTAAATAGAGCGGAGGTGGGACAATGTTACGAGGTATTATCATTGTATTATTAACAGTCGGTGTAGTAGGAACAGGCTATTGGGGCTATAAAGAGCACCAAGAGAAAAATGCGGTTTTAATTCGAGCGGAAAATAGCTATCAACGTGCATTCCATGATTTAGCATACGAAGTCGATTTATTACACGATAAAATTGGCACAACACTTGCGATGAATTCACGATCATCTTTATCACCTGCATTAGCGGATGTATGGCGTTTAACATCTGAAGCTCGCTCGGATGTAGGGCAACTTCCTTTAACATTAATGCCATTTAATAAAACGGAAGAATTTTTAGCGAATATCGGTGATTTCAGTTACCGTGCAGCCATTCGTGATTTAGAAAAAGAACCGTTAAATGAGCAAGAATATAAAACGCTACAAACTTTATATTCAAATGCAGGAAATATACAAGATGAACTAAGAAAAGTACAACATCTTGTTTTGAAAAATAATTTACGCTGGATGGATGTAGAAATGGCACTTGCATCAAATCGCGATCCAGCAGATAACACAATTATTGATGGATTGAAAACTGTAGAGAAAAACGTAACATCATATTCTTCTACAAACTTCGGACCGACCTTTACAAGTGCGCAAAAAAATAAAAAAGGTGGATTTGAAGCGGAAGGAAAGGCAATTTCTAAAGATGAAGCGGCGAAAATTGCCAAATCGTTTTTGAATTTAAAAGGAAATGAAAAAGTAGATGTTGAGAAAAGCGGAAAAGGTGCGAAAGAATCCTTCTATAGTGTGAAAATTAAAGATGAAGCAACGAACAATGAGTTCTATATGGATATTACCGGAAAAGGCGGATATCCAATTTGGGTTATGAATAACCGCGAAATTAAAGAACAGAAAGTTAGTTTAAACGATGCAGGTAGTAAAGGTTTGAAATTTTTAAAGGACCATAAGTTTAATAATATGGAGCTTTATGATAGCTCTCAATATGATAATGTTGGTGTATTTACGTATGTAGTAAATGAAAATGGAGTACGAATTTATCCAGAAGCAATCCAAATGAAAATTGCTTTAGATGATGGTTCTATCGTTGGGTTCTCCGCAAAAGAATACTTAGCGTCACATCAAAAGCGAACAGTTCCATCGGCAAAGCTAACTGCAGCCGAAGCAAGAAAGAAAATCAATCCGGATGTAAAAGTCATGGAAGAACGTAAAGCTTTAGTAGTCAATGATTTGCATAATGAAGTGCTTTGCTATGAATTTGTAGTCACTTTAGGAAAAGATACGTACCAAATATTCATTAATGCTAATAGCGGGGCCGAGGAAAAGGTAAAGAAAATGCAAGCTGTTGAAAAAATTTATGATTAAACCTTAATAGTGAAGTGGTGAAAATAATGAAAACTCTAATATATATATTGATGCTTTGCTTCGTTATAACTGGATGCAGTATTGGAAAAAAAGACAATCCAAACGAAAAGCCGGAACAAAAAAATGTTTCAATGAAAAATGTTAATTATACGAATAAATCAAATAAGCCAAATGAAAAAGCAGCAGATCATTTAGCATCTTTAGCAGCAAGTGTGCCAGGTGTGAATGATGCAACAGCGGTCGTTGTTGGAAAATATGCTATTGTAGGTATTGATGTAAAAGCAAAACTTGATCGAACTCGAGTTGAATCAATTAAATACTCTGTTGCAGAAAGTTTAAAAAATGACCCTGACGGTGCTAATGCAGTCGTTGTAGCAGATGTTGATACGTATGAACGCCTCAAACAAATCGGAAAGCAAATTAAAAAAGGAAAAACAGGTGAAGGTATACTAGATGAATTAGCCGCTATTGTGGGCCGAGTAATGCCACAAGTTCCAAATGATATGATAGAAAATAGAGAAACGAATCCAATTAAAGATAATGATAAACAATTACCAAAAGATGAAGAACAAGAGTTAAGAAAAGAACAGGATGATCAATCAAATAATCATTTGAATAAATGAAATTAGCCTCGTACTTAATTGTACGAGGTTTTTAAATATAATATTAAATATTCAGTTTATTTTTAAGGGAATATATGGTTTAATTATCATGGGAGGGACAACTGTTATGATGAAAAAAAGCGCATGTATATTGTTTAGTTTATGCTTAGGTTTCAGTATGACAGCGTGTGAACAGAGAAAAGAAGTGAAAAACCAAACAGCAACTTCTTCTACTGTGATGGAAAGGCAACAGAAAGAGTCTATCAATATAAATCATTTCTCGAGTATAAATGAAGGAATGACTTATACAGAAGTGAAAGATTTAATTGGTTTTGAAGGAGATTTACTTATAGAAGAAGGGGTAGAGCATTCTACACAAATTAAACAAATTTTTGCTTGGAAAGGGAACGATCCAAATTCATTTGTTGAAATTACCTTTTTAGATGGAAGAGTGCATTCAAAAGCACAGCAAGGTATAAGTTAATAAGCTAAAAAATGGGAGAGTTTAGCATGAACATACACACAGGGGAAATTCAATTAACTCCGTATAAGGAGAAATATAAAGAAGTTATACAAACATTTACTTTACCAAGTGAACAAGTTCAGTTTACATCAGATCCAAGCGCATTACTGGAGAAAGCAAAAAGTGATTATACAAAAAATGTGATTGTTATTTTAGATCACAATGGGGTACCGGTGGGTCTTTTCGCATTGGAAACGGGAGATAGAGTAAAGGAGTTCACAGATAATGAGGATGCTTTACTTTTAACGTCATTTTCTATTAATCACAATAGACAAAGAAAAGGATTCGCTAAAAAGTCATTGTTATTATTAGAAGAGTTTGTAAAACGTTATTTTCCAATAAAAAATGAAGTTGTACTTGCTGTGAATGAAAGAAATATTCCTGCACAAAATTTATATGCAAAAGTTGGTTTCCAAGATAAAGGTTTTAGAAGAATGGGACCAATTGGCCAACAAATAATAATGCATTTACCTATAATGAAATAATGAGATAGAAAACTTACTCTTGAATATTCAAGTAGTAGGTTTTTTTATTTTAACAATATATAATATATGTATATAAAATGAAACAGGAATGAAGGATATAAAAAATGAATCAAGATAGAAAATGGAATATCGTTGGAGGAAGAGTGATTAAAACTGGGATTGCAGTTTTTCTTACAGTGTTAGTTTGTGATTTTTTTAACATCCCAACTATTTTTGCTGTAATAACAGCAATTGTTACAATTGAACCAACTGCAACAGACTCAATAAAAAAAGGACTTATTCGCTTTCCGGCCTCAACAATTGGATCGGCATATGCCATGACTTTCACATTTTTCCTAGGCCACCAAGCAATTTCTTATGCATTAGCTGCAATGTTTACGATCGTTACATGTCAAAAACTAAGGTTACATGCGGGAACTTTAGTCGCAACTTTAACTGCCGTAGCAATGATTCCAATTACGGCAAATCATTATTTTACTGCATTTTTAATTCGTTTAGCTACTACATCTACTGGTATTATAGTATCTACTTTAGTGAATTTTTTCATTTTTCCACCCCACTACACGAAAATGATTTTTGGATGTACAGAGGATCTATTTGCTAAAACAGCAAATATTATGGAAGAATGGATTGCTGCATTAGTTGCAGGAAAAGGTATGAAAAAGGAGACTGCTCAGGATTTATCTAAATTGACTTTATTATTGCATAAGGCGATACAATTTGTTCAATATGAGCAGAAAGATTGGGAATATCATCAACATACAAAGAAGGAAATGAGAAGCTTTTTAACGATGCAGAAGCAACTTCATATATTACAGCAAATCATTTACCATATAGATAATTTAGCTCGGGTATCAATTGAGACTTGTGACTGGTCACAAAGTGAAAGAGAAATATTACAACGAACAATTCATTCTATAATTGCTATATTGAGAAACCGTTGTAATGAAATTGATGAGGAACATTTCAAACTTATTGCTGAATTAGACAAGCAATTTTGGAGTTATAAAAATGATTTAAAAGATTATAAACCAAATCATTATCATCACCATTTTTCAAGTGAATCTATTATTTTATTTGAGGTATTATCTATTCATGATATGTTAGAAGAATTAAAACAAATATCCGAGAAATATGAGTGGGAAAACCGAGTCAATTGATAAGTTCATTTTACTGTGGGGGGGATAATATGACACTTTATATTGCATTACTAAGAGGAATCAATGTCGGTGGCCATAAAGTAATCAAAATGGCTGATTTAAAACGAGTGTTTGAATCAATAGGGTTAAAACAAGTGAAAACATATATACAAAGTGGTAATATTGTGTTCGAATCTGAGGAAGGTATAAACTTTCTAAAGGACCGAATACAATCTGAAATAAAAAAAGAATTTGATTTCGATGTTCCAGTCATGCTAAGAACACATGATGAATTTATAAATATTATTAAACAATGTCCATATGAAGTTCATTCATTGTTAGAAGGAGAAAGTGTTCATATTGCTTTTTTAGCTAATGTACTTTCTGAAGAAGAGAGTAGTCAATTACTTACATTTAAAAGTGAACTTGAAGATTGCTATATAGATGAGAAGGTCGTTTATTTATTTTTCAAAAATAGCATTCGAAATTCTAAATTAATGAACCAGTTTCAGAAGTTACATACACCAGCTACAGTTAGGAATTGGCGGACTGTGAATAAATTAAAAGCAATTGTAGAGAGTATGTAAATATAAAAAGATGAGGTTTTCTACATGTAGAAAACCTCATCTTTTTACTTATATTGTTTTGCAACTATGAGTTCGACAATAGGATAAATAAAGAATGAAGAGCAAATTGCGATGAACAGGGGGAGGTTTTTTACTCCATCTAAATTAGCCCCCATAGAAAATCCTTCGGAGAAGATTAATAAAAGGAACATTACAACTACAAGCACAAAATACGCAATTTTAAAGCTTTTATATGTAATTTGTTGTCCCATCTCATCTTGACTTTCTTCTGACACACCGTGGGGATCTCCCCAAGTAATGTGATTAATTAAATTACTAAGTATTAACGAAATAGCAAAAATCGTACCACCTAAAATAGAACCTTCAGTTATGTATTTATATGTGCCATGTACTAGTATTGCAATTAATGCTAAAACAATGATTATAAAAATAGTTTTTTTAGTATTCAATAAATAATTGCCCCCTCGATTGTAAAAAAACTCTTTACAAATATAAGTATAAAATTGGAAAATTGTCATGTCAAATACTTTTTACACACAATATGTAAGTATGCAATATTTTGTTTTTATGATAAATAAAAAATTACAATACATTTGAATGTAAAAGAATGGGCTCGCATATATTTGGAAGGGATGTCAGATTAATTTAGGGGGTAGTTATGTCTATACTTTTAAAAGCTGGTGCAGATGCAGGAAACAACGGTTTGAAGTTAATGGTGAAAGGGCAAGACCCTATTTTTATTCCGAGTATTTATTCTTTATATATAGGTGAGCCTACAGGACTCTTAGATGAGGTAGATGTTTCATTATCTGAATTAGAAAACCACATTGATGTGACTATAAGTTCGCCATCGTTAATGCTAAATAATGTACGATACATCGTTGGAGAAAAAGTTATTCAAGATCAATTAAAAGGTACTGAGGTAGAGAAGAAATCGAATAAGTCAACGGATGAGTTAATGGTTATTACAATACTATCAGGTTTGGCGGTAAGCGCTATGCGTCAAAGTCCAACTTCTAGCCATATTAATATTCGTTATGATTTATCTGTCGCTCTTCCTATGCAGCTTATTACACAAGAAATAGCTGCTGAAAATGCAAAACGTTATATGGGAAATCATAAGGTTATTTTCCATTATCCGAACGGACGCGATGTGACAATTAATGTTTCAATTGAGTATTGTAAATGCCTGCCTGAGGGCGCTTCTGGTACGTGGGGCATTGTATACGATGAAGAAGGAAATGTTGTGAAACATAAAATAGAATGTGAGCAAAATCAAGTTTCTGAAATTGATTTTGTAGATAAAACTCTACTCTCTTTTGATATTGGTGCAGGGACGACAGAAGAAGTCGTTTCATTAGGGGTGAATTTCCGTCCGCAACTAAGTAAAGGTTTATCTTATGGTGTAAAAGAGACGTTACTACAAATCATTACGAGATGGAACCGGAAGTATCCAACTAAAACGATTGATAGTATTACAGAATTTAATCAAATTTATTTAAATGATAAGCATCCGAGAAATACCTTATTAGTTGAGGAATCACAGCCAGCGCTATTAGGTTTAGCAGCACGTGTTGCAACAGATATTATAAATAAAATTGATGATATGAAAGACGATCCATACGTGTTTATTTATGGCGGGGGTGCAGTAATTATTAAAAACAGTTTAAAAATGATTTTAAAGCAAAAAGGACGACTCAAAAATGTAATCTTTGTAGATAATCCGTTATTTACAAATGCACGAGGATTATTAGTTTATACTTGTTCGCCAAAATATAGAGAGCATAAGCAAAAAGAGTTAGGATTTACAAACTTAACGATAAGTTAGTTGGTGGAAGTATGCGATCTAGGCGATATAAACGTGGTGATCGAGTAAAAATCAATATTCATAAATCGGTATCACCTGAAATGCTTGCGTGGCTGAATAAACAATCAAATCCAACTAATTTCTTCTTTTTTGCTGCGCAGCAACTATTTAAACAAGTTGGAGATATTGACGTTTCAAAAGCTTTACCAAGCAGCCATGTTTTCTCATTATATGTGGAGCCTTCATCCTTATTAAAAGTCGAAGTAAACCCTTTTAAAAACATGACACTAGACACAAATACATCCACCGAAAATGCAAAAAAAAAATTATGGGAATCTGTTGATCAATTAGATTGTCCATTTTTTTAAACATAGAAAAATATAAAAAGTCCCCATCACTATACATACGAATACAGTGATGGGTTTTTGTTTGTAACTAGAAGGGGGCACAATTTGTGCCCCCTTCCATTAGTTATTTATCTAAATTTTAGATGTATGTTTAGAAACAGCGTTAATTATGCTTTCCCAGTCATCTGGATGGTTTTCATGGCCTGCCCCTTTAAGAGTTAATAGTACTGAGTTTGGAATTTCATCAATTAGTGCGAGGCCATGTTCAAATGGGAGTGCTGTATCGTCTGTTCCGTGAATAACCAATGTTGGTGCTTGTATGGAGTGAAGTACACCTTCATATGCATCATCACCTTGAAGTAAAGCGTGATTAAACATACTTAATAAATTGTTTGCGCGTTCTATTTCTTGTTTTACTTGTGTATAAACTCTATTTTCATCAAATATTCGTTCTGATCCACATAATAGACGAGATCCTGAAACTAAATATTCTGCCACATCATTTTTATTTGTCCAATCTATACTTGCGCTCTTTACATGATGTGTTAAAATCCTTTCATCCATTGGGGGTAAATCGCGAGTATTATTATCAGATCCTATTACACTAGTCGCTAGTAAAGTTAGCGTCAAAATTCTTTCGGGATGTTTTACAGCGGCAATTTGAGCAATCATACCACCTAATGACATACCAAAAAGATGGGCTTTATCAATATGATAAGCGTCTAATACTCCGATTGCATCTTCAGCCATATCTGTTACTGAATAATTTGAAGTGCCAGGTTCATATGTAACAGAGCGTCCAACATCGCGATTATCAAAGCGAATAACAAATTTTCCTGTGTTTGCCAACTGTTCACAAAATTCTTCATCCCAATATATCATTGAACAAGTAGCTCCCATAATTAATAAAATAGCGGGATCATTAGAGTTACCGAAGCTTTCTGTACATATATCAATACCGTTTATTTTAAATATCTTTTCACTCATAAAGTTAGCCCCATTTCTTTTGAATTTAATTAATAATACAGTTTTGAATCATTCTAAGATGTGTGTAAGATTCTCTTTGAAATTCATCCCGCTATTTGCCGGGCAGTAAGAGCCCGATTGGTGAGGAATGATTAAAGTTTCACTTTATAATGCTTTTTGCATAATTACCCCCAAAAATAAGTATATGGTAATTCAAGGCAAAAAATTTTGAGAAATAATTGTATGTTATTAAAATAAACAGCAAGGAGGAGAGGAAATGAAAGCAATCGTTATTGATCGATATGGCAGTGTTGAAGAATTAAAAGAAAGACAAGTTTTAAAACCGGTTGTTAAGAATAACGAAAAAGCTCAACAATAGATAATATCCCATACTATACATTTTCATTTGCGGGCATTATTTATTGTTGGCTAATGTGATATTGCTTCTAACAAATACTTTTTCGTATTGTATCATGTAATTTCTCTAATCCAATTTCCATATCTTTCTCGTTTAACATTGAATAGCTAATTCTTAATTGGTTATCATTTGTTTCGTAGTTTAATAGACAAGCTGTTCCTGGTAAAAAAGAGACATCTACTTCATTTGCTTTTTGTAATAAGGTAAAGGGATCTATCGAATCAGGTAGTGTCACCCATAAATTAAAACCTCCATTTGGTATTTCAAAGTGTAGTTCTTTTAATGGCGATAATATATCAATTGTTAAATCACGTCTCATTTGTAAAGCTGTACGTAATTTTTCTAAATGGTTTTTCATACGTTCTGCACGTAAAAACGGTAGAAGTGCCTTTTGTGTTAATAAAGGACTACCGATATCCATTGAACCTTTTACTGCATATAGCCATTCAAAAATAGGACCATCGGCAATAAGCGCCGCGATACGCAGTCCTGGTGCTAACGTTTTACTAAATCCTTTTATATATATTACGTGGCCATCCTTATCAAAACTTTTGATTGGGGGCGGGATTATAGCATCTTCAAAATATATTTCTCCGAAAGAATCATCTTCAATGATAAAAAATTGATATAGCCCCGCTAGTTCTATAAGTTCCATTTTTCGTTCTTTACTCATTACTGTACCTGTCGGGTTTTGGAAGGTCGGATTCGTATACAATAAAACGGGATTTTTACTTTGACAAATATCATCAATTAAGTCGGAGCGAACTCCATGATTATCAAGAGAAACAGGAATGATTTGAACACCTTTATTGATGAAAACATCAAGCGCGGCACTGTAACACGGACTTTCTACTAATACAGTATCTCCAGGTTTTAATAATGTTTGAGCAATTAAATCAATTCCTTGTTGTGCTCCGCTTGTAATTAATAATTGAGATGGGTCCGTCACTAATTTCTGGTGTTCATTTAAGTAATTTGCTATTTCAACTCGCAATTCATAATCGCCTTGAACTGGCCCATAAGTTGCTAACAACATCGGATTTTTATCCAGCAATTTATGCATTTCGTCTGCCAAAAATGGATTTGGTAACAGACGGGGATACAGAATTGCTTGTGAAAAATCATAATATTTACGGTGTTTATTCATTGCATATTGAGAACGCATAACATTAATAGATCTTGATTGTTGCCATTTATACGGTATCGGTTTGAAATCTTTCTTTACACGTTTATATATGTAAGCACCTTTTCCTTGTTCGATGCGTATATACCCTTTCGTTTCTAACTGTTTATAAGCTTTACGAACAGTTAATACATTGATTTGTAAATCTGTGGCCATACAACGTAAAGAAGGAAGGGATTCACCATGTGAAAGCATACCACTTTGTACTCTTTCAACAATTTGCATATATATTTGCTTGTAATACGGTATGTTTGATTCTTTACGCAATACAATCTTCATAGGTTCACCTATTTTTCTTTTTAATTTAATTAAAGCGAAAAATATATAGGGAATCAACTACAACTTGAAGTAACTGTTATATGTACCGATACACTGTTATACACCATAGCCTCTATACTCATTTTAAGAGTAAAAAGGAGGAAGTAAAATGGTTATTTTTAATTACATTTTAGTATGTATTATTTTCGGGACAACATTTTTAACGATTAAAATTGGAATTGAAGCAGGAGCGCCACCGTTGTTTTCAGCAGGAATTCGTTTCTTTTTAGCGGGTATAATCCTTATGATTATTTTTAAATTAAAGCGAAAAGAAATTATGCCACATATATTTTCAAAACGTATTATGTATGCTGGATTTTGTTTAACATTTATGACATTCGCAAGTTTATATTGGTCAGAACAATATATTTCTTCGGGATTAGCTGCTGTTCTTTCTGCTACGGGACCAATGATGATTTTATTAATACAAGCAAAGAGGAATAGGGAGAAATTACAAAAGGAACAACTCGTTGCTTTAGTTATTGCACTAATAGGTGTTATATTTGTTTCTTTACCAGGAATGCATCAACAAGTAAGTTTCATATGGAGTATTGCTTGTATTGTTTTAGTTATAGGGGAGCTATTTTACGGAATAGGCTCTATTCGTTCAAAAGAAATACTGTCAGATTTATCAAATGTATCACCATTTCTTATTAACGGTATTCAAATGTTTTATGGAGGGATTTTACTACTCATCGCATCTATTATTGTAGAACAACCAAATGTAACCGTATTAACTTCATGGAGTGTGCAATGGCCTATTTTATATCTCATATTTATCGGATCGATTGGTGGACACGGATTATATTACTGGCTCTTATCAAAAACAAATCCAGTATTTCCATCGACGTGGTTATATGTATCACCATTAATTGCAATAATTGTGGGATATATCATTTTAGGAGAGCCTTTAAATCCTACAATGGGAATGGGAGCTTGTCTTATATTGATTGGTGTATTTTTGGCCAATCGTTCAACACTACGGACTTATTTCAAAAAAGGGCGGTTATTAGAGAAGGAGATGTAGTTTAATAAAGCAACAGCCCTGTATATTACAGGACTGATAAAATCAAAAACACAGTTGGAAAAATAACCAACTGTGTTTTTGATAATTAATTCACTTTTTTAATAAAGCCTTTATAATGACGTTTTACAAGCTGGCTTTCTAACGTCTTCATAGTTTCTAGTGCTACACCGACAATGATAAGTAAGCTTGTACCACCAATTTGAGCAGAAGGTGGTAACGTAGCAATTTTCGTGAATACGAGCGGTAATATAGAAATAGCACCTAAGAAAATTGCACCGATAAATGTTAAACGGTATAAAATTTTAGTTACATATTGTTCAGTTGCTTTACCAGGACGAATACCAGGAACATATCCATTTTGCTTTTTCAAATTCTCAGCCATTTGTTCAGGATTTACTTGAATAAATGCGTAGAAGTATGTGAAAGCAACGATAAGACCGACATAAAGTGTCATTCCAATTGGATGTGCGAAATCAAGATTTGCAACTAACCATTTTGATACGCTTGAATCAGGGAAGAGCTGCGCAATTGTACGCGGCGTCATTAAAAATGCAGAAGCAAAGATAACTGGTATAACACCAGCACTATTTACTTTAAGCGGTAAATGAGTGTTTTTTGCTCCTTGATATTGATTGTTTCCTGAAACAGCTTTTGCATATTGGATCGGTATTTTACGTACAGCTTGTTGGATGTAAATAACACCAACAACTATCGCTAAAATTACGAGTCCAATTAAAACAATTTTTATTATGTGCATAAATAGCTGATCGCCAGCATTTTGGAATTGTTGTAAATAAATTTGATTTGCAACATTTGGAATCGCGGCAACGAGACCTGCGAAGATAATCATCGAAATACCATTACCAACTCCGTTAGCGGTAATTTGTTCGCCTAACCAAAGTAAAAATGCAGTACCTGCAGTTAAAACTGTCGCAATAAATAAGTATGTAGTCCAGCTTTGATCTGTTATTAATTGTCCACCTGCTATATTATTAAAGCCATAAGACATTCCGATGGCCTGTATGAATGCGAGAATGATTGTAAAGTATCGAGTGAATTGAGCTGATTTCTTACGGCCCATTTCTCCTTGCTTTGCCCATTCCGAAAACTTAGGTATAACATCCATTTGTAGTAATTGTACTATGATGGAAGCTGTAATATATGGTGTAATACCTACAGCAAAGATTGAGAAATGTTGCAATGCTCCTCCACCAAATACGTTTAACATACCTAGAACGTTAGCTTGATCTTGTACTTTTAATACCTCTGCGTTAGTATGAGGAACTGGAATAAACGTGCCAATTCGAAAAACGATTAACATCGCTAGTGTAAAAAGGATTTTCCTTCTTATCTCAGCTACTCTCATGAAATTTGAAATCGTACGAAACATTATGTCGCCTCCTATATTTTTATCAGTAAAAAACTGATTATTATACCCTATGAAGTAACCACAAACCTCCTTCCGCACTAAATTCATTTGACAAATGGATTTTCATACACTTTGTAGTTTTCACGGATATAAAAATATAAGGTGTTATATAAGCGACCTTTACACTTTACGTAATCATTCAATACCCATAATATATCGAATAAATTAACAAATGTACATACATACGCATTAAAAATGAATAAATAGGGTCATTTTTTACATTTATTTAATGATAAATTGATAGGACATTATTATTCAAGATTGTTATACATGTTATAAAAATAAAAGCGAGCCATTATGATTTATAACTAATATTCATTCAAATGTGTCAGCTAATAGCGTCTCCCAATCTTTAAAGGATAATTTATCAGTTATATGTTTTAGTGCGTTAGGTACAACAATATGACAAATAAGTTCTAAGCTATTACCATATGGATCAATAAAATAAACAGATGCATTACCTTGATGTGGACGGACAAAGGGTTCAATAGATTCATTACTCCCAAACGGAACAGCTTTAATTTGAAGTGAGTGTAACCAATGTAATGATTCTTTTAAATCCTCATAGGAAACTCTAAATGCAATATGACGTAAAGAAGGATGATATTTTGTTTCGTATTCAGAGCCCGCCCATAATCCTAGCCAACTTTTCCCTTCCTCAATCCAAAAGAATGCTGTTGATTCATCGCTCCAGGCTAACTTCAACCCTAGTTTTTCATAAAATTCGATAGATTGTTGTAAATTACTCACTGGTAAATGCGCTTCGTATATTCCTTTAATCAATTAAAATCCTCCACCTTTTTATTTTCTTACAATTAATATATCGATTTAAAAAGAATGTAAAATCAAATAAAAGTATGAAAGTACATACTACTTTAGTAGTAATAGTAATCAATTATATTTCAATTCAAATTCATCTCCCGCTGATTAAAGTTTCACTTTATATGATTAGAGAATTCTTTTTATTTAAGAAGGAATAAATGTTAAAGAAAGCTAATTAAACAGTGTACATATTTATAGGGGAGAAGATATAAATGAAAGTTGTTATAAAAAAATTACCACCATTAGAAGTAGCGTATATAAGACGAACTGGTAGCTACTTTGAACCGCAAGACCACTGGGGAAAGTTACTGAATTGGTCAATTGAAAATAAACTGTATCCACCAGAGCAATCATTTATCGGAATATCATTGGATAATCCTGAACTTGTTGCAAGTCATAAGTGCCGGCATGATGCATGTGTTACGATTCCTGAAAACTTCGATAAAGAAAAGTATCATGATGTGCAATTTAAAAAATTAGATGGAGGTACATATGGTCTATACCAGTTCTATGATGAACCTCATAAATTAAGTGAAGCGTATCAATACATGTATGTAGAGTGGCTACCAAATAGTGAGTATGATGCAGATTATGATAGAGATAATTTAGAGTTTTGCTTAAATAATGTTGCTGAAGATCTAGACGGAAAGTTAAAGGTTGATTTATTTGTGCCAATTAAAAAGATATAAAAAAACAAATAAGTTCATTTGTGGCTTTAAAATAAAATTGGAATAGTAGTGAAAGAAAATCTTTTTTCGAAGATAATATCTCTAGCGTAGAAATTTAAGTATGTAGGTTGCAATGAAAGGAGAATCCACATGGATACATTTGTAAATGACAAGTTTTATGAAACGAGAGATCAATTATTTGAGGAAATTACTTTGTTGAGTGATGCTCAATTTAATAGGAAACCAGATAAGGATAAATGGAGTATTGCACAAGTTTGTCATCATTTAGTTTTATTAGATGAGAGAGTGATAACAGTTATTTCCTCAGGGTTAAAAAAGTTAGATAGTACCCAAAATGAGCGTAAAGAAATTCACACTATTTTATTAGATAGAACGAAAAAGTTTATAGCTCCAGAAATGATTGAACCAAGTATAGAACCATTTGAAGTGGAGCAAATGCTCAATATGCTAAACGAATCAAGAAAAGAATTGATGCGTTTCCTGAGTACAATAGAAGATGAGTCTATATTAGCGAAAAAATCAGTGATGCATCCAGCTCTTGGAGAATTATCCCTTGATCAGTGGATAGAATTGATCTATTTACATGAACAGCGTCATATTTCACAAATAAAAGAGATAAAATTGCTTTGTGAAATTGAAAAGTAAAAATTATTCCCTATTTATTGATACGTATTATAAACAGGGGAAACGGTTGATTCATATTGATTCAGAAGAAAACAAAAATAGAATGAAATTAGTTGAAAGTGACCAATAAGCTTAAGAAAATATGAAACTATCCGATTTTCTGTATAAGTGTAACCCCGTCTTAAATGAAGAGCGGGGTTATTTTTTGAAAGTACACTTCACACGCTTAAGGAAGGAGTATTCTGTCAGAAAACGATAAAATACAATTCTGTTAGGGGATGTATGCAATTTATTCTCTTTATTTTTGCAACAGAACCACCTTCAAAATTATCTTTTGTAGTTGAAGTTTCCTGAATAATAAGTTACATTTTTAAAGTTCAAGCAACTTTATGAAAGTACAAAAAGGGGAGAAATATTATTATTATGCAAAAAATGAAATGGAAGAACTATGTATGTTACTTTGTAATTTTATTACTGCTTGGAACGGCAGTAATAGTCAAACCATCTATCTCTAAGGCTGAGGAATCTGAAGTTAATATTACATTGTTAGGTACTGCAGATATTCATGGTAGATTTATGCCTTGGGATTATGCGCTTGATGGAGCAAATATGAGTGGAAGTTTGACGCAGCTTTATACGGTTATAAAGAAGGTCCGTCAAGAAAATCCAAATACCATATTAGTAGATGCCGGGGATACAATTCAAGGAAACTCAGTAGAATTATTCAACGATAAGCCACAATCGCCAATGATGGTAGCGATGAATACAATGGGATATGATGCCTGGGCATTTGGAAATCATGAATTCAACTTTGGATTAGATACATTGAAAAAAGTTAGTGAGCAATATAAGGGAAAAACGTTAGCAGGAAATATTTATAAGGAAAATGGAGAGCGCTTTCTTCCTGCATATACAATTGTAGAAAAAGGTGGAATTAAAGTTGGGATTATTGGTATGAATACACCAATGATTAGTGATTTTGAAAAAGGGACAGATCACTTAAATGGTTTAGTGGTGAAAAATCCGGTAGAAGAGACGAAAAAGGCAATTAAGGAATTAGAAGGTAAAGTAGATGTAATGGTAGGAGTTATGCATATGGGACTAGAAAATGAGAATGGTATCCCTGGTACTGGTGTTCAAGATATTGCAAATGCTTGTCCGGAACTAAGTGCTATTTTTGCGGCTCATATGCATAAACTTGTAAAAAAAGAAGTTGTAAATGGCGTAATTATTACAGAACCAGATAAATATGGAACACATATTTCACGTATTGACCTTACTTTTACAAAGCAAGATGGGAAGTTGGCTTTAAAAAATAAAACTGCTACCGCTATACCTGTAAAAAATGCTGATGGGACAACGATATTATCCGATTCTACACTTGAAGAAACATTAACACCTTTTCACGAATATGCGAGAGGAGATGCAAATGTTGTAGTCGCTCAATTAAAGGGTAGAAATCTTGTTCCTGAAAATGAAATAAAGGGTATTCCAAGTGTTCAGATTCAAGAAACACCTTTATCAGATTTCTTTCATGAAGTTATGCTCTACTACAGTAAAGCAGATGTAGTAGCCCATCAAATTGATAATGATTATGCCCGTTTAGATACAGGCCCTATTAAGAAAAAAGATATTGCGTACAATTACCAATATGCCTTGGGAGAAATTACAGTATATAAGATTTCTGGAAAAGATTTAAAAGACTATATGGAATGGGCAGCAGGATATTTTAACTCATCTCGTGCCGGAGATGTAACCGTTAGCTTTGATAAAACCCGCCGTGCATCTAAATACAGTACGAACGATTTCTTTGGAGGCGTAAAATACGAAATTGACTTAACAAAACCATATGGAAGCAGAATTACAAATTTACGCTCTATTCGTACAAACAAACCAATCAAAATGAGCGATGTTATGACGTTGGGAATGAATGCATATAGAATGGAGGCTCTTCAGGCAAAAGGTGGAGCTTTAGAGGGGCGTAAGTTTGAACAAATTTGGTCATCTAAACAAGAGAATGCATTTGGAGAAACAGGCGGAACCATTCGTAACCTTGCTATTACATATTTAAAAGAGGTAAAGAACGGTGTATACACACCAAAAGTTATGCATAATTGGAAAATTACTGGTGTAGATTTACATTCTTCAGAGCATAAGGCGGTAGTTGATCTTGTGAATAAAGGGATTTTAGAAATTCCAAAAACAGAAGACGGAAAATACACAAATATAGCATCTATAAATACGAAAGACTCAATTTCAAAAGAAGAGATTATATTACTCTCACAAAAAGCAAATATTAATCCAAATCAGTTTAATCATGTAAAGACAAAAGGTGAATTTTACAAAAAACTTAGTAGGATTACTAAAAAAATATAAATTATAAAATTTCTTATAGTAATTGTTATTTTAATAACATTAAACCCACTCTTACAATAGTAAAGAGTGGGTTTTTATGTTGTTATTTAGAGGTAAGTATACTTTTATTACAATGAATATAGATAATTAATAACTAACCAATTGGGTGAGCACCTATAAGGACTCTCTTTTATTCAAATTAATGTACATATGTGTTCCGTTCATTATTTATAATATTGACCACAATTTATGTAATTTTGCATAATGTTACATAAATTGTGTATTTTCTCTTTTTTTAGACATTAATAGACAGTATACTTTGTACAAGCTTTCTATTTCAAAAATTATACGAGGTGAAATAATGAAAAACAAAAAGACATTAACTAAGGTAGCATTAACAACAGGATTAGCTTTAACAGCTGTGGCACCATATGGGGTAGGTCATGCAGAGGAAACAGATCAACTACAAGTTCAAATTCAGGAGGAATCGTTCCGTTCGGGTGAACTTACACAGCCGTCACAAAAGGCACCAGAAAATGTAGTAAAGGATGCACTTAAGGAGAAAACAGAACAAGCTCTGTCCCAAAAACAAGTCAATGGAGAAGCAGGAGTAGATTATAAAGTCCTTCAAAAACGTGGTTCGTATGATGGAACTACACTTGTGCGTATGCAGCAAACATACGAAGGAAAAGAAGTATATGGACATCAATTAACTGCACACGTAGATAATAAGGGTGTTATTAAAAGTGTTTCAGGTGATAGCGCGCAAAATTTAAAACAAGAAGAATTGAAAAAACCTATTAATCTATCAAAAGATGAAGCAAAACAATATATTTATACGAAATACGGGAACGATATCAAGTTTATTTCTGAGCCAGAAGTTAAAGAGGTTATTTTTGTTGATGAAAATAATGGACAAGCTAGCAATGCATACCAAGTTACCTTCGAAGCTGCAACACCAAACTATGTTTCTGGTACTTATTTAGTAAATGCACAAAATGGTGATATGTTAAAAAATATGGTACAAGAATCTAACTTAAAGGCCAGTGACAAACTAGTTGGAGCTTTAAAGAAAAGTAAACAAAGCAGTCTTACATCATTAACCGGAACAGGAAAAGATGATTTAGGTATTAATCGTTCATTTGGTATCTCTAAACAAAGTAATGGCAAATATGCTCTTGCTGATTATACAAGAGGGCAAGGCATTGAAACATATGATGTGAATTACAGAGATATTACTAAAGAAGAAAGCTATTATCCTGGTACATTAGCGACAAGTACTTCGGCAACATTTAACGATCCAAAAGCAGTAAGTGCTCATTACTTAGCAACAAAAGTATTTGATTTTTATAAAGATAAATACAAGCGTAATAGCTTTGATAATAAGGGACAAAAGGTAGTTTCAGTTGTACACGCTTGGGATTCTGAAGAGACGAATGATCCGAAAAATTGGCAGAATGCATTAAGTGCTAATAATGGAAGTATGCTTGTATATGGCGATCCTATTGTTAAAGCATATGACGTAGCTGGACATGAATTTACACATGCTGTTACTTCTAGCGAATCTAATCTTGAATATTACGGGGAATCCGGTGCGATTAATGAGGCGCTATCTGATATTATGGGAACATCTATTGAGAAATACGTAAATAATGGAAACTTTAACTGGACAATGGGAGAACAAACGGGATCTGTTTTCCGTGATATGGAAAACCCAGCTTCTGTTCCATCTTCACTTGGAGTGCCTTATCCAGATGATTACAGTGAATTTAACGATTTTAATGGATGGGATCAAGGCGGTGTTCATTTTAATTCAAGTATTATTAATAAAGTTGCGTATCTGATTGCAAAAGGCGGAACTCATAACGGAGTAACTGTTAAAGGAATTGGTGAAGATAAAATGTTTGATATTTTCTATTATGCAAATACAGATGAGTTAAACATGACTTCTAATTTCAAAGAATTGAGATCAGCATGTATTCGAGTGGCAACTAATAAATATGGTGCGAATACAGCTGAAGTTCAAGCAGTTCAAAAAGCATTTGATGCAGCAAAAATTAAGTGATTTAGAAATATAGTTATCATTCATATATTAATACATTATGAAAAACAGCTAATGTCATTTTAAGGATATTAGCTGTTTTTTACGTGGCAATGTATCGTTGAAAATAAACTGACTAAGCAATAATGAGGCACTTTATCTGTAAGAAGTTGTGACAAATAAATAAGGTTTAAAATATATAAAAACAGAAAATTAACAATATATTGACCTCTTGATAGAAAGTCTATAAAATGAAAGCGATAACAAACGATTGCTTTAAAATGTTTTCCCTGATCTTTTAGTATTTACAAATATATGAAGGCATAAACAAATCTATTTTTTTAAGTACTAATGCAAACGTTTTCGTATTAAAAGGTCATTGAAATACATACGTGAAAATAGCCGATATGGAGGTGAAGTAAAAGAGATTTCTAGATTAATTTAAGCAGTGTTATTCAGTGTAAGCATAATAAATCGTTAGTAATATTTGAAGAAAGGGTGTATGTGATGCAAATTACAAAAAGATTAATTAACAAAACAGTTTTATTACTTACTTTAATCGTTATGTTATCATCTGTTTTCTCCTTTCAGAGTGTAAAGGCAGTTTCAAATTCGAAAACAACTGAAATTATCATTCATTACAAAGAAAAGCTTGGAAATACAAAAGACTGGAATCTTTGGTTATGGGGAGAAAATGCAAATGGTACATCTTATCAATTTACTGGTGAAGATGAATTTGGAAAATACGCTAAGATAAAAATAGACGGTGACTATAATCGTGTAGGATTTATAGTTCGAACAAATGAATGGGAAAAAGATGGTGGGGATCGTTGGATTGAAAATATAAAGGACGGTCGTGCTGAAGTATGGATCCTTTCGGGTGATGAAAAAGTATATAACTCTAAGCCTTCATCGGATCTCTCAATTCAAAAAGCAACTATTGATAGTTTCCATGAAATTACTGTAACGACTAATGTCCCGTTTAATATTAAGGAAAAGAAAATTGAAATTGAAGGCATTAAAATTAAGAATATTACTCCTTATGATATAAACAGTGGCGATATTACTAATAAGGTCAAAATAATTACGGAACAGAAAATTGATTTAAAACAAACATACAAAGTTAAAATAGAAAACTTAGCTGATACGAATACTGAAATTGGTAAAGTCATTCGTAGCGAAGAATTTGATAATTTATTTTATTATGGTGGTAACGATTTAGGAAATACATATACTCCGCAACATACAAAGTTCCGTTTATGGGCTCCTACTGCAAGCGAAGCGAAGTTAGTTACATATAAAAAATGGAGCGATAAAATAGGTGCTGAAATAAACATGCAACAAGGTGAAAAGGGAACTTGGACATCAGAACTAAAGGGGAACCAAAAAGGGCTCTTTTATACGTATAAGGTCAAAATTGGTGATAAGTGGACTGAAGCGGTTGATCCATATGTGCGTGCTGCTTCTGTAAATGGGGATAAAGGTGCAGTCGTTAATTTAGAAGAAACAAATCCGAAAAAATGGAAAGCAAACAAAAAGCCAAAATTTAAAAATCCGGAAGATGCTATTATTTATGAGTTACATGTACGCGATCTTTCCATTCAACCTGAAAGTGGTATTAAACAGAAAGGGAAGTATTTAGGTGTAACAGAAAAAGGAACAAAAGGGCCAGAAGGTGTAAAAACAGGACTTGATCATATAAAGGATCTCGGTGTTACTCACGTTCAGTTTTTACCGATATTTGATTATGCTTCTGTAAATGAAGAGACTTTAAATGAACCGCAATATAACTGGGGATATGATCCTAAAAATTTCAACGTTCCAGAAGGCTCCTATTCTACAAATCCTTATGAGCCGACTGTGCGAATAACTGAATTAAAGCAAATGGTTCAAACACTACATGATAATAATCTTCGAGTGGTGATGGATGTAGTATATAACCATATGTATAACGCTGCTGAATCTAATTTCCATAAGTTAGTTCCAGGTTATTATTATCGTTACAATGAAGATGGAACATTTGCAAATGGAACTGGAGTAGGAAATGATACTGCTTCAGAAAGAAAAATGATGAGGAAATTTATGATAGATTCCGTCACATATTGGGCAAAAGAATACAATTTAGATGGATTCCGTTTTGATTTAATGGGTATTCATGATTATGAAACGATGAATGAAATACGTAAAGCTGTTAATCAAATTGACCCTTCTATTATACTACACGGAGAAGGATGGGATTTAAATACACCTCTTGCAGCTCAGCTGAAAGCAAATCAAAAAAATGCAGAGAAAATGAAAGGGATTGCACATTTCAACGATGATATACGTGATGGATTGAAAGGTAGTGTATTTGAGGAGAAAGAAAATGGATTTGTAAATGGAAAGCAAAACATGGAAGATCGTATTAAAAAAGGCATTACAGCAGGTATTGACTACGATACAAATTCGTCTACTTATCAAGATCCGGAACAGGTACTAACTTATGTGGAAGCGCATGACAATCATACATTATGGGATAAACTTGAGTTGACTAATTCAGGTGATAACGAAGAAGTGCGAAAACAAATGCACAAATTGTCTTCTTCGATTTTATTAACATCACAAGGTATTCCATTTTTACATGCAGGGCAAGAGTTTATGCGGACGAAATACGGTGATCATAATAGTTACAAATCTCCAGACTCAACTAACCAGATGGATTGGCTGCGCCGTGCAACGTTTAATAATGAAGTAGATTATATGAAGGGTTTAATAGAATTACGCAAAAAGTACTCAGCTTTTCGAATGACATCTGCAGAGCAAATAAAAACACACGTATCATTTATTGATGCTCCAAAAAATACTGTAGCTTATATAATAGAGGGGAATAAACATGAATACTTTACAGTGGCTCACAATGCAAATAGAGAAGCTGTTGAAATAACACTTCCATCGAAAGGGCCTTGGAAAGTACTAGTAGATGGCAAGCAGGCGGGAAGTAAACCACTTTATGTTGTCCATGACAATAAAATTAAAGTTCCTGCATTAAGTTCCATTGTTTTAAAATCAGAAAAAACGATTAAATAAAAGCGAAGAGTGTGGAAATAAATACTGAATTGAGCAAAGTTAATAAGGATTGCAAATGAAAAAAGCGAAGTGAAGATTATTCTCACTTCGTTTTTAAAGTTAATGTAATATAATTTCACATACTGTAATTATATTACAATTTAATAAAAAAAATAAGCAATAGATTATTTCTTTTGTGACAGTAGGAAGAGAAGATATCTTTGAGTTTATTTATAAAATTATATGAAATACATTCGTAATTCATATAATTTTTATTAAATATTCGAACATATAACGAACTAGATGTTCGAGTTGTATTAATTCCTACAAATCTTTTAAAAATAACAAAAGCGTAAAAAGTATATGGAATTAAAATAGAGAAAAGACACCATTCAAGGTGTCTTTTCTCTATTTTGAATATGAAATGTAAGTAACTCTATTGTATGTAATAGTATGTGATATTTTCACACTAACTGATTAAGAAAAATTTAAAACTCTTTTCTTAATCTATTTGTAATAAATTGCATCATAAAATTTTATCGATATAATAAATAAAACTTTCTCAACATTATTTGATTTAATAACTATATTCAACCGCTCTCCAATCTATTACAATAATTTCACATTGAAAATACATGAATATTCTCAATGTTATAAATGGTTTATACCTTATAGGATTACTATGGGAAAGGATGTGAAATATCAAAAAAAAAATCATTTTTTATGATGAAATAAAAAATTTTAATGAAGAAAAAGTTATTTCATTATTTTCAAGTTTCGTTAAAGTGCATGTATTTATAATCACTATGAGACAAGGAGCAGAATCTAAAAAAATTTTGTAAATTAGAAAATTGCATTTCAAAAATAAGTTAAACGTTTATGGAGGGTTATATGAGCGAGAAAATTTATTACTGGTCTCCGATTAAGCATTGGGAGAAGTTGCATAATGAAGTTTTGATAGGGGAAATGAGATTTACAGGTATTCTGTCTGAGTGGTTTCCTGATTTTTATTTTATGGCTCAAAAAGGTGTGAAAATTAGTGAACTAGTAGAGCGCTTTTCGTTAGGAAATGTAGAAGAGACACAAAAAAACATAGAGCTCATGATAAAAAATCGTGTGTTAGTAAGTAACATATTACACCCAAGAGAAGTATTTTCTTCACAAGAAAAGATTTTTCCAAATCCATATAGCAACCAGATTCGCTTTTCTAAAGAAGAGTTAGATAAGTATATGAGTGAACAATTAAATCGCACGCACGTTGCTGCACGGTCAACCGAAATTCAACTTGAAACAACAGATGAGCTACCCACTATAATCAAGGAACGTAGGTCTTGTCGTCAATTTGAAATGGAAAAATACATTAGTTTTTCGGAATTTTCCCAATTCTTATCAACTCTAAGACAGGTTAGGGAAGAAAAAATATACTATCATTACGCAAGTGCAGGCGGGCTCTATCCCATTGATATCTTTGTTTATATAAAACCAAAACGTATAGAGGGTATGAAAGCTGGATTTTATTATTATAACCCATCAAAAAATAGTCTTGTGATTGTAAACAACATTGATCAAGTGATCAAAAGTGATCATGAGTTAATTAATCAGGATTTATTTACTCAATCTGCATTCTCAGTTTATTTGGTTTATAATGCGAACGCTTCCATCCCGAAATACGGTTCAGATGGATATTTATTTGCTTGTATCGAGTCAGGCATTATCACTGCTACCTTAAATATGGTTGCTGAGACATTAAATTTAGGGGTTTGTTCAGTTGGTCATATGAAATTTGAAGAGATTCAGCAATTTTTATGTTTGGATAACCATCAAGTGTTTCTCCATGGGCTTGAAGTTGGCTTGAAAATTAACGAGTAGAAGAAATGAATATTAGGGGGATAAAGATAAAAATGCACATTAAAGATCGAAGTTCAATTCATGAAAATCAAGAAGTAGAAGCGTTTTGGAAGGAGCAATTATCTTCCGAGGTTCTCGATTTTTCTGTATTTAATAGCGATAACCAACTAAATAAAGAAACACCTTGTGAGTTCGTTCAAGTCATAGTGAATGTAGAGTTTAGTAAAAATATACAAAAAATATGTAAGTCTCAAGATTTATTATTATTTAGCTGGTTTCAAGCCGCTTTAAGGGTTTGTTTGGCACATTATACAGATCAAGAAAGAATTACTATTAGTATTCCTATAATTGAAAAGAATCTTGAACAAAGTGAGAATCTTAATAAGTTGATTCCTTTAGGAAGTGAAATTCATCCGCATCACACCTTTAAACAATTAGTAAATGAGATTGAACAAACGACTTTATTCGGGTATGAAAATCAGGAGTATCCGCTCTCTGAATTATTAGTTAAACACAATTTAACTCCTTTTCAAATTGTAATCGGGATGGAAGGATTACATAATGAAAATTCGCTAGAAGAATACGCAGAGAATAATTTAGTCCTATGGATACGAAGAAAATGGAATGAAATACATAATGAATTTGAATTTCAAATTTCTTGCAAGTCCCGTTCATTCTCTTCTTTGCAACAGTTTGCCAATTCGTATTGTTATGTTTTAAAGCAAGTTTCACAAAACCCGAATTTGGCATTGAAAGATATTTGTATTATTGCAGAAGAAGAAAAAGAGTTGCTAGAAGGATTGAATACTTTTCAAACGGGCATAGACTTGTTTCAATCATTTCAAGATTTGTTTGAAGCGCAAGTATTAAAAACTCCAGATCAAATTGCTGTTGTTTGTAATGATCAATCTTTGACATATAGAGAATTGAATAAGAAAGCGAATCAATTGGCTTCTATTCTTCAAAGTAAAGGTGTTTCAAAAGAAAGTATTATTGGCGTTATGGTAGATCGGTCATTAGAAATGATTATTGGTATGATGGGGATTTTAAAAGCAGGAGCAGCGTATTTACCAATCGACCCTAACTACCCAACTGAACGAATTGAATATATGTTACAAGATAGTCAAGCAAAATATTTACTTAGTAAGCGAAAAGAGGAAGTATTGCCGCAATTTGCGGGTGAAGTACTGTATCTTGATAAAGAATATCTTTTCCAAGGTGAAGAAAGTAATTTAGTACGAGAACATAATCCTAATGATTTGGCTTATGTTATTTACACATCAGGATCGACAGGAAATCCAAAAGGGGTAATGATCGAACAAAAATCGCTAGTTCATTTTTTAAATGTAATGAGAGAAAAAGTAAAAGCTAATCAATCATTCTTGTTTCTTGCTAGTGTATCTTTTGATATTTCCTTGTTAGAAATATGTCTTCCTTTAACGCAAGGTTCAAAAGTAGTAATTGCTACGGAGGACCAGTTTGCAACAAAAGAATTGGCTCATTTAGTCAAAAAACATAAGGTGGATTTATGGGAATCAACGCCATCGCGAATGGAAGTGATTTTGAGTGATCCAGAAGGGGCAAATTTTCTAAAAGATTTAAAATCTATTTTATTAGCAGGAGAAGCATTTTCCATTGATTTGGTTGAAAAAATTCGTTGTATCAGTGAAGCAACAATTTTAAATATTTATGGTCCCACAGAAACAACCATTTGCGCAACAGTAAAAGACTTGAGCACTTCCAAAGAAGTTACGATTGGCAAACCTAACCCGAATTATCATTCCTATATATTGAATAAGTATGGCCAATTAAAACCATTTGGAATTCCTGGTGAACTCTGCATTGCTGGCGTAGCGGTAGCACGAGGGTATCTTGGTAAAAGTAAACTGACAGATGAAAAGTTTGTACCGAGTCCTTTTGCGGCAGGGGAAATGATGTATCATACAGGTGATCTCGTTCGTTGGTTGCCTAATGGAGAACTTGAATATTTAGGTCGAATGGATCATCAAGTGAAAATTCGGGGGTATCGGATTGAATTAAGAGAAATCGAAACTCAATTAAGGGAATATCCAGAAATAAATCAGGCTATCGTTGTTGATCAAGTGTATGGAAATAGGAAATTATTAGCTGCCTACTATGTATCGGATAACAAGGTGTCTTTTGGTGAAATCAGAAA
This sequence comes from Bacillus cereus group sp. MYBK14-1, assembly GCF_051916885.1. Classification (NCBI taxonomy): domain Bacteria; kingdom Bacillati; phylum Bacillota; class Bacilli; order Caryophanales; family Bacillaceae; genus Bacillus; species Bacillus cereus group sp. MYBK14-1. Next base: position 225,783 of record NZ_JBQAHM010000001.1, on the reverse strand, counting down.
ATATTTAAGTGATAAACTACCTGAGTTTATGATTCCTGAAAAAATGATTCAGGTAGAAGAGATTCCATTGAATCCAAATGGAAAAGTGGATAGAAAAAGGTTATTGGATATAACACAAACGGATTATGTATCAATTCCATACGTTGCCCCGCGCAATGAAATTGAACAAAAATTAGTGTGTGCGTGGGAAAAAGTTATGGAGATTGAGGGAATCGGTATTCATGATAATTTTTTTGCATTAAAAGGAGAATCCATTAAAGCACTTCAGGTAATTAATTTATTAAGAAAAGACTGCTTAAAAATAAGTACAACAGATTTTTTTAAGCACCCTACAATCGCTCAACTGAGTTCTTGTGTAAAGTTAGAGCATAAAGAGGAAAACTTTGAAAGTAGACCAACTCATGTTAAAGATTTGTCTAATCCATTTTCCTTAACAGAAGTTCAGACAGCGTATATGTTAGGAAGGAATTCGCAGTTTGAATTAAGTGGTATTTCACCTCAAACATATTTTGAATATGAAACAGCATTGGATATCAATCGTCTTTCAAAAAGTTTTCAAAAGGTAATCCATCGTCATCCAATGTTGCGAGCTGTAATTTTACCAGAGGGAAAACAACAAATATTACAAAGCGTTCCTGATTACGAGATTGAAATAGTGAGTCTCATAGATTTAGATGATAGGAATCAAAATGCTCGCTTACAAGAAGAGCGTTCTCGAATGACTAACCATGTATTCCCTTTGGGGCAATGGCCTTTGTTTGAATTGAAAGCTTTTCTTTTAAAAGAAGACACGTATTTATTATGTTTTCGATACGATGCTTTATTAATGGACGGAGCAAGCATGAACATTGTTGGACAGGATTTGTTGCATTATTATTATAAACCAAATCAAAAATTAGAATCTTTATCTTTTGATTTTCAAGATTATATGTTTATCTATGATGAAATGGAACAAAGCGAAGAATATAAAACAGCAAAAGATTATTGGACAAGTAAGCTTCCTGACTTTCCGTTTGCACCATCTTTGCTGTTAAAAAAGGATCCAGCAGAGATTGCTACTCCTAAATTCCAATCACTTACAAAAATCCTGGATAATAAAAAATGGACAAAGCTACGAAAGTTAGCACAAGAGAAAGAGGTAACGCCTTCCGCTCTACTTTGTACAATATATGGTGATGTGTTGGCACATTGGAGTAATCAACGTCGATTAGCAATTAACTTGACTGTATTTAACCGTTATCCTGTTCATGATGAAGTAGAACAGATTGTTGGAGATTTCACATCACTTATTTTATTGGATGTTGATGTAAAACCAGAGCAAACTTTCTTTACTAGAGTAAAAGAAACGCAAGCTACTTTATTAGATGGCCTTGAACATCGTCATTACGATGGAGTTAACTTTATTCGAGATTTTACTCGATATCATCAAATGACGCCAAAAGCAGTTATGCCAATCGTTTTCACCTCGATGTTAGCAGGTGCAGGTGCTTTCTCTTGGGAACAACTTGGTTCTCTTCGCTATATTCATGCTCGGACTCCACAAGTGTATTTGGATAATGTAGTAATTGAAAAAAATGGAGAGTTATTAATTAGCTGGAACTATGTTGAAGAGTTATTTGATGTTGATGTAATAGAAGCAATGTTTTCCCAATTTGTTGACTTATTGGAACAATTGGTGAAACAAAGCGATATAACATCTTTGCAGATGAAAGAATCGGATCAAACTTTAATTAAGCAATACAATGAAACAACAGAAAAAATACCTTCAACTACTCTGTATCAATTATTTACAGACCAAGTAAAACGTACACCGGATGAAGTAGCAGTGGTATTTGAACAAGAATGGTTAACATACTCGGAACTTCATAAACGTTCTAATCAAATTGCCCACTTCTTAAAAGAGCAAGGTATTGGTCTAGGTGACAAAGTGGGTCTTTTAGCAAAAAGGCGAGTTGACACAATTGTTAATATGTTAGGTGTTTTAAAATCAGGTGCCGCTTATGTTCCGATTGATCCCGATCATCCTTTAGATCGCCAAACATATATTTTAAAAAATAGCTCATGCAAGCTTTTATTAGAACCTAGTCTTTATGAAGAAAATCATTTGTCATTTTATACAACAGAAGATATGCCCGCTATTGCTGGTCCAGAAGATATTGCCTATATTATATACACTTCAGGAAGTACAGGAAAACCAAAAGGAGTAATTATTACTCACCAAGCGGTTACAAATACTATTCAAGACATAAATCAAAAATATGAGGTGAATGAAGATGATCGTATTATTGGTATCTCTTCCATGTGTTTTGACCTATCTGTATACGATATTTTCGGAGCTTTAAGCACAGGTGCAATGTTAGTAATGATTCGTGATCCGAGAGACATGCAAGAATTAATCCGCACTGTCGAACGTAGAGGGATTACAATTTGGAATACAGTGCCTGCAATCATGGATTTGGCATTGGAGCAAGTAGGTTCTCATTTTGAATATCCTTCTTTACGTTTAGTTTTACATAGTGGAGATTGGATTCCGCTTTCTTTACCAGAAAAAATAAAACGACATTTTCCGATTGCAGAAGTAGTCTCACTAGGAGGGGCAACAGAAGCATCGATTTGGTCAATTTATTATCCGGTCAAACAGGTGGAATCACATTGGAATAGTATTCCATACGGGATGCCCTTGGCAAACCAAACGTATTATGTGTTGAACTATGAAAAGAAAATGTGCCCTGTTGGTGTAATTGGAGATTTATATATCGGGGGAGTGGGCCTTGCTAAAGGATATTTAAATGATGAAAAGAAAACAAATGAAGCGTTTGTGTCACATCCTGATTTTGGTCTTATATATAAAACAGGGGATTGTGGAAAAATGCATTCTGAGGGATATATTGAATTTTTAGGCCGCCAAGATTACCAAGTGAAAATTCAGGGATATCGAGTAGAGTTAGAAGAAATCTCTCATTGTCTTCTAACTTATAAACAAGTCGAACATGCTGTCGTAATTGATCAAACAGATGAGAACGGAATAAAATTTTTAGTTGCATATGTGGTAACTGAGCAAAATATTAGTACAACAGAACTACGAAAGCATTTGCAAGATCACTTGCCAGATTATATGATTCCTTCTTATTTTGTTTATTTGGACCAATTACCCCTGACTCCAAACGGGAAATTAGATAGAAAAGCGCTCCCTACTCCGGAGAAACAAAAAAATGAAGTATTTATTGCCCCAAAAACTGAAATGGAAAAAATATTAACTAGTATTTGGCAAGAAGTACTCAAAATAGATCAAGTTGGAGTAAATGATCATTTCTTCGCCTTAGGTGGAGATTCGATAAAAGCGATTCAAGTGTCCGTCAGACTGTATCGACAAGGATTCGAGCTTGAACCAAAAAATATATTTTCATTTCCTATATTAAGGGACATGGTTCAATTTGTTAAAAAGCTAGACCAGTTTTCAAGTTCACAAACAAATGATGTAAACATAATGAACGATAATAAAGCTACATTACTAAATGTTAAAGATAAACAACTTAATCAACATACACTTAACAAAATACAAGAAAAAATGCCGGATATAAAAATAGAACGTATTTACCCGTTAGCACCTTTCCAGGAAGTTATTTATGAGCATGCTACGAATGAACCTGATACAAATGCATATTTTGAACAAACAATTTGGGCACTTGAGGGGGAGCTGGATATTAAACTCTTTATTCAGTGTTTCCAACAATTAGTTGATCGTCATGATTCTTTAAGAACAATAATTGTGCAAGATGAACAAGCAAAACCTTGGCAAGCTGTTCTATATGATGTTCAAATAAATTCAGAAATAAAAAACTTGATTGAGATGACGAAACAAGAACAGCAAGAATTCCTAAAACAGTGGATGAATGAAAATTTAAGTCGAGGATTTAAAAATGATGAACTTATGACACGTCTCTGTATATTCCAACTAGGTAATAACGAGCATAAAGTAATTTGGAGTTCCCATCATCTATTATGTGATGGTTGGAGCGTCAGCATTTTGATAGACGAATTATTCCAGCTCTACGAAACTACAAATGCCGGAACTACGGCGGGGTTACCCATGGTAAAACCTTTTGAAACATTTATAGATTGGACTTTGGCACAAGATCATGAGAAAGCACGTCATTTTTGGCGAGATTATTTATCAGGATACAATCAGAAAATTAGTATTCCTAAAAAGAAAGTCCCATCTAAAAGTGAAGGGTTAAACTTCACTTTTATGGATTTAACATTAGACAAGGATTTGACTGATCAGTTACAAACATTTGTAACTAAAAATAATATAACTATGAATACGGCATTACTAGCTGTATGGGGAATATTGCTTGGCAAATTCAACGGAACGAGAGAAGTAGTATTGCCTAACCTAGTATCAGTCAGACCTCCCGAAGTAGAAGGAATTGAAAATATGTTCGGTCTGTTCACAAATGTTTTGCCTATCCGATTAGCATGGACAGAAACGCAATCTTTTGTGGACTTCCTGCAAAAGGTACAACTAGAGACATTGAAATGTAATGAGTATGCATACTATTCATTTGTTGATATACAAAAGCAAAGTGAATTAAAAACTGAGTTGACTGACCATCTTTGGGTTTTTGAAAACTATCCAACTAATCCAGCAATCTTTTCTTCAAATGAAAACAGACATTTTGCTATCACGGATTACGAAGTTGTTGATGAGCCACATGTAAAGTATGGAATTATGTGCTTCCCTGAAGAAAGACTTACAATAAAGTTTGGATATGATCAAACGGTATATGAAACAGAGAAAATACAGGAAATATTAAATCACATCCAGGGGTTAATCAACACGATTCTTCAAAATCCAATACAAACAATTTGTGATTACAAATTATAAAAAATGAAAAGGCGAGCAAGAACTCGCCTTTTTAAATAGAATAGGAGTAAATCAAATGACAAAAAAATTACAGTTATCAGCCGAAGAAATGCGTCAGTTAGGATATCAAGCGGTTGACTTAATTGTTGATCATATGAATCATTTAAAAAGTAAACCAGTTTCAGAAACGATTGATAGTAATATTTTTAGAGACAAGCTAATTGAAACGATTCCGGAAAACGGATCTAATCCAAAAGAATTACTTCATTTTCTTAATAAAAATGTGTTTAATCAAATTACTCATGTGGATCATCCTCATTTTATGGCTTTTGTGCCAGGTCCTAATAATTATGTTGGTGTATTAGCAGATTTTTTAGCAAGTGGGTTTAATGTATTTCCTACAGCTTGGATAGTAGGTGCAGGTGCCGAACAAATTGAATTAACGACAATTAACTGGTTAAAATCAATGCTAGGATTCCCTGATTCAGCTGAAGGATTATTTGTCAGTGGTGGTTCCATGGCTAATTTGACTGCACTTACTGTAGCGAGACAGGTCAAGCTGAATAATGACATAGAAAATGCGATTGTTTATTTTTCTAACCAAACTCATTTTTCTGTAGATCGAGCACTTAAAGTATTAGGTTTTAAACAGCATCAAATTTGCCGAATTGAGACAGATGCAGACTTAAAAATTTCAGTTAGTACTTTAAGAAAACAAATAAAAGAAGATCGATTAAAAGGGAAAAAAACATTCTGTGTTATTGCTAATGCAGGGACAACGAATTGCGGAGCGGTGGACTCCCTCGATGAATTGGCTGATGTATGTGGTGATGAAGATATATGGCTACACGTGGATGGGGCTTATGGGGCTGCAGCAATTCTCAGTGAAAAAGGAAGGGAGTTATTAAGTGGAATTCATCGTGCCGATTCTTTAACGTTAGACCCGCATAAATGGCTTTTTCAGCCTTATGATGTTGGTTGTGTACTTATTCGAAATAGCCAATATTTAAGTGAAACATTCCGTATGATCCCAGAGTATATTAAGGATACAGAAACTAATATAGAAGAAAAAGTGAATTTTGGGGAGCGTGGAATTGAACTTTCTCGTAGATTTAGAGCATTAAAGGTATGGCTTTCTTTTAAAGCATTCGGAGTTACAGCTTTTCGTGAGGCAATTGATCATGGCATTATGCTAGCTGAACAAGTTGAAGAGTTTTTAAGGAAAGAAAAAGATTGGGAAGTAGTAACACCTGCCCAATTAGGAATTGTTACTTTTCGTTATATTCCATGTGAGCTAACATCTACAGATACAATTCATGAAATAAACAAAAAATTGGTGGAAGAAATTAATCAAAGAGGATTTGCTATGCTAAGTACGACTAAATTAAAAGAAAAAGTAGTAATTCGACTTTGCTCTATCAACCCAAGAACAACAAAAGAAGAAATACTTCAAATCATGATGAACATAAAAGCATTAGCAGAGGAAATAAACACATCGCCTAAACATCTTATATCTGTTTCTCAACCTTGATATATTAGGCGGATTTTACATATTAATAGCCGATTCTTATTTAGAATCGGCTATTATATTTAAATGATAAATACATATATACTATTTATAAGTGTTTCTCTTGTAATGGGATTAAGCCTCAACCTTGGATACTCGTTTGAAACCAGTCTTTATTGCTTGTACTATTTCGTTCACAGCATAAATAGATACATCGGCATTTGGATTTAACCCTTCAAACCAGTGATAGGCATTTGGATATAAATGAAACTCCACATCAACACCAGCTTGTGCTAGTTTGCTTACATAGGTTAATGTTTCGCTGCGGAATGGATCTAATTGACCAACAAATGTGTAAGTATACGGTAAGTCACTATAATCCTCAGCTCGAGAAGGTGCTGCATAGGCAGGGATTTGATCCGTTCCATACATTTCTCCTAAATACATTTTCCAGCCAGCTTCATTTGCCTTTTGGTTCCAAACAAATCCCTCTTTAATTTCATTCGCTGAAGGTGTATCATTTCTGTCATCAATCATTGGATATAGTGGCATTTGTAAACAAATTGAAGGATATTTTCGATCTCGTGCTAATAATGATAATGCTGCTGTTAGTCCACCGCCAGCGCTTACTCCTGCAACCCCAATTCGATTCGAATCAATGTTTAATGACTTTGCATTATCAGCAATCCATTTTAAAGCTGAATAACAATCCTCAATTGGTGCTGGGTAAGGGTGTTCAGGTGCTAAGCGGTAGTCTACAGACACGACCACACAGCTAGCTTCTTTTGCAAACCTCATACAAGTATCATCGTTATCATCTATAGACCCTAAGATATAACCTCCACCATGTATCCATAATAAGACAGGTAAAGATTCATGATTTGATTTTGGACGATAAATTCGTAATGGTAACGGATTATCATCAGGCCCAACAATGACTTTATCTATTAAAGAAAGGGAGTCATCAACAACGGTAGGTGGTCTCATTTGAGCTATTCCTTCTCTGATTGATTGCAAATTTTCTGGGCGTAAATCGAGATCCGGAAACATCTCTAACCCTTGTAATAATTCTGGATTTACTCTAGTTTTCATTTTAGCACCTCTATTTGTAATTGTTTTCAAATAAATGAAGTGTATTCTAAGTAGTTTAATTGTGAAAGAACACCACAATTAAATTGTAAATTGGATATGTTATAACAGTCAACAGAATATTCGGAAATTAAAACCTTTCTCAAGAAGGAGTTTCATGCAATCAATAATACAAGTAGTGGATTTAAGAGCAAAGTGTTTTAATGGCGTTGTAATTATGTACATTAGAAAAATTTCTTTTCTAGACTCATGAAGAATTATGAAAAGCAAAATTTTATAGATAGTTATCTTAAAAATAAACAAAGAGAGAAGAACTAACCAATGTTCTTCTCTCTTTTTCATATGTAATTAGGGTATCCATAACTGTAAATACGGATGGTATAGATTAATGGATAAATAATTTATTTTATTTCATTTTCAATATTGTAAGGCTTGGGGCTAAGATTTACAAAGGTGACTAGTAAAAAATATAACAATATAAGTATAAGATTTTGTACTTAGTAATCTCGCGATTTAAGGCACGACATTAGATAAGTGCGGGGAGTTCAATCGATTTTGAATAAAATTAATAGTATCAGCTGCAATTTTTTTACGTTTAAGAACGATCCCGGCATGCCCACATGTATAAATATATCGTGTAGGTCTTTCCCAAGATTCCCACAAGTAGTCTGTATCCTCAGAATGCACATATAGATCATGCTTACCTGAAATTAATAAAATATTTTCTTTTTTTACTTTTGGCAATGCTTGACTCGGTTCAGTGATTTTCCAATAATCTATTAAATCATCATACGTAACACCATGATGTTCCAAGTCTTCTCTAATAAATTTACCCGGAATTGTATTCCAAATAGAATAAGAAAGTCGATTTGCATAGAAAATGGATGCTAACACATCAATTTCTTCTTCAACAAGAGAGGTTAAGTTAGTAATAAATCCGCCTAAACTAATCCCTATTAGAATCAGGGGACCATTTTTGTTTGCTTTAATCCATTTAATCAAAGCTCGTAAATCAGCTACCGCTTGTCTAGTTGCTTGTACTGTTCGATCAATATTTGCACTTACCATATATTCTCCACTGAATAGGGATTGATCGGGTTTTCTTTCAAAATGATAGGGTAGAGTGAAATAATACATATTCCACTTCAGGGTGGTCATATGATTGTGGAATATTTTTTTTACACGTTCGTTAGAATCCATTCTCCAACCGTGAACAAAGATAATATGAGGTGCATTTTCATTTTTATGTAAGAATAATTCCCCAGTTACAGAGTCGTTGCGTGAATCACCGGATTGAACCGAACTTTTATAGTTGAATTGCCCAACCATGTATTCATTTTCTTGCTTTGAATGCTTAATGTCAAAATGAATATGTGATGGTTTTACTTTATAAAAAGATTCTATGTCCTTTATATTTAATGAAGTGTTAGAAAGGGAAGTAAACTGAAACGCTACACTTCTTTTTTTGTGTAAATCATATAAGGCATACCGATCAATGAGTTTTGAAAAAATCAAATTAACTTCCTCCAAAATACATATTGTTTAAAAAATAGTAGGTGCTTGAATTATAAAAATAGAGGATAAATTTGTATATTATATTATAAAGCTTACAATAAAAAATTTATACTAAAATTTAAGAAGCAAGTTAATATTCTTATCCATATAAAAGAATATTAACTTGCTTCTTTTCTTATTAAAAGCTGTAATTTCTATGAAGAACAACTTACAATTCCCATATAGATATTCACAAATTGGTTCTCTATATTTATTGTATAGAAATTATACAATAAATATATTTTTTATGTTACATACATTAAATCAAGCTTAACCTCTCTTTTCTATAAGTCTCTTAGATTGACTAACTCCTTACCGAAATTTAAAAACGACTGTGTTTTTGAATTTGTGTTCTAGCTTTTCTGGAACAGGTAAATAACTACACATAAACTCCTTATATCTCTAGTTAAACTACCGATTAGCTCCATATAAACTCTAGATAACCTATATAGAATACAAGTTATCAAGGAGGTAAGAAAAATGAATTTTATGAAACGAGCAATTCTCAGTATGAAAAAAAGGATAGGAACATCATTAATTTTGATGGCAGTTTTTCTGATTGTTACAAATTTGGTTCTTTCAGGTTTTACAATCCAAAATGCGTCAAAAAAAGCAGCGGATGCTGCGAGAAAAAAACTTGGTGCAGATGTTACTTTAGGTCTTGATTTCGACAAATTAGGTCAAAAAGCTAAGGAAACTGGAGAAATGCCAAGTCCGCCGCAGCTCGATACAAAAGAAACAGAACAATTAGCGAAGTCCAAGTATGTAAAAGACTATAATTACATAGCTAACACTTTCGGTATTTCTGATGGACTTAAACTAGTAGGAGCTTCAGAAGGAGAAGAAGGTAAAGGTAAAGCGGGAATAGCGGCTGTGCGAGGCGGTTCAAGCTCTGGTACAGAAATAGATATGAATGCTTCTTTTATGATTGAGGGAGTCCGCAAGACTGCATTACAAGAAAGCTTTAAAAACGGAAAAAGTAAAATCATTGACGGAAAACCAATTACAGAGCAAATGAAGAATCAGAATGTAGCTTTAATGGAAAAACGATTAGCGGAATTAAACAATTTGAAAGTAGGAGACAAAGTTAAAGTGCAATCAGGGGATAAGAAGGAAACCCTTGAGGTTGAAATTATCGGTATTTACGAAACAAATGAGCAAGCAATGGGTCAACAGGCTCCTCCTATTATGGATCCGGCTAATAAACTATATATGCCGCATTCAACTATGAAAAAATTAGAAGTAGACCAAGGTATAAGTAGTGTTCAAGTCGTGTATTTCTTGAATGATCCACAATATATTGATGCATTTAAAAAAGAAGCAAAAAAATCTAATATTGATTTTAATTATTATAAATTAGATGCGCATGATTCATTGTACAAGCAAATGATTGGTCCTATTGAAAATATCTCTTCGACTTCTCAAATGATCATTTATATTGTATCGATTGCAGGTGCGATCATTTTAGGATTAATCATTATGCTATCAATTAAAGGGCGTCGTAAAGAAATGGGAATTCTATTGTCTATTGGAGAGAAAAAGTGGAAACTGATGGCGCAATTCGTAGTAGAAGTAGTGTGTGTCGCTATTTTAGCATTTGGATTATCCATAACAACAGGAGCTAAAGTTTCTCAATATATAGGGGATAATTTACTTTCGAATGAAATTGCTACTGCGAGCGAAGAAACAGATACCTCGCAACATGGCACTGTAATGATGGCTGGACCTGGTGGTACTCTACAAAATCAAAAAGAAGATCCAATTGATAAAATTGATGTAAGTGTAACAGGAGAAGATGTAGGGAAAATGGGGGGGATTGGACTAGGTATTGCTATAATAGCAACGCTTCTTCCAGCATTATCTATTCTACGTTTAAACCCAAAACAAATTCTTTTAAAAGATGAATGAGGAGGATCGATATGGAGACGATTTTACAGTTTAAAAATTTGGATTATTATTATGAAAGTAATGGAAAAAATGTAGCGATACTAGATAATGTTAACTTTTCTTTTCAAAAAGGACATTTCTACACGATTTTAGGACCATCTGGATCTGGTAAAACCACAACTCTAAGTTTAGGTTGTGGACTGGATGTCCCTAAAAATGGTTATGTACTGTATAATGGCAAAGATATTAGAAAAATTGGTTTGGATCGATACCGTAATCAAAATGTATCTGTAATTTTCCAATCTTATAACTTAATTACCTATATGACCGCTCTTCAAAACGTCTTAACAGCAATGGAAATTACAGGTGTTAAAGTGCAAAATAAAACAGCAAGAGCATTAGAATTATTAGAGAGGGTAGGACTCTCAGAAGCTGAAGCGAAACGAAACGTCCTGCAACTAAGCGGTGGACAACAACAGCGTGTAGCAATTGCTCGAGCACTATCGTGTAATGTTGATTTACTAATTGCAGATGAGCCGACAGGAAACCTCGACGAAGAAACCGCAATGGATATAATAGAACTGTTTCAAGAACTTGCACATAAAGAGAATAAATGCATTATTGTTGTGACGCACTCACAGGAGGTTGCTAAAAAATCAGATCGTGCAGTGTATTTAAGTAAGAAGAAGTTGGTCGTAAATGAAATCTAATATAAACATCATAACTGTTCAATTCACATAATTTTCAAAATCTATCTCTTTCAAAAGCTTATATTTGATTTATAATAAAATCAAGCCATAACCAAAATGGTCTCCCTGTACTGAATGTTAAAATAGTTTGTTGTTCCCGTTTTAATAATATTTGAAAAAGAACTTGTATGATATTCTACAAGTTCTTTTTATTATAATTGGTTACCTATATCATGGGATAATCACACATAGATATTGCAGAATTAAACCTACAATCATAATTAAACTAAATACTATTATCCAACCAAACACACAATAGCCAAAAATTCTAATCCATTTAGGTAATTGATTCATGTTAATTTTATTTGAGGGAACTCCCTGCATAGAAAACATCATTTTTTGATCTCTATCTCTATTATTTTGCTGTTCATACATAATATCATCACCTTTCCAGATATATTGAGTTTGTAGTATATCAACCTAAAGAAATTCATGTACAGAATAAAAGGGGATAGCATATATATTATGTGGTGGACTTTATAAATAAATGCATTTAATCACCATGGTTCTAAGCACTAATCCGTTATAAATACTGAAAAAGAGCCCTACATAAATAGGACTCATTTTCTTCAAATGTTAAGTTGCTGGATATAAATCAGAACCAAGGTAACGTTCTTTTATAATTTGAAGATGATGAAGCTCATGACCAGCAATGATGTATGCTAATGCACGAACTGTAACTTCAGAATTATTCGCATTTCCTCTTTGTGACCAAGCTTCTTTATCTAAGCTTCTAAGTAAATACAGGGTAGATTGGCGAACAACTATTAAATTCTCAAGAAGATCTTGCATAGATTGCTTATCAAAAGCAGCTCTAAGAACATACATATCATCATTATAGCCTGGAAGTTCTGCTGTCTCGCCTCGAGCGATTGATAGCAATCGATACGCCATAATCCGTTCTGTATCTGCTATATGACCCATTACTTCTTTTATACTCCATTTAGTAGGAGCATACCGGAAAAGTCCCTCACTATTAGAAATTTCCTTTAATAAGAGATTCGTTTCCTTCATTTGTTGTTCTAGAATATGTATGATATTTCCGTCTGATACCAAGTTGGTATACGTTGCATAATAGGAGTTATATTCACTTACTTGTGGCCTTATTTGCATACGAATCATCCTTTATGTTTTATGTTTAATCTTTACATATAGCTTACCATAAAAGAATTTTAAATTAATCTGAAAAATGGAGGGAAATATGCATTTTTCATCTTCCTTTTCAGTTTCATAGATGAAATGCATCTCAAATAAGAGAATCTAATTTGCTGCTAAGCGGAATTTCGTTTTTGCTGTTATAGTAGAAGATAAATATGTAAATTGAATACAGTTTGTCACTACTTATGATAATCGCCATTTAAGAAGCAGCATTTGTCCATTAAGTGAAAAACCTGTTAATAAGTTTATATTTACTACAAAAACAAACAAACTCGTCCTATTTAAAGGAGAGTTTGTTTGTTTTTGTGTTTAGATAATGGAATACTCATGCGAAATTGCACACTATGTTCCATATTTTTTATTGAATACTTTATATCTAGCGTTTCAAGAATTTGTTTAACAATATATAACCCCAAACCACTTCCTCCAGTATTTCGATTTCTTGATTTTTCAATTCGATAAAATGGTTTAAAAATTTGTTGTAAATCTTCATCTTTAATATTGACACCTGTATTTATAATTTGCATTTCGATTTGACTTTGTTTAGAATCCTCACTTAACTTTATATAGACTTTTTCATTATGTGGTGAATACATAACCGCATTATGGACAATATTTTTACATGCTTTTTCTAAAAGGGCACAATCTGTATAAATAGCAAGGCCAAAATCAATTTCTTTTATTATTTCGATGTTTTTTTGAGAAGCAAAAAATTCGAGATCTTTTGTAATTGTCCCTATTAATTTTGAAAGATTAACTTTCTCTACTTTTAGTTTGAAGGTGTGTTGTTCTAATTTCGATACGCTTAAAATTTCACGAACTAATTGTTCCATACTTTCAATAATTTGATGATTCTTCTTTAAATATTGATCGCGATTTTGATAAGGGCCAATATTGTATATCATTCCTTCTAAGTATCCTTTCATTACAGTAAGAGGGGACTTTAATTCATGTGCTATAATCGCAAAAAACTCTCTGCGTTTTGTTTCTATTTCTCTTTCTTTTTCAATATCATTTTTTAATTGTTCATTTGCTTTTTTTAAATCAAACATAGCTTGTTGCAAGTTAATAGACATGTCATTCAAACTATTAGATAATTCTCCTAACTCATCTGTAGAGCGAACCTCAATTTTTTCGGAGAAATCTAAATTTGCCATCTTTTGTGCACCTTCATTAATATAAATAAGTGGCTTTGTAATAAACCTGGAATAAAAATAAGCACTCCCTATACCAATAACAAGCACAATGATACTAATATAGGGGAGAAAGCGTACTAAAACCTGTGAAGCTTCATCAATCGGTTGAAATGTAGCAAACACTACAAGCGTTAAACTACCATCTTGAAATTGAATTGGTTTCGTAGCGTTATATGAATTGCTAAGGGTACTTGCATTCTCGAATCGTGTTGCTTTAGTAACTACTGTTTTTTGCGTACCACTTTGAATAAAAGAAAATGAAGGAGAGTAAATAATTACTCCTTCTTTATTTTGAAGATAAAGCATCGCATTATTTTTTTTTGCGTATTCATCAAAAAGTGGTATCGCATCTTGAAACGTAAGATTTTTAGATTTATCAATGATTTCGTTTATCCCTGTTTGAAGTTGATCTGTTTTATATTGCTCATAAAACGTAGGGAGAAAGAAGTATAAAGTTAAATAAATCAATACTGCAAAGGATAACAAAATGAGAGATGTAGTCATAAAGAGTTTGTAAGTAATTTGCTTCATCTTCATGAGTTTCACAATACTATTCATCAATTTTATAACCAATACCCTTTATTGTTTTAATATAAGGGATAGCTAATTTTTTACGTAGATTTTTAATATGTGTATCAATTATTCGTGTTTCTCCAAAATAATCGTACCCCCAAACCTTCTCTACGATATTTTCTCTTGTAAGTACTTTTCTCTCATTTTGAAATAGTAGTTGTAGAATTTCAAACTCTTTTGTCGTTAATATAATTTCAACGTCATTTACATATACTCTATATGCATCCACATCGATACGCACTTCTTTAAATATCAAATGATTATTTACATTTTTATCATAACTTCTTCTAAGTACAGCTTCGACTCGTCTAATCAAAACATGAAATGAAAAGGGCTTTGTTATATAATCATCGATCCCAAGGTCGAATCCTTTCATTTGATCTTCCTCTTCTTCCAACGCAGTTAGCATAATAATTGGTACGTTTGACTGACTTCGAATCATTTTAGAAACTTCAAACCCATTAAGATTGGGCATCATGACATCTAGAAGAATTAAATCAAATGATTGCTTATTAAATTGTGTCATACCCTCTAGTCCATCTGAAGCGACTACCACTGTATAATGCTGTGTCATTAAAAATTGTTTAATTAATTCCTGAATTTCTTGATCGTCCTCTACCACGAGAATATGATAGTTTTTCATAATATCACCTCTGGTAGTCATTATAGCCGTACTATCTGGAGTTTATGTGGAGATACAGTAGTAAACTTCATAGGACGTTTACTACTAAAAAATATTATTAGCTATATTACTTTTTTATGGAGAAATAATTGTTTAAAAAAACTTATCGTATGAATTGATGTACGATTAATATTTACGAAAAACTAATGTATAATAACGTGAATTGTATGTAGTTTCTTAAAATTCGCGAAAATATACTTTTGCTTCTTTACCAAAAGAGGAAAAGGAATTTCAATATAGAAGAAGCTACCGTAATACTAGAGTGTGTGCCAAGAACTTTGGATTTCTTTCATCTAGTTTCTATTTAATCGTTAATCACTACATAACAATGTTCTTGCTAAACCAAAAGTTTAAAGGTACAAACTTGGAGAGATTTATATAATGCTAGAAAGGTTGTGAAATGATTTGATGGGTTATAAAGCGATGCTGTTTGATTTAGATGATACATTACTTGATAGGGATAAAGCAGTAGAGGCATTATTTTTAATTGTTTTAGAAAAGTGTTATGAAAATGTAGATGGTGCGGCTAAAAGCAACATGTTACAGAAATTCAAAGAATACGATAAAAGAGAATATGGCATAAGTAATAAAACGACAGTTTTAGAATCATTGTTTGATGAATTCACGCCGAAGTATAGATTGCCACGCAATTACATCCAAGATTTTTGGAATAATAATTTCCCTAGATGTTTTTCAATAGACCAAAATACTATTCATTTCTTAAATCAAATAAAGAAGCACTTTAAAGTTGGAATTATAACAAATGGCTCAACTCAGAGGCAAAAAGCTAAAATATTTAACACGAATTTAAATAGGTATTTTGAAACAATCATTATTTCTGAAGAAGTGGGATTTAGTAAACCTGATAAACGTATATTCGAACTAGCATTAAATAAGTTAAATTTACAACCGGAAAATACTTTATTTGTTGGGGATGACTTAGAAAAGGATATTGCTGGTCCTCAAAATGTAAATATAAAAGGTGTGTGGTTTAACCCTCAGAAGATCAAGAATACTACCAAAATACAACCGTATGCCGAGATTAACACTTTGGATAGTTTGTTAAGTTATGTTACTCCACAATATTTTTATAACAAGTAAAAGTAATTCCATATATATATATTTAAAAATACAAAAAAAGAGAAACTATCATTAATTTCATTGACCGTATTAGTAATAAAAAATAGATATTTACAACAAAAAATAGAGGCCATTTTAATAGCTGTGGCTAATTTAATCTATGATTAATACGAAGTTTTGTAAAACAATTTTACTCATACTGTGTAAATTATAAAGGGGGAGGACTATGGAAATAAAGAAAGTAGTAATCGATGGAATCAATATTGCGGTCATTAGAAACGATAAGGTATTAATATCGGATGTTCAGTCTGCATTAGATACTATGGCAGCAGTTCAATATGAGGTAGATGCGAAACATATTATTATCCATAAATCTTTAATAAGTGAAGATTTCTTTGACCTAAAAACACGGCTTGCGGGCGATATCCTTCAAAAGTTTATAAACTACAAGGTAAAGATTGCTATTGTTGGAGATTTCTCTATGTATACTAGTAAAAGCTTAAAAGATTTTATTTATGAATGTAATAAAGGAAATGACATTCTTTACTTAGCAACTGAACAACAAGCAATTGAAAAACTAAGTACATTAAAGTAATAATTATATCTTGCTAAATTCCCCCATTTCACTTAGTTCATAATTATATACGATATAGAAGAACTGATGTTTGTGGTAAACTAAGAGATGAATAAAGGGGGAGTTTTTTTGAACAATTTTAATAATATAATCCAAAATTTAAATAATATAGTTTACAAACCTAACAACTTAATGATTACGAATCTAAAAGAAGAAAAGCAAAACTCAGAATATGCCGGATGTTTATTCCACTTAAATAACAAAACCATTCGTTTTAGAAAATCAAAAGTTACACCTAATAAAATTGGTCAATTTGTTTCTTTTTGGGAGAAAGATGAAAATATGCGAAATAGAGCTTTCTCTTATGAAGCTGCTCCTGATTTATTAGTAATCACTTGTATTGCTGATAATAAACTAGGGCAATTTATTTTTCCTAAAGAGATTCTTCTTAAAGAAAAAATATTGAGAACACAAAGTCAAACAGGGAAAATGGCAATGAGGATTTATCCTGTTTGGGATACCACTGTTAGTAATCAAGCTAAAAAGAGCCAAACGTGGCAACTTCAATATTTTGTTGATTTAAGTGATAGTAATAATTTGCCTATAGATAAACTATTAAATTTATATTCGTAGCTTTTGATTTGCCCCAAAAAGAAGTAATTACAGAAAAGACATTTGTAATGACGCCTTCTATTAATTTACCTCGTGAATCGTAATTTTTGTACCGGTACAGTTAAATGAAATGTACATTGTTACAGTGCCCCTTAAAATTTACAATCAGCATATATTATTTAAACTTATAAATTTTTAAGGGGTGCTAAATATGACAAGTTTACAAGATCAGCTTTTCACAAGATTAAATCTTAAAAAACGTAATGATGTAACGTTTGAAGAATTACCTACCATACTCTTTTCGTTTGCGCATACTATACCATTTGAGAATTTAGATGTTATAGCACGAAATACGAATCAAATCTCTCTGGAAAACTTACGAGAGAAAATTTTAACTAGTTCCCGTGGTGGACTTTGCTACGAATTAAATACTCTTTTTTACTATTTCTTAAGAGACTGTGGCTATGATGTACAACTGGCATTAGGTACGGTTTATAAAAACGATATAAATGCATGGGCACTTGAGGATGGCCATATAACAATTATTTTAACTTATGATAATGTACAGTATTTAATTGATATAGGTATAGCTTCGTTAGTACCTCTTGTTCCTGTACCTTTTACTGGCGAGTCGGTTTCTTCAAAAAATGGTTCGTACCGGGTGAGACGAAAAGATACGAATAAAGGAAATTATGTTTTAGAAAGAATAGATGCTGCTGGAGAATGGAAAGTTTGTCATGCTTTTTATAAACATATTATTGATGAGATAGTAGTAAATGATGTTCAAAGAAGAGTGATAGAAGATGAGAAGTCTATTTTTAATAAAGGACCAATTGCAGTAAAGTTGACGAACTCTGGCCATATTTCATTAACGAATACAAGTTTAACCGAAATTATTCATGGGGAAAAAACTAAGCGTGAAATTACAGAAGATCAATATAAAGAGTTTTTATATACTTTATTTGCTATTAAGTTATGAATAATAAAGACAGCCGGTTCTTATTCAGAAGCGGCTATCTTTATTATTTTTGGTGTAAATGGTTTTCTTCTAATATGTTTCGGAAACTGCGGTATAGTTAATGTTTTTAATGTTTCCTCAGCTTCTTCATATGTATGAAAAATTGGTTCTTTTCCATCATCCCCTTATAAAACTAGCCCTTCATCTCGGATTACATATGGCATAAAACCACCCATCTAGTAAAGAATTATGTTCTTTTGCAGCAGAATAATACGATTTAAAGTTTGATTTTCTTAATACATATAATACACTAGAACAGTACGAAAAAGTATGTACAATGAATTTTGAATGTAAAGGAAGATTATTATGTCAGTTATTGATAAATTGAAACTTAATAAGTATACAAATATGGTCGTTATTAACGAACCAAGTGATTATGACATTTTTACAGGTAAAGAAACTGCATTCTCAAAAGAACACGATGCTATCTTTATATTTGTAGAAACGCTTGATGAAATGGTGAAACAAACGAATTTTATTATTAGTAATGAAGAATTACTAATTGAAAAAGGTTACGTATTCTTCGCATATCCGAAAAAAGGTAATGCGCGTTATAGTACGTTTATTCACCGTGATGAAATGTTTCCGGCATTAAACGTTGGAGAAGATGGTTATGTGGGAGAAAGCGATATTAAATTTGCACGAATGGTAAGTATGGATGAAGTCTTTACTGTTGTTGGTTTAAAACGTGAAAAGAAAAAAACAACAAAAACATCTGCTATGAGTCAATGTGTTGCCGATTATGCAGATCGAATTAAAGATGTTGAAGCATTATTAGCTAATCATCCGAATGAACTTAAGTTTTATCAAAGTTTAACGCCTGGATACCAAAAAGATTGGGCACGTAATCTTTTTTCTGTGAAACAAGAAAAAACACGTGAAAAACGTCTAGAGAAAATGATAGAAATCCTTTCACAAGGCTATAAAACAATTGAATTATTCCGTAAGAAGAAAAAATAATGATTAAGGAAGTCACAATGCTGCAACAATTAATTGTGATGAGTACATTGAAAAAAGCATTCCTTCCATTATACTAAGGAATGTTCTTATATTTATATAATTAGCAAAAGAGAAAAGGTGTTTGAAATGAAATCGTATATTGTAGTTGGATCAGGAATTTTAGGAGCGTCTACTGCTTATCATCTTGCTAAGGCAGGTGCGAATGTTACTATCGTGGATCGCCAACAATTAGGGCAAGCAACCGATGCAGGAGCAGGTATTGTATGTCCATGGCTATCACAGCGCCGTAATAAAGCATGGTATAAAATCGTTAAAGGCGGTGCACGTTACTATTCTTCGTTAATTCAGCAATTAGAAGAAGACGGTGAAACTGACACAGGATATAATCGTGTAGGTGCAATTAGTTTACATACTGACGAGAAAAAGTTAGATCAAATGGAAGAGCGAGCTTATAAACGACGTGAAGATGCCCCGGAGATTGGTGAAATAACTCGCTTATCAGCTGAAGAAACAAAAAAATTATTCCCAGCATTATCAGACGAATATAGTTCTGTTCATATTAGTGGTGCTGCACGAGTAAATGGAAGATTATTACGCAATGCATTAATAAGTGCTGCGAAAAAACATGGTGCAACTTTCATAAAAGGCGATGCTATGTTAGTCCGTGAAGGAAATCATATTACGGGAGTTACAGTAAACGATGAAACAATTTTAGCGGAAAAGGTTATTGTAACTGCAGGCGCATGGGCGAATGAAATCTTGAAACCATTAGGAATTAATTTCTTAGTTACATTCCAAAAAGGACAAATTGTTCATCTGCAAATCGAGAATACAGCAACAGAAAATATGCCAGTTGTTATGCCACCAAACGATCAATATATTTTAACGTTTGACAATGGTCATGTCGTAATTGGTGCAACACATGAGAATGATACTGGTTTCGATCATCGTGTAACAGCAGGTGGTTTACATGAAGTATTCCATAAGGCATTAGCAGTTGCACCTGGCTTAGAAAATGCTACAATGCTTGAAACGAGAGTTGGATTCAGACCATTTACACCAGGGTTCTTACCTGTTATCGGACCGCTACCTAAATTTGAAGGAATTCTCGTTGCGAATGGATTAGGGGCTTCGGGTTTAACAGCTGGTCCATATCTAGGAGCGGAACTTGCTAAACTAGCGCTCGGACAACCGATTGAATTAGATTTAAATGATTATGACGTTGCTGGCGCAATTGAATAATATGGAGTACTGCTAACATTTATGAAAAACCATGCTAAACAAATTCGACAGAGAATAAGTAGTTTTTCCTCTGTTAAGAGTAAGCCTGTTTATGAAAAATAAAATTATTTAAAAATAGAGGGCCGACATTATAAACCTGCATTAATAATGTAGAATTGTGATGTCGGCTCTTTATTCATATTGATTTAAAACTTATTTTCGAGAGGAGGTTAAGTAATGAGAGCGCCATATCAAGTATTGATATTTCCTTATATAAAAACTGCCGATTCTATTCAATATGCCATTTTTAACCGAAGTGATTATGGTTATTGGCAAGGAATAGCTGGTGGCGGAGAAGACGGTGAGATTCCTATTGAATCAGCAAAACGGGAAGCGTTTGAAGAGGCTCGTATTACAAGAGAATGTCCATATATACAATTAGATTCTGTGTCTTCACTACCAGTAGAGGATGTAGTTGGAGGATTCCGTTGGGGAGAAGAGGTTTATGTAATAAAAGAATTTTCTTTTGGAGTTAAAGTCCCTACAAAAAACATATCATTATCTAAAGAACACTTCAATTATAAATGGTTATGCTTTGAGGAAGCAGTAACGCTTTTGAAATGGGATAGCAACAAAACAGCATTGTGGGAATTAAACAAAAGACTATTAAAACAATAAAAGTTTTAGCTAACAAAGATAGTAGTGGAACAAGAATTGAACCATTAACAAACCTTTGCTACACTTCTAAACAATGTTTTATAGATTTGGCATGGGTAATGAATGAAGAGAACTTGTACTAAGAAAAGCCCTATACAGTTGACTCTGAAAAAATGAAAATAGTTAGAAATATTTTTATATCGTACGGTTTTTGGCTATGAATAACGGAATAAATATTAAGTATTCAACAGTTTAAATAAAATGAGTTAGCTTTTTATTTTAAGAAGAAAGATGACTCGTTTTATGCTAAAATTCGCTTAGTGTATATTTTCGTTAAAATGTGGGTGGGCCCCCTTTTAGCAAAACCGGAGTGGGAATGATGAGTATAAATAGTTTTGTGGGATTGATAAATGACGAATTATTAAAAGAGGTAAGTATAAGAAGTGAGGATGAATTCGAGCCTGTAGTAGTTAAAGATATTCCTAGACTTTGGAAGTGTTTAGGAACAGGTAATTATGCCGCGGTATTCATGCACAGAGAATACAAAGATTGGGTAGTGAAAGTTTACGTGCGAGAAGGAGAAGGAATTGAAAAAGAGTCAGAAGTATACCGAAGAATTGGAGATCATCCTTCTTATTCAAAGCTTATATATAAAGGGGAAAATTTCATAGTATTGAAACGTTTAAAAGAAATTACCTTATACGATGCTATTCATAAGGGAATTAAAATTCCTAAGCAAGTAATACTTGATATTAATGAGGCTTTAGAGTATGCGAGGAAACAAGGGTTAACTCCTTGTGATGTTCACGGGAAAAATGTGATGATGGAAAAAGGAAGGGGATATGTAGTCGATGTATCTGATTTCTTAAAAACAAAAGAAGATAGTAAGTGGAGAGACCTAGAAAAGGCATATTTCACCTTTTATTTTCCTTTCATTTATAAATTGCCTTTCCCCGTTAAAATACCGTATTTTATGTTAAACATTGTTAGACGTTCGTACAGAAAATATAAGAAGCTTAAAAAGAAATTCAAATTGTAAAAGGACCACATATGTTCCTGAAAACGATTTGAATTCACATAAATAACTTTAGAAAAATTTAAAATTTTGTTTAGGGGCTACTTCAAGACCTTAGCTTGCTGGGTATGTGGTGCTACCCCATTACTATCAACTTAAGAATTGATAGTAATGGGGTATTTAATTTCTTATCTTGATGAGTATGGGATACTGCCAGCATTTCTTCTATCTTCTATCTTCTATCTTCTATATTCTTGTTGTAGGGTGTTATAAAATTCTTAAGTTAATAGGCCTTGAGTGGCATACATAGCAGAATTAACGAGTAAATGTAATAATCTCATCAACAGCTTTGATATAACCACCTGCCTCACGGAATGATTGACTAATTTTTTTGGCATTCTCTTTGTAAATCGAATGCTGCAACACTTCATTAACGGCATGTTTTAAATCCTCGGCCGATAATTGCTGGATATTTAACATAAATCCTGCGCCAAGTTCGTATACTCGCTCAGCAATCGTATGCTGATCATTTATAAATGGGAGCATAACTAGAGGTACTTCAAAATAAAGTGATTCACTTGTGCTATTCATTCCACAATGACTAATAAATACATCCGCTTGACGCAGTATATCTAATTGTGGAAGATAGTTACCAACAATAAAATTATCAGGTATATCTCCTAGCTGCTCCACTGTTAATTGTTTGCCTATACTAAGTACTACTTTCGCATTGAGATCTTTTAAACCGACGAAACATTTTTGATAGAATTCAGGCTGATTATTAATTATGGTTCCCATAGAAATATAAATCACACGTTCTCCTTTTAATTCATCAACCGAAAAATCATTTAGAGTTTCATTTTCAGCAATGGAAGGACCGATAAAAATATAGCCATCCTTAAAATCCTTGCTGTTTCTTTGAAAATAGCGAGAAGTAAAGACAATATTCAAATCGCCTGAACCCGGACAAAGTAAAAAATTATCAGATAGGGATACTTCATATTTTCCTTCTAAATATTGTTTCCTTTTTGCTATTTCTTCTAATTGCAAAAATGCTTGTAGCATGGCTAAACGTTCCTGTTTTTGTTCTATGTTTCTTGTTCCTGTCAGGTTCATATTTTCTTTTAGTTCTTGTGAAAAAGCAAACGTGGTCCAAGTTGCAATAGATGCTAAACCTCTATGGTGAGCAACCCATTTTCCAGGTAAAGACTGTGCATCATAGAGGATGTAATCGTATGTTTCTTTGGAGATTTCTTCAAAAATGGCATCAGTAATTCTTTCCATAGCATGAAGGAAGTGTAATAAGTACTCTTGAGGATGGGAAGTCATAAGATTCATAGTTTCCGAAAGCTCTCTTTGTGCCTCTTGATTGATGGGACGGAATTGCGCACCTGCTTTTTTGATTTTTTCTTCAAAATCATTTGATGAATAATAGACAATGTTGTCTCCACGTTGTACTAAATCCTGTACTAATCCTAATGTTGGATTTAAGTGTCCTTCTCCACCTATATTGATGTAAAGTGCTTTTTTCATCTTTATCCCCTCCAGTAAATTTGATATCGTTAAATGTAAAATATAAACGATTTTTTATTTTGTTTGAATTATAACAAACGAAGTGAATAAATGTCTATTTTTACTTTTGAATATTCTTAATTTTTAGAGGGTATTTTATTTAGATAACTTGATGGATATGGCGAGACCCCACATCCATCAAGTTAAGAAAAAGAAACACCCCAAAAAACAAAAAAATGAGATGACTTCTCAAAGTAACTAACTGTAGAGAAAGAAAAATTTCATTTAGTGGGTACTTCAAAACCTTAGCTTAATGGCGATGGGTTCACCATATCAAAACAAGAAAATTGTGCGTATAGACATATTTTTCAACCGCTTCCTGTACGTTAAGGGAATAGTTATTTTTTTACAGTTTTTTTATTATGAAATTCAAAATAACTAATTATAATAGGTGAAAAAATAATCAATAGTTGGGTTACGGAAAGGATTCGAATTTACATTCTTTCTCAATACATATTATGGATAAATAAAGTAAAATATGGGTTAGGGTTATGTCTCATGTTGTGTTAATACTAACAATAACTAAGGGTACATAATATGCTTTCATACCTTTGAATAATTTTGTTATAGGAGGGATGGAGATTTAAATGGCTCAAATTGTTGGTATTGATAAATACCTTTGTACTGGGGCTTTAATCTATATGCATGAGGGTCTTTCCCTAAGTCTTGTCAGGAAGTAAGGAACAGTAAGCAAACACTTATACAATATGAATAGAGGAGAGGAATGCCTTATGAAAATACGTAGTCAAATTACATGTGCAAGTCTGGCCCTTTTAATAGCTGGAAGTTCCCTGTTATATACAACACCAACCTCAATTGTAAAAGCAGAGCCCACTCAAAATGTATCTAGTTCGTTACAAACAAATACGCAACGAGATCGTACTTCCGTCAAGCAAGCAATGCGGGATACATTGCAACTTGGATACCCGGGGATACTTGCTAAAACTTCTGAGGGTGGAAAAACGTGGGGGTATGCCGCTGGAATAGCGGATCTGAGAACCAAGAAACCAATGAAAACAGATTTTCGCTTTCGCATTGGGAGTGTGACGAAGACGTTCACCGCAACAGTTGTACTTCAATTAGTTGGAGAGAATCGCCTGAAGCTAGACGACTACATCGAAGACTGGTTGCCTGGTGTCATTCAAGGAAATGGATATGATGGTAACAAGATTACTATCCGGGAGATATTGAACCATACAAGTGGTATCGCTGAATACTCAAGGTCAAAAGACGTTGATTTTACGGATACAAAAAAATCGTATACGGCTGAAGAGTTAGTGAAGATTGGGATCTCTCTTCCCCCAGACTTTGCTCCAGGAAAGGGCTGGTCTTATTCAAACACAGGATACGTATTACTGGGTATCCTTATTGAAAAAGTAACTGGAAACAGCTATGCGGAAGAGGTTGAAAATCGAATTATTGAACCACTTGAATTGTCGAATACATTCCTACCAGGCAACTCAAGTGTTATTCCAGGCACTAACCATGCCCGTGGGTATGTCCAACCAGACGGAGCAAGTGAGCTAAAAGACGTTACTTATTATAACCCAAGTGCAGCTAGCTCTGCTGGAGATATGATTTCTACGGCTGAAGACTTAAACAAATTCTTCTCTTACTTGCTCGGTGGCAAATTACTGAAAGAACAGCAACTAAAACAAATGCTTACTACAGTTCCTACAGGAAAAGAAGGAATCGATGGATATGGTCTTGGAATCTATGAAACTAAGCTTCCAAGCGGTGTCTCGATATGGGGACACACAGGTGGCATTCTAGGGTTTACTACTCTTGTTGGAGGTAAACTTGGAGGCAAGCATACGTTGGTCGTCAATTGGAATAGTTTGGGTAGAATTGGCAGTCCTAATCCTTTTAAAAAAATTTTACTTGCTGAATTTAGCAAGTAGGAAAAAAGGAAAAATTTATCGTAGTTTTCATAGTTAAAAATATACTTTACTGTTTCAAAAGCCCCAACTTATTTTCAAGAAAAATAAGTTGGGGCTTTTTTTGTTTTGGTGGCGTTTATTCTTAAGTTGATAGATGTGTGGTGCTACCCCAAAATAAAAAGATTAGGAGTGAATCCTAATCTTTTTATTTATACATATTTTTGTTAGTTATATCACTATCAATTCCAAAACGGGATATTTTGAATAAATGAAACGGTCAAAATAAGTGTTGATGCGGAACCAGCAGTTACTAAAGTTACTATTTTTCGTCCATTCTGTTCTTTTGAAGGTTTTATAAGTTCTGTAATTAACACAATCCATATTATGATAGATACTATTGAAATAATATTTATAGACATATGTAACACGTCCCTTCGTACTTTTACATAAATATTTCTTCTTTTATAAAATAAAAGCAATTTAACAAGAAAATATGTAACGCATTACAAATCAATATTTTCCTGTTAAACCACCTTTTTTAAATAGAAATACGACTGATAAAACGATAACAACAGCCTTCAGACTGCCCCAATATGGATAAATAGCATGATTTGTTAGACTAGCATATTGAAAGATATTCTCTAAACCGAAAATTCCTATCATGACTGCTAAAAGGAATGAAGCTGATCCATACGTCCCGTTATGATAGAGAGTAAATAAGTATATTGCACATATAAGTGGTACGATGATTTGTAATAAGAGTGTCATAATTGATTCCCCTAATATATTGATTCTTATATTATATACAAAATTGTAATAAAAAGGAATACGACTTATTTGATACTAACAAAACTACTCTAATCATATTCTTCTATAAAAAAGAAGAAAAAGGGGTGTACAGTTAATTGACAAAAGTTAAAGTTAGTTTACGACCCATTGTTCAAAACGTAATTTTACCAACCGTATTGAAAACAACGATACTTCCAGGTGAATCGATCGAAAGACTATTTATCGCAACCCAATTAGGAGAGATTTTTTACATAGGGGACGGAGTTATAAAGACATTTTTAGATATTCGTCACCTAATTATTAAATTAGGTACATTTGAAGAAGGTGTTTCTAGTAGCGGTTATGATGAACGCGGATTGCTTGGACTTGCGTTCCATCCACAATTTTATCAAAATGGGTTATTTTATCTTCATTATTCAGTAGCTGGAACTCAAGGGCCAGGTGCATTTTCTGAGCAATTTAAACCGAATCCTTGTGACCCTAAAACGTTAAATTTAAAGTGGGTTAATAGAAATACGCAATATGATCACATTGATACAGTAGAAGAATGGACTTTACAATCTAATGGTCAAGCTCAAAAGCGACGAACATTACTGAATGTAAGAAGACCATTTTTTAATCATAACGGAGTCAATAGTTTAAACTTTTCACCTGAGACTGGAAAACTTGTTTTTACAAATGGAGATGGCGGGTCAGGTTATGATCCATTTAATTTAAGCCAAGATGATTTAGAAATAGCAGGTAAAATAATTGAAATCGATGTAAGTAAAAATACATTTATAAATAACCCTCCTGTAGTTACACGCTTTAATGAACTCCCTTTATCTATACAAGAAACACTTACAGTAATTGCAAAAGGAGTACGTAATATAACCGGCATTTCATTTCAAAGGTTTTATAATCAATATATCAAATACGCCGGAAATGTCGGACAAGATATTGTAGAGTCTATTTTTTCATTTATTCAATATAAACCTATATTGGTTACAGAACTTGTTCAAATGCATTTTATGAGGTTAACTCCCAATCAAGATGGGGTTATCAATTTTGGGTGGCGAGGATGGGAAGGGGATTTACCTACTTCTTTTATACGACATTGTTCTGAGAATCAGACTTTGGATGAGAGAACAATAGTTTATTATGATGAAACAATACAAACTTCAGTGAAGCGTATTCTGCCTCTACTTAGTTATTTTCATAAAGATTCTAGAACAGATAAGTTTGGAGGAACTTCACTTACAGGAGTTCAGCCATATATGGGAAATGCAATTCCAAATTTAACAGGTAGCGTTGTGTTTACTGACCTTGCCAATAAAGGAGAATCTCAGTCTCCAATTAAGGGTGTTTTAGCCTATACTAGAGCAGGTACAGACGGTAAACATGCTGACTTTCATGTTATTGAAACCAATTATGATTTTGGTACGCAACCAGCTTATTATATGAGTTTAGGAACAAATTCGGATCAAACTAAATTATATTTAGGAGTTTACGGTTCTATGAAAGTAACTGATTTTAATAAAGGTACCATTTTTGAAATTATTCCCTGATACGATACACACTCGTAGTTTAATAATCCAAGGAATTTATTTTGTTTCAAAACGCACAATTTATCCCCCTAAAAGCCTTTTATTATATAGTAATTCATAACAAGTAGAAAGCAGCTCATAAACCACTAGTGTATGAATAATATAGAAAGTAATGAATGAGGCATCTTTAGGGGGAGATATTGATGAATTGGTTTGTACGTTATTGGTATCAACTGATGATAGAACATGATACGAGCTTTGTTCATAAAAGAAAATTGTCCCTTGCGAATAAGTTAGTACTTACAGCTTTGATGAGTACATTAGCCACCATGTTTCAAGCAGCAGGAAACCTAGTTCCTGGTATAGGTTTGCTCATTAGTCCATTTTCGACATTACCGATTTTTTTTGCTATTTTCTATTCTATTCGTGAGGGAATACTTTCTTATATTCTTACTATTTTTCTATTATTTATTATTGAGCCAAGTGAACTAATTGTCTTTCCTTTTACTACAGGCTTATTAGGTCTAGCCTTAGGAGTATCTTTTTTAAAATTAAAGAGGAGAATTTGGATTGTTTCCTTTTCAGCAACTTGTCTAATTATTGGTATTATGATTGTTCTCGATGTTTTCCGTTTTCCGGTACTTGGTCCTGCTGTTCATACAACTATGGATATAAAAATTATTTTATCAATATCTATAATGAGCTTTCTATACTGTTGGATTTATGCAGGTTTTTGCAGAATAATGATGAATAGATTATATAAAGTGTTGTATTAACAATGGCATAATGAGGATTGGAGATTGAATTCATGACTAACGTTGCAGTTAGAAGACCGAATTTGAATGATGTAGATGAACTATATTTATTTTTCCGTATCGTTATTACGAATACATACAAAAATGAAGGATTGTCACAATCATTGGATGACATAGAAAATGAAATTAACTCAAAAAAGCAGTATTTGAAAAGTGATTTTGATAGTAACGGAGAAGGTCGTTACTTTTTATTAGCAATTGATACAAGTAACGATAAAATCATTGGAACAATCGAAATCGGTCCAGCAAGTACATTGATTAATAGTTGTACAGGTGGTGTACTTAAAAATTTGTATGAAATAGGAACTGTATTCATACTTCCGGAGTATCAGAGAAAGGGAATAGGGAGTTTATTACTACATACAATGTTTCTTACATTACTTAGCAGAGGGATAACAGAATATTGTTTAGATAGTGGATATAAAAATGCGCAAAGTATATGGACGAAAAAGTTTGGAAAACCTAGCTATGTATTGAAAGATTACTGGGGAGAATCCAGCGATCATATGATTTGGAAGAAAAGTTTACATGATACACCTATAATATTTGAATTATAAAATGAAATATGCCTCTGAACATAGCTTTTCTTACTTATGTATGCTATTATTTATCTTTATAATAAAAGAGGACGTGAATGAACTTGATTAAAATTAATATTCCTGAAGCTGATGTTTCAATTACTGAACGTAAACAAGTTATTAAAGGAGACGAGCCAATCATTACTCCAATTAATGGATTTATCGATTTCCACTTGTTCCCTAGAGATAAAGGCGGCATTTTTATGTTTTACAATATTAATGACGAACTTCTTTTCGTAGGTAAAGCTCGTAAAATTAGACAACGTATTAAGAAGCATTTTGAAGATAATGTTTCACCAATTAAAAATCACCGTGATGAAGTATACCGCATTGATGCATGTATCGTAGAAGATCCAACAGAAAGAGAAATTTACGAAACATATATCATTAATGAATACAAAGCGAAATATAACGTTGATAAAGTATTCTACAAATAATCAACATTAATAAAAAACAATCCTAGCTAATATGCCAGGATTGTTTTTTATTTAGATTTATTCTTCATATCTTTCTCCTTTTTTCAAATGATTAGCAGCAACAAAACAGATTACACCTATAAATATAAGTACAATACCAACCGTTTTATGTTTTCCCTCAAAGAAAGGAATATCTGAAATAACATTTGTCATACATAGTCCTAAAAATACAAGGATAGGGCCCACCCAAAGTAATACATTACCGAATTTTGTGTGCTTCCACATAATAACCCTCCTTAACCCTCTTTACATATATATCCATAAATGAAAAGTAAATTCATAGAGAAATATAGTTTTTTTCATATCGAAAATTTAACCCTCATATATTGGTACAAGCAAAAGAGAAAGGAGACCATCATGAATTGGTTAGAAGCTTTCATACTAGGTATAATTCAAGGTTTAACAGAATTTTTACCAATCAGTAGTACCGGACATCTTTATTTAGGAAGGCATTTGTTCCGATTAGATGAGGCTGGCTTATTTTTAGATACGATGCTGCATATTGGGACTTTACTTGCGGTTTTTATTTATTACAAAAAAGAATTTATATATTTAATTAAAAACCCATTTTCAAAGCTCATGTTATTACTTATCGTTGGGACAATACCCGCAGTTGTAATTGGTTTATTGTTTAAAGATTTCTTTGAAGATATTTCAAAAACAGGAATCACGATCGGTTGGGAGTTTTTAGTGACCGGATTCTTTCTTTACACGGCAGATAAACAAAAGAATGGTCGTAAAAAAATGGATGACATAACATATAAAGACGCATTAATTATCGGTTCATTTCAAGCTGCTGCTATTTTTCCAGCCATTTCCCGTTCTGGAATGACAATTGTCGCTGCATTATGGAGAAAATTAGACCGTGAAACTGCTGCTTACTTTTCTTTTTTACTGTCGACACCAGCTATTGTTGGAGCTATCATTTTGCAATTTGCAGACGTTTTTCAAGGGAAAGCAGAATCTATTTCTAGTACATCTTTAATTGTCGGAACGTTATCAGCAGCGTTTTTTGGATACATAGCCGTTTCATGGATGATTCAATATTTAAAACGTCACTCCTTAAAAGTATTCGCGTATTACGTATGGGGATTAGGTATTTTAATTTTAACGTTGCAATTTACTGATGTATTTTAAGTATAATGATAAAGAAGTTAATTAGTTTAAGATCCTGTTTCATTCATACAAGGCAGGATCTCTTTTTATTAAGGGGGAAAATATGTTTAATAAGGCTATCGTTATTGGTGGAAGTATGGCAGGAAAGTTTGCAGCAAAAGCATTATCAACTTTTTTTAAAGAAGTAATCATTTTAGAAGTCGGT
The DNA here is from genome assembly GCF_051916885.1 of Bacillus cereus group sp. MYBK14-1. Classification (NCBI taxonomy): domain Bacteria; kingdom Bacillati; phylum Bacillota; class Bacilli; order Caryophanales; family Bacillaceae; genus Bacillus; species Bacillus cereus group sp. MYBK14-1. The sequence goes on along the minus strand of NZ_JBQAHM010000001.1, from coordinate 194,427 downwards.
GAAAAATGGGATGGAAAAGCTTCAAGAAAAAGAGTTCCACAAAGTAATCATCCTCACGTGTTATTAAAAGGTGGAGAAAAAGCAATTGAAGAATTGTTTCCTACTATTACGAATGAATTAATAGAAGCGGGTAGTATTATAAACAACTTTACACGTGATTTGAAATGGCATCAATTCGGTCTATGGAAACAACCGTTCATAGGGGAAGTACATATGATTCAACAAAGTCGTCCTTTACTAGAATGGCATATTCAAAAACGAATACATCAGATTTCAAATATTACTATTAAATATGAAACATTGGTTAAAGGGTTATTGGTAGATGAAAAGCTTAACAAAGTGTGTGGAGTAAAAGTTAAATATTTAGAGACAGACATACAAGAAGAAGTTCATGCAGACCTTGTAGTTGATGCGAGTGGATTTGGCTCAAAAAGTATAGAGTGGTTACGAGAATACGAAATTGAAGTACAAGAAGAGAAAGTTCGTATTGATTTATTTTACGCAACGAAAATGTTCAAACTTAAAGAAAATGAGAAATTAGACTGTTGCAATGTGCTAATGTCTCCGAGTTTCCCTGATAACCCTTATGGCGTTCTTATTCAAACGATAGAAGATAATCGTTATTTTGTTACTTTCAGTGGATACGCAAACGAGAAAGCACCACAAACAGATGATGAGTTTTATGATTTTGCTGAAAACCTATCAATTTCTAATGTTACAGACTTCCTAAACAAGGCTGAGGGAATTACTGATATAAAGACATACAAAATTCCTTATCAAGTACGCCGGCGATTTGATTTAGTGAATAATGTACCAGAAGGCTTATTAGTTGTTGGAGATGCGCAATGTCGTTTTGATCCCGTTTTCGGCCAAGGCGTATCAGTTGCTGCTATGGAGGCTCACCAGTTGCAATTACTTCTGCAAGGTAGAAAACAACTCGATAAAACATTTACACAACAATTTTATAAAAAGGCAGCTACTATAATAGAAACCCCATGGGATATGACAACAACGGAAATATCACGTCATCCGCAACTAAAGAGAGAATTAACTACAAAACAAAAATTTCAGCTATGGTATACGAAACAAATATATCGACTATCCGCAAGTAATTCTGATGTTTATATTCGGTTAGTACGAGTTATGAATTTAATTCGTAGTCCATTTCATCTTTTTCATCCGAAAGTGCTACTATCTGTATTACTTAATCGAAAGTAATAGCAGGAATATAATTGATTAAAAAAGAATGTATAACAGTTAGTAAATCTAGAAGGAGAATACGGGATGGAAATATACATAGAGCAACTAAAGAAACAAGATGCTAAGGATTTATTTACGTTTGAACTTACGAATAAATCTTTTTTTGAAACAATGGTACCAAATCGTGACTCAAAATATTTTGAATTTGAATATTTCCAAAAACTACTAGACGATTTATTAATAGAACAAGCAGATGGAGATTCTTATTTTTATTTAATTCGTAATGAAGAAAAAGAAATTGTAGGGCGAATTAATTTAGTAGATATAGATACGGAAACTCGAATTAGTTCGCTCGGGTATCGGGTCGGAGAAAAATTTACTAAAAAAGGAGTTGCAACAGCAGCCGTAAAATTAATTTTAGATGTAGCGAAAAATAATGAAATTACTGAAGTTCATGCTAAAACAACGACTAATAATCTCGCATCACAAATTGTACTAGAAAAAAGCGGATTTTCTTCTTACCAAAACGAATCAGATATAACATCTGTAGAATTACATGGAGAACATGTGAAGTTTGTACACTATATTTGGAGAAATACTTCACGCTTATAATAAGGAGGACTTATTCATGAATGATTTACGTTATCCAATTGGCCAATTTACATACAAACGTCCTATAACTGAAGAAATGATTGATACATGGATTCAAGAAATTGAAGATTTACCTAATGAACTAACAAAGGCAATTAAAGATTTAGATCAGAAGCAGTTAGATACACCATATCGCGTTGGAGGATGGACTGTACGTCAAGTAGTTCATCACGTCGTTGATAGCCATATGAATAGCTACATACGCTTTAAATTAGCACTGACAGAAAAGAATCCAACTATTAAGCCGTATAAAGAAGAGAAGTGGGCAGAGTTACCCGATTCAAAATTACCGGTGGATGTTTCACTAGTAATGCTAGATTCATTACATAAAAGATGGGTTAACCTTTTATATTCTCTAGAAATTGAAGATCTAGAAAAGACATTTAACCATCCTGAAACTGGTGAAACAAAACTTGCTGTTGCAATAGGACTATACGCATGGCACGGACGGCATCATACAGCTCATATAACTTCATTAAGAAAGCGACTAAATTGGTAACATGGAGATTACATTAGAGAAGGCGACAGAAAGTGATGCAACAGATTTATTTCAAATGCAAATAGACTCATTTAGCCCTTTATTACATAAATATAAAGACTATGAAACAAATCCAGCAAATGAAACTATCGAAAAAACTATTTGTAGAATAAATTATGTAGACGGTGGCTTCTATAAAATAATAGTGGCAATGAATCTTGTTGGAGCGATATGCATTTCACAAAAAGAAACACCCTCTAAATTTTGGATCAGTCCAATGTTTATTCACCCGAGTTATCAAGGAAAAGGAATTGCCCAAAAGGTACTTACATTAATTGAGGAAATGTTTCCTGAAGCAACGAGCTGGGAATTTGCTACTATTTTAGAAGAAGAGAAAAATTGTTTTTTGTATGAAAAGATGGAGTATAAAAGAACAGAAGTTATAAAGAAATTAAATGATGAAACTACACTTATTTATTACAAAAAAGAAAGGTAAAGCATATAAAATACGCTTTACCTTTTTATGTTATTTTAGATTAAATATACAAAAACAATGTATTTTCTTCCAAAATACTCGGGTTAGTAATTTTAAAAATGAATAAAAATACAAAAGCCACTACTTGGTCGTAAAGGTTACTAACGCTTTTTGAATGCTTAAAATACTATCGTCACCTTTAAATTCTTTCGTAATTGGATCCTCCATACTAGACACCCAAATTTTAAGTTCTGCATCTAAATCAAAATGCCCAGCCGTTTCGATGCTATATTGTGTAATACTTTTATAAGGAATAGAATGGTATTCTGTTTTTTTGCCAGTTACTCCTTGTTTATCTACTAAAATAAGACGACGATTTGTAAATACGATTAGATCACGAATTAATTTATAAGCATGCTCTACTTTTTCATCGTCTAGCATAATCTTCTCTAAATCACGTTCTACACTTTCAGAACTCGTATTTGATGCATTTCCTAAAATACCGCTAAATAAACCCATATTAAATTCCTCCTTTAATATATGTGGAATGAATTACTTATATTGTAACATGTTACTCACAAAGATATTATGACATTACTTTAGTAGTTTCTGGTTATTGTTGTAATTAGTTTATAAAACCTCATCTTAAAATCTTATGCTAATATGAAATTAAGAAAAAAGAAGCAGAGGGATATAGCATGAAGAATATTGGTTTAGTATTAGAGGGTGGAGGAATGAAAGGTTTATATACTGCAGGTGTACTCGAATATTTCATGGAAAAGAACTTATTCTTTCCGTATGTAGTCGGCGTATCAGCTGGAGCCTGTATGGGAGCAACCTATTTGTCACGTCAAAAAGGTAGAAATAAGAAAGTAAATACAGAGCTAGTATCAGATTACAGGTATATATCTTATCGAAACTTAATTCGAAAACGTGAATTATTCGGAATGGATTTTTTATTTGATGAAGTACCTAATAAAATTGTACCATTTGATTTTCAAACTTTCTTAAACTGTAATGAACAGTTTGTTATAGGGACGACTGATTGCGAATCAGGACAAGCCATTTATTATAATAAAGCAGAACACGGAAATGATATTTTAAAAATCATTCGTGCATCTAGCTCTGTGCCGTTTATAGCACCTGCTGTAGAATATGATAATCGAAAATTACTAGATGGAGGAATTATAGATCCTATACCAGTTTTAAAAGCCCAAAAGGACGGTTATGAAAAGAACGTTGTAATTATGACAAAGCCAGAAGGATATGAGAAGCAGCGGAATAAATTTTCAGGCCTAGCTAAAATTTTATATAGAAAATATCCGAAAATCGCAGAGAATTTAGTAGACCATTATCGTTTTTATAATGAGACGATATCTTATATGAATCGAGAAGAACAAAAAGATAATTTTTATGTAATTCAACCAAGTGTACAGCTTCCTATAAGCGGAATAGAAAGAAATAAGGAAAAGCTTGTTAATCTATATAATCTTGGGTATATCGATGCTCAATATCATTATGAAAACTTATTAAATTGGATAGAGAAATAAAGGAGGAGAAAGTTGAAGTTAGGAAAACAAATTATTTTTAAGGAATTGCAGAAAATGCATAGTCCACTTCATAAACCGTTTCCTTATCGTGCTACAGCAAAATTGCAGCGAGACTTAAAAAGTAAATTTACCGAAGATGATTGTATAAACGCTGATTTTAATCATTATTGGATGCATACAGCAGCTACTTTAAATTCTATACTAAATGGAAACGAACTGAACATTACGTTTCAACAAATAAAGTGGTTAAGAAAATCGTTTTTTGAGTGTTTTCCGCAATATCGTTTTCTAGAAACAGAAATTGTGAATTATCCCATTTTGTATAGAGATTTCATAAGTTATGAGAAGACCAGGAAGCTATTACTTTATTACCTTACTGAATAAAAGCGAAAACGTACAGGTTACATTACTTGTACGTTTTTTTGTTCATAAAACATTCAATTTTAACAACTAGTTTATATAGGAATTCTAACGAGAAGAAAGAAGTACATATTATAGAATGATGTAGGGGAGGAGAGAGGAATAGCTGTTTTCCTTTAAGATATTGTCCAATTCGAATACAGTTAGTTAGTTATTTATGTTAAAATATTTCGAATGAAATCAAGCTTTAAACAAAATAAGTCAACAATGCAGAAGGGACAACATTAACATGGAAAACGTATCAAAAATAGATAAATTGGAATCAATAAAATCTTTACAGTCAACAATCCGTAAACTTGAAAATGCCTTATCACAGATGACTCAAAAGGGCTCAAATACTACTTTAGTGAAAAAAAGACTCAAAGCAGCTAGTATCGGCTTAGCTATGTTAGAAAGTGTTTGGAATCAAGAAACTCATCATTATACTCAAGAAGATTTAGCAGAAGCTCGTAATGTTCTGATTGGTTTGCTTCCATCAATTGAAAAGATTTACGATAAGTCAAAGCTTGGGAGTCCTCAAAGAACACTTTTAGAAAGAAGAATAAAATCATTGGAACTTTCTATTCAAGCGATTGATAATTTTTCTAATCAATAACTTCTCTAAACACATTACTTACGACTACTTTTATATAGGGATTCTAATGAAAAAACTACATATAGAGTACTACAAAAGAGGAAGAGAGGTGACTTCGATCATTAGTCATAAGTTAGAGCAGCTTAAAAATCAATTAAAGAATGGAAACGAAAAAGCTCTTTATACTTTTTGGCATGAAATAAAGTCAAATCACACGCCACTAATAGAACAATGCCCTGCAGATAATCAGTATAAGCTTATAACGTATATATGGTTAGGGGATCAAAACACTGAAAACGTTTATGTATTCGGTAGTTTTCCTGGTTGGGATTTGTCTGTAAATCAATTACAACGATTGTTACAGACAGAAATTTGGTATGTAACGTTTAGGACGGATAAGAGTTTTATTTCAACGTACTATTTTTCAGTAAACGATGTTTTCGAAAATGATTGGATAAAGCGTAGTGAACAGTACGAAATAGACCAATTTAATCGAAATACATTTGGAGAAGGTACCAATAAAGCGTCTGTGTTAAACATAGGAATGGAGGTGCAATATAGCAGTCGTTTTCCTTCAAATGATTATCCATCCGGAAAGATTGAAACATATTCTTTTTATAGTTCGATTTTAAATAACACACGCAAAATTCATATTTATACGCCTCATGATTATTCTCACACTTTACATCTTCAAGAACTTCTCATTGTATTTGATGGGAATTCATTCATTAATGACCTTTCAATCACAAAAACACTTAATTATTTAATTTACAAAAAAGAAATCCCATCGTGTATTGCTGTTGCTATAGATCCTGTCGATCGATTAGAAGAGCTAACTTATAACGATAAAATGAATGCATTTTTAACGAAGGAATTACTTCCGTGGATTCAAGCTAAGTATCACGTTTATCAAGAAAAGAATCATACAACAATTGCTGGTTTCAGTCTTGGTGGCTTAGCTGCTTTTTATGCAGCACTTCAAAATCCACATATTTTCGGAAATGTGTTGTCAATGTCTGGATCCGTACATTGGAAAAAGGATAATTATGAAAATACAATTCCTTGGATTGAAAATCAAATTTCATCAATAAATTCTAATGCGACTCATCTACATTCTTACATAGCAGTAGGTGAACTCGAAAACGAACCTCTTTTAACGGCTAATAGACGGCTATATAAAGCTTTAGAAGCAAAGAAATACCCAAACCACTTACGAAGAGTTTCAAGGTGGACATGATAGCGTATGGTGGCGAGAAAAGCTATTCGATGGATTAAGGGCATTAGAATTTACAAAAACGACATTAGAAAATAAAAAGGAGAGAGAATCTATGAATCAAGAAGAACTAGATAAAAAACTAAAAAAACAAGAGATTTTAGTAAAAGATGAGAAAGTTTGGTCTTATACGTATGAGGATCATATTAGTTCTATCGTTAAACAAGCAGAACAGAAAGGAGCTTTTGATCATTTACCTGGTAAAGGGAAACCTCTTAATCTTGATAAAGATCTTTCGTACAATCCTGAAAAGCAACTTTATAGAACTTTAGCAAATAATCATGTTTTACCTAGGTGGATTGAGCTTTCAAAAGAAATTGATGATTTAAAAGAAAAGCTAAAAGAAAATACAAATACTGCAGAAGCAGCGGATTTAATTCGAACTATTAATAAAAAGGTATTAGAACATAATCTACTTTGTCCACCAAGCGCGCAAAAAATGAGGGTGAAAATGGATTTTTAACGATTTTCAATTAAGCTATCGCTTACTATATAATTAAGATAGGCATTTTCAATTCATTACTAAAAGGAGGCAAATATAGTGAAGAATACGTATCAACTTCAAATTCCGAAAGAACTAGAACAGTATCGTAGTATTTTAGAAGAAAGTGTGAAACCGTATGTTAAAGTGTCTGGAACATTAGCAGAGACAACGCTTTTTGAAAGTAAGTTTGGTGGATATCCGTATTTACCTATAGATCAAGAGCATCCTAAAGACTCAAACGGACAACCTATGATGCTACTTGCGCAGTTAAACCTTGAAGAAATACCAAACATTGAACATATGCCTCAACATGGAATGTTACAGTTTTTCATAAGTGCTGAAGAAGATCTTTTTGGAGCAGATTTTGATCATCCCACAAGCCAAAAAGACTTTCGAATTGTTTATCATTCTACAATCACAGCGGATTTAACTAAGGTGATTACTGATTTTAGTTATTTAAACACTTTAGATTTAGAGAATTTTATCATACCCAAAGCAGCAAAACTAAAGTTTGAGTTGGCATATCAACCAGTAACACCAAGAGATTATCGATTTGAAATGATTTTTAATGATAACATTGATTGGGAAGAAATTGTTGATGAAGAAAATAATACAGAATTAGGCGAACTGTATGATGATTTATGTAAGGATCAAGGACATAAAATTGGTGGTTATCCATTTTTCACACAGACAGATCCAAGGGAATGGGAAGAAAAATACCAGCAACATGACATATTATTGATGCAAATCGATACAGACGATTCATTAAATATTATGTGGGGAGATTCTGGCGTTGCTAATTTCTTTATACGTAAGGAAGATTTGTTAAATCTAGATTTTTCCAATGTCATTTACAATTGGGATTGTTACTAGAAGATATAAATAAAATAATAGCAAACAAAAAATCTTCCTGAAGGTGAGGAGGATTTTTTTTATGTTAAAAATAAGCGTTATGTTAACTAGAATAAAAAACAATGAGTGTACTGAAAGTCAAGTCTAAATAACAGAAATAACAACAAATAATGTAAAGTTGTAAAACATGTGCAAATAGCAATAAATTCATTAAGTAAAACATAAAATAAAATTACTAATTTATATTTTGTATAGAAATAATTTTTCTGTATAAAAATTTCTTGCCAATCAAAAATGTTTTTAATTCGTTAAATCTTAAGCGATTATTGATTAAGATTTGCTGTGATGAATTTATAACAAATAAAAACGATAAAAACTGAAGAAATTTGTTTAGATAAGATTTAATGTAAATCTCACCAAAAATCTCCGTTTCGTCTCATTAAGTATAGTTTACTTGGGTTTTGATACCTGGTATTGCTTTGTTTCTATAACTGCCTATAATATATATTATGTTAACTAACTTTAAATAATAAACTTATTATAGGTAAGTTAGTTTTTGTGATTAGCCTCCCCTTGTTCTTTTTAATCATTCTGTGTGATGGATTGTTTAGTTATTTATTTTATAAGTTGTTGATGAAAATGTCTCCAGATATAAATTATATTTAAGACAATAAAAAATGCAATTCGTTTTAACTGAACACATTAAACGAATTGCATTGATATGATTCATAATAAGTTTTTAAAATTAGTTTGCTACAGCAATTGCTTCGATTTCAATTAAAAAGTTATCGTTAATTAACTTTCTAACTTCTACAGCTGAACTTGCTGGTGGATTTTTAGTATCAATGTATTGATCTCGTATATCTCTAACAGTGGCCATTTGAGAAATATCTGTTAGGAAAAATGTTAATTTTACTACATCATTAAATCTTAATTCCGAAGTTTCTAATGCACTTTTAATATTTTCGAAAACTTGTCGCGTTTGTGTAGCTAAATCACCAATGCCAACTATTTGACCATCAGTGTTAATCGCTACTTGTCCAGATATGTAAATTGTTCGTTTAGCGTTACTAACTTCCACTACATGTGAATATCCAGAAGTTGGTGGCATCGTTTCTGGATTGATAAATTTCTTTTGCAAGGTGTCTCTCTCCTTTTTTATCAAGACAATTGTAAAATCTATGTATTTACTATATTCAATCAATAAAATTAAGAATCCTTTATGATTTAAAAATAAAAAACCTTAGAATAGCTATCTTCATACCTATTCTAAGGTTTTTTAGGATTTTATATTTAGTTATCGCTAGTGGACATTGTTAAATTAATCTTTTCATAATCTCTTTTAAATTGATTATCATTTTTTAGCCAACGTTTGAAAGCCGATTCGCTTATTTCTAAATTTGAACAAGTTATAGCATTACATTTATTTTTCATATATTCTTCAAGGAAACTTTGTTTTCTTTGCTTAACAGCAGTTTGAGTTTGTTTTAATTTTCGATCTTGTAATTGATCTAAACTCAGACTTTCTTTCTGAAACACTTCATATTTTCTATGCAAATAAATATCTTTGTCTTTATAAATCCAATTTGAAAATAGTTGTATTGATTTTCTTCCAGATAAAATAACACGATAATGTTTGTTTTGATTTAGTAAATCGGCTCGTAAATTGCGATTTTGAAGAATTTGATGTAAAGAATTCATAAAGTTATATGATCCACCTACGAAATTAACTGTATAAGTTTCATACTTGACGTAACCATCCCCATCAAAATATCCACGAACAAAATGATGTAAATATTCTTCTGGTACTAAAGGAAATTCAATGTTAAAAGATTTACATGGCATGATCCCGTGAATATTCATTAGATCGTCTTTTATTACTTTACTATTAATGTTTAGCATATATACGCCTGTTTTTTTGTTTTGATAAAGTGGCTGGTTTGTTTTTAGTTCTTTTTTTATATCTTCTAAAATATAACTTTCTTTTTGAGATATACTGACACATTGATTTTCTTTCTGTATAACACCATCTGCTGCTATAAACCCTAAAATATAAGCCATATTGTTTGACCACGTTTTAAAATAATCTTCTGTTATGTCATACTTTCTCTTCCAACTCCCTATAGCGCGTCTTGGTACGTTATTGTCTGATAAAACCATACGAATATACCTTGCAGACACATTAGCAAGCATGGCGATTTCTGAGGTGCTCTTCCCTTCAGTATACAAATGCATGATTTCAGATTTTGATAGTTTACATTTTGATTTCTTTTTTCGCTCTATGTGCACTTACATCCTCTCCTTCCTTTCTTTTATTAGAGACATATTTTCTTCTATAACATACAACGAAACGTATGTTCTTTGTTGCGTATAAGAAGGAATTTACTAAATAAAAACAATTTACATGTACTTAATATTTGTTTTAGCTGCCACTGTGCAATTTGTACTTTATAGATACAAATAATGAATTTGACGAATTTATGAAATACAAGGCAATTTAGATGAAAGGTAAAATAATATAGTTTAAACTACAAATAGCTACAATAACAACATACATAAATTGTTAATCGTAAAAAGGAGAACGAATGAATAAGAAATATACAAATCAAATTCATACTGATATGAGTTTTAAACCGAAAGATATTATAAGTTTAATGACGGATTACTTTAAAATAAAATCAAAGCTGCGTCCTATAAAGGATTTGCCTATCGTTTTATCAAATAAAGATAATGAATCGTTAGAGAGTGTTACATGGTTTGGCCATTCTGCTTCTCTTTTGAAAATAGAAGGTAAAAAACTATTATTAGACCCTATGTTTGGAGATGCCTCTTCCCCATTTCCTTTGTTTAATAGTACACGCTATAGTGGTACTTTTTCTTTAGAACGTGATGACCTTCAAGAAATTGATGCGATTATCATTTCTCATAATCACTATGATCATTTGAATTACAAAAGTATTATGCAGTTAAAAGATCGCGCAAAGCACTTTTATGTTCCAACTGGAGTTGCACAATATCTTATTAAATGGGGTGTTTCGCCTAGTAAAATTAGTGAACATAATTGGTGGGACGAAATTACGTTTGATAATATTAAGTTAGTATGTGCGCCTGCAAGGCATTTCTCGGGACGTGGTATGACAGATAGAGATCGTTCATTATGGTGTTCATGGCTTATTCTTGGTCAAGAGACTAAAATTTTCTTTAGTGGTGATAGCGGTTATGCCCCTCACTTTAAGGAAATTGGTGATAAATACGGTCCATTCGATCTTACATTAATGGAATGCGGGCAATATGATCCGAGGTGGTCTGCTATTCATATGTTGCCTGAAGAAACGGTACAAGCTCATATTGATGTTAAAGGAGAATTACTTCTTCCGATTCATTGGGGTGCCTTTACGTTAGCATTACACGAATGGAGGGACCCGATAGAACGTATTACGAAAGAAGCTAACCGTTTAGGAGTTAAAATTACAACGCCTCAAATTGGTGAATCTATTACGTTAAAATCTACAAATTATCCTTCATCCGCTTGGTGGAAGGAAATTTAATTTTAAAATATAAAAAGAGCGAATCCTCTTATAAAGAATTCGCTCTTTTTTCTGTATTTAAACTTATTTCACAATATTGGATTTCCCACTATCTAAAACTCTATTTGCTGGTACACTGGACATTTCAATCACTGTATTCATACTTTTATCAGTTAGTTCAATGAGTTCGTTTTCATGTTTTATTTTATTTAAATCCCACACCATCCCATGAAATTCATTATACTGACCACTTACTTTTATAATGCTTTTTGTTTTATTTGAAGGCTGTATTTGAAGATTTGTAAATTGATTCCCACTAATTTCATTTGGCGTAGTTACTTGACTATCCATATAAATCATATTCACACAGTCTTCTAAAGAAAAGTTCATAAAACGATTGGCATTTATCCAAGCTTGTCCGGTGCTCGGTTTTTTTGCTACTAATTTTAGTCCGGTTTCCATTCCTACAATTTTAATGTTTTCGAAGTTAACAAACGAAATTTCATTTTCTTTTCCAGCAGAGTATAAAGAAATTCCGGTACCTTTATTCGTTTCCGTCCAATTGATAATATTTATATCTTTTATTTGTGTTTTGTTCCAAGTGTTATAATATTTATTTTTACCGTCTAAATAAATAACTTCAGAGCTAAATTTAGGATCGTCAATAGCTATATACGCTCCTTCAATGGATGCGTTGTTCTCCAGTTCTAGAACTCTAAAGTTTCCCTCAACTACAAATTGGGATCCATAACCAAATAATAATTTCACACCTTTTTTAACAATGATTGGTGACGTAATTTTATACTTCTTATCATCAAGTAATACCGTTTTAATTTTACTAGATTCTGCTTTATTAATAGCAGATTGTATTTTTATTGAATCATTTTCCCCTTTAAAGTTTTCTACATACAAGTTAGTACTTTTAGCTGCATAGTCTTTTTTATTGTATTGATAAAAAGCAAAAGTAATTAAAGCTATACCAATGAGTAAAACAATTATTTTCTTCATCATACTCACCCCATATCGATTAATCTATGGCTTTTATATTGAAGTTATTATTATTTTGCTTTGTATTTCAGATTACCATTGCTGCTTTGTCTATGATTGAATTATATTATGTAGGATTTAGTAAACTGTTTGCTTTACTAATACATCATTCTTATAATGTATTGATTTATGATTTCATAAAACAAAAGTCTGCTTGTACATAATGTAATTCCTTCCTCTATCCCTAATAAGCTCTTACTGGTGATATAAGATGTACTGCTGCAGATTGTTCTCCTGCTTCAATCAATATCGGTCTCATAGAACCGCCAAAGCTTAAAGTAATCGTTTCTTCTTTTATTGCTCGTAAAGCATCAACCATAAAACGCCCATCGAAAGATATATTTAATTGTTTTTCACCTTGAATCGCATCTATTTGTTGCGTTTCGGATATTTTCCCAATTTGAGAAGCGTTTGAAGAAATTTTAATTGTGGATTCGTTTATGATTTCTAAGTTAACATTGTTATTGGCCCATTCACTTGCTAATAAACTTGATCGGTCTACACCTTGTAATATCTTTTTTCTATCTACGTTAATAATCGTTTTAAAATCATTTGGAATAAGGTTAGAAATATTAGGATATTTCCCTTCAATTAGTCTTGAATATAATGTAGTTGTTCCGAGCGTAAATATAATATGACTCTCTGAAAGGTAGATATATACGAATTTCGAATTGCTGTTCATTAATTTTAGAAGTTCATTAATGGTTGCGCTTGGTACAATACAATTTGCTTTTACATCTGAGGAAAGTCGCGTTTCACGTATCGCTAGTCTATGTGAGTCAGTTGCAGCACAAATAAACTTATTATTAGATAACTCTATATGCACCCCAGTAAGAACAGGTCTAGATTCATTTTTTGCTACCGCAAAGACTGTTTGTTTAAATACTTCAATCAATTGCTCTGTTTCTACTTTGATTTCTGCATGATTGTCTATAAGCGGTACATTCGGAAACTCATCTGCAGGAAATCCATTTAAACTTAATGTGATTTCTTCTGATTGTATCTTAATAATTTGCTCATTCTTACTTTTTATTGCTATATCACTTGGCATTTTCTTTATTATTTCAATAAAATACTTTGCAGGTACAACAATAGTTCCTGCCTTTAAAATAGTTGCAATCTTTTCGTCTTCAATTAAAACAGGAATGAATTTTTCAATAAAAATATTCGAGTTACTTGCAATTAAAGTAATTCCAGATTGATCTGCAGTTATTTTTATACCAGATAATATAGGAATTAAAGATTTTGTTGATATTGCTTTGTTGACTTCTGAAAGTGCTTGAGTGAATTGTTTGTGATTAACGATAAACTCCATTTTTTCCCCGCCTTACATGAGATAATATTTTTATGAAGATTGATGAACGATTGTTCCGTTAAAAAAATAAGGTACTGTTTCTTTCTTTTGTAATAAATCTAGTAAATGTTCTGGTATGCGTAAATATGGAGCTGCTATATGTAATTCCATCCAAGTAATCTCTTCAATTTCTTTCGGCCTTGATATATATGTCTCTCCGCCAATTATTTCACCTAGAAAATTAAAGAAAATTGCATGATGATCTCTTTCCTCGAAAAAGGCTTCGCTGATAGAACAAATCCCTTTTACGTTTATATGTAACCCTGTTTCTTCTTTTACTTCTCGAATTACTGCTTCTTCCAATGTTTCTCCTAATTTAACTGCGCCACCTGGTAATGTATAATAAGAACCATTTTCCCCTTTGTTTTTTACCATTAAAATCTTTTCATTAGTTTTATCGTACAAAATCGCGTATGTAACATTAACTTTTTTCATATGTACCTCCTCTATTTTTAATAAAAGGAATTTTCTGTCTTCTATTCATTCTACCATTAACTCCTTTTAATATATATAAGTTAGTTAAGTCTTGCCTTTACCACTATTGGTGGAGTTAATAAGAATAGGCTACTGATATAAAAAAAGAACGTACCTTAGGAAGATTATCCAAAGTACGTTCTTGCAGTTTTAGAATAAAAATTGATTCAATTAATACTAAAATTAATAATAACCTCGCCCTTATTGCATGTGTATTCCAAATACTAATGTTAACAAATTCTATATACTTTTTAGCCGTTTTTCTAAATAATAATGATTATGTCCTTTCGGATGATCTTCACTTACTCCGATTACTTTATATCCATGCTTCTTATAAAAATCAGGCGCCTGAAAACTAAAAGTATCTAAATTAATTAACCTACACCCTTTTTCAATTGCAAATTCTTCAATAAGTTTTATTAACTTGGTTCCATAACCTTCGTGTCTATATTCTTCAGAAACCCACAGGAAATCAACATGTACGTGGTGCCAAAATGTAATTGCAGTTATTCCACCTACAATTTTTCCCTTTTCATTTCTCACTATAAAACTAATTTTTTCTGAAGGCTTTTTCTCTTCATCTGAAATATGTTTTTGGTTATATTCAATTACTTTTTCTCTTATGTAATCACTATCTTCTTGGACCCATTGTTTTACTATTTTCATTTTAATTATCACGCTCCTTTTACGATAGCTATTCAACTTCATAATGCTAATGTCCTGTCTAAATAATAGTCGTAGATCACTAATACAATTGTTTCATTTCACTAAAATAAAAAAAGCCCTACTACATTTCATCTGTAATAAGACTTATATACGTTGTGTAGAATCTAATTAATCTCAATGAATATAATTGCTCAAAAAATATTAAAATTGTTCAATTCTTTTTTATGAAAACTTCCGTTATTTCAACACCTTAGGAGAATAGTCCAATTGTACCACTACGAAAAAGAATGAACATTCCTAAACCAATTAGAACAATTGGAACAATAATATGACAGTTTTCCTCAAGTACTTTAGCTAGTATAGGAGCTTTTATCAATTTGTAGCTAATAAAACACCATATCGCTATCATGGAAAAAAAGATAACTAATGTAACGATATTTGTTTCAAGAGTTTGACTAGCAAACATTGGTATATAAATCGAAATATTGTCAGCTCCATTAGCTAATGTAATTGAAGCTACTTTAAATAATGAAACAGTAACGTTATCGATAACTTCATTACTTTTATAAGAACGAAGTGACAATAGTCCTTTAACCCCCATATAAATTGGCACGAATCCTAATAATCCAATCCACGAAACAGGAATGAAAAAAGAGCTTAAAGACCAATGATACTTAGAAAAATAATCATACTAAATCCTAAATATTGTCCAATAACAATATAAAGTTTTTTTCTCGTAGCTTTTTCGCGGACAGCTCTTCCTTCTTTCCTAATTACTTCTGTTCTTACTTGTGAAAATAAAACAAGTAGTATAAAAATGTCATCAATATTTGTTGTAGCGAATGCCACAACAGAAGAAATTATGGTTGTAATCAATAAAAGCCAACTACTTTCATTGTAAACTGATAAGAAAATAATGGTCTATGAATGAAGTGCACGTTCCATCACAAAGTTTGTTAACTGTAATTTTCTAAATGTTTTTAGCAACATGTTAGTTCCTTTATAAAACAATATGAATATTCTAAGTATCTGCTACTCATTTCATTTTAAATTAAATAACTCTATTCTCTCTACACAAAAAATGTTTTGTACTAAAAAGAGCCCTATATTAGGACTCTTTTTAGTATTACGCCACTTTCCGATGTAGATGTTTTAGTTCCTTTGTCTTCTCTGCAGTTGGTGGACGGATTAATATTGAAATAATGAAGGAAATAACACTTAAAACACCAATTATAATGAAAGTTGGTTGAAATCCTCCAAGTATCGCTCCAATGAATGATCCTGCAAGCGCACCAAATCCGAAACCTTGGTAGACAATCCCGTAATTTGTACTATGGTTTTTTAATCCAAAGAAATCTCCGACAATAGCTGGGAATATAGTTATATTACCGCCGAAGCAAAAGGCGACACTTGCTACACAAGCAAAATAGATTCCGTAATTTAGCGGAATAAAACTTAAAGTAAAGACTGACAATCCTATAATAATAAACGTTGCAGAGACAATTTTCATTCGCCCGATTTTATCTGATAACGTCCCAAGAATGATTCTACCTACTGTATTAAAGATTGCAATCATAGCAACGGCGTTTGCAGCGGTTGCTGCGCTAAGTCCAACAAGTTGTACGCCGATATCTTTTACCATACTGATTAAATACAAACCACCCATACACGAGGTGAATAACATAAAAAATAGCAGATATACTTGTTTCGTTCGCATCATTTCACGCGGAGTATAGTCATTGTGTAATGTTTCAGTTACAGCATTACTTACAATTGCCTCACGTAAGAAGAACGATCCAATTAACACTAAAAGTAACACGATAATACCCCAATATAAGAATGCTTGTGATACACCAAGGTTATCGATAAGATTTCCGTTTATATATCTAAAGATTAAGCTGCCCATTCCATACGCTGATACAGATATACCTGAAATAAGCCCTTTCCGATTTGGAAACCATTTAATTAAATTAGATAGTGATGTAATATAAGCTGTTCCATCCGCATAACCAACAACGACACCGGCTAATAAATATAATAGTGGTAAGGAAGAAACTTGTGAACTAAGTATTAAGCCGAGTCCTAAAACAATTCCTGCAGTAGCAATAAGTTTCCGAAGTCCTAATTTTTTCTGTAACTTTGCTGCAAATAAAGTTGAGAATGATAAAGAAAAACTTGTTATGGAGAAAGTTATCGCTACTGAATTAAGATTCCATCCAAACTTACTTACAAGGGGTTGATTAAATAAACTCCATGTATAAATTGTTCCAAGGCCAATTTGAACAATGATTGTACCTAGAACAATTAGTAACGGATTTATAGAAGTTTGTTTCATGCTAACTGTCCCCTTCTTTTATCTTGACATGAATTTTCACAGTTAGTATATCCATCATAAATTGCAAGATACTGTACGGAAAATGGTAATTAAGTTCATATACACAAAAAGACACTTCATAAAGAAGTGCCTTTTGCAGGTTATATCAGATATTTCTAAAGAAAGCTTTGTTAAGATAAGACATTTTCAAATGCTTATGTATATATGTTATCAAATAATTTCTTAAATGTTATGAGACTTAAGACGTATTTTTCATTCATCATATAGTCGGATGAAAAATTAATATTCGATTTCATCAAAATCTTTCGGCTGCGGTACAGTTTGCATATTAGCTGCATCTTTAGGATCGCTATAAATTGCATTTTGCTCTGTATTTACATCTTTTATATTTTGTTTTTTATTTTTGTTCACTTTATCTTTCACTTTCAATCACTCCTTTTTGTTATAGGAGTAATTATGCCCTATTACCGTTACTAAATGTATCAGCGACTAAATTACTAAATTCACGTAAATAATATAAGTAATTATCACCGCCGTAGTTATATCTTTTGTTATACATTTTTGCAACAACTACATTATATTCAGGTATTACTAAAATGGTCGGTCCAGTAATCCCTAATATTTGATACGACCCTTTTGGAACACGTTCACCAAGTTCGCTTAATTGCGCAGGCTCATTTTGGATGAACCAAAACAATCCATTTTGTGGTAGCTCTTTGTTTATATATGTTGGACTCTGCAAACTCGTAGCGATTTTTATAACTTCTTTTGGAACAATTTGTTTACCATCTATCCCACCTTGATTTAAATGAAGATTGCCCCACTGCGCAAATTCTCTAGCTGAGACAAACAAATTTTTTTCAGTACCGTCATCTACCGTACCAATTTCACTAATTGCGTCTTCATTTGGATTATTAACAACGTCAACTAAATTTTCATCTCGCTGAACTCTCCAACCTGTTTCTTGAAAATTAGCAGGCTTAAACACACGCTCCTTTAACAATTCAGGAAAACTTTTGTTATATAGCTGATAAATAAGACGTGTCATCATTCTTACATTAATATCTCTATACGCCCATGATTGTCCCGGTGCAAATTCACGAAAAATTGTCCTGTCATTCGTTTCTTCTAATCCGTGCGAATGTGTTACTAAATGTCTTATCGTCGTTTTACTAAGCAATGCAGGATCAAAGTCTTTAAAATATTTTATCGCTTCATCATCAATAGAGTTTATTTTCCCCTCATAAAGCGCATACGCTATCATTAATCCTAAATAACTTTTTCTAGCAGAAGCAACGTTAAATTGTGAAGATGCTGTTACTCTCTTGGTTGTAGATGTATTTGAGTGATAACCACTATAATGCTCTAGTACGATTTTATTATCTTTTATAATACAAAGTGCTGTAGCAGAACTATGATTTTTTTCTTTTATATCCTCTACCCAAGAAATCAACTTATCATATGTATACAAATAAATCCCCCTTAATACACATCAAAATTACAGCATGAAAGAAAAGTGCAAAATAGTTTTTACACCTTTCTTTCATATAAAATAACTTGAATTTTCTATACTTAAATAATCCACCAGTTCCAGCAATTAAAGCAACTGAAACATCCTGCGCATCCTATGCATCCGCCGCAACGACCTGCACAACCACCACATCTACCGCCACATCCACCGCAACGTCCACCACAACCGCCACATCCGCCGCAACGACGTGCATCGTCTTGAATGTAATAGTATGGATATTGACTTTGTTGTTGATCCCAATACACAACATTGCCAGTTTGATAATCATTAAGGTTTAATGATTGTAGTTCTTGTTGAAACTGATTCATTATGAAACCCTCCATTTATAAATGTAAATTCCGTCCAAATATTAAAGTTAATAAATTCTTTTAAACAAAGTAGAAACAAGACTATAGACTAAATGCGTACATCAACAAAATATGAACTTACACTAGGTGATGTACCTTGTTTTTCAGCCTATTTTCTTTATATTCATTCGATGGACGTATTTACTATAAATAAAGTGATTTAAAAATTACTAATCCAACAATTTAGTAGTTCATCACTTAACTTTCTTTCTAGTAATTCCTTCACTAAAGGCATTGGCATGATTTCATAATGATTTAAGGCTTCTTTATTATAATCTATCCAGTGAAATGCTAAATGAGACTCGCTAGATTTCGGTGTTAAGTCCGTATGTAAATCTTGTGACTCTACTTCAAAAATGTGGTTAATTTCATGATGAAGCACTTCTTTATCTTGCCATTGATTTTCTATGACGCCTAAAAATTGTTGTATACTACAGTTTACTCCAAGTTCTTCTCTTAACTCTCTTTTTAATGCATTCTCTGCTGATTCTCCAATTTCAACATGGCCACCAGGTAAAAAATAATGATGGCCGATATATTCAGCAACTAATAATTTTTCATCTTTTATCATGACTGCTCGTACAATATGATGAAATTTACTTTTCAATTGATATTCCTCCTAGTTATTTAATGTATAGTTTCTCAAAATAGTCATTTAGTATTGGTATAATATAAATCATAGGTGTTTCATACGGATGAATATCATTAATAACTTCAAGAGCATCTTTTACAAGTTCTCGTTTACACTTTATTTCAACTTTACATTCTTGTCCTTCGCATATTTGACCAATTTCTCCATTAAAAGGAGATGCCTCTTCTAAAGGTCTCCAATATCCTTTCACTGAACTATAGGAAAGACAATGGTCATACTCGCCCGTTTTACATGCTCCAATTTTATTTAATTCATCCCTTAATGTTTCAATATATTCTTCAGGAATGAACACTTCAATTTTCACTTCAGTAAATTGCATATTTCATTTCACACCTTTACTTCTTAATAGTTAAACAAATAAACGGTATACTTGCTCACCATCATACTCCTGTCCTAATGATATGAAACCATATCGTTCATATAATTTCTTTGCAGAGAGATTATCTTTATGTACGGTTAATCTTATTTCTTTACACGATTTAAAAGTATTTTTTATTATATCAATACTTTCTTGTAATGCTGCTTTTCCATAACCATTACCTTGTTGCGATTGATCAATAATAAATCCGTTAATCCAATACATATCCGATGTCTCTATTACAACAGCATGCATAACAAAACCAACCATAAGGTCACCATCGTATATAGCGAATGGTATGTACTCTACATTGTCACCATCTGGTTTTATATATACTTTAGCAAGTGAAACTGCTACAGCGGGGACAAATTTTCTTTGATCTTCTTTAACTTGTAACTTTAATGCATCTTCCCAATTGTCTCTCGTAACAACCTTTAACTGGACATTCAATATTGTAAGCTCCTTTATCTAGAGGATGTATTTTTATATTCAACGCATTGAAATAATTCCCTTTTTCGACAGCAACTTATAACATAATTTTTATAAAATCTTGAATGAATTTTTCTGCATCTATTTCTAAAGCTATACGGGCTCCTTCAGATTGAGAGTTAGGGCGAAAATCAGCAAATGTTTGTCCTTTCGTATCTCCGTATGTATCTACATTTACTGTACGATGCACAAATTCAAAAAAACTTGGATTTACTAATCCGCTTATTGCAACCACATCATGTAGCAAAGGTCCTTCCATAGATGGATTAAGTTTTTGGTATGCGGATAGATAGTAGTCATACATTGGTTTCATTATCATATGAAATGGATTCTTTGCATTAGCTTGAATATAGTTAAATACATTTGGTGTTAACACAGCTTTGTTTGTTACATTTAAAGGGAATATGAATAAATTCTTTGCTTGATGGAAAACAATTTTACTTGCTATCGGATCTCCATACACGTTTGCCTCTGCTAATGGCGTAACGTTTCCTACTTCTAAAAAAACACCACCCATGAAATAGATTCCTTTTACATTTAGCATTAAATCATTCCATAAATTAAAAGCAATTGCTAACGAGGTAGATCTTCCTACATCAACAATCGTTAAATCTTTTCCGTACTTTATAAGAATCGCAGCAATACTGCCGAAATTATATATTGGAATAGATAATATATTTCTTGGAACATGGATGGGCCCTAATCCTTCTGCTCCGTGAATTTCAGGATAGTACGTAGTGATTTCTTCTGTCAGTGGTTTTGTTGCACCACTAATGACAGGAATGTTTTGTCTATTTGCTAACTGTAAAATATACGCTGCATTATGTGCAGCATGTATATGCTCAACATTTCCGTATCCGGTTACAATACCGACAATTTCAATTTCGGGATGCAGTAAACCATACATAATGGCAAATGAGTCATCAATACCTGGATCTCCGAAAAATAATACTTTTTCCAAGAAATACTCTCCCTTCATAAAAACATAGAGTCATCAATAACTATGTATATGAAAAAAGCAAGTATATCTATGCGAATTTTAGAATGGATAATGTTTTACAAAACATTAAAAAGGAACTAGCGAATGCTAATTCCTTTCTTCAGTAACCATTCTCAAATTTAATTAATTATCGTATCCTTCATAAATTGCATCATTTATTAGATTTTGTGTTTTTTTATCATCAGGTACAGGCTTCCACCAATTTCCTGTAATAAATAACATAGTTAATAAATTATAACTATCACTAAAATAACTTTCTCTCTTATTCTTCATCCAATCCCAACCACTATTTACCCACTTTTGATTATTGCTACTCGTTATACTTGCAGCAATAAACGGTGAAACAAATACAGCATTTGGATAACTACCAATATTGGATCCATTTAATTGATAACCATCCACAATTTTAGAAGGATTTCCATTCGTTTTATTTTGAATCCATGAAGAGACTTTATCAGAAATGACTTTACTTCGCTTCTCGCCGTACATCGCATAGTCCATTACAATTCTTAAAGGTACTCGACTAGCATTATAATAATATGCATTTGTATATTCTGACTCATCTAAGAAGTCTTTAGGTGCGGGTTGTGGTGGGTTTTTTACAACGAAATCTGAAATAAGTCCTGTATTTGGAGAGTACTTATTACTAAATTGCGTATAAATATCGTACAAATTATTAATAACAGTAAGCCAAGTTTTATCACCTGTAAATTCATAAAATGCTCTAAGGTGTGACATCATCCAATCAGATGGTCTCGTATCAAGTGAACTTTTAGAATCCCAATCTCCTAAATTTAGTCGGTTATTATTTGTAACATTACTAGCTTTAATACCTTTTGTAATCATGTCTTGTGCTTCTTTCAAATAATTAACTGTTCCATTAGATCCCCACTGCTTATGAGCAAGAAGAAGAGAATACGCAATATCTAAATCTCCATCAGTAGCAGAATCAAAATGACCTTGTGCTTTTTTACTATCTGCGACAACCCATCCCATTAAATTAGGATTTTGAGAACTTTTAAAAGTTCTTGCTGTTTTAAATAAACCGTCATAGATTTTTTGAGCATTCGAATCATAACCAGCCATTAATACTGTAATTATCATCCCATACCCTTGACCTTCTGAAGTTCCAAGTGGCTTAAACCCATCAGCATCACCTGTAATCTCTCCTTTTACATAATAACCACCAGGTAAAGAAGATAAATCATTTTTCAAATATTTCTTTTTCCAATTATCGTAGTAACTTCTTACAGAAGCATTTAAACTTTCCTGTGTAACATGATTCGGTTTTATAACACCTGCATAATTAACTTGCTGGGGAAATGGTTTCATTTCCTTTGCAGCAGCTACTTGTTGATTAACTACGGGAATAGAATTTTGTATTGAATTGTCCGTTACACTTGCTGCGAAACTAGAATTAGAAAAACTAGCTAGTCCGATTCCTACAATAGAAATACATGTGAAAATTTTTCTTTTTCCATTCATTATGTTGTCAGCTCCTTTTAAAATGCTTACTACATAAAATGTAACATACAATATTTAACTGAAATACAAAATATTATATTTATCAACATAAGAAAGAAACTATATAAAAAAGTATCATAAAATTATTATTGAATTACATTATACGGATTGATTATTTGCTAAATTCCTATGTTTTTCTTTTCTTAATACCGGTATATGAGCAATCACAATTCCAAGTATAGTAATTCCTCCGCCAATTATCGAAACTAAAGTTGGCACTTCTCCTAACCATATCCAAGCAATGAAACACGCAGTTATTGGCGTTAAATATAGAGAACTTGTTGCTTCAGAAGCACCAGCACGAGATATAATATAGGCCAATGCAATATACGGGAGTACTGTTGGAAAGACACCTAAATATATAACGCTCAAGTTAACTTCAAGAGGAGCTGCTAGTATTTTTTGATAAACTCCGGGTAAGAAAATAAGCATACATACAGTACTAGACAAAATTGTATATATGGTAAATGGTAAGAAGCCGTATTTTTTTAAGTAAGATGTTTGGAAAACGAAAAATAGACTTTCTGAAATCGCCGCTAATAATATAAATAATCCCCCGCTATTCAATTGAATAGCGTCGCCTTGGCTAAATGAAATTAAGGCAATTCCTGCAAAACTCATTACACCACCGATCCAGCCATTTAATTTCATTTTTTCATTCAAAAAAACAGAAGCAAGAATTACCGTTACTATTGGAGTGACTGAAATTATTAAACTTGCAGATCCAGCATTTACTGTTTTTTCGCCGTAGTTTAATGCGATGTGATAAATAGTAAATCCTAGAGCACCAAATATAAAAATTGCTGGGATATCCTTTAAATCCGGTAGTCGTAGTTTGTATATAAATGAAAATAACAAAAGTATAAATGAAGCGATTAATAAGCGTAGTAAAGTAAGGTGTTCAGGCGTATAAGATTCAAGCCCCATACGAATTGCTGGAAAAGCAGTTCCCCATATAAGAATTGTAAAAGCGTGAGCACATATAATGCGTAAATCCCATTTTTTATTATGCATATTTTCTCTCCTTCCCTAAAAAACCAACCATTTTTAAATTACCAATTATTTCTTTTCATCATATTTAATAGTTGATACAATGTCTTCAACCAGTTATTTATCGGAAAAACCAACCACTTTGAATCTTTTAAATAAACGAAGGAGTTTTTTATATGACAACCGATAAAAAAGTGCCCAAATATCGGCAGATAATAGACTATATGAAAGAAAAAATTGAAAACGGAGAATGGCCAATTGGAAGTAAAATCCCTAGTCAGCGGCAGTTAGCAAAATTATTTCATGTAAATCGAAGTACTGTAATAAATGCGCTAGATGAACTTATGGCAGATGGTTTAATTCAAGGACAAATCGGAGCAGGAACAATTGTAATGAATAATACATGGTCATTATTAGCAACTAATCCTCCGCCCGATTGGAGTGAATATGTAAAAGCCGGTATTCATAAACCAAGTAAGTTAATGGTTCGAGAAATAAATGAAGCAGAAGCAAATAAAAAGCTTATCCATCTTAGTAAAGGTGAACTTGCACCTCACCTTTTTCCGCTCGAAACTATGCAATCTATAATAAAAAAAGTCAGTGAGGAATTAGATTATTTTGGATACGAAGAACAAAAAGGTTTTTATCCGTTACGAGAAGCAATAAGCCAATATGTAAGATCATTTGGAATACATGCATCACCGGGTTCTATATTAATAGTCTCTGGTGCACTCCAAGCATTACAATTAATATCAATTGGTCTTTTACATAGAAAGTCAACTGTTTTACTTGAGCAACCTTCTTACTTATATTCACTTCATGTTTTTCAATCAGCAAATATAAATTTATCAGGTATATCAATGGATCATCACGGTATTTTACCTAACGACTTATTAAAACGAATTAAATATAGTCAAAAGAATAATATTTTATATTCAATCCCTTGTTTTCAAAATCCAACGGGGCTATTGATGTCCAAAGAGCGAAGAAAAGAAATATTAAAAATATGTGAAAAAGAGCAATTGCCTATCATCGAGGATGATATTTACCGAGAGTTATGGCTTGATGAATCACCTCCAGCTCCTTTAAAGTCGATGGATAAACATGGACATGTATTATATATTGGTAGTCTCTCTAAAACACTTAGCCCAGGACTTAGAATTGGATGGATAATCGGACCAGAACCTGTTATTGATAGATTGTCAGATATAAAAATGCAAACAGACTATGGATCCAGCTCTTTATCTCAAAGAGTAGCTGCTGAATGGATAAATGAAGGTTTTTATGAAGCACATGTAGCAAACGTAAGAATGCACCTGAAAGAACGAAGACAAATAATGATACGAGCTTTAAATAAATATTGTGCAGATATTGCATCATGGGATATTCCTAGTGGTGGATTTTTTATATGGCTAAAGGTTGTACATAACATTCCGATGAAAAAACTATTTTCAGAGGCACTATCAAAAGGAATTCTTTTAAATCCGGGACGTATTTATGAAGAAGAATCAGATCAGTACATTCGTTTATCATATGGATATGCTACTCCAGAACAAATGACTAACGGAATTAAATTGCTCAGTGAATTAATTCGGAAGTTAACAGCATAAAAAAATCCTCTTTTGTTTTTGGAGGATTTTTTTATGTATCTTATTTACCACAATTTCATTTCCTGCCCTAATAAAATAAGCTCTTCATAAGGATCTCCGTCAATATTTAATACTTGAGCAAAAGCAGGTTCTGTTTTTAAACCTTGTTCCTTTAAGCGAATAACTTCTTCCCTTATATGGGGATGCTGCATTAATAGCATGTGCTCCACTATCATGTGTCTATATGCATTTTGATTACGCACTGGCTTCGGTTGAGCAAATAATTCAAATTCAAAACCTTCGAATTCAAAATTCACCTTTATCGATTCAGTACCTTTAATTTTTTTCTTTTTTATGTTGAACCCTCCATAAGAACCATATAAAGATCTCATTTCCTGCTCAAAAACATCAAAATTATATACTTCCATTACAATATCTAAGTCAAATTGAGGAGTATCAATTCTTATAGGGATTGTCCCGCAAAGAACGGGATTATATAAAGCTAAATCCTCCATTATGTTTAGGCTATTCAAAACATCATATATTTTTTGTTGTTTCTCATTGCCAGATTGTAAATATGTAATAGATGTAAACATAGAAGTCTCTCCTTCATTTAACATAATAATCATCTCACTAAATATTAAAATCATTGGGTTTTGTTCTAGGAGTACCTTTATTTCAATATATTAAGCCGAACTAACTATATTTTTCAACTTTTCTCCTATACTGCAATACTATAAAAATAAAAAAGGAGGAATTATTATGAGCATTTTTAACATTCTTTTAACCATACACATCCTATTTGGAACAATATGCTTAATCACTGGTATTGTAGCGATGGTTGCCCAAAAGAAGAAAGGAAAACATACCGAATGGGGCGAAATATATCATGCATCCTATGTTGTCATTACCCTTACGGCAATAATATTATCCATTATCAACTGGGATAAAATCGCATATTTATTTTATGTAGCAATCTTCTCTTATTCATTTGCGATTTATGGATACCTTGCACGAAAAAAACGTTGGAAAAATTGGCTCCATCACCACATTAGAGGCATGTTAGGTTCTTATATTGGTGCAGTCACCGCACTTTTAGTAAATGTCGGCATCCATATTCCCATTATAAATTTACTTCCGCCAATATGGTTTTGGTTTTTACCGACCTTAATTGGTATCCCCCTCGTAGCCAGTGTATCAAAAAAATATAAAAAGCGTAGTTGAAATTAATTACATTTTGATTACTTTCTGATTATTAGAATGAAAAATTATACTCTATGCATCACGAATGATATTATAAGTGCTCGCCCTATGAATATTTAAAATAAAGTGCCGCCCAACTGGACGGCTCTTATTTTCACTTTACAAACGTAACATATTCACCAGAAACCCATTGATTTCCACCAACATTATACCAACCATCTTTATATCCAAACGATTGATATTTTTCACCTTGATACACGTTTTTCACAATGCCGTAATTTGTTCCAGGGCCGGTACGAACACGCAATACATCCGCGATTATAGTAACTACACCTACACCATCATTTGATGATTGTGAAGTTGCTGGTACATTTCCTCCCGTATAACGGATGTATGATGGATCGTTATAAACCCACTGATCGCCACCTAGATTTAACCAACCATTTGTTTGTCCAAATACTTTGTAGGACTCTCCTTTCCCTAATTGACGAATAACGCCATATCCAGTACCAGGTCCTTTTCGTAAATTTACATTACTACCGTTAATATAAGCAACCCCTACATTATCATTCGACGTGGGAGGAGTCACTACGTTTTGAGCACCTTTTCCAAAAGTATCCGTTCCATACCCTTTGTAGTTATATTGCAAATGCGGGCTATCCACAAATCCTTTCCAGTCACCGCCCCATTCGAAACCAATTTGTTTAGCATAACGAATTGCTGAAGCCCACGGTTCTTTATTATAGCCATTCCAATCTTCTGTACCATTCGACTGAATTGGAACAAAATCTAATGCCTGTCCTACTAAGTGATATGAGCGCATCGTTTGTGATGCTCCTTTACGAACATATTCACGTTGTTGCTCGACTGTACGGATTGTTTCATAAATTAATACTTCAATTCCATTGTCGATACAGTACTGATACCACTTAAAAGCTGCAGCTTTCGTATTATCCGCTAATTTATTCAGATTACTTACATTTCTATTGTGGTATTTCAATATGCAACATCTCCTTTTCTATTATCCTATGCAAAACTCGTCTCACGGGTTGTACATATACCTAGAACGATACGAAGTACAAATACATAGGAAGCCAATTCAGCTAAAAAGGTTTTCACTTCTAGCTTCAAACTTTGTAAGTTGAAATCGAAGCAATAAAAAAACCACAACCTAAGTCTTCAAGTTGCGGTTTTTGGTATTTTCTTTTTATATGCTACATGCCTTCTTGCATTGATAATCCTAATATGCAGGTTTTGTAAATTTTTCCTTTATGAATAACACTTCTTATTCATGACTTTTCAAATCCAATAATATTGAATGTAAACGATCCGGATAATTAGTAAACATCCCATCGACTCCCCATGAAAGTAACTTTTTCATATCTTTTTCATTATCTACTGTAAATGGATGAACTTCTAATCCGCTTTTCTTTATTTTCTTTACATAATCTGAATCAATATATTTGTAATTCATACCAAGACCTATGCAGTACGTTTTATACTTTTCTATCTCTAATTCTGTTAATTGAACTGCTTTTTTATAAGGTAATAATTGTACTAAAGATATATTACTATTTAAGCTATGAATCTTTTGCAGACTTTCTTCACTAAACGATTGAATAATAACTTTATCCTGTATTTCATAGTGATTAATAATTTCTAATAATTTTTCTTCCATTCCTGGATATTTATTAGGTGATTTTGTTTCGATATAATAGTTTGCGTTATGCCCAAACGTTTCAATAATTTCTGTTAATGTTGGGACTTTAGCATTTTCAAATTCTTTCTTTGCTAAGTTCGGATATTTTTCGTTGAAAAAAGAATCTGCATTTAGTTGCTTTATTTCTACTAATGTATGCTCTTTCACTAGCCCAGTACCATTTGTTGTACGATTTAAGGTTTCGTCATGCATTGCCACTAAATGCCCATCTTTTGTCATTTGGAGATCAATTTCTATATAATCTCCATTCATTTTTTGTCCTAATTTATATGCTGTTATTGTATGTTCAGGCGCATATGCAGAAGCACCTCTATGTGCGATATTTTTTATATGATTTGATTGATTCATAGCTTTAGTATACTTATGTTCATTTATTTTCTGAAAAACAAAGATACTTATTACTATAAAGGCACAAATTATTGTAACGAGATATATCTTTTTCATAACGATTTATAAGCTCCTATATAAAGACGATTTAACTTGAATGATTCACTCAATTAAATGTCGATTTTCCAATACAGTCATTTTGCCGATAGCTTGAAATCCCGATTTTTTATAAATATTGATTCCATCGGGTGAAGCTTGTAATACACAATACGTATTTTTAAATTTATGTGCTTCTTGCAGCAGGAAATTGAACATAGCAGATCCAAACCCTCGTCCTCTCATTCCTTCTTTAGTTGCTATGTCATAAATACCAATACTATCTTTTGAACATATCAATGAACCAACAGTTACGACTTCACCTTCATATAACCCTAAAAATAATTTCATATTCTCACTGTTACATATATCAAGATTAGAAATTTGATTATAGAATGCTTGTACATGTATACCTTCTTCTGATGTGCCGAATAGATTAGCTAACGTTTCTCCAAATTTATTTATTTGTCCAGGTGAAGATGCTTGTTGAATAGTAAAACTTACTGGCATGTTTATTGTTGGGGAAATTGTTTTTAAGTCTGCTACCATCGCAATATTCTGTTCCACTTCTTTTAAACCGATTTTAATTAACTCACTTTTTATATCCCGCTCTTGCTCCTCATCCCATAACCAAACACTCATTGGAAAATTTCTTTGATAATAGTATTCTACCTCTTTATATAATTTCTCGATCCCTTCCGTTAAATTATTGTTTAGTAGAGTGATGATATTAAATGTATCGGCAGGTAATCCACAATCAACAGCAATATAATCTTTCGTTTTTTTTATACTCATTCCGGGCACAAATTGTGCAACATATGAAGTTTTAAATGCAAAGTTATCTAGTAGTAGTTGTTTATAATTCATCAATAGTTCTCCTTTTCATAAAAAGTAACACTCGAATTTTTCTATATTAAATATAACATATTAGAAATTTACCATTTTCTATAAAAAGTACCTCTTTAAATTGTGCTCTATAGTTTAAAATAATTAAAAATGATATAACGTTGTCGGAATGAAAAAAGTGGTATATAATAAATATTAACATTACTAGTAATTATTTTAGGTATTCCTAGAATAAAGGAGCGATACATATGAAAATTACTATTTATTTCGGAAGTCATGAAGATCAAGATGTTCGTACTATGGACTGTCATTTAGATGTAGAAGATACAGAAGAGATTGTTTCTGTATCATAATATAAATAGTTAGGGTAAACCCTATCCCTTACAGCGTTTAAGGCACCTTTTATAAGGTGTCTTTTTTGTTATATTTTCATCAAAAACCCTTTACTTTATAGCGTTTTAATAGTAAAATATAAATATACGAACAAACGTTCTTTTTATTTTAAACGTACATGAAGGGATGATTTTAACAATGGCTCCATTAAAGCGCAGAGGAAGAAAAAAGCAAGCACCTATTATTTCAAATACAGGCTTTATCGGCTCTGTCTTTATTGATACATTGGAGTTACAAAAGAAATCCTATTATTTCGCTCGTAAAAAACTTCAAATTGTTCATCACGTACTAGATGGTCTCTCTGGAGCAACAAGTGCTTTATTTAAAGAACATAACATTTCAGCATACATGTCATGTGTGTATTTACATAAACAAAAGAAAATTGGTTTTGTTCTTTCAACGAAACCATTTGAACAAAGTGATGGCGTTGCTTATTTTGTAAATTATTTAATCGAAAAGAATTTTTATGGCGGCCATGATGAAGATGTAGAATATCAAGAAGTATTTAATACAGGTTTTATCGGTGTAGTATTCGCTGATTTATCTAGTATAGATCGCTTTAATTTCGAGTTTGAAATGGGTATGCTAACGAAATTAATGAAAGATATGATTATTCCAGTTAAAGAACTCTTTTTACGCCATAATGTACCGGCTTACATCTCCACTTCTCACTTAGAAGAACAAAACAAATTAGGTTTCGTTCTCTCTGTAAAGCCATATGACGAACGTGCTGAAGCAGATTTATATTTTGAAGCATATTTAAAAGAACGCGGATTATTTATTGGTGATGAAGAAGATGATATTGATAAGATTGTCATTAGAAAAACCGCTGAATTACGATAGAAAAGCGCAGGATGCTAATCCTGCGCTTTTTATAATTTATGAAACTGATTTACCAAATAAACGGTATTAATTTTTTTGTTTTCTGTTTATAGACTGTAAATTGTTCTCCATACTTTTTCTGTAAGTAACCATCAGATTTTGGAATATATTCAAAAACGAATACAAAGAACAGGCCTAGAGGTATAAATAAACTATAAATATTGCTAGCGATAAATGCTAAACCTAACACCCAAAGGCAATCCCCCAGATAATTAATATGAATCGCATATTTAAATAAACCACCTGTATATAGCTTACCTTGATTTACAGGATTGTCTTTAAAGGATTTTCTAAGTAGCTCTGAAACTGTGTTTAACATACTTCCTCCTAAAAACAATATCCAACCTATTGTAAGTAATATTAAATTAGGATCCTGATTACTAGTAATCATTAAGATTGGAAAACCTAAATAATAAATTCCAAAAGCAATACTGTTCATAATGGCTTCTTGCCATGAAATCCCTCTAGGCAACCATATAAACATCATAGCCGTTAATCGTAAAGCGGTGATAATTAAAGCTATAAACAGCCCTATTGAAATGCCTGGTTTGAAATAAGTAATGAAAAGTAAGTAATACGCAATGATTAGATAGATAATCTCAGTAACTAAAATTAATATTTTTTCTTTTATTGTTGGCCGGTTTATACCATACATTGTGATACGCTCCTCCCTTTATTCATTTTATAGGAAAATAAACTTCTATGATATTATTCTCCTCCTGTGTGCTATAAGGATTCGTTTTATAAACTTCAAACGGAGCTCCATTCAGTTTATAGTTATTTTCTTCAATCCAAACGTGTAGCTTTGTATGAATAAAAGGTAATTCTTCGTAAGAACCAATAAGCGTAGCCATTGCGCAAAGACCGGGATTAAACACTTTTGTTTTATTTGTGGCTTCTGCAAGGGGAATCGCAATTTCCACATCATAATTTTCAGGTACATATTCTGAACTATGGAAAATAGCAAGTGGTTTTGCAATAGGTAATAAATTTTCAAATGAAATTTTACTAAACAACTCATTAAAGTGTGTTAGGAAATCAACGGTATTAATTTGTTTTCGCTGAGATGATATATTATAGGTTAAGTGATTTACAAGATTAATCTCAATATGATTTAAGTAACCTATGATACTTTCTTCTTCATCTAATTGTTGAATATCACGCTTTAATTTTTTTAATAAAGAAGAATAATATGTTATCTGCTGTGTTAGATTTTCTTGTTTGGTTTTCATTTTAGAGTTAAGCAATTCAGTTTTCTCCCGATTTTCTAAAATATCCTTAATTTCTTCCAGCGAAAATAAATAAGTTTTTAATCGTGTAATCAATAAAGCTATTTCTAATTGGAAAATATCATAGTAGCGATATCCATTCTTAGGGTCTATGAAAGCTGGTTTTAAAAGCCCAATTTCATCATAATAGCGCAGCGTCTTCATTGTAAGATGAGATATTTTTGAAAACTCTCCAATTGAAAGCATAACACTCACCTCCTGTAATTAATTATTTTAAATATACTGCTTCCTGTAAGGGGAAGGTCAATCAACAAAGTTAAATTTTCTTATTGTATTTAGAACGATATTCATCCCCCTCAACCTACAATTTTAAAGTAGTCTCCAAAACGAATATGTAATCTTTTCAAAATTGTTCATGGGAAATCAGCCAATTTTTTCATTTTATAGTATTTGCATTTCTTATCTTGAAAAATGTAGCAGTATCCATTATATAAATAATCTAAGATCTACTAAGCGCTATAATCTTTCGAATGAACTTCTAATATGAAACAATTCGATGAAACTTTAATTACTATTAAATATAAGATTCCCCCTACAATTGTAATCATGTAGGCTGGAATATAATTTAATAATAGACCGGATAGCGCCATTGCTATAGGAAGCATCATTTTACTTATACTTAATCCAATGCTGAGAATCCTCCCTCTATATTCATCAGGAATCTCTTTTTGCATGAAATAAGCTATAGGTATATCAATAAGCACTATAATTAGTCCTAAAAAGAACATAACAACACAATAGGTAATAACGTATACAAAATCATTTACCTCAAAACTTTTGAATAAAACTGGAATTCCTGAAATAATCATAAAAACCGCCAACATAAAGCTTAACTTTTTCAAAAGATAAGCGTAAGAAAAACGATCGGTTATCTTTTTTACTAAAATCGCACCAATTATCATGCCTACTGGAAAAGTCCCTTGAATCATACCAAATTGTTTAGAACCAAGATCGAGAACTGTATTAATAATGTATGGCAATGGAACAGTTACAGCAAACCCTAAGAAGAAATTAAGTGAAATTAAAATACTGAACGTATTTTTTAAGCTTTTCCGCTCCATTAAGTAAGAGTATCCCTCCTTTATATCTTCAATAAAATTAATTTTTCTAATTGAACATTCCTCATTTATGTTTTGCTCAAACAATTTAAAGTTAATAAATAATATGGAAATAGCCGAAAGGATAAATGAAATACCGTTTATAATTATAAAAATTTTAATATCAAAGACTGCAAAAACAATACCACCTAACATAGGACCTAGAATTAAAGATATAGAATCGATAATTTTACTTATAGAGTTAATACTCATTAGCCTCTCTTTGGAGACGATATTTGGTTTTGCAGCTTCTAATCCTATTCCAAAAAATGTTGTAAATACCGTTATAAGAAAGGTAGTAGCATAAATGGTGAATAAGTCTAATCCATAATTACTGCTAAATATATAAACAGTAATTAATAAGCTTCCACTTAGTAAATCCATACAAATGACCAATTTCTTTTTATCAACTTTATCTGCAATTACACCAGCAAATGGATTCATAACAATCATCGGAATAGTTCCTAAAATAAGCGTAATGGCAAAATTTAATGCTGATCCGGTTATATGTAAAACATATAATCCTAATGCAAAACTATAAATAGAGCTACCAAATATTGATACTGTTTTCCCGAATGAATAGAGACACATATTTCTTAGTTCTTGGTTTCTTTTTTTATTTTCTATATGTAATCGTAAACTTCCCATCACTTTTCCCCCTACCTAACTTTGTGTTACGTACATTGTAAGTTCTTGGGTCAACCCAATAGCAATATGTACGATTTGAAAAGTTTTAAGGGGAAATAAATAAAAGATGGGGTTAACCCCATCTTTTTCCGAAAAATGAATATGTATAAATTTCTTCTCCTTGAACAAAGAAATCCTCGTACCTTCCCCCTCGTATCAAATAATTTGAAGTACTTTCATCAATAGATTGAAACTGTAAATTTTCGATTTCTTTTGTTACTTTTGCAGATGTAAAATTCTCTCTGAGTCTAGGTGCAATTTGGCTATTTATGCTGAATTTATTAAATAAAATAAATGAACTTAATAAATAACAATTGTGTTTAAAAAGGGAATTTAATTCACACAATAAGAACTCCTCATATTCAAAACTATAATTACTTGTACCTGATTGATCGATTACAATATCAACAGAATTATTCTGAATAGGTATGTTTAGAAAGTCGGCACAGATAAATACAATATTTCTTTTCACATTTCTTCTCTCAATTACATCTTTTAAAAGTAAAAGTTTATTCAAATCTCGATCAACAGCAATATATAAACACTCTTCCGGTAGTTCTTCATAAATATTTCGTAAAAAGAACCCAATACCAGACCCTAAATCAAGTAGTATTTTTTCATTTAAATCTAATTGCATTAGTTTCTTTTTCGCCCATTCTCCTCCTCTTTGAACATTTTCCAAAAAAGCAGTATCCGTTTCATGGATATAATCTGAAATAGAATCTTCAAGTGATTTCCTCTTATACACCTCAAATAATTTTCCAGCTGTTAAAACTCCGGAAGTAATCGCGTATTCTTCACCACAATTACAAATTAATTTCCCCTCAACAATTTGATTTTTATTAATAATGCCATCTTCAAGAATTAAATTTCCGTTACACTTAACACATTTAAATAAATGAAGTACTTTTAAATCTACCCCTAAAATTGAACTCGAAATTTCAGTTTCTATAGATAAATTATTTAACGTTTTCTTTAATTTATCTTTTCGTTCCTTTAAGGTTTTTATCTCTTGCTCAATCTTTTCATATTTTACTTTAAATAAAGATTGATAAAAAATATCCTTTTCATAGTCTAAGGATTTCCCTAAATTTTTATAAAGAAACAGTTCTTTAATTTCATTCAAGCTAAACCCTATCCATTTGTACTCTAATATAAGTTCTATATCCTTTTGACAATACTCGTCAAAAAAATAGTGACTTCCTTTTTTCTCAGGAATAACGAGTCCGAGATCCATATAATGTCTAATCGTATCTACACTTACATTATTTACTTCTGCAAACTTACTGATTTTCATCCTAATCACTACCATTTATATATTTGTTTATACATACTTCTTTATTACTTTAAAAAATCCTTTCATCTCCTTATACAAAATTATTTATGCTATGAAAAAGATGTAATTAATTTTAAAGTTCCGCCACATCCCCATTAAGCTAAGCTTATATAAGTTTAGCTCCTCTTTTTTAATCTTGAATTTAAAAAAGAGGCGCAGGTATTACGTTTATGTCTATATATCTAAAAACTGTGAGTTCATGGATGAATTTAAAACTGCGGCGTAAGTACTGCAGTTTCTTCCTTTTTCATTGAGTTGAAATATGTAAAGTTACGTACTTTAACTGTAGCGGACTTGTACTACGCGTTCATATTAATTTTATAGACGTTTAAGGATTTTGTTTTATGGTAAGTATTCTTGCTGTGAAATCAGGATTGTAAATATAGATGAACGTGATTCAAATCAAAAAAAGGTACTCCTAGAAGTACCTTTTTTACTATTCTACATGTGCGAACGCTTTCAAAATTATTGGATATAAATTGATGTACGCATTGTATTAAATGGGGCATTTATAGATGTCTTTTGGTACTCAAAAGTTCCTTGTTGGTGTCCAGAAGCATCCCATTTATAATACCAGCCAACGATTGGTCTTCCGCCAATTATAGTGGAATCAATACTTTTTACATTAGAACCATTCATTTTAGCAAATGGGTTTTGGCCATAGCCCATTTCTTTCGTTGTAATATATAAGTATTTTCCCCCGTGGTTACGCGATGTACTGAAGCTGTTCTGATTAATTGTTTCTACCCCGCCTAGCTCAGACTCTACTTGTACGACGTTTAGTGAAGTAAGTGGTGCTGCTGGTCCAGCTAAAGCTTCTGTTGCCATTCCTAATCCGACGAACGCTGTGATTGCTAACGATGAAATCCCTAGTGCTGCTTTTTTAAACATAAAAAACATCCCCTTCCATCTATTGTTTTCTCTTTCATTTTCAATATAATCCTAATAACCTTATATGTAAATAGATTGTAGTTTTATAAATATTAGTGCGAATATTCTATTATATATTTCTACAATTCCATTACTCAATATGAATGATTTACAGTGCAAAACGAAATACACACATGTCAAGTTTGTAGTGTTGACATAAAAATTGTAAACTGGCTTACGCCTCGTATTTATCATATTTTATATCCAATATTCCTAAGATTCTGTATTCTAGAATGTTTTTACTACAACTATTCATTTTTTCTTTGCAGGAACAACTGTGATAACATCTCCTTTATCATTTAAAGTCAGAGAATGTAGAAATTATAGCTAGCTATTGATATGTTACCTACTACGTACTGGAGCGCAACCTATCTGATAGGTAAATGATTCATGTGAAAAAGGAGACGCTACCAGTTCTATAGCATCTCCTTTTTATTTAATAAGTTAGACAGAAAGAATAGAAATAATGTTTTTCTTGTTTCACTATCCTTTTGTTTGTAAATGAACTGAGTTTTGAAAAACTATCCTATATAGTATGAATCGGGTATAGACATTAAATAATAGAATAGGGCACCTATTACTCCACAAGTAAAAATAGTAACTCCCATATTTCTTATGCCTTTAATTTTTGACCAAAATCCAATAAATCCTGTTATTAACCCACTTAAAGAGAATAGTGAAAAGTTGGAAACGGGTGTAAGAAGAAATTCCGCATTAATCCCTGTCCCCCAACAAACAATAGGTAACACGACAAGGGTAAGACAAAGTAATCCCATTACACTTACAAGTAATTTAAGATATTTGATACCTGCAATAATTAAATAGATTCCACCTATAAATCCACATAACCAGTAAATTGGCATAAAGTAAATCCAAAGAAAATGCAAGATGATCATATGTAATTTCCTCCTATTTATTTTCGCTCATTGTAGTTCTGGTTATTTGATGTTCTGAATTCGTTGCTAATTTATTAAGTTGATTTAGCGTTTCTTCTAAATCAAACGAATTAAACCAACGGTAATCCTGTCTGTCTAGAATACGATAATGCTGACTAATTAGATTTTGTTGTAAGCGAAAATTCCCTTTTTCTTGAATCTGTTTCCACCAGACTTTTCCTCCCAATGTTTTTTCTTTGAAGTTGTTAGTGCTATTGTGGGCCATTGTTTCGATTACTACTAATGGATCATCCCCAAGAGTATTCTGTAAAACTTCACTATCTCTAAACAATGCACAAATAGCAACAGTGTTGGTCCAACCTGCATTCGTTCTCCCTTTCTCAATTTGAACAAGCGTTTTTTTTGATATGCCGAGAACTTCAGCCATTTTATCTTGTGTATATCTTTTTTCAGTGCGTATTAACTTTATTTTCGTTGAAATAAGTTCAATTGCATGCTCCTTATTCACTTTACCTCCCCCTCAAAAAGTAACTAATGTGTTATTTAGTGTAATTTTACACTTTAATTAATTTATTTTCAACTCAATCCTCCTTAAATCTTGTAAGAAATAATTGGATAAGTCATAAAAAAGGCATTCCACAGTTATCTATGAGAAGGTAGCTCGACCATCGATTTCTAACCTCGATGGAGATATGTCGAGATCACATTTCATTTTAATTAAATAAAAAACCCGTGAATTATTCACGGGTTTTACTTTAATAACTAATTGCAATTGTACCTTCACCTGCATGAACCGCAAATGAAATTGGTAATGGATATAATTTGAAATCTATTTCAGGGAATGCTTGTCTAATATCTGCAATCCATTCCTCGGCTCCATCTTTATCATTAGCATGGAACATATGAAGTACTTTTGGTAATTCTTTTTCAAGTTCATTTTTAATATATTCTCGACATTTTTGGATTTTACGAACTTTCTTTTCAAGTAAAAGCTCTCCACCTTTTACTTCTAATATTAAGTTAACACTTAATAAACTTCCAAGTAAAAATTGAATGCCCTTTACACGACCACTTGCATAAAGGCCTTTTAAACTTTTCGGGAATACGTGGAAAGGTCTTCTTTTTTCATCTACTAATGTTTTGTGTATATCTTGTAAAGTCATACCATCATTGTATAACGATTTCGCTTTTCTAATTAGTTCATCCATTGGATAACTTGTTGTTTCACTGTCTAATACCGTTAATGGAAAACCTGCCATTTCTGCAGCTAGCTTCATATTTTGATAGGTTCCACTTACTTTTCCGCTAATAGCAACTGCAAATCCCTCTTCATATTCTTCTTTGCATTTCGAAAATAAATCTACCATTTCCCCTATGTTAGGCTGTGATGTAGTGACAGTTTTACCTTCATTCAAAGCATTATAAACGCGCTCACGCACACCTTCTTCACAATCTTTGTACGACACACCATCAATAATAACTTCAATTGGGATAACAAAGTTATCTCCTTCTGTTTTAAAACTCGCAGTTGTACTATCAGTAATCCAAGCAACACGCTTCATGTTGTTCCTCCCTTAATTCAATTCCTCTTTTCTGACTTTTCTATATATTTATGTTACGAAAAGAGAATATCCCTGTAATAGTAACAGGACTTTATTGTTTTGGCTATAGTAGATGCATATTAATTGTGACTATTTCTTGTCTATTTCACAAATAAAAAAGAAAATCAAGGAATTTGCTCGATTTTCTTCTTATCATATACTATTTAAAAGTTTCATTATCTAAAATTACTACATAATCATTCGTTAATCGTCCAGCTTCTTTTGTATAACTAACAAGCCTTTGTATATTATCACAGCAAATTTTTGCTCCCCATACGAGTAAAGGTACGCCAATAAAATCAATATGGAACCTTCTAGAAAACAGCCCACCGAAAGTCATTGGTAAAGGCACTGTTGGTGATGTATTAGAAAATATAATCTTTTCATGGCTTTGATAATGTTTTTGCAAGATTTCTCCTAAATGCTTCATCGCAGGTACAACGATTTTTGATGCGCCGCATCCAATCGTATAAACCGGGTTACCATTTTCATCTACTCCATGAAAAATAATTTTCCCTATATCTTCAGTTTTCAATTTATTAAAGTAATCTACATTTAATATTTCTTCTTTTGTTAGCTTACGATCCGTTGGTAATTTATTTAAATGATAAGCTGCTGCAAGTGCAGTTGAATGCGTTCCGCCGAAATCCGTGTAAATGAATATCATATGATCATCCCTTGTTATAAAAGTTCAATGTTATTTAGTATTACCGTTCACAGCATTGATAAACAAGGGATGAATGTATTTATACTTTTTTATTAATTATTATTCATTTCCAATTATACTATTGTCTATTTATTATGTTACACCATGTAATAGCCATAAGCTTATCTATAAAAGTAAAAAGACGTACTTTTTCGTACGTCTTTTATCATCTTTATTCAAAATAAATGTATACTTTAACATGTATGAATTGTTAGTTATCAATAGTTTCTATTCTTTTAGAATCCGTCTCATTAAATACTTGAATGTTAAATTTAGCAGCTAGCATTATAGTGATTTTATAAATAAAGTATCCAAGAATACAACCTATAACGTTACAAATCACATCATCAATATCAGTAATACGTCCCACTCCACTAAATAAAGACTGAATTAATTGTAGCAATTCAATACTAGTTGATATAGAAAATCCTAATAAAATTGTATTTTTGAATTTTTTATATTTATCCCATAGGATTGGTGCTAAAAATCCTAAAGGCATTAATAATAAAATATTTCCGCCTACATTTCTTACAATTAGCCCAATCATAAATAGGGCATCTCCATCATAAGCACTACCAATTTGATTGATGTCTTTAATAATTGATGCAAATGGTATTATATTGACCGAGCGATTCAGATTTTCAATATTAGAAGGAAAACCGATTGGTAAAGGGAATAAAGTTACTGCAACAACCATACAAATGTAAACCACGAATAAAAAACTTACTATTTCTTTCCACCAAATCACATGTTTTTTATTTTTGGTACCAATTAATATTCCACGTACAATTAAATAACAAATAACCCCTAAAATAATAAACAAACTACCGTTGATCATATACAAATTGTTAACACATCCTTTCATATGAATTAATAATTTAAATTTACAATTATATAGTAATATTTTTTAATTTAAAAATCCATATAAACATATGTAATTGTGCAGAATTACAAAAACCCCTTATTTAATAAATAAAGGGTTCCTCGTTAACTAAAATATTTTTCAGAACAGAAACAATCATAAACCCGTTTAAATTATTTTCGTATCTCTTCTTTTATATCCATATAATTAAAAAGCTCTTTCTATTTCTGTCATTAATTTTTCAGGTCCTGCCTCTTTATTCGATGGAATAACTAAAGTGATTCCTAATTCTGGATATATGGCCGAGCGAAAACTGACGCCTGGATCATATCCCATTACATGATATTTGAATACCTTGTTTTCTCGTGTTTCAATCCATATTCCATATCCGTAAGACTGTTTATCATTTACATGAATGTGGGGAGTTAAAAGTAACTTTGTATATTCCTTTCCTAAAATTTCATTATTAAATAGTGCCGCCCAAAATTTCAACATGTCTGGTGCAGTAACATATGCACCTCCATCAGCCCCTCCTTTTATTGGTATAGAGTAAGCGTTTGTTCTCCAATTTTGGTTGGTTTCGTCCTTTATATATCCTAGAGCTGTATGTCTTGGTAATTTATCTAACGAAAAATAGCCAGAATCATTCATGCCAATCGAATTAAAAATGTTTGTTTCTATATACTCCGTAAATTTAAGTCCCGTCTGTTCTTCTATTATTAATCCAAGTATGATAAAACCTGCGTTGTTGTAGTGAAACTTACTCCCAGGTGCAAACATCATATTACTGTTTTGGAATAATGGTAAAAAGTCTTTTAAGCTCTTTAATAGATACATAGGTGTTTGTTTCCAAAGATCCTCGAAGTTATCTATAATACTTTCATCAAAATAATCTGGTATACCAGAGCTATGCGTTAGTAGTTGATGTATTGTAATATCTTCATCGAAGTTTGGAAGTTTTATCTCTAGACAATCCTTTAATTTTGTATGAAAAGAAATAACACCTTTTTCAACAAGTTGACAGATTCCAATTGCAGTGAAAATTTTACATCCTGAGGCAATGCCGAATCTTGTTTGTATCGTATTGTTTATACATTCACTTTTGTTTGCGTAACCCATTGCTTTTTCATAGATTAAGTCTTTTTCTTTTTTTACTAAAACTACTCCAGAGAAATCTATTTTCTTTTGTATTTCTTTTACAATTTTATCAATTTCATCTTTTGTTTTTATCACGACAACCACCCTTATCTTTCGGTATTGTTCTTTCCTCTTATTAATTTTTCCATATAAAGAGGAAAGAACCCTCTTATTAAATACGATAAATTATTAATGAAAACACAAAGTTCATTTCAAATTTATCCCGCTATTTATAAGCAGTAAGACCCCCACTGATTAAATTTTCACTTTATTGACTCAGTAGAATACAACTTAGATTGTGATGGGAATAAAGTAAACACACACAAGACGATAGTAATAAATAACATTATTAATGACCCTACAATAACTACAAGTTGTATAGAAATGAACTGAGTCGCAACACCAGATAGTATTGTAATAAAGATTGTTACTAACGCAATAACAAGTCCATATATGCTCCCGATCCGTCCCATTATATGAACGGGAACATTATTTTGGTAAAATGTATAAAATCCTGTATTTGCATATGCCATAGAGAAAGATAAAATAAAGAATCCAATAGCAGCTATTAAAAATACATTTGAAAAAGCATAAATTAAATAACCAATTGCGATGAATAGTGATCCTATTCCAATTAGAAATGAAGGTGCTAATTTTTTTGACAAAA
The DNA here is from genome assembly GCF_051916885.1 of Bacillus cereus group sp. MYBK14-1. NCBI lineage: Bacteria > Bacillati > Bacillota > Bacilli > Caryophanales > Bacillaceae > Bacillus > Bacillus cereus group sp. MYBK14-1. The sequence continues at coordinate 151,912 of NZ_JBQAHM010000001.1, read as the reverse complement.
TTGTATTTGTTATGGCACCTAAAATAAATCCTGCACCAGCTATACTAACTAGAAAACCATATTCACTATCTGTTAGTAGTAATACCTCTTTCGCAAACGATAGTTCAAGTGAATCAGTAGCAGTTGCTAATACGAACATACTTTGAAATAAGAAATACACACATACGACATACACATGTTTTCTACTAAAATTTATAACAGTGTTCCAATCTTTTTTTAATACTGTAAGAGATAATGTATTACTTGTTGTATCCGAAGCTTCTTTCTTATCAAGATTAGGTAAAAGTAATGTAATGAATCCTGATAAGAGAAATGCTATAGCATTCATATATATAGCAAACTCAGGTGTACTCGCAATTAATAAAACCCCTGCTATCGCTGGACCAATTAATGATGCACCCGATCCTATTAAAGTACGTAATGAGTTGAAACGTTGTCTTTGCTCTACTGGAATTAATTTCGACATATACGTCATAGCAGTTGGCTCATAAATTGCACTGGCCATACTTATAAAGAATACGAATACATAAACAATCCAAAGTGACGGAAGTAAAGGTAAAATGGCGATAAATAACGCACGATATATATCGAGGTGAATCATTAATTTTCGTTTATTTAAACGATCAATCATACTCCCAGACCAAGCGTTTGTAAATAAAGTGGCTAATGGTTTTATTACATATAAAGTAGCAACAGCTAAGGCTGAGCCACCCATATTATAGACAAGTACATTCAGTGCTATTAAATAAATCCATGCCCCTAAATTCGCAATGCCAACTCCGGACAATAGTAATAAAGGATATTTCCAATCTTTAAGTAAATTTTTCATTTTTGGCCCCCGCTTTCAAAATTGTTTTACAACAATAAAAAAATCCCACCCCCAAGACTTTTAATCTTAGGGACGAGATTTATCATCGCGGTGCCACCCTAGTTTGTTAATATGTCACCATACTAACCTTATCAGGTACTGCATTCTAATTCATGCTTATACCATAGCTCTATAACGGGAGCTCCCGTCACACCATCCCCTAATAATAGGTTCCGATGTGCTGCTCAGAGGCTTGGTTCAATAAAGAATTTTTACTCCTTTTCAGCTAAATGGAGCTCTCTGTGAAAAATTCATTTTATTTACTCTTCTCTTCACTGCATTTGATTTTTTCCATATTATCACACATGCATTTAACTGTAAATAAAAAATAATCAGATATTTAACAACGTGTCACTTTTAGTTCTTTTATTTATTATTTTTTCTAAAAATTACGGTGCGTGAAATTACTCGCAACTCTAAAGAAAGAGCTATTTGCATACAGCTCCTTCCAAATGCCTGGATTAATTCGTATTCGCCTCTGTTAACGGTTGTAACGGCGGTTCTAATTCTACTTCTAGTATATCTCCTTCTTGTAAATCTTGTCCTTTTTCAATACTTTGACTCGTTACATAACCCGTACCAGAAGTTTTCAAATCTAATTTCAAAAGTTTAGAGAAATACATAACATCACGCATGGACCACCCTTTTACATTTTGCATTTGTGCGTTATTCCCTAATAAAAATATACGATCACCTTCACTCATTACCTCGCCAGACTGTGGATATTGTTTTATTATTTTTCCTTCTCCTAAAATTACCGGCTGTAGCTTCTCTTTTTCTACACTTTTCTCTATTGTATCCATCGATTGATTTACATAATTTTGTACTTTTAATTGAGATTGTTTTGCTGCATCAGCTATTTGTTTTTCTGTATACGGTTTCACCTTTAAATATTCAAGGCTGTTTTTTATAACAGGTTTAAATATTTCAGCAAGAGGCTGAGCTCCATACTCATCTCCTTTTAACTTTGGCTGCTTAATAGCTAAGTATACGATTAACTCCGGATCATCAATTGGAGCCATTCCTAAAAAGGAGAAAATGTAATTCTCTTTCCCTTCCATATATCGGCCGTTTTCAGGATTCGGGATTTGTGCTGTTCCTGTCTTACCTCCAATTGGATAACCATCTACTTTATACATTGTACCAGTTCCTTTTGAAGATGTTATAACACGCTCCATTAAGCTTCTAACCTTGTCCGCTGTTTCTTTTTTTATCGGATTCCCAATTTCTTTCGGTTGATTTTCCATAATAACTTCTTTGTTTGTTGGATTTACAACTTTATCAACGATATATGGTTGCATCATTTTCCCGTCATTTGCTATAGCAGTAGCCGCTTGGATTAATTGAATTGGAGTTACTGTAGAACCTTGACCAAAAGAAGTTGTAACCTGTTGAATTTGCGTATTTAATAATAAAGTATTTTTACTTTCTCCAGGTAAATCTATTCCTGTTTTTTGATTGAATCCAAATTTATTCATATATTGCTTAAATTTATTTGGTTTCAGTAACTGATCTTCTAAAATAGAAAAAGCTACGTTTGATGACCTTTCAAAACCTTCATCAAATGTAATTGATCCCCATCCAAATCCACCATTATGATCTTTTATATCAGATGAACCAACGGAATATTTTCCAGATTGAAAATATTCTTTGCCGTTATATACACCTTCATTAATGGCAGCTGCTAACGTAAAAACTTTCATTGTTGAACCTGGTTCATATGCATTTGCAATCGGGTCATTTAAAAAGTATTCGATATCACCTACATTAGGATTGTAACTAGGTTTACTAGACATTGCTAAAACCTTTCCTGTTTTTGGATCAGCAATAATGCCAATTAACATAGAAGGATCATAATGTTCTTGCGCTTTGTTCATCGCTTCTTCTAAAAAGCTATTAATTTGTTTATCAAGCGTTAAATATACGTTATTCCCATTTTTAGCTGGTTCTACTTTACCTATATCATTCGTAAGCGGAATCCCCCTTCGTGTACCCACATATTCTATATTCCCGTTTGTAGAGCGCAAATATTTATCCAAACTCTTTTCAAGCCCAAACTTTCCTTCCGTATTCCCTTTATCATCTGGTCTAGCAAAACCAAGTATATAGGATGCAAAGTCTTCATTCGGATACACTCTTGCTTTTTCCGACATAAAAGATACACCTGGTATTTTTAAATTATTAATTTTTTCTTTCGTTTCCCTAGATAAATTCCGACCAGTTTTTCCAATTTCAACTTGTGTACGCCCTTCATGAAAGTTTTTTAATACTTCTTCTTTATCAATTCCAAGCGCATCGGCTAATTGTTGTGCGGTTTCATCTTTATTTTTCACTTTATCTTTTCCTTTTAAATTCACAACAACTCGATACGTTGTAGAATCTTGTACTAACACCTTTCCGGTTTGATCATAGATAGTGCCACGATTCGCTTCTAAAACACCTTTTTTATTATGTTGTTCATTCGCGAGATCCTTTACATTCACATTATGCACGACTCCTACTGCCTGAATATAGAATATACGCAAAATCATAATAAGAAACAAAACAATAAAAGCAATCATCATATATCGAGCGCCTTTATTCGTTTGGAGTTTTTGCATACTTATCTCCTCTCTTTTGGAATGGATTCGTACGAAGATCCGTTTTAAAATTTGTAGTTTTTGTTTGCGATACTATATGTTTCGAAGTTTTCTTTTTAATTCCTTTAAAACAATGCAAAACTAACTTTTGTTATTTTGTGTTATTATTTTATATATTTAAAATACGGTGCGTGAAATTTCAGAATATTAATTAGTACAACTTGATTACAGAGCACTCTAAACTCTTTTCGTATTTCCTATAAAAAAATTCCCCTCTGGATGTCCAAAGGGGAACTTTTTATAGGAAAATTATACGCTATGGTTATATTTCGCTAAGAAAGGAATTCGTCTCGCTACTAATGCATACATTTTGAATACAAGTTTCGCTATTGGTTCAAACATACGTGTACTTTGCATTATTAAAGCACTCGTAATAAGTGTTAAGAATGCTGCACCAAGTATATCTAAAGGATAATGAACACCTACGTACATACGTGATATACCGACTAGTACTGCCCATAATAGCGCGATATATTTCAGTTTTTCTCCTCTAAGAATAAATACGAAGGCGATTGAAAATACAAGTACAGAATGATCACTAACGAATGATGAATCTGCTGCATGTGGTACTAATTGATGTACATCATGTGATACGAACGGACGCGGATGGTAATATACCGCGTGTATAAGAACATTTACTAATAATGCAATAATAACCGAAAGCGTCGTATATAAAACTGTATATTGTTTTCTAATTGCCTTTTCTTTCTTTCCATTATTAAACCATAAGATAAACATAAATAGAACGGCTACGTATGCAGCGCTATTTGTAATAGCAATCATTAACGTATCTAATAGTTTGGATGAATCAGCAAAATTATTAAACCACTGAAATACTGTGTAATTCATTAAACTCTCTCCTTACATACAAGTGTTCTTGATTTACACAGTATACAATACCATTATGAAAATAGGCTTAAACTTTTTTCATCTAATTCTCATTTTACTATTACTCATGTGACAATTATTAAACAAATTTTATACGCTATTTATGTATAAAGCCGGTAAGCCTTTATAATAAGGCGGTTCGTATTTTTTTCATATTTGAAATACATAACATGTTCATTTAAATATACTAATTGCAAAATCATATTTTTTAATTCATTTGAAGTACAATATTTCCAAATTGTTCTCCATGTTCCATACGGCTAAGTGCTCGAATTGCCTCTTCTAACGAGTAAACTTTATCAATAATTGGTTTGATTTGATGTTTTTCTATAAACTTTATCATCTCATTAAATTCCTCACGGCTACCCATGGATGTTCCCATAATATCAATTTGATTGTAAAATAGCGCGCGTAATGGTAATTCAATTTTATCTCCTGAGCTTGCACCAAAATTCACGATTCTTCCGTTTGGTTTTAATACATCAAAATATTTCAAAAAAGTTGCTGGACCTATACTATCTATTATTAAATCTACTTTTTCACCTTGTAAGCTCTCTTCCCAATTTCCAGAACTATGAAAAGAAATATCTGCACCATATTTTGCAGCAAGTTTCCTTTTATTCTCTACCCTTGAAGTAACACTCACTTTAGCGCCAATTGCTTTCGCGAATAACATGGCAAATGTAGCAACACCACCGCCTATTCCCGGAATTAAAACGTGTTCACCGCACTTCAATCTCCCTTTTGTAAAAAGCGCTCTATATGCAGTTAATGCAGATAAAGATAAAACACCTGATTCTTCCCAAGTAAGATATGACGGCTTTTCTACTACATTTTCAGCTGGTACAATTACATATTCAGCAAACGTTCCATCTTTCGGCCCACCTAGTACTTCCGGTAACTCCGGTACTTCAGTAGCATGTTCCCATCCAATACTAGGATTAATAATAACTTCTGTATGTAGTGTAATATTTGAAACTCCTTCTCCTATTTCTGTAACAATTCCTGAGCCATCTGAACCTATTACTAATGGTAGATCCATTTCTTTTCTATTGTTTATAATAAATAAATCCCTATGATTTAACCCTGCAGCTTTTAACTTTATTTTTACTTCACCTGCATTAGGACTTATCTCAGGTGAAAATTTATATTCTAACCCCTCTAATCCTTTTTCATATTGATGTACAATAGCTTTCATTGCTTAATACCCCCTTAATATTTCCAATGTACTAGAAATATCAAAATAAATAAAATAGTTTGCCTCCAATAATTAGAAATTATATATTTTGTTATGAAAAAAATCCTCTCCCTATAAAAAGTATAGGAAGAGGTTTCAAAACTAGTTAGATAAGAATCTATAAATTTATTGAATTCTAGCCAATTCTAATATTTTTCGAATAAACGGCGCTTTTGCCTTTGTATATGAAACACGATCAAAAGCATATGTAATAGCAAGCCTCTCTTTTAATTCTCTATATTCTTTACGTGCCCATTCATGGCTTATTAGAAAGTCACGAAATAAAATATTGTTTCTCCACTCATCACTATTATAAATATAAATATGCAAATGATGAGTACCCGCTCTCCATTTTCCCTTTCTAAAAAAACGCCAATTCGTTGCATCTTTTGGAACATACTCATATCCAATTTCCGATAGAACTTCAATCCACTTTTCAGCTATTTGCAATTCTGTTACGCCAATCATCATATCAATAAGAGGTTTAGCTCCTAATCCTTCTACTGCTGTGCTTCCTATATGTTCAACAGCAATTATTTCTTGTCCTAACAAGGAACAGAATTTCTCTTTTTCTTTTATATACTCTTCAACCAATTCTTTTTGATACGGTTTAATAACAATTTGTTGATCCATTGTATTCACCTCTCTATAAATATTTATCATTATATTTATAAAATTTTATATTGTTAGCATAGGATTTCCATAAAATATGTCGAATAGTGAAATGTACAACTTAATTATATTAAATGTGAGGTAATCTATGAAAGATAATTCCGTGGAAATTCAGTTAAATAACGTAACATTCCAATTAAAAGAATATCATAATTTTGATTGGCTTATTAAATTAGGGACCGTATTTGCAGTTTTTGACCAACAAGATTCAGGTAATATAAGTTTTGGTGTAGAAAAAGATGGGCATAAGAAATTTATCAAATACGCAGGAGCACAAACAATTGCATATGAAGGAACAACGGGTGATGCTATTGAAAGGCTAAAAAATTCAGTTACTATCTATGAAGATTTAAAGCATAAATCGCTCATAAGATTAATTGATCATTTTCCAGTTCAATCTGGATATGTATTAATTTTCGATTGGTTTGATGGTGAGTGTCTTCATTCGCATTGGCGTTTCCCATCTCCTGAAAAATATAAAAATCCAAACTCACCATTTTATAAATTTAGACATTTATCTGCTATAGAACGAATTCATTCCTTACATTCCCTTTTTTCTTTCCATACTTATGTAGAAAAGAAAAACTATGTAGCAATAGATTTTTATGACGGTAGTATTCTATATAATTTTAATACAAACGAGACAAAAATTTGTGATATAGATTTATACAGTAAGAAACCTTACATAAATAAAATGGGCCGGCTATGGGGTTCCTCCCGTTTTATGTCACCAGAGGAATTTGAACTAAACGCTATAATTGATGAAAGAACAAATGTATTTAATATGGGAGCAATGGCTTTCTCACTTTTAGGCGGTGAAAAAGATCGTTCCTTTATAAAATGGGAAGCAAGTAAGGAATTATATGAGGTAGCGTATCGTGCTGTAAATAAAGATCGCGCAGAACGGTATGCATCAGTTACAGAATTCTACGAAGCGTGGTTAAAAGCAGCTAACGCAGAAAAGATATAACCCTAAATTATTAAAAGAAATATAGAGTTTATACTATTATCATGTATATTAAAAATGGTTTTATGAACGTTTCGTACTAATTACAACTCGAGTTAATGACTATAACATGAATAGAGTTAATAATGATGTGAGAACTCGAAATGTAAATACGACAAATGATTTAAATGATAATCAGAATAAAAATAATAATTGGGCTTGGCTTGGTTTATTGGGACTACTAGGATTATTTGGTCTTAGAAAAAAAGACAAAGATCCAGAAACATGTTAATGTAGAACATTGTATTTAATTTTAAAAGATATTTATTTATCAAAAGAATGCAAAATGAATCGCCTTTAATAAGGCGATTTTTTATTTTTTAAAATCAATAACAATCACAAAAAACGGATGCAATTAATCGGAAACAATGAATTTCTTAACTTAATAGTAATAGAGCATTACATCTATTGGACAAACTATGCTCCTTTTTTATACCTTTTCTTCACTTACCCATATCTTATATTTTGTGTAACTAAGTCAAATGCTACAGCCCTTGATATTCATAGCTTCATAACACTTCCTCTTTTGAGTTACACAACACATTAAAAATGAGTAACTGTATAGAATGGGGTAGAATAACATAGTCATCAAGTTAAAAGTTTAATGTACCAACAATTAGGAAACTTTGTATGTTAGAGAATTTCAACCTAAAAAAGTCGGATTCCTATACGTTAAGTAAAGTGAATAAAGTCTGTTACACTCTCTTCTTTAGGAACGTTTCCATAATATCCTTCTTGAACCATTCATAATCAAACTGAAAAGCTACATTATGCGTTTTATAGCCTGGATTAGTAACAAAACGAAAGTCTGCAATGCTTTGACCAAATCCTTCCCCTTGATCAGGAATTACTTTAATGGGTACCCTTGAAAGACTAACAGCCTCTTGATTCAGCAAATACCACACCGTTACAAAATCATGCATAGGACTTCCACTTATACCAGGATTAGACTTGGAGTAGAAATTATAATAATAATCTAACATAGGTTTGATGATGAGTCCTGCAAGATCCTGTGTATTCCGATGAAATGCATCAATTTGTTGGACCATTTCGGGTGTAACAATCGCATGTTGAGTCACATTTAAAGGAATAATCGTCAAGTTCTTTGCATGCTGTAAAATTAAGTTTGCTGCATAAGGATCTGCGTAAAAATTAGCTTCAGCCACAGCAGTTACGTTACCTGGATAGAAAAAAGCTCCCCCCATGCAAATGCATTCTCTTACATTTCGCATTGTTTCTAAATTTAATACAAAAGTCGTAGCTAGCGAAGAAAGTCTTCCTAAATTGATAATGGTAAGATCTTCTAAATTTGATTCTATAATTTGATAAATATCATTTAAAGGATAAACTGGATATGAAATTTCAGGTGGAATAATAGGTCCTAATCCAACTTTTCCATGTACCTCAGGGAAATACTGAATTAATATACCTGTCAACGGTACAGAAGCACCAAGGAATACAGGTATTTCTTCTCTTCCCGCAATGTACTTTAAATAGTTTATATTTCTTATTACATTTTCTCTTGATACATTTCCATAATCGGCCACAATTCCTACAAGTTGAATGTCTTTACGAAAAAAGATGTACAGTATAGCAAAGGCATCATCAATCCCTAAATCTGTAAACAGGAGAACCTTTTTTTGCATATCTCTTCCTCCAAAAAATTTATAGAATTCTACTTTCACCAATGATGTAGTGATTAGACTACGCTTGTATATATATTTTTTATGTATTCTTAAAGAATGGATTCTATTCACTTGAAATAGCTTTGCTCATCTAAATTTGATTTTATGTTCTTAAGTCGTTTGGTCAATTGGGAAGTATTTCAAATCCAAAGTCTCAATACCATCTACAGTAAGTTCTCCACCAATTGGCTTACATTGAAAACAATGAGTGATAGTCTGAGCTTTATCTCCGTTCGGAAACTCACCAGAATATTTAGAATAGACACCTATAAGATGTTCAACTTCAACATTTAATCCTGTCTCCTCAAATATTTCTCGTTTAGCGGTTTCTTCAAGAGATTCTCCAAGTTCCATAGCACCACCTGGAAGACCCCATTCATTTCTATCTCCCCGTTTTTGTAAAAGAATTTCATTTCGTTCGTTATAAACAATACCTCCAGCAAAATTAAGAAATATTAAATCATGCCCTACTTTTCCCCGGATATAACGAATGTAGTCCTTATTTGTAGTCATAAATTCCCTCCTAATTTATATATAAAATACAAATTAATTATATATAAAGATAGAAGAAAATAGTAACAAAAATGATAATATTCCTTATTCTCATAAGGGATTTGCCCTTTACTTTTTATCAATCTATGCGTTTATTAACCATTTCTATTCTAATACCTTCATTTCCTAAATCCCCTTTCAAAATAAAGAGACCACCATTTCTTAAAACAATTTTATCGCAGTTCTAAAAATTGGTGTCCTCTAGTTTTCTAGCCGGACTATATTCTATTTTCAAGCCCATTTCTATCTCCCCATGAATAAAACTCAATGTTCTGTTTATACTACAACTACATCTAGAGACACATCACTGTTTAGAGCGGCTAGGTTTTGTTAGCTGCTCTTTTGTGTTTTACACAAATAAAATCAATAACTCAGCATATAATATCTATGTAGCTAGACTATTACCTCTGTATCGAGCAGTTAGGCTGGGCTAAATGCTCTTTTATTTATGACAAAATAAAACTTTTAAACAAAATTACTTTCGTATAACATTTTCAATCTCGCTTACACTATAACTGTAACTTTAAATTACACATCTATTACTTGTAGGGCCTAATTTTCTTTTGTGGAACAGGTGGTTAGCTCATAAAGTTAACCACTTTGTTGCGTTAAATATTTTTTATTTCTCAATACTTAATACCTGGAATTAATTCTAATTTATTGGTATTAAGTATTGACATTGATTTTCCTCATATGCAATTTTTGAAAAGGCCTTTTCTCTCATATCAGGCTCTTTTATTTATTAAAAAAAGATTATTTTATATAGATTACTATAAGCATCCATAAAGCCAAAGCACCAATGATAGCGAGTACTATACGTGTTGATAGTATCCTTACTTCAAAGTCTGTTTTCTTGGAGGGTTCAGGATATGCAATTATGTAAATTCCCTTTAATAATGCAAGCCATGCAATAACCGTTAGGAATCCCTGCCAGTTGAATACCCATACATTATGTAGAATTACAGTACCTAATCCTAGGAAAATCGATAGAAAACCATACATAATACCAAATCCTCTGTCTTCAACCACTAATTTTTTTAAGTCACGTAGCACAGATGGACGGACGAAAAGTATTCCCGATACGATAACCGTCATCCATCCCCAGAACAGCCCTAAAAAAGTACTAGTTTCCATTATTATTTCACTCCCCTCAATTATATTTATATTTCAGATATTCCTTCCTTTAGAACAATTCCAGCACTTTTCACATTTACAATAACTAAATATCCCCATCTTACCAGTTTTAAAATCTTCATTGTCATGACTATTAATAAGTTTATATCAATGTATACATTTAGGTTCTTTTAATTTATCCAACCAATTTCCTAACATAAATTAATTCCTTTCCTCTCGAAGATATTCTTTCTATTCCCACCCTCTTAAGGAAACCTTAGAAAATATCTCCAATTATTGTAACGTGGTGGCTTGTTTTTCTTTAAACAGTTGCGATAGGTAAGACTTTGAAGTTATCTCCATCTTTTCCCCCGCTTAGCACTGTACGTGCGACTTTCATCGCATACAGCGCCCCATCTTATCCTTTTATACTAAAGTAACTAGATTACAAGCTTTACGGAGTTTGTTTATTTTCTTCAATTGTTTATCGTTCAATTGAAGAATTCTCATATACGTTCTAATCGTCTCGTCATTTGTAGCGTGAATCAATCTGTGGACAAATTCATGTACAATAATCAGGTTATTAAACTCGTCAGTTCCTCCCATACCTTTCGGTATTTTATGGTGACAGTGCACATCTTCAACTATTAAAAAGATTCCGATGACAGCGCATTTACCATTTTGCATGGAATACCTGGATATTCTGTTATCTGTATACTCCATGCTTTGTCCTTTATTGGAGGATAGCAACATCTTTTGCATTTCATTGGCAATGTTACCTTTTAGGCTTTTGATGAGTTTTTGTCTTCCTTGCTTAGTGTAATTGCATTTGTCTTGACTGAAACTTTGAGGGAATCGTGTTTGTATGCCCGCTAGTGGATATACATGATTGCCTGCTATTTCAAAGGTTCTATAATTGTTCCTATGAGTTCTTTTGTATAATGCATTCGCATTGGTAGGAATCTTATATTTCCCTATTGATTTTAGACGATTAAACAAAGTTTTCGAGAGACGAAAGGCTATTTCAGCAAAGTCTATAGTTACATGTGTTGCAATTTTGTAATAATTTTTTATACCTAGCACGTAAGAGTTATAGTCCTGTACTGTTTTCCCTGATGGGCTTTTTTGAATTGCTTTAATCCTTGTCTTTGCTTTTTCAAGGATATCCTTTTTCTTTTTCTCGCTTACATGTGTGTTTGCCACATATCTTTCGCGCTTTTTAACAGCTTTGATAGAGAACCCCAGAAAATCGGAAGATTTTCTTTTTAGGTTAGTTATAGTCGATTTTTCATTAGATATATTAAGGTTTAATTGATTTTTAAGATAACCTTCTACTGCATGGAATATTTTGATTGCAGATTGATGGTTGTTAGTAAATATTTTAAAATTATCTGCGTATCTAACGATATGCATTTTCTTCAATTTTGTTTTTATCAGCAATGGATTTTTGGTTGCTGTTGTGTATGGTCTTCTTGTTTTAATATTCTCCCATTGACTAGATATCCACCAATCCAAATCGTTTAATACAACATTACTAAGTAATGGGCTTAGGATTCCTCCTTGCGGAGTTCCTTTTATAGGAATACCTTCTCCTTTGATTGGTGCTTTTAACATTTTAGAGATAATTGTCAGCACCCTTTTATCAGTTATGCCTATGTTGTATAGTTGTTTTAATAACTTGGAATGGTTCACGTTGTCAAAGAAACCTTGTATATCAATGTCTACTACGTGACTAAATCTTCCTCTGTTTATCAGATATTGACACCTAGCCATTGCATGGTGTGTTGACCTGTTAGGTCTGAATCCATATGAATGCTTGTAGAATTTTGCCTCACATATTGGTTCTAGAACCTGTTTGAACATTTGTTGAATCAATCTATCTCTCATTGTAGGGATTCCTAATGGGCGTTTCTTTCCATTAGGTTTAGGTATTTCTACCCTACGTACCGTATTTGGTTTGTAATTTGTGAGAGTTTTTCTAATATCGTCAACGAAGGAATTTACATCTTCCATTTTATAATGATCGATTGTGATACCATCTGTTCCTTCAGTTTTAGAACCACTGTTAGCCTTTATACTTCTATATGCCAATAGAATATTTTCTTTTGATATGATGTATTTATATAGATTTATACCTTTAGTAGCGTTATTTTCACTACGTTGGTATAAATCATCGAACACTTTTTGCATATCGTAATATTCTGCATGTCGTAATGTTGTACTCACCGATGTATTATTTCCCCTTTCTTACGAAAAGTCCCATCATCTTACTCGATCCTGTGAGTTACATCTAGTTAATTTAGTTTTCAAAGAACAAGACTAGGGACTATCCCTCCACATTCGTTACATGCTTCGTCGGTACTTTGTCCCCACCTTCACAAGAATGAAGCAATTTCGGTTCGTTAGAACCTTATATGCATCTGTCCGCTAGTAGGCGTTGGTGACAGTTTCTTGCTTACCACGTTCCGATTGACTTAGCTATATATATATCCTTAGGTGCTTGCTTTAAGCCTGTTATCTTTACACCCTCATCGTTAGATGTTCCGAATTTCGTATCCTTTACTCTTACTTTTCGGTAGATAACGTCATCATTGACGACATACAAATTTCTATTGTATTAATAATTTAGACCCGTACATTCGCAAGTTCGCCAGTCCGTTATTTTAGACATTCTCACCATAGATATTTTGTAGCATCCCGACCTATCCATTACCATATGATTTCTCACTTAGGTTTTGTTCAGCCGACTTCACCTAGATTCATACAATTTGTGACTACTATCACGCCTTGCATGTAGGAGTATTAGATAAGTAGTCTCAACTCAACCTGACGGCTTTCATTCCTACTTTCAGTCAAACAGTTGTTGTTATCGAATTGATAACCCTCCTATTTCGTGTTTGCACACTTATGAGGAAACGTGTCGCACAAAGGATTATTTTGTTTAAAAATTCATTCCAATTTATAACCACTATATTTTTCTTATATTTTCCATTAAAATTTAATAGAAATATTTTGATAACAAAGGAGCAACCTATGAAGCATAATATAAATCTATGGTCTTTTATTTTTTCATTCGTTTGCATTGCTTTTTTCTTTTATATCTTGAAGTATGCACACCTGAAATGAATGCGTCGTTTATAAATATCGTTTATTTTCACCCTTTATTTTTTGTACTCATTTTTTCAATAGGAACTTTTTTTGCTGGTATTAAAGGATTCTCTAAAGCAGGTAATTGGATAGCAATGCTTAGAAGCATAGTAACAGTTCTGCTAACATTGTTATTATCAGTGTTTTTAACACTAACTTTAATTGTTGGTTATGCATTAAGTTAAACGTAATTCTTCACGAATAAAACTAAATATTACGTCAATACTATATATGACATTAGATTTTCTCCTTGTTCCCCCTTGGAGATGAGCAGTTAGCTTTTGCTAACTGCTCTTATTTTCTACAATTGGTTTCATTTACCTGATGTATTTAACGTAATATTAAGTTACGATATAAACGAATAAAATATATTTGGCAGTTATACCATTACCCTAGGAAACTAGGGTTTTTATTTCTATAAAATGAAATTTTTATTGTAATTACTCACCCATAGTTTTATATTTTTCAAACATTCCATTCTTCCGGAGAGTATTTACTAGCTGCCTTATCGTTAATTCCGTTCTTCCTAATGCTAAAGCAATTCCCTTCACCTTTCCGAATCCATAATACTTACATATGTAGGCTAATTCTTTCGTTGTATACGGCTTCTTATGATTCGGATCGTAATCAGGATGATACTTCATTCGGCCCTGCGCATCATATTGAACTTCCACCCTGATCACTTTCCTTTCAAATGAAGTTTTTATTAAGCTACTTGATAAGCTTTACAAACCCATGATTCATCTTCGTCTGCATCATCCGCAAAGAATATTTCTACCTTCAATTTTAAACCATTCTCCATTACGGCCGTCGCCTCAAATACTCTGCTTATATGGTCAAATTGCTTGATATCCTCGTCCTCAACCATTCCGAATTCTTCTCGGAGACTATCGTAGAATTTTTCTACTGCAATTTCTAAATCATACTGATTTTTATATGTTTGTTCGTGAATTAACTGGACCTCCATTTTCATTCTCCTTTTCTAATAAAATAGCGTTTTTGTTTAGTTTCACTCTAAAAGTAAAATTTTCATTTTTTCATTCAACCAAGTTCATAACATATTCTTTTCCCCCGATAAAATAATGATTAGGTGTCCCATGCGCATTTTATTCACTGGAAATAATACCTTTCACGTACTTACGTATTAGAAACTTCATTTCTGCTTCTTCTCCACTAGCAATTTTGTTCACTTTTTTGATACATTTATGAAACATTCACATGTTATCTTCAATATGTTCTATTCTTTTTGAAAAACCATGTGAGAATACCAAAATAAGAAGCCTTAGAGCCCTAACTCTAGGGCTTCTTGTTTTCAAATAAGGATTTTGCTAAAAAACTACACATTTATTAAGAACATGCATAAAATATAATGTGGTATTCTTTTTCAATATTAATGTTTATCCGAGAGCGCCTTGAATGGCGCTCTTTAATTTCCAAATAACATTTTTAGATAATTACGAGAGCGGATTTTATTATGTTGTACAAGCACTACTTCACTTTATTAAATAGACTATATAGATATCTAAAAGAAGGGAGCTTTAAATTCATATGGCTGATTACTTTATAAAGATGGTAAAAAATATTATAAAAACCAATCACATTCCAACAATCAAAAAAATAACTGTTTTATTGAAACTCATACGATAGCTGGTTCTGCAGAAAATGCAAATGGAAATATACCTGTGTCAGTTTTCCTTGAAACCACCGCTCCACAAACTGTATTTGAGGATTTTACAAACAATCATAATAAAACATTAATTCAGTTATTCGTTGTCGGTATGAGTGCACCCGTTCAAGTAACTATTCTAACAAGAAGATCTAGCGTACCAATTACTACTACATTACAACCTGTTCAAACAAAAATATTTCAAGTTGAAGATTTTCAAAGTCTTACTCTTACAAAGCAGGAAGGTTCTACTAGTGTAGTTAGTTTATTTGTTCAAAAAACATTTTGTATATGCTGTAACGATAATAACGATTCATGTGATGAATATTACCACGAATGTGATTGATATATTAAATCACCAGAAAAACCCTTTATATAAAGGGTTCTTTTCCTTTTACTCCCCTCATTTTCCCGTTTTTTATTATGTTTCCTAACTTACAGTAATGTCCTTAAAAAAATTTTCATATATATTTATCAAACGCACTTTAAAATCCCAGAGTTTCAAATAATTTCAAAAGTCGACTGACCAACAATATTCGACTTATCTTTAAAAACTTATTAAAAATAACTTAGATACAAAAAGGCTACGTTTTATATAAGATAAAAAATTATCTTACGCAAAGGAGCTTGATTATTTGTGAATTACCAAAATGATAACAACTCTAACATTCACAAACCTTGTTCTTGTCCATCTCCCACGGCTAACAGTTTAAATGTTGTTCAAACTACCCCATCAATAATTTCTGTAAACTCTGCGATTCCACTAGATACCGTGGTAAATTCTAATGGTACGGCAATCTCATTCACACCACCAACAACTGTTTTACTTGAAGGTGGAAGAACCTATTTGGCAATCTATGAAGTGCAAGTTATTATTCAACCAGGAGGTAATTCGGCAGGTATAACTATGTATCTGAATAATAATCCTATCATTGGCTCAGGTACTTCTCTAGGATATACTGCAGGATTCACTTCTGTATCAGCACCCGCAATTTTCACTACACCTCCAGGTATAACAAGTACTCTTACTGTTAATGTAGGACCATATTCTAATACATTGAATACGTTGGGCTTAACTCTTGCTGTTGTAGCATTAACATAATAAAATGTAAAACTCTCTAAAATGATTTTATTTGTCCCTTAACTGTCTATTGGGCTAGCCTCTAAGAACTCCCCATAACTACATATAGAAAAAGTACATTATTTGGTTCGATAGTACTAGGTGACTCGGCTAGCACAATTGTTGAGTCACCTATTTTTTTATAATAAAATAACGCTTTTAATTTTATTTCCATGAATACAGCAAAAAAAGAGGCCCTATGGCTCTTTTTTTATTCCTTAATAACAATCTAAATATGATAAAATATATCCATCACTCATATGTCCAAATATGTAATTTTCATAGCACCAAAATTATAACTAGACTTATATATAAATAAAAAAAGCACTCATTATGAGTGCTTTTTAAAGGTTATAACCTATCCATTTTTGTCCTAACGATGTATTAATTAAATACCATGCTTGTTTTACTTTAACAGGTTGATAAGCAACATAACCTACTACATTTGGGTTACCAGGACCATTATATAAAGGTTGTTTAGATCCAACATAATTCAATAATTGAGATCCGCCGCTTGTATAAAGATCCGCTTTATGATTTCCGTAAGCCATAACTTTTGAAGAATTGATAGACATAAATGCGAATGCTAGTACAAAAAACACTACAAAAACCTTTTTCATTTTCTTTCCCCCTTGCATTATTTTACATTTCCATTTTTTGTATTACTTAATTTTCAGTATATTGTAAATATAAAATTAGCAGTAACTTACATATCATATCCTATAACTGAATTTGTTCATATATGGTAAAATATATCCATCGCTCATATGTCCAACTATGCAATTTTCAAAGTAGCAACATTACAACTAGACTTATACAACATAATTCAAAACAAAATGAAGGAGTGTTTTAAGTGAAAGGACATATTCGAAAAAGAGGAAATAAGTACTTAGTGTTTTTCTGGTTATAAGACAAAAAAGAAGCAGTAAAAAATGTGGCGAAAAAGATTACGGATTTAAATGAAGGGACTTTTGTGGAACCGTCTAAGCTTACTTTAAAAGACTATCTCGTTCAGTGGCTAGAAATTAAAAGGATGAGTTTAGAAAAGAATACCTACGTTTCTTATAGTAGCAACATAACCCACCATGTTTTACCGAACATGCAGAAAGAAGCAGTAAAAAGTTTTGGTAAAAGTATCTTTGAATAGCTAATGTTTGCATTTTATAAAAAAAGCTAAATAAATCTTGTATGAACAAGGTTTATACATCCTAACACATGTTATCATGTATAATACATATGTTAAGTAAATTCAGAATAACGAGGCAAATATTATGGACTTTGTTTATATTAACCAAAACGTATTAAATAACCTTCTATACATTTTATGTAGTATATTTGTTTTTTATTTCATATATGATAGCAGGCATTATTTGAAAAAATACAAAATATTACTGATTACCCTTTGTTCTAGTATCCCGCTTATTTTATGTATGCGATACCCTATCTATATGGATGAAAGTTGTATTCATGATTTAAGACAAATTCCGGTCATAATAGGTACGCTTTATGGTGGATTCCCTGTCGGTATCATATTGTTTACAATTTTATTAATTACAAGATTTATATTTTATGGCTTTAATATGCTAACAGTCGTTGTTTACGGAATAATGTTCATCGTTACAGCACTCGCATCTTCAAAATTTAATACATATAATAGAAAACTTAAAGTAGCTTTTTCCATGTTTTTAACCTTTTTCCTAGCAATATTTACAACTTTAATTGTATTAACTTTATCAGATTTTGAAGTGAATAATTTGTATATTATTTATTTCATGGTATTACCGACTACTTTAATGTTATTTATTGTTTATATAAATGAAGTTATAAAGGATGCTGTATTAATGCGCTCTAAATTAATTAAAATGGAAAAAATGGAGATTGTTAGCCAACTCGCTGCAAGTATATCGCACGAAGTAAGGAATCCCTTAACGGTTGTAAAAGGATTTACACAGCTTTTAAAAACACAAAATTTAACTCCTGAATCAAGAGACGAATATATTAAACATATACTTGAAGAGTTAAATCGTGCCCAAGAAATTATCGATGATTACTTAACATTTGCCAAACCTGCTCCAGAAAAATTAGATCAAATTTCAGTAAAACAAGAGTTAAATCGAGTTATTAATATGATATTGCCATTGTGTAATATGAATACGATACATATTACACAGGATTTTTCTGAGGCAACCATTGTTGGTAATAAACAGCACTTTCAACAATGTTTTTTAAACTTAATAAAAAACAGTATTGAAGCAATGCCTAATGGTGGTACCTTAAATATTTCCTCATCTATCAATAATAGTAAAGTTGAAATACGAATTGAAGATAGCGGAGTTGGAATGTCACAGGAGCAAATACATCGATTCGGTGAACCGTATTTTAGTACAAAAACAAAAGGAACTGGTTTAGGTACAATGGTTGCTGTTAAGATTATTGAGACGATGCATGGAAGTTTAAAAATCCGAAGTATCGTTAGTAAAGGAACGACTTTAACGATTACGTTCCCGAAATATAGTGAGAATACGCATTTAAACAAATAAAAAAGGAGCATAGTTGCTCCTTTTTTATTTGTTTCGATACATAAGTATCTTCAATGTTTTTTTAGTTTACATTTGTGAAGACTAATTAAAAATTAGTATCCTCCGCCCCAGCAGCTGCATCCTACAATTATTAATAGAATGAATAACACAACTAGTAAAGCGAAACCTCCACCAAAACCACAAGAACCACCGTAACTCATATTTTCTCCTCCTTTTGGTTTGAAAACTAATAGGTAGTTGATCATTTTAACTGGTTCGTATTATACATTATGTATATATCCCTTTTTTGAGCATGTCTACATAAAAATAAGTAAAAGCACTCGTTTAAAGAGTGCTTTAAAATGGATACCAAAAGTTTTGAAATACGTTTAATTTTAAATATACCGCAGCAATGAATATGAAAACACCGGCAAATAAAACGATGAAATCTTCACGTTTTGCCTTACTTGTATAAAACCATGTACGTTTATCCTTCTTTCCAAATCCTCTTAAATCCATTGCATTTGAAACCGTATCTATTCTTTCTAGAGAATGAATGATTAGTGGCCAGAAAATTAAAACACGGTTCTTCATACGAACCCATAAACTTGCTTCTCCTTTTTCAAAAGCCACTCCTCTCGCTTCTTGCGCGTGTTTAATAATTTTATACTCAGACTGGATGTCAGGAATATAACGTAGTGCAATATTTATTGCATATGTAATCTTATAATGAATACCAAGTTTACTTAAGCTACTTACAAATTCGCTTGGATCTGTCGTGTATATAAAAAGAAGTGTAAATGGTAATAACGTAAAATACTTTAATGAAAGTGTAACTGCATAAAATAATGTTTCATATGTAATCGTTGCATATCCAACATGTAAAAACGCGGTATATGATTCAGTTAATTCAGATCCATGAGTTGGTGTAATAAATAAAATCATGACAGAGTTTAATAAACTAAATGTAAATATGACACTAAAAACAATTAAAATTTTATGAAATGGAATTTTAGCAATGCTGAGTCCGATACACCCAATAATAAATAATATTAGCAACACCCGAAAATCAAAAAACAAAAAAGTAAGCGTCATACAAAAAATAAATAAAAACAATTTCACTACCCCATCCATACGATGAAAATATGTACTATGCACCTTCCTCCCTCCTATTACTGTCTAAATAAAGCTCCATAAATTTTTCTGGACATGCAATCCCACTAAATTTAATAAGCTTGGTTAAAGAACTCTCTCTTAAGTTGGCTCTTTGTAACGTTTCTTGATCGCCTAATACATCAAACACTGTATTATCCGCAATAATTTTCCCTTCATGTAGAACTACTGCACGGTCTGTATATTCTAGCGCGAGATTCATATCGTGAGTGATAACAACAAATGAAATTCCCTTTTTAGCTAGGTTTTTAATAAACGACATAAATTGTTTATAATGATAATAATCTTGTCCCGCTGTCGGTTCATCTAATATGATAAGCTTAGGATTTGTTGTTAATACAGATGCGATTGTTAGTCTCTTTTTTTGCCCATAGCTTAGTGCTTGAATTGGCCAATTACGAAATGGATATAAACCACAAATTTTTAAAATCCCTTCTACTTTATTCTTAATTTCTTCCTTAGAAAAATTATGTAATGTTAATGTAAATGAAACTTCTTCAAAAACAGTAGGCTGTGTAATCATATGATTTGGATTTTGCATCACGTAAGATATGATTTCCCCACGTTTACGAATAGACCAAGAACTAATATCTTCACCTTTTAACGCAATTTTCCCATTTTTCATTTTGTTTATACCTATAAGACTATGAGCTAATGTTGATTTCCCTGCTCCATTATGTCCTAACAGTGCCACAATTTCTCCTTCATATATTAAAAGGTTTACATTTTCTAATACTTTTTGTTTATTAGGGTATGAAAATGATAAATTCTCCACTTTAAGTAATTCCTTGTTTTTAGCATTCCTTTCTAATATGACTTGTTTCTCCATCCACTCTTTTATAACGTTGCTTACCTTTTCTTTTTGAAGGTTTTCCATTGGATATATTACGTCATTATTACGATCAAAATGTAATCTCTTTAATGCTTCGATGTAAATAGGCTCTCTTAAGCCAATACGTGGTAATATATTTGACGCTAAGATTTCTTTTGGTGTTCCCATCGCAATGACTTTACCTTCATCAATTAATATAACTTTGTCTAAATCCAGTTTTAAAATTTCTTCTATCCTATGTTCGATAATAACAATCGTTTTATTATACTGCTCATGTATATCTTTCATAAGTTCTATCGTATGTATGGCGCTTAGTGGATCTAAGTTCGCTAATGGTTCATCGAACAATAATATATCCGCATTTGTTGTTAATAAACCAGCAAGAGAAACTGTTTGCTTTTGACCTCCTGATAATTCATGTGGACTTTGTTTATGAAACGTATGCATCTTCACCTTTCTTAATGAGTCCGAAACAATCTTTTTCATGTTATCTTGCTTTACACATTCATTTTCTAAATAAAAAGCTACATCTTCTTCTACTGTCAGACCAATAAATTGAGCATCTTGATCTTGTAAAATTGTTCCTACCTGTTTACTTTGTTCAAAAATACTTCCTTCCCTTGGGTCTTTACCGGCAATTAAAACGTTACCTGTGCTATTCCCTTCGTAAGAAAATGGGATTAGCCCATTTATACAATGAGCTAATGTCGACTTTCCTGAACCACTTCGTCCAGCAATTAGCACTTTTTCCCCAGGGTATATATGAAAGGTAATATCACTTAAAGTAGGCTGCGCAGCATGCCCATATTGAAAGGTGAATTGTTCAAACGAAATAATTGGTTGCATGTTAACATCCCTACTTTTCAATTTTTAAATGTGTATGTTTCTTATTGGATTTCGCCAAACCAATTGTAAGTGGCAATCCAAGTACTAAGAAAACGATGACATCGGAAATTGTTGCTCCTAATACTTGTATAACAATTTTGTCAAATGGTTCTCCCATCACAATAATATCGAATGCCCCAGCAAATATAATAGCAATGACAATACCAACTAGCCCAATAATTGCTAAATAAGAAATATCCCCCTTGTTAAACGACCCGTTTTTCACACTAAAACCAACTCTTTTTTGAATAAGCCCCATTGAAAAACCAATAATTCCTGAACTAATAACCCATCCCCACCAAATACCCCATCCAGCAATCGTATCTGTTACGGTATGACCGATAAGTCCGATTAACAGTCCTGCCACTGGACCAAATAATGCTCCAAAAACAGTTAATATAGCTAATGCTGGTTTAATAAATGTATTCGGCGCAATAGAAAATCCCCAAAGTCCTAATATCCCGTATAATGCTGCTCCAATACCGATTGCTACTACTAACTTTGTTGATAATTTATTCATGACAATTCCCCTCTCATACTAGTCAACTTTTATTACTCTATATTTAATTTAAAAATGAATTATGCATCGACACTCCCTTTCTATACAACAAAAAAATGACCTCTTACATAAGAGGTCACTTTCTTTCACGTTCAAGAATCCTCTTATCTTTCAAAAAACACATCGTGTCCTCTGCGGAATTAGCACCTTCCTATAAAATTGCATAGGGGTTGCTGAGGTTTCTTAGGGCCGTTCCCTCCACCTCTCTGGATAAGTATTAATTTGTAATTCGTATTATGGCACTAAAGAATGTAAATTTCAACACTTTTCTTACTATTTTTATTTTTTATTAAATAGCACATTTAAATCATTGTATTCTTATCGGAATTATGAAATAATGAATTCAAAATCGTTTCGGGAGGAATGCATTATGAAAGTTATTGGTTTGATTGGAGGATTAAGTTGGGAATCTACATCATTATACTATAAACATATTAATACACTTACACTCTCTCAATACGATCAAAATGCGAAGCTAATTTTATATAGTATGGACTTTGGTGAAGTAACTACTTTATTACAAAACCATCAATATGAAGAAGTGAAAAATGAACTAGTTACAGTTGCAAAGAAAGTTGAAAAATCTGGGGCTGAATGTTTATTAATGTGTTCAAATACTGTACATCTATTTGCCGAGGAGGTAGAACAAGCAATATCTATCCCGCTTCTTCACATTGGTGATGTAAGTGCTAAAGAAATGGTAGAACAGAATATAAAACGTATCGGACTATTAGGAACAAAACAAACGATGGAGCAAGATTTCTATAAATCACGATTAGCGAAATATAACATTGAGACAATTATCCCAAATGACGAGGAAAGAACTTTTATCCACCATGTCATATTAGATGAATTAAGTAGAGGGATCATTTCAGAAACATCTAAAAAAAGGTTATTACAAATTACAAAATCATTAATTCAAAACGGTGCTGAAGGTATATTATTAGGCTGCACTGAAATACCTTTACTCATCTCCCAAAATGATCTTACTGTTCCCGTTTTTGATACTGCTTTTTTACATGCAAATACTGCTGTACAATTTGCTGGATAAGAATACACAAGCATAAAGGTGAGAACCTCTATGCTTGTATACAGTTACGACTATTTATCCCGCTATTTGCAGGCAGTAAAGCCCCACCAATTAAAGTTTTACTTTATTTAAAAGAGATTCAATAACTGCAATCGCTTCTTTTGAACCACCACATTCTAAAAAGCTATCATTAAGTTTTCTTATACCATATTTATACTTTTCATTTGAAAGTACATCTGTTACGGCCTCTTTTAAAGTGTGTACATTAACATGTTCTTTCAATAGTCTATGTGCCGCTTCAAGCTCAGTTAATCTTTGCGCTATCATTGGCTGATCTTTATCATGCGGTATTATTACAAATGGGACATTATAATGAATGGCATCGTGTACACTATTCATACCACCATGTGTAATAAAAACATCTGCTTCATTTAATATTTCTGATTGAGGTACGTATGGAGCAATTATAAAATTATCTGGTGCTTCCTTAATTTTAGAAATATCATTTCTATCACCAATTGCCATTACAACTATCCCATCAAAATCTGAAAAAGTATCAATACAAGTATTAAAGAATGGTTCGAGTCCTTCAAGCAGTGTTCCCATTGAAATATAAATAACTTTCTTTTCTTTAAGTGATCCCAGTGGAAACTTTATATTTGTTTTACGCTTTGAAATACTCGGTCCAATAAAAATGTTATTTTCCCCGAACGATTCGCTATTAGGTTGGAAATAACGACTTGTGTATACGAGACAAACATCACCCTTATTATTCATAAATTGAAGATTATTCTTTGGTTTTACTCCAAATTTATGTTCCATCTGATTTAGTAATTTTTCAGAGATTTCCTCTGGTTGAAATGGCATATCTGCATTTGGATGAAAAGGTAATGTCTTCAAAAATTCTGGCGGAATTAAAAATATAGGTGAGGACACTACACCTGGAACTTGTAAATATTCCTTTACTAACTCTCCTGCGCCAAATATATCATAAATTACGAAATCAAAATTTATACTTTCATATAATTGTTTCGTAATTTCTAATATATATAAAGAAGTTTGAACATGCACATGAAAGAAAGCATTTAACCCAGATGAGGTTTCAGCATCAATAGAAATCTCTTTTAATAGATCCGGATGAGTATGTACAGTAGCTCCTAAATCTTCAATTCTATCCTTAAAGTTTGCCGTTGTAATATAATGTACGTTATCCCCTCGTTCAGTAAAGGCTTTTACTAAATTTAATGTAGGGTTTACATGCCCCTCTGCTGGAAAATTAACTACTAAAATATTTAGCACTTATTCCTCACTCCTTACATTTCACTGTTTTAATTAAGCATACTGTTATTTGTACAAGTAATCTTCCCCTAATAGTCCTAATATGCTTGCTACATTATATTGATAAATAATTTTCAGTCATCAACATAAAAAAAGCATCTACCTATGTAGATGCCTAACCGTGATAAGGAGTGTTCTGTGAGGTTAGAACAAGTGTTTCTGCTTGTCCTATGCTATCAATATATGATTTATTTTATAAAATGTGAATCGTTAATAGAATTATTTTATCCATTTTATATGATCAAATGGATAAAATACCATTTCTACTTTACCTATTATATTTGATTCATCAATAAGTCCAAGTGTATTCCTACTATCTTTACTATGATTACGATTATCACCTAACACAAATAATTTATGCGTAGGAACTTTTATTTCTCTAAAATTTGAAAAACGATTGGATACTTGTGACATATCTAAATGTATATACGACTCATCACGCTTTTTACCGTTAATAAATACCTCATCCTCTTTTAGTTGTATGTTATCCCCCGATAATCCAATAATTCGTTTCACATAGTAAGTAGGCGCGTCTTCTTTTTTTATAATGACAACATCTCCATGATGAAAAGACGATAAACAGACGTTTACCTTATTAACAAGTATATAATCTTTTTCATTCAAAGTAGGTTGCATCGAAATTCCTTCTACCATACAAAATAAAAAGGACTTATTAATAAAAATAACCCCTATTATAATGAATATGTAGCTACATATGTTCCTCCAATATTTTAGAATAAACAGCTTCATATATACCCCATTTCTAATCTATTCCCAGATAAAAACGCCTCTAGTTTACAGGAATGCTAGAGACGTTTCGTACATTTTAATTCTCTTTAGAGGCATCTGTTTTTGGCGCTTCACCAGTTAATCTCTTATTTTTCAAATCAAAATAAGCATCTAAAACTTCTTTTCCAATATCGGAGTTAATGCCCGATTTATCATTTTCAACCCATGGTACTACAACAGAAAATGCTACTTCTGGATCATCATATGGCGCATATCCAGCCAATGTTAAGTTATAACATTCTCTACGATCACCTTTCGCATTTCGCCCAATTTCATTTTCTCCACCATATACAGTTTGTGCGGTCCCTGTTTTACCAGCTGGTTTATATGGTGCTTTTTGGAATGCTCTTACTCCCGTTCCATCTCCCTCTTGAAATACTTTTCTAAATCCTTCTTTTACTTGATTAATATATTCTTGTTTCATATCGATTCTATTTAAAACAACGGGTTCTATTGATTGTACTACTTTACCAACCTCATCTTTTTGAACGGTTTGTTCTCTAATCTCTTGAACAATTTGTGGTTTCATTCGATACCCTCCATTTGCGATAGTCGAAATATATTGTGCAAGCTGAAGTGGTGTATACGTATCATATTGTCCAATAGAATAATCTAATAAGAAACCAGGCTGATTATCTTTTCTTCCAATTTGTCCTGCGGTTTCATTTGGTAAATCAATACCAGTTTGTACGCCTAGTCCAAATTGCCTGAAATAATACCTCATTTTATCAAAATATTCTTGTTTAATATCTAGTGAACTATTTTTCACATAACCCACGCCAGCAATTTTTAATGCTATATTAAACATATAAACGTTTGAAGAAACTTGTAACGCTCTTAGATCGTCTATATCACCAAAATTTTTCCAAGACTTCTTTTCCTTAGTTCCTTTAAATTTCATAGGTGCATCATAAAAATGTGTTCCAGGAGTTATTGCATTTGTTTCAAACCCTGTTAACACTGTCGCACCTTTAACCGTTGATCCAAGCTCATATGAACTTGTCAGCGTGCCTAAAGCATAATCTTCAACTTCCATTTTCCCGTCTTTTTCTACAAGCCTTTTCCCAGCCATTGATAATACTTGGCCATTTTTCGGATTCATCATCACTACGAAAGCACGGTCTAACATTGATTCTGATCCTTTATATTGTTTTAATATTTTTTCTATGCTCTCCTCTACTTTTTTTTGCAATTCCATATCTATTGTTAAAGTTAAATTTTTACCGCTTTTCCCTTCCGAAACCGTTTCCGTTCTAATAGTATTTCCTTGTTTATCAGCAATGCTTCTTACTTCTTTTTTTGTACCATGAAGTACATCTTCGTATTGCTGTTCGATATAACTTTTGCCCACCCTATCATTTCGGCTATAATCACGCACTAAATAATAATCTAATCGTTCACGTGGCAATCCTTCATCAGCATTTGAAACGTTACCAAGGACAGAACGGAATAATCCATCATTTACATAGATTCTCTCCCAATCAACTGATGCGTCTACTCCTGGAAGGTTCGCTAAATTTTCACTAATCACCGCATATTCCTGTTCACTAACGTCCTTTTTAATAATTTGAGGTGCCATTTGAAAACCTGAGGTCATTTTACTTTTAATAGCTAACACTTCTATATCTTTAGCCGTTAGTTCTTGAAGATTTTTATCTGTAACGCGTTTCCTTTTTAAATCTTCTATTTTTTTGTCTAGCTCTTTTCCGGTAATATCCTTATCTCGGAACTTATCTATTTCTGTTTTTGATACTAAGTCTTGAGCAAGTTCTGGATTTAATTGCATCCAAAAGTCTTTCTTATCAGTCTCAGTTAACTTATCTATATCTTCTTGTGGCATTTCAATAATATCTGCAAGTTGTCTTGCTGATTTTAATATTTCTTCTTGTTTTACACCTTTCACCTTTGTATATGTAATCGTACGTAAAGACTTATTATCAACTACTGGATTTCCTTCACGATCAAATATTTTCCCACGTGGTACAGAAAGGCCCACGGTTGCATTTTCTCTCTTCTCTACTTCATTTTTATATGTTTCTCCATCAAAAATTTGCACTTTCCCTAACTGAATAATAATGCCAGAAAATAATAAAAATACACAAAGGAATAAAATATTTAACCGGAGAGGTACTACTCTATCACTTTTCTTCTCTTGCTTTTTCACCTTGTCATAATCTCCTCCTTACAATATTTCAAATAATAATCACATTTCTATATTAAAAGTAATGTACAATTTCTATACATTGCTTTGTACAAATATTAATATAATGTTTAAAACTTAATAGAAATTAAAACAAAGGTAAAGAAAAGGTAAAGTTTACTAAATTAAATATAAAAAATACCCAATAACAAAAAGCTTAGTTTTCACTAATCGCTTTGTTATTGGGTATTAATTGATTTAAGAATTACTACTAGTGCGTATTGCTATACATTTGTCGTCACAATTAGAAAGAGATTGTTTACTTAGTACTTTCGGTAAGTAAATAGTTACTGTTGTCCCGACACCAACCTCGCTCATGATACTAATTGTCCCTCGATGACTTTCAATAATTTTATAACTTAACATTAATCCAATACCAGTCCCTTTTTCTTTCGTACTATAAAAAGGTTCACCTAATCTCTTAATTCTTTCTTCAGGTATTCCTATTCCTTCATCTATTACATGAATGATGACACCATCATCATTTATTTCTTTTATGTGAATTGAAATTTCCCCACCATTTGGCATAGCTTCGATTGAATTTTGCAAAATATTAATAAATACTTGTTTCAATTGATTTTCTGAGCATTCAATAATTATATCTTTGTCATCCGTAAATAGTTCAACTTGAATATTTTTCATAATTGCTTTTGTATTCATTAACGATACGACATTTTTAAAAATTCGATAAATATTTTTCTTTTCTGTATTTATCTCATCTGTTTTAGCGATTGATAGAAATTCTTGCAGGATTGCTTCTATCCTTTCAATTTCAGAAAGCATAAGATCAAAATATCTTTCTTGATCTTCTTTATTAATTTGGAATAACTGTATAAAACCTTTAATTACAGTTAAAGGATTTCTTACTTCATGAGCCACGCCAGCTGCTAATTGACCAATTGCTGCAAGCGTATCTGATTTATTTAGCAATTCTTCTGTTTTTTTTCGCTCTGTAATGTCGCGTACAATAATCATAATTTTATCATGTAATAATGGTAAGCACCTAGCCTCAAAGAAATCAATACTTCCATTAAGTGTGAGTGGATATTCTACAATTACATTCGTTCCTTTTTCCTTCACTTGATTAATGGCTTCCTGAAACTGCTGTGCTACTGACGTTGGTAATACTTCGTAAAACTTTTTTCCCATAAAAGCTTCTGCGGGTACGTAAAACTTTGTAGGAGATCCTGCCTTGTAATCTATAATTGTGCCATCATCTTCTGTTAAGAAACATAAATCTGGTAAAGCTTTAAAAATTAATTCCAGTTCAGATGTTTGTTGTTTTAACTGCTCTTCTATCGCTTTTAAATGTGTAATATCTACACCAACAGCCCAATAACTATATCCTGTTACAGGAAACTGTTCTGATATATTCGACCACATTATTGTTTTGATTTCACCATTTTTACATGTTAAGTGCATTTCCCAATCTCTGAAATTTTTTCCACAAGTTAAAAATTTCTTTTGTATTTGATGGCGATAATTATGATCAGGATACAATAATTGCAGTGCATTGGGATTTCCAACTATTTCTTCAGCGGTATAACCTGTTACAATTTCGCATTCTCGATTCCACAAAACAAAATCTCCATTATAATCAAGCGCATCGACCATAACAGGCATGTTTTGTAAAATCGTATGTAGTTCCTCTTCTTTCCGAGAAAGCAACGTTGTATTTTTACTTTGAAATACTTTTATTGCACCATCTAAAATTAAACTTGAGAGCATTTCAAAGTATTTTTGACAACTGAAAATTTCACTTTTTTTGGACCATACAACAAAAGATCCTAAATGTTGATTGTATAAGAAAATGGGGATTTCAATCTTTGGAAGTTTACTCTTTTTTATCTCATTCATTCCGAATGAAAAAACACACTCTTTTTCAGCATCAAGAAGTTGATGTGATATGTTAGTTAATTTATAAAATTGTTCTGCCATGGTTTCTATTGTACTCACATCAATAAGTTCCATTAGCCGCGAATTCATTCCTTTTTCACCTCAATATGTAAAATTAATACAAATCTAAAATTCATACTTCTCCATTATACGAAGAAAGCTAGTGTAGGTATATAGCTGTAGAATAATTATTCGAACAAATTTTATTTTTCAATTAAAACAAGAAAAGAATATATATACTGAATATACCTTTAATTAGTATATATTTCGTTGATTCCTCACTTATTATCTAGATAACTTGAATTCCTTCTTACATTCACTGAATTTTTACTCGAGAGTCATACACGTTACTAATAGCGATATAAACATGCAATAAGTATAAAGTTCATAAAATATTCACATTTTTTATGAAAAATATAAACATTTATTCCAATATATTCTATATAATAAAATGTAATAAGGCTTCTATGAATCTCATAGAATACCTTACCCCTAATAAAAAAGAAAAAAGAATCCATTTGGATTCTTTTTTCTTTTTTATTTACATTACATATTTATATAAAGCATGTGCCACACCATGTTCTTCATTTGATAACGTTTCGTATTTACACATTGCTTTTATTTCTTCAACTGCATTTCCCATTGCAATTGATATATTCGCTTTTTCCATCATAGAAACATCGTTTAGTCCATCACCTATCGCTACAGTGTTTTCAACCGGAATATTAAGATGTTCTGCTAAAGTATATAATCCATTCCCTTTTTGAGCATCTCGATGATTAATCTCTAAATTGTGCCAATATGAAGATGTAATTGCTAAATCTGTATTATGAAGAAATGTTTCTTTTAGTTTTTTTAATTTCTCAATATCATAAGAAAATGGTAATAGTTTATGCACATGTATATCTGTTTCTACAATTGGTTTAC
This sequence comes from Bacillus cereus group sp. MYBK14-1, assembly GCF_051916885.1. Taxonomy (NCBI): domain Bacteria; kingdom Bacillati; phylum Bacillota; class Bacilli; order Caryophanales; family Bacillaceae; genus Bacillus; species Bacillus cereus group sp. MYBK14-1. The sequence goes on along the minus strand of NZ_JBQAHM010000001.1, from coordinate 121,171 downwards.
AACTTTCCGCACTATGAAACGCTGTATGCTCAAGATATAATGCTGCGATTGTTTCTAACTCTTTCAAGTCGAAATTTTCTTTTGAATTCTTCACATACTCAATTTCATTACGTACACTCTCTACTCCATAATCCGGTACATACACACCTTTATCAGTATAAAGCTGATAATATAAACCATTCTCTTCAAGATATTCTACAATTTCAAGTGCCTGCATATTTTGAATTGGATATCTCTTCATCATTTTTTTATCTTTATATATAAGAGCCCCATTTTCCGCAATGATTGGACACTCTAAATTAACTTCTAACAATAATCGCTCAATGTCAACAATAGAACGTCCTGTACAAATTGCTACAACATGGCCAGCTTCTTGACATGTTCGAATTGCTTCTGCATTTTCTTTACTTATCATTTTATTCCCCGAAAGAAGAGTTCCATCTAAATCAATTGCGATTAATTTCATTATTTCTTCACCACTTTCTATAAATACACGAGTTCTAATTAATTATTAGGTATCGTTTTCATACAATCCTCGTGAGGTACTTCTTATTTATAATTTATGAAAAGCGTTTCAGGTCAAGAAATAATTAAAAATAAAATCCAAAGCTTTTCTTTTTAAAAAAGCTTTGGATTTTAAACTATGAATTATAACTAATGTATTTTGTCTCACACATGTACACATTTTTTTCTTCAGTTGGGATATATACTTTAAACTTTTCTAGCCGTTTTCCATAGACATGAATCGTAATAACGCTTTCATTTTTGCTAATTTCAAGAATATGACAATCCGCTGGTGGAATTACTTTATCTGTTTCTCCTTCTCCCAAATAAAGATTTCCTGTATGTGTTAAATAAACAAGTGAATTTCCAAGTTGTTTCGTTTGTATAAAGTTCTTCACCATAATCCTTCCTGAAAAAACGCCTTCTACTCCCCATGTGCCGTCATGGTCATGTAAAGGTGTAGATTGTCCATCTTTCCATACGAGAGCTAGTACTTCAAAACGTTTGAGCGGATCTTCATACAATAAATGTCGTGCATATTGAGTCAAATTGGCCTTCTGTTTATCTAACGGAAGCCATGTTTTCTTTTCTAAAAGTTCTTCTAGTAACTTTTCAATGCCACACACTATTTCTTCTTCAAATAAACCGTTTTCCATAAGATTTGTAACACCTTTAATAAACTTTTGAAATGATTTACTTCCATTACAAGTCAACATAAGAATCCTCCTCTACGTTTTATACAATTCCATATTAAGGTAATTACCGAAAACTCACAATTGAGAAACAAAAAAACAAGATGCAAATGTATGCACCTTGTTAAGATTTTTATTTGGCTTTCAATCGAATAGGTAAGTATTTTAATGTTTGTTCATTTTCCAATATACATTTTTCTAAACAGAAAGATGGAGATAGCTCTATTTTTTCAAAAGCATTTATAAAGGTAGTTAATGCAATCTCAGCTTCTAAACGTGCAAGTGGTGCTCCTAAGCAAAAGTGAGGACCTTTCCCAAAGGTTAAATGCTTTTCATTTCCTGTTCGATGTACATTAAATTGAGAGGCTTGTGAAAATTTTTTCTCATCTAAATTCGCTGCACTAACCCACGCAACAATCATCTGATTCTTTTTCATGAAAGGACCAAATATATTTGTATCCTCTGTAATCCTCCGGGCCAATGTAACAGGAAAGCGATAGCGTAATACTTCCTCAATCGCTTTTAAAATTAAGTTAGGTTCTTTTCTTAACTCTTCATAAATTCCAGGTGAATCTACTAAAAAGCAATAAAAGCTATTAATAATTAAATTTGTAGTGGTTTCATTCCCTGCCGCTAGTAAACCTAATGAAAAGGTTACAATTTCTTCATCGGTTAATCTTTCGCCTTCATATTCAGCTCGAATTAAATCAGAAATGATATCATCGGTTAAATGATATCTCTTTTCCTGAACAATCGGTAGAAGGTATGCTTTGAATTCATGTAATGCTATCCCTTTCTCGGCATCCAGATCATTAAACTTTTCTTTACTATACGGCATAAATAAAATATCAGACCATTCTTTCATTTTTTTACGATCTGTTGTTGGGACTCCTAATAAATCGGAAATAACGGTAACAGGTAAAGGTGCAGCAAACTGTTCAACGATATTAACTTCACTACATTTTTCGATATGTTGTACAAGTTCATCTGCGATAGCCTGTATTCGAGGTTTCCACTGTTCTAAACTTCTTGGAGTAAATGCCTTAGAAACAATGGAACGTACATTGCGATGTTCTGGTGGATCTGTAGAGTTTATATTTATTCTAGTTTCTAAAGGAGGGATTGAGAATTGTCTGCGCTCCCTTCTACTTGAAAATAAGCGATAATCTGATAAAACACGATTTACATCATCATATAAAAAAACATTCCATACATCCTGCTCTTCATCATAATGAACTGGGTGATTATCCCTCATCAAACGATACCATTCATATGGATTCCATAATTCTTCTTTTGTTTTCAGCTTTGAAATTTCATGAACTAAAATAACATTTTCAGGTGAAGCCATAGTTCTTTCCTCCCTTTTCTTTTACAATAAAAGTGATAGGTCGGCAGTCCAAAGTTGTATAAACTATCATATGTTATTTTAACATATACCAAAGGGGATTTTTCATTAGAGAACTTGAGAAATATATAAGGGGGATTTTTATGTACGTTGACATTTTACTACTAGCAGAATTAACGACAGGACCAAAACATGGATATGAAATTAAAAAAAATGTTCAAAATCGTTTAGGTGAAAATTTCGAATTAAATCACAACATGCTTTATCCTGCCCTTCGGCGCTTTGAAAATATGGGTGCTATAACGAAAAAAATACATAAACAAATCGGAAAACCAAACCGAAATATGTACGATATAACAGAAACAGGAGAAGAAATTTTTTCTGAAATGTTACGAGAGTTTCCCGAAAAACTTGCGACAAACAATACAGAATTTCTTGTTCGTATTGCGCTATTTGAAAAACTTGACTATGAGGATAGAAAAGAGATTTTGACTGTACGTCAAAACGTACTATATAATCAGCTTACTGCTATTCAGTCTCTAGATGTTACCTCATCTTTTATTACTGAAGTCATTGAATTTAGTAAATCACGAATTGAACATGAATTGAGTTGGATTACATCACTTATGAAAAAAATATGAAAAAATAACAAGAAAAGTTAAAAACAATGAATGAAAATGATATTTATTATCAATACTATAATTAATAAAAGGGCAACCACGATTTGGCTACCCTTCAAACATTTATACTTCTGGATCGAAAGTTTTGCAATCTGTTTCTTCCGTTGTAGATGCATGTTTACCTTTATGACTTACTACGTAAATTGCCTCTGCACTACATTTATTACCGTTCGCCCAAAATTTACAGTTATTTACTTCACATAAAACGTCTTGTGCCATAGTATCACACCTCCTTGTTCTATTATCATTAACAAAATTCGGAGGTATGATACTCTTTGTCATGCATTTTTTATTCCCTTTTTAGCTTTCTTAATGGTTCAATATCTCCTCGTACAATCACATCTATATTTTCAGTTATTTTTTCAATGTCAAAATGCCACCATTGAATTTGTAATAATTCTTCTATTATTTCATTTGAAAATCTCTCTTTTATTTTATTTGCTGGATTTCCACCAACAATTGTATATGGTGCGACGTCTCTAGTCACAACAGATTTAGCTGCAATGATTGCACCATCTCCTATTTTTATTCCGGGCATAATAGTTGTGTCCATACCAATCCAAACGTCATTTCCTATAACTGTATCGCCTTTGTAAGGTAAATCAGACAAACTAGGTGTATACTTCTCCCACCCATTTCCAAAGATATTAAATGGATATGCCGAAAATCCATCCATCCGATGATTCGCTCCGTTCATAATAAAGTTAACTCCAGATGCAATACAACAAAACTTTCCAATAGTAAGGCGATCCCCAAGAAATTCATAATGATGTAATACTCGATTTTCAAATGTTTCTCCATCTTTCGCATCATAATAAGAATAGTCACCAACAAGTATATTAGGTTTTGTTATTGTATTTTTTATAAATTGAACGTTTTGATTTCCTTCAATAGGGTATTTAATATTTGGATTAGGATTCATTTTGTACAGCACTTCCTTTACCACTTATTTCACTTTCTACCGCTATTACTGGCTTTAAATTGTATATAGGTAAAATAAACAATAATCCAATTATAAAAAGTAAAGCCGTCCCTTCATACATCATACTTAATGAAAACATCTCTTTTAATGAGCCAGCTATACTCATCGTTACTACCATTGAACCGGTAAATAGCGGACTTAAAATACCATTTACACGACCTATAAAATCGGTATCGCTATTTTGAATAATAAGCGTATTAATACCAATTTGGATACAAGGAAGAGCTAAGCCACTAAAAAGCTGAGCTGTAAGTGTCACCCATAAATTTGTAGAATATCCTATAATGCCAATACCAATTGCTTGACCAAGCATACCGATAATTAACATCTTTTGCGGAGCAACGTTTTTCGCAAATACCATTGCTAATGCTCCGCCAACAATCATTCCCGCACCATTTACTGTTAGTAGCCACTGTAAACTCTCTTTTGATAATCCTAGCTGCTCAGTCACAATAAATATACCTAATGGTTGAATTAATCCTATACCTAGTCCTGCAGCCATAAAGCAAAGCCCTAGCAAAGTTAATGCTTTTTTCTTTTTGACATACTTAATACCATCCTTCATCTCCTGCAGCAGAGTGATATCTTTCTTTTCTACGTCGTTTTCAAGATCTTTCGGAAGAAATAACAATACAACTGCCGCAAGTAAAAACGAGATACCTGTTATGATGATTGAAATATAAATTCCAAAACTATGAAAGATAAATGTCCCTAGAATTGGTCCTAATACCATAAATATTGCAAATATCGTTTGATATATAGACATCGCTAATTGAATTTGTTCCGTTGATAAATGTTGTTTAAACAACTTCATTCCAGATGGTTGTGAAAACTGTGAAAGGATTGCAGAGATGAGTGTCACAAAAAACACAATTTTCCACGTTCCAAACATAAGCGTAATTAATACAGCGAATACTGAAATGGAACTTAACGTTTCACACCATATCATTGTCTTCTTTGGCTTCCACCTATCAGCAAAGGTACCGCCAATAAATGAAAAAATAAAAATTGGAGCGAATTCAGCAACTGAAATCATAGAAATAGCAAAAGCATCACCTTTTGTCATTTCCATTACATATAGTAATACCGCAAAGTTTCGAACCCATATTCCTATTTGTAAAAATAATGCTGATGCTAAAATCCCTTGTACAAACCGATTTTTTAATACTTGTGATACCCCATTGTTTTGTTTCGTTACTACATTTGTCGACATAAAAAAGCCTCCTATTTCATGTTCTGAACAGGAGGCAGCACAAATCATATAAAAAGACTATATATTCGCAGAGCGAAATACATCCCTTTTCTATAAATGTACAGACTAACCCTATTCAGAAGAATATTTCGTTTTTTAACGAAGATCTCTTACAAATAGAATTAGTTGATCATTGGGATGTCTTCACCCTTCCGTTTCGAATTTAAATAACACATACATACTCTATGTAAATCATTTTCGATGTATGCATGTCTCCTTTTAACTATTCTAGAAAGTTAAAGGTAATTCCTCTAAAGAACGCATTAAATAGTTACCTTGCCATTTAATTTCTTCACGATTCCCTTTTATTTGTAGTTCAGGCATTCGATTAAACAAAGTAGTAATAGCAATCTTTGCTTCTAACCTCGCAAGTGGAGCTCCTAAGCAGAAATGACTACCATGACCAAAGGCAATGTGACGGTTGTTCTCCCGTGTAATATCAAATATTTCTGGATTTTCAAATACTGTTTCATCACGGTTCGCTGAAGCCAATGCAATAATAACCATATCTCCTTTCTGTATTGTTTGATGGTGAATTTGAAAAGGTTCCGCTGCCCATCTTGCAGTTGTAACCTCAACTGGAGAATAATAACGCAATCCTTCCTCAATAGCCGAATCAATTAGTTTGGGATTATCTTTTAATAACTGTAATTGATTTGGATTTTCAAGAAGTGCTAATACCGTATTTGTAATTAAATTCACTGTCGTCTCATGTCCTGCGACAATTAATAGCATTATCATTGAATATAGTTCCCGAGCGCTAAGTTTATGCCCTTCACTCTCTGCAAGTATTAAAGCACTCACCAAGTCTTCTTTTGGCTCTTTTCTTTTAATATCAACTAAATATTGAAGATATGTAATAAACTCAGATAGTTGTTTTTCGGTCTCTTTTATTTCTTCAGGTGTTTCTGGTGATGCAATAACAGCATGAGACCAAATTCTAAATTTCGCTTGATCTTCTTTTGGAATACCGAGCATCTCACTTATTACAATAATTGGTAATGGAAATGAATAATCATCCACAAGATTTAATGTACCTTTTCGCTCTATATTACTTATCAAATCATCTGCTATTCTCTGAATTCTTCCGTCTAATTGTGCAATCATCTTCGGTGTAAAAGCTTTTTGAACTAAAGATCGTAAACGACTGTGGTTAGGTGGATCTGAATTTAGCATATGTGTTGTTAAGTGGTCACTATTATCAACGGAAAGATACATGTTCTTTGTATCTTGAGAAAATACATTTGTCCAATCTTTTTTTAAACGATTATCTTTTAAAAGTGGCAGAGCATCTTCATATCTAGTAATGAGCCATTCTTTACCGATTTCAACTTGGTTTACAAATAATATAGGTTGTTTTTTTCGCGATTCTTTATAAATTTCATACGCATCTTCTTTAAATTGAGCTGAAGCTAAATTAATGCCATCCTCTATGTTTAACCCAACTTTGTTTTTCATTGACATTGTATTCCCTCACTCTCATTTGTTTTTGAAAACCAACCAACATATGCATTATACTCTAATAAAAACGTGAAAATTGTAAATTTTTAATCAAAATCTTACTTCGTATATTGAAAAATAAAAAAGTGAGAGAGTACAATCGTTTTACTCTCCCACCTCTCTTTATGCGAAGCACATAAAATTACTAATTTGTTGATAGCGATAACTTACTTTACGACGACGACCACCTTGCCAAGTGTAACCTGATACTCCGTTTCTTCTCACTTCAGTTGGAAAGAACCATAAATCCCTTCCAAAAGGTCCAGGACGATGTAAACGTAAATAGCCCCATCTTCCTAAACAGTTACACATCCATGATTTCATATTGCCTGGTTGTGCTGGAGAAGCAAATGTAGACGGTAACGATGGCGCTTGTGACGGTGGTGGTGACGTTGGAGCATCCTCCGCATCATCTGGTCTGTAATCTTCTTGTTCAATATCTCTCACTTCATTTGTAGGTTCATACCCGTAGTTTTGTGGATTATAATACATCGCTTGATCATATGGATAATTTTGTTGGTTATACATATTAACAAATCACCTTCTTTTCATTCATTACCTTTATCATTCATATGTGATATGCCCTCTCTAGGAAGCTTATGTATAGCCCAAATTCAACTTAAAAAGCTTGTATTATTAAAAATACGAGCCTTTCAAAAATAGAATGTGTTTATTATTTCCTTAACTTCACACTATAAAAACGCATTTCATCTAACGAACCTTCAAATTCAAATACTTCTTGTTTAATTAATCGTTTCAAGCGATATTCTAAGAATGTATCTCCAACCAATTGTTCAACAAGACCAAGTGCTTCACCAATTACTCTAGGAGCTTTGAGGAACTCTCGATCAGCACCCACACTTTTCGCGCATTCAATTATAAATTGATCAAAATAATCTTCTTGTACAAAATGCACTTCATTTTCTTTCCACACTCTTAAACATTCTATGCTTTCCGATAATCTATCCCACTCATGTTCAAACTTCATTCGCTTCTCTTCAGTTAAATAAGGTAACTTTATAAAACTTTTTTGGAATAGAGCTAAACTTTCAGGTGGTAATTCTCCCGTTCCACGAATATCATACTCTTGTTTTAATATTTCTCTACTTGCTTCAGACGTATTAATAACTCGAATGTTTTTCTTATCCTTTAATTGTGCTATTACAAAACTTAGGCCTACATGTTCATGTGCATTATCAGCCTTCCAAATTGTAATAGGTGTTTCAACAGGAATAGTATGTAGTTCTTCTATAGTTGCTATAAATCTTGATAAATATTCTTCTTCAAAATAACTATCATAAGCAGTTAAGTTATTTATTAACCACTCCTGTCTTGCTAGTTGCCCCTCATTCGTATGCAACCTATATATCGGTCCAATTGAAAAAAATTCCGAAAAAGCAACAACACTCTCTTCAAATAATTCTTCTTGACTTAACATATATTTTAAGCAACCAGCCGTTGAATCATCAAAAGCAATATGTACGTGCGTACTTTCTTTTACATTCCTTTTATAAGTAGGATTACTTGTTAATTGTTTCGGAATATCCATCAAATTTTTAATTGTATCTTCACTATAGTTTTCTTCTAATAAGTTTAACTGTATGAGAATACTTTGAAGTAAATCTTTAGCCTCATCTTCGTACATATCCTCTACAGCATTTTTAATTTTATCTATCACACAAATCCCTCTATTCATTTCAAAAATAACGTAGATTATAGTGTATCATTTTAGTATAGTTCTTTAAAGTCAAATCCAGATTACTACAGCAATCTGGATTTTCAACAAAAGCTCTCCTTATATTTTTGAATTGCTAAATATTTTTACTTTGAAAATCCTTGTATCTAAATGTATAATTATATAAAAACAAAAATATAGGAGCTATATTTATGGATAAAGTACTTACAAATTATAAACATTACTTAAAAAATTGGAGATTTATATTTATTTGCATACTACCTGCTATTGCCTTATTCGTTACTTTCGATGTCATCTTTGAACTACTGTTTCATCAAAATTTCTACTTATCTAACTTAATTTCTGCTATCATATTATTTTTAATATTTATTAACGTTAAAGATAAATTTAAAATTAAAGGCTAAAAAACACTATTTCAAAATAGCCCTTTATTATTGCATCCTACTATAAAATAAGGCTCATAGTAGATTTTCATAAAAAATAAGAGCACCCTGCAATTAGCTGCTCTTATGTGATTAGAGGTTTTTTCTGAGTATTAAGTAGGACACGAAGATCTTGTCCTACTACATAATATATGCTTGTGCTTATTATTTCGTGCATGTATTAAGCAACATGTTCAGGTACTTAATATATGCACAGTCATTGCTAAAAAATCTACTCAAAATTTCACTGCACAATTTCATATTTATAAATTAAAAAACATCCTCAATGGATGTTTTTTATCTAAAGATTTTAAGCTTCCATAAACTTAGCCGGTACACCAATTTTTTCAACTACAGAAGATATATTAGTAGGATTAATCATTACATTTTCAATACATACTAATTTATTTTCTAATATCCCATTCTCTGTAGTAATAAGTTCTTCAAACCGATCTAAAGTCATTGAGAATTTATGTTCACTTCCACCATTCATACTAACTTTTACATACTTCATAGTGTCACCGCCTTTCATAATAATTTACATTTCGACAAGAAGGCGCTTACATCCTTTTTATTTACCTCTTAGATTTCTCACGTTTATATATATTTTGAGAACGGAAACTACTATTATTCACTCACAAAATTATTGCTAATAAGAAAGATAAAGATAAAAATGCACAAAGTGGAATATATAAACCGGTATCCATTCTTGCAAAGTGCGTATCTTTTTGTCGTTTAAAGATACCAAAATAGTTAAATTCACCAATTACTCTAATAGAAAAGACGATCATACAAATCCAGGAACCGACTTGAATAATAACATTAGGAACTGCAAAATGAACAATATTTGCTTGTTGCAACAAAATTATTGCTGCCATACTTAATAATAATGCAATGACCAATGTCATTCCGGCACGAGGTGTAAACGCCTTTTCCCCTGCTTTAGTTGGAATAACACTATTTGTCCCCCAATTACCTCCGAAAGCCCAATATACATGTAAAAAACTAACTAAGAATAATATACAAGCAGATATATATGTAATGATAAGCATTTTATCCTCCCCTTATTTCATTTTGGTTCCCACCTATAAAATATGCTGTTCCCCCCACATTAGCAACCTTCATTTCATTACATAAAAAAACCGTAATGATTTATCAATATTAAGATAAGTCATTACGGGGTTATTAAACCTCATTATGCATTATACCTATTTCTTCGGCGTTCCATCCTTGTTTGACCTTGAACTGCATTTTCTTTGTATGGATCTATTTGCTCTGTCATTTCATATGTTGCAACTGGTTCTTCGTACTTATACTCATGGATCTTTTCTGGCATTTTACTTTTAGATTCTTTCCCACCAAACTTAAATAGTTTCATCTTTAATTTCGGCAATCTTGGAAGTCGAATCTTAATTGATAATCTTTTGCGTTTCTTTTTTGGTCCAAGTAGATTTATATTTTCTTGATTATCTTTCTCTTTGCGGTGAATGAACATCGCAAGTAATCCTCCTAATACAAGTCCTCCAATTAATAGTAATATATATACATAATGGCTTGTCATTAAACTCGTTATGCGTTCAAGTATGACTAACGACTGTACTTCTTTTATATCCCATAGTAAAGCGGCCCATAATGAGAATAAGCCCAAAGTAAGTCCATATGTACGAAAACGGAATAAACATGGAATTAACGCGACACATGCAGCAATTTTCGCATTTGCTATGATTGAGCTTGTTGCAATATCTTGATGCCAAATAACTAACAGTAGTGTTATAAATGGCGCATACGCTATCCAACTGCATATACGTGAATACATCTTTTTAGCAAAATAACTACCGAAACTAGTAAAAAATAAAAGCCCTCCAATATATATAGATTGTTCTAGAGGGATTTGCTTTGTAAGTCCTGCAATTGGAAAGAGGCCGCTCAATAGCATTAAGAGCACATCTAATTTCTTCACAATTCCCCATTCCTTTCAAATTTTTTCAATTAATAAAAATCGTTTTTCCATATGAAATAGTTTTTGTATTTCTAAAAAACATATTAATCCTGTCTGCACATAAAGTAAATATGTAAACGAAAAGATACTTGACAAAGGATATCCTTATTTACATAAAAAAATGACAAATCCTGATCGATATAACGAGCAGGATTTGTTTACTAGTATTTAAAGTAGAATAATTGAATCTTTCTTTTCTACTTTTACTACATCTACATCCAATTCATCATCAAATTCTTTAAACTCTCTTGCATCTATGTCAGTAATATAACTCTTTATTACTTTTTCCATATGCATGGAATATGTAATGTGTACATTCTTTTTCGAAAGCATACTAGAATTACAGCACATGTAATGTATCATTTTAGCGATATAATCCCTTTCTACAGGTTTTACACCCAATGGTAAAATTTCAAGTATATATCGCTGAAAAATCCCACTACAATTAAGTGAATATTCACCAGTGCTATAATACATCCCTTTTTGATCTGTATATAAGCCAATGCTATCTAGAGCATCATCAGATTCTATTACACCGTAACTTGGTACATCAAAACCTGTATTTATTCTAATAATATTTAAATTTGGAACCTTTAACACCTCTGGAACAATATCAGGTAAAATATCTGTATTAATTTCTTTATTTTGTAACTCTTTTATCCAATACCTTCTCAAATTTGCATCTACAATGAAATAAACTTGTTCATTTTGTTCTTTTGCATATTGTACAATTTCCATTAATGTTTCGGAAACATATTGTTTAAAAAGAGCTCCCATATCATTTCTCTTTGATGGTTGTGGTAAAAATGCATTATATTTATTTATATTTAATAATACGTAATCAATCGTTTGCCATTCTGTATTCCCATATAATTTATATAAAATTTCTTTTCCTTTTATTTTTGAAAGAATAGGTAAGAAATCAAATTTCGATATTCGTTCAATTGATAAATTAACATATATACAAGGTAAATTTATCTTATTCCAACTACGCTTCAAAAATCCTTTTTGCTCTAATAAACTAAAAACACTATTTACAATTGTTTTACGAGATACACTTTGGCCTATAAATAAATTAATAAATGTTGAAATACGGTTTGCTCGTGCAAATCCCTCTCTAATGATTTGTTTTGGATCAATTTTTTCTCGTCCATCACAATTTTTCAATGCGATTAATGCTAATGTCGCATCACTGCGCTCGCCTGCGGTAGCATAGACAGCTTTCGTAACATCATCTACAAGATTTGTTTTATATTTTTGGCAATATTGCATTTTATATGGATTTTGTAACACCTTTTCAATATTGTATCTCACAATCTTTAATAACACTGGAAAATCTGTATTCAATACATAAGAATTTTCACCAACTTTAGTCAAAACAATTTGACTCTCAAGTAATGTTTGTTCTATTTCCAGCACTATATCTTCAGACCAAACTTCTAATGTTAATGTCTCTAATCCTTTTGGGGCAAATAAAGGAAATAATTCATTTTTGTTATTTGTAGCTACCTTTTTACATTCTGGAAGTATTGTGAAATAAGAGAATTTACGCTGAAATTCTTTAAATAAATACTCTCTTTCCTTTACTGTTATACCCGGTTCTATTTTAGTACCTTGAACTTTATAAATTCTCTCATTGTATGGAAATAACACCCTTTTATTTTCTCCTACAATATAATCTTTCGGATATTGGAGAATATGGTCTAAATCCACCTCTCCCCCTATTTGAAAATCATCTTTTAAATTTCTAAATATCTTAATCCATTTCATGCCGGTTGTAGCTTGTTGTATTTTTAGTTTTACAAACCGTATTTTTTTATTATTTGACGCAAACTCTGAGGTAGAAATCAATATCATGCCTCGTTTCCGTCTTAAAAGTAAAGGAATATCTGGGTGATTATATTCTTGATAAAATCTCCGAATCCCTATTGAAATATTTAATAATGGAGCGTTCTCACCACCGCGGGTTATGCATTCGAATCGATATACATAGGAGAAAAAATCTTGTGTTTTTTCATCTTTTATCGGCCCTGACATCGCCTCACAAATATTTTGTGATCTAAGAGGGGAAAAATAGATTTCTTCTTCATTTGTATTTTTTAAATATATAGGACGCTCACAAAAAATATGTGAGATTAAAGCGGGCACCCACTTAGAATACGTTTCATTATCATGTAGTACTGGCAAATTAGAAATCAAATCGGATTGCCATTCATATTTTGGTGGTTCTACTAATCTATTTGGTTTCCAATCATGAATAATCTCATACCAACTTTGAAAAATATAATCGAGCTGCTCTTGTCTAATAGGTTCTTTCGATACAATCCATGGTGTATTTTCATTTAATACGTATGGGTTATGCTGAATAAACAATATATCCGAAAACATATCATACAATCTTTCATTCAAACGTTTCAACTTACTCGTTAATAAAAATGTCTTATAATGTATCTCTACCATGTCCAGCCATTCAATAGGAAAGTATATAAATGATACCTTTTCATTTAAAAGGGGTTCTACTATATTTTCAAATGTTAGCAGCCTTAATTTTTTCATAAAATGATTCCTTCCTTTCTTCAGTTGTCTTGATTATCAAAAAGCTAGAACAATAGTTACTTAATCTAATCCATTTAAACCAAGTATTTAAAAGAAACGTAAAAACTGTTTATCTACATAAATTATTATCAAACCAACTCTTTTAAAAATTCAAAGTAATTATCATGTATAACACCTCTACTATATTTGAATTTTGATACATTCGAATTATACATTACAATTAATGCATTGTACTTATCATTTACAATATCTTTACAAAAAAACCAAAAAAGAACACCTTAATTCGGTGCCCTTTTTACAAATATCAACCTTTATGTAATTGAACATATAGATAACAGTAATCCCCCAAATGAAATTGCTCCTAGTAAACCTACTACAACTCCTGTTAAACAAATACAATCAGCAAGACAAATAGAAGACTGCGATAATGGAACAAATGACCTACTTGTACTCGAACCATATTGTTTTATTTTCTCATAATTCACATCTAACATTAGATGTAAACATGTTACACCATCCTCAATAGTATGTAGAGGTTCTTTTTCTAATCGCTCCAATAATTTACTATCAAAAGCAACTGCTAGAGGGTACTGCTTATCCGATTTCATATTTTGATAAATTAGTTGCAAACGAGATAATATATTATTTTTCTTCTTTTCAGATGTTACTGTACATTTCATTTTATTAAATTCATTTAATAACAGTGTCAATTCATCTCTTTTTCCGTATAAATCTTTAGCTATTTTTCTCTTTAGTTTATACGAATGGATAATAGATTTTAGTTCAATCATATTCATACACTTCCTAATTACATAGTATTTACCCGATTATTTTATAGATAAACAGTACTTTTTAATCTTATTTAAATTACACTCAAGCATCTTCATTTACTATCGATTAACATTACATTAACCTTACAAATTTGTAATAAATTCGTTAGCTAGAAGGAAGCAATGCCTAAACTAGACAGATATTTAATGACAAAACCATAAGAAAAAAACAATGATTAGATTTTAAATCTAGTCATTGCTTTATCCATCACATCTTGATTACATCTATATATCTTATTGTTACTCTTTCACTTGAATGATTGAATATATCCATTAAAAATGGCTATATTCTTTGTCGGCACGTACATATAACTAATGTTTTTTTATTAATAAAGTGAAACTTTAATCAGCTCTCACCAATCGGGCTTTTATGGGCAGTCCGCCACCTAACTTCTCTTTGCTCTCGCTGAATTTTTTGGGGGATGTTACTGCCCGCAACTAGCAAGATAGATGTTATCAATATTCATACGTTACAATAGTACCGGTAGTATCAGTAAAACCATCAAAACAGTTAGAGCAACCACCACAGCCGCCACAACCGCCACAGCCTCCGCAACCAAAACAACCGAAGCAACCAATACAACGGAAGCCACCACAACGGAAGCCGCCACAACGACCTCCACCACAACCGCCACAACGACCACAACCGCCACAGCGACGAGCAGCATCTTCAATATAGTAATATGGATATTGGTTTTGCTGGTCCCAATAGACAATATTTCCAGACCGGTAATCATTAAGGCTTAACGCTTGTAGTTCTTGTTGAAACTGATTCATTTTCATAACCTCCGTTTATAAAATACAACCTCATCGATACTTCCCTATATTCCTGTTCGTTACATCTAAGTAGAAATAGCGCTATAAACTAAGTTCAATACGTACACCAACAAAGTATGACTTATCACTAGATGATGCACCTTGTTCATATACCTATTTTTACTATGGGCTCATTTTTATAAAGTGAAACTTTAATCAGTGGGGTTTTGTTCATCCCCTACCTAACTTCTTTGCTTCCGCTGAATTTTGAGGTGGGGGGCTTACTGCCCGGCAAATAGCGGGATAAATAAAAATTAAAAAATATGAATTCTAGCGTCATATCTTCATACTTACTAAGTTCAATTAATTTCTCAATAATTATGATGCCATGTCCTATATATTTCCGTCTGCTGCTTAGATTTTTCTGTACTGTAAATGGCTTTCGCTATAACACCTCCAAGTGACCGGTTTCTATGACAGATAAGAAATTCCTACAAAGAAAAAAGCCCTTATTAGGGCTTTTCATTCTATTTCTCCAGCAAAACTCTCTATGAAATTCCTAATAGAAAAAAGACACACTTAGATTGATGCGTCTTTTTGTGATGCCTCTTTTGTGAAATCATATAAAGCAATTGCGCCTAAAAGAACAAGTATACCTTGAGGAACATCTAGCAAAATAGTTTTCCAAATTTCTGGAATTACCCATTTAATATCTGCTGCTGTTTCAAGATATGTTTGGAAATAGCTGATTGTAAAATTAATTATCCCTAAAAATACAAACAACGATAAACCAAATCGAATTAATTTCTTATTTGTAAACATATAACACCTCTCAAAATTCATTGGATATTCCTGCTTTTGCTTCTTTATATTTCTATATCTCTATATCTAATTTTAACACATAAAGAGCTCAAAAAAATACGATATGCATATTTGCATATCGTATTAACAACACTCCATGATAATTTAGAAATTCCTGCAAAGAAAAAACAACTCCGTTACAGCTAATAGCTCGGGTTTCTTTTCTTATTTAACTTCATACCACTAACATTTACGTTCTTTAATTGTAAAATAAATGTGACAGAAGTTTATCCAGTTAATGCGTAGACAAGTAAATGAGCTAAATTATCGATATTCTATTTCGCCATATCCGTAGCACTAATGACTTTACGCAAATTTGACAAGAAAAAATATATAGATAGGTATGATCCAGACCTATCTATAACATTACTTCTATTCTTTATCCAATTACGTCTTTTACGTCTGTATCCACTGGCCACTTTTCTAATGTATAAGCCATTTCCCAAAATGAATATTCATATTGACTGCTAATAATAAAATGCTGTTTCATACGTTTGCGGTCTGCCTCTGTTACTTTTTCAGCGATAGTATCTAAACGTGTAATTTGTTCTTCAACTAGCGTACGGAACCAATCAGATCCATAAGCAGAAATCCATTCGTTATAAATTGGCTCTTCCGGCTGACACTCTTTTAAGCGTTCGCCAATTTCATAATACAACCAATAGCAAGGTAAAATTGCTGCAATGATATCTCCTAAATGCCCTTCATACGCAGCACGATACATATGTGAAGTATACGCATATGCAGTTGGCGCAGGAATAAAATTATCTTTTTCTTCTTTCGTTATCCCTAGTTTTTTAGCAAAATTCTCATGTAAAGATAACTCTGCTTCATATGTATTTTGAGCATGATGTGCCATACGAGCTGTCGTCTCTAATTCAAGAGCTTTTGCAGCTCCTAAAGTTTGTACTCTAGCAAAATGACTCAAATAATATGAATCTTGAAGCACATAATAACGAAAACTAGCTAAATCTAACGTTCCTTCACCAAGTTTTTTTACAAAAGGATGGTTAAAACTCGCTTCCCAAATTGAATCTACTTCTTTACGTAATGATTGTGAAAAAGTCATTTAAATCCCTCCAATAATGTATAAAATATAAGTATTTATCCACAATTATTAAAGCTGTAAAATAAAAAAACTTTCTTTACAGGCGTAAAGAAAGTGAAATTGACAGTATTTATTTACTCATTAAATAGCAACGTCTTTCCCACTTCCCTACGCTGGCATTAACCAGATCAGGTACTAAGAGTCTCAAAATCACATTTGATCTCAGCCTATAAAAGGCCCCCCTAGTGGATAAATATTTTGTTTTTATAATGTATTCATCATAGCATACTTCGTGAAACTGTCAAAAGAATTCGTTATATAATCTCCTTAAAACCCTTCTTCATTTCTAACTTTTAATGATGTTTCAATAATCATATCTAATAGTTTGCTATAACTAATTCCCGCTGCTTCTGCACTTTTGGGCAATAGGCTTGATTGTGTCATCCCTGGTAATGTATTAATTTCCATTACATATGGAATTCCGTCCTTCACCATCATATCAACTCTTGCATAAACACTACATTTTAATGCTTTATAACAAGTCAGTGAAGCTTTATTTACACGTTCCTTAATTTCTGCTGGAAGTTCGATAACTTCCTCAACCGTACTAGTATCATCATATTTTGCATTGTAATCAAAGAACTCGGCTGCATGTCGAATTGAAACTATAGGTAACTGTTTTCCATCCAGAATAGAACATGTAATTTCATCACCTTTTATATACTTCTCAATTACTACTTCAGAATCCCATTCGAATACAGTTTCTAGCATTGAGATCAATTCATTTTTATTGTAAACGATTTTCACCCCGACACTCGATCCGCCAGAGTTTGGTTTTACCACTAATGGAAATCCTAACTTATCTAACTCATCAAGATTTAGATCCTCCATTTTTGTAAGTTCAATCCAATCTGGTGTTTCTACACCTTCATAACGTAAAATCTTTTTCGAAATATTTTTATCCATACATATACTGCTAGATAACATATTACTTCCGCTATAAGGAATCCCTAAACTCTCCAGTGTTCCTTGAACTGTCCCATCTTCTCCGTATTTTCCGTGTAATGCGAGCAATGCAAAGTCAATGTCTTTCGCTTTTTCAATTAAATCCATTTTTTCGTTTAATGTAATTGGAACTATTTCATACTTATTTTTATCTAAATGAGCAATCATTTCATTCCCCGTCATAATTGAAACTTGTTTTTCAGACGATACCCCGCCCATAATAACACCGATTTTCATTTTCTCAACTCCAAATTTCATTTTTTAATGTATCACCAATTATTTTAATTCCACGAACTATTTCTTCTTCTTTCAAGCGCGAAAACCCTAATCGGAAAGTGTTTGCTCCTTCTCCATCAGAGTAAAAAACATCTCCAGGTGAAAACGTAACGCCTTTCTCATAACACTTTTGTAAAAGTGTGCGGGCATTCATATGCTCTTCTAGCTCTATAAATAAATGAAGTCCACCATCTCCAGTCATTCTTTTAAAAGGAATGTACTGGTTACATGCCCCGACAGCTAACTCATATTTTTTCTTATAAACAGATCTTGCCTTTTTTAAATATTTTTCAAAATATCCCTCATGTAAATATTGAAACAGAACAGCTTGATCTAGCGTAGATGTGTGAATCGTTCTTGCTCTTTTTACGCTTTCTAAATAATGAATCAGCTCTTTATCTGCAATAATCCAGCCTACACGTAAACCAGGGAAAAGCACCTTTGAAAAGCTACTAATATAAATCACATTATTGCCAGCTCCCGCAAAAGTTAATAATGGAGCTAAATGTGAACCTGAATAACGTAATTCTTCATTAAATCCGTCCTCTATAATAGGAACGTTGTATTTTGAGAATAACCTCATCAATTCCGTTCTTTTCTCTGAACTCGTAACAATACCGGTTGGATTATGATAAGAAGGAATTAAATAAGCAAAATCAAAATCTTTTTCACGCAAACTTTTTTCAACTTCATTCGTATCAATACCATCCTCATGCATATCAATCCCATGAACTTCAAGTCCATGTAAACGGAAAAGCTTAAGTGCAGCATGGTGAGTTGGATTCTCACAAATGACACGACCGGATTTTTTTGATAAAGAAGAGAGTACAATATCCAATCCTTCTGTAAATCCATTTGTAATTAGAATATCTTTATTCGAAATGTCTACACCTTTCATTTCCATGTAATGAAGTAAATAATTCATTAACGGTCTATATCCCTTTGCATATCCGTAGTTCAATACGATGTCCCCTTCAATGGACATACGAGTAAGAAAAGCTCTTTTGAAATTTTCAACATCAAATAGCTTCTCATCCGGGGCTATACTATTAAAAACAATCATTCCCTTTTCCCAACGAACACCATGTTTCATTAAATCTAATTCGTCCGCTAATGCGGTTACTGTATTAAGTTTATTTTTCCAATCTATTTCAACAGACGAAGTGTTAGATATATCCACCTTGGCAACAAAGTTCCCTTTTCCTTTAACTGCATAAATGAGTCCTTCTTGCTCTAAATCTGCATAAGCAGCGAGTACAGTGTTTCTACTCACACTTAGTAATTCACTTAGTTCCCTTGTTGATGGGATTTTTTGATCCCCGAGCAAATGCCCTTTCATAATCATTTTCTTCAAATAATCTTTCAATTGAATATAAACGGGACGTTCTTTAACAACTTTAAAATCCTTAAACAATTTCTTACCCCCTGCAATCATTTTTGCATATTTATTTCATTCTCAAAAGGTCCACGGCATATGTATTTTTTATAAAGGGCGGTACGGTCTTACAAATCTTTTCGATATAAGTTTATTACATCTTTTAAAGCTGCAGCTGCAGCGCCTCTTGGATTAGAAGCCCCACCAATTGTAGTAACTTGTCCCATCGTATCTGTAAAGAACGTAATTCCTTTTTCGGTTCCATTTACTTTTGCTAACGGATGATCTTTTTCTATTTGGCACGGTTCAACATTTAAATTCACATTGCCTCCCTCATCCTTATATGTTGATGCTATTAATTTAATAATTTTATGTTGTTCCTTAGCATTTCGAATTTGCTGTTTTGTAACGTGCTCGATTCCTTTTATATGTATATCAGTAAGTGTTTTCTCTGTTTCTATTAAGCTGTTTGTCAAAAGTAACAATTTACACGCACTATCTGAACCACTTATATCTAATATAGGGTTTGTCTCAGCAATTCCTTTATTTTGTGCTTCTTTCAGTGCTTCTTCAAATGTCATATCTTCCTCATACATTTTCGTAAGAATATAATTAGTTGTTCCATTTAATATTCCTTCTATTTTTTCAATACTGCAACCGGCTAAACTAACTTGTCCAATATCTAGTGTCGGTAGTGCAGCGGCTGTTGCACCGCTATATCGAATTCGTATATTTGCGCCTTTTGCTGCTTCATTTATTTCTCTCCAGTTTGTAACGAGCGCACCTTTAGAAATTGCTACTATATCCATCTGTTTTTCAATCGCTTGTTTCATATATTGTTTCCCTGGATTTCCATCTTTAAGATTTGTAACTGTTGATTCTACCAATACAGTACCACTTATGCTAGTTGTTGCACGTTCCTTCGGATGATACTCTAAATATTTTTCAATTGCAGCGGTACCGCCACCATACATTAATAAATGATGAAGTGATAAGCCGTCTTCATTATGTATTGCAATATTTCTCCCTAATACGCCGCTTACAACTAATTGAATCCCATATGTTTCATATATATATGAATATTTTTCATTTAATAATTTTATAAACTCTCTACCTACTGTTCCGTATCCTGATAATACAACTTGAATTTTCATAATATCCCCCCATATTTTTCTACCAAATCCCTCTTTCAATATAATATAAAGCGCTCTCGAATTCCATCGAGAGCGCTTTATTATTACCTATTTCGGTAAACGTGATAGCTTTTCAGCAATTGTTCTATAAAACTCTTGAATGCTAGAAAAACCTAACGAGTCTGAAACACTTAACCCTATCATGTCGAGATGGTCCCAATTCGCTTTCGTTTCGATATGATTCCATTTTCCAATCTGTAATGACTCATTATTATTTACAGTAACATTAGAAGATGGTGCAATCATAGAATTTGTATTTACTACACCATCATTTTGCCACCAAGAAGTATCAACTAGCGGACGGTTTTCTTCATATCTCGCATAAGAACCTAAGAAAAATGCATTTCCCATTAACACTTTATTCATCGTTATATGAGGCAAATGTAAACCTGTTATAGGTGCTGCTTGTGATGCATGTCCACTATAGGATAAATAATACACATCTGGTTGCGTCTTTACCCAATTATTTAACTCCTTTGCACCATCTGTACTTAAATCCCATTGACTTATATCTTTTGTATTTTTCCAAAGTGAACTATTTAGAATACGATTACTATATTGGAAAAAGGACTCTCCAGCATTCTTCTTTATACCCCATTGATCCAATTTAAAATCATATAATGATAAATTATTGTTTCCTCCAAAGCTTGCAGCTGTAATGAGTAAATCTTTAACGAACGGCAGTAGAAGACTACCATCCGCAAGTGTTGTACCGTTGTGAGGGGTTGCTAATGTTGTAACACTATGAACGTATGATTTTCCGCCTTCAAATAGTGGTGATATTTTGGTGTCTGGGTGATTTTTCACATAATTCTTTTCTTCAAAACTACCTTCTTTTAATAGCTGTACTAATGTTCTAATCGTTTGTCCACCCATGCTATGTCCAACTAAATGAACTTTATTTGTTTCACTCCAATTCGGCGCAAAACCACTATAAGTTCTGCCAAAACGATTATGTCCATGTTTCTCAGCATGGACTGCACCATAGTCTACTGTCCCACCGCTAATTTGTGCATACAATTCACATGCACGATCCCAGTTACTAGAAACAGGTCCAACAGCTGCGGTATGTACCGTATAACCATTTCGTTTCAAATCTTCCTGTATATCATGAACACCACCCCAATATTTTACGCCAAGCATTTCTTCTCTACCCCATCCAGCAAATCCATTCACCAATATGATAGGATAATTATTTTGTTGCCTCTCTTCAGAGTATGATATTTTCGCTGCGAATGAACATACGGTCACTAATGCAAAAAAACATATTTTTAAAAATAACTTCCCCATACTTTCTCCCCCCTAATAAAACGTTTACATTTTTCTTCCTGAAAAAATTAACAGAATAATTTAACAACTTAAACATAATGTAAAGTATTTTATATACATTGTATATATAGAAAACATATACAACTGTTGATAAATATTAATTCAAGCAAATATTTACTTTTTACAATATAACTTGTAAATCTATTTATTTAGATTTATAATTAGATATAGTTTCCTCATGTTAAAAAGATTTAAAAACCATAAGAAAACTAATCTCATTGCTTGAAAAGGAGGAAAAGGCATGCAAATCGGATTCAATATTCATACATTATCTCAACCTACTAAAATAACTCCATCTCATCTTGAGCATAATACTATCTCTTCTACTAAACTTGAAGATAAACGAATATCAAATGATTCCATCAAATTTGATATTCGTTTATCTGAAAAAGAAATGAAACAACCTGAGCATAAATTTAATGAATTAGATTTATGGAAGATGCTAAAAGATAAAGGTGTTCCTTTATGGATTATACTTGAAATGCTACAAAAGGCTCGTAAAGAAAAAGAAGCACAAAATAATTCAGTTCAAAATTCAAATGCGATTGAAGAAACGAGTGAGACTCGATTAAATGAAGTAATGTAAGTTATTTAAACGGTATTAAAAAGAGCTCGAGGTTGATAAAGTATCCATCAACCTCGAGCTCTTTTTTAAGATTTTTCTCCAATCGTTACAAACTGAATTGATACCTCATCTCTATAACCTTCAATTAACTTTCTTACTTTTACTTTTTCATTAATCAACGTATTATCTGTCGATATTTTAGGGTTTTCATCACCTAATGACTTTTTCAAGTGTAGAAGTTGCATATTCGTTTCATTTGCTTTTATTTCTTTATACACACTATTTTTCGCCACAACGATATACCATAGTGCTCCATAGTCACGTTTATTGCCAAGCCAAGCATCACTACCATATGTAACAGGTATCTTGTTTCCTTCTATTTCAATACTTTTTATATTCTTTTCTTCTTCATTTATAAATAATAGGGAACTTTCTTTTGGAAAATTCGGCAACGTATCTAACGTTTTAGAAAGGGATGCTTGATCACGTTTACGAAAAAGCTTTGCATTCATCATCGCTTGTGCAGTAGATTCATTTATTATCAGAACCCTTTTTTGGTCAAATCTACCTGTTTTCACTGCAAAAGCTTCCTGTTCTTTCGTGTTTTCCTTATAACGATTCATAATTGCTCCAGTATGATTCTCATCTCCAATGATTAACACACCGTTAGCTGGAAATCTGTTTTCGTTTTTAGAGCATGCACTTACACTTAATAACAATAATATACTTAATATGAAAATAGATAATTGTTTTTTCATCACAGTTCCTTCCATAACTTCAAATTGTTTTTTTACATGCTTTTCTGCAATCTTACTTGCTGATTTTCTCTATTGTTCCATTGTCTTATGAAGCTTTTGTAAATAACGCCAACGAGTTATAAAGAAATATAAAACTTGTATACATATAAATGAAATTAAAATGACGATAGAGCTATTTAGAATAGAAAAATCGACTAATTGTTGTAATGCCATATAAGCGACTACAGTATGTATTACTGCAACGACAATTGGTAAGAAAAACATTAATAATAACTGTCTCGTTACAACTTTCTTTAGCTCCCGTTTACTTAACCCCATTTTCGAAATCATCTTATACTGCTGTTGATCACGATTCAAATCAGTATATAATCGGAAATAAATAAAACTAGCAGCAAATGTGAAGAAAACGATTCCGACTAAAACACTAGCCATAAGTAATAACCCATTCGTTTGTTTTGCACTTAACAACTCTATTGTTAGTGCTCTAAATTCAAAATGTATATCTCTAGGTTCTTGATCAAATATATTATTTAATTGGTTTGAAACCTCTTTCGTTTTTATCCAATCATCTACAACAAATCCGTAAGTACGATATTGAATAATATCTTCATTATCTGGACCACTATTAAGTGGAATTCCATCATATACATGATCTTGAATAGCAATATATATCCCTTTCGTATCATGTGGCAAAACTAAATTATCGACAGTTTTTTTCACATGAAATGTCTTTGTCCAATCGCCTTGAATGACTTCAATATTCTTCTTATAATCACCATTTTTAAATTCTTGTTTTTGTGATACCATTCCAGGAATTAATAACATTTCATCTTCTTTTTCAATCGTTTCTTGTTGATACCCTAGCGCTCTCGCAAGTTCGTTATATTCACTTAATTTCATTACATATACATTACTTTCTGTATATATATATGAAGATGAAGCCATTCGATACGGAATATTAGCATCAGCCAGATGGTTTTTTATAATAGAGAGATGTTTATCCGCTATTTTGTTGTTTTCAGGAGCCATGTATAGTAATGTATACGGATTCGTCATCCTTACTAAATCTTTATTTCCAAGAGCAGCTGTCGTGCCAATTGCTGTAAAAGCAACTGCTGATATAATAGATACTATAAAAAACATTGTTGCATTATCTTTCATACGATAAATTAATTCTGAAAATGTTAGTATATTTGTTCTCTTTAAAAAGAAAGTTTCTCTCCTTTTAGCAAGATGCAATATATAAACGCTACACTGTGTATATAAAAAGTACGTTCCAATAATCACCAGGAATACTCCTATTCCTAGCACAATAAAACTATGATTTGGGATAAAGCGAAATACTAAAATATAGCCATACCCTATACTAAATAAAGAAAAAATTGATAATAAAATTGACGATTTTGGTTCAGGTTTTGGCTTTTCTCCTGCTTGAATCAGTTCCACAAGCTCTGTAACTTTTATCATTTTAAATGTTACTAGCGAAACAATTAAAAATAAGAACAGAAATGTAATGATTGTTAATAATACAGCCTGTACTGGTATATAAAAAGGCAAGCCGTTACTAATCATTAATACACTTGCGCTTATTAATAAAACTAGTTTAGAAAATATGAGTCCAATAAGAATACCTATACATATTGAACCAAAACCAATTAACATATTTTCAATTAACAATAACTTTTTAAGCTGTCTCATTGACATACCTTGCATCATTAAAACGCCAAATTCTTTCTTACGCGTTTTTAAAAACGAACTAACTGAATATAAAATGAAGAAAAATGAAAATACAAAAATCAATCCTTGCGAAACTGAAAATCCCAATGTACCAAATGCACTTATTGTTGCACTTGTCGATTTCAACTCACCTTGTAAATCAGGATGAAATAATAAAAGAGCATACGTAAAGAAAATCATAATAGAAAATGCACTACTTAAAAAATGAGCAGCATATGTACGCTTATTGCGAAAAATATTATTAAATGCGAACTGACGAAAAGTCATGCCTTTTTCCTCCTAACAAAGAAAGGACATCCATAATCTTTTGATAAAAAGTTTGCCTACTTTCACCACAATAAATTTCGTTATATAGTTGACCATCTTTAATAAAGATTACTCGGCTGCAAAAGCTCGCTGCATACGGATCATGTGTAACTAACATCATCGTTGCTTTTTCTTCTTTATTTAGAGTATCAAGCATCTCCATTACATCATTTGAAGATTTAGAGTCCAAGTTCCCTGTTGGTTCATCTGCAAGTAATAATTGCGGCTTATGAACGATCGCACGAGCGATTGCTGTTCTTTGAGCTTGTCCCCCTGATATTTCAAATGTTCTTTTATTCAAGATATCTGTAATATTTAACTTCTCTGCAATCTCTTCCAATCGCTTGTTCATTTCTTGCACGGAAACACCATCTAAAGTCATCGGCAATACGATGTTTTCTTTTACAGTAAGTGTGCTAAGAAGATTAAATGATTGAAAAACAAATCCTAATTGTTTTCTGCGGAATAACGCTAAATCTTCTGATGATAATTGGAAAGGATTTGTGCCATTTATTAAAATTTCTCCCGATGATGGAGAATCAATAGTAGATACCATATTTAATAACGTTGTTTTTCCACTACCAGATGGCCCCATAATCCCTACAAATTCACCTTCTTGAATTGATAAATCAATATCAACTAATGCTTTATAAGGTACTTTCCCTTTATATACTTTACTAATACTTTTTGCATGTAAAATTTCCATGTATATTCTCCCTTCATTTGCACGTCTCATAACAGAGTGTAAATGAATTGTCTTACAGCTCATATTGATTCGTCTTTCATTTATCTTACACGCTTGTAAGATTTCTAAAAAAACTGATAATAAAACTTTTTTTAAACTGAAATTAACGCATAACTATCTTATAATAATTGTATAGTAGCAGGAAATACAAAGTATATGAAACCTTTATTATATAAATGAGAAAAGACCGATTGCTTTATCGGTCTTTTACTACCCAACGTTATATTTTTATCCACTCAGATCTTCTCAATATATAATGATTATATATTTGATTTTCTATCCTCTGTTGGCTCTTATAAATAAACCCACATTTTTCAATAACTTTATTTGATGCTACATTGTTAATTAAAGCAATTGCGTTAAGGACATTTAAATTTGTTTCTTTAAACAAAAAGTCAATTAAACCTTTAGTCGCTTTTGTAGCATAGCCATGATTTTGATGTTCATTTGAGATAGCATACATTATCTCTCTGTTTGGTGAAGGGAGTTCTTCTTTCATACCTGTGCAGCACCATCCAATAAATTCATTTGTGGTTTTCTTAAATATTCCTAGTCTTAATATGTGATCATCTATGTTAGTCGTAGTTCTCACTGCATGAAGAAACGCTTTATTTTCTGGTATTTCATAATTTACAACCCAATTAACCCTTTGTTCTTTCGTCGATTTCCAGTCCGGTAAAAACTTTTCTATTTCCGGTTGATTGGATATGTTATAAATACTCTCTGCATCTTTAGTGGAAAACTCTTGTAAGTAAATTTCACCACAATCTAGCCTAAATAACTTAGCGGAATTTTCTATTTCCATGACCATCCCCCATTGCCATCAACCTAAGCTTTTGAGATACCCCCATACCGAAATTTTCACCTTTTTACAGTTATTTATGAGAATTCAGCTCATTTTTTCGTTTTCGGGAACAATCAATTTCTTAAGTTGATGGGTATGTGATAATGCATCCATTTGAACAAATTTTCCTTTTCCATACCGATCACACACCTTTTGTAGAGTAATAGTATCAGCATATCCCAGTTTAAGAAGTTGATTACGAAATATTTAGAATTTTTTCGCGAGAATCCTCCGAAATGTAATACGGACTTTAAATATTTTCATTTATAATTCTCTATTTGTCTATACTTTTCATACCGCTGTTGTATAAGCTCTTCCGAGGATAATAGTATCAATTTTTTCAGAGATGATTCGATTACAGATTCAATCACTTTTGCCTGTGATTTTATATCATTTTGTGCTCCACCTTTAATTTCAGGAATGATTTCATCAATAATTCCTAAATGTTTTAAATCTTTTGCTGAAATTTTCATATGTTCAGCAGCTTCTGGAGCATACTTAGCGTCCTTCCATAGGATAGATGCTGCTCCTTCTGGCGAAATTACCGAGTACCATGAATACTCTAACATATGGATATGGTTACCGACACTAATGCCAAGAGCTCCACCACTTGATGCCTCTCCAATTACAATACAAACAATTGGCACTTTAAGTGTAGCCATTTCAAATAGATTTCGAGCTATCGCTTCAGAAATTCCACGTTCTTCAGACCCTTTCCCTGGATAGGCGCCTATTGTATCAATAAATGTAATAATAGGGCGATTAAATTTATCAGCTTGTTTCATAAGTCTTAGCGCTTTTCTATAACCTTCTGGATGTGCCATTCCAAAATTTCTTTCTATATTTTCCTTTGTATTTCTACCTCTTTGATGACCAATAACCGTAACGGGCATCCCTTTAAATTTTGCAATACCACCTATCATTGCTTTATCATCACCATATAATCGATCACCATGAAGTTCGAGAAAGTTTGTAAACAATAAAGGTATATAGTCCAATGTCGTGGGCCGGTTACGTAGCCTTGCAATTTGAACTCGTTGAAAAGGTGTAATATTAGAATGAATTTTATCTTGCATTTTATTTAAACGTTTTTCTAATACATGAATTTCTGGCGATAAATCTACATTATTTTCTTTCATAATTTTCTTTAATTCATCAAATTTCTCTTTTAATTCAATAATAGGACGTTCAAAATCCAAACTCATTTTACCCTCCAAATGTTATGATTTACCTCACTCTAATCAAAAGACTTAGAAATAGAATCAATAAATAATTCAAAACCATCCACAACTATTTTTTGTTCTGATTCTGATAAATTATTGAGAATACTTTGATAAAATGTAATGGATTGCTCTCTTAAGCAATTAACAGTTATGTGACCTTTTTCTGTGAGGTGCAGAAAAAGTTCTCTTCTATTTTTTTCATTTACTTCACGATAAATAAGCCCCTTTTTTACTAACTTATCTACCAATCTACTTACAGTTGAAGTCTCTAATCTA
Source organism: Bacillus cereus group sp. MYBK14-1 (assembly GCF_051916885.1). Taxonomy (NCBI): domain Bacteria; kingdom Bacillati; phylum Bacillota; class Bacilli; order Caryophanales; family Bacillaceae; genus Bacillus; species Bacillus cereus group sp. MYBK14-1. The sequence continues at coordinate 92,416 of NZ_JBQAHM010000001.1, read as the reverse complement.
AGTTTATTGGATAGTTGCCAAACAGTTAATTTTTCCACCTCTAGTTCCTCTAACGCCATCATTTGAGAAGTTGGTAAAGGTTTTTCAAATAGCCCATTGGGCAAATTTTGAGATTCAAAAACCCCAGTTATTATAATCATTTTCTTAATATCTGTTCTTAGTTTTAAGGCATCTTCTCTTTTCAAATAGGTCACCCTCCTACAACTAATGTATCATACATCAATTGTATTATACATGAATATGTTTTTTTCACAAGCTTAACGTAAGCCAATATTACAACAATGGTACGTTAAAAAAGCAAACGGAATACATCCAGCTTGATATGACACAAATGCTGTCTGGTCTAATCCCTGGTGAAACGATGGAAATCCCCGAGGCATACATTGGTCAAAATCAGAAACTTCCAGCACGTGTTATTATCCATCGTTTAACCGATGATCAAACGCAAATACGTCTGAAAAACCAAGCAATACGTGAAAAGAAGAAAGGCATTGTCATGAAGGATAAAAGTAAACGTTTAATGAGCATGAATGTATATATCACGAACACGTCGCTAGAAGAAGTACCGACGAACTACGTGCATTCATTATATTCACTTCGTTGGCAGATTGAAATTTTGTTTAAAACGCGGAAGTCATTCTTTGAAATTGATGAATGTAAAAATATAAAAAGAGAACACCTAGAGTGTCATTTATATGGGCAACTCATAGGTATTCTCCTTTGTTCTTCTACAATGTTTCAAATGCGACAGTTTCTGCTTGAAAAGAAAAAGCAGGAACTGAGTGAATACAAAGCGATTTATATGATTAAAGATTACTTTCCTTTACTGTTTCAAGCGATAGCGGTTGGCACAGAAGAACTTTTAAAAATTCTGCATCGCCTTTATCAACTGCTCAAAAAGAACGGTCGTAAATATCATAGACATAAGAATATGACCGTCTTTGATATTCTAGGGATTGTGTATAACACGACGGTGAAGCATAGACAAGCTGCCTAGCGAAAAATCACTTTTTAATAGGCTTCTTTAGCATGCCTACTTTTTTATCACTTACTAGTTTTGAAACAAGAAGCATTTCGTATCTAGTAATTTACTTGATTAGCTTGATGGGAATGTAACCATCCCCCTTAATCACGTTTACAAATACATTATAGTGCCTTAATCTGCTTCGTAAGTTCCATAAACCGTTCATCCAGTGCTTTATATTCTTTGTCGTTAGAAGTTAAAAAGCTTAATTTCCCTAATACTTCTTGTCTCTCTGTTTCTAACGTTAAACGTAGCTCTTCAATATCATCTCTTGTTTTCGTAGGTTCTTCTAGCTGCTTTTGTATCGTATTGTTTGAAAACACGAGTTTTGTGTTAGTTGTTTTCTCCAGAAAATATCGATCGTGAGATACAATTACTAATGTTCCGTTATACTCAGCTAATGTATTTTCAAGTTGTTCACGTGAAGGTAGATCCAAGTGATTCGTCGGTTCGTCTAAAATGAGTACATCTTTTTCATCTAAAATATAAGCCATTAGCTTACATTTTACTCTTTCTCCCATACTCATATGCTCAATCGGCTCTTTCCATTGAGAAGCTTGGAACCCTAAATGTTTCATTAAATTTTGGACTTTTCCTCTTTCTTCAAACGTCTCTTTAAAAAATAAATTTTCTGGTGTTTTATCAAGCGGTAAATCAAAAACTTCTTGTGTTAAATAGCCGATGTTCGCAGATGGTGAAATCCATATTTCTCCTTCAGCATTTTCCGTTCCCATAATCATCTTCAGTAATGTTGTTTTTCCACTACCGTTTGGTCCAACAATCGCAACTTTCTCACCGTGCTGAATTGTAAAATTAACGTTTTCAAATAATACTTTCCCATGAAAGTCTTTTTTTAATTGCTTCACTTCTAAAAAACGTTTTCCTACTTTTTTGTTCGCTTGAATAGAAAACTCAACTGAATACTCTTCTTTCACACGTTCTACTTTCGCTTTCTCCAGCTCTTTTTCAAGTCGTTTTCGTTTTGACTTCACTTGTGCATCCATTCGCTTCGCTTTTACACGATAGAATTCTTTCACACCTTCTTGTTTTGTAGACTGCGCGTGTGCCTTTTGTGACCATGAACTCAATTCTTTTATATGTGTTTCTACTTGTTCTATCTTTTTTTGCTGCTTTTCATATTCACGCTGCTGCGACTTTCTTTTTTGCTCACGTGCTTTCATGTAGCTCGTATAATTACCACTATGCTCAATTAATTTTTTGTCCTCAATTGACCATATTTTTGTTGCGACAACATCTAAAAAATATCGATCATGCGATACAACGATAACTGTACCTTTCATGTTTTTTATTTGTTTAATGAGAAATCCCGTACTGATCTCATCTAAATGATTTGTCGGTTCGTCTAATATTAAGACATTAGGATTTTCAGCAAATCCTTTTGCTAATCGAATTTTCAGCTTTTCACCACCACTTAAAGTATGAAAATCGTTCGTTGGCACGCCCCATTTTGCAAGAAGTTCTGCTTCTTTTGCAATTACATCATTACTAATAAAAGATTCTATTTCTTGCTCAACATATGCTGTTGTCATATTCATTTGCATCCATTCAACAGTACCTTTTGAAGGTTCAATCTTCCCATTTATTAATTGAAGTAACGTTGATTTACCAGCACCATTTTTACCGATTAATCCGATAACATCCCCTTGTTTTACTGTCACATTCATTTTCTCTAACAACATATTTTCTTTTATTTCAACATAAACATCATTTAATTTTAATAGTTCTTTCATAAATATCGATCCCTTTCATTAAGGGAGAATAAAAAAATCCTCCCAAATAAATTTGGCAGGATTAGTCATTATATTATTTATACCCAAATAAGCTATTGCGCAATATAAATAGCAATACCGTTGTTTCGAATTGGGCAGACTAATCCTATTTTTTAGAAATTGAAATTTATTGAATTTCAACATTTAAAAATAAGATTAGTTAATCATCGTCCACCCATCATTCCTTTCCGTCATTAATAACCATATTGTACCATACTAGTACTGTATGAGTAAATGCAATTATTTGTGCTGTTAAAAAGATTGCTTTCTTTTAGGTTTATTTATCATTTCTTAGCTTCATATTGAACAAGCACAAATTACATTGATTGTACTACGTCCTTTAGATTTCCCCAATAGTAAACTTCTAAGCACTCTCTCTTATATAAAGTGAAACTTTAATCAGTGGGGGTTTTCTTCATCCCCACTGATTATTAGTTGAACCAATCGGACTTTAATGGGCAGCCCGACCCCCACCTAATTTCTTTGCTTTCGCTGAATTTTGAGGTGGGGGTCTTACTGCCCATTAAAGCGGGATAAATTTTGTATAAAAACAAAATATTATTCATTACCCAACAATAAATTATTGTTTATCGATAATTTTTTATTGATTATCCCCTTGTAATAAGCTATTATATTTTTACAGAAAATATTAATGTAAGGATTGATTTTATGGACAGGACATTAAAAATCACAAAGTTAAATATGTTTTTAATGATTTTTCTCATCCCGATTATAGTAGGGATAATTGTTGGTATACTAACTAAATTGGGGCAAAGTATACTTCCTGGACATTGGAATTCATTAGCTAATCTAGGAAGCGTTTGGTTAGTTCCATCCTTTTTTGTGGCTGGCTTTAGTTATTCTAAGCGTACAGCTATACTTTCTGGTATCCTTGCACTATTCGGAATGGTATTAGGCTACTATGGTTATGCAATAGTTATTAAAAATATAGCTCACTCTATTTATTTTATATCTGTATGGATTGTATGTGCATGTATAGGAGGAACTATCTTTGGAATTGCAGGTTTTCTATGGAAAGATACTACAAATCCACTTCATAAATTCGGAAGCTCACTTATTAGTGGAGTTTTTGTAACGGATGGACTTCACATTCTTTTAAATTTTGAAGACTATAGTCACATGTTACCTGTTGGATATACCGAAGTCATAGTCGGGATTATCTTGATTCTTGTATTAGAACGCTCTAATGCTCATCGAAATTCTTCTTTCTTAATGATGATTCCTATCACTATTTTGGGATTAATTGGATATAAATTATTAAGTTTGTTTACTTAATTAAAATTCATAAAGCTAGCTCTTTTAAAGGGCGAGCTTTTTTCTTACAATAAACTATTTATATATTAATAAATTATTAAATCCCTCTCATTTAACAGCCTTATTTATTATTGTGTCATTACACATACTTACACGACCTTTTATTAGAATCATACCAGTCTTGTATATCATTTCATTTAATCCATATAAAGTAAGGCTAAAAAACTTATTTCAAAAGTTCTTTAGCCTGAGTCATTTTACACATTAAAAAATATAATACGTACAACGGTACCTTTACCAACTTCTGAATAGATTTCTACACTATGTCCTAATTGCTTCGTAATTTCATATACGAGATATAGCCCCATTCCAGTTGATTCTTTAAAATCTCTACCGTTTTCTCCTGTAAAGAAAGGTTTGAATACTCTTGGTAAATCTTGCTTCGGTATACCTACACCATTATCAGCAATTTCAAGTATAACATTATTACCTTCCTTACAAGCTTTCACTTTAATTTTCTCTCTACTACCTGATGAATATTTAATCGCATTCGATAGTATTTGTCCGATTAAAAATTGTAACCATTTCGCATCACTTTCTACAGTAATGTCCTTATCAATTTCAAGCTCTGGATATACAAAATTCCGGATAAAGAAACGTTTATGCTCATGTACCGAATCATTCACTATTTTATGTAGTTGTACTCTTTCTACATAAAAATCTTGTGTAAATGCTTCTAAACGTGCGACATACAGAGCCATTTCTAATCCCTTTTTTAATCGATCAGTTTCCTCATTTATACTTTCAAAACGTGAATCTACTTCATCCTGTGTAATTAATTCTATTACAGATAAAGGTGTTTTCATTTGATGAATCCACTGATTCATAAAGGTTAAATGGTCATTATTTTTTCTCTCTTGCATTTGCAGCTGATTTTGATAATGTCGATATTGCACCTCAAGTAGTTCTTGAAGAGCAGCCGATACAGCTGCAAAATCAGATTTTTGAACAGATTCATCCAAAGATTGCATCGGGTTTGCTAGGCGCTCATAAAAAGAACGATGTGTAAAATAACGAAACACTAAATAACTTCCCATAAAGAAAACACCTAGAAACATTGCATATAACGCCGTTGTAATATGATTATGCCCATCAAACCAATATACGAGAAATATAGCTAGTAGTTGAATTATGGTAAAGCAAATAAGTGGTATATGATCACGTATAAACAACCTTATCATTTTTCTATACCATTATCCCAAGTAATATGAAATCTATATCCAACACTACGAATCGTTTCAATCGCACCTTCTATATGCAACGTTTGTAACTTTTTACGCACACGTGTTGTATTTACACTTAATGTATTATCATCAACATAAGATTCACTATCCCATAATTTATTAAGTAACACTTCTCTACTCACAACACGCGGATAATTTTTCATTAATGTCTCTAATAAAATGGCTTCGTTTCTCGTTATATCAATCTCGTCATTTCTAAGTTTCAATACAAGTCTTTCGGGATATAAACAAAGACCTTGTTGTTCAATCATTCGTTCTTCTAATTTCGGTGCATAATCTCCATATGCACGCCTTAAATGACTACGAATTTTCGCCACTACAACTTCATAATGAAAAGGCTTCGGAATAAAATCATCGCCACCGTTTTCTAACGCCATAACTTGATCCATCGTGCCTTCACGGGCCGAAATGAATAGTATCGGACATGTTGAAACTCCCCGAATTTGACGACACCAAAAGTACCCATCAAAACTCGGTAAATTAATATCTAATAAAACTAACTCTGGTTGTTCTTCTAAAAAAATGTTTAATACATTTTGAAAGTCCGATACAATAACTCCTTGATAACCATATTTCGCAACATGTGTCGATAATAGTTCTGCAATTTTCATATCGTCTTCTACAATCATAATTTTGACCATTATTGAACTCCTTTTTAATCCACAATCTCAAATATACTTATATAAAATAAATACTACCTCTTTTCACAAAATCAGTAAATTAAAAAAAGGATGCTTTTATACAAAAGTATCCTTTTTCGTCCCTTATCTATTTAATATGAAATTTACTAAAAGTAAATCCTAGTTTCTCCACATAATCCATTCCTAGTTCCATACGCGCTGTTTTCAGCGGATCCACAACTTGGCAAACTTTTAAATTACCTGCTGCCGATAATAAAAGCGTTGCATCAGCTTTAGACATTGCTAATTCTTCATGTAAAAATGTCACCATATTACGTACAGCACGATTTGCTGCATCATCTAACAATTTCTCTGAAGCAATCGTCATCATTTTTTCTTTTTGAATAGCCATTGGTAATGGCCATTGTTTTCCTTTTATAATTTGAACTGTTACCGTTACCTCACCAGCAACCTCTACACCACTAACACCAATTTCACCATCACCCATTGCTGCGTGTAAATCACCTAATGCTAATAGTGCTCCTGGGACATTAACTGGTAGTAGTAATGTTGTTCCTTCTTTAATTTCTTTACAGTCCATATTCCCGCCGTGATCATGCGGTGTGCCACATGAAATGCTCTCTTCTTTCGGTGCAGTACCAATTACCCCAATCATTGGATTAATCGGGATTTGTAGTTCACTTGAAAACAAAACATATTCATTATGTATTGGGACAATTTTCACTGTATTTTCATTTAACTCATCACCCATTACACCAAGGTTTGCACCTGTAGTTAAAACGCCCTGCTCTGCAATTTCAATTTTTTCAATCGTTACGACTAATATATCGCCAGGTTCTGCTCCTTTAACATATACAGGTCCAGTCGCTGGATTAATTCGGTTCCAATCTAATTCTTGTAACACAACATCTTCAGAATCGATTTGATTTTCAAAGCAATCATATGTTTCAAATACAAGACTGCTCCCAATTTCTACTTCCATACACGGCTTATTTTCTGGTGACATTGAGTAAATGATATGGTCTTTATGAATTCGATACATAATACCTCTCCCTTTTATATTTATCTACTATTACTAATTAGCTTTTTTTATACAAGCTCCTCTTAAAATTAAATGTTATTTTTATGTAAAAAAGCACGCAGATTGTTTTATAACATACACTCTTTACTATAACAGAAAGGTGGTATCACTATGCCCCTTATTCCATACAACGAAAGTGATGTTGATTTACTAGCTCGATTAATTCGTGCTGAAGCTGAAGGCGAAGGTCGCCAAGGTGAGGAGTTAGTTGGATGCGTTGTAGTAAACCGTGTATTTTGTGATTGCTTAGATTTTAAACAACTCCGTACCGTACGAGACGCTGTATATCAAAGCCCCGGCGGATTTGAAGCAGTACAATATGGATATTTTTATCAACGCGCTCGTGAATCAGAAAAAGAAATCGCACGAAAAGTTTTACAAGGTCAATGGCGCTGGCCTGCACGATGGGCTCTTTGGTATTTCCGTCCAGTTGGAGCTTGTCCGCCTGAATGGTATAATCAGCCATTTGTAGGACAGTTTAAAAGCCATTGTTTTTATGAACCAAGTGGTGATGAATGTCCGAAAATGTATTCACGATAGTAAAATTTGCAACGCAAGTACTTAGAAATTTTGGTACTTGCGTTGCTTTTAACTGTGTTTTAGAAATCTAATAGTGTGATGAAATTTTCTATGCCTACTACATGTATTAATAATGGTATACGAGGACCATTTGATTGATTCATAATGAGCTTATATATAATAGTGAATAATTGTTTTTGATTTTCTTTCATTATTTTTTTATTTTCATGATGACAAATCGCATATAATTGCTCCATTAAGTTAGAGTAATCTTTATTAGAACGAAGTATTTTACAAACTTCTACTAGCCATTCTTTCTGCCTTTCATCTAATGTGTAGTAAAACTCTGCATTTTTCTCCTCATTTACCGCGATTAATTTTTCAAATTGAAAGTTTCTTATCCAATACTCTGCGCGATTACTTATCGCTCTCATTTCATCTAATGCATAGCTCCTATCTATTTTCTTTAATATCCCCTGTAAAATAGTTGAATCAAAATTTAATAATGGTAACGTTCCTGCTACTTGATTAAATTTCGGATATTCTTTAATCTCACTATCAACTCTAGAGATTTTAATTGCATCAAATAAATCTTCATTTTTGAGCGTTTTATTTTCATAACTATCTTTCAATCGCTCATACTCTGTATAATTACGAATCACATCTTCATCCAACCCAATATGAAAAGCAGCGCCTGGTTTGTATTTTGCAAACATAAAGAGAATTACTTCTGGTATATACACTTTCAATAAATTGCTTGGTGTAATACTATTCCCTGAAGAACTAGACATTTTTTCATGATTCCCTTTAATACCAATAAAATCGTAAGCAACGTAATGAGGCGCTTCTCGATTGAATATTTTCCTTGCAATTTCTTTTGATACATTATAACTACCCGTTTCTGATGAATGATCTCTACCGCCCGGTTCAAAAATAACATCCTCTATCATCCATCTCATCGGCCAATCGATTTTCCAGTTTAGTTTCATTTTATTTGTATTTAATACGGATAACTCTTTTTCATTTCCGCATTCACATTCATACCGGACTGTTTTTAATACTTCATCAAAATGTGTAATAGTTGTTGTATCTTTTCCGCATCTCTCACAATATAATGTAGCTGGATAAAAGCTCTCTCGTTCTTCTTCACTACACTCTCTAGTTTTAAAACCCATTAAAATATCATATATTTCTTTTCGTTTATACAAGGCCTCTAATATATTTTCGTTATACCTTCCGCTTCTATATTCATCATGTTGATAAATAAATTCTACTTCAATTCCAAATGCTTGAAGCGATTTTTCAAACTCTTTTTCAAAATGCTCCGCATACGAGTTATGACATCCATACGGATCTGGAATATCACAGTATGGCATACCAATATACTTTGCAAAAGATGGATCAATATTTTTTGGAACTTTTCTAAACCTATCATAATCATCCCACGAAAATATAAAACGAGTCTTTTTCCCTAAATCTTGAAGTGCTCTTACTACGAAATAAGTCGTTACGATTTCACGAAAGTTCCCAATATGAACAGAACCTGACGGACTAATTCCAGATGCACAAACAAACTTTTCTTTATTTGGATGTTTCCTAATTAATTCATGTGCTACTTCATACGCCCAATGCATATATTACTCACCTCAATTATTTTTTGTTTCTCATTTCCAGTTTTATGCAACAAAAAAACTCCCACCCCCCAAGATTATTCATCTTGAGGACGAGAGTTGTTAGCTTCGCGGTACCACCTCAGTTTGTTAATATGTCACCATATTAACCTCTTCAGGTACGGCAAAATATGCTTATACCCTATCTCTATAACGGGAGAACCCGTCGCACCATCCCTAAATAAATTAGTTCCTTGCGCAGCTCCAAGTCTTTTTTCATTAAGATGTATACCGCTCTTTCTCAGCTACCAGAGCTCTCTGTACGTATTCTTTCTTAACTACTCTTCTCTTCTATGCCTTAAATATTAGTTTTTTAATATGATAATTTATAACACTTTTATTGTCAAACTTTTCCGAATCGAAATCGTAAAATTATCTAAAAAAATTCTTTATCGCTTCTAATTGAATTTTGTGGCTACACTCATCACAACAATATGCCCCTTTTGGTTTCTCTTTAAATCGCTTATATTTTTCACTGCCTTCGTAAACACGAAATATATTCTTACAAGAAAAGCAAACAATCTCATAAAACATCATATGCATTTTCCTCTCCTTGTTTATACACTTTTTTAATCACTTGAGAAGGTCATTTTTCTACAGTATAAATTTTAATATCCTTTGACTAAAAGGTTTACCTCTATTCTTATCGAATTATATTAATATCTTATAACGCGAGGTGAACATCTTGTTCAGTAATATAGAATTAGTTTTAGATGCTAAAGCAAGTTTAGCTGAAGGACCATGTTGGAATGGAAAAAAGCAACTTTTATATTGGGTTGATATTATGGAGAGAAAATTATGCATATATAATCCTACCGCTAATACGAACCGAGTAATTGTTCTCAATCAACAAATTGGCTGTGTTGTTCCATATTTAGAGGATGTACTACTCTTAGCTATGGAAAACGGCTTTTATTCTATTAATGTAAATACAGAAAAACTGACACATATTTTTGACCCTGAACCACATTTAATAGAAAATCGTTTCAATGATGGAAAATGTGATCCAGCTGGTCGTTTCTGGGCAGGTTCTACAGATACATACGGTATGAATGCTGCAGGTTCCTTGTATTGTTTACATCATAATTTAAGTGTAGAGAAAAAAGTTTCACATGTAAATACATCAAATGGAATTGCTTGGTCACCTGATCATACATACTTTTACTTTATAGATACACCTACTAAAAAAGTGGTTCGCTATCAATATAATATACGTACTGGAGACATTCATAATCCAAGTGATGTAATCAATTTCTCTGAAAATGATGGTCTACCTGATGGTATGACAATTGACGAAGAAGGTTGTTTATGGATTGCACATTGGGGAGGTTCAAAAATAACTAGATGGAATCCCTCTACTGGAGAACAAATATTAAGCATTCCAATTCCCGCGTTATATGTAACATCATGTACATTTGGTGGGCCTAATTTAACAGATTTATATGTTACAACAGCCAGAACAAGAATGAGTGATAACGAATTAAAAGAGTATCCACATGCTGGTGGTATTTTTCGAATTCAAACAAATGTTAAAGGCTGTCCCACCTATTCATTTTGCAATAAAAATATTGGAGCTGAAACAATGTGAACCGTATCGATTACATAAGACAAGAAGAAAAGAAATATCACGACCTTTGCTATGAACAATATAAACTGTTTGAAGCTGGCTCTTGGCTTTTCAAACCAGTTAAAACGGTTATGGACTTGATGAACCACTTTGACGGACAAAACAACTTGCAAGTACTTGACCTTGGCTCTGGCGTTGGGAGAAATAGCATTCCAATTGCAAAAAAAATAAAAAATACTAGCGGCACCGTTACATGTGTTGATTTACTTAATTCCGCTTTAACAAAGCTACAAATTTATAGCAAAGAACATGATGTATGCGAGGCTATAAAAACAGAAGAAGCAGCAATTGAAAACTATCATATTGACTCTAACGCTTATGATTATATCGTTGCAGTATCAAGTTTAGAACATGTCAGATCAGAAGAAGATTTTAAAAATGTACTCCACTCTATGAAAAGAGGTACAAAAAACGGCGGTATTAATTGTTTAATTATTAACTCTAACATACAAGAAATTGATTCAATAACGAATGAAGAATTAGAAGCTTTAATTGAAATTAATCTTTCAACCGAAGAAATGATAAGTACTTTAAAAAGCATTTATAAAGAATGGAAAGAACTAAAAGTTGAAATAAAAGAATTAGCTTATGATATTGTTCGAAATGAAAGACACATTCAATTAAAAACAAATGCTATATCGTTTGTAGTTCAGAAATAATCGTATAATAAAGATATGATTATTTCTCTCATATTTATTTTTATTGCACGAAATTTGCAACTATAAATATTTATGAAACAAAAAATAAAAGAGCACTTGTTTCCGCAAGTGCTCTTTTGGGGATTTTGAGATACCCTATTAACGAAAGTTAAGGTTACTTAAAGTTAAAAGGTATTTATATTATATGCTTGTCCTTTTTATTTGTGCATAATCAATATATAAACATCTTTAATCATTCTTAATAACTTTTAGTTATCGTTCTTTCTTACATTTTATCATTAAGAAATTGATTGAAGGTTTATTTGCCATGTTCTTATTTGGTTCATCAATTTCCGAAACTTGTACTAATCTATATTGATTAAAATCTTTTTTTATAGATTCAGAATCATAAAAGAACATTTTTACACCTTCCATTATCTCATAATAATCTTTATCCAACTGTTTTCCTTTTCCGTACATGGGAGCTTTTTTAGAAACAGTTGTAAAAACCATATATCCGCCTGGTTTTAACTGATTATAACAATCTTCAATAAATTTCTCTCTTTCCTGTTCATTCAACAAATGAAGAAGTGCATGACTAAATATCCCATCATACAGTTTATTATCAAAAGGCATTTCGTTTACTGAACCGTGATACATACTAACATCTTCTAGTCCGTTTTCTCTTGCTAAATCGATTGCTGTTTTTGAAATTTCAATACCTGTTACATTTATACCATTATCGATAAAAACCTTTGCATTTCTTCCATATCCAATACCCGGAACTAATATATTCTTAACGTTCTTTTCAAGAAAAAAATCTTTTGTCAAAATTGCAGATTCTGTAGGTTCAAATCCCCACATCGTTTGTTTTTCGATAAAACTTGATTCCCAAAATTCCATTATGTATCTATCTCCTTATTTTCAATCCATTTTTAGTATCACATGAAAAACTTATAAATTTTAACGCTGCGTCTACCTATGCCAAATTAGTTTTTTACCACATTCACTATAAGTCCATTGAATATAGCACAATTATAAGCCTATATCTATTATAATGATTGGTTTAAAATCCACCCTATTTTATTAATCCTTACGTTTGTAGAAAAATAAAAAAGCCAATACTTCCGTTATAGTATTGGCTTTTTCTCACGAGAAATTATCTTTTTATATTGTACCGATCTAATACTTTTTCTAACATTTCTAAAGTTATTGGTTGTGCTTCTTTTATTAATTGATAACCAATACGACCATTCGGTTCCGCTGTAACTTGCTGTAAACTCTTTACGTCATGAATCCCTTTTTCTCTTAATTGCATATAAAGTTGTTGTTCCGACATTTTTGCCTGCATCAAATTCTCTTTTACAATCTCTCCGTTTTCAACAATTATAATGCTACTTCCATTTAAAAATTGTTCCACCTTCCTTGATTTCAATTCAAAGAAATGAATGATAAGTAATATGCTTGCAAATATGATAGCCGCGAATATAGATGGGACTACTTTTCTACTTAATACAGGTTCTACAATAATACGGCCAATTGATACAACTATAATGATTTCAGCTCTTGTCATTTGGCTCACAGATGTACTACCTGTCATTTTCAAAACAATTATTCCAGTAAAAGTTAATATAATACTTTCCCAAATTATATTCATAATAACCCAATCCTTTAATGGTGTATTTTACTATCATTCCCATTAAAGGTATGTTTTACTTACCTATTAAGTTGTTAAATCCTTCAGACCATGATGGAAATAAAGGTGTCCATCCATACTCTTTACGTGCCTTATTATTGGAAGCTCCTCTTTCCCAACTATTTTTCCCATCTTGAACTTTAGGCTTATGTGCCCCTATCGCTGCTGCATATATTGGTAACCATTCTTTACTAGTTGCTGGATAATTATCTACAATATTTACGATTCCTGAAGGCCAATTAAGGGATAGCATAGTAGCTCTTGCAGCATCTTCAACATGTATAAACGAGCTTATCCCGTCTGATGCGATAATTTCATTATTACGAACTTGATTTGCTATTAATCCGTTTTCCGCATACCATGTTCCTGGTCCGTATAATGTGCCGTAACGAAGTATAACCGATTCAGGTAACTCAGTAACAGCTTTTTCTAATTTCAATATGCCATTAACAGTGACTTGCCGAGGCATAGAAGCAGTAATATGTAGTGAGTCTTTTTCAGTCGCAAATGTATCCCCTGGTTCATACGCCCATGAAATACTTTGAGCGATTATTTTCTGTACCCCTACATTTTTAGCGGCATCGATAAGGTTACGAGTGCCTTTTGTTCTAATTTTTGCATTATCCTCAAAATTCCATGATGACAATGACGTTAATTGATGAATAACTACATCGGGATTTGTTTCTTCTAATACAGAAAATACAGCCTCTCTATTAAATACATCAGCTATTACTGGTATGGCACACACCCTTTTCATTGCTTCTACTTGCGAAGTATTACGAATCATCGCAAACACCGTATGCCCATTTTTTATTAACATTGGCAATAAAGAACGTCCTATTACACCAGTTGCACCTGCTACAAATATTTTCATATATGTTCCTCCTCATTTAATAATCATAAATGTGACGAAACATTTGTAAGGTATGTGACAAATATTTGCTCATTTTTTCGTTATTCATATGAAACATATACTTTTAATGGTTTAATTATCCCTAAACTCAATTCATCAAAACATTGTATGAGTGAAGTATAATGTATTTCATGTTGAAAGATCTCCTCTATAAATGGTGTTTTTCCTATTTCTTCAAAAAACCAATCTGCATGTTTTTGATAATCGTATCCGTCACTTGATCCAATAATTTGTAATTCTTTCTGATAAAAGTTAGCAGTTAATGTTAGTTCTTCTATATTACCATCAGACAGTATACATATTTTACCATTAGTTTTAAGAGCTTTTTGCAAAGTATGGAACCCACTATTTGTAGCAGAACATTCGAAACCATAATTATATGTTTCTATTATTTTCTCTTCTGAATCATATATGTTTTTCGTACCAAACTTCTTTGCAAAATCTCTTCTATTTTTATTAGGCTCAACAACATCCACATGCTCAATGCCTACATAGTATTTTAAGAAATAACAAGCGAGTAAACCAATAACTCCCATTCCAATTATAAGTACTTTTTCATCCTGTCGCGGGTTTAGTTTCAATACTCCTTTAGCGGCATCACATGAAAGAATAGATAATAAAGCAATTTTAGGTTGTATAGAACTAGGCACTCGAATTACTTTATGCGCCTTAACTATCCCTATCGTTTCATGTCCATAAAAAGAAACTACTTTATCACCTACGTTTACATGTGTTACTTGATTACCAACTTCAATCACTTCACCATAACTTTCATATCCAGTTTTTCTTGGATAAAAAGGATGCGGATCTGTAACATCGGATCCATTATACTGTGGTAACTCGGCCCCAATGCTTATCGATCCTGCGATTGTTTTAACGATAATTTCATCGTCCTGTATGTCCTTAATTTCATTTGTTTCCCACTTAAGTTGTTTAGGCCCTTTTACAATTAACTTATATTGTTCCATTTATATCCTCTCTTTTTATAAAGATGTTATAAGTAATATTGTTATCCATCTAAATTTCGACTAAATTTATTTACCTAATAGATGATAAATTACCCTTGCCCACGTTTATACCTTTAATGCTCCTGTACCTTTCTGTTCAGCGTCTAATACTTCAAGATTACTATTCTGATAACATTTTAAGAAAAGTCGTTGCCGCCCAAATGAAATACGCAAGTTGCGTCACGATATACATCGTAATTTCAAAACCTGTAAGCTTTCTTTCCCTTTTTATTTTCTTTAAATATTTATAAAAACAAAATGAACATAAGATCAGTAAAACAATAGACATTTGATATAGATTATCCACTAAAAGAACTGCCATTTATTTCATCACCTTTCCAATAGAAAGCGGGCTATAGTTCAAGCATACCATAAAAAAGGAATTAATTACCATGTAGTCCAGAGCAAATATTACCCAATTAAAACCAGTCACCTTTTTGAATTTATTCAATACAATGTTATGTAATCGACTACACACGATATAATAGGAGATTACTTTCTTTCACTGCAAATGCTTAGGAGGAAGTTGTACATGCAATTGATTCATAACATAAGAAAGGCATTTAATAACCTATGTAACTACGATACGTTCAATTTAATACACACTATTCAATCATTAAATATTTCACTTCATAAAATAGCTCCTTTTATTACTTCACCAGTTAATCTTGAATACGGAAGGAACGTTATCTATCAGTCTGAATTCGTAGAGATTTTAGTATTAAATTTCCCCAGCAAAGCAAAGACCTTTGTGCACGATCATGGAATATCTGTAGGATGTATACTAATAGTCAATGGTACGTTACAAAATATAACGTACGAAAATAATAGCGAGCGGATTGAAGAGTTTACAGAGGGAAATATTTTCACAGTAAAAAAAGATACTGTGCATAAAATGTATAATGCTACAGATTCAGCAGTAATAACTTTCCACGTATATTCCCCACCATTAAAAGATGTCCAAATATATGAATAGTCTTTAGAAGGAGGAAATATGCAAAATTTGAAAGATTACTATATAAAGAGCTTACAAGATGGTCGTAACGTTTGGCTCTATGGACAAAAAGTAGATGTAACTACAGACAAACATTTTGCAGGAACATTAAGTACCATTTCTAATTTATTTACATTGTTTGATGATCCAATACGAAGAGATTCTGTTGGATATGTTAGTCCAAAAACGAAAGAATTTGTCCATACAGCCTTTTTAGTTCCGAATTCCTATAACGAATTATTAATGAGGAGAACCGCTTTTGAAACGTGGAGTTATGCTACAGACGGTGTAATGAGTAGACTATCTGATTACGCAAGATCGAGACTTACTGGCTGGTACGTATCAAAATATTTTTATAAAAAATTCGATGCACAGTTTCCAGATAAAATTACATCTTATTATGAAGAAGCAAGAGATAATCACTTATTCTTAAGCGTAGTTCAACGTGATCCACAAATAAATCGATCTACAGAATCAATGTTGAATACAAACGACTTAGGATTACTAAGAGTTACGAAAAAAACTTCTGATGGAATTTATTTAAGTGGTGCTAAAATGATTGGTACTGCTTCTCCTTATTCAAATGATTTATTAATCTATCCATTAGCAAAACTGACTGATACTCAAAAAGATTTAGCTCACTTTCTCATCGTGGCAGCCAATTCCCCTGGATTACATATGGTTTGTAGAGAACCATTTGCGAATACACATTCAATTACAGTTGATTCCCCTCTTAGCTCACAGTACGATGAAATGGATGCACTATTAATCTTTGATAATGTATTTGTACCATGGGAACGAGTCTTACTATATAACAACCCTGAAGCGTTATGGGCAATAAAGTCAGATGTAGCTTCTAGTAGTTTAGCTTATCACCAAGCAATTGTACGATTAGTAGTAAAGCTAGAATTTATAACTGCAATTGCTTGTGAAATTGCTGAAGCGATCGGTGCTACTACTTATTTGCATGTTCAAGAGAAGCTTGGGGAATTAATTATGCAAATCGAAACAATTCGCGCACTTTTAATTGCTGCAGAAGTTGAAGGTACTACAAATGAAACGAAAACTTATTTGCCGAATTTTAAATATATCGAAACTGCAAGGAATCTTGGTTCCAAATATTATCCCCGTGCAATAGAAATTTTACAATTAATTGGAGCAGGTGGGTTCATTCAACTTCCTTCGAGCTCGAATGACTTCCAAAGTCCGATAGCTAATTTATTGAAAAAGCACTTTAAAGGAACGAATATAGATGCCGAACAAAGCACAAAATTATTTAAGTTAGCCTGGGATATCATTGGAAGTCCATTAGGATCTAGACACGAATTGTATGAAAGATTTTATGCCGGAGATCCAATACGAAATACAGCTACGCAATATGTAAATTATGATAAAAATCATTTTAAAAAGATGCTAAGTAAATATTTACATTAATGAAAAAGAGCACTCTTTTCTAAGAGCGCTCTTAAAAAACATATAGTTATTCAGTTACATATATAGTTGCTCCGTCCACAACTGCTACTTTTCTCTGTAATGGTTTCATTTTATTCACCTTTAGTTTTCTTCTTACACATGATTCTTATCATATTTTCTCGTATAGACTTCCCCATTCTGAGTAACTAATTTTAATGCAATTTCACCACAAACTCCATGTGGTATTTCAAATTCACCTTGTGCATTTGAAATACTACGCATCTTACTTTCAATTGAATCTTCATAAATTTTCACATTAGTTATAGGTTCGTTATTTTAATCTACGATAATACCTCTTGAATACTTTGCAACTGCTATGCATTCTCTTTTTTTATATTTAGCCACAACCATTACACCAACTACTATAGCGCTACATACAAACAAGAGAATGATTTTTCGCCTCAAAACCAAACAAACCTCCTAATTCAAATTATTCTTTTCTAAACTGAAAATTAAACTGTCTTAATTGCTTGATTTCCCCAATTACTTTACGAATACCTTCTTCAATCTTATCTTCTTTTACATTCGAAACATTTAACTTTAATAGTTTTTCTTTAGGGAAATTCCTCATATAATTCTTATCAATAGTATCGACACTTATTTGCCTGTCACCTAATTTTTGTATAAGTGTTTCTGTAACTGTGTTTTTCTGCATTTCTAAACAAGTGTGTATTCCAAATGTGTTTTGTCTATTATATGTAAATAATGATGGATCTTCATTTTGCACTTTTTCTAATGTTTCTGCTAGTTTTATTGATCTATTATAGTAGGAAGAATTAATTTTACTTTTATGACGTTCAAACATACCGCTCTTTATATAAATTTCTAAAGCCGCTTGAGAAATCATCGGACTATCAATATCTAGTATCTTTTTGTATGTATAGAACGCATTTGCAATGGATGGTGGAATGACCGCAACTCCAACCCGTAAACCTGGAAAAATAATCTTCGAATAACTTTTCAAATATATGACATGACTACAATTATCCAAGCTATATAATGGATCTGCTTTTGAATCAGTTTCTAAATCTGCTAAATAATCATCTTCCACTATAAATACATTGTATTTCTTAGCCAATAGTGTGATTTTTTCTTTCTCATCTTTAGAATAAGACGTTCCAAGCGGATGATGATATCTCGGTATCGTATAGAAGAATTTTATTTTTCCGGTTTGAAATATTTGCTCCAATTCATTCAAATCGATACCTTCATTCGTACGTTTAATACCGATTACAGGAACTTTATTTATTTCTAGATAATCAATATATAGATGATATGTTGGTTGTTCAATTAATACAGTTTCATTTCCATTCGGAAATGGTATAGAAGTTAATATAGCAAGTGCCTGCTGAACACCGGATGTTATAAAAATATTTTCTTCTTTTGTAAAGACTTGATAATTTGCTAGTTGTTTTTGAATAACTGGTATTAAAGATGGTAAGCCTTTCGGCGTTCCATATACAAACAAATCATTTTTATACGTATCAATAGCCTTATTAATACAATGTTGAAAATCTAAATACGGAAAAACATCTGGATCTGGTGCTGAGGAGGCAAAATCAATTATCTCGTTATTTTCTATAGTACTCTCTGATTTTTTAACAACGTAGTATCCACTTTGAGGGACAGAATATATAATGTGACGCTTTTCTAATTCATGAAGCGCACGTATAACTGTTGCCTTATTACATTCATATTGCGTAACGAGTGACCGTATAGACGGTAATTTCTTTCCTTCTCTTATTTCTCCATTTTGAATCATATTTTCTATGTCGTTTAAAATATGTAAATACTTATACATCTTACACCTCCTTCAGTAATTCTATATTTAATTATATCGTTTTTTCATTCATATAGCATTCATTCCTCAATTAGTTAATTTTCCGATCATCTATATCGTAAATCCCAATAGCATATGAATCATTTTCAATCCATTTCTTTACTGCTTCTGTTTTAAGTACAACTTCAACTTCTTTTTCTATTTTCTGTCCAAGTTCTCTCGCCCCTACTTCATCATCGCTAATCTTAGTTTTTATATCAATGGTAACAGGTTGATTCTTTTTATAATTTATTTGCTGAATACCAAACCCTTCATATCCATTTTTTCTGAATACGTCATCAAATATATGTCCAAAAACTTGATTCCATCTACTCTCTGCCTTTACAACTTCTCTATTTCTTTGAGTTATATTGATTTTATAAGACGTTACACCTTGTATCACCAATCTTTTATTAATATCATTTTTTATTTCGTTACTATCTTCGCTATCAGCAATCTCTAAATCTAATATTCTTTCTTTTTCATCTCTTATAGCAGCACTAAAAAAAAGATTCCTCCTTTACCGCTGCTGTGGCAATATCCATCACTATAGAATCTTCACTTTTAGCATCTTCAATGTCATTCTCACAGGCACATAATAAAGCAAGTGGAAATAAAAATACAAGTAACTTCTTTCCCTTTCTCATGCAGCACCCCTCCATATATTTTCATTTACGATAAACTTTTTACTTTGACATATAAATACCTTCTTTAATTATTAAATTTAACATTATTTCACATTTACCCCACTTAACAAGGGAATTACAATTAATAAATAGAATATCTCTATGAATAAATAAAAAGTGAGGGATATATAATGCAACGTGTAAATACGATTGATATTAGTAATGTACTACAATTGGAAAAAACTCTTTCGACTTTATTAAATAAAATGATTTCTTCAAAACTAGACCTTGAAAATTGGTTAAAAGAGCAGTCAAAAGTAATTTGGGACATCGAAGAACAATTAAGATCACATTACATCGCCTTTCAATGTAATACGGATGATGAAGAAATAAAGGATACTTTTGAACATGATCAACAATTTGTAAAGCCACTTTTAAAGCGATACCAAAATTTATTGGATAATAAATATTTAGAGTCACCTTTTCGAATGGAATTAGATTCTAATGTATATGGTTTATTAGATACAAAAATAAAAAATGCTCAAAAGTTATTTTGTGAGGAAAATATCGAATTAGAAATAAAGGAAGACAAATTAGTCACAGAGTACTTTGAAATCACTGGAGGATTAAGTGGAATTTGGGACGGAGAAGAAAAAACGATAACAGAATTACAATCCTATTTACAAGATTCGAATCGTGACACCCGTAAAAAGGCAAAAACCATTATTTCTGAACAATTTTTATCTGTTGAAAAAGAACTCCAAAACATATTAAATCAATTAATTGAAATTCGCCATCAAAAAGCAAAAAATATTCAACTAGAGAATTATCGCGATTATATGTTCAAAAAATACGAGCGTTTTGATTATTCAGCGATAGATTGCTATGAACTAGCTGAATCCATACGTAAGTATGTTGTGCCTCTTAAAGATAAAATATTGCTAGAGAAAAAAGATAAACTGCAATTGGATACACTTCGCCCGTGGGATGTATCAGCTGTAACTCCAGATCAAAAAGTACTTAAACCTATTGCAAATGAAAATGATTTAATTGAAAAGAGCACTCATATCTTTAATAAACTAGATGTTGAATTTTCAGCACTTTTAAACCGAATGTATAAACACAATTGTCTTGATTTAACAAGCCGCAAAGGAAAAGCAGCTGGTGGCTTTTGTGAGTACTTACCAGCTTCACAATTATCTTATATTTTTATGAACTTAAATTATACACAAGATGATATTGTCACTTTTATACATGAAATGGGTCATAGTATTCATAACGAACTCATAAAACCATTAAAATTACGACAGTATATAGAAATTCCAGCTGAAACAGCTGAGCTAGCCAGTATGACAATGGAGTTATTCTCGCTTAATTATTGGGATACCTTCTATACAGACAAAAAAGATTTAAAACAAGCAAAAATTAACTTCTTTAAAGATGTTATTTCATATTTACCTATTATGCTTATTGTCGATCAATTTCAACACTGGCTGTATGAAAATCCAAGTCATACTTCTAAAGAAAGAAATGAAAAATACTTACAACTTCAAAAACATTATCAGTCTAGCGTCATACATATTGATGGCTACGAAAACTGGATAGCAACGAGTTGGTTACCTGTACTCCATATTTTTGAAGTACCATTTTATTATATTGAATATGCGATCGCCCAACTTGGTGCATTACAAATGTATAAACAATATAAAGAGGATCCTAAGCAAGCGCTAGAAAATTATAAAAAGGCATTATCACTAGGAAGCTCGCAATCTATAAAAGAAGTGTATGATGCAGCCGGTATTCGTTTTGATTTTTCTGGTGAAACAATTAAAGAACTAATGCTATTTGTAGAAAAAGAATTAGAATTACTTGAGCAATTATAAGAAGAAAGCTGCACCTATATTTTTGGTGTAGCTTTCTTCTTTATTTTATTAATCAGTTCTATGTACTGAGTATCTCCATATCCGATTGTAGGAAAAAGATGAAACAACTTCGTTAATAATTCTTGAGTTGATAAATCTTTATTTTTAGAAATGAATTTCATTACTGCATTATCTTCTGTTAACATTTCTAAAAATAAGTCTATAGCCTGATACATTACAGGTGGTACCTTATGGGAGGTCTTTTTATGGTTTACTAATACTTCATTGTATATAGAAGAATACTTCCCCAATTCAAGTTCAATTTGATTTACTTTAAATTCATCCTCTCTAAAGCTATTTAAGTATACCTTCCCTTCATAAACAGACTGTTCAAGGTGAGAAAGTATGGTAAGTAGGTTCATTTGACAAAACATATCTTCACCAAACCATAAAACAATACATTTATAATTTTTCGTAAAAAGTTTTTCTAACGGATCTATAACCTTTTTTGTATAACTTTCTACGGAACTGTTATGTCCTTCCGCTCTTGTTTTAATAAAATCCTCATCAAAAACTTGTGTAGTAGCAGGGTTCACACACATTGCCTCATTAAATGGTGCATAATCAGAATCACCCATTAGCTTTTCGTTTTTAAATTCTTCATACATAACTTGACCATTTAATATGTTAAGTACCTCTTTATCAAATAGCTCACTCTTCCTATCTCGTAACTGTTCAAACTCTATTTTTCTAGAAATATTCATTTTAAACGCCCCTTCTTTATTTAAATTTAGTTTAACAAATGATTGAATAGGCATTTTGTTAAGTTGATATTCTCTTGGATTCATTCCAAAAACATTTTTACATATTCGATTTAGCCGTTCCTATTTATAGTGCGATAGAATATTCATTTGCTGGAAATGGGAATATCGTTGACTATGAGTATTCTATTACAAAAGCACTATTTGAAGGCTACCAAAAGAGATGAAAGACAAGTTTCCGTTATTTATTAAATTAAAGGAGATTTTTGAATATAGCTTAATGCATATGTATTGGGATAAAGAAGAATTAACGGAGGAACAAGTACGGATTATGAACCTTTATAGGATGAAGATCGAAAATAAGAATACCTATATCAATATTTAAGAATGCTGTTGTTTAACTGCAAGGAAAATTTGGTTAAACAACAGCATTTATTAATTAGCTGACAGCCTTTTTTATGACTTATAAATACTGATTCAATAATCTTTTCAAATACACTTCATTTTGCGGTGATACTTTTTCAGAAAATCTAGCTGCAATAATTATAGGAGCCCATTGAAAAACTTCATCTCTTGATAAGCCGGTACGACTGCAATATATATGTAAATACATCTCAGCTAATTCTACCGTAGATTGTGAGTACAACAAATATGTTCGAAATACATCTGCGCGAATATCCCCTGAACTAGCATCTACCCAGTCTATAACTTTCACTTTCTCTTCCTTACTCAAAATTAAATTAAATGGATGGAAATCTCCATGACATAGCCTAAAATCAAATGTAATAGAATCTAATTTTAGTAATATGTTTTTCTTTTTGTTTTCATCCAATTTATGTACAGATTTAATTTGACTCTCTAACCTTTCCCTCATTAACTCCATTTCATCTGTATTTACATGTATAGCATGGATTTTTTTTTTGCTCATTAACACAAAGGCCGATATAACGCTCTGCCTCATTTAAATTATTAAGCAGAAGATCACCAATGTTGTCCCCTTTTACATGTTCCATAATAATTGCCTGTCTATTTTGTATCTTTATTACTTCAAATACGTTTGGAACTGGCAGCCCGCATGAATACGCATATTTTTGTTTTTTTGCTTCATTCATAGACTCTGTATCTGGGAGGTAATCTTTAAATAATTTTACAACCTTATCATCAGTTAAATAAATTTCTGCAGTATTCCCTTTTGCAATTGGATTACCTAAAACCACTTCATTTCTCCCCTTAACATAAATTAAAATAACACCTTGTACTTCTCTTTAAATTCACTGTAACCCTAGCTAAAACCTTCTTCACGAATATACAAAAAACTTACCGCTTTTCATCCTTAAATAGAAAGCGGTAAGTTTAATTGTTTAGGAATATCAGAATGAAACTCTGATGTATGCACAATTGAAAATGTATATCCTTGCTCAATAAATGATACTTCATTACGTTTACATTCAAATGATACACTATTTTTCTTAAAGTTATTTTGGATTCGCTGTAAAAATGCGACGTCTGGTGTTCCGAAAGAAACGTATACTTTCGGTGATAGAGCTTTCATCGCGATTGGAATCCAAGGTCGCTGCCACCAAGTCGCGACGATATATGCAGTGCCACCTATAACAAAGTTAAAAATATCCCCATCTTCCATCGTTTTCATATTTAGATTTGATTTTAACCATTCCGTAAAAACAGGTACACTTTTAACAGGAAGACCAATTTCCCTTACGTATAAAATGTTTAAAGGTGAGTGTGGTACTAATACATCCTCTTTAACATAACTATGTGCGATAATTTCGAGTAGATTTCCATCTCCGTCTTTAAAGTATAAATTGAATAGACCATTCTCTTCACCAATTACATTTCCATTTTGCCATTTTACAATGAGTAATCCAGAGTCCTTTAACCATTTTGCTGTTTCATGGAATTTTGAATATGGAATTTCAAAAGCAAAATGTGCAGGTGCGATTGGTTCATACACTTCTTGAAAACTAATTGTTGTATAAGGTGTTACTTCAAATTGAATGAAGGATGCTGTTTCTTTTTTTATTGGAAAAGATAATATGTCCTTATAAACTTGTTTTACCCCTTCTATGGAAACCGTTTGTAGTTTTATATCTGATATATGTGTAATCACTTTACATTCCCCCTCATTTCTTATTATCTATTCGTATTGTATTACACTTATAAATAGATAAAATCAAACGGAAGGATGGATTTTTCATATAGAAACTACAACTTTAGTATGAATATGTTAGCTCCAATTATTTTTTATTTCCGCTATAACAATTTCTGGTTTATCCCAGTGCAACATGTGTGTAGTATCAGGAATTACTTTTACTATACTGTCCGTTTTCTCTTTAAAAACATTTGCTGTCTTATCTCTATAATCCGCCCAAACTTGTGGGACTGTAACTCGAAGTAATACAATATTAGCCGGTAGCTTCTCATATATATCTATTGTTTCATCTTTATGCATACCTCTTATTATATTACTAGCTGTATTTCCCCTGGCATGCCACCATACTTTATTATCCATTTCGATCCCTAGATCCTTTACAGCAACTTCTAACAATGAAGACCACCTAGTATAAGCTGCTTTTTCACTTTTGAAAAATTCGTCCCAATTATTAAAAACGTATTCATCAAAGTCCTTTTCATAATAAGCAATTTCTTCTTCCAACGTTTCTTCTTTAAGCCTTTTTGTTTGATATCCACCATCAATAAGAATACTTCCTTGTACTTTTTCTGGATGATTTAACAAATAAAATAACGCTACAAAACTTCCCCATGAATGTGATAGAAAATAGAAGTATTCGATTCTCAATTCATTTATTATTTCATTTAACCAATTTGCTAAATTGTGCATCTCATAATCTTCTGTTCTTTCAAATGGGGGTGTTTTACCATGTCCAGGTGCATCAACGGAGATAAATCTATACTCTTCTTTTAATTCCTCAGCAATTTCTATAAAACTTAAACTCGTACTACCTAATCCATGTAAACAAAAGATAACGGGCTTCATATAATTTTCTTTTAAAGTACCATCCCGTTCACCTAAGCATTGTCCTCTACCAAATGCTTCTTTCAGGTTTAATTTATCATTCTCACTTACTTGTTGTGTTAAGAAAAAGGCACCCTTTTTCATTACTTTCGCTAACTCAGATGCCAGAAACGGGGCATGACAACTTGAAGCAATATCAAAATGTGCAGGTGGAAATGTTAAAGCTTCAGAACCCATTTGAAGAAACTCAACATTTTGTACACCTGATTTTTTCAAGTTAGAATGTGCCGTTGCAATCATGCCGTTAGAATTATCAATTCCAATCAACAATTTAGCTGATGATGCTATGTTAAGTACATTTTCTCCTCCGCCTGTACCAACATCAAGTAAAATATGTGATGGTTTACACCTTTCTTTTACCTCACTATAAAAGTCCCATGTATCTCCTACAGTTTCACATTTTATTTTGCTAAAATCCCATCCATTTAATTTTCCTACTTTATCATAGAAGCTTTTATACTCTAATTCGTTCATCTTATTACTTCCCCTTTGTAAAAATAAATTAAATATGTATAATAACCTACGACACTCTTTAATTATATATTATAAAATACAAATTATTAAAACAACATTTCCCTTCACACTACAATAAGTTTACATAACATTTTTATGGTTTATCTTTATCTATATATTCTAAATGCCCTCTTCCCCAACTACACATACTATCCAAAACAGTACTGACTGTTTTTCCATGTTCAGTTAAGCTATATTCTACTTTAGGTGGTATTTCTTGATAAATTTCGCGTTTTATTAGTTGATCTTGCTCTAATTCACGTAATTGCTTTGCTAACGTCCCTTGAGATATATCTGGTATTAATCTCTTTAATTCACCAAAACGTTTCGTTCCATCTGTTAGCAAAATAAACAAAATGAGCGGCTTCCATTTCCCACCGATTATTTGTAATGTTGCTATTACCCCTTTTAACTTCGGTTCTTGTAAATCCATTTTTCTCACCTCTCCTCAGATATCATAAAGTGAAACTTTAATCAGTGGGGGTTTTGTTCATCCCACACTGATTATTAGTTGAACCAATCGGGCTTTTACGGGCAGTTGATCTCTTACCTAACTTCCTTGCATTTTCCTAACTTTGAGGTGAGAGTTTTACTGCCCGTGAATGCGAGATAAACCATATTTAGAAATTTTTCGTATTACTTATCCGCATAAATAGCAATTAGTACGAAATTTGCGACTATGTACATATAAAGTGCGTACTTTTCACTTGCTCCCTTTTAGCGAATAATAAAAGCATAGCACAGTTATATTCTAAAGTTTTTTATTAAAGGAGTGGCTAAAATATGTCTATTACTACATTAAAAGATAATCGTATTGTTATCATTGGTGGGAGTTCTGGTATTGGATTCGCAACGGCAAAACAAGCAATTGAACAAGGAGCACATGTTATTATTGCAGGGCGTTCGAAAGAAAAATTAAAGATTGCTAAAAAATTAATAAATAGCAATCGTCTCCAAACTTACGTATTGGATAATCAAAATAAAGAGCAATTACAAAATTTTTTCAAGACAGTTGGGAACTTTGATCATTTATTCACACCGGGAGCCTCTTACACACTTGGACCAATTACCTCTACAGAGGAAATTGCTGAAAGTAGCTTCATCGGAAAGTTTTGGCCTCAATATTATGCCGTAAAATATGCAATTCCTTTTCTTTCAAACTCTGGATCGATTGTGTTAATGTCTGGTGCATTTAGTCAAAGACCACTTAAAGGCGCACCTGCCTATGGAGCTTGCAATGGTGCTATTGAAAGTTTAGGGAAGGCTTTAGCTGTGGAATTAGCTCCTATTAGAGTTAATGTGGTTTCTCCTGGAACAATACAAAGAGAAAATGAACAAAACGAAAATAAACTAGTTGCTTACAAAGCTTATAAATCTCTTTCACTTGTACAACGAGCTGGATATAATGATGAAATTGCACATACTGTCCTATATTTAATGCAAAATAGTTTTACTACGGGTAATGTATTGTTTCCTGATGGAGGATACACATACCATTAATTATTAAAAATTTAATGCCTCCTTGTATTAACTAGTATTAAGGAGGCTATTATTAACTAAAAAAGGGATATATTAATGTAGGATCTTTTTTCAAAAGTTCTGCTAACAACAATAATTGCGGAAAAGGTCATAAGATTAACTCTTTATCCAGCAACCCCTTTTATTCTCGAATCATTCCGCCTCCTCGCATAAAAACCGCCCTAATTTCTATTCCCTACAATTTTATATAAAATCAATATTATAAAGTAGGATTCAACAACTTCTTACAGAATTCTATATTTAATACATATTGGACGGATTATTTTCAAATTCCTCTATAAAAAAGGGAGGTCATACAATTGTGAAATTTGTACAAGAACGAAGATTAACTGTCAAGACAACTTTTTCAAAAGAATACAAGATTTTTATTTTTGGTTTACTCATTTCACGAATCGGGGATTCACTATATACTTTTGCACTGCCTTGGATTGCCTATCAATTAACTGGTTCAGCTGTAATTATGAGTTCTTTATTTGCTGTTAACGTATTGCCAATCGTTTTATTTGGCCCTTTAGTTGGTGTACTAGTTGATCGATATGATCGAAAAAAGTTACTTTGGATGGCGGATATTACCAATATTATTTTAGTAAGTCTCGTACCAATTTTACATGCATTACATCTATTAGAAGTCTGGCATTTATACGTAATTACTTTTATCTTAGCAGTTATGTCCATGCTTTTTGATGTAACAACAGTTACAGTCATTCCACACATCGCAGGTGCATCATTAACGAAGGCTAATTCTTTATATCAAATGGTTAATCAATTGGCTAGTTTGTTTGGTCCAATCATAGCTGGGCTTTTCATATCTTTTATTGGCGGCTTTCAAGTACTTTGGATTAATGTTCTTTCATTTATTGCTACATTAATTGCTGTGATTATATTACCTTCTATGAAAAACTTAAATAAAAAGAATACTGATAAAAAGACATTGCAAAATGTACTAAATGATTTGTTTGATGGATTTAAATGGCTGAAAAATGATCGGTTAAATATAGCTTTGTCACTTCAAGCAATGGTAGGTAACTTTGGAGCAAGTGCTGTTTTAGGTATACTTATGTATTATTTATTGTCGACATTAAATCTTACCTCCACACAAAGTGGCTATAATTATACTTTAATAGGAATAGGTGGGCTTTTAGGAAGCTTAATTGCCGTTCCTTTAGAAAAGAAATTTCGACGTGGTGTACTTATTCCTTTACTCCTATTTTTGGGAGCGCTTGGATTAACATTTGCTTTGTGGAGTACATATTGGCTCGCTCCCGGAATTGCTTTCGGAATCGCGATGACATGTAATATCACATGGAATACGATTGTTACATCAATTCGGCAGGAAACTGTTCCATCCAATTTGCAAGGACGTGTTTTAGGTTTTTCTCGTGTACTTACACGATTATCTATGCCATTGGGGGCATTAGTAGGTGGAATTATTTCAGCCTACAATCCTGTATTTATATTTGCTTTAGCTACTTTTACTAAAATAATTGAAGTATTTATTGCCTTATGTAGTCCGATACGAAAACTGTAAAGAGGAAAAATTATATATTTTGAGATATTCATAAAATAAAAAAGGCATAAAACATGCCTTTTTTATTACTTATTTGTTTATTGGATAACAAACTTCTGTAACCCACTTATTAGGATCCGATTCCATCGCTGGGCTCACATGATAAATATTAAACATCGGGCCTGCTAATTTATAACCCTCTGTCTCAATCCATTTTGCCGCAGCCTCATTTACAGCTGTCATCTGTTCATAACTTCCATTAACTGTTATAGAAGCTACATTAGTCGATTCCATATTTTTAAATGTAACGTCTTTTGTATTTTCGTGCTTACCTAGAATACTTAGCTGTATTTCTATATCTACATCATTTTCTTTGTATTCACGATCATGGAAAACCGCAATACTATAACTCGGTTGGGCAATACTAATATTTTTCATTTGAATTTCTTGCATTAATACACTCCATAAATCACCTTCGCAATTATACGATGGAATAATCTTTCTAACACTAGCTACAGTTCTTTCTGGAATTTCTTTTATTGAAACATGATAATTCATCTCAACAACATCCTCTCTCATCGTTTTCGTTGAGTCTTCGAGGAGACGTAATTGTTTTTGGAGGTTATTCATGTCTTCTTTAATTTGAGCACTACGATTTAAAAATTGCTCTTTTATGGTATCTATATTATCGCATTCTATTATTTCTTTGATGGTAGCAATATTAAACCCCATAGCTTTTAACGTTTGAATTTGATTTACTTTTTTTAATTGGTCTGCTGAATAAAATCGATATCCACTCTGCTCATCGACTTTTACTGGTTGTAGTAATTCCACTTTATCGTAGTGTCTCAACATTCGTATACTAATGGAAGATAGTTTTGAAAAATCCCCTATTTTAAACATGATTTCCTCCTATAAGTTACATCTACTTTGAAGCTCAACTTTATCTTAAACAATGACATTGTGTGAGGGTCAACTGTTTATAACGTTTGAATTATATTTCTTTAATTATTTACCCTTATACACTCTTCTGTCTTATACCTATAAAGATTGATAATAATCCGTTCACAGCTAATAAAATTACTATAATACTTGTAAGTAAACCTACATCTGCCGCAAATATTTTTATCGTACGCCATGGTGAGCTTGTACAATAAGTAAGAAGTGGGATGAAAATAATAGATAATAGTAGGAATAGAGTCCCTACGAATAACCAAGTTAATTTTTTTACAGTTTTCTTATGTTTATATTTTTTAATTAACATAATTGATGAAATGAAAAGCGCGAGTATAACTGTAGACATAACAATTTGTGTAAATGGTATGCTTTTATGGGGATCAACCGGTTCTTCTTCATTCAAAATATTAATAATCCCCTTTTTTAATACTGAAAGTGCTGGTTCTTCTAATACATGATTTTTATTTGTTAAAATCACACCACCCCAGCCACTTTTATTTAAAGTAAATATTTCTGTACGAGCATCGGGCGTTGATCCTGAATGCCAAATCATCGTTTCGCTTTCATTTATACTTGTTGTTCTTAATCCAAAACCATAGCTTTTTTCTGAATTTATGTTATAAAGTGGTGTAAGATAAAGGTCGATGTTTTCTTTCTTTAAAAATTGAGTATCTTCTTGTCGATTCAAAAACATAATAAATTGAATCATATCTTCCAAATTTGCGGTAATATAACCATACGGTGCCCCGGCATTATCATAGGACACTACACTTTTTCTTGGTATGCCAAACCATGACTGATAACCTGTTAAATAGCCTTTTTCATATGCAGTTTCTTTACTTGCTGCCGCACCATTCATATTTAATAGCTGAAAAACATGTTTTTCCATATATGAGGAATATGTATCATTTGTAATTTCCTCAATAAGTGCACCTAAAACAATATAATTCGCATTACTATATTGATATTTTTCTCCTGGTAGAGCAGTTAATTTTACATTTGAAAGTCTCATTACATTTTCTTTTAATGCTGTAGAACTTTTGGATTGCTTATCTGATATTAATAAGCCTTCATATGCGTTTATTCCGCTTGTATGAGTTAAAAGGTGTTGGATTGTTATAGATGAGGATATTTGAGAATCTTTTAGTTTAAACCAAGGAAGATGTTGTTGAACTGAATCCTCTAATTTTATCTTTTTGTCTTCTATTAATTTCACTATAGCTAAAGCTGTTAAAGATTTGCTTATTGATCCGATTGCAAATGGTGTTTTACTAGTTATTTTTTTTTCAGATTCCCCAGTAATCCCCCACGTTTTAGTGAAGAATACATCTTTATTATGTACAATTGCAACAGCAGCCCCTGGAATATTCTGTTCTTTTATAAATTTTTCAATATACTTATCTAAAGTAGCTTTAATATCTTGCTGAGCATATGATTTTGGATGAATGATACATAATACTATTACATTACAAAGAATATAGATTTGAAATAGTTTATAGATAGTTTTCTTCATTATACTTTAGATAGCTTTCTTTTTTTATAACTTACTAAGCTAATAAACACTACTACAGAGAGCATAAAGCTAATCATTATTAATAAAACGTTCCACCATTGATTCTCTGATATGCGATATAAAATATTATAATTAAATGTATTTTTGCTATTAGTTGAATTAAATGATTCAGTTAAAAATATTGAAAATGTAGTTTGCGAGATGAGGTAAGTAATAAATGCGATGAATATGCCACGTAAGATAAATGTGTTGAATTTTCCTTTTTCATTTTGAAGTTGTTTCATTTTAACTTGTAAATCAATTTCATTTATTTCTATAAAATCTTTAACAAATAATTGAGGGGTACCTAAATCATCTATACTGTCTTCACCACGTTCACGACACTCTTGAATATGTTCTAATATTTGTCGCTTAATATTTTCCCTTTCTTCTAAACTAATATCGTATTGCTTTAATTCCTTAAGTACGTCTCTTAAAAATTGCTTTTCTTTACCTATCAATTTATTCCTCATTTCAGAAGGTCTCCTTTCAAACCGCTTTTTAATAATGTTTGAATGTCCAATTGCAATTCTAACCACTCATTAATTTTCTTCTCAAGACGTATTTTCCCATTTTCATTAATTTCATAATAAATCCTTACTTTACCACTGTCTGTTACCTCTTGATAAGTATTAACCCACTCTTGATTTTTCAACTTAGTTAAAATAGGATAAATACTTCCTACTCCTTTCAATTTTAAATTGTTTATTTCAAGTTCTTTCATAATCTCATAACCATAACTTTTCTTTTTCGACAAAATAGATAATACACACATTTCTAAATGACCTTTAATTAAACTTGTTCTATCCATAGGATAAATTTAACAGAAATATATACTTCATTCAAGTATATATTTCTGTTAAATTTAAAAAATCAGACAATGCAAAATAGATTAACAAACAAAATATATCACTTACGAACCGTTTTCAACCTTAATTTTAGCTTTTATAATATAATAATTACATAATATATTAATCGTTTATCACTATTAGTTTTTTATCTCTCCTTCCATATTACTTCTTTTCTTATCGAAAAATATTGTATGGAGGCATAAAAATACTAAAAGATCCAATTTCTTAATTTTGATATTAAGAAATTGGATCTTCTTTCATTACCTTCATTACCTTCATTACCTTTATTACCTTCATTACCTTGTATTAATTATACTGCGCTAATATATACATTATAAAGAATATATGTTTTATTAATTTATATTAATAAAATTTACTGATTACTCTCAAGACATTCATAAACCGCCATCATATCTCGTTTATCCAACTCACGTATGCGATTAAAAATTGGTATTTGTCCAACAGCTTCTGTTAATAAGCTTTCATTCACAACATCACTTACTTTTCCAGTTAACCACGTTTGTACATCCACGCCCTCAACAACTTCTTTTAACCCTTCGTCATTAATACCACTTGCATTACAAGTTACAAGTTACACATGGAATTGTTAGTTTAAAGACACCATCATGTAGATTATCTTCGGTTATCACTTTCTTACCTTTACAAAATGGACATGGATTACTTTTTTTAATTTTATTAATTTGAGTAACTAATTTTTTGTATCCAAACGCTTCGTATACATACGTAAGTTTTTTATATTTACCATTTGTGAAATACTTATCTATAATGGCTTCTCTCGTTTCATAAACATTAGGGAAATCACAAACAGTTACCTGATTATTAACACTAATGGATTCGATATTTCCTTTTATTTCGCTCCAGAATGGTAAGACATTTTGTAACACCATTTCATAGTTTGAAAAGCTTGCTTGTTCTAATTCAAACATTTTCAATGCAACTTGTGCTTTTCTTGGCAATAAAGAAACATCTTCCGTCAATACCATATCGCCACCAACAATAGACTTCAATTTAACAAGTGCCGGTAAATCACCAACTGTTTTCAATACTTTATTAATAGGCTGATTGATTATTTCACGAATATCTACGTTACCAAATTTAAGTGGCTTATGATGATTTAAAACCGTCCCCTCACAAATTGGACATTTCATCATTTTTTTTGAACTCTTAATTTCTTCTTTAATAGGTGCTTTTGAAATAACAATATATCCACCAATAATTGTATTAAATCCTACCCATGTTCTGCGTGTCTTTCCTTTTTTATCATAAAATGATTTTTCAAAATATCCGTACCAAAACGTATGCTTTTCTTCTTCTGACATATCATTATAGCTCTTTGACAAATCGTGACCAAGCTCATTTTTTATTTCTTCGAATAGAAATTCTATTTTTTCATGCTGATAAAATTTTAATACCTTCATGATTTCTGGATCGAATAGCCCATCCCAAAATGGAACACTTTTATCTTGAATGGCAATATCTTTATCAAAAACTTCAATTTGAAGACGTCCAGAACAAGATGGACAATGATTGTCCTGTGAATAGAAATCAAAACTTCTCGTATCTTTATTAATTGGATGAGCAGCTACAATATGATTAATTAATCCACCAATCTCATATAAGAAACTATATTGACTATATAAATGTCTTTCAAGATCAATAGCAATAACAGGTGCGATTGTATCAGATTCATATTCACCATAAATTAACCTAGCCATTGATGATAAACTTTTTAAAATACCGCCCTTATAAACATTTTCGGCATTTTTAAAATAGTTAATATGATTTTCTTCTAAATAGTGAACTCCTTTTTTCTGCTTAAGCATTGAAGAGATATTTATTTTCTCTGTGCTATTCACATTACTTTTTTGACGATAGTAATCCTCATGATTAACAACATCCAAATGCTCTACAGATTCATTCTGCCTTTTTCCAAAATCAACTATATAATCAGAGCTTTCTAACATGTAACGATTATGCTCAATCATAATGATAGAAACTGATTCATCTTGCAGAATCCCTCTAATACTATCGATAAATTGATTTAAAATATTTTGTGATAAACCTTTTGAAGGCTCATCAAAAATGAATAATGTATGTGGATTTCTAGTGTTTGCAAATAATTCCGAAACTAAATGAACACATTGAAACTCACCTGTCGATAATGTTTGTGTTTTTCTCTCTAATGTTAAATAGCCAAGTCCTAATTTAATTAGTAGGCTCAAACGTTTATAAGCGATATCTTCATTTGGAAGTTCATCAATAATATCCTCAATCGAGCGCTCAAAAATATCATCAATGTCTTCACTATACTTTGTTAGTTTCTTTTTAATATCTAGGAAAGTTGCTACAGTTGATCGACTTGTAATTGATTGATTTCGGTCTTGTCCCACCATAACTAATTTATCTTTTGGATATCTTTTCAAGAAATCTGTAGCTAGACATTCATTGACAAGTGTAGATTTCCCACATCCTGATTCTCCTGTAACCGTTACAAGCCTGTTTTTAGGAATTTGAAACTCCTCCATTTGGATATTACGGCAATATAAATCATAGAATGTATAATATTCTGTTGGTATTTCTTTATTTCGATCCCACAGTATTGACTTTGGTCTTGGTGATTCTTTCACAATTTTCCCGCCATATTTTCCGCTACCAGGTCCAAAGAACAATTGCTCATCAGTTGTATCTAGTACCGTATCTGAATGATCAATAAGCCAAATTTGATTTTTACACCCTAATCGTTTTATCTCTTCTAAAATTTGTAATAATGTTTCATGATCAAGTCCAACTGAAATCTCATCAATAATAATTACAGCATTTTCACTTACTGCCATGAATTCAGCCAAATAAAGTCGTGTTAACTCTCCACCTGACAACGTACCCATAATTCGATTTAATGTTAAATAACCAATGTTCATATTAATAATATTTTGCAGTATATGCTGTTTTTCTTCACTAATATTTAATTCTTTTGCTAGTGAAAGAATAGATTCAACACTTAAATCATTAATATTTGAAATTGAATGTGGCTTGGCCAACAAATCAATTTCATATTGTTCAATTTCTTCACTATAACGTTTTCCCTTACATTTTTTACACTCAACATTTTTTGTAGTACCACGGCCTTTACAACCAGTACACCAGCCTAATTGATTATTAAATGAAAAGACCTCTGGAGAAAGATTAAAAACTTCAGCAAGTTTTTCCCGAACCTCTGTAAAAACACCAGTATGAGTACCAATCGTTGAACGCGGATTAGACGAAATCGATGATTTTCCTAGAAAAAGTACTAAAGGCATTTCTTCCATCTTAATGGCACTAAAATTTGTTTCCATAATGTTAGGAAATAAATATTGATATTCAGCCTTTGGTAATAAAGAAACTAATCGTTTTTTTGATTCTTCACCAATTGTTTGGCAAAAAGTTGTTTTACCCGATCCAGATAAACCAGCAATTCCAAACGATTTATTAAACGGTATAGTTGCATCTAATTTATTTATGTTATTAGCAATTAATTGATTTACTTTCATATTAACCTCTATTCTTATTTATTCACAAAAGCATTTTTACAATATAATAATTACATAATGAATATTACCTATTATGCAATTATCCTCTTACTTCATGTAATCTTATCCTTGTATATTTCAAACCATTGTTGCCATTCATCTTTAGAAAATTCTTTCTCTTCTCCTTTTAAAACGTAAGAAAAAAGATTTAAACAAATATGCCAACCAGCTATATCTCTCGGTGTATGATCTGTTAATTCATGAATGTACTCTTTAAGAAGTAACAAAGTACCATTCTCCTCTTTATGTATTTCAAATCGGACACGGTCTTTATCCCAAGTAAATTCAAGTACTGAGTTTAGTTTACACTCTAAAATATCAATGTTTATGAATGAACCGTCCATCATGTCGAACTTTATTATTCCACCAGTTTTAAGGCTTTCAATCTGTAAATTGGACATCCATTTTTTCAGCTTACTGTTTTCTGTTAATACAGACCAAACTTCCTCTACCGTATATGGAAATTTGCGTTCAAATTTTACAATATATCCATCAGTTAGTTTCCCAATTTCAGCTATCATTTTGATTGCCTCCTTATATAGAATGTATGTTCTCACTTCATTTTACACGAATATAAATATAAAATAAATATTTATAACAACGAAGTGTTAATTTAAAGTGAATGGTGCTGAGAAAAACTTAAATATTTTCTAAATCGAGTTATATAATATTGAAAATTAAATATAGATTTACGTACAAATAAAAAAAGCCGCATTTGCGACTTATGAAATCATAGGATTAACTCCTGTTTTTGTGGAATGATTAATGATTAACGCTTAATTGCATCGACAATTAGCGATGGAAAACCAAGTTTATCGCCTTTATTTCTAGAATCATACCTTTTCGAACGGAAAATAACACCGTCGTTTGCATCCCATTCGTTGTAATAAAACCGACCATTTTCATCACAATATTCAAGTAAAACTACCTCGAATCCAGCAGTTTCAAACATTTTCGTTAATGTTATATAATTATGAACGATTTTATGACTTGCTGCTGGATGATCTTTCGGACCGGGGCCCCTATTTGAACTATATTTTGATATGCCTCATCCTGAAAGAATGCATCAGGGACTCCGCACCGAATATGACCAGATGGTTTTAAAAATTCATAACAAATTTCAGCTGCTCTTACACCTTCTTCAAAAGTAAGGTGTTCCCATACATGCTCAGCTAAAATAGCTGAAATAGAGTTGTATTCAAATCTTCCTTCCCACGTAGCTTTATCTAGTAAGTTAAGTTCATCTTCTTGCGTTTGAATCCAACCTGGATTATTATTAAACACTCCAGCTCCTACAACTACTTTAATTTCGTCTTGTTTTATTGCCACCATGTTCACCTCTTGAATATTTTAATTCATTAACATATTCTATGTTTACTATTATCCTTCCTCCTTCAACAAATTTAGTAACATGAGTCCAGTACAATACCGAACTCATGTCCTAAAAACTCTCTAACGCAACGATCTGTCTAACTCTATAAAATTAGTTCATAATATACGATTTTTCTTATAGAAATATAGCACAGCAAACATTAGCATAATACCAATTACGTAAAAAATTGTTGTTCCGCTCCCACCAGTATTAGGAATTACCCAGTTATTCTTCGCATTTTTCACTGTTATTTTTTGTGTCTTTACTGCTTCTGTAATTTCTATTTCTATTGGATCTCTAAGTAACATGTATCCGTTCGGTGCTTTTATTTCTTTAATCGTATACTTTCCAATTGCTAATTGGTTGGAAATCACCTTTCCTTTTTCATCCGTTATTAATCTACTAACTTCTTTCCCTTCTTTATCTAACACTTGAAATACAGCGCCTTTTAGCTTTAATTCACTATCCATATCATCAACTTTTTCAATTTCAAATTGCCCAGTCGGATCTGGCAATTTCTTATTTCCTATTTTAATTTCTACTACTACATCTTTTTCTATTTTTACAGTTATTTTTTCTTTTAATAATTCGTAACCTTTAGGTGCTTCTACTTCCACTACGGTATAGTTTCCTATTGGTAAGTCTTTTGATATCGCTTCTCCTTCTTCATTTGTTACTAGTTCTCCAACTATTTTCCCATTTAAATCTTCAATTTTAAACTTTGCTCCTGCTAGTTTTTTATTTTTATCACTTATGTCTACTTTCACTAACTTCATTTTTCCCATTGGATCTGGCAATTTCTTATTTCCTATTTTAATTTCTACTACTGCATCTTTTTCTACTTTTACAGCTATTTTATCTTTTAATAATTCATAGTCTTTTGGCGCTTCTATTTCTACAAGGGTATAGTTTCCTTTTGGTAAGTCTTTTGATATCGCTTCTCCTCCTTTATTTGTTACTAGTTCTCCAACTATTTTTCCTTTTGAATCTTCTATATGAAACTTTGCTCCCACCAATTTTTTATTATCATTATTACTATCAACTTTTTTTATTTTTACTTTTCCAGTACTAGGCTTGTTCCAATGTTGCCAGTTAAATTTGAAATTGTGAAATTCAAATCCACCAGTTTGTTGTACCGCGCCGACAAATGCTTGTCCATTAATCGAGCCGCCTTTTGTTTCTAATACAGCATTTGGGGCAAACACACTCCCAACGACACCATATCCCTCTGTTGTAATTTTTTTCGCATTTTGAAAAACCCAAATCACTTTCCCGTATAGCTCAGTAAACGAGGAATTAGGAGAATATGGTTGTGATGTAGGAACTATATCTGTAGCCCTTCCAATATTGTTCGTGTCATATAGAATAGATCCATTTTTAAATGTAACCTCTGTTGCATCCGAATACATAACAATAAAATCTTTGTCCTTAGCATTTGGTAAAAATACATCTCTTATATCTAAATTAATTTTCCCTGTCAATTCTGATGAAACATAAATATTAGGATTGTTTATATCTTTTCCGATTCCATGACTCATATTTGGAATTGGGGTATTTGTTTTATATTGACCTGCATTTTTACTGACTTGGTTCACTATATTGCGAAATTCATTAAATTTCGCGTCAATTTCTAGTTTTTCTTTATAAACGATACGATCATAAGAGGATTGTATGATGCGATCTGGATCACTCTCTTTTGTCATTACTACTATTCCGTTTTGAATGATAAAAGATTCTTCTCTTGATTTCTTAAATTTTCCAGACAATAACAAGGACGGATATCCCTCATCAACCCATTTTTCACCTACTATATTAGATGTTCCCGCTGCAGCACCTACAATTGTATACCCCGATGCATCCATATCACCTTGAACTGCAATTGCTCCTTCAATGTCGCCACCTATTGCTTTATGGTTACCAAAGACAACAGCATTATAACGCGATATATCACCTAGACTTTCTAGGTTTGTCGTGGATCCATATGCTTCTTTTGATACATATACGACAAAACTTACACTTAACATTAACAAAACAATAAAATGAATACTTACCAGCTTTAATCGTAGCCTCAATTCCTTTGTTCCCACCTTTACCGTATTTTTTCTATAGTCGAATAAAATGAAATTTTTATTAATGATGATTTACTTCAATCCCCTATATACCTTCTTTACTTATCTCTGAATTTCCGGTCCCACTTCCCATTAATGCAGGATAAATACATACATTCTATCGAGTAAACCTTTTCTTATAAATTACGACTAGAAACACACATAACAATAGGAGTGGAACTATTACAGTCCACTTATTAAACATAAATATCTCTGTACTCACTTTTTGTTTTTCTTTCTCGTTTAACTCCACACGCTCACCTCGAACTAGCAATCTATTGGTGTTTACTCCATAAGGCGTACACGTAATTAAAGTTGTATAATCTTTATTTTCTACAATTTGTAGATCTTCCATTTCGTGTGGTAACACTACTTTAATTTGATCTACTTTATAAGCAAGAACTTTGTCTAAAGAATGAATATAAAAAAGATCTCCTTCACTCAACTTATCTAAATCTGTAAATAATTTTGCTGATGGTAAACCACGATGCCCTGTTAAAATAGTGTGCGTATTTTCTCCACCTACCGGGAGCGAAGAAAAATCTAAATGACCTATCCCGCGACCCAATACTTCCTCAGAGGTCCCTTGATAGATTGGCAGTTTTATATTAATTTTCGATATTTCAATATACCCTATTACATCTCCTAAATTTAACGCATCAGCATACGCTTGATGATTACTTTTTTTTTCAGAAAATGGATCTGTAAATGTTTTCGCAGAAGTTTGAACTTGTTTATTATATTCGGCTGCTTCTTTTTCCCTACGTTCGACTTCTTTCTTTTGTAATGCTTTAATCTTCTTATCGTAAGAGCTAATCTCAGAATAATGTGCACGGGTCGCCAACCA
This sequence comes from Bacillus cereus group sp. MYBK14-1, assembly GCF_051916885.1. NCBI lineage: Bacteria > Bacillati > Bacillota > Bacilli > Caryophanales > Bacillaceae > Bacillus > Bacillus cereus group sp. MYBK14-1. The sequence goes on along the minus strand of NZ_JBQAHM010000001.1, from coordinate 51,805 downwards.
ATTACTAATAGTAGGATATAAAAAAATACCTAATCCAAATAAGAAAATACCTCCCAAAACAAGATTTCGTTTCATATTTCCACCTCTGTATACGCTTAAATATCGAAAAGAGGAAAGCATTTTGCTTCTCCCCTTTTCATATGGTTACATGTTCCTAAAATCTTAATTTCTAGCAAACTTTTTTCTAAAGAAAACAAATGCCGCTGTAAGCATTAAAGTAAGGCCTATTACAGTAAAAAGAGTCGTTCCTATACCACCCGTTACCGGAAGAATCCATCCACTTTTATTATTTTCAATCGTCAATTTAATCGTTTGATTATTTTCACTAATCTTTACATCAATGGGGTCTTTTAATAATTGATAAGATGCTTTTGTACCATCTTCTTTTGTATATGTTGGTGCTTTCGTTTCAAAAATTTGATAGTCTCCATATGGAATGTTAGACCATTTAATAACACCATTTTCATCTGATACACCTGTTACTTCTTTTCCTGCTACGACAACTATTTTTCCATTATTATCTTTAAGTACAAACTCTGCACCTTTTAATTTATTCTTATTAGCACCATCAATTTTTGTTAACTCAATTATTCCAGTTGTCGGAATAACAACTACGGGTTTAGATTCCTTTTCTCCAATTACATCATTTTTATTTGAAAAATGTATTTTTGCTGTATTGAAAATTTCCGAACCAGATGGTACTCCTTCTTTTACTTGAGATTTAATTTGCAAATGAAATTCTTTTTTACCATCTAATTTTGTGAAATCTTTTACTGTAGCTGTTACCTTTTGACCTTCTATAGCTACCTCTACAATGCTTGCATTTACTTCTGCTCCATCAATTTTCACGATTGGCTTTCCTTGAATCACTAAACGATTATCCAAAGTATCTGTTACCAAATATTTTTTATATTCCTTAATGTCTTCTGGAATTAATGTTTTAATATCATAATTATAATTAGTTAACGGATTGATTGGTAACGCTTCCAATTTTCCGTTAATCTTTTTATCAATTGTTGGTTCTTCATAGTTTTTCACTTCTAATTTAACTACTGTACCAGAAGTAATAGTTCCATCTTCATTAATTGTTCCGGAGTTCTTAACAAAAAACTCACGTTTAGTTGGATCTATTACATAGCCTTTCGGAGCTTTTGTTTCTTGGAAATAGTATTCTCCATACACCAATCCTTGCACGCGAATATGACCATTAGCATCTGTTACTAACTCTTTTTTCACTTCTGTACCGTCTTTTTTAAATAAAGAGAATACTGCACCTGCTAATGCTTTTTCATTTACACCAGTTTTTATTAAATCCACTGCACCACGTTTAATCTCATTTTTAGGATACATGTGAACATCATAGTTTAGCACCTTACCCTCTTTATTTGTTAATGGAATATCCACTGTATACGTATTGGGATTTAGATTAACATGTGGAGGTCCTGCGACTTCTTTCACCTCATAACGTCCTAGCGGAAGATCTTTTAATACAGCTTGTCCGTTATCATCTGTTACTACTTGATTTGGAGTGGCTCCCATTACAGGTTTCACGTCTTCTTTTACGATTTTCCCATCGTTTGAAATTTTTTCAAAAGAAGCAACCCTTTTCACTTCAAACGTTACACCTTTTAATGGTTTCACATCTTTTGGCACCTCTTGATTTGCAGAACCGTCACCTTCTAGTCCCTGCGCTCCATCTTTTTCTTGTTCATACTTATGAATCGTTAAAGTACCTTTAGATGGTGAATCTGCCTTTACTAATACACTAGACCATGTAGAAAATGTTAAGAATAACACTAAAAGCGCACTAAATATTTTTTTCATTTCTCTTATCCCCTTTACTACTTCTATCATTTTAAAAATCTCTTTATTACTATTACCTTCTTAAAAGCAATAGTGTGCCAAGTATCAGATTTAAACGAATAACATAAAACATAGTCGTCCAACAATCCATTGTTTACAATCACTTATTCACTTTTCTTATCTTCTATTATTACGTTGTCTCTCCACATGATATATGTAATTTTCTCCCCTAAATTACACTTATATCCCTATTTCAAGAATCATTACATTTGTTACACAATAGCTTTCACTACTAATTTCGACTAGTCACTTACTGTCAATCTATTAATTTCTCACTTCCTATCCCTATTTAAAATCCAATCTTAATCATTTTTTAATACATATAAGTAATAACCAACAAATAAGTGTGACGATTCATATTTTACGCTACTGTCCAAAACTATTACCTGTATATTCAAATAATATGTGCTATTCATGTTAAATTATGGTATTATTCTTAGAAGTTTATAACTTTTATTTATATTTTTTATTAATAAAGATTTTCCGTTTCTACTTATGAAAAAAGGAATATATGTTTATTTAACTATTACGCATAACTGTAAGGAGGAAGAATATGACTAAAAAGCTCAGTCTAGTTGAGATAGAGTATATTTGCAATATGTTTTTTCAATCTTTCGAAATTCCAGTTTGTTTTTTAGATTGTAACAAAAATATTCTTTTAGAATTTAAATCAAAAAATGATTCACATTCGTTATATACATCAAAAATAGAACAGTTACATATGCTTTTTCAGAGAAATGATACATATAATTCCCCCATCTTCAGAACTCACGAATATCTAGGGCACTTTATTTTAATTCACATAAAGAGCGATTATATGGTGAACGGTACTGTTATTATTGGGCCCTTGACACATGTGAATTTTTCTACAAGTAAAGCGGATAGTAACCTTAATTTTATTCCAAATTATAAAAGAACAAGAGACCATTATTTTTCATTGTCAGTCAAAGATCAAAATTTCTTTGTAAATATAGCGATATTGTTCTATAACATTCTCTATAAAAAAAATTCAGATGTAAGCACCTTTTCAAATAACAGTGACTCACTTCATATAAGTCATAGCAGCATCTTAAACGAAGATGTATATATTTCAATGCAAAAAGACGAATCCGTTTATCATAATTTATATATAGAGCAGCAACTACTTAGTTCTATAGAACACGGGGATAAAGAAACCGTACTCAAATATTATTACGAATTCCAACAAGAGACTCTTTCATCTTTATCTTCATTCCATCAATTAAGACGTCATAAAAACATTTGTATTTCATCCATCACGCTCGCTACTAGATATGCGATAAAAGGGGGACTTCCATCTGGGATTGCTTACAAAATTTATGATTTACATATTCAAAGAACAGAAGATTTAAAAGACAAAGAATCTGTTTGGGATTTATTAAAAAATGCTTTTTGTACCTTTGCAGACCGTGTAAAGGCACAAAAAGCACAGCAACATTCACAGACTATTGCTATTTGCAAAAACTACATTTTTAAAAATATTTACAATCCAATATCTGTTAAACAACTTGCTAAATTTGCAAATGTGAATTCAGATTATTTATCTATATTATTAAAAAAAGAAGTCGGTATTTCATTAATTGAGTACATTCAACGTGAACGAATCGAAGAAGCAAAGAAATTATTAACTTTCACCACCTATCCTTTATCAGACATATGCGCTTCGCTTAATTTTAGCGATCAAAGTTATTTCACTAAAATTTTTAAAAAATTCACCAATGAAACACTTGGTAAATATCGGAAATCTCATGTTGTCATTTAGAGTGAAACTTCCATTAAAACAAAATGTTTTCAGTAACTCATCAATGGCAGATTAGAAGCACTCCCAGATTCATGAACTATAGGATTTATGCTTTTTCCAAACCAAAAAACACGTTACTATTCTTTTATTTTAATGAGAATAGTAACGTGTTTTTTATGTAATGTAGTTTTGTAGACAGAACATGATTCAACTACAAATTTTTATAGAAGCCAAATGCACCGCTTAACTACTAAAATCTTATTAAGTAAAAAATCCATATTTTGTTTTACTTACTTTCTACTTTATTTCTTTTGAATAATGAACTCTTTTCTTCAAACGAATGATCCCTACTATTATTTTTGTATCTTTCTAAATTTGCGAACAAAAGTGAGTACTGTGCCTGTAATAATCATCAATATGCCGATTGCTGCACTGTTAGTTGTACTTACACCCGTCTTTGGAAGCTCCTTATATGTATATTCTTTTTTATCGCTATTACTGTTGTTTGAGATATTACTCTTATTTTCCTTATTAGCAAGGCCATTAGCTTTGCTAGTTTCTTTATCTTTCACTAATACTTTTTGTATTGCATTTACCTCATTACCCACGGAATCTCTAACACTATATATTATTTCATAAGTACCAGCTTTAGTTGTATCTATAGTTCCTTCATACGCTACTTTAGAAATAAGGTCACCGTCCTCTTTATCCGTAGCTGATACCCCTACCAATGGATCAAATTGATCACCCTCAGTAATTGAAGTTGTAGCAGGTACTTTTAGTATTGGTTTATCATTTTTAACTTCTTCTCTAACTTTGACCGTTACAGTTTGCTTCGCCGTTACTTCATGACCTTTAGAATCTGTAACCGTGTACGTTAATACGTAAGTACCGGCTTTAGTTGTATCTACTTCACCATCAACTTTGATTTTAGAAGTGAGATCACCGTCTTCTTTATCGATAGCTAATACTTCTGCCATTGGAACAAATGAATCTCCTACATGAATTGTCGCTCCAACAGGCACTGTTAATTTAGGTTCTAAATCTGATGTTTCTCCATTTCCCTCTACAATTACAGTCTGTGTTGCCGTTGCATTCCGCCCTTGAGAATCAACAACCATGTATTCCACAATGTATGTACCTGGTTTTGAAGTATCTACATCGCCTTTATGCTTTACTTTATTTGTTAAATCACCATCTTCTTTATCAACAGCTTTTACATTTCTCATTGGATCAAACGTATCACCTACACGTAGTGTAATCGTAAACGGTACAGTTAACTCTGGAGCTTGGTTTTCTGCTGTTTTTTCGTTCTCTTTCACCGTTCCTGTAATTTTTGCCGCATCAAAAGCATTTTGGACTGCTTGAACTTCAATTGAGTTCGCTCCATATTTATTAGTTGCCACTTTAAGGCATGCCAATTTCAATTCAGAGAAATTAGAAGTCATATTTAATTCATCAGTATTTGCATAATAGAAAATATCAAACATTCTATCTTCACCAATACCATTTACATTTACACCGTTATGAGTACCACCTTGTGCCATTAAATACGCAACTTTATTAATAATACTTGAGTTAAAATGAACGCCTCCATAATCCTCTCCATTTAAATCATTATATTTACTATAATCATCCGGATACGGTAGTCCTTCTGAAAAATTAATTGCAGTTGGATTTTTCATATTACGAAAAGTCGATCCAGTTTGTTCTCCTATTGTCCAGTTAAATTCCCCATTATTTATGTATTTCTCTATAGCCGTTCCCATAATATCAGATAATGCCTCGTTAATTGCCCCAGATTCTCCTGAAAATTCAAGGTTAGATTCACTTGATGTAACTGCGTGTGTAAATTCATGACCGGCTATATCGAACGCTTTTACCATGGGATCTCCATATAAAAGCATACTAATGTTATTAATATTAGTACTAAATGCATTCTCCCAATTTTCAGGATCATTTGTTCCTCCAGAATCCCATGCATGTACAACTGAAACTACTTTTTTTCCTTTATTATCAAAACTATTACGCTTATATTTTTCTTTATAAAAATCGTATACCTTTGTTGCTAAGAAATGAGCGCTTACCGCCTTTGGATCATTAAATGTTGTTGAAACACTAGTTGCTAGTATACCAGGATAATAACTTTCTTCATTTGTAATATCTCTATAATTTACATCATATGTCTCAATTCCTTGTCCTCTTGTGTAATCAGCAAGCGCATAATTCCCACTGGTCTGTTTAGAAATACCAAATGTACGAGTTACGCCTAAATCATCTTTTCCTGTTCCAGTTAATGATGTAAAATTGCTAGTTTTATTTTCCTTAACGGATTCAACATACTCTTCACTTATTTTCAAACTTGATTCTTGTACCATATCTTTTAACATTTCACCATTATGAGCATTCACTAAATAAGTTCCAGATACATAATTTGGTGTTGTAGCAGCAAATGTAACTTGATATGCATTGCTAGCCTGCCCATGATTTTCATCAACAAAAATAACTGCCTTAACTTCTGGCTCAGAAATAAATTTAGTATCGTTTCCGTACTTTTTATAAATATATTGTTTTGCTTCTTCTTTTGATAAATTAATAGGTTTCTTTAAATCTTCTTGTGTTAAATTTTGTGCGCTAGCTCCTGAAATGCTTTTAATAATACCTTTTTTATCTACGTGAGCAGTCAACTGGTGGCCATATACTTCTTTTCCTTCATATATTTGTTGCATGCGCACAAGTGTAGTTCCATCATAAGAACCACGTTTTTGAAGAACCTTGTAATCTACTCCTGTTTCTGCACTAACTTGTTTTGGAGACAAAGCATGCTCCGTATTTTCCTTAAGTGCATCTTTCACTACATTCTCTGGTGCCTTTTTTGATGGTTGTGTCAGATCACCTGTACGGAACGAATCCTCTTGAATTTCAACTTGCATTTGACCAGGTTCCTCTGCATGACCTACTCCATATGGTGTTACACTTGTTAAAACGAATCCTGTTGTTAATGCAACTATAGCTATTTCTTTTTTATTTCCCATGATATTTACCTCGTATAAATTTCTATTATTTATATGAAACTGCTAAAATGTATACAATCTATTCCTAACATAAAAAGATGACTTTTGTAATCTACAAAAGCCACCTCTTCAATATGTAATATCCCTAAAATGTTTTTAATACATAATTTCTATACGAACAGAAAAAAGCATTCATTAACGAGCATTTTGCAATACTTTTATTAGGTCATTTATATTTTCAACTTTCTGCTGAAACTGATCAAGTCTGCTATGTAACAATGAAGGATTTTTATCTTCAGTTGAAATAACTTGTTTTAATTCGTTTTCTAATTTATCATACATATCAAAGAAATTATCAAATTCTACACTTACAAGCTCTTCATTTTCGCGATAGAATCTTTTTGCTTCTATATAAGTCATATATGATTTATTTAAAAATCCTAATGAAATTAAATATTTAGAAGTGTTTTCTTGATAAATAGCAATATCACACGCTATTTTAATATCAGAATAAGTCTTTTGAACGAGACAATGCAATTCAAAAATCTTAAACTTTAATCCATTATTCATTTCATCCCCTCCCATCGTATCTATTCTACATAAAATTAGAATATTATACAAAGAAAATTATTAGCATGAAATTGACAATTTAAAAAATAACTTAAGGATAAACAAAATCCCTCTCATTATAAATTATAGTTGCGGAGCATTTACCAACGTAACAGCAAAATAAAAAGCGAAAAGAATAAATCTTTCCGCTCTTAGAGTAATAAATACATTTCATATTGCGCTAAAGAATTCTTTTCAAATCCACATTTCTTAAGAAAACCTTCCAGTAAATTATTGTTAGGAAACCCAATTGATAAACTTGATAAATTTAATTCTTCTCTTGCTATTTGTAATAATTTCATCCCAACACCAATATTTCTATAATCTTTGTCTACGAAAATAAAACTAATTTTACCTTGTTTATTTACACATAGAGAGCCTTTTAAGTCATTATCGACATATGCACCATAAAATACATTATTTGTTTTTTTGATATAATCAATATCATTTTGCCAATTTATATGGAAGTTTAACAATTTCTGAATTTCATCTTTAAAAGTTGGAAATTCTAATTGTTTTACTTCAATATCCTTACAATCTTTATTCATTATTTTAGTCAAATCATTTAAATTATAATAAGAAAGATCGTACACTTTTTCATAGCCCAACTTATTATAAAAATGAATCGCTCGGTCATTTCCTACAATGACTTCGAGAAAAAGTTGCTTACATCCATGTTGAATCGCCTCTTCTTTATGCAGTTCAAATAATTTTTGACTCACACCAATACCGCGGTAATTAGGATGAACCGCTAATGTTCCACAGCGCATAGTCTTAATACTTTCATAATCCTTTATACCACCTAGTATTACGCCAACAGGTTTGCCTTCTTCTAAAGCAAGAAAAGAATGTTCTAGCAAATTACCTTCTGGTCCCAAAAAACGTTGTATAAAATCCCCTTTTGAAACTTCCATTTTAATAATGTAATCTGAAAATCCAACTTTAAAAGCTTCATATACTAAATCAATATTTACATCACTACACCTTTTATATTGAATCATAATATAATTATGCCTCCAATTACTTATGTTAAAACCCTCTAACTATCTATTATTTACTACATTAATCTCATAAACACGTAAAAAGGCAATTAAATGCTCACATGCTCTTTCGCATGCTAGCATTTTAAAGATTTTTTGTTCTTCTTTCGTTTTATCATTTGCTTGATCTGAAGCAGCTTTTAAACAGAGAAATGGTTTTTTATTTATTTGACACACATAGGCGAAAGCTGCTACTTCTTGATCAACTGCCAATGCTCCATATACGGTATGGAGTAAATATCTCATTTCTGAACTATGAATACGTTGATCTCCGGATAAAAATGTACCGAAATGTATTGGATCATATGATCGTATTTTTTTTATTCTTCTTACAAGTGATTTTGTTGTTTCAATAGGTGCTGTTCTACCGTTATATAAATTAAAAACATCTTCCCCTGAGCCAGCTGCAGTAACATCGTGTTGTATTGCGTTTAGTGCCACTACAATATGACCGTTTTTCACCTTGTTTGATAAACTTCCGCATATTCCTGTCATAAACAACTCATCTGGCTGAAACTCACTAATTAACAATTGTACACAACTAGCGCAGCTTACTTTACCGACACCAGTAACAACTGATATAATTTCCAGCTCATTAATAGTATGAAAATGAAATTCCCAAGCTGCTCTTTTTTCAACACGTTCACTCGGATAATGTTGATGCAAATACGTCAGTTCTGGTTCCCATGCAGATACAATTGCAATACGTTTCATTACACGCTTCACTTCCCCTATTGTCATTTAAATAAGTTATCTATACTTTCTCGTTCATAATCTGGAATCCATTCTTTGTATTTCTTATATGAATCTCGTATTATTTCTTTATTCTTCGCAATTACTTCACATCCTCTATCATCATACATAAACATCACAATATCTTTCTTTGCATTTATGAGAAATACATCTGGATAAGAGATTTCTTTTTTTCGTCCAAATCGAAGATACAGATCAGAAAAATCCTCATGATTAGCAGCTTGTATCAGCGGTTCATATTTAATATCTTCCGCAAGACATTTAAAAGAAAATTGATATGTACAATATAAAGTGAAACTTTAATCAGTGGGGGGTCTTACTGCCCGGCAAATAGCGGGATAAATCTGCTTCTTCATCTTCAAATAAAAACGGTAACGTTTCTTATCTTATATAAAATCTTAAATCTCTTTGCTTAATATATTTATTGTATATATTTATTTTCTGTGAAGTTTTTATGTTTTCCTTTTTAAATCTATAAACATTTGTCACTACAAACACTACATCTTCTTTTGAAAATATGTCTTCAAAGTTGAGAAAAGTATTCCATATTTAAATCGTCGGTTCCTTCTACAATTTGATATTTATCTTTTCCGAAATCAAAATGTAAATGATTTTCCCACTGAGAATATAAGTAGGATCCTAATGTAACTCCTGGAAATGTTTGATTCATATATTCTTTTAATTGCATTTCCTTGTCCTTTCTACTGTACAATTCTTTTTAAATCCCAATATGCTTCTTCTAGCCACGGATGTATAACTTTCAATGTATCTTTCCTTTCCCACAAATATGAAATATATACAAAAGCTGCTTTTTCCAAAGATTTTCCCAATTCTTTTTTTATTTCTATTAAATATGGTGGTGTCCCTTTTTGATCCCATTCTATTTTATCTGCAACAAATAATACTAAATCCATCTTCGTTGCATGTTTACGCAACGTTGTATGGCAACAAATTGCATTTAAAATCTCTTCATCTTCGACTTTAAATATTTCTTTTGCGATTACCCTCGATAATTTTTGATGAATAATCATAGGAAACTTTCTTTCCGCTTCCACTATTGCTACACCAAATTCTTCAGCAACTGCAATCCGCTCCTCGTTTGGAAAAATGCCACTAATATCATGTAAATATCCTGCAATTGCTGCTTTTTCTTTATCTACGTGAAACTTTTCTGCAATCTTTTTTGCCTCATTTGCCACACGAATTGAATGTTTATATGTAAACTCTTTATTATATTTTAGTAGAAAAGCTTTAATATCATTGTCTATTTTTCCAGTTGGAGTAAATGAATATATATCATTACATAACATAGAAAATCCCCCTTATAACTAACTTTCATTATAATGTAGAATCTAAATATCCTTGTTATTTTATATTCGTTATTAATCTTTTTACTCCTTTTTAATACGTTACATGAAATTTTATACATAATCATCGCTACAAGTACATAAATGTTTGATATTATAGTAATGTTGATGATTTGTAAGGAAAGGAACTACACAATGAATAAAAATATATTAATTATTGATGATGATAAAGAAATTGTTGAATTACTTGCTGTTTATTTGCGAAATGAAGGCTATAACATTTATAAAGCTTATGATGGCGATGAAGCATTGCAAAAGGTTTCTACATATGAAGTTGACCTTATGATTTTGGATATTATGATGCCAAAACGAAACGGATTAGAAGTTTGTCAGGAAGTGCGTGAAAATAATACTGTACCAATTCTAATGCTTAGTGCAAAAGCAGAAGATATGGATAAGATATTAGGCCTTATGACAGGTGCTGATGATTATATGATCAAACCATTCAATCCATTAGAATTAGTAGCTAGAGTGAAAGCTTTATTACGAAGATCCTCTTTCCAAAATGCTACTTCGCAAAAGAATGAAGATGGTATTATTCGTATTCGCTCTGTTGAAATACACAAACATAATCATACAGTTAAAGTAAATGGAGAGTACATTAAACTAACCTCTATTGAATTCGATATTTTATATTTACTTGCGAGTAATACAGGAAGAGTATTTAGTTCAGAAGAAATTTTCGAACGCGTTTGGAATGAAGATGGTTATGGTTCAAATAAGACGGTAATGGTCCATATTAGCAACTTACGAGATAAACTTGAAACAGTAATAAATGGAGAAAAATTTATTCATACTGTTTGGGGAGTTGGCTATAAAATTGAGAAATGAAGCATTTGATATATTAAAAGATATTCCTAAATGGAAACTTATTTTTTGGCTTTTATTAGCTATCACACTCACTCCTATTACTGAACTAATTATTTATCGCCTCGTTACGAGTGTAATTGAAAGTTCACTTACTCTAACCGAACTCGGTAAAGAATTCATTCGAATTTTTGGTTATGAAAAGTATAAAGGGATTAAAGAGTCTTTATGGATGATGATTGTATCTTATTTGTTTTTATTTTCTATTTTTTCATCCTATCTTTACATTTTTTATCGTCACGAGAAAAAACTTTATTATGAAACTTGTATAAAAAAAATGATAGAAGAAATTCGTTATATTGCAAATGGAAACTTCAATCATAAAGTTTCTATTGTAAATCATAATTATCTAGAAGAATTAGCAATCGGGGTCAATGAAATTGTTGAACAATTAAAAGTCTCAATTGATGAAGAAAGACAAGCGGAACAAGCAAAAAGTGAACTTATTACAAATGTATCACATGACTTACGCACTCCCCTTACTTCTATAGTTGGATACGTAAATTTAATCCATCATGATAATTATAGAGATGAAGTGGAATTGCGATACTATATTCAAGTCATTTACGATAAAGTAACTCGTCTTAATGCATTAATGAATGACTTGTTCGAATATACACGTGTTCAAAATAAAGAATTAAGCTTGTATTCTGTTCCTATTGATATTGTAGAGTTACTTGGACAATTAACTGTTCAATTCCGCATACAGGTTCAAGAAGCTAATATAGAATGTCGGCCTTCTTTCCCGTCTCAAAAGCTCATGGTATTAGCTGATGGTGACAAATTAGTGCGTGTGTTTGAAAATCTTATTATAAACGCTATCGCTTATGGAAGCGAAGGTCGCTATATTGACCTTACTGCTTATGAAAGTAATAATATGATTACAATTGATATAACAAATTACGGACAACCTATTCCTAGTACGGATTTACCTCATATTTTTGAACGTTTTTATCGCGTTGAGAAATCTCGCTCTACAAACACTGGTGGATCTGGACTTGGATTAGCAATTGCAAAAAGTATAGTCGAATTGCATAAAGGAACAATTGAAGTATATAGTGATGACGAAAAAACAACATTCACTGTAAAACTACTCCCATACAAATGTTAATATTACAAATAAAAAGTTCAATTTCTTACCATATAAGAAATTGAACTTTTTCCATAATTACCCTAAATTTAATAATCCTTTATAATTCTTTAGAAATTCTTTACCTTTTCTTTCTTCCTAATTAAGCATTCCTTTTTACAATACTATTATTGATGTCATAATAGGAGGATCGCTTATGCAATTCTTAAAGAAATTCGCTATTTTATTATTATCTTTTTTTATTACTGCACTTATCGTTTTATATTTTTATCTTTATGTAAATGGTCCGATTATTCAAGCTAAATCAGCTATTTTAATAAATGCTAATTCAGGTGAAATTGTTTATAAAAAAAATGAAGAAACCCCAGTACAATCAGCTGCTTTATCTAAATTAATGACAGAATATATCGTATTGGAGCAACTAAATGATAAAAAGATACAGTTAGATGACTTCGTACAAATAAGTAACGAAGTTTTCCGAGTAGAAACAAGCCCTATACAAGTAACATCGAATGATAAAACAACGGTTCGTGATTTACTTCATGCATTGCTACTGGCAGGGAATAATCGTTCTGCACTCGCTCTAGCAGAACACATTGCTGGAAATGAAGATAACTTTACAGTATTAATGAATAAAAAAGCAAAAGAACTAAAGTTATTACAACCATCTCCATTTCTAAACTCTACTGGAATTAATAATAATACAAATAAACAATCAACTACAACAGCGATAGACGCAGCTAAACTAGCAGCACGATTAGTAAAAGATTTTCCAGATGTATTGAATATTACGAAACTAACCTCTTACCAATTTACCTTCAAAGATTCCCAGGTTTTCAATACGAATAAAATGATATATTCCCTTAATGAAAACATTAAACTTCAAGGTGTTGATGGCTTACAAACTAGTTTTTCAACTAACGGTAATTATAGTTTTGTCAGTACAGCAAAACTTGGAGATACTAGACTAATTTCAGTAATATTAGATGCAGATGAAGAAAACATTTCATTTATTGAAACAAAAAAGTTGCTACAGTATGGTTTTGATCCTTCCTCGTACTCTGCACTCCAAGCTTTTAAAGACGCCCTTACATCTTGGACAATATTGCTTCAGTTTAAAAATTTAATTATACAAACTATAATGATTTTTTTAATCATTACCACCTTAATGTTTTTACATATACGTCAGAAAAAATCCGAGGATTTCAATTAAGAAATCTTCTTATATATAGAACCGACTTGCGCTTGAGATGCAAGTCGGTTTTTAATTCTATCATCCTCTTCCAATCAAGTTTGCTGAAACTAGTTGCAAGTTTAACTCTCTCGCCCATATAGATAACTGACCAATATGATGAATTTCATATCCCATTACATGTCTTAAAACCTATATTTTTTGAGGCATACATCCATCTCTGTTTCCTTTCGTTGTGTTCGTTTGTTTAGTTTAAATGGGTTAATCTATTAATTCTATTAAATCCAACAATCGAACTATTACACTTTAAAGTTCTACTCATATACTATAGTAGATTACTAGAAAGGAGGCTTAACTATGGATAGTTGTGTTGTATTTGTAAACGGACAACCTTTTTTAGTTCTTTCAGTAGCTGGTATTGAAATTGCTAGATTAGAGATTTCCCTTCAAGTAGCATTAGCTCTAAGAGTGCTTGGGATACCAATCTGTGATTAATTACCAAATTAATAAAAAAAGAGGGCATTAGCCCTCTTTTTTTATTTTCTTCTCACCTTTTCTTAAAAACAAACAAAATTTAAATTTTATTTTTTATATTGTAATGAAAATCCGAAAAATTAACCCATTTTATTCAATAAAAAAGAGCTCCACCCATACCTCATTATCCGTTTCTAAAAAATTAGAATTCGATTAATTACAAGAAAATTTAAATATACGAACGTTACATAAAATACTTGTTAGAATAGCTGTCCCTCACACTATTTATTTCGCCGACGTTATATAATCAAAGCACCAATGATTAACTTTTTATACGGCTTATTTTAAGTGTGCTAGCATTCTAGGCTAGATGATCATGACTGCAAAAAAACTTCAAGTTCCCGTTTATATAAATCAGATAACGCTTTCACTTTTTGAATCGATTGATAATCTTTAAATTGCGGTTCTCTATCTTCTTCTTGAAAAGCACTAATCCAACTATACTCTACATCTACAATATGAAATAATGTTTCTAAAATACCCCCAGTTTGCAAAGTAAATCTTCCTCTGAAAGTTGTTCACACCACTTAAACCAATCATCTCTTACTTGCCAATTATATTGAAATAAAGTGTACACATTTATCTCTCTCTTACTTCAATTATCCACCTAACAGCATCTGTTATACATTTAACCATTGACAATCACTTCTCTTCGGCCAAGTTCCTCTACAGCGTGATTAATTATTTCACTTACAGATAAAGAACCATCCAATATGATATCTGAATTCGGCTTAACAGTATGAATTGCCTCTAAATAAGCTTTTCTCGCATATGTCATGTAATGTTCCAAATCATTATGTATTTCACCTATTGTACCTTCCTTAAAATCTCGCAAAATCCTTCTAGCCATCGCAATATCTAAAGGCGTATCAATAAATATAGTTACATCAATGAATTTTCGCATCTCACTATTTAAGTATGCAAAAGGATAATCTACAATAATATAGTCTAAGGTATTATTTTGTATAAGTTGCTCAATATCATGAATTAATGGTGTTAATACCCACTCGTCGTAATTCGCCCCATCATCAATCCATTTACAAATATCAGCAGGAGAGTTATCAAATGTATAACTATCAAAATATAGAGCTTTTGAGTTTTTAAACTTATGCTTTAATCTTTCTGTAATTGTAGTTTTACCTCCTCCCGAAACAGCTGCAATTGAAATTATTTTTGTTTTATTATCCACTATACCCACCAAACCCCTTTATTAACATAATATAATTATAAATTACTATCGTTGCTACTTCTTCCATTCATATTCTAACATACTCATTTCCCATAAATTCCAATACGTTTCTCCTACTCTTTTTGACTCTCTTAATAAGCCTTCTTTTACAAACCCTATTTTTTCGTAACATGAAATGGCCGATGTATTAAAATCATACACACCAAGAGTTACTCTATGTAGTTTTAATTCGTCAAAAGCAATATGAAGTACTGCTTTCATCATATGTTTTCCTATAGAACGTCCTCTCATCTTCGTATTACCAACTAATACTTTTCCAATTCTAGCGGACTTATTAATATTATCTATTTGGCCAAGCGAAATATGTCCAATAACGTCTGAAGTCTCTTCATCTACCACTTTGAAAGCGAGTGTATTTGCACTTTCTATATACTTCTCTAATTGCTGTTCATCTAAAGGAAATGTGAATGCATTTCCTGACCATTGTATTAGAAATTCTTCGGAATTAATCCAATTTATTAATTGTTTAAAATCAGATTTCTTAAAGCTTTCTAGTTTAATCACTTCCTTGCTCCTTTCGTACATCATGCTTTATAACCTCAAACTTATTTCTATATAAAGAATATATTCTCCTTTTATATAAAATTAAAATAAAGCCATTCATGTGAATGGCTTTACAAAAAAGCAGCATAATTATGCTTTGTTTGCTACATCAATACCATTAAAATCAAAGTCAGCAGTAACCGTTGTAACCGGTGGGAAAATTGCTTCAATTTTGCAAATGGAAATAATTACTCCAACCGATCCAGGAATAGCCGCAAGCCTAACTACATCACAACTTACAGACGAAACAGTACCTACATAAGTACGTCCCTCTGTATTAATTTGAACTGTTCGATTAATTAATTTCTTAAGTTCATCTCTAATTCCTTGTACACAAGAATTATCACATTTCTCATGCTGTTCTTTTTTACACTCTTCGAATACTTCCCAACAATCATCTTGTTTACATGTACACTTCTTTTTACAATTATTAAATCGAGAACCCAATACCTCACCCCCTAATCCTTTCTATTAGTAAAGTATGTCCACTAGCTTAAAAGGGTACGAGGCAAACACATAAAAAGAAAAAAACAAACAATTGTACCAAACTTTCTTTTCATTATTCATTATAAAAACAGACTTCTCCTAATTAAAAGCTTTTTAATGAGCGGCCGTGAATTTAGTCCTACTCCATTTAATGTTTAGACACCACTTTCTAAAACAAACCTTTTTTCTTTTAAATAAGACGCCCCTTAAAAACACACTAGATTTCCCCATTAACTCACATATACATAGACTTTATTTGTGGATTTCCCATTTTTCATTGTGAAATATACATTTAAAAAGCGTACTCGAAAATAAGATATTATTTGTAATCAGAACATTTTCTTCAACAAGTGTTTATTGAAAAATACCATAACTAGTAGTAGTTCTCTCCACTTTCTCTTAAAAATTAGCATAGTTTGTATGAATTCTATATCGAGTAGAAGACACTCTATCATATAAAGATAAAATAGTAGGTTAATAAACAAGCCATTTTTTTATTAAAACATAGAATAATATGAACACTATTGAAAGGAGGTAGAAATAAATGTCCTGGAAAAATGATTGCTGGAGTTCTCAGAAAAAGCATTGTTGTGATGATTGGTGGAAATCTAAAGAAAAGCATCATTGTGATGATAATTGGAGTTCTCAGAAAAAGCATTGTAATGATGATTGGTGGAAATCTAAAGAAAAGTGTCATTGTGATGACGATTGGAGTTCTCAGGAAAAACATTGTAATGATGATTGGTGGAAATCTAAAGAAAAGTGTCATCGTGATGATGATTGGAGTTCTAAACGAAATAAGTGTCGTTGTAAATGTTTCTTTATTTGTTGCCATTGTAAAAGAAAAAATTGGTAATATTTTTAATGTCAACGTAAAGGAAAGAATATGTCTTTTGGAACCAATCGGGCTTTTCCGGAAAGTTGATCCCTCACCTACTTCCTTGCTTTTGCTGAATTTTTAGATGGGGGCATTACTGCCCGGCAAATACTAGAATGTAATATATAAAAAGCTGACTGCTTATAGTCAGCTTTTTATATATTAACACGTAAAGGTTTAAACAGACATATAAGCAGTCACGCTTTGTCATCACCTTGTTGTTGTAAATTAGTATTTCTACATTGAATAGACATTCCATAATATCGTATTTTGATTAAAACTAAAAAACATACTTAACACTAATAGTAAAATTTTTCTTCTTCATCAAATTCACTTCTTTTCTTTTTATAAACATAAAAAAAAGGATCTCTATTTATATAGAGATCCTTTCTAACTTTATAATTTACTAGACTGTAACCCCTGAATAAACGGAACTACCTCAGGATTTACAAGCGATGATAAATCACCTAATTCTTTTCCTAAGTAAGCTGCTTTAATAACACGGCGCATTACTTTAGAATTACGTGTTTTCGGTAAATCTTCTACAACGTGGATGTCTTTAGGACACAACGCTTTTCCAATATGAGAGTTTACTAAACTCATTAATTCTTTCTTTAATTCTCCTGTGAATGTTACATGATCTCTTAACACTACAAAACAATGACAAACTTCACCTTTTACTTCGTCAGGTACACCAATTGCAGCAGCTTCGATTACATCGTTATGTTTCACAAGAATAGATTCATATTCAGCAGGTCCAATACGTTTACCTGCAATATTTAACGTATCGTCTGAACGCCCTGTGATGATATATTGTTCACCATCGTAAATGACCCAGTCACCGTGGACCCATTTATTTTCAAAACGCGACCAATATGTGTTTACGTAACGTTCATCATCTTCCCAGAAGCTTTTCGTCATACCTACCCAAGGTTTCTCTAAGCATAATTCTCCGACTTCATCTCGAATTGGTTTACCTTGATCATCCAGTACGACAGCTGCCATTCCTGGTAAAGATGCGTTAAAACTAATCGGTGCTATTGGCTTAATAAGAACATTACCGAAAATCCCACCAGAGATTTCAGTTCCACCTGAGTAGTTACAGATTGGGACATTTCCTTTTCCAACCGTTTCAAACAGCCACATCCATGGATCAGGATTCCAAGGTTCTCCTGTTGATGCGAATACTTCCAAACTCTTTAAAGAATGTTTATTGACATACTCATCACCTTTTGCCATCAATGCTCGGATTAACGTTGGCGAAATACCTAGATGAGTAATCTCATATTTATCAACTGTCTCCCATAACCGGTCTGCTTCTGGGAAGTCTGGAACACCTTCGTACATAACCATCGTTGCTCCATTAATGAGTGAACCGAATAATAGAAACGGCCCCATCATCCAGCCCATATCAGTTACCCATAATACACGATCACCTTGTTTAATATTCATTCCAAATCCTGCATCAAAAGCTGCTTTCAAAGGAAATCCTGCATGCGTGTGTACTGTTCCTTTCGGCTTACCAGTCGTTCCTGATGTATAAATGAGCATTAATGGATCATCACTTTGCATTTCCTCGGCATGTATGAATGGTTTTTCTTTTTCTAGCGTACTCCACGAAAAGTCATAGTTATGTGGTGTAAAATCATTTCCTGCATGACGAACGATAACAACTTTTTCAACAGTTGGGCAATGTTCACAAGCTTTATCTACTTCATCTTTTAAAGAAACAATTTTACCGCGGCGTGAAAATCCATCTGCGGTAATAATCATTTTTGAACCTGCCGCTTGCACACGTGTCATGACTGCATCAGACGCAAAGCCTGAGAATATTGGTGAAATAATTGCTCCGATTTTCATTACAGCTAGCATCGCAACAACTGTTTCTGGAATCATCGGCATATAAATTGTTACACGGTCACCTTTCTCAATACCCGCGTGTTTCAAACCATTTGCAACACGACTTACCCAGTTGTCAAGCTCTTCATATGTAAATGATTTTGAAGTTCCATTTTCCCCTTCGTACTGAAGTGCTGGCTGTATTCTCGTCTCTTCATCCGCAAGCCAGCGGGATAAAGCTGATTCTACAACGTTACATGTTCCGCCATTATACCACTGTGCAAACGGTGTACCATTTTCTAAATCTAACACGTCTGTATAAGGTTTCATCCATTGATAGCCTACTGCCTTTTCTGCCTCTCCCCAAAACCAAGCTGTTTCCTCGATAGATTTATTATAAAAAGTTTCATAATCTTCATATCCCAATGATTTCATCCAACCATATAAACGTGTTTTTTCCTTGTACTCTTCTGTTGGAAACCAAACTGCTTGTTTCAATGTTTTCCCCTCCTTAACTTTTTGAGCAAGAAAGCCCTAAATAGGGCTTTTAAACTGGATATACAGGATGTTTACGATCCGTGAATACTTGATATTTACTCATATACATTTCGAAACGTCCTTTTAATTCTTCACGTAAATTGTTTGGATGAACAATACCATCAATCACCATCTCTGATGCTAAATGATAAATATCAATATCTTTCTTATACTCTTCACGTTTTTCAGCAATGAAGCTAGCACGCTCTTCTTCTGGTAAAGCTGCAATTTTATTTGCATATACAGCATTAACCGCAGCTTCTGGACCCATTACCGCAATAGAGGCTGTCGGTAATGCCAGGCAACAATCTGGTTCAAATGCTGGACCTGCCATCGCATATAAACCAGCACCATATGCTTTACGAACAACGATAGAAATCTTCGGTACAGTTGCTTCACTCATTGCAGAAATCATTTTTGCACCATGGCGAATAATACCAGCACGCTCTACTTTTGTTCCAATCATAAATCCTGGTACATCCGCAAGGAATAATAATGGAATATGATATGCATCACATAAATTAATAAACTTAGCAGCTTTATCAGCTGAATCATGGAATAATACGCCGCCCTTCATACGCGGCTGATTTGCAATAATACCAACAGGCTTACCATCAATACGTGCTAAGCCTGTAATTAGCTCTTGAGCAAATAATTTTTTCACTTCATAGAATGAACCTTCATCAATAACTCTATTAATGAGATCTTTCATATTGAAAGGAGCATTTTGATTTTCTGGAATGATTTGTTCTAACGTTTTATCGAATTGTTTCGGTTCTTGAGGTGTAACCAATGGAGTCTTTTCTAAGTAGTTATTTGGAAAATATGAAATGTATTGTCTTGCTTGTGTAATCGCATCTTCTTCTGTCTTGCATAAAACATCTCCGCATCCTGATACAGAGCAATGCATACGAGCTCCGCCCATCTCTTCTAAAGTTACCTTCTCACCGATAACCATCTCAGCCATACGAGGAGATCCTAAATACATAGATGCATTTCCTTCTACCATCATTACAACGTCGCAAAAGGCTGGAATATAGGCACCACCAGCTGCAGAAGGTCCAAATAATAAGCATACTTGAGGAACTTTACCTGATAATTTCACTTGATTATAGAAGATTCTTCCTGCACCACGGCGCCCTGGGAACATTTCTACTTGATCTGTAATGCGCGCTCCAGCAGAGTCGACTAAATAAAATAACGGAACACGTAGTTTTTCAGCTGTTTCTTGAATACGTAAAATCTTTTCAACTGTGCGTGATCCCCATGATCCAGCTTTTACAGTAGAATCATTGGCCATTACACATGCAGTACGACCATGTATTTTACCCGTTGCCGTTACAACGCCGTCCGCAGGTAAGCCTGTTTGTTCACAGTTAGCAAATAATGCATCTTCTACATATTCGCCATTATCAAATAGAAGCGCTAAACGATCTCGAACAAATAATTTTCCTTTTGCTTTATTTTGTTCATGATACTTTGGTGCGCCGCCTTGTTTAATCGTTTCAACTCGTTCTTCAAATGAATTAGATTGTTGTTTTTGATCTAACATATTTACTCCCCCTTATACGTTGGTGTGCGTTTTTCCTTGAATGCTTGTAATCCTTCTAATCTATCTTTCGTATGGATTACACCTTCATACGCTTGTTTTTCCATTTGTAATCCGGTATGTAAATCAACTTGAATACCATTTGAAATTGCCTCTTTTGCTAATCGAACAGCAATAGGTCCATTACTAGCAATTTTCTCTGCTATTTCAATCGCTTTCTCTTCAAGTAAATTAGCTGGTACAACAAATTCTACTAAACCATATTCTTTTGCTTCTTGCGCTGAAATACGTCTACCTGTATAAATTAATTCTTTCGCTCTACCAACACCAATTAATCTCGGTAAGCGCTGTGTACCACCCGCTCCTGGTATAATTGCAAGTGTCGTTTCAGTAAGACCAAGACTTGCAGATTCAGCAGCAATTCTAAAATCACAAGCTAAACTTAATTCCGTACCACCACCAAGTGCGATTCCATTTATAGCAGCAATAACTGGCTGTGGTAATTGTTCAACCATCTCCATAGTCGTGCGAATCATACTAACAGCATGGCGAACTTGTTCCTCATTCATACCAGCACGTTCTTTTAAATCAGCACCAGCACAAAATGCTTTTTCACCAGCACCTGTTAGAATAACTACACGCGTATTGGACTCTTCACTTATTTGAGTTAATATGTTTTGTAACTCTTCTAATAACGCTAAAGATAATGAGTTTGCTTGTCTTTCACGATATAACGAAATCTTTACAACGTGAGGTGTTACATAATCAACTGAAATGTTTTGTAATTGTAGCATCTTCTCACCTACTTATCGTTTTATGTTGAAGCGCTCTATACACATGACTCGGTAATTGGATATTTAGCTTGCTTTGAATAAATTGACTAGCTCGCAATAACTTTTCTTCGTCTATATTCGTTTGAACTCCTAATTTATGGAGCATATGTACTAGGTCATCAGTAGCAACATTACCTGATGCTCCTGGTGCATAAGGGCAGCCCCCGAGTCCACCACAAGAACTATCAAATGTTGTAATACCGTATTCTAATGATTTAACTACATTTGCTAGAGCCATTCCATACGTATTATGAAAATGCATGGCAAACTGCGAAGCATCATACTTCTTTAATAGATGTTCTAATACTTGTTCTACTTGTAATGGATTCGCTACACCGATTGTATCCCCAAGAGAAACTTCATAAATGCCGTATGAAAATAGTTGATTACATAATTCGTCAACTGCTGTGACACTTATATCCCCTTCATAAGGACATCCAAATACAGTAGAAACATAGCCTCTTACCTTTTTCCCTTCGAATAATGCCTGTTTTGTTATATCTTCGATTACAACTAACGCTTCTTTAATCGATTTATTAATATTACTTTTATTATGAGATTCACTTGCTGATAAAAAAACATTCACCTCATCTACATTTTGCAAAAAAGCTCGTTCCAAACCATTTTGGTTCGGAACAAGCGCAGCATATGTAACATTTGGATCTCTTTTCAGCTCAGAAAACACATCATTTGCATCCGCTAATGCTGGGACCCATTTTGGGTGAACGAATGAGGAAACTTCAACATACGACAATCCTGCTTCTGTAAGTAGTTGAATCCATTTTACTTTATCTTTTGTGCCAACAATCTTTTTTTCATTTTGTAAACCATCACGTGGTCCTACTTCTTTAATGACAGCAAAATTAGGTAGTTTCAATTCGCTTCCCCCTATATCTCCCTATTCAATTTCTAATAATACATCTCCTTCATTTACAAAATCGCCTTCTTGCACATTAATTTTCATAACTGTGCCGGCTTCTTCTGAAATGATTGGAATTTCCATTTTCATAGATTCTAAAATGACGACATCCTGCTCTTCCTCTACTGTATCTCCTACTCCTACAACAATCTTCCAAACGTTTCCTGCCATCGATGCGTATACTTTCGTCATCATTTTTTCCCCCTTAATATTGTTAGATCTTATTTTTTAACGAGTTGTTTCGTTACAAAACCCGTTGTATAAATACCCGCTTTGAACACTTCGTCTTCCAAAACTTGCAGTAGCATTGGCGTGTTCGTTTTAATACCTTCTACTTTCAATTCTTCTAGAGCATCATGTAATTTCGAAATTGCTTCTTCACGAGTCTCGCCATGTGCAATGACTTTCGCAATCATTGGATCATAGAAAGGTGTAATCGTTACATGATTTTCTAAGAAGTGATCAATTCGTACATTTGACGGTAATGTTAAATCTGTAATTTTCCCAGGTGACGGGAAGAATGTTTTCGGATCCTCTGCATAAATACGAGCTTCAATGGCATGACCACTACGTTTTACATCATCCTGAGTAAATGATAGTTTCTCTCCACTTGCGATAAGGAGTTGCTGTTCTACAAGGTCTAATCCCGTAATTTCTTCTGTCACTGGATGCTCTACTTGTAATCTCGTATTCATTTCTAAGAAATAGAAATTTTTCTGATTATCTACAAGAAACTCAACTGTACCTGCATTTGTATAGCCAAGTGCTTTGGCAGCTTGTACAGCAACTTCTCCCATCGCCTTTCGTGTACCTTCATCTAAAAATGGTGAAGGTGCTTCTTCGATTACTTTTTGATTTCGGCGCTGTACCGAACATTCACGCTCCCATAAATACACTGTGTTACCATGTGTATCTGCTAAAAGCTGAATTTCAATATGATGCGCATCTGCTATATATCGCTCTAAATACATTTCTCCGTTACCGAAGAAGTTTTGCGCTCTTGTTTTATTACTTTCAAACGCTTTGGTGAGCGTTTGCTCAGTTTCCATCAACTGCATACCAATGCCTCCGCCGCCTGCGGATGCCTTAAGCATTAATGGATAACCAATTTGTTTTGCAATTTCAATTGCTTCTTCAGCAGTTTCAATATTTGTAGTAATACCTGGGACTACTGGGACATCTGCTGCTTGCATTGCGATACGTGATTCAATTTTACTTCCCATCTTCGTAATGATTTCTTCTGAAGGACCGATAAATACGATTCCTTCTTCTTTGCAGCGAACCGGAAAAGACGGATTCTCTGATAATAAACCATAACCCGGATGAATGGCTTCTGCATTTGTCTTCTTAGCTATTTCAATAATTTTTTCAAGGTTTAAATAGCTTTCTTGAACACGCGGTCCACCTACTAAGTAAGCTTCATTTGCCATTTTCACATGAAGGGCATTTTCATCTGCTTCAGAATAAATAGCAACAGTGCGAATGCCAAGTTTTTGACAAGTTTTCATAATACGAACAGCGATTTCCCCGCGATTCGCAATTAATATTTTTTGAAACATAGTGATTCCTCCCTTTTATCTACATCCTAAATGTCTAGCAATTACGAGACGTTGAATTTCAGAAGTTCCTTCACCAATTTCTAATAGTTTCGCATCACGAATATGTCGTTCAACTTCATATTCACGCATATAACCATATCCACCATGAATCTGTACTGCTTGATTCGCAATACGGCTTGCTGCTTCCGATGCAAATAGTTTTGCCATTGCCGCTTCTTTGCCGAAAGGTTTATCGTTATCTTTTAACCAAGCTGCTTTATGTACTAAATTGCGTGCTAGCTCTACTTCAGTCGCCATATCAGCTAATTTAAATTGAATCGCTTGGAAATTAGAGATTGACTTTCCAAATTGTTGACGTTCTTTCGCATATTGTAATGCACGTTCAAAGGCTGATTGCGCAATACCAACTGCCAATGCTGCGATTGAAATACGCCCTCCATCAAGTGTATATAAAAATTGTTTAAAGCCTTTATTTACATCACCAAGAATATTTTCTTTCGGTACACGAACGCCATCAAGTACGATTTCACAAGTATTAGAAGCGCGAACACCCATCTTATCGTAAGGACTTGAAATCGTTAATCCTTCACTCGTAGTAGGCACGATAAATGCAGAAATACGTTTTCTACCATTCTCTTCAATACCGTTGACAGCGGTTACAATAATTGTATTTGCATACTCTGCGTTTGTAATCCAACACTTCTCACCACTGATTACATACTCATCACCATCTAATACCGCTTTCGTTTGAGTACCACCTGCATCTGATCCAGCATTCGGCTCCGTTAATCCGAAGGCACCTAATGTTTTACCTGACGCCATTGGAACTAAATACTTTTGTTTTTGTTCTTCTGTACCGAAATAATAAATTGGAGAAGCACCTAATGAAATTGTTGCAGCATAGCTTAAACCGGTGCCACCACAAGCGCGACCAATTTCTTCAACTGCTAACGCATACGATACCGTATCGCCACCTGAACCTCCATATTCTTCTGGGAATGGGATGCCTAATAATCCTAGTTCGCCCATTTTTTGAAATGTTTCATATGGAAACTCTGCAGTTTTGTCATAATATACAGCTTTCGGTGCGATTTCCTTTTCAGCAAAGTCACGTACCATTTCTTTAATCATTTGTTTTTCGCGAGTTAGAGTAAATTCCATTCCGCTACACACCCCTTATCGAATATTGAGTTTCGACAGCGTGCGAGTTTCTACTACAAACATAACAACTTAAAAGACAAGAATATTAGTTAGACAATTGCTACAATTCTGTCATAACTTAATTTTAAAACAGATTCTGTACTAATGCACAAAAAAATTCCTACATTGTTCTACAACAACATAGGAGATTTTGTGTCGAATTATGTAATTTATTGTTTAATAATCTCTACCTTTTCCCGAATCAGAAATTTCTACTAATGCTTCAGGGTATGGTTCGAAATACGTTTGTCTTAATAAATACTTTTCATCAAATCGAATAGCCCATGATTTTAATATTGTAAGTAAACTACTAAGTGGTATTTTCTTTTCTGCATACTTTTGTAACAGTTCTATAAAATGATCTTTTTCTTGTTTTTTTAACTTTGTTTTAAAATATCCAAAAATGTGCTCGCATACATTTACATTCGATGTATAACGGGGCGCACGCATAAATAATTCATATAAAGTCTTCTCATAGTTTTCAAATACCACTTCAATCTTTTCATTTTTTTGATTTGCAATTATACGACCTAATTCCTTTTGTTTCACCTGATTATATGCCATAAATAAATATTTATTGTCCGACTGAAACGATACAAGTTCTTTCATATTTTTATTGTGTTTAATCATTTTGTAATATGCGATTGTAAATAACCTTGTAAAGAAATGCTCTCTAATAATAAAATTCGACAATCTACCTTCCTCTTCAATAGGAAGATGCGAAAATTTTTTTACTACTGCTCCGCCAAATAAGCCAGCTCCTTTTCCCTTTGCTGGCGCTTTTTCAAAACCAGAATAAATTTTCACATCACGCGTACCACAACTTGGTGAACGATTCTTTAAAATAAAACCATCCACATCCGGTATCGTTTGTAAAAAGTCATTTGAAAACTGCTCCATTTTTTCAGTTACATCTTCTCGTGTCGACGGTTGCACAAGTCTATTCTCACCATTTTCTTCTACAATTCGTATCGTTTCACGAGGAGTCCCCAATCCAATCTCCACTTCTGGACAAACAGGTATAAATGTAACAAATGGCTGCAAATTTCGTATTGTTACATCTGGAATCATCTCTCCATTATAACGACAAGCATCAAATTCTAAACATTTACTTACGACGATTGTAGGTTTTGCAAATTGTCGCATCTTATTACCTCCTTATTGCTAGCCCGTATAATATAAATTGTACTAAGATTAACATTTTAAGCAAAGTTTGATTCAGTTATTTTTATGAGAAATATATATCCAATGATATATTAACAATCATTCAACTCTATTTTCTATAAATGTGCGCCCTATTAATGAGGGTTTAGATATTGTGAAATGAATAATACACACATGCTTCGGAGAAATTAATGATTAAGAAAGGAGGGATTGTTATGAAAAAGAAATTATCATCTATTTTAAGTGTTTTAGCACTATCTATTATGTTTTTAGGTACATCTACGCAAGCTGAATACGATGGAAATAATATGAATAGAGTTAATAACACTGATATTTCAACTCGAGTAAATGACAATAACTTAGACAGAGTTAATAATGATGTAAGAACTCGAAATGTAAATACAACAAATGATTTAAATGATAATCGTGATAAAAATAATAATTGGGCTTGGCTTGGTTTATTAGGACTAGCAGGATTATTAGGTCTTAGAAGAAGAGACAAAGAAACACGCTGATTTAGAATGTTTTTAGTAAACAAGTACTTATTTATCAAAAATATATAATGAAAATAAATCGCCTTTTTAAAGGCGATTTATTTTTACTTAAAAGTAATGTATGTAATTCACACTTCAACGATTAAAATCGTGGAGTTAATCCATACAATATAAATTGAATCGTATTTTCAATTTCCGCTTCATCATTCCATTTTTCTTCAGGCAATAATAAAAATCGTGTTAATAATAAACCTAATACAGCTGATAAAGTAAGACGTAGTACGGAAGATGGTGGTATCTCAATAATTTCCCCTTCTTCTTGAAATTTCACAATCAACTTTTTGAAATGTGAAAACAGTTCTGTTTCTACTAATTGCTGTATTTCATTTTTCAGTTCTGGTTGGAATGGCACCTCTTGAATTAATATTTTTATCATAGGAAAGTGTTTTTGAGCAAATTTAAACCTATTATGAATTACAACCCTTAAAAGTCCTTCGTATGATTCATAATCCGATTTAAATATTTCTTTTGCAAAGGTTTGTACGAAAAATGGTGCAGCGAACTTAGTTAAAGTTGGCATTACGACCGCTAGTAATAAATCTTTTTTTGTTTTATAGTAGCGGAAGATGGTTCCTTCCGCTACACCAGCACGCTTTGCAATTTCACTTGTTGAAGTTGAAGCGTATCCTTTTTCTCCAAACATATCAACAGCCGCCTCTAATATACGCATTTGACGTTCATTTCGTTTATCCGTATTAGCTGCAGCTATTAATTCCTCCAGCCAATCCTTCTGCATTTATAAAGCTCCTTTTTGTCATTATTATATTTTGCGATGTTTCTTTAAAGCAAATACATTTCCTACTGCAAATAATATTGCAAAAAGTAATAACACAGTAAGATCTAATGCAATCTCTGTAAACCCTTGATTCCGAATCATCACTTGTCTCATTGCGTCAGCGCCGTATGTGAGTGGAAATACTTTCCCTAACATTTGTAGCCACTTGTTCATAGATTCCATTGGAAACAATCCAGAAAAGAAGATTTGTGGCACAATAACAAGCGGTATAAATTGAATCATTTGAAACTCATTATTTGCGTATGCCGATAAAAACGTACCTAATGTTAGTGCAGTTAAAGAGAGCATACATGTAATAAGTAACGTTAGCCATATGGAGCCAGCTACGTATAAATCTAAAATATAAACGGAAAAACTTACGATAATAATGGATTGTATAAAGGCAAAGATTCCAAAACCAATAATATAACCTGCGACTATTTCCCATCTTCTTACTGGGGTGGATAATAACCTTTCTAGCGTACCACTTAAACGTTCTCTTACGAAAGATACACCTGATAATATAAATACAAAGAAAAATGTAAAGAAACCAATTAATACAGGACCAAGCCCATCAAACATCGTAAAGTCTTTAGAGCCATGTAAATAATTTACTTCAGGTTTCATAATCGATACATCATTCTTCTCTGTGCTTTTTTGCAATACTTGAAGTACAGCACGATTTTTTGACGAATCACTACCTTCCAACAGAAGTTTCATTTTTCCATTCTCTATTCGAAATACTGCATCTACCTTTTGTTTTTCCAACTCAGAAATCGCCTTTTCCTTACTGTATTCATAAATTGACGCTTCTTGATTTTTCATCACTTTTACTATTTGAGCGGGCATATCAACAACAGCAATTTGCGGTATATAGTCTTTCTGTGTAAACACTAGTGACAAAAGCCAAAGTAATAACATCGGTGCTCCAAACATCATTGCTAACGAACGCTTATCTCGAAAAAATTGACGAATAATACGTATGATTACACCAGTAACTCTCATGATGGCACCACCTCTTCTAGCAAAAAGACATCTTCAATCCGTCCAGATGACACGCGTTTTTTCAATTCTTCAGTTGTTCCAACCGCAACTAGTTTCCCTTCTCTAATTAACCCTAGACGCTCACAAAATTCAGCTTCATCCATAATGTGCGTCGTTACAATAATCGTTGTGCCTTTCTTTTTAAGATCATAAAATTTTTCCCAAATCGTTTTTCTAAGAAGCGGATCTATCCCCACTGTAGGCTCATCTAAAATTAATATTTCTGGTTCGTGAAGGAGCGCTATTGCTAATGATAAGCGTTTTTTCATTCCACCTGAAAATTGTTGTACTTGCTTTTTCATATACTGTGACAATTGTACAAGTTCAAAAACCTCTGCAATTCTTGTCTTTTTACGTTTTCCCTTTAGTCCAAACATCGTTGCTATAAAATCTGCATTTTCATATGCTGATAATTCTTCGTATAATGCATCCGCCTGGGCCATATAACCAATTCGTTTCATCTCATTTAAATTAGGCATATTAGTATTATTAACAAGCACTTCACCTTTCGTTGCCTCATTAATACCTGCAATCATTTTAATGAGCGTTGTTTTCCCCGATCCAGAAGGTCCAACAAAACCAAAAATCTCTGCTTTTTCAACTTGCAATGAAAGATTGTGTAACACTTCTTTTTTTCCAAAACTTTTTGATACAGTCTGTAAAATAATTGAAGGTTGTTGCACGTTTCATCCTCCTTTTCCAATAAAAATGAGTGAGTACTCACTTTTATTTTACTCTTGCTTAATTATATGTCAAACTTCGTTGATTAGTATGTATGTTCAATCACCGATATTAAACAATGAAACAGAGTCGACATTAGAATTTCATTTCCTAAAGTCGACTCTGTTTCATTTAAACTATAAATTTCACTTTACGTTTTTAAATTCATATACTTCCGAATTCTAGCAACGTCTAAAGAATATTCGATAACTAATTGCTGTAACGGTAAAATAACTGTGTCAGGATATAAATGTGCATATTGTAATGTTTCTGCATATTTTTCTAACCTTTTTTCTAAATACTTTATTATTTGATCAGGATGACTTACTAATAAACATTTACAATAATAATGGATTTGTTCCTCAATCGCCGTGTATTCTTCAATTTCATATTCTTTATGCATGTGTACACCCCTTTAAGTTTTTTATATGAATTACTTATCACAATTTTCACTCGACAAATTTTAAGTTTTTTGATTATTTACACTATAACAAACACTGAGGGTCAAATTTTGTTACTTTATGTAACGTAGAAAATTTTTAACAAAATTGTAATGTTTACTCCTGCAAAATACAGAAAGCCCCTTTACTCATTTTTGTATAAAAAAAATCGTACAGCTTAATTTAGCTGCACGACTACAATTTCTGGCCTATTCAAAATCCTTTGCGGAATGATACTATTTCCTAATCCTCTACTCATTACCATTGATGTATTTTGTTCTACATATAAACCCGCTGTATATTTAGGTAAAACACCTTGATTTGGAGCAACTAATCCACCGATAAATGGCAATCTAACTTGCCCTCCATGAGCATGTCCCGATAAAACCAAATCCAACCGCTCATTCGTATATTCCTTTATAAATTCAGGCCTGTGGGATAATAATACATTATATCTATCTGGCTGCATTTCAATTTTTGCTTTTTTAATTTCATCTATTATAATATTTCCTTCATCACGGTTTCCAGTACCAAACTCTGGATCATCAATACCTAGCAAGTTTATCTCTTGCTCACCCTTTCGAATGCCTACATGTTCATTCCTTAAAACATTGACACCATA
This sequence comes from Bacillus cereus group sp. MYBK14-1, assembly GCF_051916885.1. NCBI lineage: Bacteria > Bacillati > Bacillota > Bacilli > Caryophanales > Bacillaceae > Bacillus > Bacillus cereus group sp. MYBK14-1. Next base: position 20,807 of record NZ_JBQAHM010000001.1, on the reverse strand, counting down.
TTTCTTCAACTCTTTTTCTAAACTGTTATACTTTCCAGACCATTGTTCATGGTTTCCTGTCACAAAATATACAGGATACTTCTTTACCATTTCTCGTATTAATTGCATACTAACTTCTGCATCGTATGATTTACTGTCAATTAAATCACCCGTAATTGCAATAATATCTGGGTCTATACTTTTCATTTTTTGAATTAACACATCTTGATTATCGCCAAATTTTTTATTGTGTAAGTCTGAAATTTGTAGAATTTTATACCCTTTAAAAGAGGATGGTATTTTACTAGAGGTTATTTTAATCTCAGTTATACTTATTAAATTGTTCTGTAAAAATAAAAAGATACTACAACCTACTAATGTAGCAATAAGTAATATACTTCTTTTAATCTTCTTGCTCATATTCCCTCCTAAAATCTTCATCAATACTACAATTCTCAAAAACATTTCAATAGATTATTCTTTTTATCTAACGGTTCTCTTTTAAAGTGAAATCGATTTAACTACGATAATCAAGTACAAGTTTCTAATTTTAGGAACTGAAGAACTTATATCACTCTGTTGAAGTAAACATGCCCGGTTCTGTTCTAATCGTAACTCTATCATATAACATTAAAGCCGAAATTCCCAAGTTAAGGAATTTCAGCTTTTTGAGTTCGTATGAATATCTTAGTTTTAGTTCTATGTACCTTGCAGTTATACAACTTAGTACATATCAGTTGTATATCTATATGTGGTGAGGTTTTTATCTTTTTCAATAATCAACTATGTATAAAATATTTAAGTTAGTTAATACCCTTAATGGATATCATGCTTTTTAAAGTTTCCGCCTTGTACTTCCGCAACATCATATACATTGACAAAGGCATTTTCATCAATTTCATGAATAAGTTCCTTCATTGTTTCTAAATTTTATAATTATGTAGCGTCCTTCCATTCAGACTTCAATATTGAATATTGATATTCATCAATCCACTGGCCTTTTAGCATGTAATTCTGCAATAAATGACCTTCTCTCCTCATCCCCACTCGTTCTAGTACAGAAATAGACTTATTATTTCGAACGTCCGAAAATGCAATCACCTTATGTTTTCCTAATGAATGAAATATGTAACTCAATAAGGCACAAACAGCTTCAGTTGCATAGCCTTTTCCCTGATATTCTGGAGAAAGAGTAAATCCGATTTCTACGATGCGAGGTTCATTTACAAGTGTGTGAAGTGCACAATCTCCAATTATTTTGTTATTTTCAGTTAAAGCAATTGCGAACTGGAACCAAGTACCTGGTAGATTAGGATTATTTTTAACTTGTTCATTTACAAACGTTTTAGCCTCATGATATTGATAATTAACCCATGACTGAAATTTAGCCACTTCTGGATTAGAACGATAAAAATGAAAGTAGTTAGTGTCATCCATACTAAACCTTCTCAAAACAAGACAATCTGTTCTCCAAAAGACTTGATTGTCATTCTCCATAACTATTCACCCTCTTTTCTACATTAATTATATCTTTATAATACATAGGTATAAATAGTTTACATGCTTATAAAAAAAGCGATTCTTTTCACATTAAAAAGAATCGCTTTCCAAGTTTTTATTTTTAATTATATTACATAAAGAATTGAAAGATTATTACTTAAGAGCCTTAACTATAACTTCCGTTGCCTCTGCAATGAGTTGATTATCATAGGTAGCCTCTTTCTCATCTTTACTAGATAAAATTGCGATGATAATTGGTGCTCTATTTGGAGGCCAAACGATAGCAATATCATTTCTTGTCCCGTAACTGCCAGCACCTGATTTATCTCCAACTACCCAGTCAGTTGGTACGCCTGCACGAATAAGTTTGTCTCCTGTAGCATTTCCTTTCATCCACTCTGTAAGAATTTTACGTTTTTCAGCAGGAAGTGCATTTCCGACCGTAAAAGCTTTAAGATTCGTAGCAATAGCTTTCGCTGTACTAGTGTCACGAATGTCTCCTGGAATAGCTTCGTTTAATTCTGTTTCAAAGCGATCAGACATAGTAATCCGATCCCCCATATGCCTAAGCGCTTTTTCATATCCTTTAGGTCCTCCTATTTTATTAAATAAAATGTTCCCTGCAGTATTATCACTTGAACGAACAGCTGCCTCAGCAATTTCTCCTAGTTTCATTCCAGTATCTACATGTTTCTCTGTAACAGGTGAATAATCCACTAAGTCTTCTTTCGTATATGTGATTACTTCATTTAATGAATCAATTGAGTTTTGCTGTAGTAATACTCCTGCTGCTAAAGCCTTGTAGGTTGATGCGAAGGCAAATCTTTCGTTAGATCGATAAGAGATTGTTTGATTTATACCAGTATCAATCGCATATACACCTAATCGAGCATCAAATTTTTTCTCAAGTTGAGAGAACTCTTTATGCGTCGCCTGATTTTTATGTTTCACTTGTCCAGTCTTTTCTTTCGCTTCAACTTGCAGTGCCCCTCCTGTAAAAGCTTCTAGGCTTGTAATACTTAAACCTAATATACCAACGCATATTCCTATTTTTAGCATCCTCTTATTTTTCAAAATCATCATTCCTTCCAAATTTTTAGTACCTTTTTATACGTACACATAATAGACAATCACCGAACCAAATTTGTTCCATAAACTGAAAAAAATTTTATAGCTAGTATGAGAGTTATTAACAAAATAAGAGATAGTAGCTATGATCGCCGCTATCTCTTATTTCACATTTCATTTTTTCTTATAAATGGCTTTATACAAACAGGTTCTCTTCCCTGAGAAAAGTATCTTAATTTTGCTTAGAACTACCTGTACTAGTAGCTTCACCATGTATACGTTGCTGTTTTAAATCAAAGTATACATCTAAAACTTCCTTTCCAATTATAGAATTAATTCCATTTTTATCATCATGAAGCCATGGAACTACTACGGAAAATGCTACTTCTGGATTATCATATGGAGCATATCCAACTAACGTTAAGTTGTAGCATTCCATACGTTCTCCTTTTGCATTTCTACCAATCGGGTCATCTCCACCATATACAGTTTGGGCTGTTCCTGTCTTTCCTGCTGGTTTATATGGCGCGTTTTTGAAATATTTCACGCCAGTTCCATCACCTTCTTGGAATACCCATCTAAACCCTTCTTTTATCCGATCAATATGTTCTTTCTTCATATCAATTCGATTTAATACGACAGGCTCTATGGAACGTATAACTTTGCCAACCTCTTCTTTTATTGATTGTTCTCGTATTTCTTGTACAATTTGAGGTTGCATTCTATAACCACCATTCGCAATCGTTGAAATATATTGCGCTAATTGCAACGGCGTATACGTATCATACTGACCGATAGAAAAATCTAGTAAAAAACCAGGTTGACTATCTACTTTTCTCGTTTGTCCAATTATTTCATTCGGTAAATCAATACCTGTTGGGACACCTAAACCAAATTGCTTGAAATAATAGCGCATCGTATCAAATGCTCCTTGTTTAATATCCAATGAGCCATTTGGTACGTAATTAACTCCCGCAATTTTTAAAGCTGTCTGGAACATGTATACATTCGAAGATACTTGTAAAGCTCGTAAATCATTAATATTACCAAATCCGGATACATTCCACGATTTTTTAGCTTGTGTACCTTTAAATTTCATCGGCGCGTCATAAAATTGATCTCCTGGATGTATTGCCCCTGTCTCATATCCAGTTAATAAAGTAGCACCTTTTACAGCTGACCCTAGCTCATACGAAGTTGTCATGTTACCTAACGCCAAATCCTCAACCTCTATTTTCCCTTCTTTTTCTACAATCTTTTTGCCTGCCATAGATAAAATTTGTCCGTTATTTGGATTTGTCATGACAACAAAAGCTCGATCGAGCAGTGGCTCTGAACTCTTAAAAGCTCTCAAGTTTTTCTCTATACTTTCTTCCACTTTCTTTTGTAATTCCATATCAATCGTTAATGTTAAACTATTACCACTTTTTCCTTTAGAGATTACTTCTGTGCTAACAATGTTTCCTGATTTATCAGTAATATTTTTCACTTCTTCTTTTGTGCCGTGTAATACATCTTCATATCGTTGTTCAATATAACTTTTTCCAACACGATCATTACGGTTATATCCACGTACTAAATAAGAATCTAAATTTTCTTTCGGTAATCCTTCTTCACTACTCGTAATATTTCCTAATATAGAACGAAATAAATTACCATTTACATAATTACGTTCCCAATCAACAGTGGCATCTACTCCTGGAAAATCTCCAAGATTTTCGCTTATCCGCGCATACTCTTCATCTGTTACATCTTTTTTTATAATTTGTGGTGTTAGTTGATAACCTGAACTCATTTTACTTTTAATAGCTAACACCTTTAAATCTTGTGCTGTTAATTCTGCTAATTCTACCTCTGTAACGCGACCTCGTCTTAAGTCTTCTATTTTTTTATCTAACTCTTTCCCCTCTATACCCTTTTCTTTAAACTTTTCTATATCTTTCTTAGTAATCTTTGTCTCCGCACGTTTCGAATTCAACTGCATCCAAAAATCTTTTTTATCGATATCTGTTAATTTATTTATATCTTGTTCAGGCATTTCAAGTACTTTCGCCAAGTCATTTGCTGTTTTTAAAATATCTTCATTCGTAATCCCCTTTACCCTTGTATACGTAATTGTGCGAAGAGATTTATTATTAACGACTGTTTTCCCTTCTCGATCTAAAATTTGTCCACGCGGAACTGGAATACTAGTTAGTGCATTTTGACTACTTTCCACTTGGTTCTTATAAGCCTCTCCCTCAACGATTTGTACTTTTCCTAGCTGCATAATAATAGCTGAGAATAGTACAAATATACAAAGGAACATTATATTTAATCGAATAGATATATATGTCTTCTGCTTCTTGCCTTTTTGTTCTTTCATAAATCCTCCATTTAATCCTTTCAGAAATTGCTACAAATACTAAAAGCATTCCTTCTATATTAGATACCGATAATCGGTTATAAATATCGCCTCAATTTTTTGCTTAATCCTTGTAAGCAACCATTCCTTTTCGTTTAGCTACGGAATTAATAACTCTCCCTTCCTGTTTTCTCTCTATTTTTTTGCCACTTGCATGAGAAGTGCTAAACTGTATAATGACTCTTATTAAACTTACATATAAACTTGCTAGTAAATTTTCATGCTAATTATTCCTTTCTTCATGCTGTAATACTTAATAGACAACCTAAACAATACAGTTGTTCCACATTTACAAAAAAAATAATTAAATATAAGATGAAATAGGCTACATAAGGGAGGGTTATATGTTACATACAAAAAGATGGAGATTTTTTGCGGTTTTTTCTATCGTAGGTTTGATTTTACTAATTTTATTAAAAATCAACTTCATTTCAATTACTATCGCAACTTCTTCAGCTGAAAGAGGAAAGATTTTTGATCAAAATGGTGTAATACTAGCTACAAATAAAAAAGTTAAGTCTCTATATTGCACTTCTAATGACGAAAAGCTATCGAAACAAGATACATCAAACACATTAGCTTTTTTTAATCAATTTTCAAGCCAGTTTCAACATGATATTTCTACAGAGAACATAAAATCTCAATTACAACAATCTTGTAAAAAGCAGACTATGAATGATATACCGTTATACTCTGATATAACTGAGAATGAACTTGCATTCATAAACAAAAACAAACCCAATAATGTAATAATTAAAGATGAATGGATTCGATATTATCCTAAACACGAAATTGGTTCACAAGTAATTGGGTATGTAGAAAATGACCTTAATTCAAAGCATAAGGCTGTTGGAAAAAGCGGGATTGAGCTGCAATATGAAAATGATTTAAAAGGAAAACCAGGTAAAACTCTTATTTTTAAATTGAATAATAAAAAGTTCTTATGGAACATTCAAAAAGTACAAAAAGGAAAAGATGTACGGCTAGCTTTAGACTCTGAGTTGCAGCAAAAGGCAGAAGAAGCATTAAGATCGCAAATTAAGAAAACACCTGATGCTAAAGCTGGTTATGCTGTAGTAAGCGATGCAAAAACTGGCGCAATTTTAACTATGGCCAACACGGCAGTTTTTGATCCAAATATATTAAATACACGTGTATCTTCTAGAAAAGAAAACATTAACTCTCTTTCGCAAAATAAAGCAATTCAAAAATTAAAGTATGGTGAATCTTATGTAAATATGGCTTCTACTATAAAACCACTCACTATTTTAATTGGATTAAACGAAAAGCTTTTCCAACCCGAAGATACTTATTTAGATAAAGGGACTTTTCAGTATGATAATCAAAATAACATTACGAATGCACCTGGAACGCCAACAGGTGAGATTACACCGAGGCAGGCTATCATTAATTCATCTAACACATTTATGACAGCAAAAGTAGCTCTGCCCCTATTCAACCAAAATAATGGGAATATAGAAAAAGTGGCACATATATGGACAGATTATTTAATGCAATTCGGCCTACGTTCTAAAACCGGGATTGATTTACCCTTTGAAGAAGACGGACAATATGAATTCCATCCATCTAATAAATTTGAAAATGGGATTTCAGCTTTATTAAATGCCTCTTGGGGAGGAAATGAAGTGCATACTCCTCTTCAACTCGCTCAATATGCAGCAACTTTGGCAAGTAAAGGCGACAAATATAAACCTCAAATCGTAAGTGCGATTATTGGTCAAGATGGTAAGGAAACCAAAAAGTTTAAACCCATTTTAGAAAGTTCAAATCGTTACCCGATGAACTTTTGGAGTGTCGTGCAAGGTGGGATGAGTCAAAATATAGAGGAAATTAAAAAGTTGCCCTTTGACGTCGCAGGTAAAACAGGTATTACAGGTTTTCCAAATGAGCAAGCAAGAATGATAAATCACTCTCTTTTCATTGCATATGCTCCTACGGAAGATCCACAAATTGCCGTTTCTGTCGTTATCCCTGGTAGTAATTCAGAAAAAAACATTGCCGCTCTCGTTACATCAGAAATTTTAGAGTACTGGAATACTCTTCAAAACGAAAATAAAAATAAAGAGGAAGGTTCACTTTAATGAACCTTCCTCTTTTACCATATAGAATCTATATTTATTATTTTCCATATACCTTCATTATTCTTTTCGAACATAAATGAATATTTAATATCAGTTAAAACATACTCTTTCTGTACATATCCAGTATTACCGTTAATTGTAGATATTTTTATATATCCATTATTCTGTACTTTTTCTGGAATCCAAGCTTTTACCATTTCATTAGATACTTCATATAAAACTTGTGATTCTCGCTTTGGTTCAGCTAAAATTTTCGTTTTATTTCCAGTAACAGTTGCATATATAAAATGCGCTTGGTTTGGTTGGTTACTTTCTGTCAATCCACTTGGTACTTTATATACTTGCTTTGTATCTTTTGCAAACTCTCCTCCCATTGTAAGGGCGACTTGCAACTCATGAAAGATATCTTCATCAAACTTCAGTTCATCCTTCCTATAACTCTTTCCTTTAAATAGAACTTCATCATTTAACGCTTTGTACAAGTTATTTTCATTTTTTGAGTTCGTACTTTGATATAGTTCATTCATAAATTGTTTTAATGATGGATCTTGAGCAGACTCATCTTTTGTTTTAGGCTTAATTTGAGTACTACTTTGTACCGGCGATTTATTATCATCAAGCCAAGGTTGTTGAACAATGAAAAATAACATTGTACAAACCAAAACAACTACAATAGGTAATGCTTTTTTACGAAATGGTCTTTTATGTTTTTCAAAATCCACTTCATTATTTTCATATATAGACTGCTTTATTTTAGAAATAAATTCTTCTTCATCTTTACGATTCTCCATTGGGCCTTTTTTTATTTTTCTATACCAGTCAGGATTTTGTTTATTGTTCATCACTACTACCCTCCCCTATTAATTTTGAAACCTTACTTCTCGCTCTACTTAATCTCGATTTTACAGTTCCAATGGATACTCCTAATGTTTCAGCCATTTCTTCATAAGATAATTCATATTTTGCATCCAATATAATTATTTCACGGTGCTTTTTAGGTAGTTCTAATACCACCTTCCACACATCATTCATTTCTTCTTGCTTAAAAAATTCTTGTTCTGCTGACAAGGATTGCTTATCGTCACTAAAAAATCCTATTAAAGATATCCTTTTAAAATAGGAGGATTTCAAATAGTTTATTGCCGTATTTCTTGTGATTTTTAAAATCCACGTTTTAATAGATGACTCCTTTCGAAATGAATTCCAATTTTTAAACACCTTTATAAATACATCTTGCGTGATATCATCTGATAAGTGTGGATCTTTCGTAATAATAAATGAATAATTCCATACATCTTGCCAATAGTCTTTTATAACATAGTCCAGCTCATCATGATTACACTTTTCAATAAACGTCTGTTCCATTTCCACACCTCAAACTTATTTGAATAAACATAAAACTGCCCTCACTTTTTTATTATGGTTTCAATATATAGACAAAATACAAGTTTCATTTGTTCCATTGTTTATCTTTTTTCAGGCAGAATAATACTACTAAAAAACAAGTAAAGCATACAATGATAAAATTCTACTCATGAAAATCTGTTTTTTGAATTTAACGTAACACTCCACTTGTCCATTTCAATTTGCTATCTCCTTCTATTTGCCATTAACAATGTCAACTTTTCTAGAATCACAGCAAAAAAGCATTCTTTCTAATCGAGAATGCTTTTTTGAAATTTAATTGTTCTATATTTTCCCCAATTTATATCTTTGAGTTAAGCAAACCTGTAATAAATTTAGTCAAAAAATTCACCATATAATTAAGTATTATTTCTGAAATACATGTTTTACTTTTTCACCTGGAACGTTACTTCCTCCTCTTCCTTTTACATCTTCAATCATCATTGTAACAATCATGTCTGGCGCATTTGCATCGAAAGCTGCGAACCATCCCAGTTCTTTTCCGTCTGCTTCTTTCGACTCTTTCAGTTCTGCTGTACCAGTTTTACCAGCAAGCGTTACACCATCAACCTTTGCAATTCTCCCTGCACCATCAGGGTCATTAATGACTTTGATTAATGCACTCTTTAATATTTCTTGATTCTTTTTAGAAACCACATTTTCTTTCCAATTCCCTGCTACTTTTGCTTCTTTTAAAAGATGTGGCGACGGAATATTCCCTTCATTCACAATCGGTGCATATGTTAATGCTAAATGAAGTGGTGTCATTAATACTTGTCCTTGTCCATAGCCTGTGTCTGCTAGTTGAATATCGTTTTTTATCCCATCTTTTGCAATGATTGAAATAGGAAATTCGTATTCGATTGGTAATTTTTCATAAAATCCGTACTTTTTAAATTCCTTTACATACTGATCTTTTCCCATTTTCAAAGCTTGTTGAGCAAAATAAATATTATCAGAATACTTCATTGCCTTATCAAAATCAATTGGACTTGCATCCTTTACACGCGTTACATAGTAATTTCCCCAAGATGAATCTTTTGTCCACTTCAATCCTTGAATTTTAAATTCTTCCTTCGGATTTATTGTGTTTGTTTCCAAACCAATTGCACCTGTGATCGTTTTAAATACGGAACCTGGTACAAATGCTTGTGTAAAGCGATTCGTCATTGGTAGTTTCGAGTCGTTACTCCATGCTTCTCGTTGGGCTTTCGATGCTCCTCTAACTATTATATTTGGATTATAAGCAGGGCTACTTACAAGTGCGATTGTTTCACCTGTTTTAGGATTGACCGCTGCACTAGACCCTGCTTCAGTTTTCATCTCATTAAAGATTTTTTCTTGAATTGCAGCATCAATTGTTAACGTAACATTTTCTCCTTCTTTTGCTTCTTTTTTTGCTACGTTTTTAATCTCTTTCCCCTTCTCATCTTCTATAAATACGCGTCCACCCTTTTCACCACGCAATTTATTTTCTAACACTTTCTCTAAACCAGTCTTACCTACTAAATCATCTGCTTGATAACCTTGTTTTTGAAGTGATTTTAACTCCTCCGCATTCACCTTTCCTATATATCCAGTTAAGTGTGCCGCTGCTTCACCTAATGGATACGTACGAATATTTACTGGGTGAGATGAAACTCCTTCTAATTCAATATAATCATTCTGTCTAGTTCCCTCTTTTAAAATGCCAATTGGTACAAAGGAGTCTGGTTTTATCCATTTCGCTGTGAGCTTTTGTTCGACCTCTTCTATAGACATATCAAGTAATTGTGCTACTATTTCTTTCGTTTGCGCTGCTGTTTCGCCTAGTTTCTCTGGAATAATTCCAACCTCAGTCGCTTTACCATTCGTTGCAAGCCCTTTTCCATTTCGATCATATATTTCTCCGCGTTTTCCTTGCTCTATTTGCATACGTACTTTGTAATCTTTTTTCATACCTGGGAAGATGAAGTCTGGTGTCCAATCTATTTCCCAAGACTCTTTATCTTTCACAAGTTTTGCTTCATGGATGAATGAAACTGGTCCTACATCCGTATCCATCTTAACTTCAAAAAGAAAAAGTTCTTTATCTTTCGTATTCTCTCCTTTCATTTTAACTTTTAAATTATTAGCTCCAATCCCCTCATAGATTTTTTGATATTTTTCTGTGAATTCTTTTTTAGAAATCGATTTTTTGGCATGGTCTGATAAATGATCATACATATTTGCAAATTTTCTATCATTCCATAAATTGATATATTCTTCAAATGCTTGTTTTGGTGGTTCGTTTTTATTACATCCTACCAACATAACTGCGAAACAAATGAAAAACAGCATCCATAATTTTTTCAATTCAATCTTCTCCCTTAATTAAAAATCATTATTCCTTTCTTAATTTATTAAATAAAAAATGTTTCAACGCTTAATAGACATTGTAAGTAATGACATTGTTCCATATTTACAAAAAAATTAATATCTATGTTCATTTTAATACAAAAAAGCAGGCATAAATATATGCCTGCCTTCCGTTCCCAAAATCAATTACACCTAAAACAACTTGTGGTTAACCAAATCCAGATACTCTCCTACACTCTATTTTTTACTTTTCTAAAATAATTCCCGCTATTTCATTAGCATATTTTTTAGAGTCAAATCCATCATAGTTACTTAGTACTACAACAGTCAAATATTCTTTTGGAAACCGCATGAAGTATGAACGATAACTTGCCCAGCTACCTGAATGTTCCAAGTATCGACAGTTAAAACCTTCTGCAAGCCTTAGCCCAAAAGCATAATCTTCATTGTCAATAATTGTTTCCCCAGTTGGAGAAATTTCCGGACCTATTTCGCTCATTCTTTTAACAAGTTCTTTTCCGCCAACGGTACCTGTAGTTAAATTTTCTCCCCACTTTACCAGGTCTTCGACTGTTGCATGAACTGCCCCATCACCTGTATGTTCCGAAGGGCTTTCATAGACCATATATGCTCCTTGTTCATTCTTTGAATACCCCCTAGCAATTGATATAGTAGTTGGGTACCAATCTACAATTGTTGTGTCTTTCATATTTAAAGAATCAAAAATACGTTCTTTTGCAAACTGACGTAAAGACTTCCCGCTTACCTTCTCTACCACCAATGACAATAAAAAATATCCTGTATTGCTATACTCAAATTTTGTGCCAACAGGGAACCTTGCAATTTGATGACCATTAAGGTGTTTTAGCGATTGTTCCACAGTTAATATATCAGTAAATTTAATATTTTCTGCTTGAGCCAATTCCATATAATCAACTAGTCCGCCAGTATGATGAATTAGATGCCTCAAATGTTCCTATAGAAGGGGCAAACTTTACAATTGAATCATCTAAACTCAATCTTCCCTCTTGTTCTAAGAGTAATATAGAAAACGCTGTAAATTGTTTAGAAACTGAAGCGATATTAAAAACGCTCTTTGTGGTTATCGGTAGATTTTCCTCTATAGAAGCTAAGCCAACTGCACCTTTATACGTTACTCCGCTATCAAAACTGGCCATATATGCAAAGCCAGGAACTTTTGGTGAAAACTTTTTTAATAATTGTTTAATCAATGTATGCGTCTTTTCATTATATGTATTATTCACCTTAATCACATCCCCTTCTCTTTGAATGGTTAGGAATACAATAAAAAATACTATATATATAAAATGTCAAATTCTCCTTTCAAAATTTAAACTTTTTAATGCATTATGCCAAGTACTAAAGGAAAGCAAAAATTATTAAAGAAATTAATAGTCTACCTTAGGATTGCTCTTAACAGGTTAAAAGCTTTTACAAACAAATTTTAGCAAACAATGTCTTCCCCCTCTTTTTTTTATGACAGTTTTTTGATTGGAATGAAAGCCAATAGAATTAATTATTGAAATATACAAAAAATCTTAATATAAACAATATTTTACAGCGCTTCTTCTATAACGTAAATATTCATTTTACTTTATTTTCCACATAACAAAATATTCTACTTGAGAAATTATTGTTACGTGGAAATTTTTTCCTTTTCACCAAATGGAAGAAGAATCTTGACTGTTAGCGCTTTTCGTATTACTCAAACCTGATAACAAGCATGCGTTCTCCGTCAAGTGTACTTCAGCAAAAGTACTAAATCCTGGAGTGTCACCTGTATGCCTCCCAATCGGAACACAGGTTGGAAGCTTAGTTTCATCCTTATAAATAAAAAAATAGGGGGAGCCTATCGTGACAGACTCCTCCTAAAATACAACTCTCGTATACATATCGGAAATGAATTTATTTTACTAATAGTGAATATTCACCATTTTTATCATCAAATTTATACACATTCAGATAATATTTCCCTGGTTTCGCTACGAATTTTCCCTTTATAGTATTTCCTTCATCTTCACCACAAGCTACATAATTTTGCATATCTGATTCATGATAAAGTACCCATGTCATCCCAATATTTTGTTCATTTACCACAAAAATCTCTACTTCTTTTGGATCTGTAACATTAAACGTATAAACATCTGTTTGATCAGGAGTAACCAGATTTCCTTTTACAAGCGTATTAAACGGGAGTATCTTCTCTTCTTCAAGGGACCCGCCTGTTTGCGGATCTTGTTTTACAGTAACTTTTGTCTGTTCTATACTTTCTTTTCCTCTACTATCTTTCACAGTTAGTTCCACAGTATATGTTCCTTTTTCTCCATATATGTGGGTAGGATTCGCTTTTGTACTTGTTATACCATCCCCAAAGTTCCATAGATAAGAAATAACTTTTCCATTTTCACTTGTTGTACCATTGCTATGGAATTGAATTTCTTCATTTACTATCCCGCTGTATGGTCCATTCATATTTACTATAGTAGTCGTTTTTTCTTTTTCCTCTGTCGCAACACCATGGAAAACAATATCATATTCAAATTGATTAGCTGCATTCACACGATAGTTTACAAAATAGGCTGTAACTGTTTTATAACCGCTCCACCCTTTTTGGGATAACTGCTCTAAAGTTTGGTTTACTTGTTTACTCATCGCTTTCCAATCTTCAGACTCACCTTTTGATGTACCACCTGTGTACTTGCCTTCCACGGTAAATGTATTAAAGAATTGTGACTCATATTTTGTAATTTTGGCATCTTTTATATTTGCTACATCTACAATTTCGTTTTTCACTTCAGCTAACGGCTTTGGTGCGTGTTGAATTAAATAATCATTTGTTACTTGAGGTACATTATATTTATCTTGATTATCAGTCAACTGCTGCATATATGCTTGATATTCTGCATTCAATTGTGTATTTTTGCTTAATAATTCACGATACGCATCATAATTTTTCACATCGTTTGCACGGATTAAATCTTGAAGCTTATCAAATGTATCAAATTGATGATTATACAAATAAGACTGTAGTGTAAAGGAATACTTATAAAAGTCCCAAGATCCATATTTGGCGAACAAAGTTTGCTTTGCTGTATAACGGCTTGCTGGATCAGATGATAAGCCACTTATTATACTTTTACGTGGAACAACATTGTTTGTACGTGTAGATCCTGCAAAAAATTCTGCATTCCCTTCTTGGAACCAAGTTAACCGTTCATTTTGATACATTTCTCCGCTTCCAAATAAACCAGGAACCTCATATCTTCCTTGTAAATAATGAGTGAATTCATGACGGAACAACTCTTCTAAACTATAAATACTCTGCTTTGGCGTACGCTCATATGTAAAGAAAGTCCCCTTCTCTTCAATATAAATTCCACCGTTGTTTGTTTCATATCCATATAATTGTCTATTTAATTGATATTCATCTGGATTATTATAAATTACTATTGTTAGTACATCATCAGCATTACCCGGTTCTAGTGCTTTATCATTTCCAATTACACGGTGATATTGTGCTTTTACTTCCTTGGCTGCCCAATATAATCTCTTAATTTTTTCTTCTGTTACTTTATCTCCCGTCTTAAAGACAATAGATCCGTCATCAAATATAATTTTTTTCAAATACGTAGAAATATGGTTTAACCAGTAATCAATGATCAGATCTTCTTAACTTAAGTAAACCTAAATCTATTTGTCTCCATACAGAAAGAGATAAATAGTTTTGTTCCTATTCATGAAATAGTACAATATATGCAAAATTACATATCTAATTAATTGCTTTTAATGTTATATTTTAATAGCGATGAATGCTATTATTTCATAAGTTGTCAACAAGCGTTATGTATGTATGAGAAAAAGGAAGGAGCCAAATAGGCCCCTTCCTTTTTCTACTAATTAACTAAATTACTCTCTGGTAAAAATTTAAATAGTAATGCTCATTTACAGGCGTCTCATTATGCATTAAACATGCTAACTTAGCTTGCTGTCGGAAAAAATAAAAACGATAGCATTAAGTTATTAAGAGACAAAAATTTATCTAGCCAAGACAGATTTGTCTTGGCTAGATAAATTTGGTGATAAATACAGGAAGTAACTCTTACGATTCAATGATTCTTTTTCCTGCCTTCTACCCTTGCCACTTCTGTTTCATGACTTGTAAATAGAGATCTTCAAACTCGTTAAAATGGACGCGAAAAACACCTAATGTATCGATATAAGCAGAAATCACATCTTTTTCATTAAAATGGATACCTTCCTGTGCTAAGTCATAGCTATCATTAAGGCTGTATAAATCAAAATATTCTTCTTCCCAATACAGGCCTCTATTTACTAGTAATCGAGTAGAGCAAGTAATAGCTTGTTTAATATTCCATTTCTGAGCTACTAACTTTTCATTTAAGACTGAAAGAAGGATGTTTACCGAGGGGTTTTCATCAACTATGCGGCTATATGACAGTAAAGCCGATTCTATATATATCAGCTTTGCTTTAGACATTAAAGATATCTCCATAATTTCATATGGCGGGTGATCATTTGCTTCAATCAACCTATCGCACCATGAAATAACCTCCTCTCTATTCCAAAGTCCGCAGCCTAGTCCTAATGCATACAAGTGGGCTAAAGTTTGATAAGATTTCAATATGGTTCACCTTCAATTTAACTGTATAGTGGTATTGCATTCATTTTGGAAATAATCACGCTTAGTAATAAATATAATAAGCTGCCCAAACGGACAGCTTATTTGCATTAAAAACGCTACACATGAACTTTTTCTTTTTTTCGACGCACAAGCCACCAAACTAAAGATAGCAGTACTAGGGGAAACGGAAATATCTGAATAAACAAAAATACTTCCCAAAAATCGTGCATCGTACTACCAGGGGAATCTGTTGCCATCCCGCCAATAAAAAAAGACAATGGAATGACAAGTATATTTATACCTAAGCTAATCATTAGGAATGATAGATTTTTCTTCCAGATTACTGGTAATGCAGCCACGATTAATAAAACCAATGCAGTACCCAGTATAAGAAACAGTGCTCCAAATAAAAATACAAAGTATAAAATAGCATTGATTAAAGGTTCCACAATAGCCCTCCTAAGGATTCATTCTATAGAAACACTCATGTTATTTAGAAAGTCAGGATGCTATACCTCTTAGTTGTCTTTCAATTTCTTCATCGCTATAGTCTTCATTTATCTGCTTAGAATACTTAATCTACTTGCTTATATTCTGGACTGCGTTAGGACATATGTTTCTATTGTACAACCAGCTAGCAAGAAACCCACACTTATCCCTGCTAATACGGTACCTTTAAAGGCTCTGTTCATATTCATTTGCCCCTTTTATCTTTTCGTATTTTTTCTCCATCCATAGACAGTCCATTATGAACGTTTTCATTATAAGTATTGTCTGCTCCTTACTATCTGTTTCGGCCCTGATTCTTCTCGTTTACCGTTTCAGTATTACGCTTCAATTCGCATTATCATCACATAAAAAGGACATACCTATTCATATATATACCTTTATTATTTTATATTGAAATAAATAATGGTTCAAAGTTATTTTGTGAAAATTATACAAAAATTAATAATTCATCAATTACCCAACAATAGATAATATGGATAAAGAAAAAATACTAGAGAATATCACATTGTAGTAGTCTCTAGTATCTTTTCATAGTATTTTAGCGGCTATGCAATACGGAGGGATAAAAAAGGACCTCTTACGGAAAGATAAGAGGTCATCAAAAAGATAAAAATGTTGTATTTGAAACACGCGAGTTTCTAATTCACATCATAACACAATATATTTGTATATTCAATATATACATTAAAGATAAGGAATATTACATCATTGAAGATTACGGTGAACCAGGAGATAGTGTTGAAAATGAACCTACTTTGCGCAACATTTTCCCGAAAAAGTATGCGGATGTCGCACCTGCTAAGACATTTTGAATAATCTTTGCAGCTGCTACATCAACGGGTAATTTATTGTATTTCCAATCTAGAGAATCAATTGTCCAATCCCATACTTTTAAAACTAGTGAAATAGATCTTTTTAATTACATACTTAATTTATTTTTTAATGTCCAATATTTTTCTCCATTAGCTTCAAAAGAGAATTCTACCCATCCATTCGGATCTTCACGATAAATAAAGATGGTTGTTCCAGGAGTTACTGTACCAACTTTATTCTCCTCGACAGCTACATCTGGTCTACTTTTAATTTTTAATTTAAATGGATAAGGTACCTGATAGTAAGTAGCTGATGATACAACATTTGAGCTTGAACCGCCTGCATACATTTTATATGGAATTTCATTAGATAACGCGTCGACATCTAATGTTTCAGGATTCTTTGGTAATTTTTTTGCATATGTATAGTCTTCTACACGAAACGGTTTAATACGTTCCATAATACCCGCAATTTTCTTAGCCCAGCCTTTATCTGATGCATATTTCACGTTCATGCCAGTTAATGTTGACCCGTTATAATACATACCACTTTCTTCTAAATATCTTTCTCGTACATAATTAGCGTTATAAGCAATGCTATCGCCGTAGCTTGGTAAATATTTCGCATATTTAAACGGGTCTCCATCATATGCACGTAGACCGAATAAATTATGTTTTTGATATGCAATTTCTGATTTTCCGTATCCAGATTCTAAAATCGCATGCGCCGCTAAATAATGAGCACTCACGCCATATTGATTTTGCGCATTGATAAAATCTTGTCCATGTCCAACTAAGGGACTATCTGAATGATATTTTGCAATAAAACTATCAATCTCTTGAGCTGTAATTTTCGAAGCCACTGTTAAATTTAAATCTTCATATGAGGTAGCAGTAGTAATCTCTTTTTCATCGTTTAAATTTTGTTGTAACATATCTGTTTTTGCAGTAAGTTGAGCAGCTTCAGCACGTGTTATAAATCTATTTGGTTGCCAACCGTTCTCGGTACCATTAGAGATTTTTAAATCTATTAAAATATTGGCATATTTTTCTCCCCAATGACCTTTTAAATCTTCAAATCTAACCTGATCATTATGATTTGGTGTGCTTTGTAGTTTATATGCATTTACTAGCATCGTAGCCATAGCAGCGCGAGTTACTTTTCCGGATGGATTGAAGATTCCATTACCTTCACCTTTAACAATCCCAGCTTTTTCAGCAGCAGCAATATAAGGAGTAGCCCAGTGATTTTGTGAATCTGTAAAAGATGGTTTTGCATTAGGGTCAATTTGTATCCCTAAAACTTTTGTCATAATCTTTGTAGCCGAAGCTCTGTCTAAGGAATCATTTGAACCAAAAGTTCCATCTGGATAACCATTTAATACCTGTTTATCAACTAAATAGTTAACGGATTTATCAGCCCATGTAGGAACATCAGGGAATTTATGAGTATCTGCTAAAATATTAGAAGAATAGGATAATATAACTCCTGCAAGGATACCTGTTGCAATTAATTTATGCTTCATTAAAATAAACACCTCTACCATTGTATTTATCAAATTGAAATTTTCTATTTTTATATTTACATGTTTGTAATAATAATAAAATCGTATTATCACGCATTCAATTTAATGTAACGAGTATAGTTACTTATATACACAAGTGTCAATGAATTTCTTTTACAAAAATGCATAATTTTTACATTATTTTGTAATTGAATTATGTATAAATTTTGTAAAGGACCTTTTGATAGATTTTACCTGAATAAATCTCTTTATTTGTTAATTTGCCAATCTTTCTTGTTTACTATTAATCAATTAAAAAAAGAATTTTTTTTGTTTAAGAGCTACTTTAAAATCTTAAGTTGATGGATGTGTGAACGTACCGCTACTAAAATTCTTGCTTTTAAATCATTATTACTGTATTATATTTACGTATCAATATAAGGATTATATTATATAAAAAGGAATCAAATCTATAAGTAAGATTTAAATCCTTTTCGAAATCAAAAAGACTTTGTCAAAATCTAATATAATTTATGCTTGTCTTTTTAATATGTATCTAGTAAAAACATATTTTTTATCCATAGAATTCTGTTTTCAATGATAGGAATTAGTGTTCTAAACAAGAAACCGTACAAAGTGATTTGAAAAACCTGAGAGATATTGTATGTAGTTTGCTCATCTCCAGGTACTACAATAAAAGAGCCTTACCTCTCTAGGCAAGACTCTACTAGTTTAGTTGTATACTATTTACATGATAACTAAGAAACAGAAAACATATAACACCAAATAACAGCACCCTATTACTCCTCCTACAGCTAATACCTGTTTAACCCAACTCTTAAATTTTTGATTACTGTAAATCGCTTGCACTCTTTCCATATTTCCTCCTATTAAGGAGAACCCTTAAAGACTCTCACCTCGCTATAGTACCATTAAAAAATGAATAATAGAGATCTAATGTATAAATATGCAATATTGCATACGGAAATGTATTGTTATTATTGTAAGCGCTTACTATAATAAAGTTATAAAGATTTATTACATCTTAATACGAAAAAGAGGAGAGAATAATATGGAAATCGCAATGGCAGTTTTAAAATTTATAGGTGGAGCAATCCCATTAATTCAAGAACTACTAAAAGCATTTATGTAAATTCACTATTTAGCAATTATTTATAAAAATTATTATACAAATGATCTGTATATCAAAAATGAATTGGTTTACAGATCATTTGCGTGATCAAGGTCCCTTTAACATGACTAATGGGCCTTTTTAAAATTTTTAAATAATTAAGGTTACGTCACATCACCATCAAGTTAGCAAAATAAAACGAAACTTTAACTTGATGGTGATGGGGTAACAGTTGTGATTTAGAGATAAGATCAGATTATACAAAGTTTTGCACGTCAGCGATACCGGAAATAAACTTCGCCTTTAGTAGCAAGAATCCCCAATAAAGATAGTCAACTTGCCTATTTAGGAATAAGAGTGTCAATTTAAATAATGCATTCTGAAACACTACTCTTCTTCTAAAATAGCGTAATAATATTCATCCCACCATTCATTCCCATGTGGTATACACTTCCTGAAATAGCCTTCTCTTCTCATTCCAATCTTCTCCATTACTCGATATGATGGGGTATTTTGTGGCTGACATGTAGCTATAATCCTATGTAATTTCATTTCCTTAAATCCATATTCCAATGTAGCTTGTGCTGCTTCAGAAGCATATCCTTTATTGAAATATTTAGGATTGAACACCCAACCAATCTCATATGTATGCTCACCAAAATATTTATGAAAAACTATATGACCAATCAGAATATCTTTATGAATTAATACTACAGGAAAGTTCTTAGCGTTTTCACCAATGTTTTCATTCACAAAGTTTCTTGTATTTTCTTCAGTAAAAACCCCTTCAGGTATGTATTTCATAACATTGATATCTGATGTATACTCATGAACAGCTTGCCAATCTTTGAACTCAAATTTCCGTATTAATAATCTTTCTGTTTTTATAAACATTTACTTTTCCCCCTCAAAAAATTGCAACTATATTTTAAATCCACATTTAACCCTTAAAACAAAAAGAACTTGTAGGACTCTCTACAAGTTCTTTTTGTTTTAAGGTGAATATACGAGCCAAACAAACTATCTTACAGATTGACTGTAGAAACTTTAGGGGTAATGCTTTGACAAATATATTATATAACAAATATTAACATCCACAGGATTTATTTTTGAAAATTATGTGAATTAAGAAAGGAAGTAGTTTTTTCTTAGCTATTATTATTATTATTAACTGACGGTATCATTATATTTTATTCTGCAACTTATTTAGAAGAGCTATGTACATTTCGAAGAAGTTCTTCAATAAGTTTTGTTTTTTCATTTACCTTTGTGGCATATGTGTAGAGTAAGCATCCAGCGCCTTTCCACGTTTCTGTGATAGGTTTCCAAATGCTCCTCTCCGAACCGGACTTACACGTCTCCATGTATCCGGCTCTCCATCTGTCATCTGC